>CAVZUX010000001.1:0-160907 GCA_963778435.1 uncultured Actinomycetota bacterium
CGCGGGCTCGCTCGATGGCCGCCAACACGGAACCGGTCGAAGAGGGCCTGCGGGATTTGTGCATCGACGCTGGCAGCGCTGATGCCCGGTCCTGCCTGGCGGGCAGGCACCGGCCTGAGTGGTGTCAGTCGCCGACCATGCCGCGCAGCAGCAGGGCGGACTGGGCCGGGCTGAGCGCGAACGCGCGCAGCTGCTCGAAGACCCCCGGCGCATCCGGATTGCCGGGCGGCGAGCGCGGATGCTCGCGACATCCGCCGCCCGTGCGGACGCGTCGGCTTGCCTGTGGTAATACTCCAGCGGCACCGCTGGCCAGCACGAACGCCGTTAGGACAGTTGGGTTAGCTGTCGGTGCATGAGGGCCAGTGGTCTACTGCCCACTCTGGCCAGCCCGGCCACCCTGGTGGCGGGGCGGGGATCTCGCCGCCGTTGAGTTCGGCGGCGTCAGGCACCTGGAATTGCTCCCGCCACGCGTCCACGTCGGCCTCGCTCATCGGGAATGTCTGGTGCGGTACTGTTTCCTGGCGGTGTGCGATGCGGGCGAGCTGGACGTCTTTGTCCACGGGAAGGTAGACCACCTGGCATGCTGCCCCCGCCGACCGGGCCAGCCAGCGCAGTGCCGACCGTTCGTCGCGGCCCCAGAGCCCGTAGTCGAGCACGACGCTGGCCCCTAGTCGCAGCGCCTGAAGGGCGACCGAGATGAGCCGGCCTTCGAGCACCCAGCGCTTGCCGTCGGCCATCGAATCCCCGAACAGTGGGATCATCCAGTGATCCGGGGTCAGCCGCAGCGCCTGGTGCGTTGCGGCGAGTTCTTTGGCCCGGGTGGTTTTCCCGGCTGCGGGGAGCCCGACCATAAGGACCAGGGTGGCGGCAGGCGGGTCCTGCGTGACGGCGGGTCCGGCTGCGGACGGGCACGGGAATCACAGCGTCTGCGACGATCCACCGACGGCCGGGCGCCGGAGCGGAGCTCGGCCAGGACGCGGACTAGCCGCTCGTCGCCCGCGTAGGGGGTGAGGCTTGGCGGGAGCGCTAAGGATACCGGAGGCGGCCTCGGCCGCGTTCGCCAGATCGTCCGGGTCGCCGTCCCGGTCGACCTGCGCGCGTCGAACGCCGATTCGCGCGTCCGTGCGGGTAGTGAGATAGTCGTCCTTCGGTGCGCTCGCGAACCGGCGACCGGCGTAGCTAGCCTGTCACACCGAGGAGGAACCGCATGGCCGATTCTGACCGCCGAAGCACGCTGCTGGATTCTTACGAGAACGCCGCGGTGATCGTGTCAGGAATAGATGCTGACGAGCTCGGCCACCCGACACCGTGCCCCAAGTACGACGTGGCCGCACTGATCGACCACCTCGTCGAAGCGGGCCGTCGGGCGGCCGCTCTCGGCCGCGGGCAGGCACCCCCGCCCGGAGACGAGTCCCCTCACGTGGAGCTCTCCGACGCGCCCGGTCAGCTACGCAGCGCCGCGCAGGAGGCGGCGCAAGCATGGGGCGACAATTCCAGCTTGTCGCTGAGGCACGCAATGCCGTGGGGCGAGGAGTACACGGGAGCCACCCTGGTGGACATGTACCTGGCAGAGCTGGCCGCGCACGCCTGGGACCTGGCCAGGGCCACCGGACAGACCGGCAAGCTGGACCCTTCCCTCGCCTTGCCGGCACTCGAGGGGGCACGGGCCATGATCAAACCCCAGTACCGCAACATGGTCGAGCCAGGAGCCCCTTTCGGGGCGGAGGTCTCCCAGCTCCCGGTGCTGATGAGTGGGAACGCCTCGCCGCCTTCATGGGACGCGACCCACGGACAACGCTCGGTCGATAAGCGGCGAGCGCCGGGACCTCGATCGACATGGCGCCTTGAGCCAGGGGCGGACGACGGGGGGACAGCTGGCCCTAAGCGTTCGTTCACCTCGCTCTCAGCCTTTGTCCCTAAGATTGCCGCCTATGACCGATAACAGCACAAACAGTAGCGAGACGGACACCGGTTCCGGGTCCGCGCTCATCGCCTTCGACTCCCCGGACGAGCAAGCCGATCTTACGGAAGAGCTCACCGATTTCCCGGAAGAGCTCGCCGAGATCGACGACGATGACTCGGTCGGGGGCGGCGTTCTGGGCACCGGCGCGGTGAGCGGAGGCTTCGGCCTCGCCGGCCTGGCCCTGGCGGTCGTCTCCCTCACGACGAACTGGACCAGCGGCGTTGTGGTCAGTCACGGCCAGTACAGCGAAGAGATGACTGCCCCGAGCTCTGGCCTGACGGTTCAGCAGGAGCTGAACATGTATGTAAGCGCCTGGCACACCCAGGGCTGGTGGGCGTTCGTGTTCGCCGCCGCGGCGGTGCTGTTCGGTGCCGGTGCGCTGCTCTCGCCGAGGATCCTGCGCAGCCGCAGCACCCCGGGCTGGGCCAAGGCCACCGCGACCAGCGCGATCATCGTGGGCCTGGTCGGCGCGCTCCTCGCGGTCCTCACCATTATGGGGGTGTTCGGCGGGAACCTGACCGCCCCTACCGGCGCGAGCTGAACCGGGCTCGCTCCTTACGGAGCACGGCCTGCCGAGCTTGTCCTGGATGCTGACCTGGTGGGACCTGACTATGCCCGTGCGGCCGGGAGCGGGATGGGGCCGGTGTTCGCGAGGCCCGCCGCGCCGGTCCTGGCGCGGCGCCTGCGCGCGGACAGCGCCGAAGCTGTCACCGTGGCGGCCAGTACCGGCACCACGCCGCACAGCAGCATCCCTGCCCGGGCGCCGTAGTGGCTGGTCACCGCGCCGACGAGAGGAGCGCCGACGGGCGTGCCGCCGATAAAGACCAGCATGTACAGGCCCATGACCCGGCCGCGCAGCTCCGGGTCGACCGCAAGCTGAACCGATGAGTTAGCCATCGCCTGGCACAGCAGGTTGACGAAGCCCATCGCCACCAGCAGAACCAGGAAGACGGCGATGCCCGGTGCGAGCGCCCCCGCCGCCTGGAGGAGGCCGAACACGGCCGCCGCGCCTACGATGGTCCGGGTCCGGGTCCGGGTGGCGGCCCCGGCCAGCACCGCGCCGGCCGCTGACCCGAGCCCGAGCACGATATTGAACAGCCCGTAGGTGCTGGCGTTGCCGCCGAAGGTGGACTTGGCCATCGCGGTGAGCACGACCGGGAAGTTCAGGCCGAACGCGCCGACCATCCCTATGAGGAAGATCGTCCACAGCACCTCGGGTCGATCGCGCACGTACCGGACCGCCTCCCGGACCGTTCCGCCACCCCGGCCGGCGGCCGGGGCAGGCCGCAGGTCGGCCGGGCGCAGCATGAGCAGGCCGATGGTGGGACCGATGTAGCAGGCGGCGTTGACCGCGAACACCCAGCCGGTGCCGACGCTGACGATGAGCAGGCTGGCGATGGCCGGCCCGATCAGCCGGGTTGCTTGGAACACGGCGGCGGTCAGCGAGATCGCGGCGCGCAGCCGGTCCGCGGGCACCACCTCGGTGACGAATGACTGCCTCGCGGGCACGTCGAACGCGAAGATCATCCCGCTGACCAGCGCGAAGGCGTAGACGTCGGCCGCATTCGTCACGCCGGCGATCGTGAGGACCGCCAGCGTCGCGGTAGCGGCCGCGTTCAGCGTCTGGGTGGTGAGCAGGATGCGCCGCTTCGATATCCGGTCCGCCAGCGCCCCGGCGTGCAGCCCGAACAGCAGAATCGGCAGGAACTGCAGCGCCATCGTGATGCCGACGGCGGTCGAGCTGTGCGTCAGGTCGAAAATCAGCCAATCCTGGGCGATGCTCTGCATCCAGGTTCCGGTGTTGGCCAGGCTCTGGCCCATGAGGTAGATCCGGTAGCTGCGCGAAGAGAGGGCCGCGAAGGCGCCTCCCGGTGGCCGATTCATCTCGGCGGTCGTCACTGAGGGACCTTCCTGGTCGCCTTGTCTACGTTGTCAGAAACATTCTTTGGCAAAAGCTACATATATGGAACAGCAATGATTTGCCTAACAGTTATTATGAAACGTCATGACTGGCTACGACCCGCAGCTTCTTGCCACCTTCCTCGCCGTTGAGCAGACCGGCAGCTTCACCCGGGCGGCGGCCCGGCTCGGCCTCCAGCAGCCGACCGTCAGCCAGCACATCCGCCGCCTGGAGAAGCAGGTCGACCGGATCCTGGTGCTGCGCGACACCCACTCGGTGTCGCTGACCGCCGACGGCGAGGCCATGGTCGGCTTCGCCCGCAACATCGTCGCCGCGTCCGAGCAGGCGGCCGCCTACTTCAGCGGCGACCGGCCAAGCGGACGGCTGCGGATCGGCATCGCCGACGACCTCGCGCTCACCCGGCTGCCGCAGATCCTGCGCGACTTCCGCCGGGATTACCCTTTGGTCGATTTCGACCTCCGGGTGGACCAGAGCGGACTGCTGCACCAGCGGCTCGAAAGCGACCGGCTCGACGTCTTCATCGGCAAGCGCCCCAGCGGGGAACAGCGCGGCCAGCTGGTCAAACGGGACCGCCTGGTGTGGGTCGGCACGCCAACGACCAAGCTGGACCTGGGCAAGCCGCTGCCGCTGGTCGTCTACCCCACGCCCAGCATGACCCGCACCGAGATACGCAACGCACTGGACCGCGCGCGCCTGCCGTACCGCACTGCCTGCGTCTGCCGCGGCGTCAACGGCCTGATCGGCGCGGTGGCGGCCGGCATCGGCATCTCGGCCATGGCCGCCAGCCTGGTGCCCGCCCAGCTTGCGACCCTGGGCCCCGGGCACCGGCTGCCCGAGCTCGGCACGATCGACCTGATGCTTCTCACCAACCCGCGCACCGACCAGCGGCCGGCGGTCCGCGCGCTCATCGCCGCGGTGCTGTCAAGCGGCTCCCGGTCGCTGACCGCCTACCGGGACGACCCGACGGCCACGTGATCTTGACTACGCCAAAAGCGGTCCGCGCCCCACTGCCCAAGATCGCCAGCCGACACCGCATTCGAAGTCGGGGCGGGACGGGACGGGCCCGAGGTTTTTGCCGCGGGCGGCGGCGTACTGCAGGAGCCGGGAGGCCTGGGCGCGCTCGGGTCGCCGGGCCTGCGGGCGCGGACCGCAACCTGACGCCACTGACCAGCCGGGACCACAACTTGGCCGCTGAATGCTCGGGATCGCGATTGACAAGATTGTAATCATGCTCAGTACATCTTCTGAGCATTTGACCCAACGGTGTAGCAGGCTCTCTGTGATTCCCTGGCCGCTGTCTCAGCAGCTCGCGTCATCTTCTCCATGCAGCAAGGGCACTTCCCCAGACGGTCGATGTCCGTCTGGCGGGCTTCCTCACCACAGTAGAAGCATTCTTCCATCATCGTTTCTTCCATTTCATGTAGTTGCGATAGGCGAAGCAATTGATCAGGGTGTGTATCCGGGTGTCCTGCAGACGTCGTCCTGGTCACGCACTCAATGGCCGCGCTGACCGTCCCGGGCGCCGCCACCAGGCTCGGGGCGGACCGGGTGCGCCTTCGATGTCGGTCATTGTCGGTCAGGGGCGCGCCAGAGGTGCTGATCGGAAACAACAGGTCAGCATCCAGGCCGCAGCAGGCGTGATCACGCCAGTCCGTGCACTCGGCCCCTGTCGAGCGCGATAGGTCTGTTCCCGTCATCTCGCCACCTCCGCGGTGAACGCCTGAGCCTTATCGAGCATCTCGCGGGCCCGGCCCGGTCACATCGCTGCCAGCGGACATTCAAGGACCCCGCTAGCCGGTTTTGTCGGTTACCCGCTAGCCGGTACCGAGCACGCCGTTTGTCGGCCGGGCTGCCCGATCGGCTAATCCCCTGTCCGTCTGGCATCGGCGGTCGGCCGTTGGCCACCCGTTCTTCCCCTCGCGGGCCGGGCGTGATCGCGTCGTGGTAGTGCTCAGCGACGACACGGACTGGGAGGAGATCCGGGAGTTGGTGATGAAGAGCTACCGGATGCTGGCGCCGAAGAAGCTCACCGCGCTGCTCGACTTGCAGCACAAGCCCCGGCGGCGGTAACCCGGTCGGGCCGCCGGTGGGCCAAGATATGACCTGATCGATGACAGCGGACGCGCCGAATGTGATGGCACCCGCTATCGCGTGCACTACGGCGACCAGCTCATTCACAATGGACTCGATGCCTCCGCGGGGCAGAAGGGATCGCGATGCACGGGCACGATTGCGATGTCGTCGTCGTCGGTGGCGGGCCGGCCGGGGCGGCGGCCGCCGCGCGGCTGGCCGCCAGCGGGTTCCGGACCGTGCTGGTCGACCGGGCCAGCTTCCCGCGCGACAAGGTGTGCGGCGACTTCGTCGGGCCGATGGCGCTGGCTGAGCTGGCCGACCTGGGCGTGGCTCAGCTGGAGGCGTTCGGCGCGACTGCCACGATGGCTACCTTGGCTTTGCACGTCGATGCCGACCGGCCCGCCCTGCTGGGCATCCCGGAGGTCGACGGGATCCCCGGCTACGGCCGGGTCATCCCCCGGCTGCAGCTGGACGCCTGGATCGTGGACGCGGCACGGCAGGCCGGGGCGACCGTCCTGGACGGGCGGAAGGCGGAAGCGGTGCTGCAGGCGCCGGATGCGGTCACCGTCCGGGGCGACGGCGCGGCCGGCCCGTGGCAGCTGCGCGCCCGGCTGCTGCTGGGAGCCGACGGGAGCAACTCGATGGTGGCTCGGACGCTGCGCGGTGGCGCGCCCCCCAGCCAGGACCGGATCACGGCGGTGCGGGCCTACTTCGATGATGTCGAAGGCCCGGACGGCCAGGGCGACATCTGGTTTCGCAGCGATACCTTTCCCGGCTATCACTGGCTGTTCCCGGCGGCCGGCGGGTCGGCCAACCTGGGCGTCGGCATGCTGGTGTCTACCTATCCGCGGTCCGCCCGCAATCTGCGCGACATGCTGCAACGGCTGATCGCCGAGGACGCTTCGGTGCGGCGCCGGCTGCGGGGTGCCCGGATGCGCGGAAAGGTCCTCGGGCACCCGCTGACGATCTACGATCCGCGGCTGCCGCTGATCGGCGACCGCGTGATGCTGCTGGGCGACGCGGCCGGGCTGGTCAATCCACTGAACGGCGAGGGGATCCAGTACGCGCTGCACAGCGCGCGGTGGGCGGCCGACATCGCGGCCGACCGTCTCGATTCAGATCGGCTGGACGCGGCCTCGCTCGAGGGCTACCAGCAGCGCGTGCAGCAGAGCCTGCGCACGGACATGGCGTTGTCCCGGCTCATCGTCCAGCTCTTCCGTAACCGCAACCTGAACCAGGTCTGGCTGGGCGCCCTGCGGTCGATCGCAGCGCGGGCGTCGACCGATCCGGACTACGCCCACCTTGTCGGCTGCGTCCTCACCGGCCTCACCCCGGACGTCAGTGCGGTCGGTCCCGGCGCGGCCGCCAGGATCTTCGGACAGGCCATGGTCTCCCCGCTGGCCGGCGCTTCATGGCACCGCCTCAGCCGCGGGCGGTCGGCGCGCCTCGCTCGGGGCGGGCACGCCGACTCCGCCGGGTATCCGGTGGCGCCTGACGAGTTCGGGAACTGGGCTTCGGGCACCGGGCTGGCGCTGGTCGAGTTCGCTGGTCAGCTAACCCGCGCCACGATCACCAGAAGCCGGTAGGCGTCGAGGCCGGCCCCGGGGGCAAGGAACAGGCGGGCTGCGACGCGGAGGGCACGGTCCGTTCAGATGATTATGAATGTGATCTTCGGCATTGGGTTCGGCCACGCCCGGTGCACATTCCGGGCAATCAGCGGATTCCGCCCGACAGACGGCCCGCGCACTGCGCGGGCGGAGGGAGGCAAGAATGCGCGGAGAGCAACGCGCGGTGCCTGCTGACCGCGCTATGGAGGGGGTGTGATGCTGTTCGGAGCGGCCAACATCAACCTGGGAGCCCTGGGCATCCCGGACGTGACCGGGTACCGCGAGCACCTCTATCAGGTGACCGCCGGGAAGATCGTGTTCCCGTCGGTGAACGGCCCGATCCCGGCGGCGTGGCCGACGACCCCCGCCGGCGTCACCGGGTTCTACACCATCTACCCCAATCCGGACCAGCTGCTGGCCGGCCAGCTGGACGAGACGCTGCGCGCCTTCATCGGCAGCGCCCCGTCGCAGGGCGGCGTGCTCACCGCGTACGCCGAGGCCGACGGCGACGCCGCCAAAGGCGGCCAGTTCGCGCCGCTGGGGCTGACCAAGGCGAAGCTCTCCCAGGTGCACGCCCACCTGCAGGCGCTGTGCCGCGGCAGCCGGGTGAAGTACGGCGCGGTGATCTGCGGGCCCGGCCTTGACCAGGTGCCGTTCTGCCCGCCTGGGCTCGACTTCTACGCGCTCGACTGGTACGACACCGGGGACCCGCCGCTGATCCGGACGCTGAACGCTTGGCGCGAGAACCTCGAGCAGCACGTCCAGAAGTCGCCGGTGCTGGCGATCGCGGAGACGAACAGCAATGTGCCAGCGCACCGTCCGTCGTGGTTCGCCACGGTCTACGGCTGGCTGGCGGGCTACAGCGCCGGGAACGGCGGCCGGGCGCTGGGCTACTGGAGCTACTGGCGCACGGACGCCGGCGTCGGCAGCCTGTCGGGCCCGTGGCTGCCGGGCGACGCCGCGACGATCGCCGCCCTCACCCAGATCGCCGCTCACTGCAAGAGCGACGTGTGAAGAAACGGATATAGGAAGCCTGCGGTTCAACAAAAGCAGCATAAACGGGCGGCTCATGGCGCGGTATACGTTTATACGGCGGGGACGCTGACGGTGATGAGGTTGCCGTCGCCGGTATGGAGGAGGCAGCGGCCGGGGCGCGGGGGCTGCCCGAGGGCGTCGCGCGAGAGCCGCATTCCGATCAGGTCTCCCTCGGGGATGGTGGACGGCGCCGTCAGGCAGCCGCGCCGGGCCCGCTTGGCCTCGACCTGCCAGCCGGTGAATCCCACGCCGATGCTCTCGGCGTCGCCGCCGAGGACAAGGGCGCGCCCGGCGTCGCCCGGCCGCAGCTGCCAGGCATCGGCGAAGGACACGCGCGCAGGCAGCACGTCCACCCGGAACGGCCGCTGCGCTGCCTGAACCGCCTCATCGCGTGGCCGGCAGTACGCCGCGATGGCCTGGAGCGCGGCTGTTTGGCCTTGCCCGGATGCTTCGGTCGCGAGCAGTGCCACCTGCAGTTCGGTGCCGGAGCCGACCCGGAAGGCCCGTCCCGGCGGCATGTCGTCGGGCAGGTCGCGCGGGTTGAGGCCGGCCAGCCGGTAGTCGTCCTTCTCGGCCAGCTTGAAGATCAGCTTCTCCTCGCACAGCGATGAGATGCGGCCAAGGAGCAGCGAGCGGTCGCCGGTCATGATCAGGTGCATGCCGACGCTGGCTCCTTCGGTGAGCAGCCGGGTGAGGATCTCGGTGAGGCCGCCGGCTTCGAGTTCCCCCAGCGTGGAGGTGAATCCCTCCCACCGGTCGAGGAGCACGAAAATGTGGGGCAGCCGCTGCGCCTCTCCAGCGGCGGCCCGCTGCTCACGGATGTCGCCGAACCCAGCCATGGCGAGCAGTTCCTGCCGGCTGCCCAGCTCGGCCGCCAGGCGCTTGAGCAACCGCGTCGCGCGCTCGGTCTGCGCGCGGCTGACGACCGCGCCGCAGTGCGGGAGTTCGGCCAGCGGCAGCAGTGCGCCGTTGCCGCAGTCGATCCCGTACAGGTGCACGTCCGCGGAGCTGTGCGCCAGCGCGAGGGCCCCGGCGATTGTGCGCAGCAGCTGCGACCGCCCTGACCGGGGCGCACCGGCCGCCATGAGGTGGGTGAAGGCGTCCAGGGCGAGGACAGCCGACTGCTGCTGCTGGACCGCCGGCAGGTCGACGAGCCCGAATACGCACGCAAGCGCGCCGCCGGCCGGCCGTTCCTGCCCGGGGAGCGTCGGCATGACGTCCCGCAGTAGGAGGCTGGGCGGCAGCGGCTCCAGCCACGGACGGTGCGGGTGCGGGATACGCAGCCCGCTCGCGGCGCGCCGAATTTCCTCGACCAGGACCGTGAGGTCGGTGATCTCCGGTTCCTGACGTGCACCGCTGGCGGGCCGGGCCGGTACCGGCTTGCCCAGGCCGGCCCAGTCCAGCGGCGCCGCCCATGGCGTCGAGGGGGACACCGGGCCGGTACCTGGCCGCCGGCCGCCGGCCCGCCCGGCCTGGAACGGGACGAGCGAGGCATGGCCGAGCCGCACGTAGGCCCTCCCTGGATGGGACTGGGCGATGGTCGCGGCGTCCGGGACGCCGATCACGTCGGCGCTGTCGGCCGGGTCGGTGACCCGCAGTGCGATCCGCAGGTTGGTGTTAGCGCGGATCTCGGCGGAGACCACCCCGGATGGGCGCTGCGTCGCCAGGATGAGATGGAGGCCGAGCGACCTGCCGCGCTGGGCGATGTTCACCAGCCCGGTCACGAAATCGGGCAGGTCCCGGCTCATGGCCGCGAACTCGTCGACGACGATGACCAGCCGCGGCAACGGCCGCGCCTGCCGCGCATCCACAAGCAGCTGGTAGGCCTCGATGTCCTTGGCGCCGGCCGCGGCCAGGATGTGCTCGCGCCGGGTGAGCTCGGCCGACAGCGATACCAGCGCCCGCGCGACCTGTCGGGTGTCCAGGTCGGTGACCATGCCGACGGTGTGCGGCAGCCGCGCGCACTCGGCGAACGCGCTGCCGCCCTTGTAGTCGATGAGCACGAACGTCATCTCGTCGGGCCGGTTCGCGACCGCGAGCGAGGCGACGATCGTCTGCAGCAGCTCCGACTTCCCGGAACCGGTCGTCCCGGCGATAAGCGCATGCGGCCCGTCTTTGCTCAGGTCGATGCCGAAGGGCCCGTCGTACGACTCGCCGACAACGGCCAGCGTGGACCGGCCGCCGGCCCGCCAGCGACCCGCGATCTCGGCGACGGCAGGCGGTTCCATCCCCAGCACGTCAAGCAGCCGGGCGGAGTCGGGGAGCACCGCGCCATCATCGGCGCTGCTGACGTCGCGAATGGGCGCGATCGATCTGGCCAGCCGGGTACACCAGTCAGGCTGCACGAAGTCAGGCCTGATCTGAGGGAGTGTCTCGGCCATCGCCTGCTGGACGCGTACCCGGTCGCCTTCCACCACGACGACGGCCTGGCATTCGGCGGGCAGCAACTGCTCGTCGGCGTCCAGGCACACGGCGTAGACCCCGACCTGGGGGCCTTCCTGGAGCAGCTGAACTGCCCCCGGTAGCGCCCGGAGCTTGCGGGACCCGTCGAAGATCACCACGAAGTCCGGCCGGAATCGGGCCTCCCGCGGCCCGGCATCCCTGGCCGCCTGCTGGCGGGTGGTGATGATGGCGAGCAGCTCGGCGATCCTGGTGGCGACCGACCCCGCGTCGTTGCCGACCAGCATCGCGCAGTCCTGCCCGGCGTCCGGGCGGCAGTGCGGCAGCCAGCGGGCCCATTGCCAGCTCGCCTTCCCCGAGGAGTCCGTGAGCAGGTAAATCCGCAGGTCGTTTGGACTGTGCAGCGCGGCGGCCTGCGCCACGAGCCACCGCCCGGCCGCGCGCGGGATATCCCCGGGGCCGGCCACGCCGATCACGCCCCGGCTGGGCAGCGAGATGGTGACCGGGGCGTCCGGGATGCGCCAGACCACCTGCCGGCGGTGCTCATCCTGCTCAGGATCGGTCAGCTCCACGCTCGACGGCAGGTCGGCCGTCCCGACCCGGAGCACCAGGTAATCCGGGTCGGCACGGCGGCGCTCCCACAACCGGCGCCGCGGCCCGGCAGCGATCGAAAGCACCGCGGCCGGATCGGGGAACTGGCCGGCCCGTTCAGCGCGCTCCGCTTCCAGGGCTTCCCTGGCGTCGCGGGTGATCCTGGCCTTGTGCTCGCGGTAAGCCGCCGCCTGCCGCGCAGCGGTCTTGCGGCTCTGCCCGCGCTCAGTCAACTGGCTGCCGATCAGCATGACCGGGCTCAGGCCGGCCATGGCCAGCAGATAGACCTGGTGCAGGAAGTAGGCCATGGCGACGCCCATGATCAGCGGGACGGCAGCCATCAGGAACGGGAGCGGGCGGCGCTCAGCCGCCGAGGGCGGGGCGGGAAGCTGGAACCTGGTAACGCGCTCCGGCGGCAGCAGCCTCGGCGGCCGGTTGAAGTCAATACTGGAGCCGTCAGCCGACGGGTGCAGGGCCGCGTCCGGCGGCCGGTAGCACGCCAGGCCAAGAAGCGACCGCCCGACGGCGATGAGCTGGCCAGGCTGCCACGGCGCGGCAGCGGCGAGCGGCTCGCGGTCCAGGGCGGCTTGCACCCCATCATAGGGAGCGACCTGGCAGCGACCCCGCCCGTCAACAAGCACCCGCAGGGCACGCGGAGCAACAGTCCGGTCCCAGACGCGCACGTCCACCGGGCCGCTGCCGATATCGGCATAACCAGCGGGCAGCCAGTAGATGGAGCCAGCGCCGGGGCCGCTCACCACCCTGATCTCCATCAGCCCGCCCGGCTCTGGCGTTACGCCGCCCTCGGGACCACCCAGGCTGAGCACCGCCCCGTCCCTGATCGGGGACTCGCGCAAGGTCACCTGAGGAGGGATCCGCTGGCCGCTGACGTACACCGGGGCTGCCAAGGGCTCGCCGGGATCAGCGGAAGCGATGGCAAGCGAGCCGCTCAGGCGCCCAAGCTCGGCCGCGACCTGGGCCACTGGTGTCGCCGGGTCGGCCTCGAGCACGACATCCGCGGTTCGCTGCGCCCCCGGTGACACAACCGTCAGCGCCAGCCGCATGACCGCCCCCCGGGATACGAGCGTTACTTGAGAGAAGCGGCGAGCTGCGAGTCCGTTTCCTGGAAGGTCCTAGCCGCCGTGTCCAGGTACTGGCCCATCCCCGTAAGGCCCTCGATCATCTTGGTAGCGCCCGTGTTGAACTCGGTATAGGACGCCTCGAACCGCTTGCTGGAAGCGTCCGTGACGTACCCGCTGGCGACGAGGTTGTCGATCAGGCTCTTGAGCCTGGCTAGATCGCTCGTGATCTGCTGCTGGGCCGACCGCAGCTGGTTGGCAGCTGATTGCATGTCCGCGTACGTCACGTTCACGTTCGGCACTATCGGCTCCCTGTCTCGGTCCTGGTGGTCTTTCCCATGTACACGGACGGGAGGCCGATCCGGTTCATGTCCGGACCCGAGCGAGAATTACCACGCGCCCCGGTCCGTCCAGGGTCAGGACCTCTCACTGGACGGACCGGGGCTTCTCCCTCAGGCGCGGGTGCCGCTGGCGGGGTCGAGGACGCTTGGCAGGTCGTGGCCGGCCGCCTGGCCGCCATGACGGCCGTGGCCGCCGCGCTTCTGGTGCCCGGGCCACCACGCGCGGGCCCCGAGCAGCGCCGTCACCGATGGCGTCAGGAACATCGCCATGACGAACGCCGCGATGGCGATGCCGCACGAGATCGCGAAGCCCATCTGCTCGAACGTAGACCCGCCCGCCAGGATCAGCGAGGCGAAGGTCCCGGCCAGGATCAGACCCGCCGAGGCGATTGTCGGCCCGGCGTGCTTGAGCGCCTCGGCCGCCGCCTCCCTCGGGGTCTTACCCTCGGTCGCCTCCTCCCGCAGCCGCGACACCATCAGGATGTTGTAGTCGGTGCCGAGCGCGACCACGAACAGGTACATCATGATCGGCAGGATGAAAGACAGACCGCTCTGGTTGTCGAGGTCCTGGAAGATGCCCACTGTGGCGCCCAGGGTGGCGGCGAAGCCGAGGCCGACGAAGAGCATCAGGTACCAGGGCGCGACGACGCTCTGCAGCAGCAGCCCGAGGATGATCAGGATCAGCACCGCGGCCACCGGGAACACGATGGAGTAGTCGTGCTCCATCGCCGCCTGGAGGTCCACGTATACCGAGGTGATACCGCCGACCAGCGCGCGACTGCCCGCCGGGGCGTCGGTACTCGCGATGGTGCCGAGGGGCCCGCGCACCGTGTTCATCGCGGCGGCGGACTCGCCCGAGGACGACAGGATCACGGTGTAGTCCGCCACGTCGCCGCTGGAGTTCACCTTCACCGGGCTCACCGAGGCCACCCCGGGCACCTTGGCGAGACGCGCGCCGAACGACGCAAGCGACGCGCTATCGAGCGGCTTGCCGTCGGTCGACTGCACGAGCACGGCGGTCGGCTCGGAGTCCCCGGCCGGGAACCCCTTGAGCAGCACGTTGGCGTACTGCGCGGACTGGGTGGTGGCGGTGTTGCCCGAGGTGAGGTCGAACGTCGGGTGGAAGCCGAAGGCAACGATGCCGAGCACGCCGAGCAGCACCACGATCGTCCCCGCGAAGCGACCAGGGTGCCGCCCCAGGGACCGCCCGATCGCGGCGAACCGCGCGGCCTTCGGCTCGGTCTTCCAGGCCTTCGACGGCCAGAAGACCCGGGTGCCGAGCAGCGAGACGACGGCCGGCACGAGCGTCAGCCCGGCGGTCGCGGCGCTGAAGACGGCGATGGCGAGGGCAGGACCGAGCTCGCGGAAGAGCGACAGGCTGGACAGCGTCAGCGCCAGGAACGCGATCATCACCGCGCCGGCGGCGGTGGCGATGGCCGGTCCGACCCGGGCGATGGCACTCTCCATGGCCTGCTTAGACGGCTCGCCCGCGCGCAGCCGCTCCCGGTACCTAAACAGCAGGAACAGGATGTAGTCGGTGCCAACCCCGAACAGCACCACGATCAGCAGGATGGACGTGAAGCTCTCGGCGCTCCAGCCGAGCGCCTTGCTCAGGAAGTCGATGAGCCCGTTGGCGACCGAGGAGACGAGGCCAATCGTGAGCAGCGGCAGCAGCACGATGATGGGGCTGCGGAAGATGAGGAGCAGCAGCACGATGATGAGCAGGATGGTGCCGATGAAGACGATCTTCTGCGCGTTGTTGCCCGTCGACGCCGAGTCGACGTCCTCGGGCACCGTCCCCGTCACGCCCGCCTTGAGGTCCGTGCCCGACACGAGCGAGGACAGGTCGGACCGCAGCGTCCCGATGGCGTTGGTCTGCGCGGTGGTGAGCTGACCGGAGACGCTGGGTATCTGCACCGAGATCGTCTGAATGAGCTTGTTCGCCGACGGCGGCCCGGCCTGCATCGTGCTCAGCGTGGGAATGTGGTCCGCCGCCAGCTTGCTGGCGATGCCGTCGACCAGCTGCGAGTCCGCAGCGGTGAGCTTGCCGCCGTCGGCCCGCTCGAACACCACGATCGCGCCCGGCGCGGCGGCGGTCGGGAAGGCGCTCTGCTGGAGGTTCTGCGCCTGCACGGACTGGTAGTGGCTAGGCAGGAACGAGGACTCGCTGCTCGAGGTGGCCAACTTCGGCGCCAACCCGACGATCGCGACAGCGGCCACGATCCAGACCCCGATCACTAGCCACGGGTGCCTGACGACGCCCCGTCCTAGTCGAAAGAACATGCTTCCGCTCTCCTGTCCGTGCTGCGCGGGTTCCTGCTTCCGAGATACGGTACTGTACCGTATCGCTTTAACCGCGTACCGGTGTCATAGGGTGTTGGCCAACGAAATCGGGCACCCAACGGAGCGTGTGGAAGAGGAGTCATGGACCGAGCCGCCAGCCGGGGAGGCCAGGAAGCCGCCGCGCACCGGGGCCGTCAGCTGGATGCGTCCCGTGACGCCGCGCTTCGTGACGCCGCGCTCGAACTGCTGGCCGAGATCGGATACGACCGCCTGAGCATCGACGCGGTGGCGGCCCGGGCCAAGGCGAGCAAGATGACGATCTACCGCCGCTGGTCCGGCAAGGCCGAGTTGGTAGTCGACGCGATCAGCTCCCTGCGGAAGCCAGGCGAGGTACCCGACACCGGTTCACTGCGCGGCGACCTTGAGGCCATGGCGAGAAGCTCCAACAGCTCTGACGTCCGCTTCGACGCCCAGCTGGTGCTCGGCCTGGTCACCGCGCTGGCCCGCGACCCCGAACTCCGCCAGGTCATCCGCGAGCAGTTCCTCGGCCGGGGCGGCATCAGGCTCAGGCAGGTCTTCGAACGGGCCGTCGCCCGAGGCGAGATTCCCGAGGGCCGCAACCTGGATCTCCTTATCTCGGTTTTCCCCGCCCTGGTCATTCACCACCTGCTCATCTTCGGCGAGCTCCCGGACGCGAGCTTCACCAGCCAGGTGATAAACGACCTGATCCTTCCGCTGGCCGTTGCCCCGCTATAACGTCATGGCGGGCTGCGCCCGCATGGGGCAGGCAGGCGAAGCCACGCGTGCGTTCGATATACGGATTTTGAATTTCCTGCCCAGCCGCCGCGACCCGGCCGGGAGGGTGATGGCGCACCCATCGCGACATAGAAACAACAACCTGTCACCACCGAAAGTACGACAGAGCCCCAGGTGCGACCGAGCCTTGAAGCGGCGGCATAATTTAACCAGCTGAGCAGCATTGAGGCCTACAGGACAGTATTGAATATGGCATTCTAGTGAGGCGGTAGCGCTTTGCCGACACGCTGAACAGTCGGCGCCTCCCCGGGCCGGGCCTGTCGCCGGATTCGGCAGCGATCTACGTCCGAGAACGGACGGTGGCTGGACTTTTGCTCGTGGAGGCGGGATGAGCGAGGAACTCGAGTACGGTGGCGACGCGGCCGAGGGGCAGATGGTAATGCCCTTCTACGTCATTTGTGACGTGTCGGGCTCGATGACACCCGACATGCCGTTGCTCAATGAGGGCATCCAGAAGCTGCGTCAGTCTATCGTCCAGAACCCCGTGGTGGATGACGTCGCGCACATCAGCATCATCTCCTTTTCCACCAACGCCAGGGTGGTCATGCCCCTGAGCCAGATGAGCGACCAGCCCATGCCGACACTGGTGACGGACCGCGGCGTGACGAACTACGGCAAGGCGTTCCGCGAGCTCGCGCGGGCCATTCCCCCGGACGCGGCCGCGCTGCGGGCGCAGGGGTACAAGATCTTCCGGCCGTGCGCGTTCTTCCTCACCGACGGTGAGCCCAGCGACCGCGACTGGCTCGACACCTTCCGGACGGCTCTGACCTATGACAACAGCACCGGCGTGGGCATGAAGCAGTACCCGGTGTTCATCCCGTTCGGTTTCCGCGACGCCCAGGAGGCCGAACTCCGGAAGCTGGCGTACCCGTTCAGCAGGGGCAAGTACTACCACATCAAGACCCAGGACATTGAGCAGGTCATCGACGCTGATCCTCGACATCATCATGAAGACGGTGGTGGCGAGCGGGCAGAGCTCGTCTGGCGGGAAGCCCGCCCTGGTGCACGCACCCGCCCCTACCATTGCCGGGCGTTACGGTGGGCGAACCTGATGAAGACTGGATTTGACGTGTCCGCGCAGTCTGAGGCGCCGCCCGCCACACCGGTGCCCGTGCCCGCGCCCGGGCTGTTCGCCATCGGTGAGCCCGGACGGGCCGCGTTCGCGACGCCGGACGGGCCGCCGCCCGCCGAGATCAGCCCGCCCGACGTGGCGGCCAGTTCCGCGGCGCTGCCCGGAATGCGGATCCGGGCCGCGTCGGTGCGGGGCATCCAGCACAAGGCCCAGCACACCGCGCGGCAGGACGCGTTCGCCCTCGCCCAGCGGGGCGGGCGCCAGGCCATCGCCGTGGTCTGCGATGGCGTCGGCTCCCTCGACCGTTCGGACTACGCCGCCGCCATGGTGAGCCAGCGGCTCGCGGAACTCTCGATGTCCGGGATGGCGTGGCGGGCCGGCGTTCGAGACGGCCAACGCGGAGCTGGGCAAGGTCGCCGCCGAGTGGGAGGCACTGCAGCGGGGCGGCATGGCGACAACCGCCGTGGCGCTCACCGTGACCCGGCAGGCCGGGTGGTGGGTCGGCGAGGCGGCCTGGGTGGGTGACTCGCCGCTGTGGCACCTGCGCACCGACGGTGCCTGGGAGCCTCGTCACGGAGGCGCCAGCCGAGGGTGGCCAGGACTTTCACTCCAGCGCCGTCCAACCAATGCCGACCCCGGACGGCGCGTGCTCGTGGTGCTCGTTCCGGGTCTACGGCGGGGCGCTGTTCGCGATGAGCGACGGCGTCGGCAACCCCTTGGCGTGGAGCGCCGAGGTGCGCGACACGCTCGCGTCCTGGTGGGCGAGCCCGCCGGACCCGCTGACCTTCGCGGCCCAGGTCGGGTTCGCTCGGAAGTCGCACATTGACGACCGGACTGTCGTGGGGATCTGGTCCGGCGGAGAGTGACGGTGCATGCCGGTCAGGAAAACGGACCTCGGTCCGCTAACGAAGATCAGCGAGGGCGGCTTCGGCGTCGTCTACCGCGTCCCCCAGTACCGCTTGCCGGGTGACCCCGCGACGCCGCTCGCCTACAAGGAGTTCACCAAAGAGGTGGCTGAGCAGGCGCAGGCGGCGGAAAGATCGGTGCGCTTCCGTGACGTGCTGCAGCCGGGCGACCAGACGGACCTCGACCGGCGCGCGGTTTGGCCGCGGGCGCTCGTCGAGGACGAGGGCTCCGTGGTCGGCTTCATCATGCCGCTCATCCCCGGCGACTTCTTCTTTGAGATGACCTACGCGCAGACCGGGTCAGAAGACGACCGAGCTGCGTGACCTGAAGTGGCTGAACGCAACCCGCAAGCAACTCGACGCCAACGGCCTGTCCGCTGACGTCGATTTCGTCGAGCGGCTCGCGCTGCTCGCGCAGCTTGTCTACTGCGTCGCCCGGCTGCATAAGCAAGACTGGATCTTCGGCGACATCAGCTTCTCGAACGCGGCCTACGCGGTCAATCCGCCGCGGATGGTCCTTCTCGACTGCGACGGGGCGACCAGTGTGGCTCGGGCCGCGCTGCAGCCAGCGGTGAGCACCTTTGGCTGGGAGCCACCCGAATGCGCGCAGCTCAACTTCGCGAGCAAGGCCACTGACGTCTACAAGCTTGGCCTGGCCGTTCTGCGCTGCCTGAACCCTGACGGTGCGGGCGCCACCATCAAGGACCCGAAGCGCCTAGTCGGCCAGCTCGACGCGGCGGGGGTGGCGCTGATGACGCGGGTGCTCGACCCGGATCCGGCGCTCCGGCCGCAGGCGAAGGATCTGTATCACTTCCTGCAGGCCGCGCTGAACGCGCGGATCACCCCGCCCGAGGTGCTCATGGCGCAACTGCTCACGCCGGTGCGCCCGCAGGGCACGGACGCGCGGGTGCAGTTCGCGGTGCGGAACGTCTCCGAGGTCACCATCACGGTGGGCGGCAGCGCGCCGATGACCGTCCCCGTCAGCGCGCCGGGGCAGCCTCAGGTCCACGCCTTCCCGGTGCTGGTCTCCGGACGGGTGGTCCTTGAGGCGAAGAACCGCTTCGACGCGTGTCCGCGTTGACCTGGGCGACCTGGAAACGTTCGAGATGCCGCAATTCGACGTGGCGGGCCTTACCGATGCCCTGCCCCGGTTCTCGGTGCCCATGATGGAGTCGTTCAACGCGGACGTGCTCGCCCCCGCGCTTGCGGCCACGCCCAAGATCCAGGTGCCTCAGGTCCCGCGGTTTCCGTCGATGGCCACCGCCGACCTGCCAAGCAAGCTGCGGGAAGCGGTGCTAACGGACGCGGACCTGGCCGGCGCCCTGCAGCTGCCGAGGATCGCGGACATCGCCCGCCTGCCGGACTTCGACGCGCTCGCCGGGGCACCGCTGCGGGCGATCGCCAAGAACCTGGTGGACGCCGCTGCGCTGGCTGCGGAAGCGCAGCGGCCCACCTATTTGAATGCAATGACTAACGGGGAGGGTGACTGGTGAGCAGGCACACGGGAGTAGCGGCCGGGCTGGCCTGGCTGGGCGGGGCCAACAACGACATCCTGGACACGGTGCCGACCGAGCGGAGCCGGTTCGTCCAGATGGCGCTCGTGCTGCTGACGACGTCCGGCATCGGCACCCTGTCGATGATGTTCGCCCTGAACGACGGGGTGCACACGCCACTTGTCGTCGCGATCATCGGCGGCATCGTCTGGGGCTTCATCATCTTGAACATCGACCGTTTCCTGGTGCTGAGCATGGGCCACACCAGGGACTGGAAGAAGCTCCTGCTGATGGCGCTGCCCCGGCTGGCACTGGCGGCGGTGATCTCGATTGTGGTGGCGACGCCGATGACGCTGCGCGTTTTCGGCCATGACATCAATAACCAGATGATGATCGCGCAGACCAGTGAGTCGGCGCAGATGAGCAAGGACGAGCAGAGCACCATCCAGGCCAAGCAGCTCGCCGCGGTGAACGCTCAGATCACGAAGTGGAACAACGTCCTAGCGGGCAACCTAGAAGGCATCACGGCCTCCACGCCCCAGCTGGCGGCCAGCCAGAAGAACGTGGCCAGCCTCACAACACAGGTAAACGCCGCGCAAACCAAGATGGACAACGCCTACGACAAGTGGAACTGCGAGGTCAACGGGGCCGGCACCGGCTGCGCGACGGGGGCGTCGACGCTTCCGGGGAACGGCCCGCGCGCGCAGAACGACTACCTGGCGTACACACAGGACAAGACCAGTTACGAGAGCCTGGACAGCCAGCTGACCGCGGCAACTAGCCAAGAGGCTGCCGCCCAGAAGACGGCGAGTGCTAACGCGACGACGAGCCTGGCCTCCGAACAGGCGACCGCGAAAGCCAAGCTCCCCGGGTTGCAGCAGCAGCAGACCCTCCTGCAGAACGAGGTCAACCAGCAGACCCAGAACAACGCCAGCAACGTCAACAGCAACGACGGCATCCTCGCCCAGTTGCAGGCCCTGTCCGACGCGGGTGCCAGGGACCCGATCCTCTCCTTCGCCCAGTGGATCGTCACGCTCCTGTTCTTCTTCATCGAGATCCTCCCGGTGATGGTCAAGTTCCTCCTTAACATCGGCCCGCTGTCGCTGTACGAGGTCGCCCTGAAGAACGAAGAGGACTCGATCACCGACAAGATGAAGACCACCGGGTGACCAGGCGCCAGGACATCGAGCGCGAGGCGCTGAAGCAGCAGGCCATCGACGAGGACATGCGCCAGCGCGAGGAAGATCTGGGCAAGATGGCCAACGCGCACGTGGCCCTGCACATGGAGACGATCCTGAAGCAGGCGCTCACGAACTGGAGCGCGCAGGTCCAGTCGCATCTCGGCGGCCAGATGCCGCCGGGCGCCCCCGGTGCCACGGGTGCCGGCCATCACGCTCCGCAGCGCCGGGTCACCGGCTCGCAGCGCCGGCTAGGCATCACCAGCCCGCAGCCTTCCCTGAACAACCAGAACGGTGCCGGCTACGGCAACGGTGCCGGCTACGGCAACGGTGCCGGCAACGGCAACGGCAACGGCAACGGCAACGGCAACGGTTCGGGCTACGGCAACGGTTCGGGTTACGGAAGCGGTGTCGCGAACGGGAGCGGCGCGGGCTACGGGGGCGGCGCGGGCTACGGGGGCGGCGCTCATGGGGGCGCGAACGATGCCTATGGGCCGACGGCAAATTACCCGACCATGCCCGGCGCTGGCACCGGGTTCGTCCTGCCCACCGACGATGGCGACCTGCTGTGACGGCCGGTCTGGCCGGGGACGACAGCGAGAGTTGCCTCTGCCTGGTCGCCAGTTACAGCAAGCGTGCCGAGTTGATCGCCAAGGTGACAGCCGAGACGGAGCAGCGGGTCAACCTGTCGCCGGTGCTCGGTGACTTCCTCGTCCTGCAGCTACCTGGACCTCGGCCCGGAGCCGGGTCAGGTCGGTGATCGGCAGCGCCCGGTCCGCAAGGTGGCGGTCGAGCTGCGCGCAGCAGCGGTCGCTGCCGGGCGGAATCACTTCGCGCTCATCGTCATCGACAAGTCGGCCGCAACGATCGAGCAGGTGCTGGTCAGTTGCGGCGCCGAGCCGTTCCTCGCCGGGTTCCGGATGCGGCTCGCCGGTATCGCGAGCCATGACGACCGCACGGACAGCGGCTATGACGCGGACATCGTGGCCTCCTCGAACGGAGCCTGGCGCGACCCCGCCGACCTCGTCGCCGCGCTGTACCGGCAGTGCGAGGACCTGTTGCGCTACTTCGCCGCCCGGAGGGAGCTGGGGCTGACCCCGGTCGAACTCGACGTGCTGAAGCGCGCGTACGCGCCGGCCGATGACGACGGCGCCGCCAACTCGGCCGACGAGCAGGCGGCCGGGCCGACCGACCTACTCGACCCCGAGAGCCCGGCGACGTGGTCCCCGCCCTCCGATAAGCCGGTCTCGTCCGGGCACTTGCCGGCGCCTTCGCCGCCGCCCGTTCCGCTGGTCGCTGGTCCGCCGCCGACCCCCGCAGGGCTGGCCGGCGCGGTGTCCCGCCTGCTGCTTGGTGCCCCGTGGCGGCGCGGGCAGCAGTCGCCGCCATCGACGCCGCTGGCCGCGACCACGCCGCCGGGCAGCCTGGGCTTGGTCTACTTTCTGACGCTCACAGAGCACGGCATCGGCGAGGGCATCGAGCAAGATCGTCTGCAGGCCGTTCTACTGGACGTGGACAAGGGTCTCGCGGCTCAGCCGGACCGCGCGTACCAGATCAAACTCCTGCACGGGAGCGACGACGTGCTTCGTGGCGACCGGCAGCAGGCTGGCCTCCTCAACCGCCGCGACGCGCGCCGGTCCGTCGAGATCACCCGCTTTGACGAGGTCGTGCAGAACGTCCGGGCAGTCCTCCGCCGTGATCTGGCAGAGGTCGGGAGCACCGCGACGGCCATCGGCGTCCTGGTTGCCCGCCCGGCGGTAGTCCTGCTCACCACCGATCCGCCGATCGCGGACCGCCGCTCCGTTGGCGCGTTCGGCGAACTGGCGGCCGAGGCCACCATCATCTGGCTGGTCCCACGGAAAACGGAAAGCCTGGTAAACCCGGTCTTCGGCGACCGAGGCCCCGCCGCAGTCCTAGGCGAGTCACATTCTGTGGCGGACCGCGTCTGCCAGATAGTCCGCACTGGCGTGCTGCCGGCAACGCATGGCCCGTTCGGGGCGGTGGCATCTTCCGCACACCGCCCGGCGAGTTGATGGCATCTTCGACCCGCTCTCGGAACCTAGAGATCCTTGGCCGCTAGGCGGCGAAGAAGAAAACAACATGGCAACCGAAAGCCCATGAAGCTGGGATCGGGGAGCTACTGGGGCTGAGCCATGACGAGAATCCGACTTCGGCGGTGAACACGCCCGCCTGCAGGCCGAACACGGAATCGTTGATGGCGTCGAGCCCCGCGTCGAAGGATTCCACCCGGGACAGGATCGAACCGGGCCGAACACCTCCTCGCGGCAGACCCGGACGGCCGGGGGAACGTCCGTCAAGACGGTGGGCGGCAGGTAGCTGCCTTCGCCCTGGCCGCCGAGCAGCGTGGTCGCGCCCTCGGCCTCGGCCTCTGCGACCCACTGCCTGACCCGGTCCGCCGCCGCCTTGTTCGCCCCGCACTGGGTGCTCCGTTACCTCAGAGGTCAGCGATGGTGGCGGCCAGGTCGGTCAGCGCGGCTGACGTGAAGGCTCCCGGGTCGAGAGGCTGGATCACCACATGGTCGGCGCCGGCTTCCAGGTGAGCCGTGATCAGTTCACGCAACGCCACGCGACCGTTCGGGATGATTTGAGAGATTAGCCGGTCGCTGCCCGTACCGGCGAAGTCCGGGGCACCAAAGCCGAACCTCTCCAGATTCCTGGTGTAATTCGGAAGCTTCAGGTAGCGGTCGGCGTACCCGCGGGCGATGGCGGCCCCTGCCGCTGGGTCGTTCGCGAGCGTGAAAGCCAGTTCGGGCACGAGCAGCGGCGCGGGGCCGAGCACTTCGCGTGCGAACCGCGTATGCTGCGGCGTGGTGAAGTAGGGGTGCGAGCCGAGGGCCTGGTCGCGCGCCAACTCGAGCATCTTGGGGCCGAGAGCCGCGAGCACGATCGGCGGCAGCTCGCGCTCCCCGCCGTGGTGTGCCGGGTGGTCGAGCTCGTCGAGGAACTTCTCCATCTTCGCCAGCGGACGAGCGTAGGCATGGCCGAGCGCCTCGACGGCCGGTGCGTGGCTGACGCCGAGGCCGAGGATGAACCGGCCGGGGAAGTCGGTGGAGAGGTCCTCCGCCGCCGCGCGCAACCCACCGGGCTGCCACGCCCAGATATTCGCGATCCCGGTCGCCACGATCAACTGCCCGCTGCTCGCGAGCTGCCCCCGCAGTCGCGTGAACGCGTCTGGGTCAGGGTTGCCGCCGCCGACCCAAAGGGAAGCGAACCCGGCTTCTTCGACGGCCGCCGCGGTGTCCGCCGCGTCCACGCCGGTCCGTTCGGGCGGCGGCATCCAGATCCCCACGCGGCCAAGGCGCGAGCGCAGCTCGTCGGTCGTCATGATTACTTCTAATCTCCGCTGCCAGGGGATTCATTCCCGGCGGGCGCTGGCGAGAGGCTTGCTGGCTACAGGTCTCCGGGGTCCTCGTCGGGAAGGAGCCAGCCAACCTCTGCGGGATGGCCGGGGTCGTTGATCTGCCGGGTGCCGATCATGGCGCCGTCACCGCGGAAGTGCTGCCACCGCAGGCCGTGGGCGAGGAAGATCTCCGGTGACACCATCGTGGACGCGCTCCTCGACCACCTAGACGACTACATGGGGCGGGCGTACGAGGATGCGTTCCGCCAGCACCTGCGCCGCCTGGCGCGCGAGGGCGCACTCGGCCCGAAGATCGTCGCCATCGGCCCCTGGTGGACACGCGACGGCAACAACCAGATCGACGCCGTCGTCATGGCCGAACACGACAAGAAGCGCGTCCCGGTGCTGGTCGGGGAATGCAAGTGGGGAAAGCGCGTCGATGCCTCCCGTATCAAGGCCACCCTGATCCGAAAGGCCGCAAGCCTGGCCCCGGAGAGCCAGGACCTACGGTACTTCGTCTGCGCACGCGACGAGATCGTCAACGCCGACGATGACACACTCACGGCAACAGCCGCCGACATCTTCGGACCGCACCAGTAACCAGCGAGACTTCACCCCGTAAGTGTGAGTTCACCGCAAGGCCGCTGGTTCATCATCGAATATGACTACGGAACAGGGGTCGGCCCGCGACCCTGTGAGTGAGCTCGCTTCACCTGCCGAGCGGGGCGAGCATTGGTGGCCGGTGGCCCTGGCGATCATCGTCGCCGCCGTCCTGCATGTGGCTCTGCCAGCTCGCTACCGGGTCCAGCCAGCCTGGGTGTTCCCTTCGGTACTGCTCGGGCTGCTGGCCGTGCTGATCGTTGGGGACCCGGGCCGCATCGACAAGCGGAAATCCTGGCTGCGGATCGTCACCGGCGCCGTCATCGCGTTCATGACCGTGGCGAACCTGCTCGCCGCCGCCCGGCTCGTCGTGGCGATCTTGACCAACAACAAGCTCTTCACCGCCCAGCCGGGCGGTCTGCTCGCCGCTGGCGGCGTGGTCTGGGCGACGAACGTGATCGCCTTCGCGCTCTGGTACTGGGACCTCGATCGCGGTGGTGCCGCGTCCCGGGCACACCATCCGGACCGGAACCCGGCGTTCGTCTTCCCGGAGATGCAGCACTCGGCGTACGTGCCCGCCAACTGGGTGCCCCGGTTCGTCGACTACCTCTCGCTGGCCTTCTGGACCGCCACCGCGATCAGCCCGACCGACATATCAGCAATCAAGCCCTGGGCCAAGCTGCTCATGATGCTCGAAGCGGGCGGCTCGATCACCCTGGCCGCGCTCGTCATCGCCCGTGCCATCAATGTCCTTTAGGAGCCTGCGTTTCGGTGGTGCGGGAGATGCCCCTCGGGCCGGATGCGAGGATGTCGATGCTCACTGCCAGGATCCAGGCCGGAAACAGCAGTTCCACCCAGGGTGAGATGCCGACGCCGACCAGCAGCACAAGCGCGGTCGCAATCCCGGCAATGGTGAGCCATCTGGCCACGATCTCGGTGCGGCGCGCGATGGTCACGGTGGTCAGCGTGAACACCGCCGCCATCCGCATCGAGTAGACGTTCAGCAGGATCGAGGTGACGTTGCGGCCCAGCGCCAGGGTGCCCGCTCCCGGCGGGCCGGATGAGGCTATGCCCGCGACGATGCCGCCGGCGACCGCCGCGCCCACGAACATCATGCCGACGAACAACAGGCCGCTGCCCAGGAACACGGTCGCGAAGAAGCGATCCTCGTGCGCTCCGATCCGGTCCCTGATCACCCCGATGAACCACAGGAAGGCGATTCCGGCGAACGGGATGAGGTTCAGCCCGATCGCCACGGCCTTTCTTTTCGCCGAATCGGTCAGCCACCCGCCGGGCACGGCAGGATCAGCCGGGACAGAGAGCCTGAGCAGGGCGAGCGATGCGATCAGGAGCACGGAGAACACGATGCCGGCGAGCGCGGCCGCCCGGGGCGTCCTCAGGGCGCTCCCAGCGGCCAGCGGACCCGGGCCGGTGCCCGGGCCTGCCAGTGCGTCAGTCACAGGCATCCCCTTCCACGCCGGGGTGAGAATCGGTCATCGGAAACGCTGTCCCACCAGAGGACTATTATGTCACCCTCTGTGCTTGCTACATAGCGCTACGTGGCATGATCGTAGAAAGCCGCACGTCACGATGTAGCGCCCGCAAACAGGCCTCACAAGCTCCTGGGAGTAGCCATGCCAGCTATCACCGTCGGCACCGAGAACTCCGGCCCCATCGACCTCTACTACGAGGACTACGGCAGCGGCACGCCCGTGGTCCTCATCCACGGCTATCCGCTTAGCGGCCGCGCCTGGGACAGGCAGGTCCCGGCGCTGCTCGCGGCCGGTCACCGGGTCATCACCTACGACCGGCGCGGCTTCGGCGGGTCCAGCAAGCCGGCCACCGGGTACGACTGGGACACCTTCGCCGCCGACCTGGCCACCCTGATCGACAAGCTCGGACTGGAACACGCTGTCCTCGTCGGCCACTCGATGGGGACCGGCGAGGTCACCAGGTACCTGAGCACGCGCGGATCGGCCAAGGTCGACCGGGCGGCGCTGATCGGGCCGATCCCGCCGTACCTGTCGCAGGCGCCGGACAACCCCGAGGGGGTGCCGCCGAGCCTGTTCGACGGGTTCCGCCAGTCGGCAGCGGCGGACACTCCCGCCTGGCTGAAGGGTTTCCTCGACAACTTCTACAACATGGACCAGTTCGGCGGGAACCGGGTCAGCGACGAGGCGTTCCGCGCCAGCTTTAACGTGGCCGCCATCATGTCCGCCATCGCCGCCTACGCCTGCATCGGGACCTGGCAGGCCGACTTCCGGGCCGACCTGCCCAAGATCGACGTCCCGGTACTGGTCATCCAGGGCGACGCGGACCGGATCCTGCCGCTCGACAAGACCGGCAAGCGGCTGCCCGGACTGATCGCCGACGCCGACCTCGTCGTCATCGAGGGCGGACCGCACGCCATCCCCTGGACGCACGCCGATCAGGTCAACACCGCCCTGCTCCGCTTCCTCGGCCATCAAACTGCCTAGCCGTCCGGTCAAAAGCCTCAGGTGGAACGGGAGCGTGCTTCGCCGGTCTGGAGCAATGAGCCTGGCGCGCGGAGCCACGCGTGCGTTCCGTACGGCCTTTCGGTTTTACTTGACGGCGCCGGCGGTGAGGCCGCTCACAAGGAAGCGCTGCATGATCAGGAAGCCGACAACCACCGGCACGCTCACGACGAGCGACGCGGCCATGATCTGGTTCCAGTAGATGTCGGTCTGAGTCGAGTAGTCGCGCAGTCCGACTGCCAGGGTCCGCGTGCTGTCGTTGGTCATGACCGAGGCGAACAGGACCTCGCTCCAGGCGGTCATGAACGCGTAGATCGCCACCGTCACTATGCCGGGAAAGGCCGCGGGGATCACCACGCGGAACAGCGCGCTGACCGGGCCGGCCGCCATCCACCAGCGCGGCCTCGTCCAGCCCGCGGGGGATCGAGTCGAAGTAGCCCGCCAGCATCCAGATGGCGAACGGGAGCGAGAACGTGAGGTACGTGATGACAAGGCCGGTCAGCGAGCCGTAGAGCTGGAAGCCTGTCGCGTTCCCGATCGACACGAAAATCAGGAGCAGCGGGAGCAGGAACAAGATCCCGGGGAACATCTGCGTGGACAGCACGATGATCGTGAAGACACGGCGACCGCGGAACTGAAAGCGGCTCACCGCGTAGGCGGCGAACACCGCGACGAACACCGAAAGCGCGGCGGCGGTGGTGCAGACAATCACCGAGTTGATGAAGTAGTGCCCGAGCGGCACGGTCCGCCACATGTCGATGTACGGGCTGACCGTGATGTGCGTGGGTATCCAGCGGAACACGCCGGTGACGTCCGACAGCGACTTCAGCGAGCTGGTGATCATGACGTAGACCGGTGTCACCGCGAAGATGGTCAGCAGCGTCAGCACGATCCTGCGCGTCCAGATAAAGCTGGCGGGCAGCGCCATGGGCGCCCGGCTGCGCCTAGGCATGCCGATCCCCCCGCCGCAGCGTGACGAGCAGGTAGCCGCCGGTTACCAGGAGGAGGAAGAGCAGCAGGAGAACGGACATGGCCGATCCTTCGCCGAAGTTCCAGGTGAGGAACGAAGCCGAATAGATATGCACGGAGATGACGTCCGCGGGCTGTGGCAACGCGTTCCCGAACAGCACGTAGGGCGTGGTGAAGTCGTTGAACGTCCACAGGAAGAGCACCAGCACCAGCACCTGGTTGATCGGCCGCAGCGAGGGCATGGTGACCCGGCGGATCTGCTGCCATATGCCCGCGCCGTCGATGGCCGCCGCCTCGTACAGCTCGCGCGGGATCGCCTGGAGCCCGGCCGTGACGACCAGGAACGCGAACGGCCAGTTCCGCCAGACGGACACCGTCACCAGCGCGATGAAGCTGTTGTCGCCGAGGAGCCAGAACGTCGGCTGGCTCGTCAGGTGGAGCTCGTCGTGCAGCACGTGGTTGATGAGGCCGTTGTCGTACTGGAACATGAACGCCCAGGTGATCACCGAGGCATAGACAGGCAGCGCGTACGGCGTCAGGAAGATCGCGCGCAGCACGGCGCGCCCGCGGAACTGGTCCTGGGCGAGGATCGCCGCCGCGGTGCCGAACAGCCACGCCAAGCCCACAGAAACCGCGGTGAACGAGCAGGTGACCACGAAGGAGTGCAGCAGCGCCTGGCCTATGGCGTCGTTGAAATTGGTCGCGATCCGGTAATTGGCGATCCCGGCCCAGGGCGCGCTCTGCCAGTTGGCCAGGTAGAACTGGGTGAGCGCCTTGAAGCTGATGAAGACGCCTACCGCCATCGGCCCCAGGTGGATAAGCAGCTCGAAGATGAGGGCGGGCAGCAGGAGCAGGTACGGCAGGCCGATCTTGCGGATCCGCCCCAGCCGCGGCTCGCGCGGGGCGGCCCCCCCTGTCCCGCTGGGCTGGCCAGCGGGAGCGGTTGGGCCGCCTTACATCGGTTGGGATTGCTTTGGCCACCAGCTCAGCTCGACATCTGCTGCTGGGCGGTGGAGAGCTGCTGCTGCACGGTCGCCAAGCTCACCGGGTTCCCGGACGCAGCGTCGGCGAACAGGTTCTTGATCGCGGCCCCGACAAGCGTCTCGAACTGCGACTCGCCGGGAACCTGGGGCAGTGGTGCCGCGCTCGTGGACAGGACGTTCTTCAGTACCGACAGCTCTGGGCTGCTGAACTGCGGGTTGGACAGCGCGGAGCTGATCGGCGGGATGGAGCCGTACTTGCTGTTGAGGTCAGCTGGGTGGTGTCACTGGTCATGAAGTTCACAAACTTCTCAGCGGCGCTCAGGTGTTCGTGTTCTTGAAGATGGCGATGTTGATGCCTGCCACCATCGAGTCCACCTGGGTCGCCCTGGCCGGGAGCGCCGGACTGGACCGGAATCGGGGCGACTCCGTACTGGCTGGCGCTCATGCCATGGCTCTTCAGGTTGGCGCCGGCCGCCTGCCACATCAGCATGCCGACCTTGCCGTCGAGGCGAAGTCGGAGACCGACTGGTTCTGGTCGTACTGCGCGTCGGCCGGGTTGACGATGTGGTCGGCGCCCATCAGGTTGACGAACTGCTGTACGCCCGCCACGCACCCGGGCTGGGTGAACTGCGGCTTGCCGGACGCGTCGAAGAAGTTGCATCCATGCTGCTGCGCGAAGACAAACGCATGGTGGATGTTCTCCGGGGTGCTTGCGCCCTCGAGCGCGAGGCCGTAGGTGCCGCCGTGCGTGAGTTTCTGCCCGTCGGCGATCAGCTCGATCCCAGGTCGCGGGTGGCCCGGAAATTCCGGCCTGCTGGAACAGCGCTTTGTTGTAGTACAGCGCGTAGGCCAGCGAGTACAGCGGCACTGCGGCCGGCGGCTTGCCAGCCGCACCAGTGGACCCGATGGCCGAGCTCACGAACCGGCTCTCGCCGCCGATACTGGAGAAGGCCGTGCTGTCCCAGGACAGGAGCGCGCCGGTGGCCTGGAGTGACGCGGACCAGGTGTTGCCGATGTTGACGACATCGGGTCCCTTGCCGGTTGTGGTCGCGGCCAGGATCCGGTTGAGCAGGTCCGGCCAGCCGATGACTTCGACGTTGACCTTAATCCCGGTCTGCTGGGTGAACTTGGCGATTTCCGGGTTGAGCACCGTGTAGTCGTCGGCGATGCTGCTGCCCTGGTCGCTTGCCCAGTAGGTGATCGTTGTGGATCCGGAAGTACCGGTGCTGTTTGTGCTGGTAGGGCTAGAGCCGCAGCCGGCTATAGCGATTGCGACAGCGCTGGTGATGGCGACGGCGATGGCGAATGCGGGCGTTCGAGGCAAACGCATGGTCCTCAGTTCCCCCTTGAAGCAGAGGCTAATTTATTACTTAAATTAAGCCTTGCGACAGACGTCACGTCAATCCTTCGAATCACGATTGTTACCGGATGCAGATATATCGTCACCTGACGTGGAGTACCCGTCCATGGCGCCCCGGGCCGGGCCGTACAGCGTCTGCGCCCCGCCCGCACCCGCCGGACGACCCGGGCGTCCGTGCGCCCCGCCGTCCCCGATCGACGCTGCCGACCGCCGCCAGACGTTGGTCGGCCCTGTTTATTTATGCAATTTTGGCATACCGGCACGGTGCCGTAATCAAAACGAATGTCCTTGCACACCATCGCAACCGGTGTTATACATAACGTTAATTGGGCCTAACGGCGCCGGAGGGAAATCGGTCCATGTCCATGGATAACATCGAGCACGTCGTCGTGCTCATGCTAGAGAACCGCTCGTTCGATATGATGCTCGGCTGGCTCTACGAGAAAGACCAGTCAGTCATCAACAACATCCCGGTGGCGGCGGCCGGCGATAAGTATCGCGGACTCCAGGGCGTCAATCCCGACGACTTCATCAATACGGCGCTGAAGGGAGCCCTGACCGCCAAGCCATCCCGGGGCGTTCAGGGCTTCACCGTCCCCGACGTCGACCCCGGCGAGGAGTTCGAGCACGTCCTCACCCAGTTTTACAACGACGAGACGCCGCTCCCCGACGAGCCCAAGATGAGGGGCTTGCTCGACGACTTCGCCGGCGTACTCCAGGCGCGTGACTACGAACCAGCGGACGTCATCCGGCTCGCCCAGACCTGCCTGAGCAGCTTCACCCCGGACCAGCTCCCCGTCCTCAACCAGCTCGCCAGGCACTACGCCGTCTGCGACGACTGGTTCGCCTCCGTCCCGTCGCAGACCAATCCCAACCGCGCCTTCCTCATATCCGGGACCTCCAACGGCATGGTGAACAACGGGGAGCTTGAGACCAATCCCGAAGCCCGGGCCATCGAGGGGATACTCAGGTTCGCGCTCGGCGACGACCGGATAGACGCGTACACCATATTCAATGCGCTGAGTTCGCGCGGGATCGACTGGGCCGTGTTCTGGCAGACCAGTTACGCCCCGCAGAAGATGCACAAGCTGCTGACCGGCCTGCCCATCCTCATACCACTGCTCGCGATGCTGCCGCCTCCGTCAGGTCCGGCGCTTGCCATCGCCGCGGCCGCGCTGCTGGCCGAACTATGGCCCTACAAGGCGTACCTGGAGGACCTCACCTCCGGCGAGCTCGGGTCATGCTATACCCGGCGGCTATTCCCGCAGATCGGGAACATCCAGCAGGCCGACGAGCACTTCCATAAGATCGAGGAATTCCATCGCCTGGCGCGTGCCGGTCAGCTGCCCGCGTTCAGTTATATCGAGCCGTTCTGGTCGATTTCCCATACCACGAACGACAACCCGGTGTCCCAGAAGCTGGTGTCGGTCCTGGGCAACGACTATCACCCGCCGTCCAACGTGCTGGTCGGCGAGCAATTCCTCAAGGACGTCTACACCAGCCTGATCAGCAACCGGGCCGCCTGGTCCAAGACCCTGCTGCTGATCACCTTCGACGAGTTCGTCGGCACCTTCGACCACCGGACGCACGAACTAAGGCAGAACGCTGTCAAGCCCCCCTGGGGGGAGAACGGCCAGCCGCCGTTCCACAGCACGACCAACTTCGATTTCAAGCGCCTCGGCGCCCGCGTCCCTACCATCGTGGTCTCGCCCTACGTGCAGAAGAACACCGTCTTCCGGTCGGACCCCGCCCAGACCCGGTCCCTTATGATCACACCTCGGTCATCGCCACCACGCTGAAATGGCGTGGCCTGAGCACCAGCTGGCTCAGTTCGGCGCGCGCGCCGCGGCGGCGCCCGACCTTCGACCAGGCGCTCACCCTCACCCAGCCGCGCACCGACGAGGCCGCGCTGCCGTTCCTCGACATCCCGCAGGCATCGGCGATCCCGTCACGTACGGCGCCTCGTTCGTGCTTAAGAACCAGAACGGCGATTACCTCAGCGCCTTTTACCCCGCTATGAAGGCCACCAGCGTCGGCGCGCTCATACCGAATTCCGTCCTGTCGATCTGCGTGGATCTCGGACTCGCCGCTTATTTCCCCACCACAGGCGGCCGGCGCCTGCCACGCTTTCCTTCGTCACTCCGGCCGCTGATCCGCCCGCCCAGATAAGCAACAACTCGCAGGTCATGATCGTCTCCCGTGAGCCGGGGCTTGGCGCGCTGAACATACTCGGCGCCTGGAACGATTCGCATGACTGCTACTACCAGACGAATACTTCGAAGGCGATAATTCGCCAAAGGAGAAATGGATCATCCAGAAACTGGCCGACACCGAGCAGCCGGTGCGCTACGGCGACCAGGTGTACCTGGTCAGCGTGTCAAGCACGGGCCAGCGGCTTACCCGCGACACGCGGCGGTGGGTCAGCTCCGGCTATATCACCACGGGCACGGGGGGAAACTACTGGACGATCGAGCCGGCGCCGGCCCTGCTGCGCGGCATCGACACAGCGGGCCAGCTGCGCGCGACGTACCAGCAGTCGACGGGCGGACCGCGGGCGCCTTGGCCCGACGCGCTCGACGACGCCCCGGCGAACCTGATCTCGGTCGCCGCCGCCCGATGGGGCGACGGTAGCCTGCTTATCTTCATGGTCGACGCCGACAATGTGCTGCACTCCGCCACGCAGATCACGCCCTTCGCCCCGGATTGGACAACCTGGGCTACCTGGCCAGGAGCGCCGGCCCTGCGTGCGATAGCCGCCGTCCAGCAAGGCGGTTCGGGTGGGGTCCGACTCTGGGGCATCGATACCGCTGGGCAGCTGTGGTCGACGTACACGGCATCGGCGTCTGCCCCGTGGTCCGACTGGTCTGGCTGGTGGAACGACTCTCCGGCTCGGCTGATCTCGGTCGCGGCCGGGCAGGCGCCAGATGGGACCGCGGTGGTCTGGGTGATCAACACCGAAGGCGTGGTCTACTCCGCGGCCCAGACCGCTCCTGGCGGCGATTGGGGCGGTTGGACGTCGTTAAAACCGTGGGACTGTCGCCTGGGCGCGGTACTGCGCGACGGCGGCCTCGCAGACGGCCCGCACCGGCCAGCCCAGGGCCCGGGCGGCGGCTTCCGCCTCGGCCAACTCTGCCGTGGCTGTTCCGAAGCCCGCGAGGCCATCGGTGGTGTCGGCCACCTTGACCGTAACGACCTGGCTGCTGCCCGGCGGTCCCACTTCCACCGCCACCGACGTCCGGGAGGCGGTCAGCCGGTTCATCCGGGACCAGCGGACGCCGAGCGTCCCGGTGTGGGCGAAAATCGCGGCAGCCACGGCGCGACGGACCGGTTCAGCGCACAGGGCGGTGAGGACCTGCCCCGGGCGGCCGTGCCGGCCGACGATCGGGGTACACCAGCAGTCCCAGGCGCCGGCCGCCCGTACCGCCTGAAGGACCGAAGGCCACAGCCGGGGGTCGAGGTCATCGACTGTGCTCTCGACGACGGTCACGTCACCCTCGCGCAGGTCCCGCTCCGCGCTGGACTCCCCGATGACCACCCGGGTGATGTTGGGCCGGTCCGGAGTGTCGCGGCCACCGCCGCCAGTGCCCACCGCGCGTACCGTCATGGCTGGAAAGCCGCCCGGTGTGGCCGCCGCCGCGAGCAGGGCCGCACCGGTCGGGGTGGTGCGCTCACCGGTCAGGTCGCCGCCGGCCAGGTCCAGGCCGGCCGCGGCGGCGATACGGAGGACGGCGGGAGCTGGCACCGGGAGGCGGCCGTGCTGGCTGGTGACGAATCCGCTTCCGGCGGCCAGCGCCGAGCAGGAAACCACCGCGCCGGGCCGCAGCAGTCCGAGATCCTCCAGTGCGGCCGCCGATCCCACCACGTCGGCCATTGAGTCGAACGCACCCACCTCGTGGAAGTGCACGTCTTCTGGTGGCTCGCCGTGCACCGCCCCCTCCGCCTCGGCCAGCAGCAGGAAGACCCGTGTCGCGAGATCCTTCCCGGCCGGGCGGAGGTCACTGGCGCCGACGTGCCCGAGCACGTCGGCGAGGTGCCGTTCGCGATCGGTCGCCGACGGCGTGATGATCACGGCCCGTAGGCAGGCGAGGCCGCCCCGGCGGGCGGCCTCGGTCCGCAGCCCGAGACCGGGCACGCCGAGTGAGGCAATGGCTCCGCTCACCCGCTCCACGTCGGCGCCCGCATCGAGCAGGGCGGCAAGCAGCATGTCGCCCGCCACGCCCGCGGTCGCGTCGATGTAGGCGGCACCCGGCCGGTCCGTCATCGGTGAACCGCATTGATGATCTTCGCGGCGTGCGCGGCCGCCCCGAACCCGTTGTCGATGTTGACGACGGCCAGACCCGGGCTGCACGACGCGAGCATGCTGGCCGCCGCGGCCAGGCCGCCCGCCGCGACGCCGTAGCCGACACTGGTCGGCACGCCGATCACCGGCGCGCTGACCAGTCCGGCGACCACACTCGGCAGGGCACCGTCCATCCCGGCCACGACCACCACGCACTCGGCGGCGCGCAAGTCGTCCAGCCGAGACAGCAGCCGCCCGAGCCCGGCCACGCCCACGTCGGCGAGGACATCCGCGCGGACGCCAAGCACGGCCAGCGTCGCCGCACATTCCCTGGCCACCTTCAGGTCCGTGGTGCCGGCCGTCACCACCAGCACGTTGCCGCGCGCGGGCGGCAGGGTCCCGACGGCGAGCGTTCCGGCCACGTGATCGGCGTGCACGGCATCGCCGGGGAAACGGGTGGCCGCCCCGTCCAGGACGCCGGCCGGGCAGCGCGTCGCCAGGGCCGGCGCCTCCGGATCGTGGGCCCGCAACTCGGCCAGCAGCGCGAAGATCTGCTCGGACGTCTTGCCTTCGCCGAAAACCACTTCAGGGACGCCGGTCCGCCGCCGACGATCCACGTCCAGCAGGGCGAACTCGCCCAGCGGGACGCCCGCCGCCGGCGTACCGGGACCCTCAGCCGGCATGGCTGACCGGCGTGATGTCGAGGTTCAGCGAACCGGACCGCAACGGCCGCTCATCGATCTCCGCGCGCTGATATCCGGCCGCCAGGACGCAGGCCAGCACCGCCGCATGCTCGTCCGGGTCCGCCGCCCGCGGCAGGTCCGCCGCGCCGAGCTGCACCCGGCCGAGCTCACCGAAATGCCGCACCCGCAGTTCGCGGTAGCCGCGCTGCTTCAGGCTCAGCTCGGCCCGGTCGACCTGCGACAGCACATCGGCGCTGACCGGGGTGCCATAAGGCAGCCGCGATGCCAGGCAGGGCGACGCGGGCTTGTCCGCGCTCGGCACCCCCAGGTGGCGTGCCAGCGCCCGCACCTGGTCCTTCCCCACCGACGCCTCCAGCAGAGGATGCACGACACCGTGCTCGGCCGCCGCGCGCAGCCCAGGCCGCCAGTCACCCGTGTCGTCGGCGTTGGCGCCGGACAGCACGGCGGCGAATCCGCGGCGCAGGGCCAGCGCCGCCAGCCGGTCGTACAACTCGGTTTTGCAGTAGTAGCAGCGGAACCGGTCGTTGCGCCGGTAGTCGTCGCGCTCCAGCTCAGCCGTGCTGATCAGCTCATGCCGGACGCCTACGGCCCGGGCCACCGACCGGGCGCCGTCCAGCTCCCCCGACGCGAGGGCCGGCGAGACGGCTGTGACAGCGAGGGCTTGCTCCCCGAGCGCCCGGGCGGCCAGCGCAGCGACCAGAGAGGAGTCCACTCCGCCGGAGAACGCGATCAGGGCGCTGCCCAATCCGGCCAGACGCTCGGTCAGCTGGTCGGCCAGCGCGTCAAGCTCGTCAGGCACGCCGTTCCCTTCTCATGTCACCCGGGCCCGCGCTGCGGTGCGCCTGCTCCGGCGTCGGGCCGCCTAGTCCAAGTGCCTTCCGAGGCTCATCCTATAATTCGGACTATACGCTCCGGCGCGGCTGCGCCGACCTGCCGCCGCGATCCGCTGCACTCTCAGATTCAGCTTTCGGCACCTCGGGAGGTCTCGTGCCCATCGAACAGGCAGAGTTCGGCCGCACCGGTCATCAGAGCAGCCGGGTGATCTTCGGAGGGGCGGCTCTCGGGTCAGGTCTCCCAGCGGGTCGCGGACGAGACCCTGGACCTCCTGCTCTCCCACGGGGTGAACCATCTGGACGTGGCCTCCGCCTACGGCGAGGCGGAGGTGCGCATCAGGCCGTGGCTGCAGCGCGAACCGGGCCGGTTCTTCCTGGCCACCAAGGGCGACGAGCGCACCGCGGCCGGGGCCCGCGAGGAACTGCACCGGTCCCTGGACCGGCTCGGCGTCGACCACGTCGACCTCTGGCAGCTGCACGCCCTAGCCGATCCGATCGAGTGGGATATCGCCCTGAGTCCCGGCGGAGCGCTCGAGGCCGCCCTTGAAGCCCGGGAGCAGGGCCTCATCCGCTGGATCGGGGTGACCGGCCACGGCAGCCAGATCGCCGCGACGCACCGCCGCAGCCTCGAACGGTACGACTTCGACTCGGTGCTGCTCCCCTATAACTTCGTCACCATGCAGAACCCGTACTACGCCGACAACTTCAACGCCGTGTACGAGACCTGCCGCGAGCGGCGAGTCGCGGTGCAGACGATCAAGTCGATCGCGCTGCGCCCCTGGGCGGGCCGACCGCACACCCGGGCGACCTGGTACGAGCCGCTTGAGCAGCAGGACGACATCGATCTCGCCGTATGGTGGGCGCTGGGCCGCCCCGGGACGTTCCTCTGCAGCGCGGGGGACGTGGACCTGCTCCCGAAAGTGCTTGACGCAGCCAGCCGGTTCACCGAGGCGCCGAACGACGCGGCGATGAGCGCGCTGGCCGACCGGACAGCGGCCGACCCGCTGTTCGTCTGACCTGGGCGCACCTGGTAATCCTGGTCAGCGCTGCCCTGCATGGCCGGCGTCGAGATGCACGACGGCGAGGCCCGGCGGCGCGCCCTTGCGCGGGCTGGCGAATCGCGCCACCGAGGTGCCCATGGTGACTGCCTCTGCGAAATGATCCGTGCCACCCGGGTGCGCACGGCAGGCATCGCTCCGGACGCGCAAGGTCATCGCGGACACGACGACGCCGTCAGCCCCTACGCTGCGTACCGCCTGCTCGAGGTGACGGCGCGCATCCTGCCGCACCTTGATCAGCAGTGCGGTGTAGGACGGCACCTCCGCGTTCCCGGTTCGCCACGGGCCGGAGCTGGTGGTCGCCAAGTCGTCGTGCAGCCCGGTTACCGAGATGCCCAGCGCGATCCCGGCAGGCGCCCAGCCGGCCGTGATCAGCGTGGCGAAGTCCGGACCGGACAGGTCGGCGGCGAACGGGCGGCCCAGTGGCGGGCAGCCGCTGGCCTGCACCGCCGTGCCGATCACCGTGAACTCGATAGCGCCGGCCGTGAGACTGTCCGGCGGTATCTCCCTGATCTGCAGCGCCGCGCCCACGATGCCGTGGCCGCCAAGATCCGCGCACCGCTCGGTCATCCGGTCGATCGCCGTCTGCCGACCCTCGTACAGCCCCTGCGCGACCTTCGCGGCCGGGCCGGCGATGCCATGCACGGCAGCGGGTATCCGCCCGGAGGCTCGTGAAGTCGCAGGCGTGGCGTCGCGCAGCAAGGAATCCGCAGACGTCCCCGGGCAGCCTGCTCCCAGCACGCTGCTGAGGTAATACACGGCCGCCCCGAACACCTGGCCGACCGGCTCGAATCCGACGCTCCTGATCGCGGCGAAGTCACCGACCGGCAGCGCCGAGTCCCAGGCCCCGCCGCCGCCCGCCGTCGCGTTCCCCACGCCGCCCACGGCGACCAGACTTCCATATCAGGGCAGCACGCTCCAGCCGACCGGATGCACGACAGTCCGAGGTAAGGAATGTTCTGACATGTCCCGGGTAGTAGCTTGCCAGGCCTGGGAGGCAACACGATGACAACGATGTCCGTTCGTTCCTTGTTCGGGGTGGTCGCGGGGCTGGCACTGGTGGCGATCGGCGCCGTGCCCGCCGCGAGCGCAGCCACCGCAGCCACCACGTCGGCCACGGCGCCGCCGTACAACTGTTCGCCCAACGGGCCGGCCGGCAGCCAGACCGTGTACGGGACCTTCGGCGACGCCAGCGTGATCGGCTGGGAGGGCAACAGCCAGGCCGTGGTGGCCTGCCTGGGCGGCAGCTTCTGGGTGGACACCAGCGGCCCGGACGGCGGCCCGGGCAGCGCCAGCACCGCCGCGGTGACCGGCACCACCTACGGCTACGGCGTCTACGACGACAGCCCGACGACCTGGACGAACGCCGACGGCTACCTGCCCGCCCTGGTGACGACCTTCCACCGCGACGGAGCCGCCATCTCGATCACCAACTTCGGCGACGACGTGAGCATCGGCGGGCACGCCTACGTGATCATCTACAGCCGGGTCTCGGTGTCCAACCCGACCGGCGCCGCCATCACCGTCGACCCGCAGCCCTCGGCCGGGCTGGTGCCACAGAACACGGCGCCGGAGACGGTGCCGGCGCATGCCACCGTGAACCATGACTACGCGGTGCCATCAGACAAGTTCGGCGGCGGCTACAGCTATCCCGCCACCAGCGCCTTGGTTGCCGCGGGCGGCTACGACCAGCACTTCGCGCACATGAAGGCCTACTGGAATGGCCAGCTGGCCGGGATCGCGCAGATCACCGCGCTGCCTGACGGGAGCCTGATCAACGCGTACAAGACCGGGTTCATCTACACGCAGATCATCCGGGCCGGCGACGAACTCAAGACCGGCGCGAACGGCTACGACAAGGAGTTCAGTCACGACGTCATCGGCATCCTGGCCAACCTGTTCACCCAGGGCTACACGGCCGGGGCGCACGGGCTGCTCGACCGGGCGCGCTATGTCATCGGCACCCAGACCCAGTACGACGACGGCGTGTGGACCTACCCCTGGATCTGGGCCATCTACCTGCTCAAGACGGGCGACCTCAGCTTCGTCAAGGCCAACTTCGCCGCCGATGGCCCGAGCGGGTCGACCGAGCCGAGCATCAAAGCCACCGCCCACCTGATCGCCGCCGACCGCACCGGGCCGGGCGGGATCATGGAGGAGACCAATGACATCGACGCTAACGGCTACTGGACCATCGACAACTACGAGGCGCTGATGGGCCTGTGGACCTACCACTGGCTGGCCCAGCAAGTCGGTAACACCAGTGAGGCGAGCTGGGCCGCGTCGCAGTACGCCAGCCTGCTGGCGGCGGTGAACAAGACGCTGGACACCACGATCTCGGCCAACCACTTGAATTACCTGCCATGCTCGATGACCGAGCCCAACACCGACAACCGGTGCGTCAACGCCGAAGACGCCAACTGGGCGGCGCCGTTCCTGTTCGGCCGGTGGGCGTGGGATGGCTACCTGTTCGGCGCGCCGCTGTCCGGCCCGGGCGTCAGCCTGATCGACGCTACCTACCAGTACGGGTTCGCCCGGCTAGCGGGCAAGCTGCCCGCCAACACCTTCGGCGGCTACCCGACCCAGTACTACAGCACCGCCTACAACGCCGGGTACGGCGAATGGGGTCTGGCCAGTCAGGACTACCGGGACCAGGGCATCTTGTCGTATGAGTTCATGGTGAGCAACGGCCAGAGCGGCCCGTACTCGTGGTGGGAGAGCCAGCAGTTCCCCAACCCCGGCTCGCCGTGGACCGGGACCCACCCCGAGGCCGGGAACGGCTCGTCCCCGCACGCCTGGGGCATTGCCAACGCCAACATGGTGCTGCTGGACTCGCTGGCCGCCCAGCGGTCCGACGGCTCCCTGGTGATAGGCCGGGGTGTGCCGGACTCCTGGGCGCGCGGCGGTCAAGTCATCAGCCTGGCCAACTTCCCCACCACCGGCGGCAAGCACACCGGGCTGACGATCCGGACCAGCGGCAGCGCCGTCACGCTCACCCTGTCCGGTGATAAGCCGTCCGGGCCGGTGCTGTTCCAGCTGCCCGCGTTCGACGGCAACATCGCGCACGCCAGCGCGGGCGCGATCGACAACAAGACCGGCACGGTCACGCTGGCCCCGGCCGTGCGCTCCGTCACCGTGCAGCTCAGTCACCCTGAAGCCAGTTAGCTCGATCGCGCAGGTCTGGGGTCTGGGTCTGGGTCTGGGTCTGGGTCTGGGTCTGGGTCTGGGTCTGGGTCTGGTACGACCTTGGGATGAAATCCGCCGCGAGGCCTCATCCCAAGGGACGAAAGTGGCAGCGAACAGGCGCGACACTGAAACCGCAGTCCTTACTGTTCGTGCATGACCATGCAACAGGCGATGTACCGCGCGGACGAGCGGCCACGCGGGCACCTCGCCGTCTCGACAGCCGGGCTCACGAAACGCTTCGGCGACCGTACCGTCGTGGACGGCCTGGCGCTAGCGATCCCCTCGGGGTCGGTCTGTGGTTTCGTCGGCCCGAACGGGGCCGGCAAGACCACGACGATCCGGATGCTGCTCGGCCTCGTCCGCCCGACCTCCGGGAGCGGGACGATCCTCGGCGGCAGCATCACGGAACCCGCCACCTACCTGAACAAGGTCGGGGCGCTGATCGAGTCGCCAGCGTTCTACCCGCAGCTGAGCGGCCGCGAGAACCTCAAGGCCCTCGCCCGCCTCGGGCAGCTTCCCCTCTCGGCGGTCGACCCGGTCCTCGAGCGCTCCGGCCTGCTGGCAAGGGCGGGAGACAAGTACCGTTCCTACTCGCTGGGCATGAAGCAGCGGCTCGGCATCGCGGCGGCCATGCTGGCCGGCCCCAGGCTGCTGATCCTGGACGAGCCGACGAACGGCCTCGACCCGGCCGGCATCGTCGAGATGCGCGGACTGATCAGGTCGTTCGCCGGTGACGGGATCACGGTGCTGATCTCCAGCCACCTGATCTCGGAGATCGAGCAGATCTGCGATTACGTGGTCATGATCAGGGCGGGTCGACTCGTCCACCAGGGCAGCATCGGCGAACTGCACGCCACCCAGCGGCCGCAGTTCATCGTCGCTCCCGAACGCGACGCCGATCTTCCGCTGCTCGCCAGGCTGCTCCAAGAGGCTGGCTGCACGGTATCCGAGCGCCCGGCCGAGGCCGCGGTGCTGGTGGAGGCGCCCGGGTTCGGCGCCGCGGACCTGAACCGGCTCGCCGCCAGGGACGGGATCACCCTACGCCAGCTAACCGAGAGCACCCGCAGCCTCGAGCGCGCGTTCTTCGCACTGACGGGCACCGCCTCGGCCGACGTGCCGACCGGCCAGGAGATGGGAGCGATCAGATGATCTGGGCGGCCTTCACCAGCGAGTGGACCAAGCTACGGCGGCCGACGCTGTTCTTCTCCACCTTCGTCGGCCTGGCCTTCGCGGCCTCGCTCTTCGTGATCTTGATGTTCTCCCAGGCCACGGCGAATGGCGGGCTGGTGACGCTGCACCAGCTGGCGCAGCCGAACGGCCTCGTCATCGGCGTGGCCCGGGCCTCGATGCTGCTCGGAGTCGTGGCGTTCGGCATAGCGGCCTCGCAGGTCGCCAGCGAGTACAGCCTCGGCACGCTGCGCCAGCTCCTTGTCCGCCAGCCGCGCCGCGCCGTGCTGCTGGCCGGCAAGATGCTCGGCACCATCACCTTCCTGGTGCTCGCGCTGTGCTTCGCCGCGGTCGTCGCCCTGATCGTGGCGGTCGCCGCCGCCCAGAGCCGTCACGTCCCGACGAGCGCGTGGTTCACCGGCACCGGGCTCGGTGACCTGTTCCGCGAGCTGGGGGATCTCTCGCTCGCCACGATCGGCTACAGCGTCCTCGGGATGGCGCTCGGCCAGTTCGTCCGGTCAGCGGTGGCCGCCGTCATCATCGGCTTCGCGTGGCTGGTCGCCGTGGAGAACATCATCACGCGCATCGTGCCGAGCACCGAGCAATGGCTGCCGGGCGCGTCGATCACGGCGGTGGCCTCCGGCGGCGCCGAGGGGGTGGACTACGCGCACGGGATGATCCTCGGCGCGGTCTACGTCGTCGTCGCGATCGGGGCGGCGCTGACGGTCTTCCTCCGCAATGACGTGACCGCCTAGTGGGCGGGCGGCTTCGTTCCGCAGCTTGATCCACTGGTCTGCCGGTCGATCCTGTCCGGGAAGTCGGCCGCCCGGTGCCGGGCGGCCGACTTATTGCGCCTCTTATTTCCTCTGGACCAGAGCGTGCTGGCGCCCGCGATCGGCATGGTGGTTTCCGGTCGCGGGCGCTGTGGTTGGGCACCACGGCAGGCACCTTGGCCTTCGGACGTGGCCCGCGAGCGAGCCTCCCAACACGTCATCCCCCGCGTCCGTGTCACCCGCCCGGCTGCCCCTTCCCGCCGGGCACCTCATGGGCCTCACCCGCCGCAGCGCCAGAGATTGGGTGTAGTTACCGGCGAATTGCGCCGCTAAGTACACCCAATAATTTCCAGCCACCCCGGACGGGCGCAAAGTCGAGCGGAAGCCCCCCTGCGACCCCGGCCGGGAGGCGCCAGACGAGCGGTCCCTCCGGGTTACGACGCCCCGGCCCGCTCGCCCGTCATCGCCACACCCCGAACGCTGCCGAGGCGACACAGACAAACAGGCAGCTCTCAGCAGCTCGCAGCGGTAACTTCACTTTTGCATCGTGAACTTTGTCCGGACTCCCGCACGGCCGGAAGGCGTCACGCTGGCGAGACGCCGCGCTCTAGGCGCTCGGCGATCCAGACTTTGATGATCGACTGGCGGTTGACCCCAAGGCGCCGCGCTTCCCGGTCCAGGGACTCGATCATCCACGCAGGGAAGTCAACGTTGACCCGCCGCTGCTCCAAGCCCGGCCGCCGGGCGCCCGACATGTCCAGCTGGGACGTCACATCCTCGCCATCGTCGAAGGCCCGGTCGAACTCTTCAGACTTCATAGATCCTTATCTCCTCGTCGCGTGCTCGGCGGACAGAGATGATCCTGGTCCGGTCCTGCCGGTAAGTCACTATGGCTGACCAGTGCCTGCCGCCCATCCGGCCAACCACCAGCCACCGCGGCTCACCCGTCGTACGTGCGGGCACCTCGATGCGCATAGGGTCCTGCCAGAGTTCCTGCGCCTGGATGAAGTCGACCCCATGCTTCTCACTGTTGGATGCGCTCTTGACAGGATCAAACTCAAACTCCATCTATATACCTCCATGGTATATCCAGCATACCGTGGAGATCCATACGTGACATGGAGCTACGCGTGGGGCAGTGCTCGGGGGCCGGGCGGACGGGCTGCCCGCTCACGGGCCCTTCCGACGGGTCAGCGCGCGCATCATGCCGGGCCGGTGCCGGGCGGCCAGCAGGCCCGCCACGACGACGACGCTGGCGACAATGCCGACGATCCCGGCGACATGCCCGATGCCGGTCAGCCCGCGGGCGGCCAGCTTGCCTGCGCTCAGCGCCCCCGCCAGCCACGGCACGCGCAGGACGACCACCCGGAGCGCGAACGACCGGTAGGCGATCCCGGCGCCCCCCGCGAGTGACGGCATCGCGGCCGTGAGCCAGGCCGCGAGCCAGGCCGCCCGCCGCCCGGACCGCCCGGGCCGCGCGGGCGCCTCGGCAGTCCGCCCGGGCCGGCGGCGGCGCCACCACCCGGCCACCGCGGAGCCGCCGAAGTACGCCAGCTGGTCCCCCGCGATGACCGCGGCGACGACCGGGAGGGCAACGGCGAGCGCCGGGCGGCCCGCGCCGATCAGCGCGCCGGCCAGCAGCGTGAAGGTCCCGCCCGGCAGCAGGACGGCCGGCACCGCGACGATCTCGATGATCACGGCGGCGCACAGCACTCCGACCGCCACGGCGGTCGGCATCGCGCCAAGCACCGACGGCAGCCCCGGGGCGGACGCGAGAGCGGGCATTACTCCAGCGCCGTAACCACTAGACACGCGCAGCGGTTCTGCGTGCCGCGGCTAGCACATCTGTCATCTGCCTTCACCCTCCAGGCCGGGTACGCGATGGACAGCTCTCACCAAGGGCGCATGACCTGATCGTGCTGCTGGCCGGCGCCGCTCGCAGGCGCTTCGCGCGCGGAGGTGACCGGCCCGGCCGGATTCTGAATGCCGGTGCGGGTGACGGCGAGGTACACGACGCCGATCGCGACGGCAGCGGTGGCGACCAGCGCCGTGCGGCCGTCGCCGAAGCCCACGCCGCTGAGCGACTTGGACTTGCTGACGTAGTCGGCGACCGACGCGCCCAGCGGCCGCGTCACCACGTAGGCCGACCAGAACGCGATCACGGCGTTGAGCCCGAAGCCGCGCCAGGCGATGGCGGGGATCAGGATGACCACAAAGAACAGCACCACGGAGCCGAAGTACCCCAGGTGCAGGGAGACGGCGGTGAAGTCGCCGAGGGCGGTGCCGAGCGCGAAGGTGGCGAACACGGTCGCCCAGTAGAACATCTCTCGGCGGCGGGTCAGGATGCTGTGGATGGACAGCGTGCGCTCGCTGCGGTACCAGACGGTGAATACCCCGGCCAGCACGACCGCCCACAGCACCGTGGTACCCCAGTACGGGATGCCGACCGTCAGGTGCATTGTGTCCGACACTCCGGTGCCGAAGATCGCGATGGCGTACGCCAGGAACCAGTAGGAGGCCGCGGTGTAGCGGCGGACCCGGAACTGCCAGATCAGGCCGATGACCAGGAGGCCGGTTTCCACGGCGGCGCCCGTCACGTGACTGCCTAGCGCCAGGTAATCGGACGTGGCCTCGCCGCCTGCGGTGGTGAGCAGCTTGATCACCCAGAACGCCAGGGTGATCTCCGGCACCTTCGCGGCGACCGGTTCCGAAAAAAAGCGGCGGCCGTGGCTTGCCATTGTGTCTGCTACCTCCTGTGGCTGGTGTGGCGGCTGGGTCTGGGCACCGGGTCCCTCTCCGCCACCGTAATGTTCCGCCCGCCTGCCGCGCGACAGCCCAGAGAACGAAATCCCGGCGTCACGTCTCATCCTCAAGGCGGACGCGCAGGCACGGTACGCTGCCCGTAAGTGACCGCGAAGGATGCGTCTATGGGCACGATGACCGAGTACACCAGCCGGGGGCTCAGCTCTCTGCAGCCGCCGGAGGACATCACCGGCGGCTTGTTCGGCTGGGGCCGCAACATAATCCGCAGCTATCCGCTGACCGTCGATGCGATGCTGGCCGCCGCGCTGCTCGCACTGTCGACCGCCTGGCTGGCCGGGTCCGCCTTCGCCGACGTGCGCGCCGCGGTGGTGCAGACGGCGCTGATCGCTACCGTCGCCGTCCGCCGGTCGCGCCCCTCGATCGTCTTCCTTATCGCCTGCGTCATCGCCTTCGGCCAGTGGCTCATGGGATTCCCCCTCCTGGGTGACGGTGCGCTGCTCATCGGCTTGTACACCGTGGCGGCGCACGAGCCGCGCATCCGTGCCCTGGCCGCCGCGGGGCTGCTGGAAGCCGGGGTCATCATGGCCGCCTGGAGATGGGAGCCCGCCGGCAACGTGACGCACTCGCTGCTGTTCCTGACCGCGACGGTGATAGCGGCCCTTTTCGCCGGGCTGACCGTCGCATCGGGCAGCAGGTACCTGGCCTGGATGGACGAGCGGGCCCGGCGGCTGGCGGTCGAGCGCGACCAGCAGGCCACGATCGCGACGGCCGCCGAGCGGACCAGGATCGCGCGCGAGCTTCACGACATCGTCTCCCACAGCCTGTCCGTCGTGATCACGCTGGCCGACGCGGCCGCGGTGGTCAGCCGTTCAGACCCGGATCGCGAGGTCATGGCCGAGGTCTCGCAGGCCGGCCGGCAGGCCCTGTCGGACATGCGGGCGATGCTTGGCGTGCTCCGCACCGACGACGGGCCCGCCGACCTGGCCCCGCAGCCCGGCGTCCCCGAGCTCAGCGTGCTGCTTGAGCGGGTTCGGGCGACCGGCCTTGCGGTGGACTTCGACGTCGAGGGCGACCCCTTCCCGATCGGCGCCGCCGCCGGGCTGACCGTGTACCGCATCGTGCAGGAAGCGCTGACGAACACGATCCGCCATGCCCGAGCCGGGCAGGCGCGAGTCACTATCAGCTACGACGCCCCCCTGGTGGGGGTGCGCGTGGCCGACGACGGCACGGCCACCGCACCGGACGGCCACTGGGGGCAGGGCATCGACGGGATGCGCGAGCGGGCCGCCCTGCACAACGGGAACCTCAGCGCAGGCCCCGACCCCGGTGGAGGCTGGCTCGTCTCGGCCGTCCTGCGGCTGGACAGCCAGGCTCGAGCGGTGGCCTCGTGAGCATCTCCGTGCTGCTGGCCGACGACCAGCCCCTGCTCCGCCGCGGCTTCCGCATGATCATCGAGGCCGAAGGGGACCTGACGGTGACCGCGGAAGCGGGCAACGGCGACGAAGCCGTCGGTCTCGCGCGCAGGAGCCCGCCGGACGTCGTGCTGATGGACATCCGGATGCCGGGTTGCGACGGCATCGAGGCCACCCGCCGCATTATCGCCGCCAACCCCTATGTCCGGGTGCTCGTCCTCACGACCTTCGATCTTGACGAGTACGCCTTCGGCGCGCTGCGCGCGGGCGCAAGCGGGTTCTTGCTGAAGGACGTGCACCCGGCCGAGCTCGTCACCGCCATCCGGACGGTCGCGTCGGGAAACGCGGTCGTCTCGCCCCGGGTCACCCGCCGCCTGCTCGAGGAGTACGCGCAGGCGCCCGTGCTGTCCGCCGGACAGCGGACCGACCGCTACCCGCAGCTGTCTGCGCTGACCGAACGGGAGAGCGAGGTGCTCACGGCGGTGGCCCGCGGCCTGTCCAACTCCGAGATCGCCGCCGCGCTGTACGTGTCCGAGGCGACGGTGAAGTCCCACGTAGGCCGCATCCTCGCCAAGCTCGGCCTGCGTGACCGGGTCCAGGTCGTGGTGCTCGCCTACGAGGCCGGCATCGTCAGGCCCGGGACGGTGCCGCCGCCGGAGGCACCCGCCGGTCCCGCCTAGCCGCCGAGACGTCACGCGGGGCGTCGGAGGCGAAGCAACGGTCCGTTCAAGATGAAAGATCTTTTTATCCGGAACGCACGCGTGGCTTCGCCGCACCCGGGCCGCTTACTCTCCGGACGGGCGGACGCGGGGTCCCCGGATCGTGAACGCGGCGAGGCCGACCGCGAAGACGACCAGGGCGGCGATCCAGCCGCCTCGGTCCGCGGGCGGGCGGGATGCCCAGGTGAGCGGCTCTGAGTAGTTCGCGATCGCGGCGCACTGGCAGATGCCGACGTAGGCGAGCGGGCCGATCCAGGACAGCAGGCCGCCGATGGCCAGCGAGAGCAGCAGGGCGACGCCGGTGAAGCCCAGCAGGTTGCGCTCGACCGGGAGCATGCCGTGGATGAGGCCGACGCCCGGCTTGCGGGTTATAGGCGACCGCCGCGCCCAGGGCCAGGAACCCGATCGCCGCCCCGCACAGCGCGAGGATCAGGGCCGGCCGCAGGAACGGCAGCCAGCGGCCGGTTGCCCGCTCCGGCTCCCCGAACGGGCTGTGCGTGGTCACCCCGATGATCGCCGCCGCGCAGCCCTCCAGGAGGGTGGGCAGTTCGTCGGCGCCGTTGCCGGTGCCGTTCCACCAGTGGTACGTCAAGCGCCGCCCACAGGACCAGGCCGCAGGCCAGCAGCGCGACCAGCGCGGAGGGGACACGGCGGCTGCGCAGGTGCAGCCAGGCCAGCCGCGCCGCCGCCGGCCCACGCCACCGGGGCGGTGCGTCCGGTGACCAGGTTTCCGCCACGGCGCAGCGCCGGGAAGGGTCCCCCGGAGACTTCTCGCGACCTCAGGGAGGGCGCTCACGGGATCTGCGCCAGGGTGATCGTGTCCGGCCTTGAGCGCGGTCAGGTTCGCGGCCAGCCAGGCGTGCCGGGTCGCGGCGGCAGGGCTGCGAACTTCGCGGCGGCGGCCTGGATCTGCGCCTGCTGGCCGGGGTCGGCAGGCCTGCGGGGCCGGGTTCGTCGTCGGACTTGGGCACCCGGCTTGGAGGCGCGCCGAGCAGCCTTCAGCAGCCCGTCCACGACGGCCTGCTGCGCCGGGGTGCCGGGCCGGCATGGAACTCTGGGCGCCGTTCGGCAGCGTGACCGTCTTGCCCGTGCCCACGATGATGGCGTGCACGAGGTCTTGCTGGAGGGCGTCCTTGATCGTTGACGGGTCCGATGACCAGCCGACGAGCGTTGGACAGGATGAACTCGTAGGACGGCCGGCGACCTGGCCGCTACGCCGGACCCTCTTGCGCCCAACTGCGGCAGCGCCGCGGCCGAGATCTGCTGGCCCGGCCCGGGCAGTCCGGGCAGTCCGGACAGCCTCCGCATGACCTGGCCAAGCGCCACGGTGACCTGCGGGCAGATAGCTCTGGAAGGCCGGGTGCAGGCACACGGTGAAGGCCGACCCGCCGTAACTGGCAAGAGCACACCGGGGTGTACGGGATCGGGCTGACCGCCCGCGAGCGCGTTGTCGATCGCGCGGGATCTGGAGGGTGCTGGTCGCGATCGGACACGTTGGCGGTCCCGGCCAGCGGCGATACGCGGCCACCGCGAGGGCCGACGCCGACGCGCAGACGGCCGACACGGCGATGGTCCGCAGTCGCGCGCCGCCGGCGGTTACGCGCGGACAGCCCGCCCCGCCAGCCGACGCCGCCGGTGCGCGGGGACAGCCCGAGCACGCCGACAGCGAGCGAGCGCGACCCCGGCCGTGAACATGACCTGGACGATCGGGACGCCGACCGACACCGGGTAGAACATGCCCCAGTCGTTCCCCGGCACGCTGCCGTCCGGTGACAGCACGCCGATCGCGCCGCTGCTGCCGCCGTTGTCGCCCACTGCCTGCCGGAACGCGTACCAGCGTGATGATCATCATGCCGACCGCGACGATCGGGGCGGTGAACCGGCCGGGGAACAGCGCCCCAAGGGTGAACGCGACCGCGCAGACCGCGAGTCAGCGCCGACGGACGCCGACGACGACGGGCGCAGACGGGCGGCCCGCCCCAGGTGGCCTGCTGCGAGGTCTGCACGTAGAGCGCGAGCGACGCCGGCCAGGAACGCCGCCACCACCCAGAACGCCGTGCCCGCCAGCGAGCACAGCTGCCGGGTCCAGGCCGGGCGGGCGGTGGTCGCCAGCAGGTCGCCGACGTTGCGGCGGCCCTCCCGCGACCCGGCCCAGGCGGCGAACCCGGCCGCGAAGACCACCATGTCCGGCCAGAACTTGTTCAGCACCACGGTGGAGCGCAGCGGCCAGAGCGCGGGGTAGCCGCATGCCGGTTCGGTACGGGTCGTAGATGAACAGGACGACGAGCAGCGGCAGGCACCAGACGAAGGCGCTGTGCCGGATCTCCATGCGCAGGATGCGGGCGGCTGCAGCCACGGGCGGGGCGCCGGCGTTGGCGACGGCGCGGTGCGATCCGAGACGGTCGCGGCGCTCATGCTGTGTCTACCGCTCGCTCCGTGCGCTCGAGTGCGGCCTGGCTGGCTCATGCGGCCACCCCGTCCCGCAGCGGCGCCGCGCGGCCTGCAGGACGGCGCTGTAGCCGCGCTCCAGCGGGGCGTCGCCCACGCGTGGCCCTCGCCGCGGGCCACCAGCTCGGCCGGGGTGCCGCGGAAGACGATGTGCCCGGCTGTCCATCAGCGCCACCTCGGAGCAGGCCGCGCCCACGTCCTCGACCAGGTGGGTGGACACGACGACGGTCGAGGTCTCGCCGAGCGACGCGCAGCAGCGCGCGGAAGCCGACCCGCTGCTCGGGGTCAAGACCGGCGGTCGGCTCGTCGAGCAGCAGCAGGTCCGGGTCGTTGACGATGGCCTGCGCGATGCCGACCCGGCGCAGCATGCCGCCGGACAGCGTGCGCAGCCTGGACTTGGCTTTGGCGCCTAGGTCAACGCGCTCGACGGCCGTCGCGACCGCCCGGGGCACGCGCGCTGGACGGCATCTCCTTGAGCAGCGCGAAGTACTCGATGAACTCCACCACGGTGAACGCCGGGTAGTAGCCGAGGTTCTGCGGGAGGTAGCCGAGGCGGCGGCGGATCTCGCGGCGGTCGGCGGTGCGCGCCGGGTCCCGGTCCAGCAGCCGGATCTCGCCGGACGACGGCGGCAGCACGGTGGCGAGCATGCGCAGCAGGGAGGTCTTGCCCGCCCCGTTCGGTCCTAGCAGGCCAAGCACGCCGGGCCCGGCCTCCAGGCTCACGCCATCGACGGCCCTATTTCGCCCGAACGACCGGGTAACGTCCTGTCAGCTCAATATTCACTAGGTCCTCGCTGGGTCCGGGTGGCGTAGCCGATGACGGCCGTCGCGCAGGCGGCGACGGCCAGGTACGGGAGGTAGGTCGTGGTGTCGGTGACGGCGGCGGTGAAGTGGCCGCTGGCCGAGCCCGCTGGCGAACACCGTGGCCAGCCCAGGCGAGCACCCCGGCGAGACGCGCCCGCCGGCCGACCGGGCGGTGACCGCGACCGCCAGCGTGAGGGCGCAGACCGCGGTCATCGGCAGCAGCCAGGCCACGGTGATGGCGGCGCCGGCGGCCGCGGCGTGCCCGCCGCGCCGTGCGCCGGCGAGGTCGCGCAGTAGGTGATGGCGCTGACCACGAGGCCGAGGAACGCGTTGACGGCGAACACGGCGACCGCGCGGACGAGCAGGACCATCCGCTCGCTGACCGGCATGCTGCAGGCCAGCTCCCAGGCCGGGTCGACGCCGGGGCCGTAGGCGTAGGCGATGCCGATCGCGGCGATGCCGGGGGCGAGCAGCCAGACGAGCGGCTGCCCGCCGGCGAAGTTGATCAGGCCGCCGACGCCGAAGACGACGACGCGTCGAGATCAGCCACGGAAGCAGCAGCGACGGCGTGGTCAGCAGGGCGCGGGCCAGGCCGGGCGAGCGCAGCAGCCGCGCGGCCAGCCGCTCGACCGGGCCGGGGTGCCGCCGCCAGACCTCGGCCGCCACGCCCGTCCAGACCCGGCCCAGGTCAACTCCGCCGAGGTCGCCATCACTGCCGGTCGATGCCGGCACTGCCGGCGATACCGTCGGGTCAAGGCCGCTGCTGCTATCCGGATCGGTCATCCCGTCGCCGTCCCAGGGCTAGTGCCTCCCAGGGCGGCGCGCAGGAGGCGGCGGGCACGGTGCGCGCGGCTCTTCACCGTGCCCTCGGGGACGCCGGTCAGCCTCGCGACCTCGGCGACCGGCCGGTCCTCGACGTACATGAGCTGCCAGACCTCGTGGTCGGCCGGGCTGAGGTGGCGACGGCCGATGCCAGCTGGGCCTGGGTGGTGACGGCGCTGCGCGGGTCGTTCGGGCACGGGGACCGGGCAGGCCGCGGCGCCGAGCGCGAGCAGGTCGGGAAGCGGCGCGGTGGCGGGGCCTGCGCCGGCGCAGGAGCAGCGCGGCCTGGCGGCGGGCGATCCCCCACAGCCAGGCGCCGGCTTTCGGTCCCGGCGTGCCTCGGGGCGGTAGGACCCGCGCGCCCTTCCACGCCGCGAGGAAGGTCTCCTGCAGCACGTCCTCGACGTCGGACGGCGGCAGCACGGCGCGCAGCCGGGCGGCCAGGATCGGCGCGTGCCGGGTGAACAGCTCGCGCAGCGCCGTGTCGTCACCGCCCGCCAGGCGCGCGATCAGCTCGTCGTCATCCATCACCTCTCTATTGCACATCGCTGCGGAAAGGTTCGCGGACGCGGAGAACTATTTGCGCAATGAAACAGCTACGCATGCACTGGGTTGTCGTTCAGGCGTCGCGGAAGCGGAGCAGCAGGCCGCCGACCAGGAGGGCGGCCGCGGCCCAAGCGGTGACCAGGCCGAGGCCGGCCAGGGGGCTGGCCAGGAAGCCACCGAGACCGGTCCTGGCCTGAAGGTTCAGTCCGGCGGTCATCAGGGCACGATGCGGCTCCCCCGGCCACCTCGGACCGCTGGCCGCCAGGCCGAGGATGGGGAACAGGTACAGCAGGCCGAGCATGATCCCGACCGAGATCGCGACGTCCCTGGCGGCGGTTGCGAGGCCGAACCTGGCCGCCGCCTCACTCGGATCCGGTCCGTCGCCCCGCATGGTCATCCGCATCGTGGTCGATACTCCCCTGGCCGTGGTCCTCGTGCGTTGGACACGCAGCGGGTCAGGCCACGGCGGGCGCGCCTGCGGCCCGGACGCCGCGCACGGCGCTGACGACCGCGATAGCAGCGGCCAGCAGAACGGCTGGCAGGTAGACAGCGAGCGGCCAGCTCTCGTGGTACCCCGCATACGCGGGCGCCCACAGGTACAGGCCGACCGCGGCGACCATGCTGGCCGCTCCGGCCAGGCCCATCGTCACCGCCGCCAGGACGCCGCCCGGGCGGCCAGGACGACGGCCGGGCCTTCGGGGCGCAGCCTGCGCAGCGCCAGGCCCGGCCCGGCCGCGGAAACCAGGGCGGCGGCGAACCCGGCAGCCACCAGCGCGAGGAACCACCACGGGCCGACCATGCCGTTCGCCAGGTCCACCACTGACCTGGGCTGCCACGGCACGACACGCGTGGCAGGCCGGCGGACAAGGCCGGCTATCGCGGCACTCGCGGCGAGATAGGTGGCGGGCACCACAACCGGCGCGAGCAGGCACGCCAGCTCACGCGGGCGGCGGGTACCGCGGGCATCGCGGAGCATGCGCAGCCACAGTGGCACGCCCCCGACGGCCACGGCCAGCACCGAAATGATGACCGCAGCCATCGAATACCCAGTACGACCACTGGATGACCGGGTGCCGGGCCAGGGTCAGGGCCTGCGAAGACCCCTGCGCCTGGGCCAGTTGCACGAACACGGCCGCCAGGCCGGCCAGCAGCGCCCACGCCATCGCCCGCCGTGGCCAGGCTCGCCCGCATCCGCCCCGGCCGGTCATGCAGGTGACGCGGCGGCCAGGCCCACGCGGGAACCGCGTGCCAGGCCAGGCTGACAGCGGCCCGCACGCCGGCCCCGGAATCCTCCAGCAGCGCCCGGACCTCATCCCCGTAACGGGCCCGCCAGGCCGGCGGGTACAGGCCCAGCGCCGCACGGGCCAGGACGTCGGCTCCCCCTGCCTGCCGGGGCTGCCGGGCGCTCACGCGCCGGCCCAGCCGTAGTTGGCGCGCAGCCGCCGCTGCGCGACGGAGGCCACCTGGTGCATCCGCTCCGACTGCTCCGCCAGCTCGCGGGCGCCGGCCGCGGTGAGCCGGTACGGGCGCCGCCGGTCGTCGGACTCCAGCGGCTCGATCAGCCCGCGCGACTCCAGCCGCGAGATCACCGCATACAGCGTGCCCGCGGACAGCCGCACCCCCATCGTGTCCGCGATGTCCTGCGTGATCGCATACCCGTGCTTCGGCTCCTCCGCCAGGCTGGCCAGCACCAGCAGCGGCGGGTCGGCCCACCGGTCCAGCCCGTCTCTCATGTCAACCTCCGCGCCTCGCTCGTCACTCTCACTCAGCACACGCTATACCGTCAAACGGTATAGCGCAAGACGGTATAGCGCGCCGCAGACTAATATTGATCACCCTCAGCGCGCCTCCCTATCAGTTCTGCCATTTCTGTGACCGTTTTGTCAGTGTTTGGGCGACAGGAACTGATAGGAAGCCTTCTCGCCTTCGTCGGTCGCGGCGGCGGGAGATTCTCCGGCGGTGGCGGTCAGCATCGGGAAAAGCTTTGAATCTCTCGGTCAGTTGCCTATCCTCTTTCCCCTTAGGCGCTTCCCCCTTACGCGTTTTTCCTTACGCGTTCGGCCGGGGTATCTAGCTATAGTGCTAGGTACCTAGATAAAGTGCCGTATAAAGTGGAGGCGCGGTGATCGAGTTTCACCTGGACTACCGGTCCGGCGTCGCGCCGTACATGCAGCTGATTCACCAGGTGCGACAGGCGCTGCGACTGGGACTGCTGCGCAAGGGTGATCAGCTGCCCAAGGTCAAGGACGTGGCGGCGGGCCTGGCGATCAACCCCAACACGGTGCTCAAGGCCTACCGCGAGCTGGAATACGAGGGGCTGGCGGCGGCCCGGCCGGGAATCGGGACGTTCGTGACCGCCACCCTGGACGGCGGCCCGCTGGCCGCGCACGGCCCGCTGCGCCGCGAGCTGCTGCGCTGGCTGTCCAAGGCCCGGCGCGCCGGGCTTGACGACGAGTCCATCGAGGCGCTGTTCGTGAGCACTTTTCGGTCCGCCAGCGAGGAGGACATAGCGTGACCGCCGTCATAAAAGCTGAGGGGCCCGGCAAGCGGTACCGCAGGCAGTGGGCGCTGACCGACTGCTCGCTGCCCATCCCCGCCGGGCGCGTCGTCGGCCTGGTAGGTCTGAACGGAGCGGGGAAGACGACCCTGCTGAACCTCGCCACTGGGATGCTGGCGCCGACCACCTGGCACGATCAAGGTGCTCGGCCCCTCACCCTGGCCTGGTTGCTTCTGGCGGCTTGACCGTCGCCTTTCCTGAACTGGCCGGCCCGCAGAGGCGTCGCGCGGGCGGTCGGAGGCGAAGCAACGGTCCGTTCAGAATGAAAGATCTTCAAATCCCCGAGCCCTAGCCGCACCATGCGCCACCCGGCGCCCGTGCGCCACTCCGCACCCGGTTCCGCCGCGGTCGCCGGCCTCGCCTTCTATCAGTTCTGACCACGCGATCCCATCTTTCTATCACTTTTGACTAGACAAATCATGTCAAAGCGGACATGGAAATGGTCAGAACTGATAGGAAGGCGAAAAAGTGGTCAGAAGTGATAGGAAGCTGGCGGCTCTAAGGAAGCCCGGCTGTTACGTCTGAGGGCATCACGGTGTTAGTGCGACGGTTGCGCCGCATGCGGTGAGCGGGCAGCGGTAACCGGGCCGGGCCGACGGTTGCGCCGCATGCGGTGAGCGGGCAGCGGTAACCGGGCCGGGCCGACGGTTGCGCCGCATGCGGTGAGCGGGCAGCGGTAACCGGGCCGGGCCGGCGGCGGGGTGGGGCTATTGGGCCTGGCGCCTCACTCGGGGCGGGAGTGAGGCGCCAAGGGCACCGGGGTTGCGTTCGGCGTTTACTCGAGTGGCTGGCGGCCGATGGCGGCTGGGTCGCGGCCGGCCAGCAGCCAGCCGAGGACGGCCGCGACGAGCGGCATGCCGACCAGGATCACCAGCAGGTTGGTCACCGGGATGCTGGTCAGCGACGACAGGCCGTCGAGCGAATTGCTGCCGGAAGAAGCCGATCGCCGCGAGGTAGCCGCCGATGATCCCGACCAGGGCGCCGGTGAACCCGAGCGCGCCCGCGGTCGCGGCCGTGATCGTGCGGCGGGTAGTGCCGCTCGCCCCGGTGGCGGCCAGGGTGCGCAGGTCGCGGCTCGCCTCGCTGCGCACCAGGCCGACGCTCATGCCGAGGATGCCCAGCGCGAGCACGATGCCGAAGATCGTGGCCGCGTCGATGATCTGCGCCAGCGACGGGATGCTGTTGCGGGTCTCGACGCTCAGTCCCGGCCGCCGCCGCCGCGAGCTGCTGGGCGGTGGTGATCTGGGCGGCGGTGAGGCCGTTCGGCACCGTGATGAGCCAGCCGTTCGGGCTGATCGAGCTCTGCAGGTGCAGCGTGGTGATCGCGTGCTCGGTGACCACCGTGTTCGGCGCCGAGGTGCCCGACGGCAGCTGGCTGATCTCCTGGATCGGCGGGTTGGCGATGCAGGAGCCCGCCGGGCAGGGCCACTGGTTGCTGCCGTTCGGGCCGCCGCCGCCGCGGCCGCCGTAGTTGCCGGCGCTGTTGTTGCCGTAGGTGAGCTGCATCAGGCACATCGTGGACAGCCCGGGCCGCATCGTGAGGATGTCGGCGTCCGGGTTGATCTCGCTCTGGCTGATGCCGAACGCCTTGAGCAACTGCGGCGTGGCCACGTAGATCTGGCCGGACCAGGAGCGGCCGGGCGCCGCGTGGGTGGAGGCCCGCGCTGCGTCGTCTCCAGCGCGATCATGCTGGTGGTGCCGAGGTCGGCGGCGATCTTCTGCGCGATCTTCGCCTCGGCCGCCATCTGGCCGCGGTCGGGCCGCTGGAGCCGCGGGCCGTTGGGCGGTCGGACGCCTGGCCGAGCGGCCGACCGGCGCGTAGACGATCAGCTGGCTGGAGGTGAGGTTCGGGCCGGCGTAGTCGAGGACGTTGCCGAACCGGGCCGCGCTCGGCCACGCAGATGATGACCGCGATCAGCGTGGCGAGGCTGATCGCCGCCAGCGCCGGGCCGGACCGCGACCGGTACCTGGCCAGGTCCCGCAGCGCCAGCCTGATCGCGATCGGGAGCGCGCTGTGCCGGCGGCGGCGACCACCGCCAGGAGCGCGGGGGCCAGCAGCACGATGGCGACGGCGAGCGCGATGAAGCCGACGACGAGTTCCAGCATCCCGTTGCCTGATTCCCGCCTCCGCCGACCGCCGCGCCGGCCGCGCCGAGCAGGAGGAACGCGACGACCAGGAAGCACGAGGCCGACCGGCACGGCCAGGTGGCGCGTCCTTCTTCGGCGCGGGCGGGCGGCCGGCCAGCGCCGCCACGACCGGGGTCTTCGCGATCGCCTTGGCGGGCCGGGAGGCGGCGAAGTAGGTCGCGATGACCGCGAGGACCATGGAGATGCCGATGACCGTCCACGGCAGCTGGAACGCGCCCATGACGTGGTGCGCGCTGTTCTCCGCCTGCTGGCCGGTACGGCGAGCCACGCCAGGAAGCCGAGCACCAGCCCCGCGACGGCGCCGACGACGCCGGTGGCGGCGCCGTTGGCCCGTACGACGAGCCTGATGTTGCGCTCGGTGGCGCCCTGGGCGGCGAGCATGCCGATCGCCCGCAGCCTGCGCTGCGCGAGGACGGTGAAGCCGCCGATGCCGACGAGCGCGATCAGCAGCATGCCGAGGACGGCCGCGGCGATCGAGATCGTCTCGGGGTTGATCTCGTTGGTGTTGGCCACCGTCTGGGCGGTGGTGACGTGCAGGCCCGTCTGCGTACTCGACGGCGCTCGCGGTCTGCCTGGCGCGTCGAACAGCACCGTGACGTCGCTCGGGGCCGTGACCTGGCCGGGGATCACCAGGGCGAACTCGTCCAGCAGGCTCTGCGGGTTCGCGACGATGCCGGTCACTTTCCAGGTCCGCCCGGCGATGGTCCAGCTGCTGCCGACGTGCAGACTGGAAGTCGGTGGCGACGCCGCTGGTGACCGCGATCTGGTTCGCGGTGGCCGGGTACTGGCCGCTGACCAGGCTCAGCAGCGGCCCGCCGAACGGCCCGTGCGGGTTCTGCGCCCGCAGGTCGAAGGTGTTCTGCGTGCCGGGAACGGGGGCGGTCTCGTTCTCGATCACGTCGGCCTGGCCGTAAAGGCGCTTCGATCCGCTGTATCCCGGCGTTGATCGTCGCGGGCGTGCCGGAGATCGACGCGGCGTCCTGCGCGGTGCCGAGCACCTCGGCAGCCGAGGCGGGTGTATTGGTCGCGACCGTGGAGGCGACGACGGTGGCGCCGACCGCGACCGTGATCAGCGCGAGGATGAGGAGCTGCTGCCGCCATTCGCGGCGCAGCAGCCTTATCGCCCAGCGGATGACCGCACGGCGGGCGGGCACGCCGCCGCCCGTCGGTCTCCGGGTCGGCCGTTCCGCTACCGCCGTGGCGCTCATTGGCTGCCTTCAGGGATGAGGAGGGACTCCGGGCCGGCGGCCGGCGCGGTCTGGTCGGTGACCCGGCCGTCCCGTAGGAACAGCACCCGGTCCGCCCAGGACGCGAGCTGCGCGTCGTGCGTCACGACCACCGCGGTCATCCCGGCGTTCTTGCACGCGTCGTGCAGCAGGCGCATCACCGCCTCGGCGTTGACCGAGTCAAGCGCGCCGGACGGCTCGTCGGCCAGCAGCAGCTTCCGGTCGCCCACCATCGCGCGCGCGATCGCGACCCGCTGCCGTTCGCCGCCGGACATCTGGTCCGGATAGTGGGAGGCGCGTTCGGACAGGCCGAGTCTGTCCAGCGCTTCGAGCGCCGCGACCCGCGCCTTGCGGCCGGATACCCCGTCCAGCTCGAGCGGCAGCGAGACGTTCTCCGCCGCCGTCAGCCCGGGCAGCAGGTTGAAGTCCTGGAACACGTAGCCGATCACGCGCCGCCGCAACCGCGCCTTGGCGCCGTGGGACAGCCTGCCGACCGACTGGCCGGCGATCAGCACATCGCCGGAGGTGGGCTCCTCCAGGGTACCGGCGATGGTCAGCAGGGTGCTCTTGCCCGAGCCGCTTGGGCCCATCACCGCCACCATCGCGCCTTCGTCCGCCACCAGGTTGACCTCGTGCAGGGCGTGCACCTCGGCGCTGCCCTGCCCGTAGGACTTGGATACCTGGCGCAGCTCTATCATGCTCATCGCCGTGTTCTCGCTTCCCGCCGGTGCCGTGGCAGCGGCGCTCTTGTCTGATTCTCCGGGCGCGCCTTGTCCGCCCAAGTCAGCGTGCCTTCGGCGGCCGCGCGCCTGACGCGGGCCTCGGCGGCGTCCAGCCAGCGGACGACCGCGTCAAGCCGGAACAGCTCGGCGTCGACCGCCAGCAGCATGCTCAGATCGGTCCCGGCGTCGTCTTCCTTGATCCGGGTCCACTGCTGCATCAGCTCCACCAGGTAGCGCCGGTGCGCCTGGATCACCGCGTGCACGTCGACGCTCGGCATGCGCAGCGCCACCAGCACCTTCATCACCAGCTCGTCCCGCGGTGGCGAGCTCAGGTCCGGCGGCGTGCGCAGCCACTGCGCTAGCTCCCGCTCGCCGTCGGCCGTGATGCGGAAGCCCCGCTGCGGGCCTTCCTCGCCGGTCCCGTCGGACTCCACCAGCCCGTCGCGCTCCAGCCGCTGCAGCGTCGTGTACACCTGCCCCACGTTCAGCGGCCAGACCTCGCCGGTGCGGGCCTCGAACTCCTCGCGAAGCTGCAGTCCGTACTTGGGACCCTCGCTCAGCAGCGCCAGCAGCGCGTGGCGGACGCTCATGACCTAGCCTTACTCAGCATCATGCCGAGTAGCATACTCAGTATTGTTCTGGGTGGCAACGATGGCTACCGACTTAGGATCCGCGGCGGATCGGCGCGATCTTCCGTCGTATCGCCGCACAAGTAACCACGGCACAGACATGGGATTGCTAGCCCGCAGGACGGGCTGACCCCGGTTTCCTCGCCAGCATTGCGTAGACGGGGACCAGTTGGTCAAGGCCGTTCCCGCCGGAGGCCGGGCGCCATTCGTTCACCGGCACCAAGCCGGGCTCAACCAGGACCAGGCCTGCGGTGAAGCCGGCCACCTCGGCGCGCGAGCGAAGGGTGATGTGCAGCGACGACATCCTGTTCCAATGATCGGCGCCGGCCCCGATCATTGGATCCAGGTCGCTCGCCACGTGGCAGAGGGCGAGATAGCTCCCGGGGCACAAGGCCGCCAGCAGGGTGGACACGATGCCGGCAGCCCGCGCGGTGCTCTGGATGAACGGAAGCGTGGATGGCAGCAGTATGGCGATGGGCCGCCGGAAGTCCAGTGTCGCGGCCGCCCCGGCGAGGAGCGCGGCCGGGTCGGTTAGCTTCGCGTCGAGCGCGGCGACCGCTCCCTGCGACGTTGATGTCGAGAAGGCCCGTACATACGACAGCACCATCGGGTCGTTGTCCACGTAGACAACCCGGCACGCCGGGTCAGCCGCCTGGAAGATGTCGCGATTGGTCTGCACGCCTGGGAGGCCAGTACCGACGTCGAGGAACTGCCGGATGCCCGCCTCGACCGCAAGAAAACGCACGGCGCGCTGCTGGAAGGCAAGGACAGCGGGCACGATCGCCGCGATGGCAGGCGCGGTGGAAAGCATGATCCGCGCGGCGGTGCGGTCGGCTTCAAAATTGTTCCTGTCGCCATTCAGGTAATCCGCAACCCGCGCCGCGTTGGGCACCGCCGGATCGATCTGCGCGGCCTTCTCCCGCCGGATCGCGTCAATTTGCCAGTCATCAATCATGTTTTCCCCCCGCGTCTAGCTTCCCAGCGGCTCCGCTGTAACGTCAACGGGGACAGCGAGGACGTTCCTGGTTCCAGCGGGTGTCACCCGGCGCGCTAAAGATAGTTGAAACTTTTTCTTGATGGAAGAAAAGCGCTATGCGCAAGGCCAGCGAACCTCCACAAAACCAAATTTTTAAGTCCGCCTCACCGCGCATGAGCCACCCTGCATAACTCGCCCCAGGAAAGGAGATCGCCGCCCGCGCCGCATTGGGCACCGCCGGATCGATCCGCGAGGCCTTCTCCCGCCGGATCACGTCAAGCGGTCATCTAGGCCCCCGTCCAGCTTCCCGGCGGCGCTGCTGTGACGTCAACGGCGACAGGAGGCATGCGAGCCCCCCTCAGGACGGGTCGGCTCACTCCTACTCCTCCGCCCCGCACCAGCGCATGCCGGATGTCCCGTCACCGTTGACGTCACCATCAGCTGAGACACGCCTCGGCATGAAAAATGGCCGTCCGGCGCGATACTTTCTCGAAGTCGGCTAAGTTGCTGACGTCGCCGATGTCGTGGAGGTGCGAGGGCCCGTGACCGAGCCGCTGGCGGCTGACGCCGCGCTGCTTTCCCTCGCCCAGGCTGGGGACGGAGAGGCATTCGGTAAGCTCACCGAGCCGTTCCGGCGCGAGCTGCAGGTGCACTGCTACCGGATGCTCGGCTCCGCGCAGGACGCCGAGGACGTGCTGCAGGAAACCCTGATCGCCGCCTGGCGCGGAATCGGCCAGTTCGAGGGACGTTCCTCGCTGCGGGCCTGGCTGTACCGGATCGCCACCAACCAGTGCCTCAACGCGCTGCGGGCCAGTAAGGTCCGCGCGCTCGCGGCGCGACGCGGCACCCCGACCTTGCCGGGCGTTCCAGGAACGGTCATGGCGAGCATGCTGACCGCACTGCCCGAGCCCGCGACTGACGACGAGCCGACGTGGCTCGAGCCCTATCCGGACGAGCTCCTCGCGGGGCTGCCTGACGCGACGCCCGGCCCCGAGGCTCGCTACGAGGCGCGCGAGTCGATCTCGCTCGCCTTCATCACCGCGCTACAGCACCTCTCGCCGCGGCAAAGGGCCGCCCTGGTGCTCCGCGACGTGCTCGGGTATCGGGCCGCGGAAGCCGCCGAAATCCTGGACTGCAGCCTGGACGCGGTCAACGGCTCGCTGAAGCGGGCGCGGGCCTCCCTTTCCGGATTGCTCCCTGGCGACACGCTCAGCCAGGTGCCACTGCCCGGGTCGGCCGCCGAGCGGGAGGTCATCGACCGGTTCACCGACGCCTTCGAGCACGGCGACGTGACCACGCTCGTCTCCATGCTGACCGACGACGCCTGGCTCACCATGCCGCCGTGGCCGCTGGGGTTCCGCGGCCGGGCGGCCGCCGCCGCCCTGCTGACGGCGTTGGTCTTCCGGGGCGGCGCAATCCGGTTCCGGCTCGTCCCCGTCCGGGCCAACCGGCAGCCGGTTTTTGCCTGCTACGTCTCCGACAGCGACGCGCCCCCCGCCAGCGGTCAGGGAATGATCGCCCTTACCCTGGCGGGCGACCGGATCTGCGGCGTCACCCGGTTCCTCGACAACGCCATACTCCCCCGCTTCGGCCTCCACACGACCCTCCCCGGGTAGCCGCCCTCGCTGCTGGGCACATTCGTCTAGAGGCCTCAGCGGCCGCGGCTGGTGGAGCGGATGCCGACCGCGAGCACTGCGAGCATGCAGACCACGACCATCATGATGATCGCCAACGTGACTAGCCGATGGCAGCAACGATGCTGCTCTCCTACCTGCGCTGATACCTGCGCCTCACACCGCGCGGACCCGACCTAGGTTTCCTTGAGTAGTCATACGGTAACTATAGGTAACGGCTGAGCTGCATTCGTCTCTCCCGAAGCGGCCAGGCACTGATCGCAACGGTAACGAGTGAAACCGCGGGGGCGATGATGCCGGAACCTGTTCGGAGCGACCAAAAGTATCTGCCGGGGCTAGACGGACTGCGCGCGCTCGCCGTGACCGCCGTAGTCGCTTACCACCTCGGCTACGGCTGGGCGCAGGGCGGGTTGCTCGGAGTGAGCGTGTTCTTCACGCTCAGCGGCTATCTCATCACCGACATCCTGGTCGGGCAGTTCGCCGCTAAAGGGCGGATGAAGCTCAAGGACTTCTGGCTGCGACGGGCGCGACGGCTGCTGCCGGCGCTGTTCGTGATGCTCGCGGTGGTGACGGTGTGGGTGAACGGGTTCGCTCGGTCGTTCGTGCCCGGCTACCGGGGCGACGTCGTCGCGTCCGCGGTCTACATGAACAACTGGTGGTACATCGAGCAGCACACCTCCTACTACGCGAGGTTCGCCCCGCCCGCGCCGCTTGACCACCTCTGGTCGCTGGCCGTGGAGGAGCAGTTCTACCTCGTATGGCCGTGGGTCGTGCTGCTCATGGTGCTCGTCGCGGGGCGGATGATGAAGCGGCGGCGCGGCCAAGGAGGCGCGCTCGTGGACGGCCTTGGCCTGGGCCTTGCAGGCTCCGCTAGCTCAGGCTCCGCAGCCTCCGCTGGCGGGTCTCGCTATCTGAGCCAGCGGGCGCGGTGGGCGATGGCCGGCGTCGCGCTCGTGCTAGCGGCGGCGTCGGCGATCGAGATGGTCTGGCTGTACCACCCCGGCTACGACCCGACCCGGGTGTACGAGGGAACCGACACGCGGGCGTTCGGGCTGCTGATCGGCGCGGCGGTCGCGATGGTGTGGCCTACCCGCCGGGGCGGCCGGGCGCTGTCGGCCGGCGCGCGGCGACTGCTTGACGGAGCGGGCGTGGTCGGGCTCGCGGTGATCGTGCTCCTGGTGTGGCGGACCAACCAGTACTCGGCGTTCATGTTCCAAGGCGGACTCGTGGCACTGTCGGTGGCCACGGCCGTCGTGGTGGCCGCGGTGGCAACGCCGGGCGGGCTGGTCGGGGTGGCGCTGGGCTGCCGACCGCTGCGCTGGATCGGCGTCCGGTCCTACGGCATCTACCTCTGGCACTACCCGATCATCGTGCTGACCGCCCCTCCCGGCAGCGCCGGCAACCCGGTCAGCCTGGTGCGGGCGGTGGCCCTGGTCGCGGCGACCGTCGTGATCGCCGCGCTCTCCTGGAAGTTCATCGAAGAGCCCATCCGCCGCGGGGGGCTGCGCCGGTGGCCGACTCGACCCGCCGTCGGGGCTGCGGCGGCCGATGGATCGGCTGCTGACGGCGGGACTCGCCCCTGGCAGCGGCTCAGCGTGCTCGGCTCGCCGTTGGCCGTCGGCGGAATGTGCCTGCTCGCGGTGGCGGGCATCACCGCCGGCGTCACCTCGGTGAACGCCCACCAGAACACCGGGGCGGGCGCCACCGCGGAGACGGGCACGGACGGCACGGCGCTCACCCAGTCGGCCGCGGCGGGGACGCAGAGCCGCAGATCGGCGGCGACGCGGTCCGCCTCGACGACGGCAGACGGCCGCAACAGCGGGACCGCCGGCTCAAGCGACGACTCGACCTGGCAGTCGACCACCGGAGACTACGCACCCCAGCCGGTCATCGGCGGGCCGGCGACCACCCTGGCCAACGGCGCGGCCACCGTGGCCGCGCTGCCGACGCCGCCGCCCCGGACCTCCTGCACCTCGGTCGTGCACATCGGGGACTCCACCTCGGACGGGCTGTTCTCCAGCGACTACCTGCCCGACAAGGCGCAGCAAATCCCCGCCCAGTACGCCGACGTCGGCGTGAAGACCACCTACGACAAGGTGGTCGGGGCCACCTCGGTGGTCGAGTCGCTGCCGGGAACCCCGAACGCTGCCACGATGGCGAGCCAGATGCTGAAGAGCGGCTACCACGGCTGCTGGGTGATCGCGCTCGGCACCAACGACACCGCCGACGTGTACGTCGGGTCGGAGGTCAGCCGGGAGGCGCGGATCAAGGACATGATGTCGCTGATCGGCAACCAGCCGGTCATGTGGGTCGAGGTGAAATCCGTGCTCACCTCCGGTCCGTACTCGGAGCAGAACATGGAGCTCTGGAACCAGGCTCTGCAGCAGGCCCTGCCGAACTATCCGAACATGCGGCTATATAACTGGCCGGCCGTCGTGCAGACCTCCTGGTACATCAACGACGGGATCCACTTCACCTCGGACGGCTACGCCCACCGGGGCCAGATGATCGCCGAAGCCCTGGCCGAGGCCTTCCCCGCGAACTGAGCCCGCCGCCGCACGGCGACCGACGCCGGCTACTCAGATACCGGGATGTCGGCCGGCTCGAGTCGCAAAAAGAGTGAAGTCGGCGAAGTCGAAGCCAGGGGCGACCACACAGCTCACCAGGACCTCGGCCGTGGCGGCGGGGCGGGCCGACTGCCAGTGGCCGGCCGAGATGACGTGCTGCGGCTGCTGGCCGGCCGCTAGGTCCGGTCCCACGGTGACGGCGGTCGGGGTGTCCGCGGGCGCGTCCGCGGAGCCGCCGTCGAGCAGGGTGAGCGGGCCACCGGAGTGCCAGAGCCAGACCTCGTCGGACCTGACCCGGTGCCAGGCGGACTCCTCGCCCGGGGCCAGCAGGAAGTAGATCCCGGTGGCCGCCGCCCGCGGTCCCGGGTAGCCGTCCGGCACGGATTCCGGGGGGGCGCGCCACGTCTCGCGATACCAGCCCCCCTCAGGGTGCGGAGCGAGGTCGAGCAGTTCGGCCGTCCTCGGCCTGGGTCGCTGATCCACGGTCCCACTATGCCCGAGCAGCCTATGCCTCCGATCAGCGGAGGGCGCCGGGGACGGACTGGCCGAAGATCGCGACGATGAGGCAGAGCAGCGCGACCGCGGCGATCGTGACGGCGATGATGAACAGCCGGGTCGCGCCCACCACCGGCACGGCCGGCACCCGATCGCTGGCCCCCGGGGCGCCGCCCCGCGTCACCCGGCCAAGCTGCCAGATCACCGGGGCGACCGCCAAGATGATCAGGCCGGTGACCACGTTCGCCTTGAGCATGACGCCGCCCAGTGCGGCGAACGAGATCGCGGTCCTAGTCCACGCCAGCGACGTTCGCTCCTGCGCCAGGCCCGGGGTGAGCTCCTCCAGGTCGTCGCCCGATTGGTCGTTGTCGTGGCCCTGGCCCTGGCCCTGGCCCTGGCCCTGGCCCTGGCCCTGGCCCTGGCCCTGGTCACGTCCCCGCTGCGCTCCGTCGCCTGGCGAGGGGGCCTGCGGCGTTGTCATCGAACGGCGGAGATGAGCAAGACGATGGCGGAGATGATCGCCATCCCGGTGATCGTCGCGGCCAGGATCCACGGCATGTTCGACTTCGGCAGCGGCTCGCCCCGGCGCAGCGCGTGCTGGTTGCGCACCCACTCCGCGTAGGCGATCACCGCGAGCACCGCGCCCAGCGCGATCAGTGGCACGCCGAGCAGGTGACGTCCGGCCGGGACGCCAGGGAACGGCGGCAGCAACTGGACGATGCCAAGCCCCGCCACCACCAGGGCGAGCGCCGTCCGGCTCCAGGCGAGGAACGTGCGCTCGTTGGCGAAGGTGAACCTCGGGTCCGGCTCGGCGCCACCCGTGTCTCGCGCGACCGCCCCCGGCAAAAGCGAGGCAAGGCGACTAGACCATGACATGCGAGTGGCTCTCCTCCGGATGCGCCCTGATCCCAGTCGCCATTCTGCCGGTTACCCATGTAACGCTGGCACATCGGGTCAGTCGGCTGTATCTGAGGGGTCCGTGGCGTCCGCTAGGCGGTCGATCGCGCTGGCCAGGGCGTCGAGGGCGGGAACGGCGGCGGCCAGGGCGCGGCGTTGCTTGGCCGGCAACGTCGAGAGGGCCAGGTGAAGCACGGCCGCGTTGGTCGCCTGCCACGCGAGCACTGCCTCGCGGCCGGCCGCGGTCGCGGTCAGCTCGACGGCGCGCTTGTCGCCCGAGGCGGTGACCCGGTCGAGCATGGCGCGCGCGCTGAGCGCGTTGACGATCGTGGTGACCGTGTTGGGCCGCATGTTGAGCAGCCGGGCTAGCTGACCCGGGCGCGCCCCCGGGTGCTCGGCGAGCGCCGTGAGCAGCTCAAGCTGAGCCACGGCGAGCGTGTTGCCCGGATCGGCGACGCGGGCACCGCGGCGAAGGGCGCGACGGAGCCGGGCGATCCCCTCGGCCAGGCCGTCCGGCTGCGGGCCGCTCTCGCCGCCGGTCACCGCACCACGCCGGGAACGGCCCGGGCGCCGCGCAGGCCGCACCAGACCCCGATCAGCGCGACGGCGGCGAGCGCCGCCATCGATAGCGTTAGGCCGGCGTCCTGCCACCCGAGGCGCGCCCCGGCGTGCAGTCCGAGCGTCACGACGGCAACCCCCAGCGCCGTTCCGATCCCTCGGGTCATGTTCACCATCCCGCCTGCCGCCCCCGCGTCCCTGGCCGGCACCGCCGCCATGATCTCCGCGTTGTTCGCCGGAGTGTATATGCCGAGGCCCGCGCCGAGCACGCCGAGCAGCGCCATCGTTCCCGCATCGGACACGGGCACCGCCAGCGCGGCAGCGGCAGCAGCTGCCAGCGCGCCGCCAAGGGCGCACCGGCGCCTGTTCGACCACCCGGCCGGGAGCAGCCGGTCCGCGAACGCGGCGGCGAGGCCGAAGCCGACGGGCAGCGCGGTGAGCAGCAGGCCTGCCGCGGCGGCGCTGCCGCCCCGAGAGGAGATCACCTGCGGGAACAGCACAAGCGGACCGAACAGGACCAGGTAGGAGCAGAGCGCGCCGCCCAGCGCGGGCCCGGTGCCCGAGGCCGACAGGGCTGGCAGGTCAAGGAGCGGGGCGGCGACCCGCCGCTCCTGCCGGACCAGGAGAGCTCCCGCAAGGAACGCGAAGGCCACGCACGCAACGACCGCCCAGGCGGGCAGGCCGAGCCCGGACAGCGAGGAGATGGCCAGCATCCCGGCCGAAGTCGTCGCGGCCAGCAGCCCCATCCCGCCCAGGTCGGCGCCGCCCCAGCCGCCACCAGACGGGCCGCCGTCACCGTGCTGGCCGACCGCGTGCCCGCCAGCGCCACGATCATCGCCGGCGCCACGATCATCGCCGGCGCCACGATTAACGGCGCGGCGAGTGCGCGGGAGCAGGTACCAGCCGGCCACGACCGCGAGCAGGCCCACCGGCACGTTGAGGAAGAACACCCAGCGCCAGCCCACCGTCTCGACCAGCACCCCGCCGATCACCGGGCCCGAGGCGAGGCCGACGGCCTGGGCCGCCGCCTGCACGCCGAGCGCCGCCCGCCGGGTCCGCACGGGGACGCTGGTGACGACGAGCGCCACGCTGTTCGCCTGCAGCAGCGCCGCGCCGCACGCCTGTGCCACCCGCAGGGCGATGAGCATGACGAGCGAGGTGGCGAGCCCGCAGGCCGCCGATGTCACCGCGAACAGCACGAACCCGTACAAGTAGAGCAGCTTGCGCCCGGCCCGGTCCGACCAGCGGCCGGCCGGCACCAGCAGCGCGGTCAGCGCGAGCAGGTACGCGAGCGACACCCACTGCGTCCCCGCCAGCCCGGTGCCGAACTGCCTCTGCAGCGCCGGGAAGGCCACCGTCACGACGCTTGCGTCCAGCTGTCCCATGAACGCGCCGAAGCAGACGGCGCCGACCGCGAACCACGGCGCAAGCGGGTGATCGCGGATCATCGCGGGCCTGGCGGGCTCTCGCAGCAGCGTCACCATTCGACACCCGCCGAGCAACGGGCAACTCCGGGCCCAACGCCGCCGAGGCCGCGGGCAGTCGCCGCGTCGATCACGCCTCTTATATCTGCCACAGAACTAATAATACTTCTTATGCAGAAGTTCTCCCCACGGTGGCAGGCGGGCCCTGCCAGGCGACCACCTCGGACTTGGCCCTAACCTCGATAACGGCGGCGGCAGGCTGCCGGTTGCCGTCTGCATCTGCACGGAGGGATCCTCTTGACGGGGCTGCCTCAGGAACGGGCCGGGCCGGTCCTGGTGTGATGGTTGGTGAAGGCGAACATGACCGCGTCGGGCTCCAGCGCGGCGGGCGGGGCGGTGCGGCGGTGGGCGCCGACGCACTGGGCGTAGTTCGGGCTTGTCAGCGAGACTCGCTCGAAGCCGCGCTCCTCGAACCAGGCGCAGACGCGCTGGACCAGGTCCGGCGCCCAGCGGCCGCGGGTCCAGACGACGGTGCCGCCCTCGGCGCAGAGCTGGGCGCAGTAACCGATCGTCTGCTCGACGTGGGCGTCAGTCATGTTCCCGAACAGGCCGCAGGCGAGCACCAGGTCGGCCGGGACGAGGTCGGCGTACTGGCTGGTCAGCGAGGCGTCGCCGGTGACGATCTCAACGTTGTCCAGACCCGATTCCGCGGCGAGGCGGGCGGCCACCTCGGTGTTGCGCGGGTCGAGTTCGACCAGGCGGGCCGTCACGTCCCGGGCGCGGGGGTGGTCGGCCAGCGCGCCGATCAGGTCGCGCCCCTGGCCGGCGCAGAGGCTAATCGCGCGGACCGGGCCGGCCGGGGCGGCGTCGAGAGCGGCCCTGATCCGGTCCTGCACCCAGGAGAGCCGCGTGGCCAGGCTGCTGCCGGGTTGGTCGTACGCGGCATGCCACTCATGCCAGTCCCGCTGCGCCATGCCCCTAACCTATATCCCGGTGATTGCGGCCAGCTGTCATTAATGGCTGGCGGGCATCACCTTGTTTCGGGTGTGCGCCCCATTTCAGGCGTGCGCCGCAGCGGCCTTGTCCAGCGCGGCGAGCGACACCCAGCCGTCATGCGACCAGGTGATCTTGCCGGCCGCGTTCACCAGAACCAGCCAGGGCTGATCCTGCACGCCGTAGCCGTCGGCCACCCGGCCCGTCGTGTCCAGCGCGACCTGGTAGTCGAGCGGGCCGAGCGTGCGCAGGTAGGCAGTCACCGTCGCCTTCGAGGGCTCGGTCACGGTCTCGTCGACCGCGGTCAGCGCGGGCAGGTGGCTCTTCGCAGCCGCCTTGGCATAGGTGTTGAGCGCGGTCATCTCGGCTGACAGGTCGGAGGTCTCGGTGAGCCAGGTGGCGAAGAAGACCACCAGCCTCGACTTGCCCGGTCCCAGCGGCACGGTGCCTGTCTTCCCGTCGGCCGACGGGACCGCCGCGGGCAGCGAGACCGTGTCCGCCGGGGTCTGCGCCGGGATGGTGGCGAGCGATTCGACGCTGGACAGCTTCGGGTGGCTCGGCAGCAGGCTGGACACCTCGGTGGCAAGCACCTGCGCGGACTGGGTCACGCTGGAGTACGCCATCGCGGTCAGGTAGAGCTTTTCGAGCGTGCCCTGCTGGTTGATCACGTAGAGCGCGGGGGTGTGGTCGATCTGCCCGGCCTCGATCGCCACCTCGATGTTGTAGGCCTTCCAGACCGACTTGAGCTGGGCGTCGGAACCGGTCAGGAAGTCCCAATGGTTGACCATGCTGTGCGCGCGGGAGTACGCCATCACGTCGGACACCTTGGTGGCTTCCGGGTTCGCGTCCACGCCGAGCAACTGGACCGAGTCGCCCGCCTTCCCGAGCAGTTCCTTCGCCATGACCATCGACTGCGTGGTCAGCGGGCAGACCGTCGTGCACTCGGAGTCGCTGAACGCCAGGATGACCACCCGGCCGCGGAACTGGCTCAGCGACATCGGCTGGCCGAACTGGTTGACCAGCTTGATGTCGGGCGCCTTCTCGCCGGCCAGCGAGCTGCCGAGGTCCAGGTTGGGGTTCTGCATGGCGGCCTGGTTGGCCGCGCTCATCGCGGACGTGCCCGGCGCAGCGGACGAGTTGGACGACGATGCGCAGCCGGCCACCGCCAGCGTCGCGGCGAGCGCCAAGGCGGCGAAGGCCGGAACCCGCTTGATCATGGGGCCAGGCTACTACACAGGGTCGTAATGCGGCGTTACGGGTTCCCCGTCGCCTTCCCTGTCGCCTTCTGTGTCAATGCTGCCTTCGCTGCCGCCGCATCCGCGATCTGCTTCTCCCCCGGTAGCGGCTCGGACGGCTCGTCGCCGACGATCACGGTGTCGCGGTGCCCCCAGGCGACGTATCGCCAGGAGAGATTGATCATCGTCGCGACCCGGTTCCTGCCCCCGAGCAGGTAGATCAGGTGCAAGCCAAGCCAGGCCAGCCAGGCCAGCGTCCCGGTGAACCGTACGCCGAAGGGCAGCTGCACCACGGCCGAGCGGCGGCCGATGGTGGCCATCGTCCCCCTGTCGCGATAGCGGAAGGGCTGTGTCGGCTCGCCGCGCACCAGGTGCACCACCTGCTCGGCGGCGTGCTTGCCCTCCTGCAGCGCGGGCTGCGCGAGCTGCGGGGACGGGTTCTGCTCGCACAGCCCGATGTCGCCGATCGCGAAAATCCGATCGCATCCCATGACCCGCAGGTCGGGGCCGACGAGCACCCGGCCGGCCCTGCCCCGGGGCAGCCCCAAGGCCGCCAGCGCGTCCGGCCCGGCGACGCCCGCCGCCCACACCGTCAGGTCGCTCCGCAGCGACTCGCCGTCACCGATCACCACCCGATCGGGCCGGACCTCACAGATCCTCGTGTTCAGCCTGACGTCCACGCCTCGGGCGACCAGTTGCTGCCTGGCGTACTCCCGTAGCTTCGGGTGGAACGGCATCAGCAGTTGCGATGCCATCTCGACCAGGTGGACGTGGAGCCTGTCCGGGTTCACGTCGGGGAACGTGGAGCGCAGCACGTTGCCGCGGAACTCGCCCAGGGTGCCCGCCAGTTCCACCCCGGTCGCCCCGCCGCCGACCACGGTGACCGCGAACTCGCGCTTGTCGTCGGGGTCGGCGCTCAGCTGCTCGAACCCGTTCATGATGTGATCGCGCAGGACTATGGCGTCGACCCTGGTGTAGAGCCCGAAGGTGTTCTCCGCCCCGCCGGGCGTGCCGAAGTAGTTCGCCGACACCCCGGTGGCCAGGATCAGGTAGTCGTAGTCGAACTCCCGCCCGTCGGCGAGCTTCACTCGCTGCGCGACCACGTCGACCCCGGCGAGATCGCCGCGCAGATAGCGGGCCTGCCAGCGGCCGGTGATCCCGCCGACCGGGTAGGAGACGTCGCCCGGGTTAAGACCGCCGGTCGCCACCTGGTAAAGCAGCGGCTGGAACGTGCTGTAGAGATTCTTGTCGAGCACGGTGACCCGAAGGCCGGCCTTGCGCAGCTTGCGCACTGTCGCCAGCCCGGCGAAGCCGGCCCAACAACGATGACGTGCGGCGGATCAGTCATGCGGCGGCCTTCCCTGTCTTTCCGTCGCGTGCAGGCGCGTTCTCGCCCCCTGCTCCATTGTCGCCTGCGGCCCGCTCGCTCTCGTCGCGGGGTTCGCCGGAATCGGAATCGGAATCGGAATCGGAATCGGAATCGGCCAGCAGCGTCCGCGGCCAGAGCCGCCGGGCGCGCACCACGTCCACTTCCACTGCGTAGATGGTCACCTCGGCCTGCAGGTAGAGCCAGGTGATCAGGCCGAGCACCAGGCCGAACGTGCCGTACAGCTCGGATGCGCGGTGCAGCTGGTGGCTGACCACGTACCCGCCGACCACCTGGAGGAGCTGCCAGACGACGGCCGCGATGCTCGCGCCGATCAACAGGTCGCGCCAGCGAACCCGGAAGAACGTGGCGAGCCGGAAGCTGAGCCAGAACATGCCGAGGTTCAACGTCAGCGATATCAGCACCGCGCCGATAAGCGCGCCGGTCCCGGTCAGCAGGTGCCCGGCCCCGCCGATCACGCCGGACAAAAAGGTGGTCGCAACGAAGCCAATCCCGACAGTGAACAACAGCGCCAGCGGCCACAGCTGTGACAGGGGGAAGCCGGGACGGTCTTCCTGCGCGATTTCCCAGACCTTGCAGAGCGCGTGCTGCATGGCCTTGGCGACGCCTCGGGCACCGAGCAGCAGAAAGATGACGCCGATCGCCAACGGCAGGTCGGTGCCGGAGATCGATCCGAGGTTCGACTTGATCTGCTGGCCGATCACCGGGTACTGCGCGAGCGCGGAGTCCAGCAGGGTGGCATGCAGCGACGGGTCGTTCTTGAGCACGATGTTCAGCACCGTGGCCAGGACGAGCAGCAGCGGGAAGATCGAGACGAACCCGTTGAAGGCGATGAGCGCGGCGAGGTTGCCGGCCTGGTCGTCGTTGAACCGCTTCCAGACCGCTATCGGGAACGCCAGCGGGGGCCACCGCTGCTGGAAACCGTCAACCGCGCGCCCGGCTCGCATGAACGCGTTCATACGCCACGATCTACCCGGTCCCCCGGGCGCCTTAATCCGCCCGGGGCCTTGGGCACTGCGTGCACTAGAGGGTGAACGCGACCAGCTCCGGGTCGGCGCAGGCGCCCGCCGAGGTGGCCTGCGGGCAGGAGGCGACGACCACCACATCGCTGTCAGCGGAGATGGCGGCGCTGCCGCCGAGCCCGGACAGGTCGGAGAAGTAATGCGGCCAGGGCAGCGCAGCCGAGGTCCAGGTGACCCGGCCGGCCGCCACGTCGTACCCCCACGCATCGCCGTTCGCACCGCTGTCAAGGCCCAGCGCCACCCCGTCGCGCACCACGTACATGCTCGCGGCGCCGTCGGCCACCGAGCCGGAGACCGACGTCTTCACCTGGCCGGTCAGCGGGTCGACGCCGGTCAGCGTGGTGCCGGCCGACGTCAGGTAGATCAGGTCGGCCGCCGGATCGGCGCCCTCGGGGACCGCCCCGGCCATCGACCAGAGCAGGTCGCCGGTTGATCCGCTGTACGCGGTCACGCCGCTCGCCGACGCGAAAAGAACTATCCCATCGTCGGCGATCGCCAGGGTGCCGGAGAAGGGGTGGCCGAGAGGGGAACCAAGCGTGCGTTCAGTCCCTGTCCTTAGGTTTATGACTTTCAGAGCGGTCACCGGGGACGAGCCGGGGTCGCCGTCGGCGGACTCGGCCACGTAGAGGGTCTGCCCGTCCGCGCGCCAAGTCCTGTTCTGACCGGTCGGGCGGTACCAGCGGACCCGCCTGTTCACGTTGTCGTAGCTGGTCACGCCCTTACGGCCGACGATGACGGTGGTCGTGAGCGACGCCGCGACCGCGCCGCCGTACACCGCCGCCGGGTACTCCGCAACTCAGCTCCGGTCGCCGGGTCGACGAACGCCTCGGTGCGGTGCCGGCCGCCGGCCGCCAGAATCCCGGCAGTGACCGCCCCCGGCCAGGCGCGGACCGACATGATCGACGCGCCGGCCGGCGCGGGCAGCGTGACCTGCCACTGTTGACTGCCGTTGCCGAGGGAGAAGGCGGTCAGCGTCAGCCCGTCGCCGACCACGGCGATTCCACCGCCCACCCCCACGTACGCCTGGCCGGCGACGGGCACGGTGCCCGCGACGCCGCCACTGCCACCGGCGAGCCACGGGCCTGGCAGCGGGGCCGTCCAGCGCTGCGCGATCGCGGGCTGGGCGGCGCTGCAGCCGTGGCAGGCCGTCTGCTGCGGCTGGTCGCTGGGGATTAGCCCGGAGACCGTGAAGAACAGCACGGCGAGCAGCACGAGGGCCAGCAGGACACGGCGCGCCACCGGCGGCCGGAGGCCGAGCAGCCGCTGTCGCGGCCCGGCCGCCCGCCGCCGCGCGCCCCGCATCGGTCGCGCCGGTCGCCGCCGCGCCCGTGCCGGTTGCGCGGGCCGCCGTGCTCGCCCTGCCGGCCGCGGCCGGTGCCGCTGTGCCGCCGTCCGCACCGCAGTCATCACCTGCTTCCTGCCGCGCCCGTGCCGCGCTTGTCGTGGGAAGATTCGGCAATAAGAGTATTTGTGAACGGTCCCGTGCGCTGCCACTCACGTCCAGGGACCGCTGGCCGGGTGGCGGTCGTTCGGGCGGCACCGATAGCGTTTGACTCAAATACAAGGAGGTATTAGATGGCAGACCGCGCTCCGCTTCCGTACGACTTCCTGCCGCCGGTCCCGTCATTCACCGTGACGAGCGACGACGTCTCGCACGGCGAGATGATGGGCGACAAGCAGGTCTACAACAGCTTCGGCATGAGCGGGGAGAACATCTCACCGCAGCTGTCCTGGTCCGGGTTCCCCGCGGAGACCAAGAGCTTCGCGGTCACCTGCTACGACCCGGACGCGCCGACCGGGTCCGGCTTCTGGCACTGGATCGTGATCGACATCCCCGCGTCGGTGACCTCGCTTGCCGCAGGCGCCGGGACCGCGGACGGGCAAGCTGCCCGCCGGCGCGTTCCAGGTGCGCAACGACTACGGGACCAAGGACTTCGGCGGCGCGGCGCCGCCAGCGGGCGACGAGCCGCACCGGTACGTGTTCGCCGTGCACGCGCTCGACGTCGAGAAGCTCGGCATCGACTCCGACGTGACGCCCGCCGTCGCCGGGTTCAACCTGCGGTTCCACACGATCGCGCGCGCGCTGCTCATCCCGGTCTACGGGCACTGAGCGGATCGCCATTCTCAGACGCTGATCCCTCCCGTGCCCGGGCAGGTCGCCCTGGCACGGGCGGGCAGCGGCGCTAGAGGTCGTCTTCGTCGCCGGCACGGGCGAGGTGCCGAGCGCGTCCTTGTGCTTAAGCTCATAGTGCTTGGTGAGGGCGCGCTCGCCGCGCCCGCCTCACCGGGCCGGTAGGCGACGGTGCGCTGGCAGATATCACAGCGCGTAACTGGCAGCTGGGTCACCGTGACGGGAAAGCGTTTGCTGGCTGAGCGGGTCATGAGCCTTCACAATGCCGGAAGATCGGGGCAAATGTCTGCCCCGCGCTGCGTATTGTCTTCCTAAATGATAAGCGACGCAAGTGACTGAGCAGGAGCCCCCCGAGTCACGGCTTAATTCCGACCGCGAGCAGGCCCTTGGCCAGATCGCCGAACTCGAGCGGGAGTTCGCCGCGATCGTCGCCAGCACCGCCGACGGCTCGGCCGGCGGCGACGACGAGCACGACCCCGAAGGCGCCACGGTCGCGTTCGAGCGCCAGCACGTCGCGGCGCTGCTGGCCCAGGCCCGCGCCCATCTGGACGCGATCGACGCAGCGCTGCGCAAAGTCGACTCGGGCGTTTACGAAATATGCGATATATGCGGCGGCCCGGTCGGCGCCGAGCGCCTTGCGGCCCGCCCGGCCGCCCTCACCTGCGTCCGCTGCGCCGCCAAACGCCCCGCCTAATGCCCGAGTCATCGGTATTTCACCGGACCCGGGACCGAGGCTAATCGGGGCGGCCGGGGGTGACGGCGCCCGTTTCGTAGGCGAGGATGACCGCCTGCACGCGGTCGCGGAGGCCGAGCTTGGCCAGCAGGTGGCCGACGTGGGTCTTGACCGTGGCCTCGCTGACCACCAGTTCGCGGGCGATCTCGCACGTTGGTCCAGCCGCGGGCGACCAGCAGCAGGATGTCCCGCTCGCGCGGGGTCAGCGAGGCCAGCCGGGAGGGGGCGGGCGCGGTCGGCGCGGGCGGCGCGGCGAACGCCTCGATCAGCCGGCGGGTCACCGACGGCGCGAGCAGCGCGTCGCCGGCGGCGGCGACCCGGACGGCGGCGATCAGGTCGGCGCGCGGCGCGTCCTTGAGCAGGAAGCCGCTCGCGCCGGCGCGCAGCGCCTCGTACACGTAGTCGTCCAGGTCGAAGGTGGTCAGGATCACGACCTTGGGCGCGCCCGGGCCGGAGGCGGTGAGCTGCCGGGTCGCCTCCAGGCCGTCCATGCACCGGCATCCTGATGTCCATCAGCACCACGTCCGGGCGCGCGTCCGGCCGCGAGCGCCGACGGCCGCGGCGCCGTTGGCGGCCTCGCCGACCACGTCGAAGCCGGCGGCCTCGAGGATCACGCAGAACCCGGCGCGGACCAGTTCCTGGTCGTCGGCGACGAGGACGCGCAGCGGCGGGTCACGCCATCGGCGGATCACGTCAGCGGCAATCGGGCGGTGACGGTGAAACCGCCGGCCGCGACCGGGCCCGAGGTCAGCGAGCCGCCGCAGGAGGCGACCCGCTCGGCGATGCCCGCCAGCCCGTAGCCGCCGCGAGACCGGGCGCCGCCGGGCCGGAGGGCCGACTCGCGCGCGATCCCCGGCGCCGTCCGGTGCGAGGCGGCGGAGCAGGCGGCCGGTAGCGGGCGGTGTTGGTGACCTGGACGGTCACGTGCGTCGGCCTCGTAGGCCACCGGACGGCGGCGGTCGAGCCCGGGGCGTGGCGCAGGGCGTTGGTCAGCGCCTCCTGGAGGATCCGGTACGCGGTCAGCGTCCACGCCGGGCGGCAGCGCCGCCAGCGGGCCGGAGACCTCGACGACGACCGCGAGCGCCGGCCTCGCGGACCGCGTCGATCAGCTCGTCCAGGCGAGACAGTGGAGGGGGCCGGAGTACAGCACGGGTCCGTTCAGAAAGGAATTTGATCTGGCGATTGAAGCGGAGCACCCCGAGCAGGCGGCGCAGCTCGGTCATCGCCTGCCGCGCCGTCGCCCGATCAGGTCCGCCGACCGCGGCGGCCTCGCGGGCGCGCGGCAGCAGCGCGCCCACCGCCTCGGCCTGCACCGCCATCAGGCTCACGTGATGCGCCACCACGTCGTGCAGCTCGCGGGCGATCCGCACCCGCTCGGCGGCCGCGGCCCTGGCGGCCGCGACGTCGAGCGAGGCCTCGGCGCGGGCCGCGCGCGACGCCGCCGCGGCCAGGGCGGCCCGGCGGTGGCCGGCTCAGCGTGCCGACCGCCCAGGCGGCGCCGAAGATGAACGCCTGCACGATCGCGTCGTACGGCTCGTTGTGCCCGCGCAGCGTCTGCGACATAGGCGATCCCGCCGACTGTGCCGAGGACGGTGAGCCACCGTATCCACGGGCGGCTCCGCTCGTCGACGGTGGCGAACGCGATCGCGGGCGCGAGCGGCAGCGGCGCGAAACCGTAGCTCAGCCCGTCGTAAAGGTCCCGCAGTACCCCCGAACAGATCAGTACGGGCACGGGCAGCACCCGGCGCAGGGAGAAGGTCAACTACGACCTGGGCGAAGAGATCGGGTGGCCGTCGCAGGTCGGCCTGCTTGCCCGCACCTATGACTCGCTCCCCGCGTCCGAACGGTCCGTGGCCACCGTCCTCACCTCCAACTACGGCGAGGCCGGCGCGGTCAACCGGTACGGTGCGGCGCTCGGGCTGCCGCCGGTCTACAGCGTCGACAACGACTACTGGCTGCGGGGACCGCCGCCGGCGCGCGACACCGCCGCCGTCGTGATCGACGTGCCCCCGGCGCTGCTCCGCCGCTGGTTCAGCTCGGTCCGGGTGGCCGCCGTGTACCGGAACGGCCCGGGCGTGTCCGACGACGAGGAAGGAGCGGTGATCTACGTGGCCGCCGGCCTGCGCGCGCCGTGGAGCACGGTCTGGCCGTCCTTCCGCAGCTACTCATGAGCTGCCGCCTTCGTTGCCGGGTTACGTGAACCGCTCGCCGCAGGTGGCGGCGTCGTAGCCGGGGATGCTGGCGAGCTGGGCGAGCAGCCAGGGCGAGGTGAGGACCTTGAGCAGCGCCTGCGCCTCCCGGGACGCGGTGTGCTCGGCCGGGATGACCAGGTTGAACCGCTCGCGGGCGAGGGGAACGAAGGCCAGGCCGTAGGCGCGGGCGGCGGGCTCGCTGGCCACGCCGGCGTCGGCCAGGCCCGCGGCGACGGCGGACGCGACCTGGAGGTGGCCCGCCGCCTGGGTCTCGTACCCGATCAGGTCGCCCGGCTCGAGGTTGAGCCGGACGCGCTCGCGGTCGAGCAGGAGGCGGGCCTCCGCGCCGGGCTCGCGGTTGACCAGTGCGCAGCCGGCGCTTCGCGATCGCGTCAAGGCCGGTGACGGCGGACCGCAGATCGGGAGCTACCACGAGCCCTTCACGCCAGGCGGTGAAGCCGACCACCTGGGCGCCCTCGGGGATGAGCGGTCCTGTCCCTCCGTTCGCGCCGTTACCGGCCTGGGTGTGCACGCCCGCCGCGTGCACCAGGCCCGGCCTGCGCGAGGCGGAGCGCCTCGCCGGAGCCGCAGGGCCACCAGGCGAACGCGACCGGCGGGTCGAGCAGGGACAGCGGGGTGGCGAGCAGCGGGAGGGCCGGGTCGCAGCCGGCCACCAGGAGGGTGGGGCGCGGCGGGCCGATCGGGCGGACGGCGATCAGCTCCGGCGTGGCGGCCGCCGCGGCCCGGTCTCGGAACCGACCTTGGCGCCGGAGCCGGGGACGGTGAACCCGCCGGCCGGCAGGAAGCCAAGGCCGGCGCCCGTGTCGCCGCGGAGCGGGAGGGCGACCAGCCGGTCGCCGACCGGGGCGAGCATACCCGCTGGCCGGCTGCGTGCTCCACCGCGGGCCGCTCCCGCGCGCCCGCCGGCCATCCGGCGACGCTTGTCGCGGTCACCAGCGCGGCCAGGCTCCCCCGGGCCGAACAGCTCCTCAACGGACATGCCAAGCGCCTGCCCGAGCGCGAGCGCTACCCGCAGCGACGGGTCGGAATGCCCCGACTCAACCGCGGACACCGCCTGCCTGCTTACCCCGGCCATGCCCGCGAGCTGCTGCTGCGAGAACCCGCGCGCCTGCCGGGCCAGCCGCAGTCCCGCACCAGCCGTACCAGGTCCGTCAGTCATGAATACGGATCGTAGGCCACTCGCAGCGGCAAACCGTAAACCGCGCCCGGTGCCGCGCGGGTGCCCTTCCCCGCCGCGCGAATCGTCCGGGGCGCTGACGGGGCCACCCATCGCAGTTACCAATGCGATAACTAGGGATAGAGGCGGTGGCCAGCGGCGGGCCGGGGAGGATACCGTAGGGAGTCCTTCGATCAGGTTCATGTCGCCAACCGCTTGCAAGGACGCAGGGTATCGGCGGCTGAGTTCCGGGTCCCACCATCCTGACAGCCGCTTGATGATGAGGTGATGACGACCATGGCCCGCATCGTTGTCATTGGCGACTTGATGACGGATACCGTCGCGCACGCGACGCTGCCGCTCGCGCGCGGCAGCGACACGCCCGCGAAGGTGACCACGCACGGCGGCGGTTCCGGCGCCAACGTGGCCGCGTGGGCCGCCGCGGACGGCGCCGACGTGGCGTTCATCGGCCGCCGCGGCGCGGACATCGCCGGCCGGAACCGGGACATGGAACTGATGGGCTACGGCGTCGACGCCCGGCTCGTGATGGACCCCGAGCGGCCGACCGGGACCTGCGTGGTGATGGTCACGCACAAGGGCGAGCGCACGATGCTGTCCGACCCGGGCGCCAACGCCGCGCTCGTCCCCCGACGACCTGCCGCACGACCTGTTCGTCCCCGGTGCGCACCTGCACGTCTCCGGGTACACGCTGCTGTCGGAGGGGTCGCGCGCGGCGGCGCTCGCGGCGCTCGACTTCGCGCGCCGCGTCGGCATGTCGACCTCGGTGGACGGGGCGTCCGCGGCGCCGCTCGAGCGGGTCGGCGCCGAGCCGTTCTTCGAACTGACGGGCAACGCGCGTGCTGCTGTTCGTGAACGTCCCGCAGGCCAAGGTGCTCACCGGCAGGGAGGAGCCGGAGGCGGCCGCCCGGGTGCTCACCGCCTGGTACCCGCAGGTCGTCATCAAGCTCGGCGCGGAGGGGGCGCTGTTCTTCGCCAACGGCCGTCCCCCGGTGCGGGTGCCCGCCCCGCCGGTTGAACGGGTCATCGACGGAACGGGAGCGGGCGATGCCTTCATCGCCGGCTTCCTGCCCGCCTGGCTGGACAAGAAGCCGCCGATGGAGGCGCTCGGCGAGCGGCTGCCGCCTCGCCGCGCACGCGCTGAACCTCATCGGCGCCCGCCCGATCTTGTACGGTACTAGCGCTGAATTACAGTACGGTTCAGGCACATTTGAGCGACTGCCGTCACATGCCGGCGCTACCGTGTGGTAGGCAATCCGGCATGACGGGGTTCCTGACAGAGTTGTTCTCGCTTGAGGGCCGAGTGGCGGTCGTCACCGGCGGGAGTTCTGGGATCGGGGAGGCGATGGCCTCCGCGCTGGCGCTGGCCGGCGCGCAGGTCGTGATCGTCGCGCGCGACCCGACCCGGCTGTCGGCCACCTGCAAGTCGCTGCGCGACGCGGGGTGCGCGGCCGCGTGGGTGAGCGCGGACCTGTCCGACCGGGCCGAGGTGCGCCGGGGGGCGTCCGCCGCCGCGGCGGCGTTCGGCGAGCCGGACATCCTGGTCAACTGCGCGGGCGTCAACCTCCGGCCGCCGCTCGCGTCGCTGTCCGAGGAGCACTGGGACCTGATGTTCGCGGTCAACCTGAACGCCCCGTTCCTGCTCGGGCAGCGGTTCGGCCCGCAGATGGCGGCCCGGGGCTGGGGGCGGATCATCAACGTCACCTCGCAGCAGGCGGAGCGGGCGTTCGGCAGCAGCGGCGGCTACGGCGCGTCCAAGGGCGGCCTCGCGTCCCTGACCCGATCCCAGTCCGAGGCCTGGGCCGCGTCGGGGGTATGCGTCAACTCGGTCTGCCCCGGGTTCGTCGCGACCCCGCTGACCCGCGAGGTGGCCTCCGACCCGGTCCGCTCGGCGGCCCTGGCCGCGCGGACGCATATGGGCCGGAACGGGGAGACCTCCGACTTCGCCGGCGTCGCGGTCTTCCTCGCGTCCACCGCCAGCGACTACATCACCGGCCAGACCATCTACGTAGACGGCGGCTTCTCCGCCATGTAAAGCCCGCGAGCCAGGCCACGCTTCGCGTTTCTTGCTGTTATCCGCGTGGGCGAGAGCTGGCCAAAGATAGCGGACAATATGTACATCGGAGTGTAGACAGATGATCCACCATCCTGGCTTTCACCGACGGCGCCCTCCTCGCCACCGGGATGATCTGCGGATTCCTCGGCCTCGACCGGGTCTGGGTTGGCGGCACTAAAAGGGCACTGACCTGTCGGACATCGAACTCCAAGACCCAGGCCACGCCCCCGTTGTCGCCTGGCGCACACCCGGCCTGCCCGCGTAGCAACGACCAGGGGCGATCCCCGGCCAGGGTGCACCCTGGCCGGGGATCGCTGGTCGATGCGGCGGGTCAGAACTTGCCGGCGGCGACGTTGGCCAGGTTGACCCGGGTCACCACGTAGCTGATGCCGACGGTGACCTTGCCGGCCGGGCCGCTGGCGATCTGCAGCGGGATGCCGGTGTGGGCGTTGATGGTGATCGCCTCCTGTAGGCCGGCCCCGTCTCAACCTTGGGGTTGGCCTTGTCGGTCCCCACGGTCCCCAACTCGGCCTTGCCAGCGGTGATGGTGAGCGTGGGCTGGCCGTCAACGGTGCCGTGGGTGACGGTGATGCCGGGCAGCGCGGACACCAGGCGCAGCACGCCGGCCCGCACCTGGGGGTTGCCGGAACCCGCGACCAGCGCGTCCTCGGAGTTCTCCCAGACGTAGTTGTCGATCTGCAGCCCGCCGGCCGACATGTCCTTGACCTGCGCCGAGAGCCAGGCGGGGACCGGGGTCGCGTCGGGGGCCCAGGCCATCTTCAGCTCGGCGGTGCCCAGGTGGCCGGTCGCCGCGTAGGTCGCCGCGGCGACCTCCCGCCCGAACTGGCCGCCGCCCTGGCTGTTGTCCTTCTTGACCTGCGCCGGCAGGCCGGCCTCGGTCGGCGAGAAGAAGTACCGGCCGTCGTCGGCGTACAGGTCCCAGACGGTGATGCGCGCCGTGCCCGTCTCGCGCTCCACCAGCGTGGCGTCGCCGGCCGGGCGCGGGTCGGCGACCAGTACGGCGGCCAGCTGCGCCAGCGGCTGCTGGGCATCGGTCGATCCGGTCGGCGAGGTCGACGCGCCGGTATTCGCCGGGTGCGCACCGCTGGCCTGGACCGTCGGGTGCCCGCCGTTGGCCTGGGCCGTTCCGGCCGAGCCGGACGGAACGGCGCTGGCAACGCCGACCGCCGCGACCGCCGCGACCGCGACGACGCCGGCCCCGATGCCGCCCCGGGCGATCCGGTCGCGCCGGCGGGCCTGCCGGGCGCGATGCTCGATGGCCGACACGTCCGGGGTGAAGGGCTGTTCTGCGACCAGGTCGCGGAACGCCGCGCCCAGGTGCTGTTCGGTCGGGGAATTCATAGTGACGACTCCTTGTGTTTCAGGCAGCCTTCGAGCGCGTTCAGCGCCCGAGCGGTCTGGCTCTTCACGGTGCCCTCGCTGCACCGCATGACCGCAGCGGTTTCCCGCTCGCTCATCCCCTCCAGGTAGCGAAGGACGACGGTGGCCCGCTGCCGGGCCGGGAGGGTCAACAGAGCGCGCAGCAGATCGGCGCGGTTGACGACCTCGTCAGAGACGTCGGGGACGGCGACTTCGGGGCGGTCGATGTCGGCGCGCACGGGCAGTCCGCCGTAGCGACGCCAGTGCGAATTGAACTCGTTGATCAGGATGCGTTTGACGTAGGCGTTCTGGTTGTCGGCCCGCTGTACCCGCCGCCAGTGGCGGAAGGCCTGGACGAACGTCTCCTGTACCAGGTCGTCGGCCAGATGCCAGTCGCCGCATAGCGCATATGCAGTGCGATGCAGCGAAGCCGCGCGGCTGGCGACGAACTCCCGGTACTCCTCTTCGGGGCGACTCATTGCCGCCGGCTTCCAGTGGTCACACCTGTCTAGAGGGCCTTCCCGCCGAAAAGGTTGTCAGCCACGGGCTAGGGGAGGCGGAAGGGCTGGCCTACGCGGGCTAGCTGGCGGGTGAGGGCGGTGCCGGAGCCGTCGCGCTTGCCCTGCATGTCGGATAGGTCGACCATGACGCCGGATTCGGTGGCCGCGAGGACCGGGGCGGGGCCGACCCAGGCCAGGATCAGGCCGTCTTCGCCCTTGAGGAAGCGCTGGCAGCGGACGCCGCCGGTCGCCCGGCCCTTGGGCGGGTACTCGGCGAACGGGGTGACCTTGACGGACGCGCCGCCGGCGCCGGGAAGCGCGCCGGAGCGGCCCGCCACGGTGACCACGACGGTCTCGGCGGGCACAGCACCGGGGGGCACAGCGGCGATCGCGCCGAACCAGGACGCTCGCGCCGTCGGACAGGCGGACGCCGGTCATGCCGCTGGCCTGGCGGCCCTGCGGGCGGACGGCGGACGCGGGGAACCGGAGGAGCTGGGCGTCGGTCGTGATGAAGACGAGCTCGGCCTCGTCGCCGGTCAGGTAGGCCGCGCCGACCACCCGGTCGTCGTCCTTCAGGGTGATCAGCTCGAACTCGTCGCGGTTGGCCGGGTACTCCGGCTGCACCCGCTTGACGATGCCGGACGCGGTGCCGAGCGCCACCCCGGCGGAGTCGCCGCCGTCAAGGGACGCCAGGGCAAGCGACGGTCTCGCCCTCGGCCAGGCCGGGCACGAACTCGGCGACCGGGTGGCCGTCTGCGAGCGACGCCGGCCACGCGCCGCCCCGACGGCGCCGCCGGGATCTCGAGGACGCTGAACCTGATCATCCGGCCGGCGGTCGTCACCGCGCCGATCGTGGCGCGGGCGGTGGTCGCGAGCGACGTGACCGACGATGTCCCCCGCCTGGAAGCTCGGGTGGGCTGGTCGCGCGCGGTGGAGCGCCAGCCGGTCCGTTCGGTGCGCGCCGTCCTCGCAGTCTGGAATCTTGATCTTGGTTTGTGCCAGCGGGAAGCGGGAGAGCAGGCCCGTCGGACGAGAGCACCACGAGGCACGGGTCGTCGCCCACCTCAAGCGGGACGGCGGCGGTCACCGCCGCGCCCGCCTCCATCAGCACCGTGCGGCGCGGGGTGCCGAACTTCTTCGCCACGTCGGCCATCTCGCCGCCGACCAGGGCGCGGAGCTTCTCGTCGTTCTCCAGGATCTCGGTCAGCTCGGCGATCTCGGCGCGCAGCGTCTCCTGCTCGCGCTCCAGCTCGAGGCGGTCGAACCTGGTCAGGCGGCGCAGCGGGGTGTCGAGGATGTACTGCGCCTGGATGTCCGACAGGTCGAAGATCTGGCAGAGGCGGCGCTTGGCCTCGGCGGAGTCGTCGCTGGTCCGGATGACCTGGATGACCTCGTCGATGTTGAGCAGCGCGACGAGGATGCCGTCGACCAGGTGCAGCCGCTCCTGGCGCTTGCGCCGCCGGAACTCGCTCCGCCGCCGGGTGACGTCGAGGCGGTGATCGACGTAGATCGTGAGCAGTTCCTTGAGGCCGAGCGTGCGCGGCTGGCCGTCGACGAGGGCGACGTTGTTGATGCCGAACGTCTCTTCCATCGGGGTGAGCCGGTAGAGCTCGGCGAGGACCGCCTCGGGGTTGAAGCCGCGCCGGACCTCGATGACCAGGTTCAGGCCGCGGTTGCGGTCGGTGAGGTCCTTGAGGTCGGAGATGCCGGTGATCTTCTTGGCCTGGACCAGGTCCTTGATCCGGGTGATGACCTTCTCCGGGCCGACGCTGTAGGGCAGCTCGGTGACCACGATGCCGGTCTTGCGCGCGTTGAGCTGCTCGATCTTGGTCGTCGCGCGGGTGCGGAAGATGCCGCGGCCGGTCTGGTACGCCTCCCTGATGCCGTCGAGGCCGACGATGTGGCCGCCGGTGGGCAGGTCCGGGCCGGGGACGAAGCGCATCAGCGCTCGAGCGCTGGCGTCCGGGTGCTTGAGCAGGTGGCGGGCGGCGGCGATGACCTCGGCCAGGTTGTGCGGCGCCATGTTGGTGGCCATCCCGACGGCGATGCCCGCGGTGCCGTTGACCAGCAGGTTCGGGATCGCGGCGGGCAGGACCTGCGGCTCGTGCTCCTGGCCGTCGTAGTTCGGGCCGAAGTCGACGGTGTCCTCGTCGATGCTCTCGACCATGGCCATCGCGGCCTCGGTCGGGCGGCACTCGGTGTACCGCATCGCGGCGGGGGAGTCGTCGCCGCCGAGGCGAGCCGAAGTTGCCGTGGCCGTCGACGAGCGGCAGCCGCATCGCCCAGGGCTGGGCCAGCCGGACCAGGGCGTCGTAGATGGCGGAGTCGCCGTGCGGGTGCAGGCGGCCCATCACGTCGCCGACCACGCGGGCGCACTTGACGTGGCCGCGGTCGGGGCGCAGGCCCATCTCGTTCATCTGGTAGAGGATGCGGCGCTGTACCGGCTTGAGGCCGTCGCGGGCGTCGGGGAGCGCGCGGGAGTAGATGACGCTGTAGGCGTACTCAAGGTAGCGAGCCGCGCATCTCCTCGGTCACGTCGATGTCGACGATGTTCTCTTCGAACTCTTCCGGAGGCGGTGCGGTCGTCGTGCCGCCGCGGCTTGGTGGCATGCGGGGTCCTCGGTACGGTGTCTACTGGGTCTGCTGGTCTGCGTCGGGTCTCAGGTGTCGATGCGGGACAGGTCGAGCTCGGCCGGCGCCGCCGATGATGAAGTCGCGGCGCGGGCGCCACCTCGGTGCCCATGAGCAGGTTGAACACGTCCTGCGGCGGCGGCGGCGTCCTCGATCCTGATCCGCCGCAGGGTGCGGTGCCGCGGGTCCATCGTGGTCTCGGCGAGCTGCTTGGCGTCCATCTCGCCGAGGCCCTTGTAGCGCTGGATCGGGTCCTTCCAGCGCTGGCCCTTGCTCTCCAGCTCGAGCAGCGTGCGGCGCAGCTCGGCGTCGGAGTAGGTGTAGATGTACTTGTCCTGGCCCTTGCGCGGGTTGGTCAGCTCGACCCGGTGCAGCGGCGGGACGGCGGCGAACACCCGGCCCGCGTCGAGCATCGGGCCGCATGTAGCGGTGGAACAGGGTGAGCAGCAGGGTCCGGATGTGCGCGCCGTCGACGTCGGCGTCCGCCATCAGGATGACGCGCTGGTAGCGGGCCGAGTCGAGGTCGAACGTGCGAGCCCGAGCCCGCGCCGAGGACCTGGATGATCGCGGCGCACTCGGCGTTCTTGAGCATGTCGGCGAGGGACGACTTCTGCACGTTGAGGATCTTGCCGCGGATCGGCAGCAGCGCCTGGAACTCGGAGTCGCGGGCGAGCTTGGCGGTGCCGAGCGCGGAGTCGCCCTCGACGATGAACAGCTCGCTGCGGTCGTCGGCCGACCGGCAGTCGACCAGCTTGGCCGGCAGGCTCGAGCTGGCCAGCGCCGACTTGCGGCGCTGGTTCTCCCGGTGCTCGCGGGCCGCGATCCGGGTCTTGGCGGCGGCGGCGATCTTGTCGAGGACGGCCCTGGCCTGCTGCTTGGCGCCGCGCGGCGGGTTCTCGAAGTAGTCCTTGAGCTGGGCTCGCGACGACCTGCTGGACGATCCTGGTCGCCGCCGGGGTGCCGAGGACCTCCTTGGTCTGGCCCTCGAACTGCGGCTCGGGCAGCCGTACGGAGACGACCGCGGTCATGCCCTCGAGGATGTCGTCCTTGGTGACCGGCTCGTCGCCGTTCTTGAGCAGCCTGGCGCGCGCGGAGCTGCTCGTTGACCGTGCGGGCGAGGGCGCGGTCGAAGCCGGTGACGTGCGTGCCGTGGTGCGGGGTGGCGATCACGTTCACGAACGACCGGGTGATCGTGTCGTAGCCGGTCGTTCCACTGGACCGCCACGTCGACGTCGAGCCTGCGCTCGACCTCGGTCGGGCGTCATGTGGCCGCGGTCGTCGAGCACCGGGACGGTCTCGGTGAACGTGCCGTCGCCGGTGAGCCGGATGACGTCGGTGATCTTCTCGCCGGTCGCCAGGTGCTCGCAGAACTCGCCGATGCCGCCGGCGAAGCGGAACTCGGCCGTCGCGCGGCTCGCCCGTCGGCCGGCCGTCGCTCGGCGCCGGGGCTCCGTCGCGGACGGCGATGGCGAGGCCGGGCACCAGGTAGGCGGTCTGCCTGGCGCGCTCGGCGAGGCCGTCGTAGCTGAAGGTGGCGTCCTTGAGGAACACCTGGCGGTCCGGCCAGAACCTGATCCTGGTGCCCGTCCTGGCCTCGGCGACCTTGGCGACCTGGCGCAGCCCGGACTTCCTGGTGAAGTCGGCGCTCGGGCCCGGCGCCGGCGAACTCGCCCGCGACGCCGCGGCGGAAGCTCGTGGTCCAGGTCTGGCCGTCCCGGTCGACCTCGATGTCGAGCCGGGCGGAGAGCGCGTTGACGACGGACGCGCCGACGCCGTGCAGGCCGCCGGAGGCGGTGTAGGAGCCGCCGCCGAACTTGCCGCCCGCGTGCAGCCGGGTCAGCACGAGCTCGACGCCGGAGAGCTTGGTCTTCCGCTCGGTGTCGACCGGGATGCCGCGGCCGTTGTCGCGCACCTCGGCGGAGCCGTCGGCGTGCAGGATGACCTCGATCCGGGTGCAGTGGCCGCCGAGCGCCTCGTCGACCGAGTTGTCGAAGATCTCCCAGAGGCAGTGCTGCAGGCCGCGGCCGTCGGTCGAGCCGATGTACATGCCGGGGCGCTTGCGGACCGCGTCCAGGCCCTCGAGGACCGACAGGTGCCTGGCGCTGTAGGAGTCGGCGGCATCCACCGTCGCCCGGGCGGTTTCTGTGAGCGGTGGCACGGGCGGCAGGTCTCCTCTCGAACGTATATGCGGCACGCGTGGGTTGCCTCATTCGAAGGGTAGCGTCCCTCGGCCGATGCCGTGGACGTCGCCACGCCGCTTTCGCGCCGAGCACTGCGATGGGATACTTGCGACGCAAATGTGTCATGGCCCGCTGCGTGGGTATCAACCACACGAACCGCACGGGTACCTCACCGGTGACTACCCGAACGGTGGTGTGGTCACCGGTGACCGCGCTGGCCGGGGGCGAGTCCGAGCTCGCAGCGGCGTAGTCAGTGCGGTTTTCGCTTGTGGCGTACACCCCCCGGTCACGGGAAGCCTGACGCCGGGGTATGTGTTGTGCTGTGCTGTAAGGGACAACGCAGCAAACCGGAGCCAGCCGGACGGAGCAGCCGGAGGCATGAGACGAGGAGAAGGCGACGTGACCGGAGCTATAGCCCCCACCAAGCCGCTGACCGCACTGGATCTGTGCGATCGCTGCGGCGCGCAAGCATACGTCCGCGTCCTGCTCCCGAACTCGGGTGAGCTGCTCTTCTGCGCCCACCACGGCCGGGAGCACGCGCAGGCGCTCGCGAAGGTCGCCGTAGACATTCAGGACGAGACACAGCGCCTTACCAAGCCGGAGAGCTGACCGGCAGTAGACGCGAACTAAACCCCCCGGGCGAACAGGTCTCGCCCGGGGGGTTTAGTGTGCCTGGCTCGCTCTGCTGAGCCAGCTTGCCTTTTTGCCGTTAGTCCAGGTAGTCGCGGAGAACCTGGGACCGGGACGGGTGGCGCAGCTTCGACATCGTCTTGGACTCGATCTGCCTGATCCGCTCCCGGGTGACGCCGTAGACCTTGCCGATCTCGTCCAGCGTCTTCGGCTGGCCGTCGGTCAGGCCGAACCGCATGCGAGACCACGCCGGCCTCGCGCTCGGACAGCGTGTCAAGCACCGAGTGCAGCTGCTCCTGCAGCAGGGTGAACGAGACCGCCTCGCCCGGCTGGATCGCCTCGGAGTCCTCGATCAGGTCACCGAACTCGCTGTCCCCGTCCTCGCCGAGCGGCGTGTGCAGCGAAATCGGCTCGCGGCCGTACTTCTGCACCTCGACGACCTTCTCCGGGGTCATGTCGAGCTCGACGGCCAGCTCCTCGGGGGTCGGCTCGCGGCCCAGGTCCTGCAGCATCTGGCGCTGCACCCGGGCCAGCTTGTTGATGACCTCGACCATGTGGACCGGGATGCGGATCGTCCGGGCCTGGTCAGCCATCGCCCGGGTGATCGCCTGCCTGATCCACCAGGTGGCGTACGTGGAGAACTTATAGCCCTTGGTGTAGTCGAACTTCTCCACGGCCCTGATCAGGCCGAGGTTGCCCTCCTGGATCAGGTCGAGGAAGAGCATGCCGCGGCCGGTGTACCGCTTGGCCAGGCTGACGACGAGCCGCAGGTTGGCCTCGAGCAGGTGGTTCTTCGCCCGGCGGCCGTCCTCGGCGATCCACTCAAGGTCGATGCGCTGGTCCTGGGTCATCCCCTGGATCTCGGCGAGCTTCTCCTCGGCGAACAGGCCGGCCTCGATCCGCTTGGCCAGCTCGACCTCTTGCTCGGCGTTGAGCAGCGGTACCTTGCCGATCTGCTTGAGGTAGTCCTTGACCGGGTCCGCCGTCGCGCCTGCCACCGCCACCTGGGCGGCGGGCAGGTCGTCGTCGTCGTCACCGAAGACGAAGATCTCGTCCTCGCCGCCGTCTCCGCCGCTGGCCTTGCCCTCAGCCTGGCCGGCGTTGTCGCCGGCCACGGCCGGCGCCGCGGGATCAGCGTCCTCGGCCGGGTCAGCCTCGGCGTCAGCGTCTTCGGGCAGGTCGGCTTCCGCCAGGTCGGCGTCTGGCGTATCGACGATCTCTAGGTCGAGCGGCGAGCGCCTCATCGTCTAGGTCCTCGAAGTCTTCAAGGTCGACGCGACCGCGAGGTCATCCCCGTCAAGGTCAGCGTCGCCGGCAGGGCCGTCAGCGGCCGTCGCGTTGGCTGGCGAGTCCTGGGTCGGCACCGACGCAAGCTCCTCGCGGGCCTTGGCCGCCCGACCGTTACTCGCTGCGCCGTTGCTCGCTGCGGGCGCCGTGACCTGCGCGGCCTCTGGCACACCGTCCGGCACTCGCGAATCCCGGGCCGCGGAACTAGACGGCCGGGAGCGCTTGCGCGCCGCGGAGTTGGGAGCGCTCACTACCACGGTCACCTCTTCCTTCGCTGGGTAGCATGGCTGAGCTGCGTACGCATCGCGTCTCCCCAAGCTGGGGGATAGAGGCCAGGGGGTGCCATCGGGACGGGCGCCCCCCATGCCGGGAGAACTGACCCCCGGATGACAACAGCGATAATCGTGCCCTCCCGAGAGGGTCTTGACGCTTGGACCGTGCCGGGAAGCAGGCTTCCCGCTCGTCTAGGGGATTTCGACAGCAACCCACCCGCCTCCTCTCCACCACCATAGGTGGCACCCGGGAGTGCCTTGTACGCCTCCGACACCCGCGTCGGGTGCCCCGCGCTGACCGCAGCCGCAAAGGTCACCGCGACGCCCACTTGCGCTCCGTTCCCACAACCTGCGGAATGCTCGCGTCGTTGGGCACGTGCATGACAAGCACGGTCACGTCGTCATCTTGCTCATACCCGGCCAGCATGTGGTCTAGCAGGTATTGCAGCAGCCGCCCGGGGGCGTCGGCCAGCTCCTCCGGGGCGCTCGCGGCGACCCGGACCAGTTCGTCGAGGCCGGCGTCGAGACCGCGCCTGCGGTTCTCCACCAGGCCGTCGGAGTAGAACACGGCGGTTGAGCCCGGCGGCAGCCGGAAGGCGTGCTGGCGGCGCGGGCTGGCCCAGCCAAGCGGCGTGCCCGCCTCGGCCCCGTCAAGCACCGGGAGCGCACCCGGGGTGAGCAGCAGGGTGGGCGGGTGGCCCGCGTTCCCGGCCTGTCCCTCGCCGGTCTCCGGGTCGATCACCAGGTAGGTAATCGTGGTGACCTGCTCCTCCCGTTCGGTCGCGGTGAACAGGCGGTCAAGGCCTGCGAGCACCGCCGCGGGCCGTGGGTCCGTCAGCGCCAGGGCGCGCAGCGCGTTCCGCACCCGCCCCATGCCCGCCGCGGCGAGCAGCCCCTTCCCCATGACGTCGCCAACGGTGACCGCCAGCCGCCTGTCCGGCAGCCGGAAAACGTCGTACCAGTCGCCGCCCACCTCAGTGGACCTCGGCAGGTACCTCGCGTCAAGGACCAAGCCGCGAACGCTTGGCAGCTCGTCGGGGAGCAGACTGCGCTGCAGCGTCACGGCGGCGGTGTGCTCCTTCTCGTACATCTCGGCCCGCTCGACCGCCAGCGCGCACTGGCCGGCCAGCGCCTCGAGGAAGACCCGCTCCTCCTCGAGAATGGTCCGCGGTGTCCGGAACGAGAACCGCAGCGCGCCGAGCGGCATTCCGGCCGCGAGCAGCGGAAGCCCCACCCAGGCCTGCTCGTCGCCGGTGTCGAGGCCCCGACCGGAATCGCCGTTTCCGGCGGCGTCGTCGACGCCGGCGTCCGGCTCGAACTGCTTGCGCAGCTCCTCGGGATCGGCGATGAGCACCGGTCGCCGGGTCGCGATGGCGCGGGTCATGACGCTCGGGGTGTCCAGGGTGAGCCGCACGCCGGCCCCGTCGGAGCCGGTCGGCGCGAGCCCGCTCGGGTTAACCACCCGCAGGCCGAGCTTGTCGTCCTCGAGCAGCGCCACCGCCGAGCGGAGTGCACCGATCGCGGTCCGGCCCACCTCGGTGATCACCTCGACCACCTGCTCGACGTCGAGCGCCTCCGCCAGCATCGCCGTGGCCTGCTGCAGCCGCGCCGTGCGCAGCGCCGCGGCGGAGAGTTGGTCGGTCAGCCGGTGCCGCATCTCCTCGGCCTCACGCTGGCTGGTGACATCGGTGCACGCGCCGACCCACTCGGCGATCTTCGCGTCCCGCTCGATCGGCACCGCGCGGACGTCGTAGTGCCGGTAGCTGCCGCCCCTGGTCCGCATCCGGAACCGCTCTTCGAAGATCCGGCCGGTGCGCAGCGACTCCCGCCAGTCGCGCTCGACGCGCTCGCGGTCCTCGGGGTGGATCGACTCCAGCCACCCGTTGCCGAGGAACTCCGCCACGGTCTGCCCGGTGATCCACCGCCACTCGGTTGAGTCCTCAAGCATCTCGCCGTCCGGCGAGGCCACCCAGGTGATCTGCGCGCCGCCCTGCACCAGCGCCCGGTACCGCTCCTCGCTGCGCCGCAGCGCCTCCTCAGTGGCCGGACCGGTGCCGCCGAGGATGACGATGAGCCCGGCGCCGCACAGCGCGCCATCGGGCCCGTTGACGCCAAACCAGTGGAAGATCCGCTGACCGAGCTGCGCGCCCGCGCCCGCCGCGCCTGGCGCGAACGTCTCCATCGCGGGGCGTCCCTGGGCGAGCACCTGCTGGAGCGCGGCCTCGGCCCTGGCTGCGTCCACCGCGGGCAAGACAGCGGTGACCGAATTGCCAATAAAGTCCGCCGCCTGGCGCCCGTACATCTCGGCCAGGGCAGAGTTGACCCAGAGGAAACGCTGGTCCGGGCCGAGAAACGCCATCCCGGCGGGCGCATCACGCAAGACGGCAGCAGGGAGCCAGGATTCGAACTCGCTCAATCCGGCCTCCCGCTGCTTCGGCACAGAGGTATCAGCGCTCAACGAGCACCTCGCCTACCGTGCAGGCGCCTGCCACTGGCGGCTCCTTCCTGCGCTGCCCTGCCAGCCGCGCCAGTTGCTGCCTGGCGCCTGGCGGCAGTTGCGCCTACGAGCCGGCTAGGTGCCGCCCGCACAGCGCTCATACAGAATAAGCGTGCCACAATCCAGGATGCGATGCTGCCAGCTAGCGACACGGAAGCCAAGCATGAATCGCCGCCGGTTTTCATCACCCCGGCTGCGCCGGGGCTCCAGCACCCTGACGGCACCCAAAAACGCGACACGGACGGGATCGCTGCCATCGCGGGGCACAATGATGACAGCATGGGTAAATTCTCCTACAGCGGATGATGTGCTTCCCTCGGCGACCGCAATCCGATGCGGGTAACGGGGCGAAGCGTTGTTTCACATGTCCAGATCTGAGAGGCTATCAGGGTGAGCCCGCAGAGCCGACGGCATGGCGAGGCCGGTAACGTCGCGCCCCCCAACGCGCTGTTCGACGAGTTCCTGCATGCGGCGAGGGAGTTGCTCGCGGTGCGCAGTCCGCTCGATGCCGAGCTGCTCGTAAGCGACCTGCTCGGCACCTGGTGGCCGCAGCGCCATCACACCATCGGCGGGGCCGGCGTCGAGCAGCTCGTCGGCGAGGGCCTGGTCGAGTACGCCGCGGGCCAGCGATCCCCGGCCGCGCTCGCGCTGCTGTCCGGCATCGCCTGCCTGGGCACCTCGCGGCAGGCGGCGGCGGCCGAGCAGGCGGCGATCAGGCTGATCGACGCCGGGGTCAGGACCCCGCGCTGGGCCGATCACCTCGGCATGGTCACCGCCGCCAGGTGCTACGTGAACCCCGACGAATGGGGCGATCAGGACGAGCTCATCTGCGTCTACAGCTACGACGGCGAGGAGCCGCACGCGCTCGTCTGCGTGATCGACTACAACTCGTCGGGCATGATCAAGGACGGCTGGGTCAGCTCGCAGGTGGAGAAGCTGCTCGACCACTGCCAGCAAGTGTCGGCCGCCCGCGAGGGCGGCCGACCCGAGGACGGCTTCCGCGAGGTCGACCCCCCGCTGGCGCGCAAGATGCTCGAGGCCGCGCTCGCTGCCACCGACGACGCGGAGGATCCGCTGGTCAGCGAGTCCTTCGCGGCCAGGCACGCGTTCATCAGGTCCCGTATCCGCGCGCTGCCGCCGTCGCCCGGCCGCGGTGCCCGGGTCAAGCGGTCCTGGACAACGGAGCGCCGGGCGCTGCTCGCCGCCGAGTTCCTTGCCTCCGACGAGGCCGAGGAGCTCTCCGACCGAAGATCCGCCAGCCGCTGCGCGGACCGCATCATCGACTTCGGCTGCGAACAGGACAGCGGTCGTCCGCTGCGGATGTCACCGTTCAAGGTGCAGACCTTCATGCTGACCTGGCTGCCGCGGAAGGTGGTGCTGTCAGCCGCCGACCAGAACGCGATGCCGCACGTGCTCAACGCCTGGATCCGCTGGTCCGGCCGGAAACGCGGTCTGGCCGAGGAGGCCATCGCGCAGACTCTCGACACGCTCTTCGACTCGATGTCCACGTTCACCCGGATCTACCGGGACCCGGCCGAACTCGGCATCGACGAGGAGCTCGCGGCCCGGCTGCTGCCGGACTCCGACCTTGAGGCGCTGCCGCGTCGCGTCTTCGCCTTCCCGCTGCTTGTGGGGAAGCACGGCGGGGTGGACCTGTCCAAGCTCGACCCGGCCGATCCGGCCGACCGCCGGCTGCTGCTCGCGGCCGACCACGACACCAAAACCGGGTCTCCAAGCGCGGCCGGCGTCGGCCGCCACATCGACCGGCACCTGGCCCTCGCCGACCGGCTCTGGCGCGGCGCCCCGTCGGCCCTCTGGGACGCCGCGCAGCGGCTCCTCGACACCGGCGAGGACCGGCACATGGTGCTGCACGCCCTGATGGACGTCCTCGACGCGGCCGGCGGTGACGAGGCCGCCCTCGAGGTCGCGCTGCGCGAGCTCGCCACCGGCCTGACCGACGACGACATCAACGGCCTCGGCAACATGGACCCCTGATGGCAACCCACTAATATTTCGGATATTTCGTTAGGTCGCAGCGCTATCCGCAGCCCGCGCGCCCGCACCTTAGGGCACATCTTGTACGGGCAGCGGACAGGCAAACGTACAACTAAGGCCCTAAGGCGGATTACGTGGGTGGCTCACGCTGCGACGAGGCAGGTGGGGCGTGCGGGATGCAACTCAAGATTCGGACATATCGACACACTGCCGTGATTGTGTGCCGTTTCGGTCATATAGGGATCATATAGGGCCCATTAGGGCACACGATAACGGAAACGGGACACGCCCGCTTCGCCGATATGGTGAAATATCGGAAATTTCGGTTTGCCGTTTGGCGCCGGAAGTGAACATTTGGCGCCGGAAGTGGACCGGAGGCGTTGACCGCCAGCCCTGAGAAACGGTCGAACCGGTGGCGCGAGCGTTAGCCCTAGCGGGAAGCACCACCGCGCTCCCGGACTGACGGAGGATGAGCCGGGGGCGTGGAAGCCACCGTACGGTCCGGATCGGCTTTGGAATCCCGTCCCGCCCCGGTCAACCCAGAACTCCCACAGCTCGCCCGCCGGCCAGGCCTACGGCGCGCCCTCGCTTGAGTTCAGACGGCGAGTTCGGCGTAGGCGCCGCGGACGTCGTCGGCGGTGAGAGTGGTCAGGTCGGCTGCGGTCGCCCCTTCGCCGAGGCGGACGACCCGGACGTCACGGCACGCGCAGGCGCGTTCGAAGAGCGAGCGGGCGAAGCGGCCATTGCCGAGCTCGTCGATCCGGCCGGCCCGCTCCGCGTGGTCGAAGATCTGGTCGAGGGCGTGCAAGGCCTCCAGCTCGAAGGCGTCGCCCGCCTGCTCGGCCAGGAGAACCGCGATCCGCGACAGGTCATGCGCGGTGTAGCTGGGGAACGTCACCCGGGTGCCGAACCTGGAGGCCAGGCCGGGGTTGGACCGGAGGAACCGGTCCATGTCGGCGGTGTAGCCCGCGAGCACGATGACGAGCCGCTCCCGGTCGTCCTCAGCGCGCTTGAGCAGCGCCTGGACGGCCTCCGAGCCGAATGCGTCGCCGCCGGAGTAGCCCTCATTGTGCAGCGAGTACGCCTCGTCGATGAACAGCACCCCGCCGAGCGCCGAGTCGACCAGCCGGTTGGTCTTGATCGCCGTGGAACCGAGATGGTCGCCGACCAGGTCCGCGCGGTGCGCCTCGACCACCTCAGGGCGGACGAGCAGGCCGAGGGCGGCGAAGATGTGCCCGAGAATGCGCGCCACCGTGGTCTTCCCCGTGCCCGGCGGCCCGGTGAACACGAAGTGCCTGACCGGCGGCTGGCTGGCCAGCCCCTGCCGATCGCGCAGCCGCGCCACCCGTAGCTGCGCGGCGATCGCGCGCACCTGCTGCTTGACCGGTTCAAGCCCGACCAGCTCATCCAGCTCGGCGATCGCGGACTCGAGCGTGGGGGTCTCCTCGTAGCCGCGCAGCCGCGAGGTCAGCTCCGCGAACGCACTGCCCAGGTCGGCCGCGGCGATCGTGAGCAGGTCCTCGGCGCGCGGGTCGCCGCCCTCGCTCATCACGCGCACGTCCCGCGCCTGCCCGGCCTTCTCAAGCAGCGTTCGGACGAACCGTCCGTTGCCGAGCTCGTCGGTGGTCCGGCGGCGGCCGACCTCTTCGAGCATCCGCCACAGCGCGGGCCGCGCGTCCGCCGCCAGCAGCTCCTGCTTGCCCCGCAGCTGCAGCTCGGTCAGGGCGAACAACTCCTCGGTCGAGTAGGTCGGGAACCGGATGCGCGTCGCGAACCGCGACGCGAGACCCGGGTTGGTGGCGAGGAACGACTCCGTCTGCTTGTGGTACCCGGCCAGGATGATGATCAGGTTCTCCCGGTCGTCCTCCGCCCGTTTGAGCAGCGTCTGCACCGCCTCGGCGCCAAACCGGTCGCTCTGCCCGTCGCCCTCGTTCACCAGGCTGTAGGCCTCGTCGATGAACAGCACCCGGCCGAGCGCCGAATCGATCAGCTCGTTGGTCTTGATCGCGGTCGCGCCAAGGTACTCGCCGACGAGGTCGGAGCGCTGCGCCTCCACCACGTCGGGGCTCTCGAGCAGCCCGAAGGAGTAGAAGATCTTGCCGATCACCCGCGCGACGGTGGTCTTCCCGGTGCCGGGCGGTCCGAGGAAGACGAAGTGCCGCATCGGCTTATCGGCGCCGAACCCGGCCTCCGCCCGGCGTCGCGCCGCCTCGATCGACACGGCGATCGAGTGGACCTGCTCCTTGACCGGCCCGAGGCCGATCATCGCGTCGAGTTCGGCCAGCGCGTCCTCGGGCGTGATCAGCTGCTCGGACCGATCTGCCTCGGCGGGCTGGCGCTTGCGCGCCGAGCGGTCCGCGAACACCTGGGCCACGCCCTGCGCGCGCGTACCGTACTGCGCCGGGGAGTGCCCCGCGTGGCCGGGCCCGGCGGGGCCGCCAGGGCCGCCGGGGCCGCCGCGCGGCATAGGACCGGTCGGGCGCCGGCAGGCGCCCGCCGGACGCGGCCCCTGCGGATTGGCGGGCGCGGGCGGCGGCGGTTGCGCTCCTTCGGCGCCCGAGTACGCCGCGAGCACGCCGTCCGGGCCGAACATCCGAGCCTCCTGCGACCCCTTCGCCGCGCGCCAGCCGATCACGGCGGCGGCCAGCACCCAGACGGCGATGACCGCGAACATGGCGTTCTGCGGGGAGGCCTGCACCACGAGGAAGGCGACCGGGACCGACCAGAGCAGCGCCCAGGCGACGGTACGGCACGGCACGAACCAGCGAGGAAGCGGCGGCACGTGGGCGAGTACCGCGATCGCGAACGGAGTCACCAGCAGCGCGAACAGCCACGCCGACGGCACCGAGTCCTTCGGCTGCCCAGCCGAAACCGAGGAGACCCGATTGGAGTTAATGACGAAAAGGGCCCATGCGCCGAACGCGGCCACGTACGCGGAGGCCATCTTGGAGCGCACTCCGCGATAAACCGAAATCGGCGCGAGCAGCCAGGGCAGAAATGCCAGCGCGAAAAGCGCGAGCACGGGCCGGAGCAGCAGCGGACTCCGTGCGATCGCCCGGTGGACGCCATCAACCACCGGCACTGGCTCGCCCCCCGCCGTTGCTTGGACCCTATCTGGTGGCAACATCGTGCTCCCTCGGACAGTGGTATGTCCCTGTATAGCGCATGACACCGGGCTCGCGACAGGACGCGAGCAGTAACCTGAGTTGTTTCCTTTCAGATGGGGCAGGTGAGGTCTATTTCGTCCCGCAGCGGAATGCCGAAATCACCGGTTCTGGGGATCTCCGGCTTACGCTGCCGCGATCGGTCTACCGCCCCCGGGCGGAGGGCCGCTAGTCGGAAGCCGCGGCGCTGGTAGAAGCGGAGCGCGCCGATGTTGTCGTTGGTGGTGGTCAGCGTGACCTGGAAGCAGCCCTGCCGCTTGGCCTCGGCGCGGACGGCCTCGATCAGCATCGTGCCGATGCCCTGGTACAGGTCGAGGGCGTTGATGGTGACGATCTCAAGGATCGGCGGCCGCACCTCGAAGGTGACCAGGCCGGCGATGCGGCCCGCGCGCTCGGCGATGAAGCCGGGCAGGTCAGCCGGGCAGAAGACGCCGTCGTGCACGACCACCTCCGCAGAGCCCCACAGTTGGGTCGTCAGCCACTCGACCGTGGGTCGATCACTGTCTTCGACCGGTCTGACCGCCACATCCCGCTGATACACGCCAACCATTATCTCGAACGCGTCCTTGATTCCACCTGAACCACCATAATCTGCCCAGCGCGCGGAGACCTATGCGCGGGCTCTGGTGGACCGGCGCAGCCGCTCGACCACTATCTGTAGGTCATCCCGGTCCAGCGCGTAGGCTACTCCGCCGAACACCAGCACCGCGAGCGCGGCCGCGAGCACGGCCGATACGGCCTCGAACAGCTTCCCGTCAGCGGGCACCGCCAGGGCGACGCCGACGCCGACCGCAGAGCCTGCGGCGCCGGCGACGAGCCCTGCCAACGTCGCGCGACCGACGCCGGCGATAGCGGCCGGCCCGCGGAACCGCCTGATCGCGAGCACCATCGGGACGGCCACCACCAGCAGGGCCACGGTGGAGGCAACCGTGAGAGCGGGGACGACCAGGCGCGGCGGGACCAGCGCCACGAGCGGGAACGACAGCGCGGCCTGCAGCAACGGGCCGGCTACCAGCCCGATCCCGGCGGCCTTCAGCCTGCCGATGGCGAACATCACCCGCGACATGCAGGTGATCACCCCGAAGCCCGCCACGCCAGGCGCGCACAACAGGAACGTCTGGGCCAGCTCCGAGACCTGGTCCGGCTGACTGACCAGAACGTACGCCGCGGGCACCGAGACCGCCGCGATCACCGCCGTGCCAAGCCAGGACATGAGCATGACCGCCCGTGTCGAGCCCGCGCTCGTCTGGTCGAACGCTGCGTCGTCGGCGGCGGCGATCACCGGGTACATGCTGGTCACGATCGCTATCGGCAGCACCGAGCAGACCGAGGAGAACACCATCGTCGAGTAGTTGACCAAGACGACGGCGCCGGTAGTGCCATGCCCGTTCGCGAGCGCGATGGTGACCACGGTGCACAGGTCGCTGGCCAGGAACTCAAGGAGGCCGACCAGCGCCAGGCCGCCGGCCAGCGGGAGCACGCCCGGCGGCAACCGCAGGGTCGGGCGGAGCTTCAGGTGCAGCCGCCAGGTCGGCGGCACCATCACGATCACCAGCATCGCGATGTTTATGGTCGTGCCGATGGACAGCACCAGCTGCGCCGCCAGCGGCGTCCTGGTCATAGGGAGGTTCTTGTCGAGCGACGCGAAGACCAGAAAGGCGACGATTATCACGGCGTTGGCCAGCACCGGGCCCAGGGTCGGCCCCGTGAACCGCCGGTACGCCTGCAGCAGCCCGGTCAGCACCACGGAGATGCCGTAAAGCACGATCTGCGGCGCGAACGCGATGATCATGTCGCTGGCGGTGCCCAGCATCGCCGGGCGGGAGCAGGCGGCGTTCGGGTTGGCCGGCATGAGCAGTCCGGCGATCGGGCGCGCGGCGATGGCGATGGCCACCGTTACCGGCAGCAGGATCAGCACAGACCAGGTGAGCAGCGCCGAGGCGACCTGGGCGACATATGCCTTCTGGTCCGCCTCGACGTTGGCCCGCGCCGCCGCGCGGGCCAGCACCGGGACCATCGCGCTGGCCAGCGCGCCGCCGATGGCGAGCTCGTAGATCAGGTTCGGCACCTGGCTGGCGGTGACATACGCGGTGCCGAGGCAGCCCGAGCCCACCGTCTGCGAGAACACCACTGTGCGGGCCAGCCCAAGGATCCGGGACAGCGCCGAGATGACCCCGACCACCACCGCACCGCGCGCCACACCCAGCGCTATCATGTCCGCGGTGCTGCGCTCGAGCGTTCCACCGGAACGCGCCGATTTGGTCAAGCCGACTTTGTCGGTCCGCACCCGCTCCCCCAGCCCTCCGCGCGATGCCTTGGCTTAACAAGCCCCAGGCTACGGCCTTCCCTTGTCTTTTGGAGGGTTCATGACATCGTTTACTTCAACGATCACGCCGCGCGCAGGCATGCGAGCTCCCGGATGGCGTACTGGTTGAGCTGATCCGCCCAGAGCCCCCTCATGACGGGCGGCGCCCAGTGGGACGGTTCTGGCCTGATAAGACAGGAGTGGTAGGACAATCCGCGATACGACAGCGAGGAGAACCCGATGCCTGAAGTGCCCGCCAGCCACGTCGATCTACTTGAGAGGCCGATGTTCGCGCATCTGGCCACGGTGCGCCCGGACGGGGCGCCGCAGAGCAGTGTCATGTGGTTCGCCTGGGACGGGTCCCGCATCCGCATGACGCATACCAGTACCAGGCAGAAGTTCGCCAACCTCGCCCGCGAGCCGCGGGTGGCACTATCGATCGCCGACCCGGACGACCAGTACCGGTTTCTTGAGGTCCGGGGGACGGTCGAGAAGATCGAGGATGACCCGGGAGGCGAGTTCTACCGGTCCCTGCAGCGGCGTTACAGCATGGACTACCCGATCCAAGACGCCGACGTGCGAGTCATCATTTCGATCCGCCCCGACCGGTTCGTCGCCGTCCGCAGCGGCGCGGTCGTCGGACGCGAGATCTGATCCTTATGTAACGCGGGCCGTTACCGCCACTGCGGTGAGTCGGGATACTGCGGTGAGCCGGGATCTTGCCGCCCGTTGATCGGCTGCGTGGGCTGGTAACCGCGCTGGCCGGGTGCGTAGCCGGCGTCCCGGCCGGGCTGAACGGGCCGGCTCGGCGGCCCCGGGCGACGGACCGCCCTGGACGCGACCGCGGTGAGCAGCGACATGATGGCGACGCCGAGCACGAGGTTGACGACCGCGGTCGCGGCCTTCTGCTCGAGCGGCGCCCCCGTGCTGAACGGGTAAACCACCGCCACTAGCGTGACCAGCCCCATGATCCAGCCGAAGAACATGCCCGGCTGCGGCGTGCCGAGCACGAGCAGGTAGAGCAGGCCGGTCGCGACCAGCGCGACGCAGGCCGCCACCAGCACGTACTCGCCCGTGTGGGCGTTGCCCCAGGCTCCGTCGCTGGCCGGGGCCAGGATCGGGATCCCGAGGGTCCACCGGCAGACAAGGATGCCGACCAGCGCGATCAGCGCGGCGACTACCGCGGTCGCCACGCCACCCGCCCAGAACTGGCTGGAGTCAGGCCGGACGCGGTTGGGAGCCACGTCATTGGGCGATGCGGGATAGGTCATCGTGTGCTCCTCGCAGGTTGAGCTTTGGGCACCGGACTACCCATACGAGTGGCATGTAATCAATGCTCTTATTCGGAGGATACGGCATTCCCCGTGGAACGCCGCAGCTCAGGAGGGGTGCAGCCGAGAGGCTTGGCCCCTGAAGAGCGTTGAAATATCCCGATAAAGCGGCACCCGAATACCGGGGCAGATCACCTCATGTCCCCGCGATCCGTTTCCCCGGCCTCATGAGTCATGGGTGGAGCGGGAGCAACCACGGTCCGTTCAGGATAATTTTGAATTCTTTGGAACGGACCGTGGGTCACTCCGGCCTGCCCGAGCGCTTCGCGCGTTCCGTCGGGCAGACTCCCGGGGGAATCCCGCGGGAGGTAACTGGGCCAGCGGCGCGTGGTCGGCGGCGCAGCGGAAGCCGAGGTGACCGCTGCCGGCGTCCGGGGTGTTGGAGGTCCGGCCGGCCACCCGGTAGCGGTTGCAGTAGGACTCGTGGCACAGGTAGGAGCCGCCCTTCATCAACCGGGCGGTGCCATCGGGCGGGCCGTGCGGGTTGTCGCGGGTCAGCGGGGCCTCGGGTGCGTGCCAGTCGGCGCTGAACCAGTCGGCGCACCACTCCCACACATTTCCGGCCGTGTTGTACAGGCCGTAGCCGTTGCGGCGGTAGGCCTTGACCGGGGCGGTGCCGAGGTAGCCGTCCTCGCCGGTGTTGCGGCGCGGGAAGCTGCCCTGCCAGGTGTTGCACCGGTGCTGGCCACGCACGGTCAGCTCGTCGCCCCACGGGAACCGCCGGCGGTCGAGGCCGCCCCGCGCGGCCTTTTCCCACTCCGCCTCGGTCGGCAGCCGCTTGCCGGCCCACCGGGCGTAGGCGGCGGCGTCGTTCCACGACACGTGCACGACCGGGTGGCTGCTGAGCTCGGCGACGCTGGAGTGCGGGCCTTCGGGATGCCGCCAGTCCGCCCCGCGCACACCGCACCACCACGGTGCCCCCGGCACCCTCGCGTCGATCACAGCGCCTGCGTCCGGCGCGCCGACGAACTGCCCGAACACGAAGGACCAGCCGAAGGCCTCCGCCTCGGTCACGTACCCGGTCTCCTTCACGAACACGGCGAACTTCGCGTTCGTCACCGCCACCGGGTCGATCCAGAACGCCCGGACGTCCACCTGGCGCACCGGCCCCTCCCCGTCGCCGGGAAACACGTCGGGATCCTCCGACCCCATCCAGAAGGGGCCGCCCGGGATGAGCACCATCCCCCGCCTGACATCGCGCGGGTCCCGCTCCGGGACCGCCAGCGATGTCCGAGCCCCGCCCTGCGGCACTCCCCCGTGCCCGCCCTGCGGAGCGCAGCAGGCATGACCGGTTCCCATCGACGCACCTCCTCCCAAGGCCGCGATCAGAAGCTGGTGAGCACGACCTTAATCGACTCCCTGCCGCCGGCGACGAGCCGCAGCCCCTCCTCGACGTCTTGAACATGGATCTTGTCACCGGGGTGGATGTCGGCCCGGTCGCCAATGCGGTATTCCTCCGCAGCCGGAAAGCCCGGACAGTAAGGCGGGGGCGCACGCCGAAGCGTGCGCCCCCGAGTCGGGGAGGGGATGCGCATCCCCTCCCCGCCGCCGTCTGCGACGTTACGAGTAGATCAGGATCTCCGAGGCCTGGGCGCCGTTCTGGACGCTGTTGGCGGTGAAGCTGAGCTCCAGGTACTGGTCACTGGTTCCCGCGGGGAGCGAGATGGTGACCGTGTTGCCGGTGGACGGGTTCCAGGTGTAGGTGGCGGACGCGACGAGGGTGGAGTAGGTGGTGCCGTTGGTCGAGCCGAGGACGGACAGGGTCTGGGTCCTGGTCGACCAGGCCGTCGCGGGCGGCAGGTCGACCGTGACGGAGCCGAGGGTCTGGACCGACTGCAGGTTCACGGTGATGGTGGCCGGCCAGGCGCCGTTGGTTGCTTCCCAGTACGTGCTGGTGTTCCCGTCGACGGCGTTGGCGGGGGCGTAGGTCTGGGTGTAGCTGGACGCGGTGACCGGCTTGTTGAGGGCCAGGTCGGTGGTCGAGCTGGTGCCGGTGCCCGACAGCGCCACCGTCAGCGGGCTGCCGGGGGCGCTGGACGCCACCGACAGGCTGCCGGTGGCCGCGCCGGCGGCGGTGGGCGCGAACTTGACGCTCACCGTGCACGACCCGCCCGCGGCGATGGAGGTGCCGCAGGTGTTGGTCTGGCTGAACGCCCCCGTCACCGACACGCCCGAGACGGTCGCGGCGGTGGTGTTCGGGTTCGACACCGTCACCGTCTGCGCCGCGGTGGTCGAGCCGACCGCCTCGTTGCCGAACGAGACGCTCGACGGCGACGCCGACAGCGGGCTGCTGCTGCCGCCGGACGATCCGCCGCCGGGGAAGATCTCGAATTCCGAGAGCTGGGCGGCGGTCCAGCCGCTGTTGGCGGTGAAGCTCAGCTCGACGTACTGGGCGCTGGTCCCGGACGGCAGGCTGATCGTCACCGTGTTGCCGGTTGACGGGTTGAAGGTGTACGTGGCGGAGCCCACGAGCTGGCTGTAGGACGTCCCGTTGGTGCTGCCCAGGACCGACAGCGTCTCGGTCCTGGTGGCCCAGGCGGTAGCGGGCGGCAGGTCCAGCGTGACCGACCCGATCGACTGGGCGGAGCCCAGGTTGACCGAGATGGTCTGCGGGTACGCCGCGCCGTCGTTGCTCTCCCAGTAGGTGCTGGTGTTCCCGTCGGTGACGTTGCCGGGGACGTAGGTCTCGTAGTCGCTGCTCGCCGTCACCGGCTTGTTGAGGGCGATGTTGGTGGTGGAGGTGATGCCGCTACCGCTCAGCCCGACCGTCAGCGGGTTGTTGTTGGCGTTGCTGTTGACGGTCAGGGTGCCGGCATTGGTCGCCGCCGTGGGCGTGAACTTGACGGTCACCGTGCAGGTCCCGTTGACCGCGATGCTGGTGCAGTTGTTGGTCTGGCTGTAGGCCCCGGTCACCGCGACACTAGAGACGGTCGCGGCGGTGGTGCCGGAGTTGGTCACCGTCACCGTCTGGGTGGCGGCGGAGGAGCCGACGTCGGTGGCGGGGAAGGACAGGCTAGCCGGGGAGGCGCTCAGCACCGGGCCTGGTGCCGTGCCGGTACCGGACAGGCTCACCGTGTTGGTGACGCCGCCGGCGTTGACCGTGAGGCTCCCCGTGCTTGTGCCGGTCGCTGTCGGCGAGAACGTCACGTTGACCGTACACGAGCCGTTCGCCGCGATCGAGGTGCCACAGTTGTTGGTCTGGGCGAAGGCACCACTGGTGGCGATGGACGAGACCGAGGCGGCCGCGCTGGTCGGGTTGGAGACCGTCACGGTCTGCGCGGCGCTGGTCGTGCCGGTTACCTGCGGGTTGAAGGTCAGCGCGGTCGGGCTCGCGTTCACGCCGGTGACGGGATACCCCGGGTAGACCGGGGCCGGCGACACGCCGACGGCGCACCCAGCCGGGGTGATGCCGGAGTTGCCGCCGTCATCGGTGATGACGAAGTTGGTGCCCTCGCAGTTGTAGCTCGGAGCGTTGCCCAAGTTCGCCTGCGCCACGCCTGTTGCCGTGACATTGGTGAACGTGGCCGAGCCGCCGGTCTGCTCCTGCAGGGCGAAGGTGCCGGTGCCGATGATGGACACGTTGCTGAGGTTGACGTTGCTGATCGTGCCCTCGACCCATTGGACGGCCTCGTACGGGCTTTGCTCGATCAGCGCGTTGGTCACGTTGACCGGGCCGCCGCCCCAGCCCTGGCTGCCGTCGAACCACAGCGCGCCGACGCCGAACTGCCAGTTCGGGTCGAGGTTGCCGTCTCTGATCATGGTGTTGTTGGAGATGGTGGTCAGGCCGAGCGGGGTGGAGGTGAAGCGCTGCGCCGCCGTGATGCCGCCGCCCTGGGTGATGCCGGTGTCGACGACCAGGTTGCCGGTGACGGTGTTGTTGTTGCCGCCGTAGACGCGATGCCGTTGGCGAGCTGCTGCAGCTGGACGGTGTTGTTGGAGATCGTGATCGCTGGGCGTCGGCCCCGATGCCGGAGTCGGCCCACAGGCGCGATGCCGTCGTCACCGGTGTTGCGGATGTCGTTGTTGGTGACGGTGGAGCTGGTGACACCGCCGTGCAGGTTGATGCCGTCGGCCGTGGTGTCGCGGATGCGCATGCCGCTGATGGTCAGGTTGGTCATCGGGCCGTCGATCCAGGCGCCGACCTTCATGTGCTCGATCCAGATGTTCTTGAACGTTGAGTTGCTTATCGCGCCGCCGATGCCGTTGACCTGGGCGCTGTCGTCGCGTATCTGGACGTTGCCCGAAGATCGCGAAGTTCGCCAAGGTGCACGTTGGTGCTGGCGTTGCGGCGCGGCGTTGCCGTAGAAGCCGGGTGCCGTCCCGATGATGGTGGAGTACCACATGCCCGCGCCGGCGATGGTGACGTTGTTGCACGGCGACGTGGCCGGGGATGTCGTAGCGTGCCCGGCGGGATCCAGACGGTGCCGCCCGCGCCGGCCGCGGTGATCGCCGCGTTGAACGCGGTCGTGGAGTCGTTCACGCCGGTGGGGTCGGCGCCCTCGCTGACGACCGAGACCGAGCCCGCGGGCTGGGCCAGCGGCGCGGCGACGTTCTCGAAGTCGGCCAGGTCGATCGTGTACGAGGACGCGGCGTCCTCGGAGTCGACCTCCAGCTTGAACGTGGTGCCCGCCGGATAGGTGGTGGTGAAGAGCCGGTGCACCTCGTCGTAGAAGTGGTGCGGGTTACCGCTGCCCGGCGTGTTGACGAACGGGTAGCTGCCGTAGTACCAGCTGTAGGCGTTGGTCAGGGTGAAGTCGGCCTGCTTGACGCCGTTGATGTACAGCGACAGCGGGGTCGGTGTAGACCGACCCGTCTGAGCTGTCCGGGATGCTGTAGCGGAAGTCGATGGAGTTGGTCGCCACCGGCGTGGTGAAGGTGACGTACTGGCCCGAGCCGTTGCCCGCGAGGGTAACGGCCTTGCGGCCGGAGGCCTCATCGGCGAGCTGGCCCTGGGTGTAGCTCGGGCCGATGATGGTTCCGTTGGTGGCGGAGTTCTCGGCCTGGACTTCGGCGTAGGGCAGGCTTGCCCCGCTGCCGCCGGTAACCGCCGCCGACGCCGGCTGGATTGCTATCGCCACGAAGCCTGCTGCGACGAGCGATGCGGTACTGACACCCATGACAAGCAGGCGCCTCAGTTGTCGGACAGAGTGGAACACCATTGCTCCTCTGAACGCTAGCGCCGGGCCATGTCCTCGGCGCTTGCACTTGAAGCTAAACTTCCCGGCATCCCTTTGCAATATCTCGACGATATTTAGGTTGAGATAAACGGATCGAAGCAAAGATACAACGACTGACGACGGAAGAATCACCTGCTCAGCGACTTCTCCTCAGCCAGGAGGACTCAAAATGACACACATGTTAGACGGAGGGTCGAGGTAGGCGATACTCGCGCGCGGTCCCGCAGCACATATTTGCCGCAAAATCTAAACTATTTTCTGCAAATTTTCAGCAAGGATGCGGGCGCCGGCCGATCAGGCGCAGCGAGCGGTACCTGGGAGGGCAGCAGGAGGACTCGGCGGCGAACGCGTGGATCGCGATGCTGAACGCAAGCATCGGACTGCTTAGGCCGATTGGCCGCGTGGTTGTCTACGGCCGCGAGAACATCGTCGTCGCACAGTCAAGCCTGTTGCATCAAACGCAACGAATGGCACCCGAATAGCGCCCGGGAGGGATCAGGGAGGTGGTGTCATGATCCAGCCGCAGGTAGGTGCCCTGGACCAGGAGCACTGAGATCACGCGGCCGTCATCGTGACGCTGGAAGATCACGTTCTCGCCGGAGAAGTCAGATCCCGTTCCGGCGACGAACATGTCGGGTTTACTGGTCGGCTCCAGTGCCAGCTGCCAGGAGGGGATCTCCGGGATGAGGAAGGCCAGCTTCCCGGCTCGCCACTCTAGGCTCATCACCCCGCCGCCCAGACCGGTCCGCGCGTAGAGGCCCAGCAGCGGCCGGTACTCTGCGGGTGCTGGCGCTGGCACCGCTACCGTTGACGGTGCGGACCCGGCCAGGCGGCGAGCGGTCACAGCCAGCTCGCGGGCAGTCTCCGCGGTGAAGCTGGTTCCGTTGTGCAGGACGATGGCGCCGACCTGCTGCCTGGGATCGAAGCACACGCTGGTGGTGAAACCAGGGAGCCCGCCAGAGTGCTGGATCCAGCTGACATGGTCCTGGCGATCCGCGGACCAGGAAATGCCCCATGCGCTTGTCCAGTCATCGTCAGCCAGGTACCGGGGCTTGTGCATCTCCCGCAGTGAGGCTGCTGCCAGAACCGCCGAGTCCGCGGCCTTGGTGTAGGCGCGCAGCTGGAAGGATCCACCGGGCCAGGTCTTGTATGCATGACCACAGGCCGCCTTCGGCCCACACCGGTGGAAACGCTGGCTCCGGGTCCAGCTCATCAGAGAAAGGCCGCCTGCTGTAGCCGGTGGCGCGGCGGCTCAGCAGCGGCCCGTCGAGTGGCTCGAAGCCCGTCGCTGACATGCCGAGCGGGTCGAGGATCAGGTCACGTACGTAGCGGGGATACGGGATTCCGCTCACCCGGGTCACGATCTCGCCGAGCAGCTGATACGCGAGATCGGAGTACTTGTGCTGCACGTTCGGCGGAAGCATGAGGACAATGTCGCCCGGTCGAGCCAGGGTCCGCTGCGGGTCGCCCTGGTAGACCGGAACCGACCAGTCTGTCCCTGGCGGCTCATTAGCCAGCCCCGACTCGTGCGAGAGCATCCGCCGGATGGTCACGGCCTCGATCGCCGCGAACGGGCTGACGGCGCCGCGCAGCTCAGGAAGGTACTTCACCGCCGGATCATCCAGGTCCAGCCGCCCCGCATCACGTAGCTGCATGACGGCCGTACCGGTGAACGTCTTGGTGATAGAAGCGATCCGGTAAAGCGTCCCCGGATCACAGGTCACCTGCGCGCCCGCGTCAGCAAACCCCGCGCCTGCCGTCCAGGCCAGCTCGTCCCCGTGAACGACACCCGCCGCCGCGCCTGGCAGCCCGCTCCGGGTGACGAACCTGTTCAGCGTCGCGTCCAGCTCCGTGGCACCCGCCGCTGCGATTCCGGTCATCCGCGGATCATGGCAGAACCACAGCAAGGACCGCCAGGCAATATCAGCCCGGTGGTCGGCGCGCTCCGCCAGCTGCCGCCCGTTACCAGCCGCGGCCCGGCTGTGGGGGGCGTCCCCGCAGCCTGGGCAGGCTGCCGGGACACCGGCACGCCGCGGCAGCCATGAACGGGACGCCGGACCTGACACCCCGCCCGCGCAAGGTCGGTCGCTGCGACTTCCTTGTCCTTCTTCGGCGTCTTCGGGTTGCGAAGCAGTCATTGCTGTTCTCGATACCGCGAGACAATCACGTCCTTGCCGCGACGGGCGCCCGCTCCTGCAAGCGTGGGCGCCCGTCGCGCTGACGGCCTACAACCGCCAACTCGGCTTGCCCTAGCTGATCAGGCGGATCACCGGACCATCCACGTCTCTTGTTGCATCTGGTGCCATACCGGTCAATTTCAGCTGCAGCCGCTGGTGGAGCCGCAGCCTTCGCAGACGTAGCAGCTCCCCGCCGGGCGCATCTTCGTTCCGCAGGTGAGGCAGAGCGGGGCGTCCGCGGTGCGGCCCTGCTGGACCTCGATCAGCTCGGCGGTGGAGTGCGGGCCGCCGGCTCTTGGCCGAGGAGCCGTTGGCTGTGCCGTTGGCCTGGGGGGACGCCGACGACGGGGCCGGCGCGGACGGGGCGGGGACGGGCGAAGCAGCGGTCCGTTCCTGATGAGCTGTGTTTTTCTCCGTGCCGAAGGACTGGGCGAGCGTCACGGGGTCAACCTCGACCCCCAGCGTGGCCGGGTCCTGGCCCGACAGCTCGGCGGCGCGCTCGGCGGCGGACAGGATGCCGAGCTCGGCGCGCTGCTCATAGGGCAGGTGGTCGAGCGCGAGACGGCGGAAGATGTAGTCCATCATCGAGGTCGCGATGCGGATGTCCGGGTCATCGGTCATGCCGGCCGGCTCGAACCGCAGGTTGGTGAACTTCGCGACGTAGGACTCGAGCGGGATGCCGTACTGCAGCCCGACCGAGATCGCCATCGAGAACGCGTCCATCACGCCGGCCAGCGTGGAGCCCTGCTTGCCGAGCTTGAGGAAGACCTCGCCCACGCCGCCGTCTGGGTAGGAGGAGGCGGTCATGTAACCCTCCGCGCCTGCCACGTCGAAGCGGGTCACGGTCGCCGTCCTGGACCTCGGCAGGCGCCTGCGGACCGGGCGGTGCTCGTGCGGACTCGGGGACCGGCTGCTCGGCGGCCGGCCGGGGCCGGCTCCTCCTGCTCCTTCGGCTTGGCGACATCCTTCGTTTTTGGCAACACTGAGCGGCTGGCCGACCTTGCAGTTGTCGCGGTAGATGGCCAGGGCCTTCAGGCCGAGCTTCCAGCCCTCGTAGTAGATCTCCTCGACGTCCTCGACCGTGGCCGACTCCGACATATTCACGGTCTTCGAAATCGACCCGCTCAGCATCGGCTGAACCGCGGCCATCATCCTGACGTGGCCCATCGGGCTGATCGAGCGCTCGCCCATCGCGCAGTCGAAGACCTCGTAGTGCTCCGGCTTGAGGACGGGGGCGTTCACCACGTGGCCGTGCTCGGCGATGTACTCGGTGATCGCCTCGGCCTGCTCGGGCTGGTAGCCGAGGTTCTTCAGGGCGCGGGGGACGGTCTGGTTGACGATCTGCATGGACCCGCCGCCGACCAGCTTCTTGAACTTGACCAGGGCCAGGTCAGGCTCGATGCCGGTGGTGTCACAGTCCATCATGAAGCCGATAGTGCCGGTGGGCGCGAGCAGACTGGCCTGGGCGTTCCGGTAGCCGTTGGCCTCGCCGAGGGCGAGGCTCTCCTTCCAGGTCTTGTTCGCCAGGTCGAGGATGGCCTTGTCGAACGCGGCGACCGGGCGGACGCTGGCGCTGGCGTCGGCGTGCTTGCGCATGACGCGCTTGTGCGCCGTCGCGTTCTTCGCGTACCCCTCGTACGGGCCGACGACCCCCGCGAGCTCCGCCGACTTCTTGTACGCCGACGCGGTCATGAGCGAGGTGATCGCGGCGGCAATCGCGCGGCCGCCGTCGGAGTCATAGGCGTGGCCGGTCGCCATGAGCAGCGCGCCCAGGTTGGCGTAGCCGATGCCGAGCTGGCGGAAGTCCCTGGTCGTCTCGGCCGATCTTCTCCGTCGGGAAGTCGGCGAAGGTGATGGAGATGTCCATCGCCGTAATGATCAGCTCGCTGACACTGCGCAAACCGCTGGAGATCGAAGGTGTCGTCAGCGCTTAGGAACTTGAGCAGGTTGATGCTCGCCAGGTTGCAGGAAGAGTTGTCGAGGCTGAGGTACTCGGAACACGGGTTGCTCGCGGTAATCCGGCCGGACTCCGGGTTGGTGTGCCAGTCGTTGATCGTGTCGTCGTACTGGAGCCCAGGGTCCGCGCACTCCCAGGCGGCCTGCGCGATCTTGCGGAACAGGCCCTTCGCGTCAACGGTCTCGAGGACCTCGCCGGTGCGGCGCGCGAGCAGGTCGAAGGGCTTGCCGTCCTCGACCGCCTGCATGAACTCGTCGCTGACGCGGACCGAGTTGTTGGCGTTCTGGTACTGGACGCTGACGATGTCCTGGCCGCCGAGGTCCATGTCGAAGCCGGCGTCGCGCAGGGCGCGGATCTTGTCCTCTTCGCGGGCCTTGGTCTGGATGAAATCCTGCGACGTCCGGGTGGTCCACGTCGAGCACGACCATCTTCGCCGCGCGCCGCGTCGCGCCGCCGGACTTGATCGTGCCTGCGCTCGCGTCGGCGCCGCGCATGAAGCTGACCGGGCCGCTGGCGGTGCCGCCGGAGGTGAGCAGCTCCTTGCTCGACCTGATCCTGGACAGGTTCACGCCCGCGCCCGAGCCGCCCTTGAAGATCTGGCCCTCTTCGCTGTACCAGTTGAGGATCGACTCGATCGTGTCATCGACTGACAAAATGAAGCACGCCGAAACCTGCTGCGCCGAGGCGGTGCCGACGTTGAACCAGACCGGGGAGTTGAACGCGAAGATCTGGTGGATCAGGGCGTACTTGAGCTCGTGGTCGAAGATCTCCGCGTCCTCGTCGGAGGCGAAGTAGCCGTGCTCCCTGCCGGTGGCCGTGTAGACGTTCACCACCCGGTCGACGAGCTGCTTCAGCGACCACTCGCGCTGCGGCGTGCCGACCGCGCCGCGGAAGTACTTGGTGGTCACGATGTTGCCGGCGTTGACCGACCAGAAGTCGGGGAACTCCACCCCGCGCTGCTCGAAGTTGATCGAGCCGTCGCGCCAGTTGGTCATCACGACATCGCGCCGCTCCCAGGTGACCTGGTCATAGGGGTGCACGCCCGCCGTGGTGTGAATCCGGCGGATCTTCAGTCCCTTGCTGCCGCGCTTGCCCTTGCGCGCCGCCGGGCCGCTCGCCGTTTCCGTCATAACTCCCTTTCCCCCTTCTTCGCAGGTCCTCGCCGGACCCGTCACCAGCAAATCGATTGCACGTTGTCGGCGGCAGCACCGGCCGCGCCGAAGACGCCGTCCGGCACCCATCGCCGTCGGCTGCGACTCGCCCCTCATGGACCAGGCGGCCTAACCAGGCCGTCCCTCGCGCGCGCCGTGGACGTCGTCGTCCCCGGCGGCATCCCCGAGGTGCCGGCCGCGCAGTTCGGTGATTGCCTTCTCGAAGTCGTCAAGCGACTCGAAGCCCCGGTAGACCGAGGCGAACCTGAGGTACGCGACCTCGTCGAGGTCGCGGAGCGGCCCGAGGATCGCCAGCCCCACCTCGTGGGACGGCACCTCCGCCAGGCCGCGTGCCCTGATCGTCTCCTCGACCCGCTGGGCGAGCATGGCGAGCTGGTCCTCGTCGACCGGCCTGCCCTGGCAGGCCCGCTGCACGCCACGGACGATCTTGTCCCTGGTGAACGGCTCGGTCACCCCGCTGCGCTTGGCCACCATCAAGATGACCGACTCCTGCGTGGTGAACCGCCGTCCGCACTCGGGGCAGGACCGCCGTCGGCGGATCGCGATGCCGTCGTCGGCGACCCGGCTGTCGATAACCCTGCTGTCCGGATGACGGCAGAACGGACAGTACACGCGATCACCTCCAGGGGCACCGTTCGTACCCATACCAACCGTGAATGTCCACTAATTCTAGCAGAACCACAGCACTGTAACTACTAGATGTTGTGGTCAACCGTAGTCCAGAGCGGCGGCCCTAGGCAAGCGGAGGCGCTCATCGAGGCCAAAATCCCAGGCAGGCCCGACCGACATGCGCCCGCGGCCGGGCGTGTCGCCGCCCGCGTTTCGCGCAGGCGACCCCCTGCGGATCGCCTCGCATGCCATCTTTGTACCTCGAAGCTCTGACATTTTAACGACACGTCGAACAGATGTTTGGTGAAATCGCGAATTGGGGCTAGGCTCGTACCCGTAAGCAACGACCCATGAATCGGAGGTTCATCCGATGGACAACACCGCAGATTACGGCACACCCGAAATCGCGGACGTACCGGTACGCCCGAAGGGCAGGCCGGGCCGCAAGCCCAAGGGCAGCGTGCCCGTTGTGGTCCCTGAGACGCCCGACAAGCCGGACCCGGACCACGTGCTCACCTGGCGGCAGCGCAAGGTGCTCCAGGTCATCCGGGACTCGGTGCAGAAGCGCGGTTACCCCCCGTCGATGCGCGAGATCGGCGAGGCGGTCGGCCTGACCAGCACGTCGAGCGTTTCGTACCAGCTGTCCACGCTGCAGCGCAAGGGCTACCTGCACCGCGACGTCGGCCTGCCGCGCACGGTCGAGGTCCGGCTGCCCGGCCACCCCGCCATCCGCCCGGAGCAGAACGGCAAGGAGAGCGACGCCGAGATCGCCGCGGACGGGATGGACATCGCCTCCCAGGAGGCGGCCTACGTCCCGCTGGTCGGCCGGATCGCGGCAGGGGGCCCGATCCTGGCCGAGCAGCAGGTCGAGGAGATCTTCCCGCTGCCCCGGCAGCTGGTCGGCGAGGGCACCCTGTTCATGCTCAAGGTGGCCGGCGACTCGATGATCAACGCGGCCATCGCGGACGGGGACTGGGTGGTCATCCGTCAGCAGGAGAGCGCGGAGATCGGCGAGATCGTCGCGGCCATGATCGACGGCGAGGCCACCGTGAAGACGCTCAAGCAGAGCGACGGGCACATCTGGCTCATGCCGCACAACCCCGCCTTCACGCCGATCCTCGGCGACGACGCAGCCATCCTGGGCAAGGTGGTCGCGGTTCTTCGCCGTGTATGAGGCGTTTCCCATACCCCCCGGCTACGCAGCGACGATATTAACCAGCTTCGGCGGGCGCACCACCACCCGCTGGATACCCAGCCCTGTCAGCGCGCGGGCCGCCCCAGAGGCGGCCAGCGCCAGGTCGCGCAGTTCAGCCTCGGTGATACCCGGAGAGACTTCCAGCCGGTCGCGGACCTTCCCGTTCACCTGCACGACGCAGGTGACCGTCTCCTGAACCAGGAGAGCCGGGTCCGCGACCGGCCAGGGGGCCCTGGCGACGGACGGGATGCCGTCCGGGGCGACGCGATCCAGGCCGCCCAGCGCCTCCCAGCACTCCTCCGCGGTGTACGGGGCGAACAGCGACAGCATGACCGCCAGCGCCTCGGCGCCCTCGCGCACCGCGGGGTCGGCGGCGCCGGGACCAGAGTCGATCGCCTTGCGAATGGCGTTCACCAGCTCCATCAGCCGGGCCACGGCGACGTTCAGGTGGTGGTTCTCCACCTGCTTGGTGACCTCGTCGATGACCCGGTGGACGACCCGGCGCAGGTCCCGGTCGCCCGCGGCGAAGTCCGCTCGCGGGCGCTCCCGCGGCGGCCACCTCGGCTGGCGATCCGCCACACCCGGCCCAGGAACCTGACCATCGCGTCCGGGTTCACGTCCGCCCAGTCGATGTCGTCCTGCGGCGGCGAGGCGAAGATCATCGTCAACCGGATCGCGTCAACGCCGAACAGCTCGATCTGCTCGCCCAGGTTGACCCCGTTGCCCAGCGACTTGGACATCGCCTTGCCGCCGTTCACCACCTGGCCCTGGTTCATCAGCCGGGTGAACGGCTCGCCGAACGACACCAGCCCCATGTCCTGCAGCACCTTGGTGAAGAACCGCGCGTACAGCAGGTGCAGGATCGCGTGCTCGACGCCGCCGACGTACAGGTCCACCGGGGCCCAGCGCGCCAGGTCCTCCGGCCGGAACGGCCCGCCCTCGTAGCCCGGCGAGCAGTACCGGAACATGTACCAGGAGGAGTCGACGAACGTGTCCATCGTGTCGGTGTCCCGCAGCGCCGCGCCGCCGCACTTCGGGCAATCGACATTCACCCAGTCGGTCGCCGCCGCCAGCGGCGAGACGCCCTTCGGGGCCAGGTCGGCGCCGCGCAGGTCGGGCAGGACCACCGGCAGCGACTCCTCCGGCACCGGCACCTCGCCGCACGACGGGCAGTGGATGATCGGGATCGGCGTGCCCCAGAAACGCTGCCGGGACAGCAGCCAGTCGCGCAGCCGGTAGTTGACCGCCGCGGCGCCCAGGCCCTTCTCCGACAGGATCCCGATAATCGCGGTGATCGCCTCGGCCTTGGACAACCCGTCCAGCGGGCCGGAGTTCACCAGCACGCCGTCGCCCGGTGCCGCCACCCCGGTGGCCGCCGGGTCGGCGCCATCCGTGGCGACCACCACCCGCACCGGCAGGTTGAACTGCCGGGCGAAGTCCAGGTCGCGCTGGTCGTGCGCGGGCACCGCCATGATCGCGCCGGTGCCGTAGTCCGGCAGCACGTAGTCGGCCGCCCAGACCGGGATGCTCTCGCCGTTCACCGGGTTGACCGCGTGCACCCCCAGGAACACGCCGGTCTTCGGCCGGTCGGTCGACTGCCGCTCAATGTCGGTCAGCTTCCGGACCTGCGACAAGTACGCCTCGAACTCGGCGCGCTGGGTATCGGTGCACAGCTCGGCGGCCAGCGCCGAGTCCGCGGCGACCACGAAGAACGTCGCGCCGTACAGCGTGTCGGGCCGCGTCGTGTAGACCGTGACCGGCTCGGCGCGGCCCTCGACCGCGAAGTGGACCTCGGCGCCGGTGGACCGGCCGATCCAGTTCCGCTGCATGGTCAGCACCCGGTCCGGCCAGTTGCCCTCCAGCGCGGCGGCGTCCGCCAGCAGCCGGTCAGCGTACTCGGTGATCTTGAAGTACCACTGGGTCAGCACCCGGCGGACCACCTCGGTCCCGCACCGCTCGCACCGGCCGTTGACGACCTGCTCGTTGGCCAGCACCGTCTGGTCCTTGGGGCACCAGTTGACGTAGCCGCCCTTGCGGTAGGCCAGGCCGCGCTCGAAGAACCGCAGGAACAGCCACTGGTTCCACCGGTAGTACTCCGGGTCGCAGGTCTGCAGCCGCCGCGACCAGTCGAATGACGTCGCGTACCGGCGGAACGACGCCGCCTGGGTCTCAATGTTCTTGTAGGTCCAGTCGATCGGGTGCGCGTTGTTCCTGATCGCCGCGTTCTCCGCGGGCAGGCCGAACGCGTCCCAGCCGATCGGGTGCAGCACGTTCTTGCCGCGCAGGAACCAGTACCTGGCCATCGCGTCGCCGATGGCGTACGCCTCGGCGTGCCCCATGTGCAGGTCGCCCGAGGGGTACGGGAACATGTCGACCAGGTAGAACCGCTCGCGCGGGTCGGCCGGGTCGTCGCTCGCGCGGAACGGATCGACCGCCGCCCAGTGCGCCTGCCACTTGTCCTGAATGCCGCGCGGGTCGTAGCGCTGTGCCTCGTCGGCGGTTTCGACCGCAGTCATCGTGTCCTCACCCTTGATCGGTCCGGCTTGGGAGTACCCGCATCGCGGGTGCCTTGCATGGCGTTGCCCTTCTGCCTAAAACAAAAAGCCCCCCGCGCACGAGGAGCGGCCGCGCCGACGGCAGATTCAGATCGGCGCGGCTAGCTAAGGAGCAGCCGGACAGGACTCACCCCTCCAGGATACCGCAACTGCCGCTCTCCCCCGAGTAGCGCGTGAGCACGCGATGTACACGAATCCGATAACGCCTACGTGGCAGTTCGGCAACATTCACCGGGCACACTGGAAGCATGACCAAATCGACCTCACCCGAATCGAAGCGCATCGCCCTGGTCGCCCATGACGGCAGGAAAGGCGACCTCCTCGAGTGGGCCGAGCACAACCGGGACCTGCTCGCCGGCCACACCCTCTACGCCACCGGCACCACCGGCAGGCTGCTCAGCGAGGCGCTGGACCTGCCCGTCACCTGCTTCCAGAGCGGCCCGCTCGGCGGCGACCAGCAGATCGGCGCGCTCATCGCCTTGGGCGATCTCGACATGCTCATCTTCTTCTGGGACCCGATGAGCTCGCAGCCGCACGATTCCGACGTCAAGGCCCTAGTCAGGCTGGCGGTGCTGTGGGACATCCCGATCGCCTGCAACCGCACCAGCGCCGACTACCTCATCACCTCGCCACTGCTCAGGGAATCAAGGTCGGCGCGCGCTCCGCTCGCCGACAGCCGCGCCTAGCGAGCGGCTGACACCCCGATCCACCCGGAACGGACCGTGGGCTTCGCGTTACAGCGAAGCCGTTTAACGCGAAGCCACGGGACCGTTCGGAGTCGAAAATCTTTTACGCCGACGCCTGCGCGCGGGCCACCGACGGCTCCCAGTCGGGGCGCAGCGGCATGCCCGAGGTGCCGTCCTTCGCCAGCTTGACGCCGAGGATCTGGTGGAGCTGGACGACGTTGTGGTCGAATCCGAGTACGCAGCCTGCCATGTAGAGCCGCCAGACGCGGGCGGTGCCCTGGCCGACCTCCTCGACCGCCTCGTCCCAGTGCTCGTCCAGGTTGGCGCACCAGGCCTTCAGGGTCTTGGAGTAGTGCTCGCGCAGGTTCTCCTCGTGCCTGATCTCGAAGCCGTTGTCGTTCATCGCCCCGGCGAGCCAGCCCGCTCCCTCGAGCTCACCGTCGGGGAACACGTACCGGTTGATGAACCCATCCCGGTGAATGGACGGGCCGGTGTTGTCGGGGCGGGTGATGCAGTGGTTCAGCATCCGGCCGCCGGTCTTGAGCTTGGCGTTGAGGAACGCGAAGTAACCGGGGACGTTCGCCTTGCCGATGTGCTCGGTGATGCCGATCGAGCTGATCGCGTCGAAGTCCGTCTCCGGCACGTCGCGGTAGTCCTGGTGGCGGACCTCGGCCAGGTCCTCGAGGCCGGCCTTCTTGATCGCCTGCTGCGCCCACAGCGCCTGCTGCTCCGACAGCGTCACGCCGATCGCCTTGACGCCGTACTCGCGCGCCGCGTGCATCACCATGCCGCCCCAGCCGCAGCCGACGTCGAGCAGCCGCATCCCCGGCTTGAGCCCGATCTTCCTGGCAACCAGGTCGAACTTGTACTCCTGTGCCTGCTCGAGAGTGGCGTCCTCCGTCGGGTAGCAGGCGCAGGTGTAGGCCATGGTCGGGCCGAGCACCCACTCGTAGAACCGGTTGGAGACGTCGTAGTGGTGCGAGATCGAGTTCGCGTCGCGGCTCTTGGAGTGCATCCGGCCGACGGTCAGCCGACGGCGGGTGGGCACCACCTCCTGCGGCGGCGGCGGGATCCGGGGCAGCAGCACCTTGGGACCGCCGAGCGACTGCAGCAGCTTGAGCCGGTCCGCCCAGCCGATCTGGGTCTCCTGTGCCCTGGACAGCCGGGAGAGCGCGGTGACCATGTTGCCGTCTAGGTCAAGGTGGCCGGAGACGTACGCCCGGGCCAGGCCGAGCGCGCCCGGTGCCTGCGCCAGATACGAGACGGCGACGGGCGACCGGATGGTGATCTTGATCGGCGCGTCGGGGCTGCCCGCCGTAGACCCGTCGTACGCCTTGAATTCAACCGGAGCATCCGGACCTGCGATCGCCTCGAATACCTCAGCCAGCGCCATGCAACGTTCCTTTCACGGTGTTTCCGCCTTGTTTTCTAGCCGCTTTGGCCACGTCAGCCGCGCTGCCCGCGGCTTGGGGTCACCGACCGCGCACGCATTTGTCGTAGAGGCCCAGGAGCCTGCCGGTCCCGTCGTAGGACGGCCTTGAGCTTGTCGTACTCGGCGCCGCTGTACCGGCTGCGGAACTCCTCTTCGGAGTAGAAGGCCGTGGAGTACAGCGATTTGTGCCCGTCAAGCGCGCTGACCTCCTCCTCCACCATCCGGTTGTAGTAGCCGTCCATCTTGCCCGGCGGCAGCGGGACCGCGCCCCAGAAGCCGAAGTTGACGTAGACCTCGCCCGGCTGCATCGGGTACAGCGTCCACGCGCGGTCGCCGCGCAGCCGGAGCGGGCAGAGCCAGACCGGGCTCATCCGCACGCTGCTCGCGAAGAACTCGAGGAACTCGCCGCCGCGCTCGACCGGGATCTCGACATCCTGGATGACCATCTCCCGCTGCGGCTGGTGGCGCTTGGAGTACAGCGCGGCGGTCAGCCCGTGCTTCTGGTCCAGCGCGACGAGCTTGCGGTAGACGTTCGAGCGGCGGTACCGGCGCGGCCAGAAGGGGCGGAGCTTGCTGTTCTGCACGCCGAACGGGCGAGAGCACCAGAACCAGTCGGTGTCCCAGCGCCAGATGTAATCCTTGATCGTGAGGAAGTCCTCGCGCGAAGTCTGCAGCGATTTGTAGTAGACCTGCTGACCGGTGTAGTCGCTGAGCCAGGGCGCCTTGTCGCTGAACGCCCCGACGGTCAGGTACAGCTCGCTGTTGCTGAACGCGGTGCCGTCGAGGAAGTCCGCCTTGTGGCCGTGGTAGCTGCCCGCCGCGGCGATCTCGGCGATCGCGTCCATGCAGCTCTTCGGGTCGTTGAAGGCGAAGTGGCGCAGATGCACGTACGGCTTGACCGGCATCAGCTCGATGGTGAGAGCCAGCGAGTAGCCCAGGGTGCCGTAGGAGTTCGGGAAGCCGTAGTACAGGTCGCTGTAGGAATTGTCCTTGGTCGCGACGACGACCCGGCCGTCGCCGGTGAGGATCTGCATCTCGATCACGGACTCGTGCGGCAGACCGTGCCAGATCGAGGTCGACTCGATGCCGAGGCCGGTGACCGCGCCGCCCAGGGTGATCGTCTTGAGCTGCGGGACGACCAGCGGCATCAGCCCGTGCGGCAGCGTTGCGTCGCACAGATCCTCGTACGTGGTCATGCCGCCGACGACGGCGGTCGCGGTCTCGGCGTCCACGTGAATCACGCGGGCGAACGCGGACACGTCTAGGCTCACGCGCTCTTCTGACCCCGGCTTGGCGGAGTCGCGGAAGCGGAACAGGTTGGATGTCGGCTTGGCCAAGCGCACCGGGACGCCCGGCGGCACTGCGGCATACGCGTCGCGCAGCCGCGCCACCGCCGCCTCGTGCGCCGCTAGCTTCGCGGGCGGTAGTACTGTGATGCCGGTCACGTGCTCCTCCGCTCCCTTCTGGCCTTCTCGCCCAGCCCTGCGCAGCCATCCTGACAAGGATGGCTGCAAGAGCACAAACGGGGCAAGCGCCGCCGCCCAGCAGGGCAAACGGCTCAGGCAGTGTATCGGGTCGTTCTGGGTCACATTAGCCGCGCCTCACCTGCAGGGACGGCTCCGACTCAGCCCGCCTCGGCGACATCGGCCGCCTCAGCCGGCCCGGCCGCCCCGGAATCCGCCCCCGCCTCCTGGGCGTCGTAGCTCGCGGCCACCTCCTCCGGGGTCATCGGCAGCCGGGCCCACCGGGCCATCGATGGCGGCGCGCCGGAGTCCAGCGCTCGGCGCCGCGAACGGTTGTCATCTTCGGTTAGGCGGCTGCGGTCCCCGGTCGGGTGCATTGCGTAGCGCAATGGCGGCGGTTTGGTCATGATTGTCGCAAGACCCGGGTCGGGGGTGGGTGACGATGGCAGGCCGGAATCAGTCGCGGTGGTGGGTGTCGGGTGTGGTGAGCCTGGCAGCGTTCGTGGCGGCGTCCTGGGTGAGCGGCGCGGTGATCTTGACGCGGCTGCTGCCGTCGGGGGATGCCCGCTGGCCGGCCGCGCTGGGTGTCGGGGCGGCGGCGGCTGCGTTCGCCGGGTTGTGGGGGCAGTCGTGGGCCACCGCCGGGGACCAGGCGGGCGGCGGGGGCGGCGCTGGTAATAGGTCGGTTGCCGTCGCCGGGGACAACCCTGGGATCATCTCGGCCGGGGATGGCGCGGTGATCGTGCAGCAGCAGGCGCAGCAGGCGACGGTGCTGCCGCCGGAGGCGTTGATACCGCCGGCCCGGGTTGATGCCCCGCCGGGGCTGGAGAACCTGCCGGAGGCGCCGGGACTGTTCGTGGGCAGAGCCGGGGATCTGGAGCGGCTGGAGGCGGCTTTGGCAGGCGGCGGGGATGCGGTCGTGCAGGCGGTGCACGGGCTGGGCGGGATCGGCAAGAGCACCCTGGCCGCCCGGTACGCTGCCGACCGCCGGGCAGGCTTCGACGTGATCTGGTGGATCACCGCCGACACCCCGGCCGCGATCGACACCGGGCTGGCGGCGCTAGCAGGCCGGTTGCAGCCGGGGCTGGGCGAGCTGCTGCCGATCCCGGCGCTGCGGGACCGGGCGCTGGGCTGGCTGGCCAGCCACCGCCGGTGGCTGATCGTGCTGGACAACGTCACCGACCCCGCCCACGTCAAGGCCCTGCTGGCCCAGGCGCCGTCGGGGAGGTTCGTGATCACCAGCCGCCGCGCCACCGGCTGGCACGGCATCGCCACCCCGGTCCGCTTGGACGTGCTGACCCCCGCCCAGGCCGGGCATCTGCTGACGGCGATCATCACCCACGGCCGCTCCCCCGCCCAGACAGGCCTCGACGGCCTAGATGCGCTCTGCGCCGAGCTGGGGTACCTGCCGCTGGCCATCGAGCAGGCCGGCGCCTACATCGCCGAGGCCGGCATCACCCCGCGGGAGTACCTGCGGCTCCTCGGCGACTACCCGGCCGATATATACGGGCAGGCCGCCGAGGGCGGCGACGCGCAGCGTACGATCGCCCGGATCTGGCGGGTCACCTTCGACCAGTTCGCCTCCACCCCTACTGCTGTGGACGCGCTGCGGGTCCTGGCCTTCTACGCTCCCGACGGCATCGACCGCCGGCTACTGGACGGCCTGGCGGACCCGATACAGCTCACCACCGCGATCGGGCGGCTGGCCGCCTACAACATGATCACCGTCACCCCCGACGGCCGGCTGACGGTCCACCGACTCGTCCAGGCCGTCACCCGCACCCCCGACCCCGCCGACCCCCACCGCGCCCCGGCAGCCATCGACCAGGCCCGGACGAAAGCCACCGCCCAGCTGGACGCGGCCGCCCCCGCCGACTGGCGGGCCCCGGCCAGCTGGCCCGCCTGGCGGGCCATCCTCCCGCACGTGGAAGCGCTGGCAGCCCGCACCACCGCCCAGGCCGACACCCCCGACACCGCCAAGCTCCTGAACACGGCAGCATTGTTTCTCGAAAACCAGGGAGTCGTGAACCGCGCTATCGCTCTCTTCGAGCGGTCCCTGGCCGACCGCCGCCGGGTCCTCGGCGACGACCACCCCGACACCCTGGCCTCCCGCAACAACCTCGCCTACGCCTACCAGACGGCGGGAGACCTCACCCGCGCCATCCCCCTGTACGAGACCACCCTCGCCGACCGCCGCCGGGTCCTCGGCGACGACCACCCCGACACCCTGGCCTCCCGCAACAACCTCGCCTACGCCTACCAGACGGCGGGAGACCTCACCCGCGCCATCCCCCTGTACGAGACCACCCTCACCGACCGCCGCCGGGTCCTCGGCGACGACCACCCCGACACCCTGGCCTCCCGCAACAACCTCGCCTACGCCTACCAGACGGCGGGAGACCTCACCCGCGCCATCCCCCTGTACGAGACCACCCTCACCGACTGCCGCCGGGTCCTCGGCGACGACCACCCCGACACCCTGGCCTCCCGCAACAACCTCGCCTACGCCTACCGGGCGGCGGGAGACCTCACCCGCGCCATCCCCCTGTACGAGACCACCCTCGCCGACTGCCGCCGGGTCCTCGGCGACGACCACCCCGACACCCTGGCCTCCCGCAACAACCTCGCCTACGCCTACCAGACGGCGGGAGACCTCACCCGCGCCATCCCCCTGTACGAGACCACCCTCACCGACTGCCGCCGGGTCCTCGGCGACGACCACCCCGACACCCTGGCCTCCCGCAACAACCTCGCCTACGCCTACCAGACGGCGGGAGACCTCACCCGCGCCATCCCCCTCTACGAGACCACCCTCACCGACTGCCGCCGGGTCTTGGGCGAGGATCACCCGCTAACGTTGACCGTCCACGGCAACCTCCGTGCCCTGACTAGCGGCTGACCGTTGACGGTGTGGACGGTATTAGGCCCTGGGACGGCCCCGGCCCGGCCCGGGCGGTTACACCGACTTAGGCGGACGTCCGGCTTTCCTGGATCGCCGCTCGGCGATCTCCAGCTCGGCCGCGTCGAGGTCGGCCACGTCCCGCTCGTCGCCGTGCTCGCGGATGCGTCCGCGGATGTGATCGGTGATGTCCTCGGTCCGGTCCCTGCCGAGCCGGGCGCATATGCGTTCGTATGCCTCCCACATCGGCCGCGGCACGCGGATGCCCATGGTCGGCGTCTTCCGCTCAGTCTGTGTCGCTCGCTCGTCCACGCGGACAATGTAAGCGGTTTGTGCTCATGCACGGTTTCCTGATACTGCGCTCATGCACGGTTTGAACAGCAAGGGGACCCGCCCCGATCGTAGCACACCAGGGCGACCCTGGACCAGCACATCACTTGGAGATGCAGCGATCTTGAGCGCAATGCCAAACTTCGGAGGCCGCTCGACGCCTGCTATGACGTCACGTTCCAGCGCGGCGACGGCTCCGCCGCCGAATCGACTGGTGGCGCAGCCACCCCCACCTCGGTGGCTGGAGGTGGCCGGGCAGCGGCCCGCACGGCGGCCTCTCCGTCGCCGGTTTCCGGCGGCTCGCCGACCACTTCGCGGGCCACTTCCGGCCAGCCCCACCGAGCGTGCGCCACGCTGGGTGGGGCTGGCACAAAACCGGTCGGACGGCCGCCCGTTTTGGGACATGCCGGCGGCCGTCGCGATCCACTTCCGAGCCACCCTGCGCCAGTGCCCAACCACCTTGGCGGGGCTGGCTCAGCACCGTCCGTCGAGGCGTACGTCGACGGGCTCGACGGGGCCGAGCGAAAGGTGCTCCTGAACCACATCGCGAAGGCATGGCCGGAGGTGGTCGAGGCTGGCGTCGCGCTGGTTGCCCAGTGGCGCGCGGAGTCCGCCGAGCGGCGTCATGCGGCGGTCAAGCGGAAGGCGAAGGAGCGACGCCGCCGACAGCGCGCGGACGCCCGCCGGGCCGAGCTCGGCGGGTGACACGTCCGGCCGCCGCGGTGTTCGCAGCACCGAAGGAATCCCGTCTCGTCAGGCCACCGCGAGGACCGGCGAAGCCGGGCGAGCGGCCCACTCCTGGAGGCGGAAGCAGGGGCGCGAGTGGTACGCCACCGCGCGTTCTGCCCGCCGAACGGGTTTATCGGCGGGCAGACAGCGCGGGAAGTACCACCGTGCCCCAGCGACCCCACTCTCGTGCACGCATGTCTCTGACCTTCGTAAACACAGCGTTTATGCCTTCTGACCTGCAGTTGGAATCTCGTTAGTTCTTATCGTCTTTCCAGGTCACATTAGCCGTGCCTCACCTGCGGGGACGGCCCGCCCGCCTCAGCCCGCCTCGGCGACATCGGCCGCCTCCGCAGGCCCGGCCGCCCCGGAATCCGCCCCCGCTTCCTGGGCGTCGTAGCTGGCGGCGACCTCCTCCGGGGTCATCGGCAGCCGGGCCATCGACGGCGGCGCGCCGGAGTCGAGCGCCCGGCGCAGCAGCTTGGCCATCGAGTAGCGCCGGCTGTCGGCCAGCGCCCGGTCAAGCGCGACGTTGGCGAGCGCGCCATCCCCCTGCTGCCAGGCGACGAAGGCCAGTAGCGACGCCGGAGCGGCCACGTATCCCGGCTGAGCCAGCCGGGTCAGGTCAGCCCAGAGCCGACTGTGCGCGTTGCCGTGCTCGGGCAGCATCCGCGCCCAGGCATCGTCGCGCACCCGCAGCTCACGCAGCGCGACGGTGACCCAGGCCGCGAACTCGACGTCGATCTCCTCCCCGCTCCGGTAGCGACGGATGGCCTCCGCGACCATCGGCTGGCCCACGGCGGCGATGAGGCGGCGACGCGGAGCCCGGTGGCCGGCCCGCCCCATCCGGCCGACGCACCGGGCGACCTGCCGCTCGGCCGCCTTGGTGGCTCGTCGCATCGCCATGGCCGGCTCGCCGTCCGCCGCCGCGACCGTGGCCGCCAGCTCTTCCCTGCTGGCGAACACCCGGAGCCCGCTGGCCGCGAAGGCGCGCGTCACCGGGTGGTCGGCGACGTCGAACTGCGTGCCCTCGGGCGGACAGCACTCCGGGTTCGCGCAGACGTAGGACCAGTAACGGTTGTCCTCGACGCGGAGCACCTCGGTCAGGGTGATGCCGGCCTCGGCCGCCCTCGATCGCAGCGCGGCGACGACCGGGGAGACCTCGGCGTCGCCGCCGTAGCCGACGGCAGCCGCCGTGGTCATGCGCTGCGCGGAGAGAATGTCCAGCACGTTATCGGCGACCGCGGCGACCGACCGAACGTCAGCGGGGTTGGGCAGGTCGTACCGGAGCGTGATCTCGACCTCGGCCCGCGGGTGGCCGGTGCCGAGCACGACGATGCTGTGATCGGGTTGGAACCTGGTGAGCCCGGGGATGGCCGCGAGCAGCGACAACGGCGAGCCGATCCGTACCCGCCGGGGCGTGGCTGCGGACCGCTCCGCGGCCGGGGCGGAGTCCGGGGCCTGCGCAGCCGGGGAGGGGTTGTGTGTCATGAAAACAGCGTGCGGCGGAGCGGATCGAGAATGAAGGCGGCGAGTGGGGCCTGTGGATAACTGGCCGGATTATCCACAGGGATAGGAAAGTGTTGCTTGACGGGATGGCGGGTGGTTGGTAGACCGCCGGGTTATCCGGTACATGGCCGGGTTATTTGGTACCTGGCGGGGTTACAGGGCCACGCCAAGCAGCGCGTCGGCGGCGCCGCGGATAAGCGCCGCGTCCCCTGGGTCGCCGCCCGGTCTGGCCGTCTCGGCCGACCCCGACCCCGACCCCGACCCCGAGGCCAACGCCGCGTCGGCCCAGGCGTCGATGGCGTCAAGCGCGCCCGGAGCATCCAGGTCGTCCGCCAGCCGCTCGCGGACCGCCGCGAGAACGTCCTCGGCCGTTGGCCGCGTCGGCGTGACGGCCACATCGACGGCGACGGCCACGCCGACGGCCACGGCGACGGCGGCCCGCCAGCGATCGAGGCGGGCCTGCGCCTGCGCGAGCACCTCGTCGGTCCACTCCCAGTCTGACCGGTAGTGGTGCGCGAGCAGCGCCAGTCGGATCGACATCGGGTCGGTGCCCGCCGCGCGCAACCGCGAGACGAAGACCAGGTTGCCGAGCGACTTCGACATCTTCGCCCCCTGGTAGGCGACCATGCCGGAGTGCGCGTAGACCCGGGCGAAGGCGGGCTCGCCCGGCCCCGCGCCGCAGGCCACCCGCGCGTGCGAACCGCTCATCTCGTGGTGCGGGAACACCAGGTCGCTGCCGCCGGCCTGCACGTCGAAGGACGGGCCGAGGTACTCGGCGGCGATCGCCGCGCACTCCACGTGCCAGCCGGGCCGGCCCGGGCCGAACCGGGATTCCCAGGAGGGCTCGCCCGGCCGTTCCGCCCGCCAGACCAGCGGGTCGAGCGGATCCTTCTTGCCCGGCCGGTCCGGGTCGCCGCCGCGCTCGGCGGACAGCTCGGTCATCTGCTCGACGGACAGGTCTGAGACGGTGCCGGGCCCGGAGAGCACGCCGAACGCCAGATCCGCGCCGCGGGCGAAGTAGATGTCGCCGTCGACGTCGTAAACCGAGCCGCGGGCAGCGAGCCGCTCGGCGAACGCGTCGATGATGCCGATCGCCTCCACCGCGCCGATGAAGTAGGTCGGCGGCAGGTTCCGCAGCGCCTCCATGTCGCCGCGGAACCGCTCGGTCTCGCGGAGCGCGAGCTCCCGCCAGTCCTCGCCGTCGCGCTCGGCGCGCTCGAGCAGCGGGTCGTCCACGTCGGTGACGTTCTGCGTGTAGACCACCTCGTGCCCGGCGTCCCGCCACGCGCGGACCAGCAGATCCCAGGCGGTGAACGTGGCGGCATGGCCCATGTGGGTCGCGTCGTAAGGGGTGATACCGCAGGCGTACAGCGCTGCCCGATGCCCGGTGGCCGCGATGACGAGTTCCCCGGTCGCCGTGTCCCGCAGCCGTACTTCCTTACCGCGCCCCGGCAGAACGGGGACCTCAGCGCCACGCCATGAATCCATGCTGCCCAGGTTACAGGCCTTGTGCCCCGATCAAAGGCAAAGATATCGGGGCACAAGGCCTGTACTCCCCCCCGGGGGACACCCCCGGACCCCCGGACTGATGCCCGCTCAAAGGTGCCGATATGGCGGTGATCGCCCGGGGGAGCGCTCGCCGTGCCCCTAATGTCGGCCGGCATTAGGGGTGGTCCCCCCTGCGAGCCAAAGGGCGCGCCCCTGGTTTCGGAGTGAGGAGGGACGAGCGAGGAACGAGCGACCGAGCGACGAGGGAGAAAGCAGGGGTCTCGAGCGCCCGGAGGGCCGGGGGCCTGGGTGGGGAGCGGGAAAGCACAGCAATGCGGCGCCGACTGGAACCAACGGTCCGTTACTCCGAAATTTAAGGAGTTTCCTTTCGAACGGACCCGCGGCTTCGCGCCCGCCGTCAGCCCGCGGCGTTCCAGGTCTCGTCGTCCGGGGCCGGCGCTACTACGATCACGGTCATGGATCTGGTCGCAGGGGTCGATTCCTCCACGCAGTCCACCAAAGTGCTGCTGTGCCGGGCCGACGACGGGACCGTCGTCGGGTCCGCGAGCGCGCCGCACCCGGACGGCACGGAATGCCACCCGGACCACTGGTGGGAGGCGCTGACCTCGGCGGGGCGCGGTCTCCTGGAGCGGGCGGACGCGATCGGCGTCGGGGCGCAGCAGCACGGCATGGTGGTGCTCGACTCCTCGGGCGCGGTCATCAGGGACGCGATGCTGTGGAACGACGTGAAGTCCGCGCCGCAGGCCGCGGCGCTGGTCTCGGAGTTCGGCGGGGCGGCGGAGTGGGCGGCGCGCACCGGCTCCGTGCCGACGATGTCGTTCACCGTCACCAAGCTGCGCTGGCTGGCCGAGAACGAGCCGGCGAACGCCGCCCGGGTGCACCGGGTGCTGCTGCCGCACGACTGGCTGACCTGGCGGCTCGCCGGGGGCGGTGCCGGCGACGGCGCGTCACTCGAGCCGACGACCGACCGGGGGGACGCCTCGGGCACCGGCTACTTCTCCCCCGCCGAGGGAGCGTGGCTGCCGGAGTACGCCGAGCGAGCGCTCGGCCGGCCCGTCGCGCTGCCGCGGGTGGCCGGTCCGTCCGAGGTCGTCGGGCGGACCTCGTGGGGCGCGGCGCTGTCGGCCGGGACCGGCGACAACATGGGCGCGGCGCTCGGACTCGGCCTAGTCGAAGGCGACGTGGCGGTCTCCATCGGCACCTCGGGGACGGCGTACGCGGTCGCGGCGAAGGAGTCCGCCGACCCGACCGGGCTGGTCTGCGGCTTCGCCGACGCGACCGGGCGGTTCCTCCCGCTTGCCTGCACGATCAACGCGGCCCGGGTGCTCGACGTGACCGCCGCAATGCTTGGCGTGTCACCGTCGGGGCTGGCCTCGCTGGCGCTGTCGGCGCCGGCCGGGGCGGGCGGGGTGACCCTGCTCCCCTATTTGGACGGCGAGCGGACGCCGAACCGGCCCGCGGCCAACGGCGTTCTCCGCGGGCTGACCACGTCCAACATGACCAGGGAGAACCTGGCGCGGGCGGCGGTCGAGGCGGTGCTCTGCTCGCTCGCCGACGCGATCGAGTTCCTGCGGCCGTGTGGGATAACGCCATCGCGCGTCGTGCTCACCGGCGGGGCGGCGAAGTCCGTGGCGGTGCGGCAGATCGCGCCGGCGATCTTCGGCCTGCCGGTGGCGGTTCCCGAGGCGGCGGAGTACGTGGCGCTCGGCGCGGCCAGGCAGGCGGCCTGGGCGCTGTCCGGCGCGGCCTCGCCGCCGGTCTGGCGGACCTCGGCGGCTGTGACGTATGAGGCCACTGCGACCCCTGAGGTCCGTGAACGGTATGCCGCCCTCCGCGACGACGCCGCCGCCTGGCAGGTCGGCTAATCCGGCAAGATCACCACCGCTGGCCGGCACGCTGGCTGCCCTGGCTGGCGCGTTGGCTGCCATGGCTGGCGCGTTGGCTGTCTCGTGCTGGCGCGTTGGCTGTCTCGTGCTGGCGCGTTGGCTGTCTCGTGAACATCATCGTCCCCAACTGACACGTCTGACGCCTCTTCAAGATCATCAATTCGAAATCCATGGCGAAACCGTTGTTATAGCAACGTAAACGCCATGGATTTATTTGATCTTGATACCCCTATTAGGACATTTCGGGCACAGAGAAGGCACCGAGGCGGCCAACCGCAATGAGGCGGACGGACGCGGGGAACGCGGTGGTGCGCATGGGGAAGATGGAGGCAGTAATGCGCACGGGAACGCAGAACGAGGCCATGAGCGCGGACGCGGGAGGCGGTTAGGAGGGGACGCGGGAGGCGGTTAGCAGGGGACGCGGGAGGCGAGGGGACGCGGGAGGCGGTTAGGAGGGGACGCGGGAGGCGGTTAAGAGCGCGGACGCGGGAGGCGGTTAGGAGGGACGCGGGCGGCGTTAGGAGGGGACGCGGGAGAAGGCGGCGGCGGCGCCTAGGGCTAGCAGGCCGGCGAAGGCGAACAGACCTCGGTAGCCGGCCCCGGTGATGATTACCAGGGCGGCCACGGACGGGCCGATGACCTGGGGAATCGAGGAAGCGATGTTGATGATGCCCAGGTCGCGGGCGGCGCTTGCCTGATCCGGAAGGACGGTCAGGGACAGCGCCGAACTGGCCGACTGGTACGCGCCGTACCCGGCCCCCAGGGCGAAGGCGCAGACGATCACCGGGTCCCAGGAGCTGACGACGGCGAGCACGAAGCCGGTGGCGGCGAGCAGCGTGGCGGCGAGCATGGCGTACCGGCGGTAGCCGGCCGAACGGTCGGCCAGGCGGCCCACCGTCACCGTGGCGAGGATCGTCGCGCCCACCGCCACGGAGACCAGGATGAGCTGGCCGGTCCCCGGCTTCGAGTAGTGGATGACGTCCTGGAGGTAGTAGTAGAGGTAGAGCAGGGCGATCGAGTTCGCCAACTCCATCAGGAACTGGCCAATCCAGACCGCGCTGTAGCCGGTGCCGCCGTTCAGCAGCGCCGTGAGGCCCTCGCGCACGGACCGGCCGGTACCCGCCAGCTGCACCCTCGGCAGCCGGACCAGCAGCACCACGAGCGGGACGAGGCAGACGGCGTACATGACGGCGATCGCCGTCATCCCGCCCGTCACCGACCGGAAGACCAAGACGATCGCGCCGAAGCCGAGGATGAGGCCGAGCGCCTGGGAGACCGCGATCAGGCCCCAGGCGAACCCCCAGTCGCGCCTCGGCACATGGTCGATCACCGACGCCGCCATCGACGAGTAGGCGATGTTGATCGTGGCCTGGCAGAGGATCCAGCAGATCGCGATGCCGAGCAACGACCGCTGCAGGCCGAGCAGGCCGAGCGACGCGGTCCCCGCCACCAGGCCGATCGACACGACCATCGACCGGTTGTCCGAGGTCACCCAGCGGTCGGAGAAGTGGCCGGCCAGCGGATTGAAGATCAGCGCGGCGACCGCGCCAAGACCGGTGACAAGGCCGAGGTAGACGGCCTTGTTCGGGGCGCCCGCAGCCGACTCGATCAGCCTCGGGAGGACGTTCTGGACCGGGGCGAAGAGCGCTACCGACGCGCCGAAGTACGCCAGCATCAGTCCGGCGATGAATGGCGCCCAAGATCGCCGGGAGACCGCTGGCGCGTCGGTTGCCTCTGTACCGGCGGCGTGCTCCGTTGCGGGCACCTGACCCTCAATCACGTGGCGTGCAGTGCAGGAGCACGCTATCACCCGCCCCAGCCGCATCTCGAACGCGACCACGGACGACAGCGCCACCGCCCAGCCACGGCGACGGCCGACAGCGCTGAAAGTTTGACCGGCTATCGCCGGCCAAACTTTCAGCGCTGATTCGATCATTATGAATATTTCGTGATAAATCGGGCTGGGGCGCTGGGTGGGGGTGGACATGGGTTGGGGGTGGTGGGGGTGAGATGGGGCGGGGGTGGAGATGGGGCGGGGGTGGAGATGGGGCGGGGGCGATGGGGCGGGGGGCGATGGGGCGGGGGCGATGGGGCGGGGGGCGATGGGGCGGGGGGCGATGGGGCGGGGGGAGGGACGGGGTGGGCCTGGCGCGTGGTGGGGGTGAGGGGGGAGTTAGCGGATGCCGTAGAGGTGCTCCATGGCGAGCTGGTCTAGGTGCTCGTAGTGCATGCCGCGGGCGCCGAGGGCGTCAGCGTCGACGATCATGTCGCGGACGTCGCGCCAGGTCTCGCCGGGGGCGAGGGTCGGCTCGGCGAGCTCGGGCGACCCGCGCGGCCGCGAGAGCCGCCTGGACCTCGGGGTCGGCCCGGAACGCCCGCGCCTTCTCCCGCAGGATCAGGTAGTTCCGCATGCAGGCGGCGGCCGACGCCCACACGCCCTCGTCGTCCTCGGTGCGCGGCGGCTTGTAGTCGAAGTGCACCGGGCCGTCGTAGCCGCCGCGCAGCAGCGTGTCCACCACCCAGAACGCGCCGCGCGCGTTACCCGCGCCGAAGCGCAGGTCCTGGTCGTAGCGCGGGCCGTTCTGGCCGTTGAGGTCGATGTGGTAGAGCTTGCCGTGCCACATCGCCTGGGCGATGCCGTGCGCGTAGTTGAGGCCCGCCATCTCCTCGTGGCCGACCTCGGGGTTGACCCCGACGAGCTCCGGGTGCTCGAGCGCGTTAATGAAGGCGAGCGCGTGCCCGATGGACGGCAGCAGGATGTCGCCGCGCGGCTCGTTCGGCTTCGGCTCGATCGCGAACCTGATGTCATACCCCTGCTCGAGCACGTACGACGACAGCAGGTTCAGCCCCTCGGCGTACCGGTCGAGCGCGGCCCTGATGTCCTTGGCGGCCCCGGACTCGGCGCCCTCCCGGCCGCCCCAGAAGACGTAGGTCTTCGCGCCCAGCTCGGCGGCCAGGTCCAGGTTGCGCATCACCTTGGACAGGGCGAACCGGCGCACCGACCGCTCGTTGGCGGTGAACGCGCCGTCCTTGAACATCGGGTGGCCGAAGAGGTTGGTGGTGGCCGTGGTCACCACGAGCCCGGTCTCGTCCAGCGCCTTGCGGAACGCAGCGATCCGCTCGTCCCGCTCGGCGGGCGAGGCGTCGAAGTCGAACACGTCGTTGTCGTGGAAGTTCACGCCGTAGGCGCCGAGCTCCGCGAGCTTGCGGACGGCCCGGTCGGCGGGCATCGGCGGGCGCACCGCCGCCGAACACGTCAGTCCCCTGCCACCCCACAGTCCATATCCCGAACGAGAAGTGGTCTTCGCGCGTTGGGACATACTCGTCTGCAGTCAGTCTCCCTCTACTCTCCGTTCTCCTGACCTTACCGCATGCTACGCGCTAGTGCCTTGCCTGCCGCGTCGCGCGGGCAAGTCGCGGCTTACCCCTTCACCGCGCCAGCCGCGCCCGCGACGATGTATCGCTGGGCGAACACGAACACCCCCAGCGCGGGCACCATCGCCATCGCCGTGAACGCCATGATGCCCGCGTCGTTCTGCGAGTACTGCGTCTGGAAGGTGTAGGTGCCAAGCGGCAGGGTGAAGTGCGACGACGTCTGCAGCACCAGCAGCGGCAGCAGGTACTGGTTCCAGCTGGTCACGAACGCCAGCAGCCCGACCGTGATCAGGGCCGGCTTGGCAGCGGGAGCAGGATCTGCACGAAGTACCGGAACCGGCTGGCCCCGTCCACCAGGGCGGCCTCCTGCAGCTCGGCAGGGATGGCGCGCAGGAAGGGGCGCAGGATGATCATGGTGAGCGGCAGCCCGAACGCCGCCTCCGGGATCGCCACGCCGAACTGGTTGTCAAGCAGGCCCAGCCGCTGCAGCAGCAGGTACAGCGGCAGCGCCCCCACGCCGAGCGGGAACAGCAGGCCCGACACGAACACGGTGTAGAAGAACTCCCGGCCCTTGAACTCGTACTGGGACAGCGCCAGCGCCGCCATCGACCCGAGCACCAGGGTCGTGGCGGTCGCGATCGTGGCGATCAGCGCGCTGTTGCCCAGGAACTCCCAGAACGGCGCCGACGTCAGGATGGAGGTGTAGTTCCCCGCTACCCACGGGTGCGGCCAGCCGGCCGGCGAATTGTTGATGTCTCCGTTGGTGCGGAAGCCGTCCACCACGACGAACAGCAGCGGGACCACCGTGATCCCGATGGCCACGATGGCCACCAGGTAGGTGGCCGGGATGACCGCCGCACCGGCGCGACGCTGCAGAGCCGCGCCCCGCGCGGCCGGGGTGGCCGGGGTGGCCGGGAGCCGAGCCGGGGGCGGAACTTTGCGTGATTGCCGCCATGAGTTACCCCACCGCCCTTGTCAGCGCGCCTCGCGTGTCGCGGCGCAGCGCGAACCGCTGGTAAATCATCGCGAACACGAAGCAGAAGGCGAACAGGATCACCGCGATCGCCGACGCGAAGCCGAAGTCCGTGCTGTCCACGCCCTGAAGGACCATGTACGTGGAGATCGTGCCGGACGCGTTCGCCGGGCCGCCCTGGGTCAGGATCCAGACGACGTCGAAGATCTGCAGCGAGCCGATCACCGTGATGAAGCCCCAGATCCGGATGGTCGGGGCCAGCAGCGGCAGCGTGATCCGCCGGGTGACCTGCCACGGGCTGGCGCCGTCGATGGCGGCGGCCTGCTTCAGCTCGTTCGGGATGCTCTGCAGTCCTGCCAGCAGCAGCACGATTCCGAAGCCGATGTACTGCCAGGTCAGCACCACGAAGACGGTCAACAGCACGACGTGCACGTTGGCGAGCCAGAGCTGGACCAGGCCGCCAAGGCCGAACGCCTTGAACACCTGGTCGGCGAAGCCGGCCGGCTGCAGGATCAGCGACCACATGACGCCGGTGACCGCCGGGGGCAGCACGTAGGGCGCGAAGATCACCGTGCGCAGGAACGCGCGGCCGAAGAACTTGCGGTTCAGCAGCAGGGCGATGCCGATGGACAGCGGCCCCTGGATGACCACGGATGCCACCGTCAGGGTCCAGCGTGTGCTCGATCGCCTGGATGAAGGCCGGGTCCTTGAACGCGTAGCTGTAGTTCTTGAACCCGATGGGGTCATTCAGCGGCCCGTAGCCCGACCAGTTGTAGAAGCTGTAGTAGGCCGCGATGACGATGGGGACGAGGACGAAGCCCACGAACAGGATCAGGCCGGGTGCCAGCAGGATCGTGAGCTCTGCTTTCTTGCGCAGCTTCGGGCCGCGCCACCTCCGGGCGCGAAGCGGCCCAGCCGCGGCGGGGTTACCCGCCGCGGCTGGGCCGAGCCCGGCTTCAAGCGCCGTGCTCCGACTCATGATCAGGGTGTCTGGGGGGAGTTAGCGATCGGCGGACGCGGTGCTCGACGCTCGGGCTGGAGAAGTAGTTCGCGATCGCGGTGTCGAGGTTCTGGCCCGGCTTCGTCGGCAGCGCCGTGTCGAAGTAGAGCTCCTCGTACGAGGCGGTCTTGAAGTAGGCCGCCGCGGTCTGGGTCGCGGGCAGCGTGATGGCGCTGGACTCGGACGTGAGCACCGGCTCGCCGGTCTGACCCGGGCCGACGATCTGTGCCTGGACCGACGGGGAGTCGAGGTACTGCAGGAACTCGGCGCAGGCCTGGGCTTGGGTCACGGTGCCGGTGCAGGAGTAGCCGTCACCGCCGCCGAGGACCGCGGTCTGCGAGCCGGCCGAGCCCGGCGTCTGCGGGAAGGGGAACCAGCCGAGCTCGCTGCTCAGGCTCTTGTTCGTGGAGACGCCCTCCATGACCGACGGGTCCCAGTCGCCCTGGAGCTCCATCGCGGCCTTGCCGGACGCGACCAGGCCGGCCGAGCTGCCCGCGCCCTGCTGGGAGGAGGTGCCGAGGAAGCCGGTCTGGAACGGGTTGGTCTTCAGGAACGCCGCCAGGTCGGTGCTCGCCTGGCGAAGCAGGAGGCGCTGAAGCTCTCGCTGCTGATGGCCGAGTTAACGGTCGCCTGCGGGCAGTCGCGCAGCGCGAAGTACTCCCACCAGAACGCGTCCGGCCAGCGGTCCTTGCTGCCGACCGCGATCGGCGCGTAGCCGTCGGCGCGGAGCTTGGCGTCGTCGGACTCGAGCTGGGCGAGGGTGGTGGGCACGGTGATGCCGACCTTCGTGAAGATGTCCTTGCGGTACCAGAAGCCCACGACGTGGAGGTCGACCGGCACGCCGTACTGCTGGCCGTTCGCCTGCCAGCCGGAGGCGCCGGAGATGCTGCCGATCCAGCTGGCGACATCGGAGGTGATGTTGTCGACCTTGCCCGAGGTGACCTGCTGGCCGAGGACGCCGCCGCCCCACTGCTGATAGATGTTGGGCGGGTTGTTGCCCTCGAGAGCGAGCGGGATCTTCGTGTCCTGGAGGAGCTCGTTCTGGATCGGCACGTTCGTGATGGTGATGTTCGGGTGCTGTGCTTCGAAGCCCTTGATGGCGTTCACGTAGATGCCAAGCAACGGCTGGTTGGTGGCGTTGTTCCACCAGGTCAGGGTGACCTTGGCGGCGGTGCTCGGGCTGCTTGTGGTGCTACTTGAGGTAGCGCTGCTGGTGCCCGCGGGAGTGCTTGTGGTCGTGAACTGCCGCTACTGCACGCGGCGGCTGCGGTTGCCGTTGTCACCGCGAGCGCGACGGCGGCAAGTGCCCGGCTGCTACGCATGTGGTCTCCTGACAGGGGGATTGGCGCAAGAGACTATTTCGAAAGTTTTCGGAATTCTTTCGGCGTGCCGTCATCGTAAGGACGAGGGCCAGTTCGGTCAACCCTTCGTTTCCATGGCGTTACCGACATTTTCATAACTTGACGATTGCCGTACGATGCTGCGAGAACAGCCAGGCTCAGCACATCGTGCGGCCGAAATGTTTCGAGAACAAATCGCAGATTAAACCGAAAGGTGAGGCCGTGCGGAAGACCACGCTCGCCGCCATTGCAGCCGAGGCAGGCGTCTCGCTGCCCACTGTGTCGAAGGTGGTGAACGGCCGCCCGGACGTCTCGCCTGCCACCAGAGCCCGGGTGGAACAGCTTCTCGACCGGCACCAGTACCCGCGCAGCGGGCCCCGGCTGCAGCCGGCGTTCCGGCCTCATCGACCTGGTGTTCAACGGCCTGGACAGCCCGTGGGCGGTGGAGATCCTGCGCGGCGTCGAGGAGTGGGGCGCGCGCAGGGGACCGCGGTCGCGGTCTCCTCGGTGCGGCACGGCGACGCCCGGCCGACCAGCTGGACCTCGACGATCGCCAGCCACGACAGCGACGGCGTGATCCTGGTGATCACCAAGGTGACCGAGGCCCAGGTCGGCCAGCTCCGCGGCGCCGGCGATACCGCTCGTCGTCATCGACCCGGCCAACACGCCGCCCGCGGACATCCCGTCCGTCGGCGCGACCAACTGGGCGGGCGGGTTCGCGGCCACCGAGCACCTGCTCTCCCTCGGCCACCGGCGGATCGCCGCGATCACCGGGCCCGCCGACTACCTGTGCAGCCTGGCCAGGCTCGACGGCTACCGGTCGGGCCTGGAGCGGGCCGGCGTCGCCTTCGACCCGGCGCTCGTTCGGTACGGCGACTTCCACCACGAGGGCGGATTCAGCTCCGCGGCCGAGCTGCTCGACCTGCAGGAGCCGGCCGACGGCGATCTTCGCGGGCAGCGACCAGCAGGCCTTCGGCGTCTACGAGGCCGCCCGCCAGCGCGGGCTGCGCATCCCTGAGGACCTGTCCGTCGTCGGCTTCGACGAGCTGCCCGTCTCTCGCTGGGCCTCGCCGCCCATGACCACCGTGCGGCAGCCGCTCGCCGAGATGGGCAACGCCGCCGCGCAGATGCTCGGCGAGCTGATCGATGGCCTGCCGCTGCGGTCGAGCCGGATGGAGCTGACCACCGAACTCATCGTGCGCGAGTCGACTGCCGCCCCCAAGGTCGACTCCGCAACCCCAGGGAGTAACCAGAAATGACACGTCCAGTGGACAAAATCGAAGGTTCCGTCATGCCGCGGTCTGACACTGCGGCTGGCACCGGCGCTGGAACGCCGGCGCCCGACGGCACCGAAACCTGGCGCGACCCGGCGCGGCCGGCCGGCGAGCGGGTGGCGGACCTGCTGAGCCGGATGACGCTAGCGGAGAAGGTAGCCCAGCTGGGCAGCATCTGGCAGGGCGCATCGGTGGACGGGGACGGCGTCGCGCCGATGCAGGACCAGTTCAACGAGGAGCACCCGCCGTTCGACGAGCTGATCAAGAACGGGCTCGGCCAGCTGACCCGGGTGTTCGGCAGCAGGCCGGTGCCGGCCGCCGCGGGGGTGCAGGCGATGGCCGGGATGCAGGCGCGGATCGTGGCCAGAAGCCGCTTCGGCATCCCGGCTGTCGCGCACGAGGAGTGCCTGACCGGGTTCGCCGCCTGGGGCGCCACGATCTTCCCGACCCCGCTGGCCTGGGGCGCGTCCTTCGACCCGGCGCTGGTCCGCGAGATGGCGGCGGCGTTCGGCGCGACCATGGCGGCGGTCGGCGTCCATCAAGGGCTCGCGCCCGTCCTCGACGTGACCCGCGACTACCGGTGGGGCCGGACCGAGGAGACCATTGGCGAGGACCCGTACCTGGTCGGGACCGTCGGCACCGCCTACGTGCAGGGGCTGCAGTCGGCCGGGGTGCAGGCGACGCTGAAGCACTTCGCCGCGTACTCCGCGTCGAGGGCCGGCCGGAACCATGCGCCGGTCTCGATGGGGCCGCGCGAGCTGGCCGATGTCATCCTCCCCCCGTTCGAGATGGCGATCAGGATCGGCGGCGCCCGGTCGGTGATGCCGACCTACATCGACATCGACGGCGTGCCCGCAAGCGCCGACCCGAGCCTGCTCACTCACCTGCTCCGCGACGAGCTCGGCTTCGACGGCGTGGTCGTCTCCGACTACTTCGCGGTCTCCTTCATCCAGCTGCAGCACCGGATCGCGGCCGACCAGGCCGGCGCGGCGGCGCTGGCGCTCGCGGCCGGGCTCGACGTGGAGCTGCCGAGCACGCGCTGCTTCGGCCAGCCGCTGCTCGCGGCGGTCACCGCGGGCGACATTCCCGAGCAGCTGATCGACCGCGCCGCCGCCCGGGTGCTGCGGCAGAAGCTCGACCTCGGCCTGCTCGACCCCGGCTGGTCGCCGGTCCGGGCCGACGGCAGGCCGGCCGAGGACCCAGACCTGGACCTCGACCCGCCCGCGCAGCGGGACATCGCCCGGCGGCTGGCCGAGGAGTCGGTGGTGCTGGTCGCCAACGACCAGCAGGCGCTGCCGCTGCCGAAGACCACCAGGGTGGCCGTCATCGGGCCGCTCGCCGACGACCCGCTCGCGTTCTTCGGCTGCTACTCCATGCCCAGGCACCTCGGGCACCAGGCGTGGTTTGACGGCGGCAGCGGCAAGGCAGGCGTCGAGGTCGCCACGGTGCTCGCCGCGCTCCGCGCGGAACTGCCCGACGTCAGCTACGCGCGCGGCTGCGACGTCACCACGGCCGACAGGAGCGGGTTCGCTGAGGCAATCGCCACGGTCCGTTCAGCCGAACTGATTGTCGCGGTGGTGGGCGACGAGGCCGGCCTTTTCGGACACGGGACCAGCGGCGAGGGCTGCGACGCGGCTGACCTCAACCTCCCCGGGGTGCAGCAGGAGCTGCTGCACGCGCTTGCCGACACCGGCACGCCGGTGGTGGCGGTGCTCGTCACCGGCCGGCCGTACGCGCTCGGCGACGTGGCGGACCGGCTGGCCGCCGTGGTCCAGGCGTTCTTCCCCGGCGAGGAGGGCGGCCGGGCGATCGCCGGGGTGCTCACCGGGCGGGTGACGCCGAGCGGCAAGCTGCCGGTCGAGATCCCCCGGCTGCCGGGCGCCCAGCCCGCGACCTACCTGCGGTCGCCCAACGCCGCGCAGCACTCGGGCAGCTCGATCGACCCGACGCCGCTGTTCGCGTTCGGGCACGGTCTCTCCTACACGACGTTCGGCTACGAGGACCTGGAGCTGTCGGCCGAGCACGTGCCGACCGACGGCGGGGTGGGCATCTCCTGCGCCGTGCGCAACACCGGTTCCGTGACCGGGACGGAGGTCGTGCAGCTGTACCTGAGCGACCCGGTGGCCTCGGTGGTGCGGCCGGTCCGCTGGCTCGCCGGGTTCACCCGGGTGACGCTCGCGCCGGGCGAGAGCGCGCGGGTGACGTTCCGCCTGCACGCCGACCGGACCGCCTTCACCGGCCGGGACGGGACGCGGATGGTCGAGCCGGGTGCCATCTCGGTCGCCGTCGGCGGCGCGTCGGACGACCTGCCGCTGGCCGGCTCGTTCACCCTGACCGGCCCGGTGCGAGGGGCCGACGCCAGCCGAGTGCTCACCACGCCGGTCTCGGTGCGGTCGCTCATCGGCGAGGATGACTGACCCCGGCGTCAGCTCGGCACGGAACGTCACCTAACATCTCACGTCACTGATTATCAACATTTATCAGAGCAATGTTGCCGTGGCCGTCGCGGACCGACATCATAAAGACACGGCCGACAAGGGAGTTTCGCAATGGCACAGATCGTCCTTGAACACGTGGAAAAGGTCTACTCGGGTGGTGTCAAAGCCCTCGATGACCTGAACCTTGAGGTGAAGGAGGGCGAGTTCATGGTGCTTGTCGGTCCTTCCGGATGCGGGAAGTCGACGGCGCTGCGGTCGATCGCCGGCCTCGAGGAGATAACCGCAGGCAACATCTCCATCGGCTCGCACGTCGTCAACGACCTGCCGCCGAAGGACCGAGACATAGCAATGGTCTTCCAGAACTACGCGCTGTACCCGCACATGACCGTCGAGGCCAACCTGGCCTTCGGCCTGAAGCTGCGGCATACGCCGAAAGCGGAGATCAAGCGACGGGTGAACGAGGCCGCGGCGCTGCTCGGCCTCGAGCCCTACCTGAACCGCAAGCCCGCGGCGCTGTCCGGCGGCCAGCGCCAGCGGGTCGCGATGGGCCGGGCGATCGTCCGCGAGCCGCAGGCGTTCCTGATGGACGAGCCGCTGTCCAACCTCGACGCCAAACTGCGGGTGTCCATGCGAGGGGCGCTGAACCAGCTGCACGAGCGGCTCGGCATCACCACCGTGTACGTGACCCACGACCAGGTCGAGGCGATGACCCTCGGCGACCGCGTCTGCGTCATGCGGGACGGCCGGATCCAGCAGGTCGACAGCCCGCAGCGGTTGTTCGAGTCGCCGGTGAACCTGTTCGTGGCCGGCTTCATCGGCTCCCCCGCGATGAACTTCGTGCAGGCCTCGCTCGATCGCGACGCCGACTCCGGCCCCTCGGTGAGCTTCGCCGGCTTCAAACTGCCGGTGCCCGCCTCGGTCTTCGATTCCAAGCCCGGCCTCGACGGCTACCTCGGGAAGAACATCATCCTGGGCATCCGCCCGTCTGACTTCGAGGACGCCGCGCACAGCGACGCCTCCTGGGCGCGTTTCCCGGTCACGGTCGGCGTCACCGAGGAGCTCGGCACCGAGATCCACGCGATCTTCCCGATCGACGCCCCGCCGGTCGAGCACGCCTCAATCGCCAGCGCGTCCGACGGCTCCGAGGAAGAGGACGAGACCGTCACCGCCCTGGCCGGCGGCAAGTCGCTGTGGACCGCCCGGGTCTCCGCCCGCTCCGCCGTCCGCTCCGGTCAGCCGCTCGAGCTCGTCGTCGACACCAGCCGGCTGCACTTCTTCGACACCGTGAGCGGCGAGTCCATCGGCCACCCGCTGAGCGTGGGCACCCCGGCGGTTGTCGCCGGGTAGCCAGCAGCTGCGGGCTCCCTTGACCGTTGCTTTCCGCGGGCCGTTTGTGGCGAGATTCGCCGCGAGCGGCCCGCGATCATGAGCGGGACACAATCAGCTGCCTGGCGTGATCAGGCCGGATTCGTAGGCGAACACGACGGCCTGGACCCGGTCGCGCAGGCCGAGCTTGGCCAGTATCCGGCCCACGTGGATCTTGACGGTCCCCTCGGCCAGGTGGAGTTCGGCGGCGATCTCGCGGTTGGACCGCCCGGCGGCGAGCTGAGCGAAGACGGCTCGCTCCCGGTCGGTGAGCTTGGTGAGCAGGGCGTCCCTGTCGTGCTGCCGGCCGGGATCGGGGAGCAGGTGGGTGAACTGGTCGATGAGCCGCCGCGTCGCCGTGGGAGCCAGGACCGCGTCGCCCGCGGCGACGGTGCGGATGGCGGCGAGCAGCTCGGCGGGCGGCGTGTCCTTGAGCAGGAACCCGCTGGCGCCGGCCTTCAGCCCTGCGAAGACGTACTGGTCCAGGTCGTAGGTGGTGAGGATGAGGACCTTGATGGCCGCGTCCGCGGCGGCGATCGACGCGGTCGCCGCAATGCCGTCCATGCCTGGCATCCGGACATCCATCAGCACGACGTCGGGGTGCACGGCCGATGCCATGCTTACCCCTGTCGCCCCGTCTCCGGCCTCGCCGCAGACCTCGATGTCGGGCTCTGCCTCCAGGATCAGCCGGAATCCCATGCGGAGCAGCGACTGATCATCGACGAGCAGGACCCGGATCATGGCGCGTCACCGTCGTCAAGGCGCAGCCGCGCGGAGACCTTCCAGCCCCCGGGCTGGCGGGGACCGGCTTGCACGTCGCCGCCATAGGCGTGGACTCGTTCTTGCATGCCGACCAGGCCGCTGCCGATGCTCGCAGGAGCCGGGGCGGCGGCGCCCGCCCCGTCATCGTCGATGTCGACGCGCAGCTCGCCGGGCAGGAACAGCAGCCGCACGGAGGCGTGGGCTCCGGTCCCCCCGTGCTTGAGGGTGTTGGTGAGGGCCTCCTGCACGAGCCGGTAAACGGTGAGCTGCACACCGGCGGGCACTTCAGGCGCGGCTCCCTGGATCTGCAGCGTGGTGCCTAGTCCCGCCGACCTGACCTGCTCGATGAGCGCGTCGAGCTGGGCGAGACCGGGGACGGGCTGGAGATTCTCGCCGGAGTCCTGGCCGGGACGCTGGTGCAGGACGCCGAGGAGCCGACGGGTATCGGCCAGGGCGCGCCGCCCGGTGGCGGACACGCTGCGCATGACCTCGGTGGCCCGCTCAGGCGACGTGGCCGACGCGGCGATCGCCGCGTCGCTCAAGGTGACCATGACCGTGAGGTGGTGGGCGACGATATCGTGCATCTCCCGGGCGATCCGGGCGCGTTCCGCGGCCGCGGCGAGCGCCCCCTGCTGATCTCGCTCGCGTTCCAGGCGCTCGGCCCGGTCGTGCAGTTCGGCGAGGTAGGCGAGGCGGGTGGCCCGGTACAGGCCGAGCCCGAGGGCGGCCGCGACCAGGCCGGAGGCGAAGATCGCGTCGTACCACCAGCTGCCGCCCGCGAACAGGAGCAGCCCGGTGATCGCGGCCAGCTCGAGCAGGCCGGCGCACACCAGGGCGTCCCGCCGCGGCCTCATCGCGGCCACGGTGTACAGGGCGATGAACAGAGCCAGGCCGTTGACCGGGTGGTTGTGACCCCATAGCCCGATCCCGGCGTTCAGTGCCAGCACCACGGCGAACACCGGGACGGGCCAGAGCCGGCGGACCAGCAGCGGTGCGGCCGCCAGGGCCAGCACGACGACCGCCGCCACCTGCGGACGGGGGTTGTCGTGGACCGAAGCCGGCCCCGCTGATGCCATGGCCACCAGGGTGACCAGCACGTCGAATACCCAGCGGGCCGCTGAGCGGGCCGCTGGGTATCCGGATGGCCTGAGCATCCTCATGCTGGGCATTGTTCCCCTGGATCAGGCGTCGGCGCTCCGCAGCCGCCACGCGGCGGCGGCGATGAGGATCACGGCATACCCGCAAAGCAACGCGAATCCCGTCCATGGGGACAGCGCGCTCTGCGTGCCGTGAATTCCGCCCCACAGGGCCTCACCCGCGTTGGACGGCAGGTACTTGGTCAGGTGGTCGCTGATCGAGGCGGGCAGCAGCTCGGTCAGCGGCGGGATGACGAAGAACACCCCGACCAGGGTGGAGATCCCCGCAGCGGTGTTGCGAAGCAGCGCGCCAAGGGAGACACCGATCATGCCCGCCACGGTCACGTAGAGGGCGGCACCGATGACTGACCGCAGGGCGCCGGGCGCGGTGATGGCCACGCTGAGGTGATCGCCGCTCAGCAGAGCCTGGCCGACAAAGAATGAGAGGAAGCTGGCCACGAGCGAGGTCGCGAAGATCGCGCACGCGAACACGGCCAGTTTGCCCCACAGGACCGGCAGTCGGCGCGGAACGGCGGTCAGCGAGGAGCGGATCATGCCGGTGCTGTACTCACCGCTCATCAGGAGCACGCCAAGCACCCCGAACGCGATCACGGCGAAGCTAATGCCGGTGAGGCTGGTGCTGACGGCGCTGAAGGTGGCCTTGTCGGCCGCGCTGAAGGTGTGGTACTGACTGGCGGTCACCCCCGAGAACAGCGCGCCGATGCCGATCATCAAGACGACGGCGACCAGCAGGGTGTAGATGGTGGACCGCAGCGAGCGGAACTTTACCCACTCCGAGCGCACCACACGGCCCTGCGTGACCTTCAGCGGGCCCACCGGAGCGGCAACGGCAGGGGAGGTGGGGGCAAGAACGGCGCTCATCGGGCTGTCACCGCCTCGGCGGCCTCGTGCGAGCGGAAGTCAACCGAGTCGTCGGTCAGCTGCATGAATGCCTCCTCTAGCGAAGCGTGCTGGGCGGTCAGCTCGAAGACAGGCAGGCGGGCCTCCCAGGCGGCCGTGCCGATCTGCTCCGCCGTCAGGCCCTGGACGTGCAGGACGCTGGCCTGGTCGCTTGTCACGCTGATGCCCGGACCGAGCAGCAGCTCACGCAGTTGGGCGGCCGCGGGAGTGCGCACGGTGACCGTGCTGCCTCCGGCGCGGGCCACGAACTCCTCGACCGTGGTGTCCGCGATCAGCCGCCCACGGCCGATGACCACGAGCCGGGTCGCCGTCAGCGCCATCTCACTCATCAGATGCGATGACACGAACACCGTGCGGCCTTCGGCGGCGAGGCCCTTGAGCAGGTTCCGGATCCAGAGCACCCCTTCCGGGTCCAGCCCGTTGACCGGCTCGTCGAGGACCACGACACGGGGATCTCCCAGCAACGCCGAGGCGACGCCCAGCCGCTGGCCCATCCCCAGGGAGAACCCGCCGACCCTCTTGCCGGCCACCTCACGCAAGCCGACCATGTCGATCACCTCATCGACACGGCGCCGGCCGACGCCGTTGGTCGCGGCCAGGGCCAGCAAGTGGTTGCGTGCCGAGCGGCCGGTGTGCACGGCCCTGGCCTCCAGCAAGATCCCCAGTTCGGCCATCGGGGCCGAGACGGCCCGGTAATCCTGGCCGCTGACCCGCACCCGCCCGGCGGTGGGCTCATCCAGCCCGGCGATCATCCGCATCGTGGTGGACTTGCCAGCCCCGTTGGGGCCGAGAAAACCGGTCACGATACCGGGCTGGACGACAAAGTTCAGGCCGTCGACCGCCGACTTCTCTCCGTACCGCTTACTGAGGTTTTCTACCTCGATCATCGTTCGCCCTCCATCGGCCACGCCGGTAACCCCGGCACCACCAACGCTACGGACCAGGCCTCCCGCCGCATATCGACCGATCGGCCACACTCTCACCAGCCACATATGCCGCACGGCATATCCGGGACCTTCCTCGGCGGCCGGTGCCCGCACTCACCGCCCCGCAGGAACCCCTGGGACACCGGGCCAATGATTGGAAAAACCATCACCATCTTGAACGGTCCCGTGCTTCGCGCCCCAGGCCGGAAGATTCCAGGAGACGGGGTTGTCCCTCCTGCGGAGGGGGGCGTAGCGTCTGGCTTGGGAAGGTGTTCTCGTTTACCTGCTTGTAAACGAGGTGGAAATTCCTCCGGCTGCCGTGAACCTCGGTGGCGTTTCACGCAACCAAGCCGAGGTGGCATATGACGGCCCATGTCCCTCATCAGGTCCCGCCTGCCGTTGACGATCGGCGGGACCTGTTCTTTGCCCGCGGCGCGCATGTCGTCCCGTGGGGGCGGCGCTGGCCGCCACGGGGGCCACTGCGTCGGGGGCTGCCGTCCGGCCGGGAACCGCGCGGCGCGGGTTGACGGACCGAACCGCAGCCAAGGCGGCGCTGGAGCCCGAGCCACCCGTGGCACGCCGGGTCGGGTGGGGTTTCATCTCGCTGTACACGCTGGCGTACATGAGCACCTCCCTCCTGTTTCTCGCACCCGTGCTCGTCACCTTGGCGTTGAAGGTGGACTCACTGGTCGGGATCGAACGGGCACCGGGCAGCCTGGCGCTTGTCGCCGGGGTCGGCGCCCTGGTGGCCATGGTCGCTAACCCGTTCTTCGGCCGGATGAGTGACCGCACCGCGTCGCGGCTGGGAATGCGGCGGCCATGGATGATCGCCGGCCTGGCGGGCGGGTCCCTCGGCATCCTGATTATCGCGCTGGCCCCCAGCGTCCCGGTCGTCCTTGTCGGGTGGTGTACCGCCCAGTTGTTCTTCAACGCGCTGCTCGCCACCATGGTGGCGGTGCTGCCGGACCAGGTCCCGTCCGTCCAGCGCGGCCTGGTCTCCGGTGTCCTGGGAGTCTGCACGCCCATCGCCTCGGTGTGCGGCACGTTCCTGGTCAAGCTCTTCGCCGGCAGCCTGCTCACCATGTTCTTGGCCCCGTGCGCGATCGGCGGGCTTTTCGTCCTTCTTTTCGCAGTCACCCTGAACGACCGCCGCCTCGCCAAGCCGGATAAGCCGAAATGGTCGCTGCGGGAATTCGCCAGCACGTTCTATGTCAACCCCCGGAAGGACCGGGACTTTTCCTGGGCTTTCGCCAGCCGCTTCATGTTCGTCCTTGCCTACGCCTTCCTGGCGACCTACCAGGCTTACTACCTGCTGGACAAGATCGGCACCGCCAAGGCCGACGTGCCGCAGCAGATATTCCTGGGCGCGCTCACCCAGGCCGTCGTCGTCGTCGCCGCTTCCGTCATCGGCGGGAAGCTCTCTGACCGGACGGGCCGGCGGAAGATCTTCGTCCTGACCGCCTCGATCGTGTACGGCGTCGCGTTGTTCGTGGTCGCCATCGCCAGCAACTTCAGCGGTTTCCTCGTCGGCATGGCCATCAGCGGACTCGGCTTCGGCGTGTACGCGGCTGTCGACCTTGCGCTCGTGGTGGACGTGCTGCGCGACAAGCGCAATGCGGCCAAGGACCTCGGTGTGTTCAATATCGCCGGCGCTCTTCCCTTTTCCATCGCGCCGGCGATCGCGCCGGCCATCCTGCTGATCGGCGGCGGCAGCTACGGGGTGCTGTACATGGTCGCCGGACTCTGCGCCATCATCGGAGCGTTTGCCATCCTGCCCGTGCAGCGTGTCCGGTGAGTCTTCTGGGCTTGTCGCCTGCTCCGGCCCGGGCCCGTCGGCCTGCGCAGACAGCGGCCGGGCCCTAATGAGAGGGCCCGGCCGTGCTGCCGACGGTTAGACGGCGACGTCTTGGCAGACGGGCGGCGTGCTGGCCGCGGTCATGTCAGCGGTGATCGGGGAGGGCTTGAAGCCTTTCACGACCAGCCACACACCCAGCGAGAACTCCCAGGCAGCCACCGGGATCACCGGGAGCGTGGCGAGCCCGGCCACGGAGGAGTGCTGCCCGAGCAGCGTCGCGAAAACGGCGACGATGAGCAGGGGGCCTCCGATGAGTCCCATCACGGGAATGACGCGGGGCACCAGCCGGGACCGGTACATCAAGGAGCCAAGCAGCAGTGCGTTGATGCCCGGCATGAGGGTCTGTGAGAGCAGGAACGTCCAGTTGTAGATCGCGACGTGCGACGCTGCGGTGGTGACGAGCGCGGCCGCATTTGCTCCGGCCGCTGCGCCCAGGTCCTGCCGCAGGGTCACCAGCGAAAGCAGGCTGACGACACCGGTGAAGATCATGGCGGCTTCAAGGACGCGGGCGGCGACAAAGCCAAGCGCAGAGCCTTCGTTCTGCCGCTTGACCACCGGGTACAGCGTGACGGCCGTGCCGATGCCGGCCAGCGCGACGATCACCTCGAGGAAGCCTCCCACGAGCACGCCGGTGTGGCCGCCGGAGCTGAGGATCCAGTCCCGGTGGTTCTTCACGGGGCCGTAGAGGGCGAGTGTGGGGATCGAGATGAAGGTGATCAGGTAGAAGACGCCCGCGACGAGCGCGGTCTTCCGCAGGGAGGTCATCGGGATTCTTTTCGCCGGTGTTTTCTTTGCCGGGGCTTGGGCGGTGATGGCCATGTCGATCTCCTTCATTAAAGTGATGAGTTGCGGGGGCTCGTTGGCGGGGACTCGGGCTGGTCGGGTCGTCGGGTTTGGACCTGGGTGACCGAGACCAGCGGCAGGCCTAGGTCGCGCACTTTCTGGAGCAAGCCGTGCAGCGCGGCCTGGTCGGCTACGAGGCCATGGATGATGGTGGTGCCGTCGCTGTCGTGGGTGAGGGTCAGCCCGTCGAACCAGGCGGTCCACCGAGAATCGAGGTGCCCCTTGAGGCGGATCTCGTACCGTCCTGGGTCGTCATGGTGACCAGTCGACATGTCGCTCACGTGCTCCTTCTGCTCTCGCTTGCCTGGACGGACCTCCGCCGGCGTTGCGAACCCTTCGCAGGTCTGATCGAAAGCTAGGAGCCGATGTGGTGAGCTGGCATCACCACACGTGGGGATTGATGTGGTGATTTACCCGAGGGGGGCACGCGGTCAGGCGAAGGAGGACACCCTCGGCCGGGCCTGGGTCCGTGAACGACGGTCAGGGTTGGCGGTTGCCCGTTCGCAGCAAGCCGAGTTCCGCGGCCCGGCGGACCGCGGCCCGGCGGCTGGTCACGGCGAGCTTGGCGTAGATGTTCTTGGTGTGAGTTCGCACGGTGTTCAGCGACACCATGAGCTCGCGGGCGATGGCCGGGCCGTCCAGCTCGGTTCCGAGCAGCCGGAGCACATCGAGCTCGCGTTCGCTCAGCGGGTCGATCAGGTCCTGTCCGATCGGCCTGTCCTGCCCGGTCTCGCTCAAGACGGCCAGGAGCCGGCGGGCGTAGTTCCGGGTAGTCCCCTGTTTCGCGGCCGCTCTGAGCAGGGAAGTCATGGGCGGGCCCTCATCTGTGAAGACCCGGACGTAACCCTCCGGCTCAGCCAGCGTCAGCGCCCGTTCCAGGCAGGCCAGCGCGGCCGGGATGTCCCCGAGTGTCTGGTGCGCGAGCGCCTGAAGCACCAGGATCTCGATGACGTGTCCCGTCCTGCCGCCCTCGTCCGCCGCCAGCAGGAGGCGCTCAAGGAGCCGGGTCGCCTCGTGAGCGGAGTGCTCGGCCCGCTCACCCCGGAATCGCGCCAGGAGCATCCTGGCCAGGGTGATGTGCTCGAACTCGCGTAGGTAACTGAGGTCGTCGCCGGAGGACAGGCCCTGCTCACGCGCCCAGCCGAGCGCTTCGCCGAGCCGGTCCTGCGCGATCCAGACCCGTGCCTTCAAGGCCGGGACCGGCCGCACATTCGGGAACATGTCGCCCATGTACAGGCGCTCCGCCTCGTTGAGCAGCTCGAGTGCGCCGCCCAGATCCCCTTGCGCCTGGCGTATCCGGGACATCGCGACCCGCCAGCGATACCGGTTCTGCGGCAGCCCGATGGCCTCACCCAGCTCCTGGCTGCGCAGCAACTGCTGCGTAGCGGCGGCCAGATCGTTGCGCTCGCGGTGGACCTCGCTCATCCCCACATACATGTCTGCCGTTCCCCGCAGGATCGGCCCGCTCTGCTCAGACGCACGCTGCAAGGCCTGCTCGTAGGTGCGCATTGCCGCACCGAGACGACCTTGCGCAAGCTGGATGTCCGCCATCCCGATCGCGCAGCCGAAGATATCGGCAATGTGCCCGGCCCCCCGCAGTCCCGCCGCGCATTCTGCCCACGCCGAATGCGCGGCCTGGAGATCCCCGCTCCCCCAGAACGCGATCGCCATGAGTCCCGATGCCGAAGCACGCGTGCGGTGCTCCTCCTCGGGCGCAAGGTCAAGCGTCCGCCGGGCGTGCGCGATCGCGCCGAGCGGCTCGCCCCGGGCCAGCGCCAGCGCGGCCCGATACAGCTCGATCGTCCCCGGGAGGCGGCGAAATTCCTCCTCGTTGACGACCACCATCTCTGCCGGTGAGGCTGGGGATCCCGCCCTGGTACCTGTTGTTGCGTCCAGCCACCGCTCGGCGTCCCGCAGTCGGGCCTCGACTCCCTCGAACTCGCCGTCAGACAGCAATACCCAGGCAATGGCCACGCTGAGCACGGGCCTGACCTGGATCACGTCCTCGGGGATCATCTCGAGCCAGCCACGCACCATGGCTTCCTGCCTGGTCTGGCTCATGACGGAAATGGCCAGCTCGACTAGGTCCGCCGCTCGCTGGAAATCTTTGGCGGCCAGCGCGTGGCCGATGGCCACGGACTGCTCGCCGCTGCGCTGGAACCACGCGCTGGCCCGCCGGTGCAGGTCTGGTACCTGGTCAGGCTGCTCGTCGAGCAGGCGCGCGTGCAGCACGTCGGCAAACAGATGGTGGTAGCGATACCACTGGCGGCGGTCGTCCAGCGGGACCAGGAATAGGTTCCCCCGGTCCAGCGCCTCCAGCATGGCCTTGCCGCCTCCTTGCCCGGTGACGGCATCGCACAGCGGACCGCTCAGCCGGCCCAGGATGCAGGTCTGCAGCAGGAAGGCCTGGACACGATCGGGCTGACGCCCCAGCACCTCCTCAGCCAGGTAGTCGACGACGTAACGATCATCGCCCGCGAAGCCGGCGATGAAGCCGGCCACGTCGTCTCGCCCCTGCATCGACAGCGCCGCCAGCTGCAGCGCGGCAATCCAGCCCTCGGTACGTCCCTCAAGCGCGGCCACGTCCCGCGCCGTCAGCTGCAGGCCCATCATCTCGTTGAGGTACGCCGCCGCCTCATCGGGCGTGAACCGCAGCTCAGCCGCGCGCGCCTCGACCAGCTCGCCGCGCGCCCGCCATCGTGCCAGCGGCAACCCGGGATCGGCCCGGCTGGCGATCACCACATGCAGCCCGGGAGGCAGATGGTCGAGCAGGAACGCCATCCCGACCTGCACATCGCCCGCGTCGATGACGTGGTAGTCGTCGAGCACCAGCACGATCTCGGCCGCGGTGGCGCCCAGATCGTTGAGCAGCGCGGTAAGCACCGTTTCGATCGGCGACGGCGGGGACGCCTGAAGGAAGGCCAGCGCACTCTCGCCGACCCCGGGTTCCACCGTCCGCAATGCGGCGATCACATAGGTCCAGAAGGATGCGGGATCGTTGTCGGCCCGATCGAGCGAGAGCCACGCGACAAGCCGCTCACCGGCTGGCCTGGCCGGTTCCGCCGCCAGCCACTCGGTGAGCAGCGTGGTCTTGCCGAAGCCAGCGGGTGCGGAGACGAGCGTCAGCTTCGACTCGGTCCCGCGGTCCAGCCGCTCGATCAGTCGCGGCCGCGGCACGAGACCACGCCGCGACCTCGGGACATACAACTTCGTCTCGAGCAGGGGGGCCGGCACCAGAGAATCTCCTGGGTGGCCAGCTGCCTTCGGCGGGGCGGCCACCTGAGCCGGAGCCGGGCCGGCCGGGGCGCTGGCCGGGCCGAGCGACGGGTCCTGGGCCAGGATGCGGGCCTGGAGTTCCCGCAAGGCCTGCCCGGGGTCGATGCCCAGCTCGTCGACCAGGCGATCACGGATTTCTGTGTAGGCGCGCAAGGCCTCGGCCTGCCGTCCGCTCCGGTACAGGGCGAGGATGAGCAGCTCCCACAGGCGCTCGCGGAGCGGGTGTTCCCGGCACCGCGCCTCCAGTTCGCCTGCCAGCTCACCGTGCCGCCCCAGGCCCAGGTCGGCTCCGGCCCGGGATTCGATCGCCACCAAAGTCAGCTCGTCCAGATGGGCCCGTTCGGCATCAAAAAAACTGGCATAAGTGAACTCGGCCAGCGGCTCGCCGCGCCGCAGGCGGAGGGCCTCACCCAGAGCGGCCGACGCCGGCTCCAGCTCGCCGTCGGCGGCCAGCCGCTGTCCCTTCGCGACCAGCTGCTCGAAGCGGACGACGTCGACCTCGTCGGGTCCGGCGGTCAGGGCATAGCCGGCTTCGCTGGTGAGGATCGCCGTCGGCCCGAGGGTACGGCGCAGCTGGCCGATCTGCGTCTGCAGGGCATTGGCCGGGTTCGCGGCCTGCCGGTCGCCCCACAGCAGGTCGATCAGCCGGTCGGCGCTGACCGGCTGCCCCTTTGCAGCGCCAGCAGGGCCAGCAGAGCCCGCTGCTTGGCGCCGCGAACCGGCACCGGCACGCCACCATCGAGCGCTTCGAGCTCGCCGAACAGCCGGACCTCCACGACCTCCACCGTACGGCCCGCACCCGGGCAACCCCACTCCGCTGACCGATATGCCGGAAATCGCCTCCGCCTCAGCGCCACGACAGTCCCGCCACAGGCCCCGAACGCAGGCTTACGCCCAAGACCAAGCACAGCGAAGGAAGGATCGATAGTGATCGAGATCGATGGCCTGACCAAGCGGTACGGCGACAAGACCGCCGTCGACGAACTGAGCTTCTTGGTGGAGCCGGGCGTGGTGACCGGGTTCCTCGGCCCGAACGGAGCCGGGAAATCCACCACGATGCGGATGATCGCCGGGCTGGACCGGCCGACCAGCGGGACGGTGCGCGTCAACGGCAAGCACTACCCGAAGGCACCCGCCCCGATGGCGGAGCTCGGCATCTTGCTGGACGCCAGGTCCGTGCACCCGGGCCTGTCGGCCCGCAGCAACCTGCTGGCGCTGGCCCGGACGGCCGGGATCGGCCGCCGCCGGGTCGATGAGGTGATCGAGCTGGCCGGGCTGGGCGAGGTCGCGGGCAGCCGGGCCGGCGGGTTCTCCCTCGGCATGGGCCAGCGCCTGGGGGTGGCCGCGGCGCTGCTGGGCCAGCCGCAGACGGTGGTGCTAGACGAGCCGGTCAACGGGCTGGACCCGGACGGCGTGCGCTGGATCCGGCTGCTGCTCAAGTCGCTGGCCGCCGAAGGCCGCACCGTTCTGGTGTCCTCGCACCTGATGAGCGAGATGGCGCAGACCGCGACCCAGCTGATCGTGCTGGGCCGCGGCAAGCTCATCAGCCAGGGCAGCGTCGAGGATTTCGTCGACCATGCCACCACGGCCGGGGTGCTGGTACGCACCCCGGAAACCGTGCGGCTCGGCCAGCTGCTGGCCGCTCCCGGCATCACCGTAGTTAACGACGGAACGGACCTGCTGCGTGTCTCCGGCACCACCGCCGAGCAGATCGGGGCGGCGGCCTGGCGGGCCCACCTGCCCGTCTACGAACTCACCCCCACCCGCGCTTCGCTGGAAGAGGCCTTCATGCAAGTCACCAAGGACAGCATCGAGTACCACGCCGGAGCGACGCGATGAGCGCCGTGATGGGGATAAGGCCCGTGTCGAGGAAGAGGGCGCCCGTTCCGGCGACAGTAGCGGGACCGGTTACCCAGGTCCGCGTCGTCCGCGCGGAGTGGGCCAAGCTGCGGGCGCTGCGCTCGACCTGGTGGTGCGGGCTGACCGCGGTCGTGCTGATCGTCGGCCTGGGCACGGCGATCGCGGGCTCCGGGACGGCGTACCACGTCTCGGCCGCCAATTCTGCCGCGAACGGAGTGTCGGCCAGCCTGCTGGGCCTGTTGTTTGCCCAGCTGGTGATCGGCGTGATCGGCGTGCTGGCGTTCAGCGGCGAGTACGGCACCGGGATGATCCGCGCCACGCTGGCGGTCGTGCCCTCCCGGCTGCCGGTGCTGTGGGCGAAGGTGATCGTGCTGGCGGGCCTGGTGCTGCCGGTGACCCTGCTGTGCGCGTTCGCCGACTTCTTCACGGCGACCGCTATCGTGTCCTCTCGCGGTGGTTCGGTGATCTCGCTGACCGATCCGGGGGTGCTGCGGACGGTGGTCGGCTCGTCGTTGTACCTGACCGTCGTCGTCATCATCGGCCTGGCCCTGGGGGCCCTGCTCCGCAAGACCGCGGCGGGCCTGTCGGTGTTCGCCGCGGTGTTCTTCGTCATCCCGATCGTCGTGGGGGCCCTCCCGCAGAACATCACGGGGTTCGCGCCCTACCTGCCGTCCAACGCCGGCGGGGCCCTGTGGGGCAGTCCGCTGGGCACCGCGCATGCGCTGAGCCCGTGGACCGGATTCGCGGTCCTGTGTGGCTACGCGGTCGTGCTGGCCGGCCTGGCCGCCTGGCGGCTGCGCCGCCGCGACGCCTGACTACCCGGAAAGGCGGCGAGGATACGAGTACGTCCCTCCGGCACCGGTCGAGAACCCGGGAACGCGCCCGCCGCGTTCCCGGGTTTTCGACATCGCTGGACCCTGCTCGCCGCGCCGGCCTCGTTCGGGAGCTTTCCTTCGGGCAGGCGGCGCACCCCGCGCTCCCCCGCTGACCCTCAGCCTGGTCGTCGCGGTCCTCACAGCGGCGGTGCCCGCGCACTGGCCGGTCCGGACCAAGCTGTCCAGGTAGCGCTGGCGATCACCTTGTGCGTCGTCGAGGGCGCCCATGGTCTCCTCGATCGGGGGTGTCACGGTCCCACATGTGCACCCAGTAGATGTCGAGGTAGTCGGTGCGCAGCCGCTGCAGGCTGGTGTCGAGAGACAATCGCATGTTCTTGTGGTGGTTCCGGGCCGCGTTGGGATCGTCCCGGTCGCGGGAGACGGTGTACTTGGTGGCCAGTACGAACCGGTCCCGGCGGCCGGCGAGCATCTCGCCGAGGATCTCCTCGCTGGCCCCGCCGCGGTAGTTGATGGCGGTGTCGATGACGTTGCCGCCCGCGTCGGCGTAGGCATCCAGGATCCGCTGGCACTCCTGGGGAGCAGCCCCCCGTCCTGCTCGCCGAAGGTCATCGCTCCGAGGAACAGCTCGGACACGCGCAGCCCGCTGGTCCCGAATGCGCGGTAGCGCATCAGCTGGCCGGCCCGGCGGCGAACGCGATCGCTGCGGCGGCCACGACCTCGTCGTGCGGCACGTCGCGCAGGTGCTGGCTGACGTTCCAGCGATGCCCGAACGGGTCCTCGAGCTGGCCGTGCCGCTCGCCCCAGAACGTGTCCGCCAGCGGCTGGCGGACCTCGGCGCCGGCCGTGACCGCCTGCGCGAACACCGCATCGGCGTCGGCGACATCGAGGGCAAGGACGACCGCCGTGCCGCCGATCGAGGGCGGGGCGAGCACCCCCATCTCGGGGAACTCATCCGCCAGGTGCAGCATCCCGCCGCCGATGCGCAGCTGAACCGACATCAGCCGCCCGCCGGGAACAGGAATCCGGCCGAGCTCCTCGGCGCCGAAGGCGTCCCGGTAGAAGGCGACAGCGCGGTCGGCGCCCTGGACGACGATATGCGGGGTGATCGACATGAAGTCACCGTATGCACGCCACGCCAGCTCGTATTGAACGTTCTTGCCGTATAGCCTTCCGGCGTGGCACGCGAGCAGGTGCGGATGTGGCGCCCCACCGATGAGGACCGCGTCCTGCTGATGGCCGGGCAAACCACGCACTATGCCATCGAGCCGCGGGGCGAGTACGTCATCGGCGTCGTCACCAGGCAGCCAATGCGCTCACGGCGCGGGCGTGAACGCCGTCTCGTGCTACCCGGGCAGCTTGTCGCCTGGGACCCGTCCGGCGCACACGCCGGCACGGCCCTCGATGCCCAGCCGTGGACGGCCCGGCTCATGGTCGTCGAGGTCGCCGGCCTGGCCCAGATCGCGGGCGACGGGGAAGTCGGCGTCCTGGCCGACGTTGGCTTCCCGGAGCCAGTGATCCCCGACCCCCGGCTCGCCGGTGACTTCCTGGCACTGCACACCGCCATGGAGACGCCCGCCACCAGGCTCGAGCGCGACGAACGGCTCGCCGAATGGCTGCGCGCCCTGATCGACCGCTCCCCAGGCGCCCGCCCGCGACGATCCCCGCTCAGCCCTGGCGACGACAAGGCGCTGCGCCTGGCGCGGGACTACCTCGCCGACCAGCCCGAACGCAACATTAGCCTCGACGAGCTCGCCACCGCCGCAGGGATCGGCAAGTTCCGCCTCATCCGCCTCTTCCGCCAGCACACCGGCCTGCCACCCCATGCGCTGCAACTCGCGCACCGGATCCGCAGCGCCCGCCGCCTGCTCGAAGCCGGCCAGACGATCGCCGAGGCCGCCGCCGCCAGTGGCTTCGCCGACCAAAGCCACCTGCACCGCCACTTCCGGCGCAGCCTCGGAGTCGCCCCCGGCGAGTATCAACGGCGTTTCGGCGCCTGACTGGAACCCGCGGCCGGGCCGGGCGTCCTTCCGGCTGACTCGCCCGCCAGGTGAGTCAGCCGGCAGAGCGGCAGCGCTGTCGATCGGCAGGCTCATCGGCGCGCCAGCGCGCGCCATCCATGGCCGGGCACTCGCCGAGGCCGACGTCGATACAGCCATCAAGGTCAGGCAGGAGGCCTCTACCGGCGGAAGGGAATGGCGTCACCATCACCTGCGACTGCCAAAAGCTGGCATACTGCCGCAATGCAGATGGTAATTCCAGGCCGCCCTGTGGCCTCTGCGGCGTTTGTCCTCGTCCTGGCGGCGCTAGCCGGATGTGGTGCCAGCGGAAGCAGCGTTGCCGGGGCAGGCAAGGCCTCCACGGCGGCCACGGCGTCGGCCGTTGCGTCAAGGTCGGCCATGGCGTCCACCTCGCCTACGCCGCCGGCCGCGGCCTCAACGTCGGCTAAGCCGTCAAGGGCTGCGTCAACCGCGTCCGCCCTGACGCCGACGGCGGCAGCATCCACCCCGCGCTCCGCCCAGGGGGCGTCCACCCTGCTCGACAGCGCGCTTTCCGCCATACTGGCGCGGAAATCAGTCCATCTTGCCTGCAGCACGCCCTCCTCGGCAGGCGTCTTCGTGGAATCCATAGACGCCAGCGTCGCATCCGGGCGCAACGCCAGCACCGAAGGCGATGTCTCCATCACGAACGTTCTGGTGGACGGGATCGCTTATGTCAGCACCAACACCGCAGGCGTTTTCGCGTCTGAGGGTATTCCCGAGGCCGAGGCGGAAAAGCTGGCCGCAGGAGAGTGGCTCTCCATCAGGCCCGGGCAGTCCTACGGGCACGCCTACCTCGATTACGCGAATGCGATCGAAGGCATGACCGTTGCCGACCAGACGGAGTCTCTCCGGCTGACCGGGCCGCTCAAGCGCACAGCAGCGACCTGGGCTCAGGGGGTGTCCGTCTACGGCGTCACCGGCGATGCACCTTCCTCCTTCGGCAAGGGCGCCACGGAATCTGTTTACATCGCGGCTGCCGGCGCCCCGCTGCCGGTGAGCGTAACGACGCACTCAAGCAATGGCAGCAGAACCTGCGACTACAGTGGCTGGGACGAGCCCTTGAACTTGACCGCCCCGGCGAACGTCGTCCCCATCACCGCTATCCCCAAGTGACGCGGGACGTCAGGACTCCAGATATCGTTCGATGGTCTCCACCTTTGAGGTCAGGCCGTCCGCAACGCCCGGGCGGAACGGGTGACGGGTGACCGCAGTGGCCCGGAAGCGGGCACGGCGGAAATCGGCCGTCAGCCTGCCGGCCTCGGCCAGAATGGACAATCTGCGCTCAGCGGTACTGGGTCAGCCAGCCGAAGTCTGCCGATCGTAAGCGATCGGCGCGCTCGGTCGGTCGTGACATCCCGCCACCAGTCACCTGCCGCAACTGTGGTTGGCCTGCACCGGGGTCAGAAGTCGAGCAGGTCCGCAGGGTCGAATGAGACCGTGAACGGCTTGTCCGCGTCGATCACGGCCTCAAGCCGGGCGCCTTCCGTGACCACCGGGGCGGCTGTGTAGGTTCCGTCGGCCAGGGTGAGGACCTGAACGGAGAGCCGGGGCGCATGCTCGACGATCCAGTACTGCGGGATGCCCAGCCTGGCATACTCGCTGACCTTGCGCAGCCGGTCGGTGCGCTCGCTCCCGCTGCCCGGGGAGATGACCTCTGCCACCAGGTACAGCTCGGTACCGGGGATCAGCCTGGGCGACTCTTCGATGATCGCCGCCCGGGCGATCTCCCGGGGTACGACGAACACATCCGGCTTGCGCACCCCGGCCGGGGTACTGATCTCCCACTCACCGCCATCACAGACGACAGCCTGGGAGCCAGCGTCAGCTGCGGCGCGCTCGATGATCCGGGCGAGGGTCCGCAGCGCCCAGTTGTGCCGTGAGCTTGCCGCCACTTCGATCAGCCACCCGTCCTCGAGTTCGAACCCCTTGCCGTCCTCGGGCAGCTCGTGCAGGTCCAGGACGGTGTACGGCCCGAATTGGGTGCCATGCGGTGACGTCCGTGCTCGCATGGCCTCACCTCCAGCGGTTCGCGGTACGCAGTCTTACTGTATCGCGGCGTATCAAGCTGGATCGCTATGTATCGGGTACGGCCAGGGACACGCTGCCTGGGGGCAACTGAGGCTGCTGGTCCGGCAGGCTGCTGCCGGGCGCCAGTGCTTGCACGCCTCAACCGCCGTTCGGCGCGTTCCGGCTTGTTGCCGCGTGCTATCGATAATCGCGCCGGAAAAGATGCTCTGTACGCAACCGGATACAGTCTGACGAAATATCTTGGAACGCGCGTATTCGACTGGCGCTATGCCGAGCATCGTACGTCCCGATTTCGTGAATCCGGTTGTGATCACGGGGCCAGGGTGGTTCCCGCAGATGCGTGGTGCGGGGTCGTGAGCCGGTGGCCTGATCGGAGGCGATCGGCAACTCGTAGTTAAAAGCGTTGCTTGCCGTCTGCCCGGCTCCCCGCACTGGCCCAGGCGCCGGTGTATCAGCTACGCGCCCTGGTGGTCTCACCGCGGGGGGCGCGTCGCTTGTGGGTGTCTAAAGGCTCCATAGTGCTTCTGTCGGTGACAGGCGGGCGGCGCGGATGGCGGGCAGCAGCCCGGCGATGGCACCGATCGCGAGCGCGGCGCCCAGCCCGCCGACCCAGGCTTGGGCCGGGATCACGATGGGCTCGCCCTTGTTATGGGCGTAGACCGCGGTTGAGATCGCGCCGAGGAACACCCCGACGGCGCCGCCGAGCAGCGAGAGCAGGATGGCCTCCGATAGAAACTGGATGCGTATCTGGCCCCGGGTAGCGCCCAGCGCCCGCCGCAGCCCGATCTCCTGACGCCGTTCCAGCACCGAGATGATCATGATGTTGGCCACGCCGATCGCGCCGACCAGCAGCACGACCGCTCCCAGGCCAAGGAACAGCGTGTTGTACGCGCCGGCCGCCTCGGCTCGGGCGGTCAGCGCGCTGGAGGGCTGGGACACGTCGACCGCGCTAGGGTCCTGTGGATCGGCCTGGTAGCCGAGCAGGTTGTCGACGGCAGTGGTGGCGGACTGGGTATCCTGCGTCCGCACGTAGAGTTCCGAGGGATGTCCGTCGAAGTGGAAGTACTTCTCCGCGGCGGGGAATCCGATCAGGACCGAAGAGTCGATCTCGGGCGTCAGCGCGGCCGGGTTCAGTATGCCGACCACGTAGAACCACATCCCGCCGACCCAGATTTTCTCTCCTAGCAAGAGCCGGTCGATGCCCAGCCGCTGCGCCGCCTGATACCCCAGCACGGCGACCGGTTCGTTCTCGGTGGCCGCGTTCAGGTAAGGCCCCTGCGCCATGCTGGTGCTCACCCCAGCCGGCAAGCCGGTGCTGGAGGCATCCACGCTCAGCGCGTTGGTCTGGATCGTCGGGATGTACGGGCTGCGGTAGGCGTTGACGTTGCTGAGCGCCCCGGTGTACTGCACCGCGGTGACACCGTGCAGCGCACCGACCATCCCCGGCGCGGCTATGGGGAGCTCGGCGGGCTGGCCGGTGATGCTGGTCCCGTTGGTGACGGTCAGCAGGTTGGTGCCCAGCTGCGCGATCTCGGCCAGCAGCCCGGCGGAGGAGGAAGCGGCCAGGCCAAGGACCGCCACGATCGCGGCCACCCCGATCGAGATGCCGAGCGCCGACAGCGCCGCCCGCAGTTTCCTGGTCCGGAGCCCCACGCTGGCCAGCCCGCCTAGATCCTCCGGCCGCAGATGGACCGCGGACGGCCGGGAGGGGCGCGCGTGGGCTGGGGTGATGGTCATGGGGTTCCCTCCCGTACCGCGCGGTCCCCCGCCACGACGTCAACGCGGTCGCTGTCGGCGACGATGTGTCCATCCAGTACTTCGATGCGGCGCCGCATCCGGGCGGCGACTGCGTGGTCGTGGGTGATCACGATGATCGTGGTGCCCTGGGCGTGGAGTTCCTCCAGCAGCGCCAGGATCGACGCGCCGGTGGCCGAGTCCAGGTTGCCCGTCGGCTCGTCGGCAAGCACCACCGGCGGCCGGCCCGCGATCGCCCGGGCGATCGCCACCCGCTGCCGCTCACCCCCTGACAACTGGGTCGGCCGGGCGGCGGCCCGGTGGGCCAGCCCGACCCGGGCGAGCGCGGCCAGCGCGAGCCTGCGCCGCTCGGCGCGGCGGACCCCGGCGTACAACAGCCCGTCGGCCACGTTGTCCAGCACCTTCTGGTGTTCGGCCAGGAAGAACTGCTGGAACACGAACCCGATCCGGGTCGCGCGCAGCGCCGCCAGCTCCCTGTCCCTCATTTGCGCCACGTCGATCCCGGTCACCCGCACGGTCCCGCTGGTCGGCTTGTCCAGGGTGCCCATCAGGTGCAGCATCGTGGTCTTGCCCGATCCGGACGGGCCCACGATGGCCGTCAGGTCGCCGGGCGCTACCGCCAGGCTGACGTCATCCAGCGCCCGGACCGGCGGAGACCCGGGATACAGCTTGGAGACCCGGTCCAGCTCAAGCACCGGCGCGGCTACGGAGACAGCGCTCATGTGCTCGGCACCACCACACGCTCGCCGGGCGTCAGGTTCCCGGTCACCTGCACCAGCCCGGGCCCGGCGGTCTGGTCGAAGAGCCCGAGCGTCACCGTCACCCAACTCCGCGTGTTCCCCGGCTCGACCACCTCCACCTCGTACCCGCCCGAGGGCTGGGCCAGCAGCGCCGCCACGGGCACCGCGAGTACGTTCGAGACGCTGGCGGTGGTGATGTTCACCGTCACCGGTGCCTCATCCCAGGATCCTGCCGCCGACGAGTCTGTGAGCTTCACGTCCACCGGGACGGTCGGCGAGCTGCTGGACCCGGACGCCACGGTGCCCACCGAGGTGATCACGCCCGGCGTGGTGAGCGTGTTAGGAAGCTCGACCGTCACCGCGTCCCCGGCCTTTACCTCCGACTCCATGTCGGTGCTCAGGTTGATCGTCACCACATGCCGATCCGAGGTCGCCGACAGGATGGGCCCGGACGCCGGGCTGCCCAGGCTGGCCGTCACCTGGCTGACCCGCAGCGCCTCCGGCTTGAAGACCACCGAGCCCAGCGACAGCGAGCCCGACGGGCTCGACACCCCCAGGGCCTCCTCCATTAGCTGCACCGCGTACCCGGTCTCCCACGAGTAGTAGTCCCACCCCAGCGCGCTGATATCCGCGCTGTTCGCGTACCCCAGGGCCACCAGGTCATGGTTGAGCTGCGTGACGTCCTCGCCCGTGGTCCCCTCCGACATGGTCCGCCAGGCCGGAATACCGCCGTACAGCAGGACCGTCGGAGTGCCGTTATCGGTCTTGTACAGCACCTGCCCCTGCCGGATTACCTGTCCGGCCGACGGAAGCCAGGTCAGCGTCCCGCCGCCCTGCCCGGTCACCGTGTACGACGACGCGTAGCCCAGCGTCGCGTTCTCCGACGTCGTCTCCGAGATATTCTGCCTGGTCACGGGGTACGTCTGCGGAGGGGGCGCGCCTGTGTTGCCGCTTGACGAGCCATGCGGGCGGAACACCCCCGCGGACCACGCGGCTCCCGCGCCCGCACCGAGGACCACGACTACCACGGTGGCGGCTACCCATCGGCGCCGTTTGCTCCGGGGCTGCGCGACCGCAACGGGGTCCTCGCGATCCTCGCGCTGGTTAATCTCCTGGTGGCGGCCAGGGGATGTCGTCTCGCTCATGGCGCGGGCCTCGGGCAGGCCTTCAACGCGGCCTGGAACTGCGGAGACTCGGCATTCATGCCTGACGGAAGAGTGAACGAGCCGTTGGAAGCCGGGTCGGGGAAGTTTGGCTCTCCGTGACTGCGCATGCACGCAGCCCACTTCAACTGAGCGGTCTGATCGCTCGTCGATCCCTGTCCGTTCGGCGGCTTTACCATGGTGGCGGGTAGCAGTTTCTGGCATGCTTGCGCAGCCGCGTTCAGGACGGTCGTGCTGGCGTTGCCGGTCTGGTCACTAGCTCCGTTAGCTACGTGAAGTGGCCTTTACTGTCTGGGTCGGGGTAGCTAGGTAACCATGCGCCCGCATGCACTGCGCGTACGCAAGTGCCTGCGTGTACGCCGATGACACCCCGCTCAACGAGGTCCGGGTGGGGCTACCGCCGCCACCGCTGCTGCACGCCGCCAGCGCGCCGATACCGAGGATGGCGAGCAGGGCTCCCATCCACCCCAACCGTGCCGGACGAGGGCGTTGTCCGCCGAAATTACCGTTCATTTGCATCCTAGGATTTGTCAGGTGATAACACCTGGAGCGGCGGTCACGGCGGCAGTGGCCGCGCTGACGGCGTGATGATGACTCGCATGCGGCCAGGCTCCCGGCGGACCTGGCCCGCGTCGTCACCCAGGTGCGGCAAATCGCGGCTCACCGCGCTGGGGTATCCGGGCGTGATAGCCTCGTCGTTTACCCCACGGCGGTGACACCGCTAGGGGTGAC
>CAVZUX010000002.1:0-30607 GCA_963778435.1 uncultured Actinomycetota bacterium
TAATCACGGCCAGGACAACGATCACTCCGGCCACGGTCTCCCCCGACACGTCTCCTTGCACGGCTACACCTCTGCCTCCCTTGTTCTGTCGGCGTCCGCACGCCGCGTTGTGAAATCTACCAGTGGTCGTCCAGGGTTTTGAGTATTCTTGCGTAATGCGATGGCTACGAAACGACGATCCATGGGAGCGAAAAGGGAAATATTGGACATTGCAGGAATTTAGCGGTCCATATGTTACGATGATTACCCAGTCGGAGGGACGTGTTGCAACCGCCTCGGCATCGTGCGTGTCTTCTCGCTGACGCCGAGGGAAGTGTCCTCAACCTCGCCCCTTGGGCTTCATATCCAGATCACGGGATCCGCCACGACGCAGCGCGTCGCAGCTCTACGCAACGTCTACACCCGAGATATGACATTCGAGGAGTTGGAAAGATGCACAAGATCACGCTCGATCTGCTGATGGGGGCATCGATGCCTGGCGGCGCGAGCTGCCTGACGTCGGTGACCGAGCTCGAGCCTGCAGCGGGTCCGCAGGCGTCGGTGGCGCCGGCGAAATTCGCCTCAAGCATCAGCGGCGATAAAAGGGGGGTGTACGCCTACGAGCGCCGGTTCCTTGACGGGGTACCGAGCCAGGCGGTCATCATCGACTCCAAGCAGAGCCAGCTCAACCGGTGCGAGATCGCGCTGGCGCAGGCAATCACCGATGGCCACCCGACGCTGTCGCTGATGCCGAGGGTGGAGCTCACTTACCAGCGGGACGGCGTCGACGAGGTCTACTCCGACCTCACGCTCCCCCATCGCATCTTCGACGGGCATATCCGCGCCGGCACGGTTAACGGCGTGCCCGTGACGCAACTCGAGATGTACCGAGCCATCCGCAACGCCACCCCTGCCAACGCGCGCGCAGTGCTTGACGCCAGTCCGGTGAGCCTGCTTTTCGGCAGCTGGGACTCCAGCCGGGCGACGCGCCAGGGCCGGTGGCGCAGCACCCTGGTCGGAGAGATCATCGGCTTCTGCGCGGACGACAGGTCGTCCCTGCGCGGCGGCGCGCGGGTTGATCCGGTGGGCATGCAGATTCAGCTCACCGAGACCGCGCTCAAGAATCTGGCCGAAGCGCAGCGGGCCGAGCTCAGCGTCAAGTTGTATGACAAGGCCACCAAGGCCGGCAAGAGCGCGGCGAAGGGCAAGGGCGAGGCCGGGGCTCTGACTTCAGGGTCCATGCTGGGTTTGGGCGGCATTCCGCCGACCCTCGACGCGCTCTCGGGTGTCGCATGCGGCCGCATCATTCGCTCGCATGTGCTCAGCTTTGCGGCCCTGCGGCAGATGCGGTTCGGTGCTGGCGCGGACGGCGATGCGGCGTGCCGTGCGCTGCTGGCCGCTCTCGCGCTGAACGCGCTGGCCCGGTCCGATGCCGAGCTGTGCCTGCGCGCCAACTGCGACCTGCGCGAAGCCGGGGCTGCCAATGTCGCGGTGGACGAGCGCGGCGGCGGCCGGGTTTCGCTTGAGCCGCTGACGATCGCCGAAGCGGACGCACTGCTTGACGCAGCGCTCGCTGCGGCGCGTGACAAGGCGGGCATCCGCTGGAACGGCGTGGTCATGCAGGTGACCGGTAACCCGGCCGTCGTGGCGGGTGCGGTGGCGGACGAGGACCCGGGGACGGAGTGACATGTCGTTCGCGATCGTTGCCGACTTGCCCCTCGGCATGTACCGGGGCGCTGGGGCCGACGGGCGTCCGGAGCGGATTCCTTCTGTATCCAGGCTGCATTCGGCGCTCTTGTGCGCGGCCGGGTTCGGCCCGCGAGCCGTCGAACGCGACCGACGACTCGTTGGACCTCGACGAGACTGACGTGACCGCGCTCCGCTGGCTGGAGAACAACCCGCCGGACAGCGTGCGCATCCCGGCGCTTGAGGTCAACGCGGGGAACGCGATCGCCTACCGCGATGACGGCACCTGGGGCGGCGTTCACGATCAGGAAGCTTCCGAAGGCACCGGACGACGGTACCGCTGTCAACGGGCAATTCATGTGGATCTGGTCGCAGACTCCGCCAGAGCCGGTACGCACAGCGCTTGAGAAACTATGCCCGGACGTCCCGTACCTGGGCACGACCGAGTCGCCGGTGCGGCTCACCGCGGTGACCGGTGACGGCATTCGATGCCACGCACGACCTGGACACCGAGGCCGGCTTGTTCACGACCGGGGGCACAGGCCTCGAGCGTCCGGTGCCTGGTCGGCTGGAGGAACTGTCGGACGCTCACCGTGCGGCGAACGGGGCGCCGCCCCGGGCCGCCCAGGACGCGTACCGGAAGAACGAGGCGTCCCAGTCGTCGGTCCCGCCGCGCAGAGCCGTTGATACGGCGTGGTACCTCCCCAGACAGAACGTGGTCGGTGACGTCCCGTGGCCACAGGTGATCGTCGATCCCGATCAGCGCCCCGATACCGGAGGAGGACAGAGTCCGGTGCGCCGTCGCTGCCCATCGGGCGCTCATAAAGCTGCTCGGGTTTGGCGCGCCCGCGATGATCACCGGTGCGTATCTGCCGGGAACCCCGCGACCTGCGAACCGGATCGCTCTGCATCTCCTTGCCCCCGGTGCGCTGGCCGACGAGCGACGTCCGATGTCTCGCCATCCTGATCCCGGCGAGCGCGGACGCGGCGGATCTCGATGTGCTGCGCCACGCGGTAGGGAGCATGACGTCCCTGCGCGGCCCACGGGGGAAGGACGCTCAAGCTGGCCGTCGACGAGATCCGGGTCATGGACGGCAGCCGGTTCTGGTCCCCGCCGCAACCAGGCGCTGTCCGGCTGTGGCGGACCACGCCCGCCGCCATTCCCGATACGCGCGGGTCACGGGATGCCGAGTGGAACTTCGCCCACGCGGCGCTGCTGTCTATCGGCTTCGTATGGAAAGATCGACCTCCCGACCAAGGTGTCCGGCCGGGGACCCGCCTACTACCGGGGGCTCGCCACCGCGGTCAGCGAGGCTGGCGTCGCGATTATGCATGCTCGGGCCATCAGAACATCCGACGTGCATAAGTACGTGCACAAGGTCAACGAGCACGCGGTGGTGCGCCCGTACACGGCGTTCCTTTCGCTCGGCAGCTTGACCGGGCCAGGCACCATTCAGGCAATTGGGCAGAGCCGTCATCTAGGCGGCGGCCTGCTGGTCCCCTTCGACGTTCCGGAGGGAACCCGCGTTGCCGACATCAAACTGCCCGGCGGAGGCGGAGCGTGACCATACATCGGGATGACTTCGCGAAGTTCTTCGCCGCCGTCAACGGCGGTCACACGCCGTTCGTTTGGCAGGAAAGACTGCTCGATACCGTGCTGGGCGGCCGATGGCCGGATCGCATCGCCGCGCCGACCGGGGCGGGCAAGACATCCGCGATCGACGTGCATGTCTTCGCCACCGCGCTGACGACCGCAACCGGCGGTCCGCGACTGCCCCGCCGCCTGGTCATGGTGGTCGATCGGCGGATCCTGGTCGATGACCAGTACCAGCGGGCCCGCGAACTTGCCGAGAAACTCGCGTCGCCCGAACACCCCCTCGTTGCCGAAGTCGCCGACGTGCTCACGGCGTTGAGCAAGCCGGACGGCAAGGCGAATCCCGACGTGCCCGCGCTGGTGACGGCGCGACTGCGCGGCGGGTCCGTTCCCTCGCGTTCCTGGCGCGACTACCCGGCCGCGTGCGCGGTGCTGTGCGCAACACCCGACATGTGGGGCAGCAGGCTGCTCTTCCGCGGTTACGGAACATCGAGCGCGGCCGCGTCGCGGGAGGCAGGGCTGCTGGCATTCGACGCAGCTGTCGTGGTCGATGAAGCGCACCTGACGCGGCAGCTTCTGGTCACGGCGCGGCGGGTGGCCCAACTCGCGCAGGTCGCCGAGGCGCCGATCAATCAGCTGCCAGCCCTGCAGGTAGTCGAAGTCAGCGCCACTCCCGACGGGGAGCAGATGCGGGCTCGACGACCGTCGCGGTCGATGAGGACGATCTCGCCGAGGAGCGCCTGGCCGCGCGGCTGACCCGCCCGAAGCCGACCAGCTTGCTTCCAGTGGCGGGGTGGCCACAGAACCGCCAGTCAGGAAAGGTCGCCGCCGCGACTCGCGCAGGCGGTTATCGCGATGCGCGCCGAGGTCTGCGCCGACACGGCGGGCGATACGACGGGCGACACCGTCGGCTGCTACGTGAACACCGTGTCCATGGCGCTAGCGGTCAGCCACGCCCTGCTCCAGCAGGCTCTGCGCGTCGTCACGGTCTGCGGGCAGGTCCGTCCGGCTGACCTCGACCGACTGACGGATGCGGTACCCGGGCATTCTCAGTACGCGCGGTAATCCAGAGGTCGATGTCATCGTTACCACGCAGAGCCTGGAGGTCGGTGCGGATCTCGACCTGGCCGGCATCGTCACCGAACTGGCCAGCGGGTCTGCGCTGGCGCAGCGGGTCGGACGCGTGAACCGGCTGGGAAAGCGGGAGAGCGGACCGGTGACAGTCATCGTCCCGGATGAACCGGTCACGGAGAAAATGCGATCCGGCCCTTACTCCGCGGAGGAGCTCCGCGCATCCCACGCCTGGGTCACCGAGCGGGCCGCTGAGTCGCTGGGACTCGCGCCCTGGGCCTTGCGGGAGTCTCCACCGCCATCCGCCGAGCGAAGGCGCAGGCTCTACCAACGGCCAGAGCTCGCCGACGCATGGCACTGGGCCAGAACCAGCGACGACCTCGCCGCCGAGCCGGAGCTTGACCTGTGGCTATCCGACTCCCTGGAAGCAGACGCTTCAACCGGGATCGTGGTCCGAGACGCGCTGCCGGCTGAACCGGCAGACGCCGTGGAGTTTGTGCGCGACCTGCCCCCGGCACCCTGGGAGGTTTTCCCCGTCCCGTACCGGACAGCCCAGACGATCCTCACTGAGCTGCTCGGCAGCGGGAAGGTGATGGTCAGAGTCCGGGGCGAGGACATAACGCCGCTCCAGACCAGACCCAGCGGCGGTGCGGACCTGCGTCCCGGCGACCTAGTGATAATCGACAGTTCCGCCGAGACCTTCACGCCAGCTATGAAGCACGTGTTCAGCCCGCCCGTGGTGGTTCCGTCGGCCTCGGCCGAGGACGGCGAAGGGGACGGGATCGACGCTGCTCGCCGTGGTTGCGCCGATGACGTGCTGCACTTCCAGGCCCACCCAGCTAAAGGCAGCATCAGGTTCAGGCTTGAATGGTCGCCCGATCACGGCCAGGTGGCTGGGTTCGAACAGGGTATGGCTCGTCTGCTTCTGGACGATTTCGCGGAGAACTTCGAAGTTGCTACCGAACGGACCCGTCGTGACTCCCTAGCCAAACTGCTCGGCACCGTTCGCGACAAGGTTCCCGGCGCCCTGGCGGACACGGTTGGCCAGGTCATCGGCCTGCTCCGCGGGAAGGTCAAGGAGAGCGACGTCATCTTGCGCCGCAGCGATGACGGGGGCGTCCGCGTCGTGGTCCTCGATCGCCGCCGGGCCGTCGCGGACGAAGATCTGCGGCAGGTCTTCACGCCCAACGACGACACCCCCGTCCTCCTTCGCGCCCACCAGCGCGACGTGGCGACGCGCGCCGCGTTGCTCGGCGAAGGGCTGAGGCTGCCGACCGAAATGATCAACGCGCTGCGCATCGCGGGTGAAGCACCATGACGACGGCAAGGCGGATCGCCGGTTCCAGATCACCAGGCTTGGCACCAAGGGTGACGGTGATCCACTGGCGAAAAGCGAGCCCGGCAAGACGACCCGCGCGGTGCAGGAGCACCAGGCGCTGGGCGGTCTTCCAGGTCGATGGCGCCACGAGCAGCGCTCGGTGGTGGATGGCTGGGCGGACGTGCACGCGGAACCGACAGTCGATCACGAACTCGCGCTGCGGCTCATCGGAACCAGCCATGGCCACGGCCGGTCAGGATTCCCGCACAGCTCCGCCGAACTGGCCGGGCCCGAAGATACGGCCGACTGGCTTTCGCTCGCCGCCGAGTTGTTCGATGCCGGCGGCTGGGACGAGCTGATCGAGGCAACACAGATCCGCTACGGCGTCTGGGGATGCGCGTACCTCGAAGCCGTGCTCCGAGCCGCAGACTGCCAGGTTTCCAGGGAAGGCCGATGACTGACATCACGCTGGCCGGCTGCGAGCCGCGCACGCTGCTCTCGCACATGGCCCTGTACGGTCTGGGCGCCATCCTCGAGTCCGAGGGCGTTCACGACGTGCGTCTCGGCTGGACGGGGTCCAGCAGCCCGAGGCCGTACGTTTCCGCTTCCGAGACCGATGGCCTAACGATCGCGGCGCGACTTGGGCGACACGCGCTGACCCTCGACGCCGCAGGTTCCTGGGTGCAGCAGGACATAACCCTGAAGGGGACGCCACGAGGACTGATGAGCCCGCGACTGTCCCTTTTCGACGACGACACATGGCCAGTCGTGCAGTCGTCGCGCTGGGAAGTACTGGATGCGCTCACGACTGCGCACCGGTGGCTGGATCTGCGATTCCTAGACGCGCTGGGCGAACCGAGCTACTGGCGCTTCAGCAAGACGGGCGGCCCTCTGCAGGACGACGGCGCGAGTCGATTCGAGATGCAGCCCCGGAACCAGGGCTCGGAGTTCGTCGGCAACCGCTTGCGGAAGCTGGCGAGCACGGTCGCCCTTCGCGAGCCCGCCAAAATCCTCGCGGGGTTGACGGGCGAAATCACGGTCGACGAGATCGGGGGCGGCAAGTCAGACAGCCGTACCCCGACGGGACTGGCCAGCCCGGGGCCGACGGACAACGCTCTCGCCTGGTGCGCGCTCTGGGGGATCTCCCAGTTCCCGATTGCAATGCGAGTCAACGCCACCGCCGTGACCAGCGGCCACATCAGCCAACGCAGGACCGAGTGGTTCTACGTGCCGATCTGGCATGGATCGTGGCGGCCGGCGCGATTGAGGTCCATCCTGGCCAGCGGGGCTCTGCGTACGCTAGCCACCGCGGGGCTTGAGCTGAAGGGGCGGACCGACGCCGATGTGTCCGCAGCCGGATCGTGGCTGGACAAACGCGGCGTGGCAGGTGTGGTCCGTTTCCCGATCATGAAATTCGGCAGCGACAACGCGCCGGAACGGCGTGCCATGCGCGGCGAAATGATCTCGGCGCGAGGTACCGCATGAGCGTGCGGGCAGTATCGTCCGAGGACTCGTGAGCATCGCCCTCCATCGAGGCGCCCACTGCCGCCCGACGACGACCGGGTGCGGGCCAATCGCGACGTTCGTGAGCATCGCCCTTCATCGAGGCGGGATGACAAAGAACAGCTCCTACATCGCCGACGGCGTTTCATGGCGACGCTCGTGAGCGTCGCCCTTCATCCAGGCTCGAACTGCGCGGTGTCGCGCAGGCATCGCATCGTGACACTCGTGAGCGTCGTCCTTCATCGAGGCAGCGGCACCCCCGCAGCGGGCAACCTCATCCTGTCGGATCGCGACGCTCGTGAGCATCGGCCTTCATCGAGGCGTCCCGAACATGCGGCCGAACCGGATCTGGCGCGGTCATCGCGACGCTGACAAGCGCCGCCCTTCATCCAGGCAACAAGCCGGCGCTCGCCTCAGCCGTTCGGAACCCCATCGCGACGCTCGAGCGTCGCTCTTCATCGAGGTCTGCGGATCAACGCCGTTGACCAAGCGCAGGACGAGGCGAATCGCGACGCTCGTGAGCGTCGCCCTTCATCGAGGTCGGCGGTGAATGCCGCTGAAAGCGGACTCGGAATAGATCGCGACGCTCGTGAGCGTTGCCCTTCATCGAGGCGACTGGTTCCACTGCGCCAACGGCACGACCTGGTAATCGCGACGCTCGTCAGCGTCGCCCTTCATCGAGGCCAGACGATCATCGCCGTCGCCGGCGTCGAGTGGGTCGTATTGCGATGCTCATCAGCATCGCACTTCATCGAGGCCCGCCCCGCCAGATCCTCACGCTGCGGCTCAGGTCCGGATCGCGACGCTCGTGAGCGTCGCCCTTCATCGAGGCCCGCCGAACTGCGGCAGGTTCGCCGTGGACTGCGAGCGACGGCTCGTGAGCGTCGCCCTTCATCGAGGGCCGGTCTTCCTTTTGCCCCGACCGGACGCGCGCGCTGGATCGTCGCCCCATCGCGGCCGTCGCTCCGTGCCCACCGGGGGCGGCCCGGCGGAACAAGACGGGTGGTGGGAGCGCCACGGTCCATTCGACATCGAGAATCTGATTTTGAGCTTCTGGATGATCTGCGACCCGGAGCTCCTCGCCTGCGACCCGGTCCACCAGCGGCGCGAGCGATCAGGAGCCGGCGTAGAGGCGGTTCAAGTCGATCAGGTCAAGGTCGTCGCGGGCGGCCGCCGCGGTGAGTTCGAGGGTGAAGCCGTGCCGGGCGAACAGGAGAAGGCGGGGCGGGGCGGGGGCCATGGCGGGCGGCAGCAGGGTCCGCGATGTGCTCCAGGCGCTGGAACTGGTCGAGGCCGACGGGTGAGCGGGTCGCCTTGACCTCGCCGATAGCCAGGATGCGGGCGGCCGGCCTGCGGGGTGTCGGCGGTAACCACCACGTCGAGCGCGCGGCTGGGCTTGTGTTCACGGCACGCGACCGGGGCTGGTTCGCACTGGAGGTCATGGGCGAGCGGACCGACACCGCGCAGGTCGCTACCGGTGTCACCGAGCATGACGGCACGGACGGTGCGGATGGGAACACCAGCCCGCGCGATCAGAGCGGCCCGGCGGCGACGAGCCTTAGTAGACCGCTTCAAAATCGCAGGTCAACACCAGTACACTGAGGATCCTATCGCGACGCCCATGAGCGTCGCGCGCCCTTCATCGAGGCTCCGTCTTCATCTGCGACCTCTCGGACACCGAGAAATCGCGACGCTCGTGAGCGTCGCCCTTCATCGAGGCGGGCTCCAAGCGATCCGCCCGGGGCGCCGTCGACCGTACGGCACTCAGCCTCGTTACCCGTCGATTCGCATCCCATCAGCGATCACCCCAGGCGCCACTTGATCGCCTACGACGTGGCTGACGATCGCCGACGGGTCAAGGTCGCGAACCTGCTCAGCGCCCACGGCGATCAGGCGCAGTCCAGCGTCTTCATCTTGGACTGCCGCCCAGCGAAGCTGATCACGATACGCACGCAACTCGCGAAACTCATCAAAGCCGACAAGGACAGCGTCCTCATCTGCGACCTCGGCACGCCCGACACCGCCGTCAACGTAACGATGCAGTACCTGGGAACGCGCCGGGCGATCACCGCCGACAGCATGGCAATCGTGTAGCAGTCGGAACGCGAACCCTGCGGCGAGCCGCAAAAAGCCGGGGACCCTTCGCATGCCGTCTCCGCTGGTCAGAAGCATCGCCGCGGACGGGAACCCCAGCCCGCGCGATCAAAGCGGCCTGCAGCGACGAGCCTTCGCAAACCACTTCAAAACCGCAGGTCAACACCCGTACACTGAGGACCCTATCGCGACGCTCGCGAGCGCCGCCCTTCATCGAGGCACGCAGCAGCAGGACGCGACCGCGGTCGCGCAGGCATCGCGACGCTCGTGAGCGTCGCCCTTCATCGAGGCTGCGCCACCTGCACCTGGCCGGAACCGGTCGACGATCGCGACGCTCGTGAGCGTCGCCCTTCATCGAGGCGCGCAGCTGACGTCGCGGGCGATGACGCAGACCGATCGCGACGCTCGTGAGCGTCGCCCTTCATCGAGGCCTAGCCCAGGTGCCGTAGCTCCCGTAGCACCCGTTGCCCATCGCGACGCTCGTGAGCGTCGCCCTTCATCGAGGCTTCTACGTCTGCATCAGCCCGGTCACGTCGCTGCCAGGATCGCGACGCTCGTGACCTGGGTTCCGCGTAATTCGGTTCGCCTAGAGCAGCGTATTGGGCTCTGACCTTGGGGAATGGCAGGTTGGCTAGCCGCGGGCCGTGTCTCTAGGCGGCGGCTCGTCGCGAGGGGCTCTGATCAGCTCTCGGGCGTGGTGAGCTCGTGGATCTTGCGGGGAACGTCGATTTTCAGGGCCGTGAGCAGGTCGCGGGCCGTCTTGGGGATATCGGTGCGCTGCCGGAAGGGCCGGCGAGCAGGAACCCGGCCGGCTTGCCGGCCGGGCTCTCCTCATCCTCCCCTGTCACGGTTATGTATCGCGACGCTCGTGAGCGTCGCCCTTCATCGAGGCCTGGTTCAGCTCCTCCTGGAACTGGTCGAGCTGCCCGATCGCGACGCTCGTGAGCGTCGCCCTTCATCGAGGCGTCTGACATGCGGCTCCCTGCGTGAGAGGGAGACTGCCGATCGCGACGCTCGTGAGCGTCGCCCTTCATCGAGGCACCTGCACGTCCGCCTCCCGGATGCGGTAGCTCCGGCCGATCGCGACGCTCGTGAGCGTCGCCCTTCATCGAGGCACCTCCATCCTGCGGTTCGACGAGTACCGGCAGACCCGATCGCGACGCTCGTGAGCGTCGCCCTTCATCGAGGCAACGGCATCTACATCGACGGGACCGTCCGCTCGCTCTATCGCGACGCTCGTGAGCGTCGCCCTTCATCGAGGCCCGGTCAAGCGGGTGCCGAGTGGCGCTTTCCCGGCCCGATCGCGACGCGCGTGAGCGTCGCCCTCATCGGGGCCGGGTCTACTTTCCCTCCGACCGCAGACGCGTGGGTCCCGCGCCATCGCGGCCGTCGCTCCGTGCCCACCCGGGGGCCAGGCGGAGCAAGACGTGTGGGGAGCGCTACGGTCCGTTCGACATCGAGAATTTGATTTTTTGATTTCTGGACGATCTGCACCCGGAGCTCCTCGCCTGCGACCTGGTCCACCAGCGACGCAAGCGGTCAGAAGCCGGCGTAAAGGCGGTTCAGCTCGATGAGCTCGAGGTCGTCGCGGGCGGTCGCCGCAGCGGTGAATCCCACGGGCGAATAGGAGAAGGCGGGGCGGGGCGGGGGACATGGCGGGCGGCAGCAGGGTTCGGATGTGCTCCAGGCGCTGGAGTTGGCTGAGGCCGACGGGTGAGCGGGTCGCCTTGACCTCGCCGATAGCAAGGATGCGGGCGCCGGTCAGCGGGGTGTCGGCGGTAACCACCACGTCGAGCTCATAGCTGGTCTTGTGTTCACGGCACGCGACCAGGGCGGGTTCACAGCGGCTGGGGAGGCCGCCCAGCGTTTCCGTGGAGGCCTGATCGACGCACCACGAGCGGGCCAGGTCCTCCAGGTGCGGGCCGTAGATGAGGGACGCCACCGTGTCGGACGACTCGGCCCAGACCTGCGCCCGTCCCCGGCCGACCAGCCTGGCCTCGAAGGGCCCGAGGACAGCGTCCTTATCTGCGACCTCGGCGCGCCCGACACCGCTGTCAATGTAACGATGCAGTACCTGGGAACGCGCCGGGCGATCACCGCCGACAGCATGGCGATCGTGTAGCAGTCGGAACGCGAACCCTGCGGCGAGCCGCAAAAAGCCGGGGACCCTTCGCATGCCGTATCCGCTGGTCAGAAGCATCGCTGCGGATAAGAGCACCAGCCCGCGCGATCAAAACGGCCTGCGGCGACGAGCCTTCGCAAACCACTTCAAAACCGCAGGTCAACACCCGTACACTGAGGACCCTATCGCGACGCTCGTGAGCGTCGCCCTTCATCGAGGCATGAATGCCACTGTCGGCGCCGGCGATATGACAAATCGCGACGCTCGTGAACGTCGCCCTTCATCGAGGCAGGGACTGGCTGTTGCCCGGCGGGCTCCCGGAGTTCGACACATCGCGACGCTCGTGAGCGTCGCCCTTCATCGAGGCCGCCAAGGGCGTGCTGCACCGCCATTCGCGGAATCGCGACGCTCGTGAGCGTCGCCCTTCATCGAGGCAAGCTGATGGGCACCACGCCGGCCCTGAAGGTCGCGCTGATCGCGACGCTCGTGAGCGTCGCCCTTCATCGAGGCAGGCGCCAGCGCGGATTCCTGCTGGATGACCACGACCGATCGCGACGCTCGAGCGTCGCCCTTCATCGAGGCGCCACCTCGGCCACCTGGGACACCATCGCGATCTTCAGATCGCGACGCTCGTGAGCGTCGCCCTTCATTAGGGCCGGGTCTTCTTGTTGCTCCGACCGCACATGCCTGGATCGCGCCCCGTCCGCGGCCCACGCTCCATGCCCACGGGGGCGGCGGGCGGAACGAGACGGGTGGGGAGCGCCACGGTCCGTTCGACATCGAGAATTTGATTTTTTGATTTCCGGACGATCTGCACCCGGAGCTCCTCGCCTGCAACCTGGTCCACCAGCGACGCGAGCGGTCAGGAGCCGGCGTAGAGGCGGTTCAAGTCGATCAGCTCAAGGTCGTCGCGGGCGGCCGCCGCAGCGGTGAGTTCGAGGGTGAATCCGTGCCGGGCGAACAGGAGAAGGCGGGGCGGGGCCGGGGACATGGCGGGCGGCAGCAGGGTCCGGATGTGCTCCAGGCGCTGGAGTTGGTTGAGGCCGACGGGTGAGCGGGTCGCCTTGACCTCGCCGATGGCCAGGATGCGGGCGCCGGCCTGCGGGGTGTCGGCGGTAACCACCACGTCGAGCTCGTGGTTGGTCTTGTGTTCACGGCACGCGACCAGGGCGGGTTCACAGCGGCTGGGGAGGCCGCCGAGCGTCTGCCGTGGAGGCGTGATCGACGCACCAGGAGCGGGCCAGGTCCTCCAGGTGCGGGCCGTAGATGAGGGACGCCACCGTGTCGGCCGACTCGGCCCAGACCTGCGCACGTCCCCTGCCGACGAGCCTGGCCTCGAAGGGCCTGATGATCAGGTGGTGGAGGCGCAGTAGCGGCTCGGTCACCTGGTATAGCGGACGGCGGGACCGGAGCGCATCGTCCACCTTGCGGATGAGCTGGACCCGCTCAAGCATGTCCAGCGGGTGGCTGAGCGCGCTGTCCGGCCGACCGAGCGTCCGCGCGATGTCCGACCGCTTGTGCGCGCCCGCGCAGATCGCTGCGAGGACCGCGTGGTAGAGGCTGGCGTCACCCAGTTCGGGCTCTTCGGACAGCAAGGCGTTCCCCTCGCGGAACATCGGCGAGGCAGGATGCAACAGCCGCTGGATAACCCAGTCGTCGAACTCGGCGACCGAATCCGGGCGATCCACGCACATGTCCAGATACGCCGGAGTGCCGCCGACGAGGGCATGCACCTGGAACGCGAGTTCGGGATCGTCGAGGAGACCCCAGAAGCCGGCCGCGTCCCTGTAGTCAAACGGCTGGACGAGCAATTCCAGCTTCGCCCGGCCGCGCAGCGGCGCGCTCCCTGCGAGCAGGCCGCGCATCACGGTGAACGCGCTCCCGCAGAGGAATAGCCGGGTACCCCCAGACCGCCGCGCCGCGCCGCGCGGACTGTTCGAACGTTAAATCACCGAGCACCTGCCCTGAGTTTGTGATCAAGCGAACAGGTGTGCTATTATCGAGGCATGTAAATCAAGCTTCTTCTCCCGAGCGGGGGTGGTGTCTCGTGTCACAGTCCGCATCCGACGGCCCCGAGCGGGTGCCGTCCTGGGAGGCGTTCTCCGGGGGCGACGGGCCTGCGCCCGGCCCGGAGCTGGCCGCGCTGCTGGGCGGGGCCGTCGCGGATCTCGGCCGGCTGGATGTCGCTCAGCTGCTGGGCGCGGGGTCGGCGGCGCGGCGGCTGGCGGCGTACGCGGGGTACCTGGAGCTGATGGCGGTCGCGGAGTTCGCCCGCCGCCGCGACGAGCAGCTCGAGGCGTCGAAGGCGCGCGGTGACAGGGTGCGGTCCCGGGACGGGGAGTACCCGGCGGAGGAGCTGGGCTTCGAGATGACCGCGACCGCCTACAGCGCCGCCGTCCTCATCGGCATGGCGGAGCAACATCGCCGGCCGGCTGCCGTCGACGCTGGCGGGGATGGCGGCGGGCCGGATCGACCGGGACCGGGCCCGCGTCATCAGCAACGCCACCGCTCACCTGCCCGACGACCTGGCCGCGGTCGCCGACAAGGTCCTCGCCGACGCCGCGCCGGAGATCCGGCTCGCGGACCTGCAGGCAGAAGGCCGCCGGCTCGAGGCCCGCCTTGACCCCGAGGGCGTGCAGGCCCGCAAGGACGAGGCGAGGCGGGACCGGCGGGTCGAGCTGCGCCGCGAGGACTCCGGCGCGGCGTGCCTGGCGGGCCGGGAGCTCGACCCCGCCGAGGCGCTGGCGGGGAAGGCGTCGATCGACGCGGAGGCGGTGCGGCTGCGCAACGCGGGCATGGACGGCACCCTGGCCCAGATCCGGGCGGTGATCCTGATCGACCGCATCCACCAGCGCAGCCCCTGGGACCGCCTCGCGCCTGACCCGGAACCAGAACCAGACGACGACCGCGGCTACGGCGACTGCGGCAGCTGCGACGGCGGCGGCTGCGACGGCGGCGGCTGCGATGGCGCCTGCGGCGACAGCGGCGACCCGGCCGCGAGCCCGGCCGCCAGCCGGTCCGCCGGCCAGGAGACGGACGCCGGCCAGTCCCGGCCCTCCGCCGCGGACACGGAACCCGGCTTGCCCGGCGACCCGTACCGCGACGACCCGCGCAGCCAAGACCCGGACCCGTTCCGGGATGGTCAGTTCCCGGACGCCTGTGATGACAACGACGACGACGGTGACGAGGAGTCGGCGGCGGAAGAGGAAGAAGAGAGGAGGATGAGGGCCGCCCCGGCGGGTTCAGCGGGGGCCCGCCGCCCGGATCGCCGTCCGACCGGACCGGCCGCAAGACCCCGATGCCCGGCCCTGATCAACATCACGATCCCGGTCGGGACGCTGCTCGGCTGGTCGGGCACGCCCGCCGACGTCGGAGCCTGGGGCCTGATGGAGGCCGCCACCGCCCGCGACCTCATCGAGGCAGCCTCCCGCCACCCCCGCACCCGATGGTGCTACACCGTCACCGGAACAGGCGGCGAGGCCATCGCGCACGCCTGCGCACCCGGATCCCACCCCTGGCCCCCGCCCCCGGCCAGCCGCGACGGGCCCAGCCGCGACGGCCCCCGGCCGGTGCGCAGCTCGACGAGCTCCTGTCCCGGCTGAACGCCGCCCCCGAGCCGATCGCCGGGGGAACCGGCGAGCACGGCCACCGCGAGGACCGCTACACCCCCAGCAGGAAGCTGAAGCACCTCATCCGCGCCCGCACCGCCCGCTGCTGCGCGCCCGCCTGCGGCGCCCAGGCCATCACCTCAGAGATCGACCACACCATCCCCTACCCCGCAGGCCCAACCTGCGAGGGCAACCTCGGCCCCGCATGCAGCCGGCACCACCACGCCAAGCACGCACCCGGCTGGAAACTCCGAGCAGACCGAGCCCGGCGTCATGCGCTGGACCACGCCCTCGGGCCGCGCCTACACCACCCGCCCCACCCAATACGAAGAATAACCCGCGGAAACTGGCAGGAGCCGGCGATTACCGCGTTCTGCGTCCTGGCGGGCGGTACATCCCGAAACCGGCTGCGGTAGCCGTTACGGAGGCCGTACCAGCCCCCGACGGGTTGTCGGGTGATCGCCTCCCCCGGCTCTGCGCGCAGCTTGAGCCTGCGGGCAACCCCATCGACGCCGGAATCCCAGGCGCCCAGCCCGGCCTGTTGGTCAGCACTGCCTACACAGCCGGTCGCCGAGTTTCATAACGCTGGGGCGGGACGGGAGAGCGCCCGGAAATCGCTAAAAGATCATGGTGGTACATCGGCGAGTCTCTATACCTCGCAATCATGTGCTATTAGAATTGGTGCAGTAACCCGGTTTCCGCCCGGAAGCCAGGCGGGCCGCCGCGGTGGTGGAACACCACGACGGCCCTAGACCGAAACCCTCCACGTACATGGAAGGCATCAACCATGGGTACCAGTCTGTCCCAGGCCGCCCCGGCCAGCCACCCGATCACCGCCGAAGATCGTATGGAGCGGATCGGCCAGCTCACCACCAGGCAGCAAACCGACGCGCTGCTGTGGCTGGCGGGCTACGCGCCGTCCGTCTTCGACGCGGTCGCCGAAGCCGTCGAGCCTTGCCCCGGCGACGGCTCCGAGGACCCCGTGCCATTCTGCGAAATCTGCGGCGGCGACATCGGCGTGTTCCTCAAGTTCGGCCTCGATTGGCGGCACTACACAGGCACCGACCTAACCGACATACAACTCCTTGATCCCGGACATCGGCCCGTCCTCGCCTGGCGCATGCCCGGCCTGCCCGGGTAGCCAACGATGACGCCAAGGCCGGCCTGCGCCGAAGGCGAGGCCGGCCTTGGCGCCTTCAGCCGCGCCAGTCACGCGGACACGCGTGAACATCGCCTTTAGTGATAGGTCCGTCTACCTCGCCCCGGCGCGGCGGCGCCTTTCCGGTCACCGGGGTCGGCGGGCGGACGTCGCACGGCGCGGTCGGCGGCAATGTTGGGGTGACGAGCACCCCGGTCCGTTCCATATCGAGAATTTGAATTTCCTTTTTGATTTCTGGACGAACGCGCGGCTTGGCTTCCGACGGCCGGGGTGGAGGTGATGACGATGCTGGTCGGCTCTTCACCGTCGCCATAGTTGGGCGGCGCGCTGGAGTCCCGCAGTGTGTCTCGTGGGTTCGGGCGGGGTCCGAACCGATTCACGATGCCCGACGTATTACCAATGTGGGATGTGTCGGACGTGTCTGGCCGGTCAAAGCGGCGATTGCAGGGGCATCGCCGATTGGCCGGCCAGACCGGCGCGGCCGGCCCGATCGGCCCGGGCTAGAGCCGCCGCTTCGCGATCGCGGCGCCCGCGAACCCCGCCGAAGCCGGAATCAGCGCGTGGACGATGACGTTCGTCGCCACGCGCCGCCTGAAACGTGCTAGGCGACGGAGACGCGATGCTTGGCGAGATGCGCCATGAACGCCTGGTGCGCCTCCCAGCCATCGGGGAACTTCACCGGCACGCCGAGGTGGACCGGCTCGGCGCTCGGGTGCGCGTCGAGCAGCTCGGGTATGCCCGCGCGCGCCACCACGATGCACGCGTGCCGATGCCGCGAGGCCAGCACGCACAACCGTCCCGCCTCCAGATGGAACGCGGTCGCGTCGCGACGGCCGGAGAGCGGGTGGAGCATGATCGTCACGTCGAACTCGCGTCCCTGCAGCCGGTTCGCGGTATCGACCACCACATCGGTCACGCCAAGCTCACGCAGCGCTCTTTTCACCGCGGCCGTCTGGACGGTGCGCGTCACGCCGATGGCGATGCGGTCCGCGGTGACGGGCCGCGGGTCCGGCGACAGCTCAGAGATGGTGACGGCGCCGCGCTGCAGCAGCCGCGCGGCGAGCTCGGCGCAGGCACGGACCGCTTCGGCATCGGTCGGCAGCGTGTGCCGGTGGCCGAGCTCGTACAGCGCCCAGCCGGTCTCGGCGGCGGTCTCCAAGGCACGATCGAAATCAGTCATAGGGAACGGGCGCGTGTTCCACCTCATCCGCCGATCGTCCGCCTCCGTGGCCGACGTGAACCCGGTGAACGGGTAGAAGGCCTCGGAGACCACCGTCGCGGCCGAAGCGGGGAGCCGCCAGGAGACCGGCAAGGTGCGGGTGGGGATGTGGCTGTTGTTGGTGAGCAGCACCGCCACCGCGCTTGACATGGGGTCCCAGTTCAAGCCAAGCCAACGTTCCGTCTCCACCGTGGAGAAAGGGTCGAGCTGACCCGGGTCGCCGACGAAGAGCGCCTTGTCAAAAAGCCGCGCGATCCGGAGCAGCGAGTCGGAGCGCATCTGGTACGCCTCGTCGATGATGGCCCACGGCCAGGTGCTCTCCTGGTCCTTGAGCATGGCCCATTTGGCGGCGGTGGCGATCACGAGGGGGTGATCGACGAGGTCGGCGACCGCGCTGCGCGCGGTGACGTTCTGGTGCCGGGCGACGCGTTCCGAAGGCGTGTAGGCGCCGGCCGACAGCCGCCCAATCGGGGTGTCGGGGTTGTCGCGGGCCAGGCGGTCGATCAGGTCATCCACCTGCTCGTTGGTCTGGCCGACGAGCATGACCCGCTCGCCGTTGCTGGCCAACTCGGCGGCGGCGCTGACCACCAGGGTGGACTTGCCCGCGCCGGGCGGGGAATCGACCACGACGCCTTGGTCGGCGATCGCCAGGTCGGCCAGGATCTGGTCGGTCGCCTGGCGGGCGCGTGCGGCGGCTTCGGAAATGCTCACGATCAGTCGTCCTCCCACGCGCCGTCGGTCGGGACGTACTCCGGGGGCGGGCCGCCGTGCGTCCACGGCGTCTGCTCCCGGCTCGGGAAGTCCGGGGACGGCTGGAATTCGTCCCTGAGCGTGGTGTAGGTGACCACTTCCCCCACTGCGGGCACGCTGCCGGGGATCGGGGTCAGCGACCGGCCCATGCCCTTCTCCAGCTCAAGCAGCACCCTCGTGCGGCCCGCCGCCGTGGTGACCTCAATGACCCTGGCCTCCTGACTCGGCCGGGCCGGCGACCTGAGCACGGTGTCCGGCTCTGCGAGCACCTCATCGGAGGTCTCCACCGTGATCCAGGGGCGGAGCTTGGCCTTCTTGCCGTTGGTGTCCTGCCGGGTCGGGTCGGCCTCGACGACGGTTCCGGCGAATGCCTCCCCGGTCAGTCGGTACTCGGCCATGACCAGCGGGTCGTCGTAGGCGCGGTGGATCGCGACGCGCTGCGCGGTGCGCTCCAGGCTCGCAAGCCGACGGGCGGCGCTGACCGCGTGGTCCCGGCGGGCCTGCGGCGCTCCGCCCGCCCGCTGCCACTGGACCTGGTCGGTGAACGATCTCCGGTCCCAGGACCAGTGCTCGGTGACGTGCTGCGCCTCCGGCAGCGCGGCGAGCAGCCCGTAGCCGCGCCACATCAGGCCCCAGGTCGGCGTGAGCTGATCGCGGATGACGGCGTCCATGGCGGCCTGCGCCCGGTCCATGGCCGCCGCGTCGCCGCTGAGCGCCGCGTCCCTGATCGCCTGCATCCGCCCCTGCAGCACCTCGTTGTCGAAGGTGGGGTCGGTGACCGGGCCGGCCGGCGGCGAGCGCAGCGGATCCTCGGCGGCGCGGGCCGCCTGCTGGCCGCTCTGGCCGGGCGGCGGGTCGATCCAGCCGAGCAGGGCGGCCAGGTTGGCGTCTTCCAGGTCGGACTGCCCGGTCGCCCAGTGCTCGGCGAGCGCGGTGGTCATCGGGAGCATCAGCGCCGACCCAGGCGCCTCGGCCCGTTCGGCGTAGTGAGTGAGCCAGCGCCCGAGGAGCGGGACGGCCGGGCGGACCGGGTTCTCGCCGTCGGTCCGCCGGAACCGGGCCGAACGTCCGAGCAGCCAAGGAACCGGGCGGCGTTCGGGTTCGGGACGATGAGCTGCGGGGCGTCGGGGAAGGGGTCGAGGTGCCCGGTGGAGGCGCCGCCACCGCCACCGCTGCCACCACCGCTGCCGCTGCCACCACCCTCGGAAGTTGGTGAACTGTTAACGAAATTGCTAACAATTCTCGCGTCGTCGGGATCGGCGTCGCCGGGGCCGGGGCTGTCTTCCCGCGTGGGGGGCTCCCGCCCCCCATCCCCCCTGGCCCCCATCCCCCCTGGCGCCCCCTGGCCCCCATCCCCCCCGGCCGGGACGTAGCCGTCGAGGTAGCCGAGGATCACCTCGGCGAGGTCCGCGACGAACTCGAACCGCTTGGCACGGTCGCGGGGCTCGTAGACGGTGAGCAGCCTCGGCTTGGCCGGGTCGTCGCCGACCATGACTGCGAGCGGCGCGCATGCCTCGCCCGCCAGTTGCAGCGGGATGACCACGAGCGGGCGATCGCTGAGGTGGACGTGGCGGACGGTGCGGATTCGCTGGGCGCGGCCGACGGCGGCCGCCTCGACCCGGGCGAGCGAGGTCAGCAGGGTCACGGCGGTTAGATCTCCTCCCCGAGAACCTGCTCGCGCAACCGGGCGGCGCGCAGCAGCTGGGCGGCGATCTCCGCCTGCTCCGGCGTCGGGAGCTGGCCGCGGGCGAGGCTCATTGCCTGCACGGTGTACTCGATGCCGCCGAGATCCTCGCGGACCGGCTTGCCGAGCGCGCCGGTGGTGCCGGCCGCCTCGTCGCGGCAGAGGAAGCAGAGCTCGCAGGTGGCCAGGCACTCCGGGGCGTAGTTGGCGGTGACCTGTTTGATCGCGGCGGTGAGCTCGGCCGTGGGGCGGCGCGGGCGGCCCTTGTCGTCCGGATCGAGGTCGAAGGTGAGAGTGCTGGGGTAGCGGGCGACCAGATCCTCGATGCTGGCGATCCGGCTGAGCTGGCGGTCGAGCACGCCGAGCTGTCTGCGCACGTCCAGGCTGGTGGCGGTGGGCTGGCTGGAGAAGTCCTTTGGCGCGATGAGGATCGTTGTGTGGCTGACCGCGGCCGGGTCGGCGCCCGCCTCCGCCATCAGGTCGCGGAGGGCGCGGACGTAGACGGCGGACTGGATCGCCGCCGCGGCCACCTTGCCCCCGTCGGCCTGGCCGTCGATGACCGCGAACGACTTGATCTCGATGACGTGGATGGTGCCGTCGAGGCGGAGCGCGATCAGATCCGGCTCCAGGTAGGCGTGCCGGCCGCCGACTCGGAGCCGGAGCAGCGGATGGTCGAGCAGCGCCCGGTCGGGCTGGTCCGCGGCGGTGAGCACGTGCACGGTGTGCCGGTGGCGAAGCTCGCGCTGATTGTTGCCGCCGATGTCGTTGAGATCGGCGTACCCGACCTCGCTGACGTCCAGGTCGATGTGCTCGCGCAGCAGGGTGAGCAGCTGGGCGCCGCCACCCTCCTTGACCTGGGCCTCGAACGCGTTGCCGCGGACGATCGCGAATTGCGACTGGCCGAACGGCGCGGCGTACCCGACGTGCGCGGCGATCCGCTGCTTGTCCACCCCGGCCGCGTCCAGCAGGGCACGGCGGGCGCAGCCGGGGTTGGCCGCGAGGGCGGAGATCGTGCGCGCGTCGTGGTTCTTCGGCAGCGCCCGGCCGCGCAGCCGGTCCAGGCCGGAAAAACGCGCCGGGTTCTTCGGCTGACTCTCGGTCACTCGGCGGCGGCCTTCCCGGCCATTTCCCTGAAGGCGGTCGTGCCGAAGAGCTGCTCGGCGCCGTCAAGCTTGCGCGCCCGCTCGGCCGCGGCGCGGCGCGTTTTAGCGTCGGCGCTGGCGTGCACCGTCAGCTCGGCCGCGGCAGCCTCGCTGACGGCCGCGGGGCGGGCGCCACCGACCCCGCCCCCGGCCCCGCCCGAGCTGGCACCGGGGATAGAGGCGGCGAACCGCTCGAGCAGCCGGCGGGCGGCCGCCGGCGGATCGGGTATCCGCTCGATCGCCTCGGCCACCCGGCTGGCCGCCGTGAGGAAATCGACGCGCGGCGACAGCGAGCCGATGACGCGGAGCTCGAGCGGCCAGGTCGAGACGGCGAGCAGGCCGCGGGACTGGGACAGGTAGTCGGCCGAGAGCGCGGCGCAGATGTAATAAGGCCGGGCGAACGGCGCGGTCCGGAACGAGCGCTCTTCGTCGCGCTTGAGGCTGGTGACCCGGGTGGTGGGGAACGTGGAGCCGAAGAAGGCCTCGTGCACGGTGGCGATGAGCTTCGGCGCGGCGGGCACCTGCAGCAGGCTGAGCGCCTCGTAGACCTGCTCGCGCAGCGGCAGCAGCGAGCCGGGCGGGTCGGATGGCTCGGGCGGGAGGGGCGGGTGAGAAGGCGCGGATGCCTCGGGCCCGGTGCGGCCCTCGGTGGCCTCGGCGAGCGCGTCCTCCCAGGCCTGCTCGGCCTGCTTGAGGCTGGCGCGGTGCGCGGAGGCGAGCGCCCGCTCGCCCGACAGCATCGCTTCGCGCACCTGGACCCGCAACTCGTCAATCCGGCGTTCAAGCGCCTCAATAGTCTCCGCCACAGACTGATGCTACCTGCGCCGACCCCGCCATTTCCAGCAACCTCCAGCATGAGGGAGGATTTTCTGTCGGGTCGGTGCGGCAGGAGGTGGGGTGGCGCGGCAGGGGCAGGTGGGCCGGGGAGGTCAGGTGGGCCGGGCGGGTCAGGTGGGGTGGGAAAGTCAGATGAAACGCAGAGCTCACGGTGACCACTGCAGTCTCGTGCGCTCAATAATCTGTTGACATGCTTAAATGGCTCCTGAACCTCGTCCACCTGGACTTCGCACCGCGCCACCAGCAGCCGTCTGGCGTGCGGGTCGTGCTGGCGACCATCGTGTCCATCGTTGGCTCGCTGGCCGTGGACGCGCTCATCGTGGTCATCTTCCAGGCCGCGTTCCCCTCGACCAAGGGGTACGCGCACTACCAGTTCAGCGATTACAGCAAGCTGACGATCATCGGCGTGATCATCGCCTGCATCGCGTGGCCGATCGTCACCAGGATCACCTCGGAGCCCCGCTGGATGTTCCTTCGGATGGCCGTCCTCGTCACGCTCGTCCTCTGGCTGCCCGACGTGGCCATCCTGGTCAACGGCCAGCCCGGCAAGGCAGTGGCCGGCCTGTTCCTCATGCACCTGGCGATCGCGCTGGTCACCTACAACGCGCTTGTGCGCCTGGCGCCGATCCGCGCGCAGCGAGCCGCTTCGAGTCGTCGTGCGCAGCCAGTCAGGCCGTAACGTAGACTTACCGAAGCGTAGGTCGCGCGGTGAGCCGGAATCAGATTCCACGGACATCGGTTAGCCCAGGCGCCGGTTAGACAGACACAGAGATGTGGCTCCACAGCCCCATGCAACCGGCAATATCAATATGACAGCCTGCGGCAACGCGACCACCCGAGTCCTGGAGACGATTCCTGTTGAGTGCCATGCCCGCAGAGCTTTCTGTCGCGCCCGAAACCGATTCCGCCGATGTCACCGAAGCTGACGTAACCTTCGCCTCTCTTGGCGTGCCCGCCGCGCTGGTGGAGGTGCTCGCGGGAGACGGGATTATCAGCCCGTTCCCCGTGCAGGCCGCCACGCTGCCCGACGCCCTCGCCGGCCGGGACATCCTCGGCCGGGCCCAGACCGGGTCGGGCAAGACGCTGGGATTCTCGCTCCCCATGGTCTCCCGGCTGGCCGATGGCCAGACCGCCAGCGGACGGCCGCGCGGGCTCGTGCTCGTGCCCACCCGTGAGCTTGCGACCCAGGTGTACGAGGTGCTCCGGCCTCTCGCCCGGGCGATGGGGCTGTGGGTCACCACCATCTACGGCGGCGTCTCGTACGGCCCGCAGGTGACCGCGCTGCGGCGGCGGACCGACATCGCCGTTGCCACCCCCGGCCGCCTCGCCGACCTGATTAACCAGGGCGAGTGCGACCTGTCAGACGTCGAGATCATGGTCATCGACGAGGCCGACCAGATGGCCGACCTCGGCTTCCTGCCGATCGTGCGGCGACTGCTCGAGGCGACCCCGGCCGACGGGCAGCGGATGCTCTTCTCCGCCACCCTCGACGCCGCCATCGACGTACTGGTCCGCCGGTTCCTCAACAACCCGGCGACGCACTCGGTGAACGAGAACTCCTCCCCCGCCGAGATCGAGCACCACGTCATCACCATCGACCCGGCTAAGAAGCTCGAAGTGCTGGCGACGCTGACCGGCGGCGACAAGCGGTCGCTGGTCTTCACCAGGACAAAGCACGGCGCCGAGCGGCTCGCCGGGCAGCTCACCGATCTCGGCATTCCCGCCGCCGAACTGCACGGGAACCTGCGGCAGGGCGCTCGGTCGCGGAACCTCGCGGCGTTCTCTTCCGGCGTCGCCCGGGTCATGGTGGCCACCGACATCGCCGCCCGCGGCATCCACGTGGACGGCATCGACCTGGTGATCCACGCCGACCCGCCCGCCGAGCACAAGGCGTACGTGCACCGGTCCGGTCGCACCGCCCGCGGCGGCGCGGACGGCGTCGTGGTCACCCTGCAGATGAGGTCGCAGGCCCGCGAGGTCACGGCGATGATGCGCAAGGCCGGCATCGCACCGCACACGGCCGTCGCGGCCGACCCCGAGGCGGACGTGCTCCGCGCGATCGGCGGGCCGGCCGTACCCCGGGTGTCCGTGTCAGGGAAGGTCTCCGAGCTCGTCAGGCCCGAGGACCGGCTGTCCGCCAACGGGTCCGGCGGACCTGGCGGGCGTGGTGGCTACGGGCGAGGCGGCGCGGGCAGGTCCCGCGACGACCGGCCGAGCCGTGACCGCAAGCCCGGCGGCAGCCGATACAGCAGCGACCGCTCCGGCGGCGGCCGGTACAGCAGCGACCGCTCCGGCAGCAGGGACCGCCGCGACTTCACGCCGCGCGCCCGCGACGAGCGGCCCGCCTCGGCCGACCGGGTGGACGGCGACCGCCCGCACGGACTCGGCGGGCAGACTACCCCGGCTCGTACCGAGACGTACAACCGCGACGAGCGCCCGGCCCGGTTCAACGAGGGCCGCCGTTTCGGGCAGGACACGGACGACCGGCCCAGCCGCTTCCAGCGGGACAGCCGGCCGACCGACGGCGAGGCCCAGCGGCCCGAGCGGAGTGACCGCTCGTTCGACGGCGGGCTGACCCGGTCCGACGAAGGCCAGCGATTCGAGCGGGACCGCAACGACCGTTCATTCGGCGACAGCCGCGCCCCGCGCGGCAACTCGTTCCGTCGCGACGACCGGCCCGCCTCTAGTGACCGGCCGTTCTCGCAGGACCGCCCGCCGTTCCGCGGCAACCGGGACTCGGGGAACGGCGGCAACGCCCGGCCCGAGCGTGGCGACTGGTATCCGCGTGAGAACAGGCCTTACCGCGGCAGCGCGCCGACGGGCGGTGACCGGCGGCCAGGCGCGAGCGGCGGCTGGCAGTCCGGCGACTCAAGCAGCCGCAATGGCACGGGAAATCGCTCGTTCTCCGGCACTCGGCCGGCCGAGAGCCGGGACGGTTCCGGGCGGGCCGGCAGGCCGCAGGCGGCTGGGCGTCCGGGCGGCGCACGGGACCGTTCAGGCTATTCCGCAGGGCGTAGCGGGACCTTCAAAACGCGGGACCACGGGCACTGACGACATTTCTGACATATCTGCCCAGGCAGCAGGCTTGAGAGTCGGCCCAGGTTTTTCCGGCCAGAGAACGCTGATCCGCGCCGCAGGATGCGGTAGATTAGCCGTAGCTGTTGTCGGACTTTGCGATCTTGAATTCGCTCGCGGTTTCAAGTAACGGACGATTTACAGGTCGACGCCCAAGTCTCGTACGGCGGCGGTATCCCACAGCTGACTCGCGTGAAGTGCGTGGGTCTCAGGCACATCCAGAAGGACAAATAGCAAAAATGGCTCAGGGGACCGTAAAGTGGTTCAACGCGGACAAGGGCTATGGCTTCATCGCCCCAGACGACGGTAGCGGTGACGTCTTCGTTCACTTCTCCGCGATCGAGGCGAATGGATACCGCAGCCTCGAGGAAAACCAGAAGGTCGAGTACAGCGTGACCCAGGGGCCGAAGGGTCCGCAGGCCGCGCAGGTGCGGGCCCTCTGACGAAGACCTAGCCGGCGGCGGGTCCCCGCGCCCCAAGCGCGGGGGCCCGCCGTCGCGGTTTTCCGGGTTCACACGATCTTAGTAAGTCGCAAAGCATTTCAGTAAGTCGCGCGGTCTGGCCCGTCATTGTTCCGGACCAAGGCCGCGCGATCATTCCGGGATGAGCGCGATCGCCAGGTCAGCCTTGACGAAGGACGCGCCCCACCGTGGCCAGGCCATGGCCCCGTGACAGCGGAACCTGGCAACCTCTCCGTCGGCCGCGTCGAAGGACCGGTCGATCCTACGGTCATGCCGTCGCGCCCATCGCGTATCGTCGCGGCCATCGCGCCAGCGCACGGCCACTCTCGTCGGCCTGCGCCTTCTCCTCGCGCCTTGCTTGCGGCACCCGTCGCGAGCACGGCGCCATTGGCGACCTGTAGCGCTCTTCACGCCATTCACGTGGGCTCATGGCGACTTAGAACGTGCAATTACGCTGACATCCGCCCTCGCTGCGCGCTTCTTGCTGCTATCCAGTCTGATCGCCGAGTTCCCGACCCTTTTCGCGTCCTGCACCCGGCCATGGGCGGGTCCGCCACCCCCCGAACTGCCACCTTAGGGCCAAAGCTGTACGGTTTCCGGTCCAGAATGACCCATTTGTCCGTGCGAGCCCGTGCAAGTTTGGCCCTAAGCCAGTTAGCCCGGGGTGGCGGGCCCTCGATGACGTAACTCGCCTCGATCAGCGGTGACCTGCCGGTGACGGATGTTCTCTCGCGGCCGAAGCGGCCAGGCGCTCGCATGTGACGGGCGTTCCCGGAACGCGGGCGTTCCTAGGCCTTCCCGTGTGCCATTGGCAGGGCGTACGATTTGAGCGATTGCTTAAAACGATCGCTCAAAACTTCTCTACGGAAGGGTCGGCTCGTGCGGGACACGCGTGCCGCGCTCATCGCGGCGGCCATCGACACGCTGCGCGAGTCGGGATTCGCCGCCGCCAGCGCCCGGCGGATCGCGGCCAAGGCCGGATGCAACCAGGCGCTGATCTTCTACCACCGGCTCCGCCCGCTGGGCCCTGCTCAAAATCTCAACCCCTGCTCCCCCCTCACCCCCTGCGAGACCGGAGGCATTATGCAGACCGCCATGCAGACCGATGTGGTAACCGGCGCGTTCGGCTACTCGGGCGCGGCCATCGCGCAGGAACTTCGCGCCGCCGGGCACCAGGTGCGCACCCTCACCGGCCACCCGGGGCGTGCCTCATCCGGGGATGCAGGAATCGAAGTGCGACCGCTGGACTTCACCGACCCCGACGGACTGGAACGCGACCTGCGCGGCGCGCACACCCTCTACAACACCTACTGGGTTCGTTTCCCGCACGGCGACGCCACCCACTCACGCGGCGGTCGCGAACAGCCGCGTCCTCTTCGCGGCCGCGGCCCGGGCCGGAATCCAGCGCATCGTGCACGTCTCGATCACCCACGCCGACATCGCCTCGCCTTACCCGTACTTCAGCGGCAAGGCCTCGGTTGAGGCGCACTTGCGAGAGGTCGGAGTCCCCTACGCGATCGCCCGGCCCGCCATCTTGTTCGGCGGGAACGGCGTCCTGCTCAACAACATCGCGTGGCTGCTGCGACGGCTGCCGGTGTTTGCCATCGGGGGACGAGGCGACTACCACGTGCGTCCCATTCACGTCGATGACCTGGCCCGGCTCTGTCTCTCGCTCGGCGGGCGCACCGATGACGTGACAGTCGACGCGGTCGGTCCGGAGTCCCCCACCTTCCGGGAGATGGTGCTTGCGATCCGGGCGGCGGTTGGCAGTCGCACGCTGCTCGTGCCCGCTCCGGGCTGGGCGATCCCGCCACTGTCGGCCGCCCTGGGCGCCATGCTGCGCGACGTGCTGCTCACCCGCGAGGAGTACGAGGCCATGGCCGATGGCCTGGCCGACTCCGACGGCCCGTCCACCGGCTCGACCAGTCTCTCCGAGTGGACCGCCAGGCACGGCCAGGAACTCGGCCGGAGCTACGCCAACGAGCTCACGCGCCACTACCGCTTAAATCATGACGCGAAATATCGCGTTTACCGTCAGCTACGGCTACCAACCAAAGCGGGGAGTTCCAGAACGCCCTGGCATCTTTAGCGAGGTCGGCGGGAAGGTCATCCCGCCGGTTGTCGTCCACTCGTCAATCAATTAACACTTGGTGATCGGGCCCTGTGCGGCCCTATGAGAGGGGCCCTTGGTGGGAGCCGGGGCCGCCGTAGGCGTGGGTGGCCTGTTCGATTGCGCTCAGGTTGCCGTACCGGCTGTAGGCGTGCTCGCCTTCCGGGGCCTTGGCGAGCATGCCGCGGACGGCGGCCAGCGACTTGAAGCCCTTGCGGTTCATCCAGTCCTCCAGGCCGTCGAGCAGTACGCGGGCGTGCAGCGGGCCGTGGCGGAGCAGCGACGATGTCGTCATCACCACGTCCGCGCCGCCCAGCAGGTAGGCAGCCACGTCGGCGGCCGAGTCCACGCCTGACGACGCCGCCAGGGAGCAGCGGACCAAGCCGTGCAGCCGGCTGATCCAGGCGCGCGGCAGCGCCGCCTCCGCCGGGACCGAGAGCCGGAACCCGGCCGAGACCGTGAACGTCTCCGGGTCGATGTCGGTCTGCAGGAACCGGTTGAACAGCACCAGGCCGTCGGCGCCCGCGTGGTCGAGCACGGTGGCCATCTCGCCGAACGAGCTGAAATAGGGTGACAGCTTCACCGCGACCGGGATCGAGACGACCGCCTTGACCATGGTGAGGATCTCGGTGTAGCGGCGCTCGGCGTCCCGCGCCGGAATCAGGGCGTCGCCCGGCAGGTAGTAGATGTTCAGCTCGATCGCGGACGCGCCCGCCGCCTGCATCGCGGACGCGTAGTCCGTCCAGCCGCCGGCCGAAACGCCGTTCAGCGACGCGATCACCGGGATGTCCACCTCGGCGGCGGCCCGCTTGACCAGGTTCAGATACCGCTGCGGCCAGTCCCCTCGGCCTGGGCCGCTGGCAGTCGCGGAAGTAGGTCTGGGCCTCGCTGTGGGTCTCGCGCCGGCCCCGGCGAGGAGCCGATTGCCTTCGGCCGCGGCCCAGACCTGCTCCTCGAACAGCGAGGGCAGCACGACCGCGCCGACTCCCGCCTCCGCCAGCCTGGTGATGCCTCCCAGCGAGCCGGTCAGCGGTCCGGCCGAGGCCACCAGCGGGCTGCGCAGGGTGAGCCCGAGATACCGCGTTTGCAGGTCCATGATCTCCTCACGTCCTTTCAGGCAGCCGGGTCGGCCCGGTCTCGTCTGGCGCTCATGGCTCCCATCGTGCCGCGATCCGGCCTTTCCGTCAGGGCAGAAGGTCCCGTGCCGGGGTGCCATTCGACACCGACCGCTCCTGGTCTTGCCATGGCTTGATCCTTTCGGCCTCGCCGAACCAGTCGGTCGAACGCGCATTTGATTGTTGCGATAGCATGTTCGCATGAGTGTCGCGGTACAGGACTCGCTGCTCGACTTCGGTGACGAGCCGACGCCCGGGGCAGCTGCGGCCGGAGCGGGTGCCGCTGAGTCACGGGGCCTGGGTTGACGTGCAGCGCGGGTGGCTGGCGGGGTCGGCGCGCGCTGTTCGGGCGGCTGGTCGAGCGGGTGCCGTGGCGGGCGGAGCGGCGGCGGATGTACGACCGCACCGTCGACGTGCCCCGGCTGCTCTGCTTCTACGGCGAGGACGCCGCCCTGCCCGACCCCGCGCTCGACGCGTGCCGCGACGCGCTCAACGCGCATTACCAGGCCGAGCTGGGCGAGCCGTTCATGACGGCGGGGCTGTGCTTCTACCGGGACGGCCGGGACAGCGTCGCCTGGCACGGCGACACGATCGGGCGCGGCTCGACCGAGGACACGATGGTCGCGATCGTGTCGCTCGGCGAGGCGCGGCCCGCTGCTGCTGCGCCCGCGCGAGCGGCGGAGCCGGCGCGACGCTGCGGTACAACCTCGGTCACGGGGACCTCATCGTCATGGGCGGCAGCTGCCAGCGGACCTGGGAGCACGCCGTGCCCAAGTCGGCCCGGCCGACCGGGCCCGCGGATCAGCGTCCAGTTCCGGCCCCGGGGCGTCCGCTGACCTGACCGGCTCGCCGGGGCCTGGCATCGGGCGCGCTGCACGGGACGGCGCGTTGCCGGCCATGGGCTACTCTCGCAGTGATGATTAGTCCAGCTTTCGCGGCGCACAGGCGCGCCACGCCCCATCGCGCCGCTGCTGGTGGCGACCGATCTTGACGGGACGATCATCCGCGGCGACGGGACGATCTCGGATCGGACCGTCGCCGCGTTCGCCCGGGTGGAGGCGGCCGGGGCGCGGTTCGTGCTGGTCACCGGGCGGCCGCCGCGGGTGATGCGGGACATCGCGGCGATGTTCGGGCACCGGGGGACGGCCATCTGCGCGAACGGGGCGCTGGCCTACGACATGCGGACCGATAAGGTCACGTCGCGGCACTTGATCCCGGCGCCGGTCCTCGCCGCCGCCGCCGTCGGCGCTGCGCGCCGCCGTGCCCGGCATCGGGATCGCGGTCGAGTACCCGGACGGGCGCGCCGCCGACGAGCTCTTCCTGGCGATCAACTGGGACGTGAACGAGACCATGCCGCGGCCCGGCGACGCGGCGCTGTTCGCCCGGCCCGCGTCCAAGCTGCTCGGCCGGCACATCGGGTACAGCTGCGACGACCTGCTCGCGCTGGCGCTGCCCGCGATCGGCGGCCTGGTCAGCGTCACCCACTCCAACGGCAAGGGGCTCATCGAGGCGGCCGCCCTGGGCGTGTCCAAGGCCACGGTCGTCGCCGAGCTCGCGGCCCGACCTCGGGATCGGGCCCGAGTCGGTGCTCGCGTTCGGCGACATGCCCAACGACCTGCCCTTGCTCAACTGGGCCGGGACCTCCTGCGCGGTCGCCAACGCCCACCCCGAGGTGCTGGCCGCCGCCACCCACATCATCGGCTCCAACGACGACGACGGCGTAGCCGAGTACCTGGAGCGCCTTTACCCCTGACCGGCATTCCACCGCGAGCGGTGCCGCTTCGGGTGGCCGGGCGGGAGCGGCGCCTTGAGCGGGCAGTGGACTCTGCTGGCGGCGGCCGGGCACTGGTGGCGCCCGAAGCCTTCGACGTCGGTGCCTGCTTGGGCACGAGCCGGTAAGGGGCACGGGCCGCGATCCGCTGCTGCCAGGTCTCGGGGTCGATGCGTTGTTCGTGCAGGTCGGTGGTGGCTTCGATCAGTGGCTCGGGCAGAGCCGTCCCAGTATTCATCGATCAGAGGCCAGGCGTCGATGAGGGAGTCATCGAGGATCGGGTTGGTCAGCAGTATGAGCCGCGCGGGG
>CAVZUX010000003.1:0-47153 GCA_963778435.1 uncultured Actinomycetota bacterium
TCTTCGACATCGCCTGCACGAGGCGTTCGAGGAAACCAGCTCCGCATCGGCCCGGTGCCCGGTTACCTTGGCTATCAGGAGGTGCACCAACCCGGTCACCCATCTACTCCCATCCGGATGGCCGACATCTTCACCGAGTTCGCGCCCCGCGCCCCCGACCCCCACCCCGACCCCACCCCGACCCCGACGACGGGCGCGTCGACCGTCGCCGCATGACCTCCCTGGGCAGCGCGCCGGGCATCCTCGGCTGGGGCCAGCCCGCCGAAGCGCAGGCCCGCGCCATCGCCGCTACCGGCCGCGCCCGGGATCTGCCCGTAGACAGCCCCGCCCCCGACGGATACGAGGACTAGGGCGATGCCGGCCGAGCGGTACGCCAGCATCGTCGATGTCCACGTCATCCTCCGCCGCGCCGGCAGGATCCTGCTGCTGCGCCGGGCCGGGGACACCTGGGCCTCCGGCCAGCTCTGCCTCCCGTCCGGACACCTGGAAGAAGGCGAGAGCATCCTCGGCGCGGCCGTCCGCGAGACCCGCGAGGAGACCGGCATCGCCCTCGACCCCGCGACGCTCCGGCATGTCCTGTCCATCCACCAGCGCCATCCTGGAACCAGCCACGCCCGGATCGGGTTCGCCTTCCAGCCCCGCAGGTGGGACGGCGAGCCCGTCAACGCCGAGCCTCACAAGCACTCCGAGCTCGATCTGGGCCGACCCCGCCCGCCTGCCGCCCGACACGGTCGACTACACCGCCGCAGTGATCACCGCCGTCGAGCGCGGCATCAAATTCGCCCTCCACGGCTGGTGAGCGTGACGAACCACGACACGGAACCGCTGGCGGGCCTGGGGCCATTATTCGGCCTGGTCATCCAAACGCCCACGGTGAGTCTGCGGCTGCCATGCTCTTCCTCGACCGCCGCGCCTGGGAGGCCGCTGCGTGGCGGGACGGCATCACCGTGAACGGCCTCGTCCCGTGCGCTCCCCTGTTCGGGGTCACCGCCCTCGGCAGCACGGACGACACCCCCAGCGCACCGCGAAATGGAGAAGGCGGGTCATGATGATCAAGGAGCTGACCGCCTCGGTCTTCATCGTCCGCGAGTGCGATGCGGGCGCCTGGCAGACGGCCTTGATCTGGCATCCGCGGCTGGAATGCTGGCTCCCCGCTGGAGGGCACGTCGAGTCCGGCGAGACCACCGCCCGGGCGGCCGTCCGCGAGGCGGCGGAGGAGACCGGGCTGGCGGTCACGCTCGTGCCCGGACCTGTCGTCTCGTTCCCCACCGGGTTCCCGCACCAGGCCGTGCCCGCGCCCTGGTGGACCGCCGAGTTGCCCGCCGCCCCCGATAATCACACCCGGGAACGCCATGTCCACGTCGATCACGTCTTCGCCGCGGTCGCGGGACAGCCCTGCCCGGGCCAAGCCGAGCACAAGGTTCGCTGGTTCACCGCCGCGGACCTCGCACGGGTCGCGGGCATCTCTCCGGACTCCCGGCTCCTGGCCGCCAGTCTCCTCGAACGCGCGCGGCAGGTCCCCGGCCTCTTCCGGCTTCCCGCCTCCGGTGACGGCCTCGCCCGCGACGACTCTTGCAGTAGCGGCGGAAGCGTCCCCGGCGCATTCCCGGCGCTCGTGGTCATCCGGGGAAACAGCGCCTCGGGCAAGAGCTCCGTGGCAGCCGCGATCCGCACCCAGCACGCCGCAAGGGATCTCGCCATCGTGAGCCAGGACACCCTCCGCCGCGACGTGCTGCGCGAGCACGACATCCCAGGCGGCGCCAACATAAACCTGCTCAAGCTCACAACTCGCCACGCGACCAATTGCGGGTTCAACGTGATCGTCGAGGGAATTTTGCGGACCGACCATTACGGCACGATGCTTACCGAGCTGATCAGCGGCCATCCCGGACCCGCATTCGCCTACTATCTCGATATTCCATTCGAGGAAACCTTGCTCAGGCACGCGTCCAAGCCCCAAGCCGCCGAGTATGGCGGGGCCGAGATGCGCGGTTGGTACCGCGAGCGCGACCTCCTGCCGGGCGGGATCGAGCACGTCATCACCGCTGAATCATCGCTGGAGGACACCGTCAGGACGATCATGACGGATACCGGCCTGGGCGCCGCCAGCCGGAAACCGGCGACCTTCCATAAGGAAAACGGATGAGGCAGCCAGACCCTGGGGGCGCGGAGGACTCACACCCCAGCTTCCCCGAGTCGCTGATCCGCGCCTACGAGCCGCAGGTCGTCCCCGGACTGCTGCAGACCGAGGAGTACATCCGGGCGATCACCACGGCGAGCTTCCCGTCAGAGAATGAAGATGATTGGGAACGAAGGGTTGCGCTGCGCCTTGCCCGCCAGGATCTCCTGAAGCGGCCCGTGCCCCCGCAGTACTGGGTGGTGCTGGAGGAGACCGCGCTGCGCCGAACGATCGGCGGGCGGGACGTCATGAGCGGGCAGCTCAAGCACCTGATCGAGGCGGCCAGTCAGCCGGACATCACGATCCAGGTCCTGCCGTTCTCGGCCGGCTGGCACCCGGCCATGTAACGGCATGTTCAATATCTTCCGGTTCCCACGACATCTTCCGGTTCCCCGACGACATCTTCCGGTTCCCCGACGACGCGATGCCCGATGTGGTCTACAGCGAGGCCCTGACCAGCGCCTACTACCTGAACCAGCACGACGAGACCACCAAGTACACCGAAGCCCTGGATCGGATGGCCGCCCAGGCAGCCACCCCGGACCAGACCGTCACCATCCTGCAAAAAATCCTGAAGGAGCACTGACCCCTCATGTCCACCGAGACCGCCCGCAACGGGATGCCCGCCGCCAGCCTCGGCGACGACGGCTGGACCAAGCCGTGGAGCGACAACGGCGGATCCTGCTTGGAAGCCAAGAAGCTGCCCGGCGGCCGTGTCGCTCTGCGCCAGTCCACCGACCCGCACTCCCCCGCGCTCATCGTCGAACCGCACGAGATCCGCGCCTTCGTCGAAGGTGCCAAGGTCGGCCTCGCCGACGACCTGCTGTCCTGACCGACTACCCAGCACGGCCTGTGCTCGAGGCGTGGCCCCGGCCACAGGCACCCGATCGCAGAGGTGTGCAGCGTGAGCAACGAAGTCGGCATCTGGCTGCGCGGTCAGCGTGAGGCGCGCGGCTGGTCGCGCGCGGACATGGCCCGCAGGCTCATCGCCATCGCGTGCGAGGCAGGCGACGATGCGGCGTCCAGTCCGGAGAACCTCCGGCACAGCATCTACCGTTGGGAACGCGGTCTGGCCGGCATCTCCGGCCCGCATCGGCGTCTCATCTGCTGCGCGTTCGGTATCGCGCCCGCCGGGTTCGGTCATCCCACTGCCGACGGCCACGAGGCTTGCCAGCCTCCGGAGAGCGCGGATGCCCAGTTGTACCAGGAGGCCAGACGACTGCGCGGCGTAAGCTACGAAGACGAGCCGCTCGCTGCTGCAAGCGAACTGCGGCTGACAGCCGGCGAACACCTCCCGACAGGCATGGACCGGATGAGCGACTTCGGCTCTGAACTGGAGCGCTGGATGCGCGAACGCGGGATCGGCGTCCGCGAACTTCACCGTCGCTCCGGCTACAGCGCCGCGTACATCACCCAGCTACGGCAGGGCCAGCGCAGCCCGAAGGCTGACACCGCACGAGACCTCGACGACGCTCTCTGCGCCGGCGGAGCACTCGCCGCAACAGCCCGCGCGCGACCGGCTACATCAGCGGTCCAGCGCCGGGCTTTCATCGGCCTGACCGGAGCCTCCGTCTTCGGAGCCGTGTTGGAGGGCGTTCCCCGCACTAACACAAGCGCGCTAGCCACGGCCCTGACCGACCTCGACGCGTACGAGGAGCCTGGCCACATCGACGCACTAGCCGCAGCAGCTGACAGAGCACGCAGGCATTTCCAGAACTGCCGGTATGCCCAGCTGGCCGGGGAACTTCCCGGACTCATCCAGCAGCTCAACATCGCCTGCTCGGTCTTCGACGGCGACGCCCGCGACCAAGCGCACGCCCTGTCAGCGGACGCGCACCACGTCGCCGCCAGCCTGATGCTCAAACACGGCGATCTCGGCCTGGCAGCACTCGCCGCCGACCGCAGCATGCGCGCCGCCATCGCCAGCGGTGACCACGTCGCCATCGCCAGCAGCGCCCGGATCATCACCCATGCCCTGATGAACGGCGGTCACCACGCGACCGCCGTCACCACAGCCACCAGCTATGCCACCCGCATGGACCACGACCTGCCTGACTCAACTCCGGACTCGCTCTCGGTCTACGGATCGCTGCTGCTGCGCGAAGCCATCGCCGCTTCCCTCGACGACAACCGCCCCACCGCGCATGATCTCCTCGCCGAGGCGGAAGACGCGGCCCGCCGACTCGACCACGACGCGAATCACCCCGCTGTCCGAACCTTGGTCCGCGACCTCGTCGCCACCGCACCCTCCACCATCCGCCGCGACGCAGCCGAGTTCGCCGCAAGCATCGGCGCCGCCGAGTGAGCAGTACTGACAGGACACGCGTCCTGACTATCGTCGTGTGCGGCGCCGGCCCGGCATCGTCGGTCATGACCCTCACCGGGCACGCCATCGAACGCGACTGGACCGTCCAAGTGGTCGCCACGCCCGCCGCGCTGGCCTTCATCGACGTCCAGGCGCTCGAGAAGCAGACAGGCAGCCCGGTCCGCAGCCAGTACAGTCCTCCGGGTGCGCCCAGGTCGAAGGTCCCCCACGCAATCATCGTCGCGCCCGCCACCTACAACACGATCTGCAAATGGGCCTTCGGCACCAGCGACACCTACGCACTCGGCATCCTCGCCGAGATGACCAGCATGAACATCCCCATTATCGTTCTCCCCTACGTCAACGCCGCCCTCGCCAGCCGCGCCCCGTTCCGCCGCAGCGTGGAATCCCTGCGGGAAGAGGGTGTCCGCATCCTCCTCGGCCCCGGCGGGATCGAACCGCACCAGCCCCGCAGCGGAGCCGACCCCAGCATGTTCCCGTGGCACCTCGCCCTCGAGGAGGCCGACCGGCTCTCCTTGCATGCTCCCTGACCTGTCCGCCGCCTCGCAGTGCACGCCCGGCAGGGCCCTTCGGTCCGCATTTGCAAGGCCGTGTTCCATACGCTTGGAGCATGCCTGAGTACCTTCTGGTCTCGACCACGACGGGAAGCCGCGACAGTGCGCTGAAGCTCCTCCGGTCCGCAGTGCGGGAACGACTCGCTGCCAGCGGTCAGGTGCTCGGCCCGGTGCTCTCGGCGTTCTGGCACAACGACGAGTTCGGGGAAGGCGAGGAGTGGCAGGTCTTCCTTAAGACCGAGGCCGGGCAGTACCCGCACCTGGAGGCGCACCTGCGGGTCAATCATCCCTGGGAGAACCCAGAAATCACGGCGTTCACCATCGCTAAGGGGTCGGCCGCGTATCTGGACTGGATCAGCCGGACCGTCTCGTAGCCGCGACAGTCAGTGCACTTGCGCGCGTATCCCGATCAGTCGCGCTGCGCGTCCCGTGGTCCTGTGGTCAGAACACGTCCACCGAGGGGCCATGCTCGCTGGTGTAGGCGATGCCTGGGCCTGGTGCCCGAGCGCCACAGAGGACCCTGGACAAGGCGGGGTCCCCGACGTGAAGTCGGCCAGGAGGCGCTCGATCGCCGCGCCATGGCGCGGGACCAGTGGGGCGGCGGCGCCCTCGTAGGCGGCCGCGGGGCCGCCCGTCCTGAGGTCGTTCCTCAGCGTGTGTTAGCTGTTCACTCTGGCCGGTTGTGAACAGCTAACACCTGCCGGGACCACCCAACCACGTGTTCACTAACGGTTGCAGGGCCATCCGCATGGTCCCGAAGGGCGCTGTCAAGGTCCTGGCGGCTATCACGGACAGCCTGGACACAGCAACGGAGGTGACAGCAGGTGCTGGACTAACCCCCGGGACGGACCCGATCGACCGCTGGACGATGGCGATCACTGTCCCTGCCCAGTGAACCGCCAGCGCAGAACTCAGTCCGCGGGCGGCGGCGAAGATCCGCCGTGCGCCTTGTGCGGCAGCCAGGGCTGGATGACGATGCATGAACTGATCATCAGCCCGTTTCTTGACAGCCATCTTGTCCTGCGCCCAGGGCAGCGGAACGCTGTCAAGATCTCACGGGCCAGGATCAACATCGAGGACAAGCGCGCCCGCGAGCGCCAGGCCCGCCGGGACCAGGACGGCGAACGCCACGACCAGCCCCAGCGCCTCATCGAAGGACAAAGGGTCACGGGATGGCGCGAGGCACTGAACGTCGAAGCGGGCCATATAGGCGCGTATCTCCTCGAAGAACGCGATGTCGGGCCGGAAGGCGACCAGGGCGCCGCTCCTCGAGCAGAGCGCGTACATGCGGGCGAGTTGGGCGGACGCCTGGCGGAACCGCTGGGCAACGGTCGGCTCTCCTTCTTCGACCTGGTTGCCGGGAGTGGCGGGGTCGCGGAGGTAGTTGGCCGCGCCGAGGACCGCGTTCAGGTGCGCCTTCGGTCCCTTGATCGCCCGCTGGGAGCGCCAGTCATAGCCGGAGAGGATCTCGTCGCCGATGACGGTCAGCAAGTCCTGGACCTTGGCGACCGCGTCGTCGATGTCGCGGCCCATGGGCTTGGTGGTCTGGTCGCGAGTGGTGTACTCGGCCAGCGCCTCGTAGAGGTTCTCCGTCAGCGGGGCATAGCCGACGAGCAGGCCGTCCTGCTTGTTGCGGAACGTGCGGTTGACCTTCGCCAGGGCTTGTTGTGCTTGTCGGCAGCAGCTTTCGCTGCGTGTGCTGATCGCCGAGACTGGGCCGGTGGCTGATCGTCTGCGGGTGCGTGAGATTGATGACGATGAGGGTCGGCGCCTGGAGAGCTAGAAGTTCTCGCCTGCGCGCCAGGGCATCTCTTGCAATGTGAGCGTGTTGCCATCGGGATCCGCGAAGCCCGCGTACTTGACGCCACCGCCGACGTCGGTCACTTCACCGATGTCCACGCCGCGTTCGGCCAGCTCGGCGCGCGCCTTCTCGATGTCGGCGACGACCAGATGCAAGCCCCTCACGGCCCCGGGCGTCGCCTCATAGACCGGCAGTCCTGTGCCGATACCGATCGAGCAGGCCGAACCTGGCGGGGTCAGCTGCACCACCCGCACACCATCGGCTGGCCGTACGTCGACGTCGACGCTGAAGCCGAGTCGCTCGACGTAGAACGCCTTTGCGCGATCGACGTCGGCGACCGGGACCGGCACGAGCTCAAGCTTGAGTTCCACCCGACACCCCTTCCGTCTGGGGCAGCTGGCGCCGCCTCCGAACCTGTAGGACGCCCCGCGGCGGACGCCCTCCATAGAGACTGCTGGACCGACGCGAAGTCATCGGTAACGGGTCACTCGGGGTAGACGACCGGGCAGTGGGACCTCATGCGCTCGCCCGGAGGTCCGGAGGCGTGGATGCCGCGGAAACTTTCTCTGCGAGGTTTCGAGGCCCAGTTCACGGTCCTGCGGTACGCCCCCGACGGCACCGACCATGCCAGCCATAAGGAACAGGCCAGCATGATCCGCCGCTACATCATCTGGCGCAACAACCACGCCTACGACGAACGACTCCGCCGCATAGTCACCCAGGCAAACGTAGCCTGGTACGGCACTAGTTGAGGCATCTATCGCTGCAGGCGGCATCTGCGGGCCAGCCAGCCAGCATGAAGACCTGGCTCGCCCGTTAGCCGCTGTGATCACCAGCGCCGAGCTCGTACGCTGCCCGCACAAGCTCGGCGTTCGACGCTGCCGTGGTCCTGTCGGGTAGCAGGAACGTGTCCTCCGGGCCCACTCGGGTGCCGATCTGCCGTGCGATGGCATCCTCGAGGGCGATTACAACGCCAACGTCCCGTGCGTCCGCGGACTACATGGGTGCGGCTCGCTGTGCGGTCAGGCCACGAACCGAGCAGGCTGGCCGGGTGGCTTAGGCCGGGACTGAGGCTCGGACTGGGGCGGGGCCGGTTGAGCCTCGGACGACGAGTTCGGGTTCGAAGAGGAGCTCGTCGGACTGGGCGACCGTGGTCTCCATCTGGCCGACGAGCAAGGCGACGGCGGCCTTGCCCATCGACTCGATGGGCTGCCTGACCGTGGTGAGCGGTGGGTCGGTGCAGTTCAGCCAGGCAGAGTCGTCGTAGCCGACCACCGAGACGTCTCCCGGGACCGTGAGGCCCAAGCGGCGCACCGCCCGGATGGCGCCGAGCGCCAGGACGTCGCTGCCGCAGATGACGCCGGTGACGCCGTCGCGCAGCATCCGGCTGGTCGCCGCCTGGCCGCCCTCGAGGGAGAACAGCGCGTGCTCGACCGGGGCGACGGCGACGCCCGCGCGCCGGGCGTGCTCTTCGAACCCGGCCAGCTTGCGGCGCGATGGCATGTGGTCCTCCGGGCCGAGCAGCAGGCCGATGCGCTCGTGCCCGAGCGCGGCCAGGTGATTGAACGCCTGGCCCGCGGCGGCGAAGTCATCGGTGGCGACGCAGGGGAACTCGAGGCTGTCGATCGCCGCGTTGATGAGCACGACCGGCACGCCTCTAGTGCGCAGCAGCCGGTAGTGGTCGTGCGGCGCGGCGACCTCGGCGAAGTGGCCGCCGGCGAACACCACGCCCGACGCGTGCTGGTCGAGGAGCATGTCCACGTAGTCGGCCTCGGAGAGGCCGCCGGCGGTGCGCGTGCAGAGCACCGGGGTGAAGCCGCGCTGCGCCAGCGCCCCGCCGATGACCTCGGCCAGCGCGGGAAAGATGGGGTTCTGCAGTTCGGGCAGCACGAGGCCGACGAGCCGGGCACGCTGCCCGCGCAGCTTGCTCGGGCGTTCGTATCCCAGCACGTCGAGGGCGGTGAGCACCGCGTCCCTGGTGCTGTCGGACACGCCTGCCTTACCGTTGAGCACTCGGCTCACGGTGGCCTCGCTGACCCCGACCTTCTTGGCCACGTCGGAGAGCCGCCGGGCGGGAGTTCGTGTCATGCTGCAAAGATACGGCATTTTTCCGTAAGTTGCAGTCACGTTCCTCCACACTTTCCGTATCAGTCCACCGTAATAAAGTTGTGTCTTTTCATTAGATCATCAACATCTTGCGTGCAGATGTCTGGAAACGTATCTTGCTCCTAACGGCGACGGCGCCGAGACCGCTCATGGCGGCAGGCGCGGTCGCACATCGTCGATGTTCAGCCCAGGGAAGGGATGGAGCGATGAAGAGCAGACAGCCTTACCGACTGCGCTATCGCCCGATAGTCTCGGTCGCCGCCGTCGCGGGCATTATCCTCACCGCCGCGGCCTGCACGAGCAGCAGCACGAGCAGCACCAGCAGCCCCAGCACAACCAGCACCAGCACGGCCGCCGCAGCAGCATCGGCTCCGGTGACGATCAGCATCGACTGCGCGCCGCCGGCGTCCCAGCAGCCGCAGCAGCACAAGGAGTGGCTCGAAGACGTCGCGATCTTCGAGAAGGCCAACCCGAACATCACGATCAACAGCGACTACAACTACCCGTGTGAGACGGCCCGCCACGTTCACCGCGATGCTGCGGGCCGGAACCGAGACCAACCTCTTCTACACCTACTTCACCGACTTGCCACAGGTTTTGACGGCAGGCCAGGCGGCGGACATCACGCCGTACGTGAACTCGACGACCGTGCCGAACCTCGACTCGATCGTCCCCGGGGCGATGGCGGACGTGACGGCGGGCAAGACGATCTACGGCCTGCCGACCTCCAACTACACCCAGGGCCTGATCTACAACCGGAAGCTCTTCACCGAGGCGGGCCTGAACCCGAACGACCCGCCGACGACCTGGGCCCAGGTTGAGACGGACGCCAAGGCCATCGCCAAGCTCGGCAACGGCATCGAGGGCTGGGGCGACTACAGCGCCGGCAACAACGGCGGCTGGCACTTCACCTCCTACATCGACGCCCTCGGCGGCTCGATGGTCAACACCACGACGGCACCGCCTTCGGCGAACTTCGACAACTCGAACGGCCTGGCGATCCTGGAGGCGCTGCACACGCTGCGCTTCACCGACAACGCGATGAGCGCCACCCAGGGCCTCGCCTGGGGCACCCTCCAGACGCAGATGGCCGCGGGCAAGCTCGGGATGTACATCGCCGCGCCGGACGACATCTACAACGTGATCGTGCCGCCGGACAAGGGCAACCTCAACGACTACGGCATGGGCCCGCTGCCCAGCATGACCGGCAAGCCGGCGGGGTCGCTGTCCGGCGGCAACGACTACGTGTTCGCCAAGCACGACACCCCGGCCCAGATCGAGGCGGGCATCAAGTTGATCGACTTCGAGGACCTGACGCCCGGCGACGGCCAGTTCAACTTCGCCCGGCAGAAGGCGGACGGCTTCCCGGTCGGCTTCCCCGAGCCCGAGCTGTTCAACGGCGCCACCGAGACGCAGATCAACCAGCTCCGGACGCCAGTCCGCGACGATCAACACCTCCTACTACGCGCGTTCGTCAACGCGAACGAGGCCAGCGACGGCGAGCCGCTCGACGCCCAGGCCGTCTACAAGTCGCTCGACCCGGCCATGCTGGCCGTGCTGACCGAGGCGAACGCCAACATCCCGGCGCTGCTCAAGGCGGCGGCGACCAACATCAACGACGTACTGGCGTTCGTCGCGGGGTAACCGCGGAAACCACGGTCCGTTCCATCTCATCGATTTAGATACCCCGGAGGACCTCGGGGCGGGCGGCGACCTCCGCCGCCCGCCCGAGTCCGGTCTTCCAGCCGATTCACCCCACCGACGAACAGGAGACTTCCCATGGCGGATGTCGCGACGGCGCCGGAGCCGCTCGCCCGGCGCCGGCCTGCGAAGCAGCGGCTCGGCAGCCACCTCGTGCCGAAGGTGCAGCGCAACGTCGCGGCGTGGGGGTTCCTGATCGGCGCGGTGCTCTGCTTCAGCTTCTTCTCCTGGTACCCGATCGTGCCGCGAAGTCATCATGAGCTTCCAGAAGCCGATCTACGGGGGCGGCTACGCATGGGCGGGCTGGTCTAACTACAAGCTGATCATGCACGACCCGACGTTCTGGATGGCCTGGCGGAACACGCTCGAGTTCACCCTGCTCGCGCTGGTCCTCGGCTTCGCGGTGCCGTTCTTCGTGGCGATCCTGCTCAACGAGCTGCGCCATGCCCGGGGCTACCTGCGGGTGCTGGTCTACCTGCCGGTGATGCTGCCGCCGACCTCGGCGCTGCTGCTCTTCGCCTACTTCTACAACCCGCAGTACGGCCTGTTCGACGACATCCTGCGCACCCTGCACCTGCCGACCTCGCAATGGATGTTCCAGCCGGGCACCGGCTTCATCAGCACCGCGATGATCTCGGTGGTGATCGCCTCGACCTGGATGAACATGGGCGGCGCGACGCTGATCTACCTGGCCGCGCTGCAGAACATCCCGGGCGAGCTCTACGAGGCCGCCGAGCTCGAGGGCGCGGGCCTGTTCCGGCGGATCAGGCACGTCACGATCCCGCAGACCAGGCTGATCCTGGTCATGCTGCTGATGCTGCAGGTCGTCGCGACCATGCAGATGTTCGTCGAATCGTTCGTGCTCACCAACGGCGGCGGCGGCGTGGGCAACAACACCCAGTCCGTGGTGATGCTCATCTACCAGTACGCATTCGAGATGAGCGGCGCCAGCAACTACAACGCCGCATCCGCACTCGGAGTGATCCTCATGGTGGTGCTCGCCGTCTTCTCCGGCGGGTTCCTGTGGGCAACCCGCGAGCGCAGCTAACCCGGTTAGGAAGGGAATCTGATGGTTCGAGTCGCAACCGCCACCGGCGTCCGCGCCGCCCGTCGGCCCCGCCAGCGGGCGGCGCCGACGCCAGCTACGAGAACGCTTATCTCAAGCGTTCAGCTGAACCGCCCACGCGGCAAGATCATCTATCGGCTGGTGCTGACCTTGGTGATCGTGGTGTTCACGCTCATCTTTATCGGGCCCATGTATTTCCTGTTCACCGACGGGCTCAAGTCGACCCAGGAAGCGATCGCGACGCCGCCAACGCTGTACCCGCACAATATTTACCCGGGGACATATGCAGCGGCGTTCAACCGGCTCGACATCGGGCGGCTGATGTGGAACACCCTGTACTACGCCTTCGGCGCGCTGGCGTTCCAACTGGTCTTCGACGTGGCCGCCGCGTACTCGCTGTCCAAGCTCCGGCCGCTGCTCGGGAACGTGGTCCTCTTCCTGATGCTGGCCACGCTCATGATCCCGGCCACCGTCCTGGTGGTGCCGCAGTACGTGACGATGGCGAACCTGCCGATCCTGCACCTGAACCTGATCGGCACGCCGGAGGCCATCTGGCTGCCCGCGGTGGCCAACGCGTTCAACATCTTCCTGCTCAAGCGGTTCTTCGACTCGATTCCCACGGAGTACATCGACGCGGCGCAGGTCGACGGGGCCTCCCGCATGATGATCCTGCTGAGGATCGTGCTGCCGATCTCCCGGCCGATCCTCGCCGTAGTCTCGATCTTCAGCCTGGTCGCGGTATGGAAGGACTTCCTCTGGCCGCTGCTGTCCGAGTACGGGTACAACCCAACCAGGGAGACCCTGAACGTCGGCATCTGGCAGGCCTCCCAAGAAACGCCGCAGAACCTGATCATCGCCGCGTCGGCGATGGCGGCGATCCCGACGATCGTGTTCTTCCTGATCTTCCAGCGCAACATCATGGCCGGCCTCACCGCAGGCGGCATCCGAGGCTGATCACTGGGTGAGCACGCCGCCGCGTGCGCATCCGCCCGCAGCGGCCAGCGACCGCTGTCCCCCCATTGGAGAAAGCAGGTTCACCGTGCACAAGCCGGCATCACCCGAGCCATCGTCATCGGGGTCGAGCGATTCTTGGTGGCGGGGCGCCGCGATCTACCAGCTGTACGTGCGCAGCTTCGCGGACGCGAGCGGCGACGGGATCGGCGACCTGGCGGGCGCGCGCGCCCACCTGCCGTACCTGGCGCGCGCTCGGCGTGGACGCGATCTGGTTCAACCCCTGGTACCCGTCGCCCATGTTCGACGCCGGCTACGACATCGCCGACTACCGCGGCATCGATCCCGTCTTCGGCACCCTGGCGGACGCGGACGCACTGATAACCGAGGCGCACGCGCTCGGCATAAAGATCATCATTGACGTTGTCCCCAACCACTCCTCCTTTCTGAACCCGTGGTTCACCGAGGCCCTGGCGGCCGGGCCCGGGTCGGCCGCGCGGGACAGGTTCTGGTTCCGGCCGGGCACCGGGCCCGACGGTGACCAGCCGCCGAACAACTGGCAGTCGATCTTCGGGGGCCCCGCCTGGACCCGGGTCAACGAGCCCGACGGCACGCCGGGCGAGTGGTACCTGCACCTGTTCGCGCCCGAGCAGCCCGACTTCAACTGGGCCAGCCCGGACGTCCGTCGCGAGTTCGAGGACGTGCTGCGGTTCTGGTTCGACCGGGGCGTCGACGGCATCAGGATCGACTCGGCCGCGCTGCTCTGCAAGGACCCGGCGCTGCCTGACCTCGGCGACGAGGAGCCGCCGGCCGGTCTGCACCCGTACTCCGACCGGGACGACGTGCACGAGATCTACCGGTCCTGGCGGGCGATCACGGACGAGGCACCGGGCCGGGTGCTGGTGGGCGAGGTCTGGCTGCCCGACGCGGGGCGGCTCGCGCACTACGTCAACCCGGGCGAGCTGCACACGGTCTTCAACTTCCCGTACCTGAGCTGCCCGTGGGACGCCTCGGCGCTGCGCCAGGTGATCGACCAGTACGCTGGGCCTGCCGGGCGACGCCCCGGCGACCTGGGTGCTGTCCAACCACGACGTCGACCGGATCGCCACCAGGTACGGCCGTGCCGATACCGCGTTCAACCTAGACCGGCGGCGGTACTTTCACGGCTTTCCCGTCGACCTCGAACTCGGCACCAGGCGCGCGCGGGCGGCGGCGCTGCTGACGATGGCCCTGCCCGGCGCCGTCTACATCTACCAGGGCGAGGAACTCGGGCTCGGGGAGGTGCAGGACATCCCCGATGGACTCCGTCAGGACCCGATCTGGCAACGCACGCACGGGGAAGACCCCGGCCGGGACGGTTCGCGGGTGCCGCTGCCGTGGTCGGGGACTGAACCGCCGTTCGGCTTTTCGCCGCCCGACGCATCCGCCCCGCCGTGGCTCCCCCAGCCGAAGGAGTGGCGCGACCTCACCGTCGCGGCCGAGTCCGCCAGCGCCGACTCGATGCTGGCGCTCTACCGGGACGCGTTGCGCATCCGCCGCTCCGGGGCGCTGCTCGGCGACGGCCCGATGACCTGGGTGCCGTCGCCGGACGGCGTGCTCGCCTTCGACCGCGCCCTCGGTGCCGACGACCGCAGGAGGGGCGCGGTCGGCGGCGGCGGGGGGGGCGTGCGCTGCATCGCGAACATCTCCCCCAGCCGGTCCCCTTCCCGCCGCACGCCGCCCTCCTGCTGGCCAGCGGGCCGCTCGACGCCGGCCTGCTGCCGCCCGACACGACGGCCTGGCTGCGGATTGAGTGAACCGTGTCACCCGGGGCCGTCAGCCCGGCCCGCGCTAGGCGGGCCGGGCTAACAGGCTGCGCTAGGCGCGCCGGGCGGCGGCCTCCTGGTCGGACTGACCCGCTTGGACCGGCACCTGCGCACGGTCACCGTCCCCCCCCCCGCATGGCCACCGTCCGCATGGCCACGTCTTGGTCACCGTCGCCGACGCGGAAGGCGAGCGCGTCGCCATCGCGTATCACGGTCACGTGCTGGCCCGGGCCGAGCCGGCCGATCGAGCAGCATCGCCGACAGCCGGTTGTCCACCTCGCGCTGGATCGTCCGGCGCAGCGGCCGGGCGCCGAACTCGGGCTGGAAGCCCCGGCCGCGCGAGCCAGTCGATGGCTTCGGTGGTGAAGTCCACGGTGATGTCCTGCGCGTGCAGCCGCCGGGTGGTCTCCTCAAGCAGCAGGCTAGTGATCTGGCGCAGCTGCGTCCGCGTCGAGCTGGCGGAAGACGATGATCTCGTCGATGCGGTTGAGGAACTCCGGCCGGAAGGCCTCGCGCAGCCGGCGTCATGATCCGGTCCTGCGGTCTGCAGGTCGCTCGGCCGCGCGCTGTCGAAGCCGAGCCGCGACGGCCGATCAGGTCCGAGCCGAGGTTGCTGGTCATGATGACGACCGTGTTCTTGAAGTCGACCGTGCGGCCCTGGCCGTCGGTGAGCCGGCCGTCGTCGAGGATCTGCAGCAGGATGTTGAACACGTCCGGGTGCGCCTTCTCGATCTCGTCCAGCAGCAGGACGGCGTACGGGGTCCGGCGTACCGCCTCGGTGAGCTGGCCCGCCTCCTCGTAGCCGACGTAGCCGGGCGGCGCGCCGACCAGCCGGCTGACGGTGTGCCGCTCCTGGAACTCGCTCATGTCGATCCGGATCATCCGGTCCTCGCTGCCGAACAGCGCCTCGGCCAGCGCCCGGGCCAGCTCGGTCTTGCCGACGCCGGTCGGCCCGAGGAACAGGAAGCTGCCGATCGGCCGGTTCGGGTCGCCTAGCCCGGCGCGCGACCGGCGGACCGCCTCGGCGACGGCCTTCACCGCGTCGTCTTGGCCGATGACGCGCTGGTGCAGGTGCTCCTCAAGCCCGAGCAGCCGTTCCCGCTCCTCCTGGGTGAGCTGCGCGACCGGGATCCGGTGGCCCGGGAGACGACCTCGGCGATGTCGGCGGCGCTGACCTCGGGCACTACCTTGGCTTGCTCATTGCCCTGGCCGCTGGCCGTCGGCGCTGTCGTTCGCCTGCTGGCTCAGCTCGGCGACTCGTCGCGCAGCGTGCTCGCCCGCTGGTAATCCTCCTCGGCGACCGCCTCGTCCTTCTCCCGGCGCAGCCGGTCCAGCCGCTGCTCAAGCTCGCGCTGGCCCCTGCGCGGGCGTCTTGGTCCGCAGCCGGACCCGGGCACCCGCCTGGTCGATCAGGTCGATCGCCTTGTCCGGCAGGAACCGGTCGTTGATGTAGCGGTCGGACAGTTCGGCCGCGGCCACCAGCGCCTCGTCGGTGAAGCGGACCTGGTGGTGCGCCTCGTACCGGTCGCGCAGCCCGCGCAGGATCTCGATGGTGTCGCTCCACGGTCGGCTCGGGCACCAGGATCGGCTGGAAGCGCCGCTCGAGCGCGGCGTCCTTCTCGATGTCCTTGCGGTACTCATCGATGGTGGTGGCGCCGATGATGTGCAGCTCACCGCGGGCGAGGGCGGGCTTGAGCATGTTGCTGGCGCTCATCGCGCCCTCCGCGGCGCCCGCGCCGACGACGGTGTGCAGTTCGTCGATGAAGAGGATCAGCTCGTCGCCGTGCTCGCGGATCTCGTCGATGACCTTCTTCAGCCGCTCCTCGAAGTCGCCCCGGTACCGGGTCCCGGCGACAAGTCCGGCGAGGTCGAGCCGGACCAGGCGCTTGTCGCTGAGCGTGTCGGGACGTCCCCGTCGATGATGCGCTGCGCGATGCCCTCCACGATCGCGGTCTTGCCGACGCCGGGCTCGCCGATGAGCACCGGGTTGTTCTTCGTCCGCCGCGAGAGCACCTCGACCGTCTGCTCGATCTCATTCTCACGGCCCACCACCGGGTCGATGCTGCCATCGCGGGCCATCGCGGTGAGATCGGTGCTGTACTCGTCGATGGTGGGAGTGTCCGACGGCGGCTCGTTGGCCGCGCCCGCGCCCCTGCCGCCGCCCGGGGCCGCCTGCTGCAGCGCCTCCGGGGTAACCCGCGCCTCCCGGAGCTGCCGTCCGGCGGTTGACTCGGGGTTGACGGCGAGCGCGAGCAGCAGGTGCTCGGGCCCGATGTAGGACGAGCCGAACGCCCGCGAGATCTGCCGGGCGTCGAGCAGCACCCGCTTGGCCGACGGGGTAAGGCTGGGTGGCACGTCGCGGGGCTCGCCGCGCTTCGCGCTCGCTTCGATGTCCCGGGCGATGGCGTCGGGATTAGCGCCGGCCGCGGTGAGCAGGCGGCGGACCGGCTCCTGACGCGTCGCGGCCCAGAGCAGGTGCTCGGTGCCCAGGTCGGGGTCGCCCCACTGCGCTGCCTGGGAGGCTGCGTCCCGCACCAGTTCGCGGGCCTGATCGGTCAGCAACTGGCCGATGTCGATCCGCTGCGCGGGCCGCTGTTGCGGCGACCCGCCGAAGAAACGCGCGAAGAGGTCATCGAGGGGACTGGCGCCGAAGTCGCCAGACCCGAATGGGTCATAGGCCATGATGAGCTTTCTGATTTAGCGGTCGTTTTTAGCGGTCGTTGGCGTCAGGTGCGCTCATCCCGGGAGGACGAGCACCCGGCAACGACCACCCGTACCCGGCCCGGCAAACCCCAAACCGGTCACTCCCGCCCCTCTCGCCGCATCCGGTGCTTACCGTCGGCGCTCCTGGGCCGACTCGTGCGCCAGCGTTCGCGCCACCACGCCAGCTTGTCTGACGAGTCCTGCGGGAAGACGATCCGTACGCCCGCCGCCCCGAGTCCGAGCACAGCCAGCAGGAATCCGGCCCACCATGGCCCGGCCGTCATCCTGAAATCGACCTGGCCGCCAAGAATGACCGCGCCAAGTGCGACGTCCACGTAGCGTGCTCCCGCCATGCGCCCCAGCCCTTTCCCTCGCCACCCTCATTTGAGTACACCAGGAAGACTAGTCGACAACGTTCGACTAGTAATGGCCATTGCTTTTAGCGCCAAAAACGACGATCATTGCGCCATTTTTGACGTGCCTTTAATTGCCGCCTTATCTGGTGTGCCAGAGAATCACCGCGACCCGCCGCCAGGCGCGGCGATCCGCTAGCCTATGCGCCGAAGCGGAACGCGGAGGATTGCCTTGTTGAAGGATGCGCCGAGGAACGAGGACTGGGTGGCGGTCGGCCGGGCCATCCGCGAGCGCATGCGCGAACGTGGGATCTCAGCCACGCATCTCGCGCAAGAAACTGGATTGTCACCAACGACTATCCGTCATATAGGCGAGCCGACGACCAACAGGCGCACCAAGTCCACGCTGGTGGCGATATCGGCGGTGCTCGACTGGCGCTACGACCACCTCACGAATATTCTCCACGGAGAGCCGCAGAAGAATTTGCCGGCCACATCGCCGTTGGAGCAGCACTTCGAGAATCTGTTGCGCGCCGAGTTCGGCCCGGTAAAAGAAGAGGTAGCCGGGATAAGGGACATCGTCCACGTCATAGATAAGAAGATCGACGTGATAATCGAATCCCAGCACTCCCCCTTCACCACGGCCGAACCGCTCCGACCAGCTCCCTGGCAGCCGCCGCCCGAGCAGGTTTAGGGACGGACGGGTTCGCCCAGGGTTCAGAACGTCACGGCTCCCGGCTTGGAGCCATGATCATGTTGACCATTAGGGCGCTATACGATCGCTATACGACCCTAAGGCCACAATAACCACCATAGGGGCAACCTCGGCCAAGTGGCGGCATCGGGGTCAAAGCTAGGCAGGCACCACGATCGCCAATGATCGCGAAGAGATTTTTCGCGAATGATTTGTGCAGCTATGCGCTATGGCCGCATCGGGATTAGACGATCATCAACTGCTGGAGGGTAATTCATTAATCATTTGTGTATCGTGCGAAGAAGAGCAGTCCAGTAACGGCAGTCAGCATGCTCTCGTACTTGCTGATGGGGCAGCGGTACCGGCCTCCTTCCTCGCTGAGCATGCGCCATGTCTTCACCTTGGCGACAGCATGCTCGACGGCTGAGCGGATCTTGCTCAGGGTCGTGTTGAATTCACGCTGCCAGTCTTCTAGTTTTCCGCCCTCCGGTTTCCTGAAGGGAACGGTTCCGATGCCGTCTACGCCGATGTAGCCGAGGTCGGCTGCGGTGTCGCCCGGGTTCCGGGATTTCTCCAGCAGGTCTTTGAGCCCGGACGCCGCGAACGCGTAGGCGTCGTGCCGCGCTCCGTGTACGGGAACCGGGCCTATTGCGGCGACATCGCCGTTCAGGCTCGCCGCGATCTGCACGTTCATTCCCGCGTAGCCCGCTTTCCCGGAAAACAGGTCAGGGATCGCACTCCAGTCCCATACCGGGCACACGGAGCCGTCTACCAGGGCGGTTCCGCCGCGGCCGATGACCTGCACCGGGTCCGGCACGAACGAGGCGAGGACCCTGCCGATGACCGGGCGCAGGAGATCCCACCGCCGGCTCACGGTGGACTGGCTGCACCCGAATATCGCGCCCGCTGCTGCCTGGGTGACATTGCGGCGCATCAGCATGACCACCATGACCAGCGAATTGAAAGGGCTCACCTTCGGCGGCTTCTTCGCGCCCGGCCTGACGAAAGTGCCGTTGAGATCGGCGAGAACCATAATGCTCAGCCTGGTCAGTTGCCCCCAGGACATGCCTGTGAGAGAATAGTAGTCCAACGGTTCCTTCTTGGTGATCTGCTCCGGTCTAGTCAACCTCAGATCTAAACGGAGGAACCGTTGTCATGTCTAGGCATTCTTGCCATTCCCAGGAAACGTTCATCTCAGCCTGTGGAAATGTGGATGAGAGTCACCTCTTCAGTGGCTGGTGCTTTACCGGGAAGGCATGGAAAGTTTGGTTAATGAATTAGCCTCCTGGTCGATGGATGTCCATGGACCGCGATCTGGTAGCGGCGGGACTGGCGCAGCGGCCGCAGCCGCCGTGACGAGGGTGTCGGCGCTGTGCTCTACGCTGAGGCATGATCCGCTTGGTCCGCGACGGCGACCCGAGGCCGTTGGCCGCGCCCGGCGCGCTGCCGCTGCCGGGTCGGCCGCAGCGCGGAAAGCCGTTCCGGGTGCTGGTGCTCGGCGGGGCCCGCTCAGGAAAATCGGTGACCGCCGAGCGGATGCTGGCCGCGCGCGAGCGGGTAGACTACGTGGCCTGCGGGCCGACCGCCGACGGAGCCGACCCATCGTGGGCCGAGCGAGTCCGCGTGCACCAGGATCGGCGGCCGGCGCACTGGACCACGCTGGAAACCCTGGACCTGGCGGGCGTGCTGGCCGACACCCCGCCAGCCCGCCAGGCCGTTCCCGTGCTGGTGGACTGCCTGTCCACCTGGCTGGCGGGGGTCATGGACGACTGCGGCCTGTGGGCGGAAGCGGCCGGCGCGGACAAGGAGGTCGCATCCAGCGTGGACGCGCTGCTTGACGCCTGGCGATCGACCCCTCGGCAGGTGGTCGCGGTGAGCAACGAGGTCGGTTCCGGTGTCGTGCCCGCAACCGTGTCTGGTGGCCGGTTCCGCGACGAGCTCGGGACGCTGAATGCCCGGATCGCCGCCGAGTGCGAGCAGGTCTGGCTCTGCGTCGCGGGCATCGCCCGGCGCATCCGATGAGACAGTGCATCCGATGAGAAAGTGCATCCGATGAGACAGTGCATCCGGTGACAGTGAGACGCCCCGCCTGGCGGACCGCGCTGAGCCTGTTCACCGTCATCCCGGTCGGCGGCGATGGCGAACTCGGCCCCGGCGACGGGGTGCGCGCCATCCGCTGGCTGCCCACCGTAGGCCTCCTGCTCGGTCTCGCCGGGGCGTGCCTCGTCCTCGGAGTTGGCGCCGTCAACGGGTCCGGCCCCGGGCGGGCGCTCGGCGCGGCGCTGGCGGTCGCGCTGGTCGCGTTCCTGACCGGCGGACTGCACCTGGATGGCCTGGCCGACACCGCCGACGGGCTTGGCAGCCGACGCTCCCCCGCCGAGGCGCTGGACATCATGCGCCGCTCAGACATCGGCCCGATGGGAGTGGCCACGCTCGTCCTCGTGCTGCTTGTGCAGGTGGCCGCCCTCGCCGCGATACCGCGGCTGCCGCTGGCGGCCGCGGCGCTGGCGCTCGCCGAGGTAACCGGCCGCGTCTCGATCGTCGTCGCGACCGAGGCGCCCGCCGCCCGGCCGGGGGGGTTCGGCACCCTCGTCGCCGGCCAGACCACGGCGCTGGATCGCGCGCTCTCGGTTGGCGCGCTCGCCGGCGCCGTGGCCGTGGCCGGCCTCTTGGCCGGCGGGGCCGGGCTCGCGGTCCGCGGCCTGGTCGCCGCCGCCGCGGGACTGCTGGCCGGGGGCTTGCTGCAGTCGATCGCGCGACGCCGGCTCGGCGGCACGACCGGCGACGTCTTCGGCGCGATCACCGAACTGAGCGCCACCGCGGTTCTGGTGGCTGCCGCCCTGCTCACCTAGTGGAAGCACGCTCGGCCTGCGCCGCGCCCTGTCGCCGGACTACGTCCTGTTGCCGGACTAGTCGAGGCCGACGACGGTCCAGGCGGATGGCGGGGCGGTGGGGGTGATGGCCAGCAGGACTCGGTCGTCGGCGATGAGGGTCTCCGCCAGTTCGTCGTCGGACGGGGCGGGGCGGCCGTGCTTTTCGCGGATGGCGCGGAAGAGGTGAAGGTTGGGCTTGACGTCCTCGCGGATCTCGACGGTGCCGGAAAGGGCCACGTAGCGGTGGCCGGTGGCGTCATCGACGACCAGCTCGACGCGGGGGTCGCGGGTGAAGATCTTGTACTTCACCCGGGGGCGGGTGGTGGAGATGTAGAACCGCTCCCCGTCCCAGAAGAACCAGTTGGGTGAGACGTGGGGGCGGCCGTCCTTGCGGATGCCGGCGACGACGACGTTGCGGGGTTCGGCTAGGAAGGCTTCGACAGCCGTGGGCGATGTCATGGCAGCACTCTAAACCAGTCTTTGCCGATCGTAAAAGTAATGTTCTGATGGAGGCGGAGCCACGGGTCCGTTCGGGATAATCGGGTCTATGGACTTTCAGATCACGCGCGATGGCCACGGGGTACCCCATGTGCGGGGAGAGACGGCGGCGGAGGCGTGGGGCGGGATGGGGTACGCGTGCGCCCAGGACCGGCTGTTCCAGCTTGACTACGACCGGCGGCGGGCCTGCGGGCGGTGGGCCGAGATCGCCGGGGTCGGCGCGGTCGGCAGCGACGTGCTCGCGCGGCGGCTCGGGCTGGCCGCCGCCGCGCAGCGGGACGTCGCCGTGATGTCCGCACCGGTGCGTGCGGCGTTCGAGGCGTACGCGGACGGGGTCAACGCCGCGATCGCGGACGGGGCGCTGCCGCTGCCCGGGCGCTACCCGGTGGAACCGTGGCGGGCGTGGCACTCGGTGGCCGCGTTTCTGGTGCGGCACGTGCTGATGGGGCAGTGGCAGCACAAGCTGGCCAGCGCGGTGCTGCTCGCGCGGGTCGGGCCCGCGGCCTTCGCCCGGCTCGAGACGCGGCCGCCGCTGGGGTCGCCGCTGGCCGTGCCGCCGGGCGGGCGGCTGGCGGCGCCGGTGTCCCGGCTGCTTGACGACGCGCTCGGCGATGTCGTCGGGCATCTGGGGTTCCTCGCCGAGGTCGAACCCGGGTCCAACGCGTGGGCGGTCAGCGGGCGGCGGACCGCGCATGGCGGGGCGGTGATCTGCAACGACTCGCACCGGGCGCTCGACACGCCGAACGTGTACTGGCAGTGCAGGGTGTCGTGTCCGTCGTTCGACGTCGTCGGGGCCACGTTCCCCGGGCTGCCCGGGTTCCCGCACTTCGGGTTCAACGGGTCGGTCGGGTGGGCGATCACCCACGCCGACGCCGACACCCAGGACCTCTACCTGGAGCGGTTCTCCGGTTCTCGGTACCTGACGGAGGACGGGTGGGCGGCGGCCGACGTGCGGCAGGAGCGAATCAATGTGCGCGGCGGGTCGCCGGTGACGGTGTCGGCCTGGTCGACACGGCACGGGCCCATCGTGCACGGGTCACCGGACTCCGGGATCGCGCTCGCGCTCAAGTGGACGGGGACCTACCGGGCGAACCGCGGGTTGGAGTGCATGCCGGCGATGCTGACTGCGCGTTCGGTGACGGAGTTGTGTGACGCGCAGGACGGCTGGGTGGACCCGGTCAACAACCTGGTCTGCGCCGACGCTTCCGGGCGCATCGCCTATCAATGCCGCGGCGAGGTGCCGGCGCGGTCCACCGGCGGGGGGCGACGGCTGCCGGTCGTCGGCTGGGACGGGGTGTGCGAATGGACTTCAACGGTGCCGTTCAGCGAGCTGCCGCGGGCCGTCGATCCTGACGCCGGGTTCGTGATGACCGCCAACAACGCGATCATCGACGGGGACTCGCCTTATCTGTCGTACACGTTCGCGCAGCCGTTCCGCGCCGAGCGACTGCGGTCGCTGCTGGCCGGCTCCGCCACGCTGACCGTGGACTCGCTGGCCGGGATGCAGGCGGACACGGTCTCGCTGGCGGCGCGGGGCTGGGGCCGGCTGCTCGGCTCGCTCGGGCCGTTCGACAACGAGGGTGCCGCGGGTGCCGAGGCGGCGCGGTCGCTGCTCGCCGGATTCGACGGGAACCTCGCGGCCGGGTCGGCGGCCGCGATGCTCTACGGCTGCTTCGTCCGGGCACTCGCGGCGGAGTTGTACCGGCCGGTGCTCGGCACGGCCACCTGGGGGTGGGTCGCGTCGGGCACGCTCGCGCCGACGATGTCCATGGTCCGGCGGTGGCTCGGCAACGACACCTGGGAACTGCTCGGGATGCCGGTTCCGTCCGGTAGCGATCAGGGCGACGCCGACGAGCGGAGGCAGCGGGTGCTCGCGGCGGTGCCGCGCGCGCTGGCCGCGGCGTGGGCGGCGGCCGTCCACGCGGGAGGCCCCGACCCCGCGCAGTGGCAGTGGGGCGATGTCCACAAGGCCGTGCGGGTGCACCCGCACGGCCCAACCCGGTTCTTCCCTGGCGTGCCGATGGGCGGCGATTCCGACACCATCCAGGCCGCCGGGTACGGCTGGCGGGCGGGCACCCCGTTCAACGTCACCCTCCTGTCCGTGTACCGGCAGGTGGTGGACCTCGCGTCGGCCGACTCCGCGAGTTACGTAATCCCCGGCGGCGCGTCCGGCGACCCGGCGAGCCCGCATTTCGCCGACCAGCTCGCGGAGTGGGCCGCGAACCGTCGCATCCCCATGACGTGGGAAATCCCGAGGGCGTGAGAAATCCCGAGAGCGTGAGAAATCCCGAGGGCGTCAGAAGACGACCACCTCGGCGCCGATGGGCAGGTGCTGGTTGTAGTAGTGAGCGTTGGCCACGGCGAGGTGGACGCAGCCATGCGACCACTGGGTCAGGCTGCCGCCGTGGAAGGCGACCCCGCCGGGGGCGAAGAAGGTGGCCCACGGCATCGGCTCGTGGTAGATGTCGCTGACGAAATCCGCTCCGGCCTTCCAGGAGACCTGGAAGGTGCCGCGCGGGGTCGCGTGCGCGGACCCGGGCAGGCCGGGCTCCATCCTGATCGGTCCGAAGCTGACCCTGCCGCCGGTCTGCAGCCAGGTCATATGCCGGGCTAGGTCAATGCACGCGGCGGCGGCGGCCGGGCAGTCCTTGTGGTCCTCGGCGGTGAGCACCAGCGGGGCCGACGCGACGGGCGGGTTCGAGACCACGGCGCGCTCGATCATGACCGGGGCCGCATAGGCCCAGCCTGTGCCGGATGAGGATCCAGCGACGCTCGGGGCCACCGCTCCGGTCAGCCGCGCCCCGGACAGCAGACCGCCCGACGGCAGGGCCCCCGGACTGGCCGCCGCGACGGCCGCGACGATTCCGGTGATCGCCACTGCGGCCGCGCCCAGCGCTGTCACGCCAAGCCGTCTGGCCGGGTGGCCGACGCGGACTCCGGGCAGCAGGCCGCGCCAACCGTGCATCGACCGGCGCGACGCCCGCTCCTCCGCCGTCGGCCACGCCTCCGTGTCGGGCGCGTGCCCGCCTATCGCGCTCACTGGTGCACCATCTCCGTTTCCGTTCAGTAATCAGAAAGTGTCCGTCCCGCTACCAACCGTTACACACGGAGGCCAGCCCGCGCTGGAAAACACGCAAACGCAGAGCGACCGTGGAGCTACACGCCGTTCGAGAGCGCTCATATCGACCTGCCCGGCGGAAGACTTCACCATGACCGGCATCTCGTGTACTTCCCCCTATTGACTACCCAATGCAGTCTAATGTTCACTTAGTGTGAAATCGGTAATGCGTCAGAGATGGCCGCAGAGGGGCGCGCCCCGGGCTCCCCGGGGCGGGCGGCGATCGGAGGATAGGAGTTCGACATGCCCGAATTGCCGCTGGTCGGGGACGAGTTCGCCGGGTACCGGTTGCGGGCGGTGCTCGGCAAGGGCGGCATGAGCACCGTCTACCAGGCCGAGAACCCGCGACTTGGCAACGTGATCGCGCTCAAGGTGCTGGCACCCGAACTCGCGAGCGACGACATGTTCCGTGCGCGCTTCCTTGAAGAGTCGCGGATCGCGGCCGCGATGAACCACCCGCACGTCATCCCCATTCACGACATGGGGTCGGGTGACGGGCTGCTGTACATCGCCATGCGCTGCGTCTCCGGGACCGACCTGCGGCAGATGATCTCCAAGCGCGGGCGGCTGCTGCCGGACACCGCGGTCTTCCTGCTTAGCCAGGCGGCGCGCGCGCTCGACGCCGCGCACCGCCGTAGCCTGGTGCACCGGGACGTCAAGCCGGGGAACCTGCTGGTCGAGCGGGGCAACGACGACTCCGACTCCGACCCGGATCACCTGTACCTGGCTGACTTCGGGATCACCAAGCCCGCCATCGGGCGCTCCGGTCTGACTTCCACAGGGCAGTTCCTCGGCACGATCGACTATGTCGCGCCGGAGCAGATCCGCGGCATGTCCGTGCTCGGCACGGCCGACCAGTACTCGCTCGGCTGCGTGCTCTACGAGTGCCTGACCGGCCGGGTGCCGTTCGAGAAGGACCTGGATGCGGCGATCATCTGGGCGCATGTCGAGGAGACGCCGACCCGGGCGACGCTGCTCCGGCCCGATCTGCCGACCGCCATCGATGAGGTGTTCAGCCAAGTCCTCGCCAAGCAGCCTGGCGACCGGTACGCCAGCTGCCGCGAGTTCATGACGGCGGCCCGCAGCGCGCTCCGCGTTCCCGAGACCACGGTGACGGCGAGGCCGTCCACCGACGTGTCGCTGCGCGCGCCCCGGCTCGCGCCGCCGTTCGCCGACTACCAGGAACTGGCGCACGACCCGGGGGCCGGCCTGCGCGGCCTGATCGGCAGCGGCGCGCGGACGGGAGGGCCGCCGGCGCTGCCGCCCGCGCTGTCCCTACTGTCTGCGCCGCCTGACACTGGCGCCGCCTCGCTGCATGACGCGCCGCCACTCGGCGGGCCGTCGTACCCGGACGGGACCGGGTACGACGACCGGAGCGCGCATTCCGGAGGTGCCGATGACGACGGGCTGAGCGATCCCAGAGGCTGGTCTCCGCCCAGACGGCGCAGGCGCGACCGCCGGGATCTGAAGCTTCCCCTGTTCCTGCTCGCGGTGGCGTTCGTGGTCAGCGCGGGCATCGGGGTCACGTTGGGCGCGTGGCTCGGGTTTCCCGGCAGAGCCGGCTCGTGCAGCAGCCCGGAGCCGGCTCGTCGGCAACGGCTGCGGCGCGCACGCCGCCGACAAGTGCGGCGCTCACGCCTCCGATGCTGCCGACGACATCGCAGAAGACCCTCAAGCAGGCCCTGGCCCTGGTGAACGTAACCGTCTGGACTAGCGGGTTCCTGCCGCCGAAGAGCTGCACGTTCCTCAGCGCGGTGTCCGCAGAGTGCAGCAAGCCATATCCGGGCATCACCATGGCGTTCTTCCAGAACTACAGCTCGCCCGACGCGCTGTACAGGGCCTACGAGGCAGCGATCAAGCAGGCGAATAACGGGCGTTTCGTGGTCAACGTGCAGGACTGCGGGGCGTCGGCGCCCCCTGGGAATGGCGCCGAAATCTCATGGAACCATTTCGGCGAGCACACCCGGGCGTATTCGATCCAGCAGCTGGAAACGGGCAAGCTGAACGCGGCGAGTCAAGCTGCCGGCCGGATGTTCTGCGATTACGACAACAGCACGAACACGGAGGACATCATCTGGACCGAGACCGACGGCAACATGCTGGGCGAGGTGACCGGATCACCGCACCTAGCCGTCTGGAGCTGGTGGTTGCACGTCCACCACAACATCGCCTTCAACGGACAGCCCATGGGCGCCATGGGCATGGCGCCGTCCGCTTTCCCCAAGGCCTAGAGCATACAGGGCATTTCCAACTAAATTAGTCAGAATACTTGACTATCGGCAACTACCGGTGTGACCCTAGAGGGAGGAACGCACGAAGGGACCAGGCATGACCCAGTTCCAGGATTACGCGGCACTCTCCAGATCCTCAGCGTCGGCGCGCGCCGACGGCTACCAGCACGTTGCCGTTCGGCAGGTCGGCGCGGTGATCGGCGCCGTCGTCGAGGGGATCCGAGCGAACGGCGACGTGAACCCGGCCGCGCTCGCGGAGTTGCGCGCCGCCCTGCTCAAGCACAAGGTCGTGTTCCTGCGCGACCAGAACGGCGTCACCGACGACGACCAGCGCGCCTTCGCCCGGCTGCTCGGCCCGCTGACCAAGCCGCACCCGACGGTCAGCGGGGACGGCGAGTCGATCCTGCCGATCGACTCCGAGCAGCAGAAGGCCAACTCCTGGCACACCGACGTCACGTTCGTGGACCGGGTGCCCGCGATCAGCGTGCTGCGCGCGCTGGTGCTGCCGCCCTACGGCGGCACGACGGTCTGGGCCAACACCGCGGCGGCCTACGAGCGGCTGCACCCCGCGCTCAAGGCGCTGGTCAACAACCTCCGGGCGGTGCACACTAACCTGTTCGACTACGCGCGGGAGCGCCCGCAGATCGGCGGCGTCGACGTCAAGGAGCAGGACTACCGGGACCAGTTCCGGCACCTGGAGTTCGAGACCGAGCACCCGGTCGTTCGCATCCACCCGGAGACCGGCGAGCCCACGCTCCTGCTCGGCCACTTCGTCAAGTCCTTCACCGGCCTGCCCTCGATTGACTCCTCCGAGCTGTTCACGCTCCTGCAGCGGCACGTGACGAGGCTGGAGAACACCGTCCGCTGGACATGGCGCGACGGCGACATAGCCATCTGGGACAACCGCGCCACCCAGCACTACGCCGTCGCCGACTACGACGACGAGCCCCGGCTGATGCACCGGATCACCGTGGCCGGCAGCGTCCCCGTCGGCATCAACGGCGACACGGCCGTAATCCGCAAGGGCGACGCCTCCCACTACTCCGACCTCCCGTCCGACGCGACAGGAGGCAGGTGAGTAGCAGGGTGCGGGCGGTGCTCCGCGTTCCTTGCTGTTATCCGCGTGAGCGGGAGCTGGCCAAAGATAGTGGACCGATGTGTACACCTGAGTGTAGACAACTGTCCACTATCCTTCCGAGGCCACGCCGCCGCCCCTGAGTAGGCTCGTGGGAGCGGGGCCGCGGAACCTGAGGCGCTAACGCCAGCCCGGAGAACCGCGGAAACAGAGGCGCGAGCGTCAGCCCGGTTAGAAACCCGGGACCTGAGCGGCGCGAGCGTCAGCTCTGAGAGACGGCTGAACGGATTTTGGTTTGCGCTGCAGACCGAGGAGAGCGGGGGCGCGAGTGGTGCGCCCCCGCGCGTTCGGCCCCGCCAGGAGCGGTTTCCTCCGGGCGGAGCCGACAGCGCGGGAAGCACTACCGCGACCCCAGCGACCCCGTACGCGCACGCACGCCGCGATCATGGCCGGATGTGCCACTTGATCCCCTTTCCGGCCCGCACCCGCTGCAGCGCCTCGCCGTACTCCTCGAGCGGCAGCGGTTCCGACAGCAGCGGGCGCGGATTGACCACGCCGCCGGCGATCAGCTCCACGGCCGGGGCGAAGCTGCGCAGGATCGCCATCGAGCCGGTGATGGTGATCTCCTCGTTGTAGACGCGGAACGGCGAGACGCTGAGCGTCGCCTCGGCCGGCGTCACGCCGAAGACGAGCAGCCGACCGCCCCGGTCAAGCAGCCCGGCCGCCGCATCGACCAGCGCCGGCGCGCCGCTCGCGTCCACCGCGATCTCGAACCGCTCCCCCGCGAGCTCGCCGACGTCGCCGATGACCCGGGCCGCCCCGAGCTTGCGGGCGACCCCAAGCCGGTCGCTGACCCGGTCCACGACGGTGACCGGACCCGCCCCGGCGTGTACGAGCAACTGCAGCAGCAGCAGCCCCATCGTGCCGGCCCCGGTCAGTACCACCGTGTCGCCGAACACGGGGCCGAGCCGCCGCAGGCCGTGCACCGCACAGGCCAGCGGCTCCACCATCGCGCCGGCCTGCGCGTCGATCCCGTCCGGCAGCCTGTGCGCGTTGACCGCAGGTACCGCGACGTACTCGGCGAACGCGCCGGCCACCGTGTCGCCGATGGCCGCCCAGTTCTCGCACAGGTTCTCGCGGCCGGACCGGCAGCGGCGGCAGTAACCGCAGTACAGCGAGGGGTCAACCGCCACCTTGGCGCCGACGGGCAGGTCCATCCTCACATCGCCCGCGACCGCCACGATCGTGCCGGCGAACTCATGGCCCGGCGTGATCGGATACGGAGTCGGCGGGAACTCGCCGTCCATGATGTGGATGTCCGTGCCGCACACCCCGCAGGCATCCACCTTGACGACGACCTGGCCTTCTCCCGGTGTGGGATCCGGCACCTCTGCCACCCGGAAGCTGCCGGGACGGTCGAGCACGATGGCCCGCATGAGACCTCCATGAGTCTGGTTCCTAGATGAGGCGGGCGCCGGTTTCCGGGTTGAACGCGAAAACGTCCGCTGGCTGGATGCGGAACAAGACCTGCTGCCCGAGAGCCGGGGACTTGCGCCCCTCGGTCCTCGCCACGACGGTGCCGTCGTCGGAGCCGCCTTCGCCGGTCAGCCGGACGTGCATCAGGGCGTCGGCGCCGAGCTCCTCCACGAGCAGGATCTCGCCGGTGAGCTCGCGGTGGTTCGAGGCACGACCGGCCGCCGAAGCGCCGGTCGCCGCTCCACCGGCCGAAGCAGCCGACGCCGACGACGCAGCCGACGCCGACGACGCCGACGACGACGACGACGCGGCCGCGGCGACCAGGTGCAGGTGCTCGGGCCTGATGCCGACGACCAGCTCGGTCAGCTTGCCCCTGGCCGCCGCTGTCCGCACCGCGGCGCTCAGCGGAATGACCGTCCCTGCCAGCCGCACTCCGTCGTCCATCAGCGGCGCGGTCAGCAGGTTCATCGCGGGCGAGCCGATGAAGCCGGCCACGAACTGGTTCACCGGGTTGTCGTACAGCTCGCGGGGCGAGGCGCACTGCAGCAGCTTCCCGTTGCTGAGCACCGCGACCCGGTGCCCCATGGTCATCGCCTCGACCTGATCGTGCGTGACGTAGACCGTGGTGATGCCCAGGCGGCGCTGCAGCTCGGCGATCTGGCTGCGGGTCTGCACGCGCAGCTTGGCGTCCAGGTTGGACAGCGGCTCGTCCATCAGGAAGACACTTCGGCTCCCGCACGATGGCGCGCCCCATCGCGACGCGCTGCCGCTGGCCGCCGGACAGCGCCTTCGGCTTGCGATCGAGCAGGGCGTCGTCGAGATCGAGGATGCGGGCCGCCTCGCGGACCCGCTTGTCCCGCTCGCCCTTCGGGACGTGCTGCATCTTCAGCGCGAAGCCCATGTTCTCGGCGACGGTCTTGCTCGGGTACAGGGCATAGTTCTGGAACACCATCGCGATGTCCCTGTCCTTCGGCTGCACGTCGCTGATGTCACGCCCGCCGATCTCGATCCGGCCCCCGTCGAGCGGCTCGAGGCCGGCGAGCATGCGCAGCGCCGTGGTCTTGCCTGACCCCGACGGCCCGACAAGCACCATGAACTCGCCGTCCTTGATGTCGAGGTCGAGCGCGTCGACGGCAGGGCGCGCGCCCTTGGCGTACACGCGGCTCGCGGCTACATACCTAACTCCTGCCATGGCGGGACCTCCGCAACGCACGGGACCGTTCAGACGAATGGTTCACTTGATCGCCCCCATCGAGAGACCGCGGACTAGCGAGCGCTGCGCGATCCAGCCCACGATGATCACCGGAACCGAGGCGATCGTGGCCGCCGCGCTCAGGTGCGCGATGTACAGGCCCTCCTGGGGGACGGAGCTAATCAGGAACATCGGCATGGTCGCCGCGTTCGTGACCGTGAGGTTGAGCGCCAGGAACAGCTCGTTCCAGGCGAAGATGACGCAGATCAGCGCGGTGGACACCAGGCCGGGGCTCACCACCGGCATGATGACCTCGGTGATCTCCCGGAACCGGCCCGCGCCGTCCAGCCGAGCCGCCTCGAGCATCTCGGTGGGCACCTCGAGCATGAACGAGCGGATCATCCAGATCGCAAGCGGGAGGTTCATCGCCGCGTAGAGGATGATCAGCAGCCAGATGCTATCCAGCAGGTGCGCCTTCAGCGCGATCACGTAGAGCGGGCCGATCGCCGCGACGACCGGCAGCATCTTGGTGGAGATGAAGAAGAACAGCGAGTCCCGCCATTTGCCCACCGGGCGGATCGACAGGGCGTACGCGGCGGGCAGCGCGAGCACCAGCACCACGATAGTGGAGCCGATCGTCGCTATCGCCGAGTGCTCGATGAACGGGTCCATGCCGCTGAAGACCAGCCGGAACTCCGCCAGCGTGGGACTGAAGGTGAACTTGGGCGGCCAGGTCTCTGCGGCGGACTCCGGCTTGAACGCCGTGATCACCATCCATAGCACCGGGATGAAGAAGCCGATGCCCACCACCCAGCCAAGCACCGTCCAGCCCGCCAGGCCGGAGATCTCCCGCGCCCGCCGGCTGCGCTTCGGCGCCGTCGGCGCTGTCGGCGGCGTCGGCGGCGTCGGCGGCGTCGGCGCCTCGGTTGCCGCTACCGCGCTCACTTTGCCTCCTCGAACTGGAAGACGCTCGCGAACATCCGCAGCGCGAAGCTGGCGACGATGATCGTCAGCACCACGGTGACGACGCCCGCCGCGGCCGCCCCGCCGATGTCGAAGGCGAAGTTCACCTTCTGGTACAGGTAGAAGGGCAGTGTCGTGGTCGAGGTGCCAGGGCCGCCGTTGGTCATCAGCCGCACCTGGTCGAAGGCGGTCACCAGGTAGATCGAGCCGAGCAGGACGCCGAGTTCGATGTACGGGCGCAGATGCGGCAGGGTGAGCTCGCGGAAGGTCGCCCAGGCGTTGGCCCCGTCGACCTTGGCCGCCTCGAGCACGTCGGATGCCTGTCCCTGCAGGCCCGCGAGCACGATCAAGGTCATGAACGGCGTCCACTGCCAGATCATCACCACGATCACGGACCCGTAGGCGTGCGTGGTCAGCCAGGCGACGTGGTTGACGCCGAACGGTTCGAGCAGCCAGTTGAGCAGTCCGAAGTTCGGGTCGAGCATCGGGCCGGTCCAGATCAGCGCCGCGGCGGCGGGCATGACCAGGAACGGCGTGATGATGAGCGTCCGGACGATGCCGCGGCCCAGGAACTTCTTGTCAAGCAGGACCGCGAGCAGGAGGCCGAGGATCATCGCGACGATCACGGCGATCACGGTCATCGTCACCGAACGCCACAGTGCGCTGCGGAAGTTCGGGTCGGTGAACACTTCCTTGTAATTGGAGACCCCGGTCCAGTGCGCGCCGCCGGGCTCGTTCCAGAAGTAGCTCTGGAAGCTGTACCAGAGCGTCACAAGGAACGGGACCTGGGTGACGACGATAGTGAAGATCAGCGCGGGCAGCAGCGGGAGGCGCCGCTGCCATCGCTCGCGCTGACTCACCCCCTGCGGCCGGAGCCCGGCCGCAGGGGGCGAGGTGACGTCCTCAAGAACGGCCATGGTTTTGACGGTCCCTGCGTCAGTTGCTGCCGGACAGTTCGGACGGCGTGTAGGCCGAGGCCTCGGACTGGGCGGCCGATATTGCCTGCCCGACCGACTCCGTGCCGGCGATCGCGCCTGCTATCTGCTGGCCGACCGACATGCCGAGGGTTTCGAACTGCGGAATATCGACGTACTGAACGCCTACGTAGGGCACCGGGTTCACCGTGGGGTGATCAGGATCGGTCCCGTCGATGGACTGCAGGGTGATGTTGGCGAACGGCGCGGCCGCCTTCAGGTAGTCGGCGTTCTGGTAGAGCGAAGTCCTGCTGCCCGGCGGCACCGCCGACCAGCCGTACTTCGACGCCACCAGGCTGTCGTACTGCTTGGAGGTGGCCCAGGAGATCCACTTCCAGGCGGCGCCCTGGTCGCTCACGCCCTGCGGGATGCCGAGGGACCAGGACCAGAGCCAGCCGGAGGACGTGCTCTTGTCGACCGGCGCGAACGCGTAGCCGGTATGGGCGTAGACCGACGGGTACGTGGTCGCGAGCGAGGTCGCCGCCACCGTGGCGTCGTACCACATCGCGCACTTGCCCTGGCCGTACAGGGTCAGCAGCTGGTTGAAGCTGTCGTTGGACGCGCCGGACTCGCCGTCGGCCTTGACCAGGTTGACGTAGAAGTTGATGGCCGCCGTGTCCGCGGGCGAGTTGAGCTGGGCCGACCAGCTGCCGTTGTACCACTCGCCGCCGAAGGTGTTGATCACCGTGTCCAGGGACGCCATGTTGTCGCCCCACCCGGCCAGGCCGCGCAGGCAGATGCCCGCTTCTGAGCCCGGCTTGTTCAGCTTGGCTGCATCGGCGGCGACCTCGGCCCAGGTCGGGTGTTCGGGCATGGTGATGCCCGCCGCGGCGAGCAGGGTCTTGTTGTAGTACAGCATCGACGACTCGCCGTAGAACGGCGCGGCGTACAGGTCGCCGTTGTAGGACAGCGCCTTGGCGACCGCCGGCAGCAGGTCGGAGACGTCGTAGGACGGGTCGCTCGCGACGTACTGCTTGGTCAGGTCGACCAGCCAGCTGTTCTTGGCGAACAGCGGCGCCTCGTACGGGCCGATCATGACGGCGTTGAACGAGTTGCTGTGCGTGCTGACGTCCTTCTCGATCGCCGCCCGCAGGTCGCCTTCGGTGTAGGTGGCGAACTTGACCGTGATGCCGGGGTTCTCCTTCTCGAACACCGACTGGGTGAGCGGGATCATCTGGCCGGTGACCAGCGGATTCGACACCACGGCGACGGTCACCGTGCCGGTGTCGCCGCTAGCGCCGGTGCTGCTGCTCGAACCGCCGCCACTCGAGCACGCGGCGGCTGTCGTTACTAGGGCAACCGCGCATCCGGCGATCGCGAGTCTGCGCTTGGAGCGGAAGAACCTGGACGAACTCATGTGTATGAACCTCCACAGCGAGGACGTTCTTGGCGCGAAGCGCCACCGACCCTGCACCCAGGTATGCTCATTTGAGCATTAATCTGCTCAAATGAACCGTTGACCTCACACTGAGCTCGCTGCTAGTCAATGTCAAGAAAAGCTGCAAATATGAGATATATACGCTCAAATGAGCGCATAGCCGGAGGCGTATATGGCCAGCTTGTCGGCTGAAAGGCCGTCCGAAGTCGTCCTCGCGGCGCGAGTGGCGCGGCAGTTCTACCTGGAGGGCGTCTCCAAGGTCGACATCGCCGACCGGCTCGGCATCAGCCGGTTCCGGGTCGCGAGGCTGCTCGACTCGGCCCGCGAGAGCGGGCTCGTCCGCATCGAGATCGGCCTGCCGGGCGGCATCCTCGACGCGGGCCTGTCGGCGGAGCTCTGCTCCGTCTTCGGCCTCAAGCACGCGTTCGTCTTCAACTTCCCCGACGAAGAGTCGCCGCTGCGCCGACGGCTGGGCGAGGCGGTCGGCCAGGTGCTGATGGACCTGATCAGCACCGGCGACGTGCTCGGCCTGTCCTGGTCGCGGTCGCTGAGCGGGCTCACTGCCGCGCTCACCCAGCTGCCGCCGTGCCCCATCGTCCAGCTCACCGGGGCGGTGCCGCCACCGGATGGCCGGGACCTGCTTGACCTGGTCAGAAGCGTGGCCCGGGTCGGCGGCGGGCCGGCTCACGTCTTCTATGCGCCGATGCTGCTCGACGACGCGCAGACGGCCGCGGCGATCCGCCGCCAGGGCGACATCGCCGAGGCGTTCGCCCTCATCCCGAGCGTGACCATCGCGGTGGTCGCCATCGGCGCCTGGGGGCCGGGCCTGTCGACGATCTACGACGCCGTGACGCCGGCGGAGCGGGCGGCGCTCACCACCCTGGGCGTCCACGCCGAGCTGGCCGGCGTGTTCATCGGCGCGGACGGCCGCCCGCTGGCCACCCCGCTCGACAGCCGGATGATCGTGACGCCTGCCGCGCTGCTCACCAAGATCCCGTTCGTCCTTGCCGTCGCCTACGACGCCGCCAAAAGCGCCGCGGTGCGGGCCGCAATCCGAGGAGGGCTTGTCCATGGCCTTGTCACCCACACGAGTCTCGCCCGAGCCCTCCTCAGCCGCGCGGACAGCAACGACGGAGGTACCTAGGCCGCGCCCCGACGCCGATTCCCTCTCGACCGGCCAGCCGCTGAGCGGCGGGACCGCCAACCGGGGCCGGGTCGTCCGGGTCGGCACCACCGTGCACCGGCCCGCCGCCCCCTCCTGGCGCGCCACCCACGCGCTCCTCGACCACCTGGCCGCGGTCGGCTTCGACGGGGCCCCTCGGGTCCTCTCGACCGGCCCGGCAACCGAGACGCTCACCTACATCGAGGGCCGGGCGGCGGTGCCGCCGCTCAGCGAGGACACGCTCACCGACGCCGCCCTGGTCAGCGTGGCCGACCTGCTGCGCCGCTACCACCTCGCCGCGTCGTCGTTCAACCCGGCCGGCCACGACTGGCCCCGGCCGGTTCCCGCGCGCTACCGAACCGGGATGGTCAGCCATAACGACGTCCACCCGGCCAACCTGGTGTTCCGCGGCGAGCGCGCGGTCGCGCTCATCGACTTCGACCTGGCCGGGCCGGGCAGCGCGGCTTGGGATTTCGCCGCCGCGGCCCGCTCGTTCGTGCCGCTCCTCGACGAGGCGGACGTCACCGACAGCCGCCACGGTCGCGCGCTCGAGCGGTTCCGGATCCTCCTCGAAGCGACCGGGCTCCCCCGGGCCGGCCGCAGGGAGATCGCCGCGGCGGTGCTCGCCAACCACGACTGGACCTACGCGATCGTCACCGAGGCGGCCCGCGCCGGTCACCAGGGCTTCGCCGACCACTGGCGCACCATCGCCCCCACCGCGACCCGGGCCCGGCGCTGGTGCCAGCGCCACCGCCGCGACCTGCTCGCCGCGGCGATCTAGATCTTTTCGACTGAACGTGCCGTTGCTTCGCCTCCCGCCGCCGCGCGGATGTTGTCCCCAGGCCGACGAGGGCGATTCCGAGGATCACGACCGTGTCGGGCATCGGGACGAAGGGCCTGCATCTCACCACAGGAGCTTTCCGAGCCGCCGGGTGGCGATGATCATGCCGACGGTACCGAATACGGCTAGATAGCACGCGGCGGACGTGAGCGCCGGCGCATCGAAGCTGCCCAGTGCCGGTCCGCGGATCAGCTCGATGCTCTGGTAAAGGTGCAGGGCCTCGATCAGCGGGCGCAGCCAGCCTGGGTAGGTCGAGAGCGGGTAGAAGGTAGTGGCGAACAGGTACATGGGCAGCATGACGAGCTGGATCAGCTGGAAGTCGGGGAAGTCGCGCATGAAGGTGGTCACCGGTGCGGCGGCGAAGGCGAAGCCGACAAGGGCGGCGGCCCCCAGATTGCGCGGGCTCGAGCCGCTGGCGTGCCTTCGGGCCCCTGGCAGTGGCGGTGGTGCGCCTCAGTCGGGGTAGGCCTGCTGGAGTCGCACCGCAATCAGCCTCTCGACCAGGGATTCGGACAGGACGTGGCCGATATCGAAGCGCAGCGCCCCAGATGACATTGAGTAGCCCTTGAGCTCGTCCTTGAGCTGGGGGAAGACCGAACCGCTGTGCGGCAGGTAGCTCAGGTGGTTCTTGAACGCGGCGAACCCGGCGATCGTCTTTCCCCGGACCCTGAAAGCCGGGACGCCGTAAGAGATCCCCTGCTCGGCCTCGGGGAGGATAGCAAGGATCGTCTGGCGCAGCAGGGCCAGGGTCGCGCGCTTCGGCTCCTCCAGGGCATCCAGGTACTGGTCGATCTCCTGAGCAGACACAGCACCATTGTGCTCACTGGTCGCCCTCACGGGCAAGAACGCCGTCAGGAGCGCGCGCGGCCAAGATGATGGACCAAAATGTACAGCGGAGTGTACACAACGGTCCACGTTGTGTCGGGCAGCGTTCGGATGAGCCCAGAATCAGGGATCGGGCGCCTTGGGTGGCTCTATGCGGAGTGCAGTTGGTCGGCCATGGCGTCGATCGCGGCGGTGAATTGCTCGCCCATGCTTCCGCCGAAGTGGCCGGCGTCATCGACGACGACCAGGCGGCTCGCCGGCCATGCTTTGTGGAGCTCCCACGCAGTGTCGAGCGGGCCGGAGACGTCGTGGCGGCCGTGAATCAGCGTGGCGGGGATTTGCGCGATCCTGGCCATGTTGGCGAGCACCTCGTTGTCGGCCAGGAAGCAGCCGTGTCCCCAGTAGTGCGTCACCAGTCGGGCGAAGACCACCTGCCAGGACAGCTCCCGAACGCTGAGGTGCGGCTCGTAGCCGGGTGCGAGGGACATGTGGGTGTCCTCCCACTCGCACCAGCGACGGGCAGCCTCCTCACGCACCGCCGGATCCGGGCTGGCGAGAAGCCGCGCGTAGGCGGCGGCAAGATCGCCGCCACGTTCGGCCTCGGGCAGCGGTTCCACGAAGCGGTCCCACTGACGGGGGAACACTCGCCCCATGTCCCGGGTGATCCACTGAGTCTCCCTCCACCGCCCTGACGTCACTGCCGCCAGCACCATGCCGAGGACCCGTTCAGGGTGACGCTGCGCGTAGACGAGGGCGAGCGTTACGCCCCACGAGCCCCCGACCACGACCCATCGGTCGATGCCGAGGTGCGAGCGCAGGCGCTCCATGTCAGCGACCAGGTCGTCGGTGGTGTTGGTCGACAGGTCCGTGTCGGCGTCGCTGGCCAGAGGGCGGCTGCGCCCGCACCCTCGCTGGTCGAAGATGACCGCCCGGTAGCGGGCGGGATCGAAGTTCCGCCGGCTGTTGGGAGAGGCCGGCGCGCCCGGGCCGCCGTGCAGCCAGATCGCCGGGAGGCCGTCAGGCGAGCCGGCGACCTCCCAGTACACGGCGTGACGGTCGCCCACGTCGAGGTGGCCGGAGTCGTATGGCTCAATGGACGGGTACATGGCAGCGATCATTCCAGACAAATGAGGTCTCTCCACCGGCCAGCACTGAGTCGGCAGCGGACGAAAGGCCGGTCGTCAGAGCGCGGTGCTTGCCAGCCAGCCAGCCACCACGGCGCTGTCCCCGTGAACGGTCACTGCCGGATCGGAAACCGGCCTCCGCCGCATCAGCACGAGCAGCAAGCTGGCGGCCGGGCCGGTAAGGGCGGCATCGCCCTTACCATGACCAGGCTCAACTGTCAGACCGCCCGCGTCGTGCCGGATCATCCACTCGCCGCGGCCACCAAGTCCGTCATCGGTTGCGTGTATGTGCAGGCAAGCACCGGCGGTTAGCGCGTTAGTCCGGTCGTCGGAGTTGCCGAGCCCGCCGGTCAGAAGCATCAGACATTCGTCGATGGCATCGGCGGCTATCTCCGCTTCAAGGACTGGCTCGGGCTCGGCACCCGCAGCGAGCTGGGCGTCGGCTCGGTGCACCAGCGTCTCGTGCGCCATCCGGCGCATCCAGAAACCGGCAGGCGTGGGCCCGGTGAACGACCAGACGAGATCACTGCCCGCTTCCCGCACAGCGTCGACGACCCGCGCCGCGCCGGCATTCAGCCACGCGCACTGCTCGGCGCGATCATCCGGCAGCTTGCCGTCCGGTACCTCCCGGAACGGAATGGACGCGTCAGACCTCGTACGCGTGATCTCGGCGGCCCACCGGTGCACCCTGCCAACGTGCGTGACAAGCTGACGCAGTGTCCATTCCGGGCAGGTGGGGATCGGCAGGCTCTGATCATACTCAGCCAAGATCTCCGCCAGCCCTGCTGTGCTTGCCTCGATCTCGGCGACGTACCGGTCGGCATTGAGCTGCGGCATGGTGTTCCCTCCTGGTGACCTGCGGCGGCTAGCGAAAGGCAATGTAGAACTCGGCACCGGTATCAATGATCTCGTCATCCAGGTTGAGTCGTTGGATACCGCCCTCGCCGATCTTGCCGCTAAGGGTATTGCGGCCGCGAACTGGACGTTCTGCGCGCTGGAGCAACGGTTTCCGGCACGGTCGCCGGTAACCCATCGGCGCTCGGGCGTGGGGTACCGGGAAGGTCCTTCCCGAGCCGTCACATTTCGTGAGCCAGGGTATTGGGCCGCCGCCTCGTGGCCATGTCGGCTGCGGGCGGCGGAGCTGAGGACGCCGGCCGGGTCGTATGTTGGCAGCGTGACTGGTCGAAATGGGGACGGCCCCTATCTGGATCTGGATCGCGATGCGTGGCGCAGCTTGCGCGCCAGTACTCCCATGTCGCTAACCGCCGAGGGGCTGGAAGCGCTGCGCGGTCTCGGCGACCCGATCAAGCTCGGCGAAGTCGAGGACGTTTACCTGCCGTTGAGCAGGTTGCTGCGCCTTTACTTCGAGGCGAGCGCCGGGTTGCGCGAAACGGTCGGGGCGTTCCTCGGCCAGCAGATCCGGCCGGCGCTGTTCATCATCGCGGTCGCCGGCAGCGTCGCCGTCGGCAAGTCCACCACAGCCCGGCTGCTCCAGGCGCTCGTCACGCAGTGGCCGCAGCATCCGCGCACCGAACTGGTGACGACCGACAGCTTCCTGTACCCCAACGCGGTGCTGGAACAGCGCGGCCTGAGCGACCGCAAGGGCTTCCCGGAGTCCTATGACCGCCGGGCACTGCTGCGCTTCGTCCAGCAAGTGAGGGCCGGCGTACCCGAGCTCAGCGCGCCGGTGTACTCGCACGTGGCCTATGACATTCTCCCCGGGCAACGGCAGTCCGTGCAGCGGCCCGACGTCCTGATTCTCGAAGGCATCAACGTGCTGCAGCCAGCTCCCCCGGGCGCTCTCGCGCTCGCCGACTTCTTCGACTTCTCCGTCTATGTCGACGCGCGCGTAGACCACATCCGCCACTGGTTCCTCAGCCGGCTGCACACGCTCCGGGATACCGCGTTCACCGACCCGCAGTCACCGTTCCGCAGGCTTACCCAGGTCAGCACCGCGGAGGTGGACGCGTTCGGCACCCAGGTCTGGAAGACCATCAACGAAGTCAACCTCATCGAGAACATCCAGCCCACCCGTGCCAGGGCCGCCCTTGTCCTGCATAAGGGCGCCGATCACTGCGTGACACGAGTCCGGCTGCGCCGATTCTGAGCCCGGGCCTGCAGCCGCACCAGGCCCCCGCGCCGGAGTCGTTGGCCACCGTCGCCCCATGACCGGGCGCATGGTGTTCCGATAAGAGCGCAGGGCGAGCTGTTAGTGGGGCGCGGCGCCCGTTACCCGACTCGCCTCATCTTTTAGAGGCTCGGGTGTGAACTGGGCGTCGACGCGCTGGAGATACTCGGACGCGTGCCTCGCGGCCGGGTCGTGCTCGACGCGCTCGCGGTAGTACTGCAGCCGTGATTCGCAGTCGTCGACGACCTCTGCCCACGTCTTGGCCCAGACCCGGACGTTCCCCCAGTTCGCGATCCTTCCTGGGGGTTCGTGGGGCTGAGAGGCATCTCTGCGGACAACATCATCCATCTGCGCGGAGATGATCCGTCACCTCCGGCCGGAAGACCATGAGCTTCAGCGCAGCGAGGAAGTCAAGCCGGTTGGTCACCTGCGTCGAGGCCTTGATCAAGCTGGAGGCGAGACGGATGTCATCGACCTCAGCCAGCGCGTATTTTGCCGCTTTAGGTGATTTGCTACCCGGAAAGCAGCCAAGTCTTCAAGGACGACGACAGCGGGTTCTTCCGCTGGCTAGACGACCACCCCGACGGCTTCTTCATCAACGCCAACGGCAATCCGAGGCCCGGCTACCTCATGCCGCACCGTCCCAGCTGCCCTAATTTCGACCGCGCCCCGAGCGTCCCACTGGACCAAGGAATACATAAAGGTCTGCTCCTCCGCTCGCAGCGACCTCGCGGACTGGGCAGTCGGTGAGGTTGGCAGCGACCCGACGCCATGCAAGAACTGTTTCGGCTGATCCGTGCTGCCTACCAGTCAGCCACCCGCCGCCCGATCCCGTGCTGGAACCATGATTGTGTGCCGTTGAGGGCGCTCTACGACCTGAACGGCACACAATAATAACGATGGGCGATATGTCCGAATCTTGAGTTCGGGCATATCGGGGCAAACGGCGTATTTGGCAGAGGCCGGGTGTCGCGGCGCGCGTGTGGTACCCAGTGTGCGGTACCCAGGGGCGCGCGGCGCCATGCGGCCCGCCGGCCACCTGACTTGCGACCGCTGGAGGGGACAGGTGAGAGCCACGGTCCGTTCACTATGAACTGATTTTGGGGTTTTGAACTAAATACCCGTGCTGAGAGAGTCAGCTGGTCGCGGCGTCGAGCAGGTGGTAGTTCCGCTTGCCCTTGCGGAGCAGGAGCCAGCGGTCGTAGAGCAGGTCGGACTCGGTGAGCGGGCGGTCCTGCGGTACCACGTCGCCGTTGACCGAGGCGGCGCCCTGCCCGACGGTGCGGCGGGCGTCGGACAGCGACGAGGCCAGCGGCGTCGCCGCCAGGGCCGCAGCGAGCGTCACGCCGGGGACGAACGGGGAGGTCGGCACCTCGGAGGCCAGGAACTCGAGCGCCTGCGAGGACGCGCCAGCGGGCGAGCCGCCGAACAGGATCGCGCTGGCCTCCTCGGCGGCGGCGGTCGCCTCCGGGCCATGCACCAGCGTGGTCGTCTCCCTGGCGAGGCGGCGCTGGCCCGCGCGCTGGTGCGGGGCCTGCGCGTGCGCGGCCGCCACATCGACGCACTCCTGCACCGGCAGCAGGGTGAGCTGGAGCAGGAAGCGCTCGATGTCGGCATCGGGCACGTTCATCCAGTACTGGAAGAACTGGTACGGCGTGGTCTTGTCGGCGGCCAGCCAGACGGTGTCGCCCTCGGACTTGCTGAACTTCTTTCCGTCAGAGCGGAGCAGCAGCGGCCAGGTCAGCGCGTGCGCGTGCTTGCCGTCGGCCTTCCTGATCAGGTCGACGCCCGCCAGCAGGTTCCCCCACTGGTCGGAGCCGCCGATCTGGATCTCGACGGCGTGGTTCCTGGACAGGTACAGGTAGTCGTTGGCCTGCAGGAGCTGGTAGCTGAACTCCGTGAACGAAATGCCGTTCTCGCTCTCAAGCCGGGCCTTGACCGACTCGCGGGCCATCATCTGGTTCACCGACGCGTACTTGCCGACGTCACGCAGGAAATCGAGCAGGGTCAGCGACCCGGTCCAGCTGAGGTTGTTGACCAACGGCGTCCTTGAGACGCGCTCAAGCTGCTCGGCGATCCGCTTGGTGTTGTGGGCCAGGGTGTCGGCGTCGAGCAGGTTCCGCTCCTTGGAACGGCCGCCCGGGTCGCCGATCATCCCGGTCGCGCCGCCGGCCAGCGCGACCGCCTTGTGCCCGGCGTCGGCGAACTTCCGCAGCACCAGCAGGCCGATCAGGTTGCCGATCTGGAGCGAGTCATTGCTCGGGTCGCAGCCGTAGTAGACGCCGACCGGCCCAGCGTTGATCCGGGCGCGCAGCGCGTCACGGTCGGTACTGTCCTGGATGAGGCCCCGGGCCTCAAGGTCGGCGAGAAGGTCCATGGGCACATGATCCCACATCCTGTTTACTGCACTGGCCGATTATCGGCGGACCCGCTCGCCCGTCTGCGCGAGAGCGGGCGAGGCTTGAAGTCCGGCCCGTGCAGGGACGATGCTTGGCTTCATGGAGACTCCGCTGACGCCGCTTGAGTTCGCCCGCCGCACCCGCCGCCTGCACGGCGCCCGCGAGGCCGTCGTCGACGGCGACCTGCGGCTCACCTACGAGCAGTTCTTCGACCGCTGCGACCGGTGGTCGTCCGCGCTGCAGGGGCTGGGGGTGCGGCAGGGTGACCGGGTCGCCACCATCGCGCCGAACACCCATGCGCAGCTCGAGGCGTTTTACGCCGTGCCGCAGCTCGGGGCGGTCCTGGTGCCGATGAACTACCGGCTGACCACCGACGACTTCGTCTACATGGTCAACCACTCGGGCACCACGGTGCTGTGCGCCCACTCCGATTACCTGGAGGCGCTCGACGGCGTCCGCGACCAGATGCCGGGCGTCCGGCTCTTCGTGGCGCTTGAGGGCGGCAGGGAAGGCTGGCTGGACTACGAGGCGCTGATCGAGGCGGCCGAGCCGCGGTTCACCCGGCCGGAGATCGGCGAGCGCGACCTGCTGACGATCAACTACACCAGCGGGACCACGTCACGCCCCAAGGGCGTCATGATCACTCACCGGAACGCGGCCATGAACGTCATCGGCACGCTGCTGCACCTGCCGATGACGATCGGCGCGCGGTACCTGTGGACGCTGCCGATGTTCCACGCCAACGGGTGGACCTACACCTGGACGGTGACCGCCGCGGGCGGGACTCATGTCTGCCTGCGCCGGGTCGAGCCCGCGCGGGTGTTCACGCTGATCCGCGACGAGCGGGTGAGCTGGCTGTGCGCGGCCCCCACGGTGCTGCATCTCGCTGGCCAACGCGTCGGCCGAAGTCCGCGGCCAGGTGCCGGCCGGCGTCGCACGTCGTCACTGCGGGCGCGCCGCCCGCCGCAGCGACGATCGAGCGGCTCGAGGTCGGCTTCGGCTGGGAGGTCACCCATGTCTACGGGCTGACCGAGACGGCGCCGTTCATCACCGTGTGCGCGCCGCTGCCCGAGCACGAGCCGCTGACGCTCGCGGACCGCGCGGTGGTCAAGGCCAGGCAGGGCGTCGAACTGCTCACCTCGGGCGAGCTTCGGGTGGTGGACGAGATGGGCGCCGAGGTGCCGCGCCGACGCGGCCACGCTCGGCGAGATCACCGTCCGCGGCAACGTCGTCATGGACGGGTACTACAACGACCCGGAGGCGACCAAGAAGGCGATGGGCGACGGCTGGTTCCACACCGGCGACGCCGCCGTCGTCCATCCGGACGGCTACGTGGAGATCCGCGACCGGATCAAGGACGTGATCATCAGCGGCGGTGAGAACATCTCCTCGGTCGAGGTCGAGGGCGTGCTGATGCGCCACCCGGCCGTCGGCGAGGCGGCGGTCGTCGGGCTGCCGAGCGAGCAATGGGGCGAGACGCCGCACGCGTTCGTGGTGCTGCTGCCCGGGCGCGGCGGCGACTGAAGACGGAGCTGACGGCAGTTCGTGCGCGACCGGCTGGCGCACTTCAAGGTCCCGCGCGGCGTCACGTTCGTGGCCGAGCTGCCCAAGACCGCGACCGGCAAGATCCAGAAGTTCGTCCTGCGCGGCGGGGCCGCCAACATCTCCCGGCAGTAGCCGCGCCCGCTCGCGTTCGACCGTGTTACCCGGCCGGCAGGCAATCGCTGGGCGGCGGCCGGATAACCGCCACGCCGCGTTCATTTGTGTTCTTTAGCGTCTGTCCACATGAGCGACTCGATTCAGGCTTCATCGGTCGGCAAGCAGGGATTCACCCGACGCCGGTTCATCATCGGGACCGCCGGCGTTGGCGCCGCGTCCGTGCTCGCCGGGACGGTCGTCCGGCCGCCGCGGGCGCTGGCGGCGACCGCCCCCAGCGGCCCGCCGACCACCACGCTGCCGCTGCCCAGCGACCACCGCGCCCGAGCAGCTCCTGCTGACCTGGGGCAACGACCCGGCCAGGGAGGTCACGGTCTCCTGGAGCGCGCCGGGCACGGTGCCGCAGCCGGCCCCGACGCTCGCCTTCTCGACCCGGCCGATCACGGCCAAAACCCGGGCCGGCTGGTCAGGCTGCCGCGACCCGGCCCCGCTCGACGTGAGCGGAGCGCTACGACGCCGCCGCCTCGGTCAGCTTCACCGACGGGCTCAACGGGCAGACCACGTACTTCTACCACGTCCAGCTCACGGACCTGTCGCCAGGACACGCGGTACTACTACCAGGTCAGCGACGGCGCGGCCACGCCGTCGGCAGCGCGGGCGCCTCGTTCGAGACCGCGCCGTTCGGGCGGGCGAAGTTCCGCTTCTCCAGCTACGGCGACCTGTCCACCCCGTCGTGGGACCTGAACGCCTCCGGCAACATCTGGCACGAGTCCTGCGACAACTCCTGGTACGCGGTGACCGCCATCGAGAACCCCGGTGACGGCAAGGGCGCGCCGCTGTTCCACCTGCTCAACGGCGACCTGTGCTACGCCAACCTGGACATCATACAACGCGCCTGGCGTCTGGCGGGACTTCGGCATCAACGTGGCCCGTCAGCGCCGCCAACCGGCCGTGGATGCCGGCCCTGGGCAACCACGAGACCGAGTTCGGCATCGACAGCCACGCCGGGGTGCCGGCAACGCCCCCGGCGGGATCGCCGCGCAGGGCGCGGCGGGCAACTACTGGAACGGCCCGTACGGCTACGGCCACTACCTGAGCCGGTTCCTGCTGCCGGACAACGGCCTGGTCAACTGGGACGGCAACCGGCTGCGGGGCAACTTCTACGCCTTCCAGGTCGGCACGGTGAAGTTCATCTCGCTGGACGCCGACGACGTGATCTACCAGGACGGCGCCTCGGCCTACCTCAACGCGCGCCGCGAACGCCGCCCCGGAGACCACCTCCTCCGGCGCGTCGATCCCCAACGGCACGGTCACCTACAACCACGGTGTTACACCGGCGACCTCAAGTTCGACGCGAAGAACAACTCGCTGGTGCCCGACTTCTCGGGCGGTCGGCCGAACCTGCAGACGCTCTGGCTTGAGGAGACGCTGGCGCAGGCCCGCCGGGAACCCGTCGGTCGACATGATCGTGGTGTTCATGCACCAGTGCGCGATGTCGACCTCGGTCCCCGGCAACGGCTCCGACCTGGGCATCCGCCAGGCCTGGCTGCCGCTGTTCGACAAGTACGAGGTCGACCTGGTGCTGTCGGGCCACGAGCACGACTACGAGCGGAGCTACCCGGTCCGCGGCTACGACGCCGGCGAGTTCGGCACCGTCGTCTCGCCGAACCCGGACCAGACCCTGGGCGAGAAGGTCGACACCCGCCGCCCGTCGGTGGTCGACCACCGATCCCTACGAGCACAACGGCGCCCCGGCCTGGAACACCGCCGAGGGCACCGTCTTCCTGGTGCTCGGCGGCGGCGGCACCAACGGCCCGTCCAACATCTACGGCACGGACACGGCCGACGACCTGCCGCAGGCCAAGGTCATCACCGAGCGGAACGCCATCACCGGATCGCAGGCGGCCGGGTTCCACCGGAACTCGGCCGACTCGGTCGAGGACGCGCCCTGGTCGGCGGCGATCAACCCGACCGACGCCTACGGCTACTCGATCTTCGACGTTGACCCGGGCGAGCGGCCCGGCGAGACGACGATCACCTTCCAGTACTTCGCGATCCCGGCGGTGAGCAACGAGGCAGGGCACCGCCCACGACGGCACCACCACGCTGCCCACGACCCCGATCGAGACGTTCGTCTTCGGCCGGAACGTCGGCCGCCGGTAGCGGAAATGCTGCGGGCGGCAGTCGCCACGGTCCGTTCAGGAAAATCTTTAAGGCTTTTCTGAACGGACCGGGGCGATTGCCTGCCGTCAGTGCCCGTCGGCGGCGGGGCGAGCCCTCGGGCGAGGAGTTCCAGCACGTCGTCAAGTACGTCCCGAGGTACCCGCCCGCCCGCGGTCCAGTCGGCCCAGCGCATGCCGACGAAGTTGCCGATCCCCGTGTAGGCGTACGCGATGACCTCCGGGTCGTAGCGGGCGTCTACCTCGCCGGCGAGCTGAGCTGCGCGCACGCCGCGCGCGTAGCCCCGGGCCAGGTGCTCGTAATACTCACGGAACAGGGCGGGCGCGACAAATTCCGACTCGCGGACGATCCGGTCCATCCAGGGGCGCTTCGACATCATCTCGAAGTAAACGCGGAAGCACTCGCGTTCCCGCTCGCGCTGGCCGCCATCGGCCCGCGCTAGGGCCGTCTTCATTGCCATCCTCAGGTCAGCGTTGATCGCCCGGACCACGGCGGCGAAGATTTCCTCCTTGGACCCGAAGTAGGCGTAGAAACTGCCGGTGGCCATCCCGGCCCGCGCGCAGATCTCGGCGACCGTTGCGCGGCTGTAACTGCGCTGTCCGAAGAGTTCCTCCGCGGCCGCCAGCAAGCGCTCTGCTGGCGGCGGCTCGTCGGTTGTCATGCGCGCGGTTCGCCGGTCAGGGTCAGGGTCAGGGTGCCGGGATGCCGCTGGCCGGCGCTTGAGTCTGCGTTCCGGTATAGGTGGTAACCGCGCCGGTCGCGGATGTGTCCGTGGTAAGCACCGATCCCTGCTGCGTCAGGACGCCGTTGTTGATGGTGC
>CAVZUX010000004.1:0-14437 GCA_963778435.1 uncultured Actinomycetota bacterium
TGAAGCTGCCGCGGGATGAGGCAAGGGAGAAGGCCGCGACCCTGCTCGACCTGGTCGGCATCCCGCGCAACCGGCTCCGTGCCTACCCGCACGAGCTGTCGGGCGGCATGCGGCAGCGCGTGATGATCGCCATGGCCCTGGCCGCCGATCCCGAGGTCGTCATCATGGACGAGCCGACCACCGCGCTCGACGTGGTGGTCCAGCGGGACATCCTGGCGCAGATCGTGGAGCTCAAGGAAACGCTCGGCTTCTCGATCCTGTTCATCACCCACGACCTCTCGCTGCTGCTCGAGCTCGCCGACCGGATCGCGGTCATGTACGCGGGGCGGCTGCTTGAGACCGGCACCGCGTCAGCCATCATGCGCGAACCCGCACACCCCTATACCCGGGGACTGCTCCACTCGTTCCCCTCGCTGCACGGCCCGCGCCGGGAGCTGGTCGGCATCCCGGGCTCGCCGCCTGACCTGCGCGATGCGCTGCCCGGCTGCCCGTTCATCCCGCGCTGCCGGCACGCCATCGACGTCTGCGCGCAGGTCGACATGTCGCTCGCCCCGGTGACCGGCACCCCGCACACCGGCAGCCACCTCACGGCCTGCCCCATCGTGACCCCGCAAGTGAGTCAGGAAGGGGTGCTGTCATGACCGAGCCCATCATCGGCAACGTGCCCATTGCCGGCGGCGTGGCCCCCAGCGAGGCGCCCGTCAGCGACCAGTCCGCCGCTCCGGCCGTCAACGCGTCCGCCGATCAGGCAGGCGAGCCGGCCGTCGTCCAGTCGGTCGCCGCGGCCCGCGGCCCGCTCGCCATGGAGGCCGTCGGCCTCAACAAGGTCTTCAAGCTTGGCCGGGGCGCGGTGCTGCAGGCGGTGCGCGACGTCTCCTTCGGCCTCTACCAGGGCGCGGTCGTCGCGCTTGTGGGGGAGAGCGGTTCGGGCAAGTCCACCGTCGCCAAGCTGCTGGCCGGCCAGGAGCGGCCGACCAGCGGGCAGGTCACCCTTGACGGCAAGCCGATCAGCGTGCACGGCAGCTCGCGCGTTCCGCCGAGTACAAGAGCCAGGTGCAGTACGTCTTCCAGGACCCGTTCAGCTCGCTGAACCCGGTGCACACGGTCGGCTACCACCTCGTCCGCCCGGTGAAGCTGCACCAGCCGGGGGTCAAGAACGTCTCACGCCGCGGTGACCGCCCTGCTTGAGCAGGTCAGGCTGACCCCCGCCGCGCAGTTCGTGGTGAAATACCCGCACGAGCTGTCCGGCGGCCAGCGGCAGCGGGTCTCCTTCGCCCGGGCCCTCGCCGCTCAGCCGACGGTGCTGCTCGCGGACGAGCCGGTCTCCATGCTCGACGTCTCCATCCGCCTGGAGATGCTCAATCTTCTCGACGATCTGCGCACCAGGCTCTCCCTGGCGCTGCTCTACATCACGCACGACATCGCGTCCGCCCGTTACTTCGCGGACGAGGTGCTGGTGATGTACGGCGGCCAGATCGTCGAGCGCGGGCCGGCCGAGGACGTCACCCAACGTCCCGCCCACCCGTACACCCAGCTCCTCATCGCCTCCGCCCCCGATCCCGATAATTTGGGCAGTTCGCTCAAATCAGGAAATGTCGTGATCGGACCGGGTGGTGCGATTGCGGGGAAGGCTGGGAACGTCGGCCCGGCCCCAGTCGGCTGCCCCTTCAGCAACCGCTGTCCGATAGCCGACGACAAATGCCGGCGGGAAAACCCCGCCCTCCAGTTGCTGACACCCGCCCGTGCGGCGGCGTGCTGGCGGCTGGACGTAGCCGCCTCGCCCCTGGCGAGCGGCTCTGTATGAAACCGGGTCACTCAATCAAGGGAAAGCTCTCCTTTCAATCGCATTACCCTCGGAAGGAAAGGTCAAAGTTGACAATCAAGAGAATCACTAGCAAGAGAGCGCTGGCGCTTACCGCGACCGGCCTCCTCGCCGCAGGCCTCGCGGCCTGCTCGTCGGGCTCAGCCTCGACCGCACCACCCGCCTCAACCGGGAGCTCCACGCCCGGCTCCAGCACCACGCCCAGCACCACCCCTGCCAGCTCCAGCGAGCCGGCACTGGTGATGGAGTCCTCCCCCGAGACCAGCATCACGCAGAACTTCAACCCGTTCGTCAACAGCGTGCCGATCAACGGCATGGGTGCCACCGGCCTCGTCTACGAGCCGCTGCTCCAGTTCGACCTGGCGAACCCGTCGCAGAAGCCGTACGACTGGCTGGCCACCAGCTACACCTGGAGCAACGGCGGCAAGACCATCACCTTCGCGATCCGCCAGGGCGTGAAGTGGAGCAACGGCAGCCCGCTCACCGCTGCCGACGTCGCCTTCACGTACAAGTACGTCACGTCGCACTCGAGCGGGTCCGACGACATCAACCTCGGCGGCCTCGCGCCCACCAGCGTCACGCAGTCCGGCAACAACGTGGCGCTGACCTTCTCCACGGCGCAGTACATGAACCTGGAGAACATCGGCGGCCAGGCGATCATCCCGCAGTCGGTCTGGTCCAGCATCAGCGACCCGGCCACCTACGCCGACCCCACCCCCATCGGTTCCGGCCCGTACACGCTCGGGAACTACACCAATGAGGGCTTCACCATGGTCGCCAACCCCAACTACTGGGGTGGCGCCGTGCCGGTGCCCAAGGTCTACTTCCCCGTTTACTCCACGAACTCCACGGCGCAGAGCGCCCTGTTCGCCGGGCAGATCGACTGGACCGGCAACTACATCCCGAACCTGCAGACGGACTTCATCAACAAGGACCCGTCGAACAACTACGCCTACGAGGGCTCGGACTCCTCCAACGCTCTCTACCCGAACCTGAGCCAGTTCCCGACCAACCAGCTGGCCGTCCGCAAGGCGATCGACGTGGCGCTCGACCGCACCGCGATCGGCACCCAGGGCGAGTCCGGTCTTGAGGCCCCGGTCCTCAACGCCTCAGGCATCACCCAGCCGGCGTTCTCGGCGTGGCTCGCCCCGTCGCTGGCGAGCGATAACCTCCCGCCGACCGGCGACCCGGCACAGGCGGCGTCCATCCTGACGGCGGCCGGCTATAAGAAGGACAGCGCGGGCTTCTTCGCGCTTAACAGCAAGGAAGTCGACGTCTCGATCACCACGCCTGGTGCCTACAGCGACTACGCGAACGACGTGGAACTCGCCGTTAGCGAGCTGAACAAGGCCGGCATCAAGGCCACCTTCGACAACACCACCCCCGCCGCCTACGACGCGGACGCGGCCAGCGGTTACTTCTCGCTGCTGCTCCGCTGGGGCGCCGGCGGCATCTCCCCGTTCAACCTGTACAACGGCTGGCTCAGCCCGTCTCTGATCGGCACCGGCAACGGGAACTACGAGAAGCTGAACGACCCGACGATGACCGCCGATCTGAACAAGCTCAACGGTGACCAGACGATCGCCCAGCAGACCACGGACCTCGCCCCGATCGAGTCCTACGTCGCGACCCAGCTGCCGGTCATCCCGACGACGACCTCCGCCGAGTGGTGCGAGTACAGCTCAGCGCACTACACGGGCTGGCCGACCAAGGCCAACCCGTACGACTCCTGCCAGCCGTCGGGTGTCAACAACGGCCCCGGCTCCGGCACCGACGAGTACGTCCTGCTCCACCTCAAGCCCGCCTCTTAAAACAACCAGAAAAACACAAGCGGGACACCCCCGCTCCCCAATGCGAAGGCCCGCCCCGTCACCCCGGGGCGGGCCTTCCGCTGTCCTCCGCGGGGCACCCTGCGCAATATCACCAGAAGTAAAAGCCATCCCCCAGAAATGAAAATCCCCCTCGCAAAATATCTCCCGAGAGGACAGTCGAAGATATCTCCCGAGAGGACAGGACGGTCAAAGTTGCCTATTAAGCCAATGTCCAGCAAGAGAGCGCTGGCACTAGTGGCCACAGGGCTCCTTGCGGCCGGACTCGCGGCCTGCGCATCGAGCAGGCCTGCCACCTCAAGCACCGGTGCGACGCTGGTCATGGAGAGCTCGCCGGAGAACAGCATCACCCGGAACTTCAACCCGTTCCTGGCCACCTCCGCACCCCAGGGCATGGGTGCCACCGGCCTCATCTACGAGCCGCTCATCCAGTTCGACCTGGCCAATCCGACGAGCAAGTACTACTGGCTCGCCACCGGCTACACGTGGGGCGGCGGCGGCAAGTCGATCACCTTCACCATCCGCACCGGCGTCAAGTGGAACAACGGCACCGCGCTGACCCCCGCGGACGTGTCCTTCACCTACAACTACATCAAGAAGAACCCGGCGATTAACCTCGCCGGCCTGGACATCAGCACGGTGACGAGCAGCGGTGACACCGTGACGGTGACCTTCCCGACCGCCCAGTACACCAACCTGGAGAACATCGCCGGGGTGGCGATCCTGCCCGAGTCGGTGTGGGGATCGATCAGCGACCCGGCCACCTTCACCAACCCCGACCCGGTCGGCACCGGCCCGTACACGCTGGGCTCCTTCTCTCCGAAGGGGTACACGCTGGTCAAGAACCCGAACTACTGGCAGGCGAGCAAGGTCCGGGTCCCCAAGGTCTACTTCCCGGTCTACACCGCGAACACCGGCGCGCTGAGCGCCCTGTTCTCCGGCCAGATCGACTGGACGGGTAACTACATCCCAAGCCTGCAGAAGGACTTCGTGGACACCAACCCGGCCACCCACCACTACTGGGAGGCGGCGGGCAACTCCAACGCCCTGTTGCCGAACCTGAAAACGTGGCCGACCAACCAGCTCCCGGTCCGGCAGGCGATCGACCTGGCCATCAACCGCACCGTGATCGGCGCCGAGGGCGAGTCCGGCCTCGAGTCCCCGCTGACCAACGCGTCGGGCATCACCCTGCCGACGTACCAGGCGTGGGCCGGCCCGATCGCTAGCGACACCGTCCCCGTCACCGGCGACGTGGCCGCGGCCAAGTCCGTGCTTGAGGCGGCCGGCTACAAGATGGGCGGCAACGGGTTCTTCGAGATCGGCGGCAGGACCCTCGCGCTGACTCTCGTCGACCCCTCCTCCTACACCGACTACGCCCAGGACGACGCCCTGGTCGCGCAGCAGCTCCGCGCGGCGGGCATCGACGTGACGTTCGACGGCCTGACCGTCAACGCGTGGAACGCTGACGTCGCCGACGGCGACTTCCAGCTGACCCTGCACTGGGGCACCGGCGGCGTCACCCCCTACAACCTCTACGACAACTGGCTGGACGACTCGCTGATCAGCTCGACCGGCGCGACCGGCGACTACGAGCGGCTGAAGGACTCGGCGATCGAGGCCGACCTGGCCGCCCTGAGCGGCGCCTCGACGGTGTTCGCGCAGAGCGCCGCTCTGGTCCCGATCGAGAAGTACGTCGAAGCGAACCTGCCGGTCATCCCGACCACCACCGCGGCCGACTGGTTCGAGTACAACTCGCAGCACTACGTCGGCTGGCCGACCCAGGACACCCCGTACGACAGCGGGGAGCCCTCGGGCACCAACAACGGCCCGGGCACCGGCAGCGACGAGGTGGTGCTCCTGCACCTCACGCCGGCCAGCTAAAAAGAAAGATCATACTGAACGCACGCGGCCTACTCTCCACCGTCCGTTTCCGTTCCCTGCGGCAGAGTCGGAATAAGCCGGTTTGCCGGGGGTAGCTGGGCTGACATGACAATCACACTGTCCGCCATACTTATATGGCTCCTCATCGGGCTGGTGGTCGGTGGGCTGGCTCACCTGCTGGTCCCCGGCAGGAACCGCATCGGCATCCTCCTCACCATTCTCGTCGGCATCGTCGGCGCGATCGTCGGCGGCCTCGTCACCGCCGCGATCCTCGGCGCCGGTCACGCGATCATCACGTTCATCGTCTCGCTGATCGTCGCGGCCCTGCTGATCGCCGCCATCTCCCACCCAAGGTCCCGCGGCTACCTGAACGGCGGCCGCCGTCGCCGTCGCCTTCACATCTGAGACGCGTTTAATAGATATCCCTGCCGGTAGCGGGAAGGGACCCAACAGGAGGAGGGACATCATGAGCAGCACGAACAGCACGAACGGCACGGCCAGCACGAACGGCACGAACAGCACGGCCGGCACGGCCAGCACGGCCAGCACGGCCAGCACGAACAGCGCGAACAGCGCGGGCAAGACAATCCGCGACATCATGACGCCCGACCCGGTGGGCGTCTACTTCGACCAGACCATCAGCGAGACGGCGCGGATCATGCGCGACGCCCAGGTCGGCGCCGTCCTGGTGGTCAGCGGGGAGTCGCTCACCGGCGTGGTGACCGACCGGGACCTGGTGGTCCGGGGACTCGCCGCCGGCGTCAGCCCCGACGACCCGGTCGGCCCGCTCGCCAGCCCCAAGCTGGTCGGCGTGGCCGCGGACGCGGGCATGGCTCATGCCGAGCAACTGATCATGGAGAACGCCGTCCGCAGGCTCCCGGTCATCGACGGAGAGGGACAGATCGTCGGCATGGTCTCCATGGGCGACCTTGCGGTCGTCACCGACGGCGACTGCCCGCTGGCGGTGGTCAGCAGGGCCCAGCCGAACGTCTGACAAGAGCCTCGACGTTCTAACACAAGCCCGAGCTTTGCAAGGAGAGCCGACCTCGACAGGGGTCGGCTCTCCTTGTTTCTGGGCTGACGTTTCGTCTGGCTAGCACGGGTAGAGAGACGGCATGTCCAGCGAAGTGCAAGAAGACCTCGAGGGGCTGCAGAACGCCCTGCTGAACACCGACAGCGTGGAGCAGTTCCTGCACGAGCTTGCCGTCCTGTCCACCCAGGCGATGGACGGAGTGATGTCCTGCGGTATGTCCCTGCGGCAGGGACGCCGCCCCCAGCCCGTGACCGCCTGCAGCGACGCGCTGGCGTCGGCGGCCGACGAAGTGCAGTATCAGACCGGCGACGGCCCCTGCCTGCATGCCCTGCGGCACGCGCGGCCGGTGCGCATCGATGACACCGTCGTGAGCCAGCAGTGGCCGAAGTTCTGCCGCCAGGCGGAGGAACTCGGCATCCGCTCCTGCTACGCGCTGCCGCTGATGGTTGACGGCGAACCGGTCGGGGCGCTGATCTTGTACTCCCGCCAGCCGGCCGCCTTCGGCCGGGAGGAGACCGGGCGGGCGGACAGGTTCGCCAAGGATGCCTCAGGCGCGCTCACTCTCGCGCTGCGGATGGCCTCCTGCACCGACCTCAACGAGCAGCTCAGGTCCTCGATCGGCTCCCGGGCGGTCATCGACCAGGCGCTCGGTGTGATCATGGCCACCGAGCATGTCGCGCAGGATCGGGCACTCGCGCTGCTGCGGAGGGTCTCACAGAACACCAATGTGAGGCTCCGCGACCTGGCCGCCAGCATCGTGACGCGCGTCAGCGGCAAGCCGCCGCAGCCCGCGTCACCGTTCGAGGAGGATGACTGAGGCCATGATGAACACGCGCATGCGGAACTGGCGGGCAACGGACGGGCAACTGGCACTGGGCGGCGCTCACTCGCTGGCGGGGCGGACCTTCCGGCAGGGCGACATACCGTCCGTCCGCCGCTTTGCGATGGAGTTCGGCAGCCGGGCCGGGATGGGCGCCGTGCGCCTCTCGGACTTCGTGCTCGCCGTCAGCGAGGCGGCGGCGTGCGCGGTCACCCGAGGGCCGTGCACCGCGAGGCTGCGGCTCTGGGCGTCGGGCACGCGCGTCTTCTGGGAGACCCGCGGCGACGGTCTGTCCGACCGGGGGCCGGGGCGGCCGGATGAGGCCGAGGCGCTGCGCCGTCGACTGCTCCGCCAGCTCTGCGATTACGCCTGCGTGGAGTCGGGCCCCGACGGCGTGACGGTGCTCGCCTCGATCGGCCTCATCTGACGTTTCCCGCCTGATCGGGCAGTGACGCCAGCGCGGCGGCCACGTCCGGATGGATGTCGATCAACCGGTCGATGCCGACGAGGTCAAGCACCCGTAGCACCGGCGTGGACGTGACGGCGAGCCGCACGGCGGCGTCGGTCGCGGCGGCCCGCCGCACGGCGCGGGTGATGGCCGTGATGCCGGCCGAGTCGCAGAACGTCGTCGTGGTCATGTCGACCACCAGGCCGAGCGCGCCCGCGTTAAGGACTCCGAGTAGCACATCGCGTAGGCCGTCAGCGATGGTCAGGTCAAGCTCCGTCGGCACCGCGACCACGGCGGTACGGCCGGTCCAGGTCACGGGAAAACGATCTTCGGGCACGAGAAATTCACCGCCGCTTCCAGGCTCAGGCGGGCCACGTCTCCGGACCCAAACAGCGGCCGCCCTTGGGGGGCACCGCAACCGCAGGCAGCATTATTCCGGTCCGGCTGCCCAGACACAACTTGAAGCAAGTTACCGCCTGGTTTCGGTTCTGGCACGGGGGTAGTTGGTGCCGGTCCCCACAGGGTTCCACACGCGTCCACCGAAACGCGAGAAGGATAAGGAAAGTCATGAGGCTCGGGTCCATCATCCTCGTCATCTGGCTCATCATCGGGGCGATCGCGGGCGGGCAGCGCGGCTACTACAAGAACATCCCTGGCTGCGGAGGCGTCGGCACGATCGCCGTCACGATCCTGGCAGGCCCGCTCAACTACCTCGGCGTGAACCCGAAGGTGTCGTGTCACTAAGGAGTAACCGGGGGTAACTGGGGTACGGCGGTGGAGTTATGGAAAGCACACCAGGCCTGGGTGGCTCGGCTGACCGTTCACCCCACTCGCCCACTCGGCTGCGGGCTCGCTCGCGCCGCAGGCGCCGCCGTCTGGGGGGCGGCCGTCAGCGGCGCGAGCTCGCCGCGATGGAGGCCGCCCTGACCGCGCAGACGCCCGGGTTGGCGTCGCTGTACGAGACGTTCAGCCTGCTCCATGGGGACGGGCGGCCGTCGGCTGATCCGCCAGACGGCGCCGAACCGCTGCCCGTGCCGTTCTGGCGCAGGCCGAGGTTCGCCCGGGCCGCCACGCTGGCGGTACTCGCCGCCGTCGTCGCGCTCTGCGCCACCCTCAGCATCGAGCTCCGCCCGTCGGCCCCGCCCTGCCTGGCCTCCGCGTCCGCCTCGGCGACGGCGACCACACCGGCCGCGGCTCAGGTGCGCGCGATGGACTGCGGCGAGTACCCTGCCAACAACAAGTGACCGCGATAAGCCTCCCATCGGCCAGCGGTCCGGCTACGGACTGGGGATGACGTGACGGTCGGGGATCTGGGCCACGAGGCGACGGAGCTGGTCAGCCTCGCTAACGGCGAAGCCAGGTCGCTGAGCAAGCTGGCCGAGATGACGGTCAGGCAGGTCCCCGGGTGCGCCGCGGCGCACGTGACCATCTGGCGAGACGGCGAGCTCACCGCGGTGGCGGCCAGCCATCCCGATCCGGCCGATCTCGTCGACCTGCAGCTGCGGATGGGCGTCGGGCCGCTACTGCTCGCCGTGCGCCAGGGGGCGCCGGTGAGCTGCGCCGACACCCTCGCGGAGGAGCGCTGGCCGCGCTGGGCGCAGGAGGCGCTCCGCCGCGGCCTGCGCAGCTCGGTCCATCTGGTGACGCAGTTCCCGCCGATGACCCTGGTCCTGGGGCTCTTCGGGGTCCGGCCGGGGAGCCTCGACGCCGACGGGGTGCCGATGGCGGAGATGCTCGCCCGGTTCGGCTCCATGGTCTTCGCCAACGGCCTCGCCTACGTCGAGGCGCAACGGGTCGCCACGCAGCTCAAGGACTCCGTCGCCGCCCGTGCGGTCACCGACCAGGCCAAGGGCATCTTGATGCACGCGCTCGGCTGCGACGCCGACGATGCCCTGAAGTACCTGCGCCGCGAGTCGCAGCGCCGCCACATCAAGGTCACCGACGTCGCGGCCCGGGTCATCGCGACCTACGCCCCAGCCGGCCGCGAAGTCCCCGCCTAACGCAGCCTGGCTCTCCCTGCGGCGCCGGGTGGCCTTGCGCCGGGCGCGGATCCGCTCCTCGGGCGTGGTGCCGCCCCAGATTCCGTGCGCCTCCGCCGTCTGCATCGCGAAGTCGAGGCACTGCTGCCGTACCGCGCAACCCGCGCAGACCCGCAGCGCGCTGCTGATCTGCCGGTCGGCGATCGCGCCCTGGGGGATCGGGAAGAACAACTCGGGATCGGCCGAAAGACATGCGCTCGCCGCGCGCCAATCGGTGGCGTAGGTGGTCATCTGGCGTCCTTACGGGAGGCTAGTAGTTGGGCGGTCTTCTCGCTGTATCGCAGTCCGCTTCCCCCACAGCTTTCGCCTATTCCCTCAAAAAAGGCAAAGTTCCCGCTTCGTGTTCGCTGTGCGGTTCCCGCGGAGCTACCGCTGCTGGCTGAGCCACCGGCGCGCCTTGTGCCGGGCGGCCCGCTTCCAGGCCGATCTGGCCTGCCGCTGGTACTCCAGGGCGTCGCGGTGCGCGCGCTCGTTCAGCAGGCCGAAGCTGAACGCGTTCTCCCCCGCCCGGTGCGCGCTCATGCCGATTTCGCGGGCCACCTTGCGGGCCGTCACGGCGTCCTGGTGGTCGCCGAGGACCGACTGGACCGCCTTCATGCGCTTGCCGAATCGCCGGGCCTTCTTGCCGAACACAGGCTCTACGGCCTCGGCCGCGTACCGGGCGCGCTTGGCCGCCTTCCGCGCCTCGTGCAGCGCGACGTCACGGGTGGCGTCCGCAGGTGCCTGCCTGGCCCGGTGCATTCGGTGCTTGACCCGCCGGTAGGCGTGCGCGACGGCCGGCGGCAGGATCTCGGCGGCCGGCGCCGTCGCCGCTGTCGTCCGCAGCGGGTCCTCGAGCAGCCGGTCGAGGTCGGCGAGTACCCCCGGTACCGCGGCGACTCCAGCGCCTCGAGCACCGCGCCCCGACCCGCGGCGCGGGCCGCGGCGAAGTGCGCCGTCACCCGCGCCTGAGCGGGGCCGATCACCAGCTCGACCGGGGTGCGGTCCAGTTCGTCCTCGAAGTACTGCTCGAGGACCTCGGCGTCACGGGCGTCGCCGAGTACCTGGCCGAGCCATCGCAGTTCGCCCTGCAGGCGCGTGGTCGGCCTTGGCGCGACCATCGGGAACGCCTGGAGGGCGGCGCGCAGCCGCCGGGTGGTTACCCGCATCTGGTGAATGGCGTCCGGCTCGTCGCGGCGGACGGCGGGATCGAGCGCCCGGAGCCGGGCCGCCTGGGCGTCGATGTAGGCCAAGACGACGTCACCCGCCTGCGACCTGCGGGTAAGCCGGTCCGTTGCCTGCACTTGCGTAGTCATGAATTCGCGACTACCCGTTCTTCCCGAAGATCACGCTCCGGCGGCGCCCGCCAGGGCTGTTGGACGGCGCCTGCGAACGTGAGGTAGGTCACATGATAAGAAGTTTAGAAGCTCTGGTGCGGGCACAACAGCCTCCGTCCGGCATTCCCTCACCCCCGGAGACGGCCATGACGAAGGCAACAGAAGAAGCGCCCGCCTCGGGCTTTTCCCGCGCGGAGCTTCGAGGGCTGTCCGACGACGAGCTCCTCATCCGCCTGCACGCGCTGCCGCGCGAAAGCGAGGAGCGCGCGGCGCTCTGCGAGCTCCTGGTGGAGCGGCACGAGAAGCTGGTCCGCTCGTGCGTGCGGCAGTACCGCGGCAGCCCCGAGCCGGTCGAGGACCTGATGCAGGTCGGCTACGTCGGTTTGCTCAAGGCGATCAACAACTACGATCCCGCCTTCGGCAACAACCTCACCGCGTACGCGACGCCGTGCGTGAGCGGGGAGATCAAGCGGCACTTCCGCGACAAGCGGTGGCAGGTGCACGTCCGGCGCTCCGCCCAGGAGCTGCTGCTCTCGATGCGCAAGGCGTCCGAGGACCTCACCCACGCAGCTCGGCCGCCAGCCCACCAACGCCGAGCTGACCGAGCGGCTCGGCGTGAGCATGCGAGGACCTGCTCGAGGCCCGGCAGGCGGACATGGTGTTCAGCGCCTACTCGCTTGACGCGCCGCTGTCGGACCATGAGGACCCCGGGCAGCTGTCCGACATGCTCGGCGATGAGGACGCCGACCTCGAGCACTCGATCGACATGGAGGCCGTCGCCACCCACTGGGACGAGCTTCCCGAGCGCGAGCAGAAGATCCTCACCATGCGCTTCTACGGCAACCTGACCCAGGCCGAGATCGGCGCCAGCCTCGGCATTTCCCAGATGCACGTGTCCCGGCTGCTGTCCCGCGCGCTGAGCCACCTCCGCAGCCGCCTGCTCGACGTAGAGAGCGCCTGGCTCGCGTCATGACACATCCGCTCACTGGAAAGGACAATCCTCCATGAAAACCGGAGCAGGCCTGGCACTCATCGCGGTCGGCGCGATCCTGGCCTTCGCTGTGAACGCGACCCCCTCGTGGCTGAACCTGCACACGGTCGGCTGGGTGCTCATGCTCGTCGGCCTCATCGGACTGGTGCTCCCCAAGCGCACCTACGGCTGGCTGGGCCGGCGGATCCAGTCCGGCGGACCTACCCCGGCAGCCGGGTCCGGCAGGCGCAGTGCCACCACGCGCCCGCCCCGGCACCTGCGATCGAGGCCGGCACCGCGCCGCAGCCGACGTTCGTCGACCAGGAGGACGTCATCGACGCGGCGACGCTCAACGGCGAACCGCAGGGGGGCTACCGCGCCGTCAACGGCCAGACCGAAGTGATCGAGGACCTCTACGAGCAGCCGGAGGACCTGTACGAGCAGCCGTAGCCCGCACCCCCGGCGGGCGGCCCCCAGGCCGGTAACAACAGAAGATCACTCAGCTCACGATGCTCGCGCCTCAGGGACCCACCCTGACCGCGAGCATCGTGACGTCATCCCGCAGCTCGCCATCGGAGAACGACGTGACCAGATCCTGGACCGCGCGCACGGTCTCCGACGCCGAGCGCCCCGCGACCGGGCGAGCTCGTCCGCCAGCCGGTCCTCGAAGAACCCCAGGTCCGCGCTGTGCGCCTCGGTCACCCCGTCGGTGTAGAAGAACAACAGGTCGCCCTGGCGGAGCTCCAGCTCCGTCTTGCTCGCCTCCGAGTCGCCGAACAGCCCGAGCGGCAGACCGTCCACATCGAGGATCTCCACCCGCCCGTCCGCCCGGACGACGGCGGGGCCGGGATGGCCGCAGCCGCCCAGCCGGACCTGCACCCGGCGGCCGCGCTGCCGCAGGAAGGCGAGCGAGGCGGTCACGAAGCGCTCGCCGTAGTCCCCGGCCAGCAGCACCTGGTTGGCCGCGGTGAGCACGTCCGCTGGCGCGTCGTGCACATGCGACAGGGCGCGGATCGAGTGCCTGGCGGCGGCGGTCATCGCCGCCGCGTCCTGGCCCTTGCCGCAGACGTCGCCGATCGCGATGGCCCAGCCGTCGCAGGAGGGGAACACGTCGTAGAAGTCCCCGCTGATCTCCTGCCACTGGGTGGCGCCGATGTAGGCCGCGGCGAACTCGAGCCCGGCACCGCCGGCAGGGTGGCCGGCAGCAGGCTCGCCTGGAGCGCCTCGGCCACCTCCGACCGGCGGCGGAACATCCGGTCGACCCGGATCGCGATCGCGAGGTGCGTGCCGAGCTCCTCGGCCAGGCCGAGGTCGGCGACGCCGAAGCGGCCGCTGGCCGGCTGCCGCGCCAGCGTCAGCGCCCCGTAGCTCGGTGGTGCTGTCGGCGATCGGCACGCAGATCAGCGAGGTGGCGCCGAGCGCCATGAGCAGCGGTATGCCGTCCGGGCCCGAGCCGAGCACCGAGGGGTCCTCGGGGTGCGCGAGCAGCACGGACTTGCCGCTCGAGTGCACCTGCCAGGGGGCCGACTCCGGGTCGGGGTCGACGGCCCGCGCGGCGCGCTCCGCGCCTGCCGGATTGCGCCGGTCGCCCTGGCCGCCGCGCGACGCCCGCCGCGAACTGGCGGCGGAGCTGGCCGCCGCGGTCGATGTCGATGATGACCCAGTCCGCGAGCTCGCCCGCCAGCAGCCGCGCGAACCGCTGCATGGTGACGCGCCTCGCTGAAGGTGCTGTTGTCCAGCAGCAGCCTGGTCACCGCGGTCACCATGTCGAGCCGCTTGGTCATCGCCACGATCGCGGGGTCGGTCACGTCGTCCTCGGCGGCGGCCGTCCCCGCGCCGACTGCGGGGACCGCGGCGGGCTCGCCGTTGGCGACCGCCCGCGTCGGCGGGCGTGATGGTGACCATGAACAGCGGCGGATCGCCGGGCAGCTCGACCGTGGCCGCCGTCAGCGTCGCGTCAAGCGGCCCGGTCGAGGTCAGCACGCGGCAATTGACCTGCGGTCCGCGCCGGTCCGCGCCACCGCGGCCAGCTGCGTCTGCACGGCGGCCCGGAACGGCAGGTCCACGAAGGCCGTCAGCGGCTTGCCTGTGGCGTAACCCGATGGGAACCCGAGCAGCGCGGCGGCCTTGTCGTTGGCCCGCCTGATCGTGCTGTGCTGCTCAAGCAGGAAAAGCGCGACCGGGGTCCGCTGGAAGGCGGCGTGCAGCAGCCGCCGTTCCGCCCGGAAGGCCGTCGGGCAGCGCGTCACCCCGGTCGGCCGGGGCGGCAGCGGCGACCG
>CAVZUX010000005.1:0-24835 GCA_963778435.1 uncultured Actinomycetota bacterium
TTGCTCAACAGTATGGGCTTATACGATGAAATTTCGGGGCGCTGGATGGTGGTGGGTAGGCCGAACGTCGGCGTGAAGCCGAGCGAGGGGGAGCCGGCCGGGCTAGCGCCGGTTCAGTGTCGGCGTTAGCCGATACGCTCAGAAGCGTGCACTTGACCCGCCTTGCGCTGACGGACTTCCGCTCGTACCGGCCGTCGACGTTCCGCTCGCGCGGGGTGTCACGATCTTCAGCGGGCCGAACGGCGAGGGCAAGACCAACCTCGTCGAGGCGGTCGGCTACGTGGCCACGCTCACCAGCCACCGATCCGCCCAGGACGCGCCGCTCATCCGGGCGGGGCGGAGCAGGCGATCATCCGGGCCGCGATCTCCACAACCCCCAGCGACGCGCTTGTGGAGATCGAGCTGAACGCGGGCCGCGCCAACCGGGTCCGGCTCAACCGCGCACCGCTGACCAGGCCCCGTGACGTTCTCGGGGTGGTCCGCACGGTGCTGTTCGCGCCGGAGGACCTCGCGCTGGTCAAGGGCGACCCCGGCGAGCGGCGGCGGTTCCTCGACGACCTGCTCGTGGCGATGGCGCCGCGGTACGCCGCGGTACGCGCCGACTACGAGCGGGTGGTCAAGCAGCGCACCGCCCTGCTCAAGTCGGCGGGGCCGAAGGGCGGCCCCAAGGGCAAACGGCAGTCAGGGAGGCGGTGACGGCCACCCTCGACGTCTGGGACGCGCACCTCGCGAGGACGGGCGCCGAACTGCTCGTCGCTCGCGAGCACCTCGTCCAGGCGATCCGCCCGCACGTCGAGCGCGCGTACCTGGCGGTCGCCGGCGGCGGCCATGGCCCGGCCGAGATCGCGTACCGGCGCTCATTCGAGCCCGAGGCACAGCGGGAGCCGGCCGGTGAGATAACGGCAAGTGGACGCCCGGCACGGGGCCCCGGCCGAGGAGCGCCCGGCCGCGGGCCGGACGCCCGGCAGGGGCCACGGACGACGGTCCGGCCGAGCCGCCGAGCCTGAGCCACGGGGAACGCGTGCGCGCCGCCGAGCAATCGCTGCGGGCGGCCCTGCTCGAGGTCAGGTCGTGCGAGCTCGACCGCGGCGTGTGCCTGGCCGGCCCGCACCGCGACGAGCTTGAGCTGAGCATCCGGACGCTGCCCGCCCGCGGTTACGCCAGCCACGGCGAGTCCTGGTCGCTCGCGCTCGCCCTCCGGCTGGCCAGCTTCGACCTGCTCCGGGCCGGCCGCGAGGACCCGGTGCTGATCCTCGACGACGTGTTCGCCGAGCTCGACGCGGGCCGCCGCGACCGCCTCGCCGCCCTGGTCGCCACCGCCGAGCAGGTCCTGGTGACCGCGGCCGTCCCCGCGGACGTCCCGGAGATCTTGACCGGCGCCCGCTTCACCGTCGCGGCCGGCGCGCTGACCGGTCGGAGATCCACTGCGCCCGCAGCTCCAGCGCCGCCGATGCGTCCTGACCCGGAACGCGCCCGGCTCGCCACCGAGGCGCTGGCACGAGCACGAGCGGACGCCTGGGCGAGAGGCGAGCGCCCCGTCCCCCACGGCCAGCTCGCGGCAGCAAATCAAAATCAAAATCCCGATATGGAACGTACCGGGCTTACTCTCTCAGGCGCGCAGTCCCCGGCCTGGTGGGCGCGACCGCGGCGCGACGACCCACAGCCGCTCAACGCCGCCGTCGGCGGCCTGCTGTCCGCCCGCGGCTGGCGGCAGCGGGCCGCCGTGGGCGCGGTTTTCGGCGACTGGCCCGAGATCGTCGGCCCTCAGCTCGCCAGCCACACCCGGCCCGAGGCGTTCAGGAACGGCGAGCTCATGGTGACCGCGGACTCCGACGCCTGGGCGGCCCAGATTCGCCTGATGTCCCCCCAGTTCATCAAGCGACTGGCCGAGGAACTTGGCACGGCACGTCCGCCGGATCCGGGTCCGCGGCCCGTCCGCCCCACCGCGGCAGAGCGGGCCGTCTACGGGCCAGATGAGCAGCGGAAGCCGTCGGCGACGCCGAAACTCCTGCCGTCAAGGCGCCGCGAGTGTCCTTAACCACAGCTAAAATAGAGGGTAGTCACGCGGATAAGACTGCCGGTGACTGTGGCAGCGTGAGGGCCGCGCGACCGCAGAGTGACTGGCCCATGGCCGACGGCGGGCGCAGTGTCCCTGTAAGACAGTGGCCTTGGCCGATCGTCTGGTGGCCGGGGGCACGGTTACCGGGGACCGGTCACTGTCAGCAGCAGGATGGAGTTCATTTTTGTCGAACGATTACGATGCGCGGTCCATCACGGTACTCGAGGGCCTTGAGGCCGTCCGTAAGCGTCCCGGCATGTACATCGGCTCAACCGGCGAGCGCGGACTGCACCACCTGGTCTACGAGGTTGTGGACAACTCGGTCGACGAGGCCCTGGCCGGCTACGCGACCGACATCCAGGTGACGCTGCTCGCCGACGGCGGTGTCCGGGTCATCGACGACGGCCGGGGCATCCCGGTGGACGAGCACCCGATCGAGAAGCGCCCGGCGGTTGAGGTCGTGATGACCACGCTGCACGCCGGCGGCAAGTTCGATAAGGGGTCCTACGCCGTCTCCGGCGGCTTGCACGGTGTCGGCCTCTCGGTGGTGAACGCGCTCTCGGTCCGGCTTGAGGTGGAAATCCGCAAGGACGGCTACGTCTGGACGCAGTCCTACGCCGGGGGTGCCCCGGTGGCACGAAGCTGCACCGCGGCGCGCCACGAGGAAACGGGCACGACGATACGTTCTGGGCGGACGAGGTCGATCTTCGAGACCACCGACTGGTCCTTCGAGACGCTGTCGCGCCGCTGCCAGGAGACGGCGTTCCTCAACCGGGGGCTGCGGATCTCCTTCACCGACGAGCGGCCGGCCAAGGTGCCGCCATCGACGATGACGAGGATGCTGGCCGCCCAGTCGCCCGCCGCCAAGGCGCGCACGGTCGTCTACCAGTACCCGGGCGGCATCGCCGACTTCGTCCGCTACCTGAACGCGTCCAAGGAGCCGGTCCACCCCTCGATCATCGAGTTCTGCTGACGAGGGCCCGGCATGTCGGTCGAGATCGCGATGCAGTGGACCAACGCCTACACCGAGTCCGTGCACACGTTCGCGAACGTGATCAACACCGCCGAGGGCGGCACCCACGAGGAGGGGTTCCGCGCCGCGCTGACCACGGTCGTCAACAAGTACGCGCGCGACCAGAGGCTGCTCAAGGAGAAGGAAGACAACCTCACCGGCGAGGACGTCCGCGAGGGCCTGACCGCGATCGTCTCGATCAAGCTGGCCGAGCCGCAGTTCGAGGGGCAGACCAAGACCAAGCTGGGCAACACCGAGGCCAAGTCGTTCGTGCAGAAGGCCGCCAACGACCAGCTGCGCGACTGGTTCGACCGCAACCCCGGCGAGGCCAAGGACATCATCAACAAGGCCAGCCAGGCGGCGCGGGCGCGGATCGCGGCCCGGGCGGCGCGCGACCTCACCCGGCGCAAGTCGGCGATGGAGACCAACGGGCTGCCCGGCAAGCTGGCCGACTGCCAGTCCACCGACCCGGCCAAGTCCGAGATCTACGTGGTCGAGGGCGACTCGGCGGGCGGCTCCGCCAAGGGCGGGCGTGACCCGCAAGTTCCAGGCGATCCTGCCGATCCGCGGCAAGATCATCAACGTCGAGAAGTCCCGCATCGACCGGGTGCTCAAGAACAACGAGGTCCAGTCGATGATCACCGCGCTCGGCGCGGGCATCCACGACGAGTTCGACATCACCAAGCTCCGCTACCACAAGATCATCCTGATGGCGGACGCCGACGTGGACGGGCAGCACATCAGGACGCTGCTGCTCACGCTGCTCTTCCGGTTCATGAAGCCGCTGATCGAGGCCGGGTACGTCTACCTCGCCCAGCCGCCGCTGTTCAAGATCAAGTGGATCGAGCGCGGTGTCGCCCCCGACTACGTGTTCACCGACGCCGAGCTGGTCCGGGTTATCGAGGCGGGCATCGCCGCCGGGCGCAGGGACCCTCGGCCGCGGGACGGCGTGCAGCGGTTCAAGGGCCTCGGCGAGATGAACGCAGACGAGCTCTGGGAGACCACGATGAATCCGGCGCGGCGGGTGCTGCTCCAAATCACCGTGGACGACGCGGCGCAGGCGGACGAGCTGTTCAGCGTGCTGATGGGCGAGGACGTGGAGTCCCGGCGCTCCTTCATCACGCGAAACGCGAAGGACGTGCGGTTCCTGGATATTTAGCGGCCAGCGCTGTCCACCGGCTGCGACGCTCCAGCGGAATGATTCACGTGAAACACGGCACCGTTCCGTATCACCTGTTTTGATCTTTGAACGAGAGGTTGCGAAGTGACCGAAGTGATGGGTCCGCCCGAAGGGGGGCACGACCGTACCGAGCCGGTCGACATCCAGGTCGAGATGCAGCGCAGCTACATCGACTACGCGATGTCGGTCATCGTCGGACGGGCGCTGCCTGACGTGCGCGACGGACTCAAGCCGGTGCACACGCGAATCCTCTACGCGATGTACGACGGCGGCTTCCGGCCCGACCGGGGGTACTTCAAGTGCTCGCGTGTCGTCGGCGAGGTGATGGGCAACTACCACCCGCACGGCGACAGCTCGATCTACGACGCGCTCGTCCGGATGGCCCAGCCGTGGACGATGCGGATGCCGACGGTCGACGGGCAGGGCAACTTCGGCTCCCCTGGCAACGACCCGCCTGCCGCCATGCGGTACACCGAGTGCCGCCTGGCCCCGCTGGCGATGGAGATGCTGCGGGACATCAACGAGGAGACCGTCGACTTCCGGCCGAACTATGACGGCCGGTCGGCGGAACCCGTCGTGCTGCCGGCGCGCTTCCCCAACCTGCTCGTCAACGGCTCCGAGGGCATCGCCGTCGGGATGGCGACCAAGATCCCGCCGCACAACCTGCGCGAGATCGCGGCCGGCGTCCAGTGGTACCTGGAGAATTACGAGCGATTCGAGGCGCCGCCCGCCGAGACGCCGGCCGAGACCGAGGACGGGCTGCCGAAGCGGACGCCGCACGAGGAGCTGCTCGACGGGCTGATCGAGCGGATTCCGGGGCCGGACTTCCCGACCTACGGCCAGATCGTCGGGCGGCGCGGCATCCGCGAGGCGTACCGGACCGGGCGCGGCTCGATCACCATGCGCGCGGTGGTGGAGCACGAGGAGATCCAGGGCCGCAACTGCCTGGTCGTCAAGGAGCTCCCGTTCCAGGTCAACCCGGACAACCTGGCGTCGAAGATCGTCGAGCTGGTCCGGGAGGCCAAGCTCTCCGGCATCGCCGACGTGCGCGATGAGACCAGCGGCCGGACCGGGCAGCGGCTGGTGATCGTCCTGCGGAAGGACGCGATCGCCAAGGTCGTGCTGAACAACCTCTACAAGCACACCCAGCTGCAGGACACGTTCGGCGTGATCATGCTGGCCCTGGTGGACGGCGTGCCGCGCACGCTCCGCCTCGACCAGATGATCAGGTACTGGGTCGCGCACCAGATCGAGGTCATCCAGCGGCGGACCAGGTTCCGGCTCCGCAAGGCCCAGGAGCGGCTGCACATCGTCGCCGCGCTGCTCGCCGCGATCGACGCCATCGACGAGGTCATCGCGCTCATCCGGGGTTCTGAGTCCGCTGCGGTCGCGCAGCAGGGACTGATGGCGCTGCTCGGGCTCGATGAGATCCAGGCCCGGGCCATCCTCGACATGCAGCTGCGCAAGCTGGCCGCCCTCGAGCGGCAGGAGCTGATGGACGAGCGCGACGAGCTCCAGACGCGGATCGCCGACCTGGAGGACATCCTGGCCTCGCCCGCGCGGCAGCGGCAGATCGTCGGGACCGAGCTGGGCGAGATCGTCTCGAAGTTCGGCGATGTCCGGCGGACCGAGATCATCGCCTACGACGGCGAGGTCGCGGACGAGGACCTGATCGCCGAATCCGACATCGTGGTTACGATCACCCGTGGCGGGTACGCGAAGCGGACCAATACCGATCAGTACCGGGCGCAGCGACGCGGCGGCAAGGGCGTGCGCGGTGCGGCGCTGCGGTCCGACGACATCGTGGACCACTTCTTTGTCACGTCAACGCATAACTGGATCCTGTTCTTCACCAACAAGGGCAGGGTGTACCGGGCCAAGGGGTACGAGTTCCCCGACGCCGGGCGGGACGCGCGCGGCCAGCACGTGGCCAACCTGCTCGCCTTCCAGCCGGACGAGCAGATCGCCGAGGTCCTCACCCTGCGGGACTACACGGTGGCGCCGTACCTGGTGCTCGCCACGAGGTCCGGTCTGGTGAAGAAGTCGAAGTTGTCCGAGTACGACTCGCCGCGCGCCGGCGGTCTGATCGCGATCAACCTGCGCGAGGACGATGAGGTGATCGGCGCCGCGCTGGTCTCCCGGAGGAGGACCTGCTGCTCGTCAGCAAGGGCGCGCAGGCGATCCGGTTCAACGCCAGCGACGAGCAGTTGCGGCCGATGGGCCGGGCCACCTCCGGCGTGATCGGGATGCGGTTCAACGAGGGCGATGAGCTGCTTGGCATGTACGTGGTGCGGGAGACGCGAAGACGTCCTCGTGGCCACGGAAGGCGGATACGCTAAGCGGACGCCTGCTGACCAGTACCCTCTCCGGAACCGCGGCGGTCTTGGCGTCATCACCGCCCAGATCACCGAGGGCCGAGGTGGCCTGGTGGGCGCGCTGATGGTCCGTCCGGACGACGAGGTATTCGCGATCACTTCGAATGGCGGCGTCATCAGGACCCGGGCAAGCGAGGTACGGCAGACCGGACGGGTGACGATGGGCGTCAGGCTGATGAACCTCGCGTCCGGAGTCACCGTGGTTGCGCTGGCGCGAAACGCCGAGTCGGTGGCCGACAGCGTCGTCGTGGGTGACGGCGCGGTCGAGACTGACGAGACGGTCGAGATCGATGACGCCGTCGAGACCGATGAAGCGGCTACTGTCAGTGAAATAGCCGACAGTGACAACGAATCAGGGGACACCGACGTCTGAGTAGTGTCGGATAGTCTCGGCTAAAAGGTACAAAGGGGCACCAGTTGGTTACCGAGGAGGACGGCGTGGACGAAGCGGGATCAAAGACGCAGTCGCCGTTCATAACGGATCCGGACCTGCGGGAATCGGACCCAGAGGTGGATGGCGACGGTGCGGTCATTGACAATGGCTCTATGTCATCATCATGGACGTGGTCCGGAAGCGATGCCAAGAGCGGAGGCGCGACCGATTCGGCCACTGAGGCCGATCAGAGCCCGCAGGTGCCTGCGGACGAGATCAGCAGGCCCTCGTTTACGCCGGCTCCTGCGCGGCCCGCGACTCCGAGTCCTGCGCGGCCTGCTGCCCCAACGCCAACCACTTCGTCGTCGTCAGCGTCGTCGTCAGCGTCGTCAGCGTCGGGGCAGCAGGATTCGCCGTACTCAACGTCGTCGGCTTACTCGCCGCCTGCTTACTCGCCGCCGCCTGCTTACACAGCGCCCCCGGCGAACACAGCGCCCCCGACGCGCGCGCAGCCGAATTACTCGCGCTCGGCGTGGCAGGACACGGCTGGTTCGGCTGGTTCGGTCGGCACCGGCGCGTCGAACGGCACCGGTTCCCAGAACGGGGTTGGCGGGCTGAGCGGGACCGGCACCCAGGGCGCGACGTCGGGTTCCGGCTTCTCTTCGACCGCCACCGCGGCTGCCGCCGGGCTAACCGGTGCTGCCGCCGGGCTGGCGGGCTCCGTCTCGGGCTCCGTCTCCGGCTTCTGGCAGAAGCGCAGCGAGCGCAAGGCCGCCAAGGGCAGGCAGGGGCCAACGGTGCGCCGATCGAACAAGCGCCAGGCGATGCTGACCCTCTCGCGGGTAGAGCCCTGGTCGGTGATGAAGTACAGCTTCGTGGCCTCCGTCGTGGCCTTCATTATCTTGTTCGTCGCTGTCGCGGTCCTCTACATGGTGCTGTCCGCGCTCGGCGTTTTCGACTCGCTGCAGCACCAGGTCTCGTCGATCACCTCCAGCCAGAACACGGCCGGCACGAACATCTCGCACTGGTTCTCCGCGTCGCTCATCCTCGGCTACACGGCCATGCTCGGCGCGCTGAACATCGTGCTGATCACGGCGCTATCCACGATCGGGTCGGTCATCTACAACCTGATCGCGAAGACCGTCGGCGGCATCGAGGTGACCCTGCGGGAGACGGACTGATCGCGACGCGAACAGCATCCGGGATGCGGTAGAGTAACCCAGTCGATAGGGCTCCCCCCTAGAGGGGTGCTGCCCCGGAGGGGGTATAGCTCAGTCGGTTAGAGCGCGTCCCTGATAAGGACGAGGCCCGTGGTTCAAGTCCACGTACCCCCACTATCGACTCAAAAGCCCCCCTGGAAACAGGGGGGCTTTCGATTTCCTGCTCGACCCCTCTGACGGGACACCGACGGTAGCACTACGCCGTTCGGTCGCATCGCTAACGCATCCCTAACACATTCATAACCGTGTGTACGAACACTATTACGTTTTGTTACTGTGGTTGCTGGGGATTTTCCCGTTACGCGAATGTAACGGGGGGGACACAACGTGACAACTGGGAACACGCAGGATCGAGCGCCGCTGACGGGGCAGACGATCCGGCGGAACGTAGTCACGGCGTCGGCGGTGACCGCGCTCGGCGGGCTGCTCTTCGGGTACGACACCGGCGTCGTCTCCGGTGCGCTGCTCTTCCTCAAGAACAGCTTCGGTGGCCTCTCCTCCTTCCAAGAGGAACTGGTCACCAGCCTGCTGCTCGTCGGCGCTGCCGTGGGAGCGCTTTTCGCCGGCCGGATCGCCGACCGGATCGGGCGCAGGCCGACCGTCTTGATCACCGCGCTCATCTTCATTGTCGGCGTGGCGCTGGCCGCGTTCTCCCCGACCTTCCCCGCGCTGCTCGCGGCGCGGGTGATCATCGGACTCGCGGTCGGCTCGGCCTCGATGGTGGTCCCGCTCTACATCGGCGAAACGGCGCCGCCGGCGGTCCGCGGCGGCCTGGTGTCCTTGAACCAGCTCGCGATCACCTCCGGCATCCTGGTCTCTTACCTGGCGGACTACTGGCTGGCGGGCACCAAGGACTGGCGGCTGATGTTCGGCCTGGCGGCCATCCCAGCAGTGATGCTGTTCGTCGGCATGCTCACCCAGCACGAATCCCCGCACTGGCTGGTCGAGCAGGGCCGGGACGCGGAGGCGCGGCAGGTGCTCGCCGGCTGCGCGCGCCGGACGAGGTCGAGCCGGAGATCGCGGAGATCCATCGGGTAACCGGCATGCAGAAGGTGAGCACGCGAGCCCTGCTCGCACCGAAACTGCGCCCGTTGCTCATGCTGGGTGTGCTGATGGCAATCTTCCAGCAGATCACCGGCATCAACACGGTGATCTACTACGCGCCGACGCTGCTGTCGAACGCGGGGTTCGGCACCCACGCCGCGCTGCTCGCCAACGTGGTCAACGGCGGGGTGAACGTGGCCATGACGATCGTCGCGATCAGGCTGCTCGACCGGGTCGGACGGCGGACGCTGCTGCTCTCCGGGACGGTCGGGGATGGCAGTCGGCATGTTCCTCGTGGCGGGCAGTTTCACCGGCGGCTCGCAGCTGCACGGGGCGCTCGCCGTCACGGCGATCATCGGCCTGCTCGTCTACACCGGCTCGTTCGCGGTCGGCCTCGGGCCCGTGTTCTGGCTGCTGATCGCGGAGATCTACCCGCTGCGGATCCGGGGCGCGGCGATGAGCGTGGCCACGATCGCCAACTGGTCGGCGAACTTCGTCGTGACGATCTCGTTCCTCACCCTCAAGAACGCGATCGGAGACATAGGCGTGTTTCTCCTGTTCGGCGCGCTGACAGTGGTCGCTCTGGGCTACTTCTACCAAAAGGTGCCGGAAACTAAGGGCAGGTCTCTTCAGCAGCTCGAACAGCAGCTGACCGGGTCGGGGGTAGGCTAACCACTGTGGCCCGGGACTTCGCGGGCCTACGACGACACGGGTTATCGACGGAGGGACCGGCTCGGTGAAGAAGCTGTTGATCCTCATCCTGCTTGTGCTTGGCGGTCTGGCGGTCTGGCGTAAGGTCGCGGCGCAGCGGGCGGACCTCGATCTGTGGAGCGAGGCCACCGCTCCCGACGACTACTAGCTCGCCGGCCCCGCCTGTGCCGGCCCGCTTGTGTCGGTCCCTGCCTGTGTCGGGCCCCGCTTAGGTAGGCCCACCTGGGCTACTTGGGTCCCCTCAGACCCGCTGCAACCGTTACCGGCGCTGAATCCCCCTTTAGGCGCGTGCGATGACCGAACCTACTCCCATCTCGCTGGTCTGCCTGGACTTGGCGGGCATAGTCATCGAAGACTTCGTCGTGGAGCGCGCCTATGCCGAGGCGATCGCGACCCAGGGCATCGTCCCCGGGACGCAGGATTACGTCCGATCCATGGTCAGGTTCGACCGTTCGCGCGGGCGTCCGCCCGCCGCGGTGCTCCGCGAGCTCTTCGAGACGGACGACCTGCGCGCCCAGGTGGCGACGCTCGCGTTCGACCGGTCGTTCCGCGCGGCAGCGCAACGGTTCGGCGTCAGCGTCCCTGCCGTGGTCGCCGACGCGATCGGCAAGGCGGCCGGCCGGGTGCCCAGGTAGCCCTGGTCACAGTGCTCTCCCGGTCCGCCTGCGAGGACCTGATCGGTCCGCTCCGCGGCGCCGATCTGGTGCTCTGCGCCGACGATGTGCCCCGGAGCTTCCCCTGGCCGGATCCGGTGCTCACCGCGATGCTCCGGCTCGGCACCGTGGACGTGCATGAGGTCGCGGTGGTCAGCGCCACCGAGGACGGCGTGCTCTCCGGCCACCGGGCGGGGGCCGGTCTGGTCGTCGGCATCGGCTGCGGTGCCCGCCCGGCCGAGGCGCTCCGCGAGGCCGGCGCAACGCACGTGCTCGACAGCATCGCCGCCTTCTCCGACCTGCTCAGCTAGGCCTCCGACCTGCTCAGCTAGGCGAGTTCTCCCGCCTGCTCATTGAGCTGTTCTCGCCTGCTCACCTTGGCGAGTTCTCCACCTGCTCATCGACCTTTTCTCTCACCTGCTCACCTAGGCAGGTTTTTTCACCTGCTCATTTAGACTTATAGGCATGCCGGAACTGCCGGAGGTGGAAGCCCTCGCGGTCTTCCTCCGCGAACATGCGAGTGGTCGCGTCATCGCGCGCGTCGAGGCTGCCTCGTTCGCGGTCCTGAAGACCTTCGACCCGCCGTTGTCGGCGCTGTCCGGGGCCGCGATTACCGAGATCACTCGGCACGGCAAGTTCTTGGATCTACGCTGCGCCGACGGCTCTGGTGCGGCTGACTCCGGCGCCTCTGGCGCGGGTGACCTGCACTTGGTCATGCACCTCGCGCGGGCGGGCTGGCTGCGCTGGCGGACCGACATACCGGACAAGCCACTCAGGCCGGGAAAGAGCCCGCTGGCCTTCCGGCTGGTGCTCGAGGACGAGACCGGGTTCGATCTCACCGAGGCGGGCACGCAGAAGAGGCTCGCCGTCTACCTCGTCCGCGATCCCGCCGACGTGCCGGGCGTCGCGACCCTCGGCCCCGAGCCACTGGCCGACGATTTCACGGTGGACGCGCTCGCCGCGATCCTGGCGGGTCGGCGCACCCAGATCAAGGGCGTGCTCCGCGACCAGCACATCATCGCGGGAATCGGCAACGCCTACTCCGATGAGGTGCTGCACGCCGCGAAGATGTCACCGTTCAAGCTCGCCTCCAGCTTCACCCCCGAGGAGGTGGCGGTGCTGCACGAGGCGATAGTGAGCACGCTCGCCGAGGCGGTGAAGCGGTCGGCCGGCCTGGCGGCGGCTAACCTCAAGGGAGAGAAGAAGACCGGGCTGCGGGTGCACGCCAAGACGGGCCAGCCGTGCCCGGTGTGCGGCGACACAATCCGCGAGGTCTCCTTCGCCGATTCCTCGCTGCAGTACTGCCCCACCTGCCAGACCGGCGGCAAGCCGCTGGCCGACCGCCGGTTGTCCCGGTTGCTGAAGTTACAGCTGCTGAAGTTACAGCTTGCCGAAGTTACAGCTGCCGAAGCTAGCTCGCCTGAGGTAGCTCAGACGAGCTAGCTCAGGCGGCGCCGCCTACCGCCCTCCCGCGGCAGATGAGGTCTATGTAGGACGGCGGCATCCCCGCGGCGACCCCCGCTTGGAGTTGAATCTCGGCGAGCGCGGAGGCCACCAGTTCCCGGCAGTGCGGGCACTGCGGCGGACGCCACGACTTGCTGCCCGCGTAGACCGCTTCCGCGGCGGCGCGCGCCTCGGTGCAGCTCGTATCAGCCAGCCCGGTGAAATCGATCTGCAGTGGGATGCCCGCCTCCTGCACGGCCCGCCTGGCCTGCGCGGAGAGCGCGGTGATGACGTCGCACTGGGCGGATTCGTCGAGTTCCCGCCACAGGGTGGACGCTTCGTCATACCGCCGGCCGGCCATCGCCGCCGTGAGGAGGTAGCCGATGCGCGTCGCTTCCCATCGTGTCATTGTGCTCATGCCTCACCGCCATGCATGAATAGCCGCCGCCAAACTGTGTGGATGATGCGCTCGACCCAGCCGGAGAGGCCCGTGCCAGTGGCCGGGCCGGGCTGGCCCGACGCACCTTCGCCCCAGACAACGCCCACCAATGCCCCCTTGTGCTGCTGTGCTTTGGGGAGTTGAGGCACCGATGGCCGGCCCCTAGGCGGGGTCGGCCGCCCAGGGGCCGACCCTGCGGGCACCCCAAGTAACCCCCCAGAACCCGAGATGCCCACGGCGCCACCGCGCGAGGCAGCCCGGAGGGAAAGAACCGGACTACACTGCGTAGCGCGGTGCTCACTGTAGCGCCATTCGCCGAACGTTGTCTACACGATCCGACAAGCCCAAACATGAACGAAAAATGCCTGCCCATGAGCTGTTTTGAGCATCTAGAGGAGGGCCACGGCGAGGCAGAGCGGGAGCCTCCCGGCGTGCTTAACCCGGGCACACCGGTCCATGTCATCGCCCACGCGACCGACATCATGCATCCAAGCCACCGACGTCATGCATCCAAGCCACCGACGGCGTGCCTTGAGATCGACCCAACTGCGGTTACCGTCCTCCACGTTCGGCGGTAACCGCTGGTACTCTAAACACGTATTCCTGGGGCTATGGCGCAGTGGTAGCGCACCTGCCTTGCATGCAGGGGGTCAGGGGTTCGAATCCCCTTAGCTCCACCGCAGTTCAGAGGCCGATTCCGAACACAGAACCGGCCTCTTTCGTTGCCTGTGCAGCAGCAAAGTACAGCAGTAGGCACCTACGCAGCCGGTTGCGGCGGGTCCGCGGCCGGTTGCGGCCCCTCCGCCATCCGTTCCACGTCGGCAACTCGCTGGCCAGAGCACCCGTACCTCCCCGCCGGCAACCCGTCCGCGCCCCTGCGAAGCAACGCGCCCGCGCGAAGCACCGCGCCCGCGCGAAGCACCGCGCCAGCCGGCCAAGTCGGCCGAGCAACTCGACCCGCTTCCGGCACGCCAGGCCGGCCCCTATCCTGTCAGCGGCAGCCAGGGTCGCCTGCGCGAATACGCCAGGAGAGCGAACCATTTTGACATGCGAGACGAAACTAGAGCGGTGGCCCTCATGACTCATATCATTACGGTCGTTACACCAGCTTATAAACCCGTGCGCGAATATCTTACGGCTGCGTACGAGTCGCTACTGGCGCAGGCAATGCCGGACGACTGGCAATGGCAGTGGGTTGTGCAGGAAGACGGGCAGACCGGCGATGTGGCTAGCATTCTGCCCGATGACAAGCGAATCAGTGCGGGTACCGGCCGCAAAACCGGTGAAGCGGTGACCCCAACAATGTGCCTATCGAGGGCGACAGGCGAACTAATCAAGGTGTTGGATGCTGATGATCAGCTAACGCCCGGCGCTCTGGCACGTGACATCGCTATCTTGTCTGAGTACCCTAGCATCGGGTGGACTACTTCCAAGGTACTCGATTTGCTGCCCGACGGGTCAACTGTCGGATTTGACGATCCACCAGAAGGACCAATAGAACGCGGGGAAGTGCTTCGCCATTGGCGAGCACATAATTATCGCCCACAGGTCCACCCGGTAACCCTTTGTATTCGGCGACCCTGGTCTGGCGCTGGGTGGGTGGATGGCCCTGCCAGCGTCCGGCGATACTGGCTTGCTTCTGGCTGCCAACGCTATCAGTTCCGGTTATTTTATATCCGAGTCGGAACGTTGTATCGAAAGTGGCCGGGTCAAATGACCAGCCAAGCAGATCACGCCGATTCGATTGAGCGGCCAGCACGTGTGGCCATTATCGAGGAGCGAGCGACAGCACTCGCGACCTTGTGGGACAGTACACGGAGCCATTTTCATCCTGGTCGTGATGGATTGGTCACAGTCTGATCGCATCGCGGCGCGCCTCCGCCGCGAAAGGGAAGCCCCCGGCAGATGAGCTAGTCGACCAAAACTCGCTTCATCCGCTACCAGGGGCTTCCCATGCTTTTCTACCGTGCCGCGCTGCCGTTGTCCCGCAAGACCCGCCGGCCGCTCTACCTCGGCAAGCACAAGAGGCACGGGATGAACCTGCAGGTCATCCCATCCCACCGGCGACGTCTGTGGGTGTCGGGAGCGCTCCCCGGCTCGGTGCACGACAAGAAGGCCGAGTGGATCTGGGGCGTCCTGGACGAGCTGGAGGCCGCCGGCCTCGTCACCCTGGCCGACAAGGGCTACCAGGGAAGCACGCACGCGAAGATCCCGTACCGCGGCAAGAACAAGCCGGAATCCCAGAAACAGGCTGCGGTGGCCTTCGGCCCGTTGTGTCTACGCAGCAGCCGTCACGGTCCACTAGCCGCTTAGGCCCCAACAGCCTCGGACAGCACATCGCTAGTGCTGGTGAGTCCTGGTTGCCTCCGGGGAGACGGCAGCTACCCCAGTGCCTGCCTGTTCGGTTCCCGCCGCGTCGCCGAAGATGCGCCAGCTGCCGCCTCCGGCCCGCTTGGCCTCGTACATGGCCAGGTCGGCGTGCATGAGCAGGGTGGGCAGGTCCCAGCCGGGCGGGCATTCGGCGATGCCGATGCTGGCGGTGTAGGTGAGCGGCTTGCCGTCGCGGCCGAGGACACGGGCGGTCGGGCGGGCCAGCTGGTCCGCGATCTGGGTCGCGCGCAGGCTGGTGATCCCCGGCGATGATGATGATGAACTCGTCGCCGCCGTAACGGCCCACGATGTCGTCGGGCCGCACGTGCTCGCGGCAGGCCTGGGCCATCTCGGCGAGCACCTGGTCGCCCGCGATGTGGCCGTGCGTGTCGTTGATCTGCTTGAAGTTGTCCACGTCGATCATCAGGGCGACGAGGGGCTGGCCGAGCCGCTGGGCGCGCGCGAAGGCGGCCTCGGCGGCCTCCATGAAATGGCGCCGGTTGTACAGGCCGGTAATGCCGTCGATCGGCGGCCAGCTCCTGGTAGCGGACCGCCAGCCGGCCGTAGTCGTGCAGGGCGATGTACTGGCGCGCGCTGACCAGGAAGGTCAGCGCGACGGCCCCGACCAGGAGGCCGCCGCCCAGGGAGTCGAACCTGACGCTGCGCAAGCCGATGACGGCCAGGAGCAGGTAGCTGCCCACGATGGCCAGGTAGGGCAGGAAGGACGGGCGCACGGGGGCGGGCTTCGGCAGCGGCGCGAGGACCCCGGCGGGCTTGGCGCGCAACTGGCAGGCGGCCGCCAGGAACACGATGATCAGCGCCAGTATCCACAGCGTGTCGACCGGGTCACCGCCAAGGTAGGTCGAGTACGCGGTGATGTGGTCGTAGATGAGGTCGGCCGCGATGAAGGCCAGCATGCCGACCGCGAAGATCCGCAAGCGCCGGGACGCTGGACTGGGGGGCGCCGCGCAGCAGGACCGTCAGGGTCCCGAACAGGAGCAGCAGGTCACCGACCGGGTAGGCGTAGGTGACGAGGTTGAACAGGTCGAAGCGGCCGCCCGCCGCGATGGCCGGGCCGAGCGCCACGTACCAGATCAGCATCGCCCCGCCGGTGAACACCATCCCCATGTCCAGCAGCAGCCGCAACCGCTCCGGTCCCGGCCGGCGGCGGCCCGGGAAGGAGATCAGGCCCCAGAAGGCGACCGGGTAGAAGCTCAGGTAGGCCGCGTCGGCCCAGGTCGGGTAGGCCCTCCGGTGCAACACGACCTCGTACACGAGCTGCAGCAGGTCACCGAGCAGGTAGAGGAGCAGCGCGACTGCCAGCAGGCGCCACGCCCGGCAGGTGCGTTACGCCCCAGGTCGGCGCGCCGCGACGCCCGCCAGGCCAGCAGGGCCGCGGCCCCGTTCACCGGGAAGAACGCCAAGTCGCCGATCAGCGCCTGGTGCTCGCGCCCGCCCCAGCGGAATACCTGCCACAGCCCGTAGGCGGCCATCAGCGTCACCGCGACCGCCAGCGCGCCGCCGCCAACCGGCTGCACGACGCGCCGCGCGGCGCGGGCCGCGCGGCTGGCTGTCCCGCTGGCCAGCCCCCGGGAGCCAGCCTGGCTGGCGGGCGGGCTGGCCTGCGGGTAGCCGGAGGCCTCCAGGTGCGGTGCGAGCCTGGCCGGGTCGCGGATCCACTCGGTGAAGGCGGCGGCGGGCATCGGCCGCCCGAGGAAGAACCCCTGGCCGATGTCGCAGCCCAGGGCCGCGAGCTCGGAACTGACGGCCTCGGACTCGATCCCCTCGGCCACCACCCTGACGCCGAGCTGGTGGGCGAGGTCGATGGTGGTGGCGACGATGGTGCGGAAGCTGGCGCTGGTGACCATCGGCCGCACGATGGACCGGTCCAGCTTCAGCTCGTCGATGGGCCAGCCGCCGAGGCTCTCCAGCGAGGCGAAGCCCGGTGCCGAAGTCATCAAGGGACACCCGCACGCCGGACTCGGCCAGCTGCGCGAAGAACGTGGTGCTGGCGGCCGTCGTCCCGGTCTCCTCGCTCACCTCCAGCGCCAGCATCTGGCCGGGCACCTGCTCCTCGCGCAGGAGCCGGGCGACGAAGGCCGGGAAGGCGCAGTCAGCCACGCAGCCGGGCCCGATGTTGACCGAGACCGGGACCGCCCACCCGGCGGCGGCCCAGGCCCGGTGCTGGGCCAGCGCCTGCCGCAGCATCACGCGGCTCAGCTCCTCCATCAGCCCCAGCTCCTCCGCGAGCGGGAGGAACAGGGCCGGCTGCAAGATCCCGAGATCCGGATGCTCCCACCGGGCCAGCAGCTCAGCCGCCACCAGCCGCCCGGTCGACAACTCGACCTCAGGCTGGAAGTAGCCGACCACCTGCCCGCCCCGCAGCGCGCCGGGAAGCTCGGCACGCAGCCGCGCCGCCATGTCATCGGCCTCGAGATGCCATTCCTCGCTGTCGCCCCTTTAGTAACATCAGAACCAGTCGCTTCACACAATGTAACCAAGATATGGTCTTTTGTAACTTGCTGCTACGCGCTTAGGTCCGGGGCGGGGGCACACGTGCGACGCTGCAAGCTCAGCGACCTCGGCACCAACGCCTACCTGGCGCCTGCCTGGCGACGGCGACCCGTCAGAAGTTCACGGTGCAGGTGATCCCGAGGATCGTTGTGAAAGACATGGCTCTCGGGGACGCCGAGCTCCAGGCCGGCCAGGTGGTGGGTCTACGCGGTGGCACAGGCCATGAAGGGCCTCATCAGCAATCCTGTACTGCTTTACCGGCCGCGACCCAGGGTCGCGGCGAAGCCTTTGCGGCGTTCATGCACCCGCAACATCGACCCGCCGATGCGTTCGGATCAGTCGGGGTACCGCTTGGGTTCCTGGGTGTAGACGCGGCCGGCCGGGGTCTTCCATCCGTGCCAGCCAGGCCTCGGCTGCGTGACCTGCCATCCGGCGACTGCTTGATCCGGTGGCAGGCGCGGCTGCGCGCGCCGCGTTGCACGCGCAGGTTTTCCCGCCTTGGTCGTACGGCAGGGCGTGCTCGAAATCTGACTCGCGCGCGTGCCGGTTGCAGGGCGGGAACGTGCAGGTTCCGTCCCTGATCTGGACGAGGTGGCGGAGCCGGTCGCTCGGGCTGGTAGCCGTGTGTTTCGTATCGGTGGTCGCATGAAGCGTCGGCACCGGGTCCAGGCGCACGGTGAGCTCGCGCCCGCCCGGCAGGACCAGCGTCCAGGTGCCGAAGCCGTCCGGGGTTCCCGGTCTACCGCGCGGGGCGAAGCCCAGGAGCCGGGATGGCTGTTGCGGTCGCCGTGGCTTGCGGGGCCCGCGCGGCTCGGCAGGCCCGAGCGGCCGGGGAGCGGCGGCGGCGGGGATCGTCAGGTTCAGCCGGGCGGGCAGCGCGAGGCGGGACGCGGCGGGCCGGGCTGGCCGGGCGGCTGGCGCGGTCCGGGGCGGCCGGGCGCAGCCGTGGCCGATGGCGTACCCCTCGGCGCTGGTGGCGGTCACGCATACCTCAGTGCGCGGGCTGGCGGCCGCGGCGGCGGCCAGCTCCCGGGCCAGCGCCGGGTCGAGGAGGCCGAAGCCGTGGATCTCGCCGGGCCGCTCGGCCAGCCCGAGCAGCGTCGCCAGCGGCACGATCAGGTCAGCGGGGCGCCGCTCGACGCGTCGCGCCCGGCCGGCGGCGCCGCGCCGGGGCCGGCGGGCCGGGGCCGCCGGACCGCCGGGGCCGCCGGGGCCGCCGGAATCCGGGCCGCCGGCACCGGGGCCGGGGGCCACGTCGGGGTCGCGTCATCGGCTTGCCCGCCATCATCGGGGTCGCCATCATCGGGGTCGCCGTCGCCTTGCCCGCTGCCGTCGAGGTCCCGGCGTCGTCATCGACCAGGCAGCGCCGTCGCAATCAGTGCAGGAGCAGTCGTCGGGGTCAGCCCGAAGTCGCTTCCGGCCTCGCCGGGATCGGGACATTCGGGGGAACCGCGCCCGGCCGCCCAGCGTCGTCGTCCTGGGGCTGGCAGGCTGCCCTCGCCTCGGCGCAGGGCCGGGGCCGGGGTCGGGCCGCGGCTTCGGGGTCGTTGTCGCCGTCGGCTCGGGGGCGGGCCGGGTTCCGTTGCCGGCCCTGGCCTGAGCGGCGGCTCTGGCCGCCGCCTGCGCCTGCGCCCGGGCCAGCGACTCGGCGGGGTCGTTTGCTTGTCGCGGCGCGCGATCCGCTCCGCGGGCGGCGGGAGTCCGTTGATGAGGTCGAGGTAGGCGCGGGCGCGCAGCACGTCCATCGGGGTGTCGCCGAAGGCGTCTGATTCTTTGTACTCCTCGGCGCGGGCGTTGACGGTGGCCATCGCGGCGAGGGCCTCGTCGGGGGGCAGGTCGCGGCCGGACAGGGCGGCGGTGCCGGCCTGCTCGCGGAAGAAGGAGACCCGCGCCTCTTCGTCTGGGCGTGCTCCCGCCTCCGCTCGGCCAGGGCGGGGTCGACGGTGAGGGCGGCCTGCTCGGCCAGCCGCAGCACCTGGGTGTAGGTCTTGCCCGCCAGCTGGTCGGCGATCAGGGCCTCGGCGGTGGCGGCGTCGGCGTCCATCAGCTGCCCGAGGGTCTCGGTGACGGCCTTGGCCTTGGCGGCTGGGTCAGCGTCCCGTCCTCCAGCAGGGCGCCGGTGCCGGGCAGCCGGGCCCGCAGCTCCCACGCCAGCGACGCGGTGCGCTCGGCGGACTGGGTCGAGCAGGCCAGCGCGCCCGCCAGCTCGTACCGCAGCGACGCCGACCAGGTCTCGGGCAGGTCGCCGTGGTCGCTGCCGGGCGACGGGGGCCCGTCGCGGCGCATCATCTCCCGGATCACCCCGAGCTTGGCGCCCCCGGCCCAGGACTCGATCGCCGCCCACGCCTGCAGCAGCCCGGCCAGCTCATCGTCGGTCGCGCCCGGGCAGCGCCGCTCCGGCCCGGACAGCTCGTCGGCCAGCAGCGCCAGCCGGCCCGACGGCGCCGGCGCGGCCCGCGAGTCGTCGCGCGCGAACCGCGCCAGCCGCGGGTCGGGACCCGGCCGGGCCCGGGTCCGGGGCCGGGCCGCCGGAGCCGGGGGCGGCGGCCCGGGATCGCGGTCCGGGCCTGCGCCCTCGCCGTCCTCCTGCCCTGGCTGCCCGTCCATCCCGGTCCCCGTTCGATGATGATCATTGAAAGATTTCTATACTCGAATAATACTCCTATTCATCTGCCTTCTGCCAGCGGCGGGTACTTACCTCGCGGATACACTTTCCTTACCCGCAAAACCAACAATTAGGTTTTAAGGGGCATAGTGGGAAGCAATTCGGCCAGGTACAGGGTGCCGACGAGGGTCAACGCGAGCGGAGGGCTTGAGTCGAGGACGTCCCGGACTCTTGGCTGGCCGGGATGGCCTTCGGCGCCTGTCATTCCGCCGGGTTTGAACCGGATGCGCCCCAGAGCCGTTGCCCAGAGTGAGACGTGCCCGAAATTGGGTGCCGACTCCGGGAGGTGAGGAGTGCCGGTCGACCGCCCCGACCCAGCCGACGATCCCGACGAACCGGGCCAGCGTCGGCCACCTGACGGTCCCCGGCCATCTGACGGTCCCGGCCATCCGACGCCAGCCCCGCCGCTGACGCCAGCCCTGGCCGACCCCGACGCCATCCACGCCTTCATCGCGCCAACCGAGTCCAAGTCGAGCGGATATATGCCGCCAACCGAGAAAGCGCCCGTGACGGCACGCACCACGAGGCCGCCGACGATGACGCCGACCGCGGCTCCTGGGCCGAGGCGCTCCCGTCGCTGCGGGCCGCCTGGGAAGAACACCAAGATCGGTATCCAGAACGGGAGCGGGCTACTCCCCACACCCATACCGACGGCTCCTGGTCCTCAGGCGAGACCCGCAGGCTAACCTCCGGCCAGAACGCCGAAGCCACCAAGGCCTGCGCCGACATCCACGACGAAGGCGAACGAGTCGCCCTCCCGGCCATGTTCCAGATCGAAGCCGCCGACCCGAGCCGCCGCCTAGCCGGCCTGGACCACATGCTCGAAAGGCGAAGACCGCCTCAAGGAGAAGATCGCCGACGCGCTCCGCGCGCGCCCGGAACTCACGGTGACGCAAGCGCTCGGCATCGTTCCGGACCCGGTGCGATTCACCTACACGTACAGCCCCGATCGTTACGCTGATGGTGTGCTCGCCGACGTCGAGCGCCTCAAGGACACCGGACTCGAGGAAGTCAAGCTCAAGAACCTCTGGTCAGATGAGCAGTACAAAGGGATCAACAGTCAATGGCGCCGTCCGGAGACTGGCCTGCGCATCGAGGTGCAGTTCCACACGCCAGCGAGCCTGGAGGCCAAGGAACTCACGCACAAGGCATACGAACGCATCCGCAGCGCAGATACCCAACCCGCCGAACGCAACGAGCTCGAGGCCTTCCAGCGTCGGGTGAACGCGCTCTTCGACACACCGCCCGGTACCGCCGAGATCCCAGACTTCCCGGAGAAATGACAATGGCTCAGACGATCACCTACTTCGCGATCATCGATGAGTTCAGCAGCCGCGACCGCCCCGGCGGGGTCCTCCGTCGAGTAGTTGACGGCAACGGGCGGGTTGATGAGGCATTCTCGCCCGACTTGACCTGGGAATTCTCGCCTCTCCTCTACGCAGCCGAGCGCGGCGACACCATGTTCGAGTTCATCCCGATCAGCGAGAACGAGGCCGACCAGATCGTCGCGCGGATCCGCGAGGCGGCCGGACCGGCGGAATAGATCATCCGCGCCCGGGCCGCCCCCCGCGTCGTCGAGCTGGGCGGCGGTGCGGTCCCTGAGCTGGGCGGCGGTGACGGCGCACATGGCAAGGGCGGCCATGACCAGGCCGAGGGCGCAGGATCGCGGCTCAGGTAAGTCAGCGCCCCTTAGGCTGCAGTTATGGATGCTCTGGACGAGTCCGAGGTAGCGCGCTGGGTGGCTCCGGCCTTCCTCGTCGGTTCGGTGGTGCTCATTCCGTGGATCGTGTACCTGGCGTTCTCCCTGCCGGAACGGCAGGTCTCCCATCACTACGGCGTCGCCTGGGTGGGATTTGACGCCTTCGAGGTGATAGCGCTTGGCGCCACGGGCTACCTTGCGCTCCGCCGGTCCCGGTACCTGGCGCTAGCCTCGGCCTCGGCGGCGACGCTTCTCGTCTGCGACGCCTGGTTCGATGTCCTGACTTCGCCGCGGCTATATGAGGCGCTCGCTCTTGCGGTGGTCATCGAGCTTCCGCTTGCGGGTGTCTGCGCATGGTTGAGCTACAACACCGAGCGTCTTGCGGATCGCAGGGTTAGCGTGGTGCCCCCCGGCATGGACCAGTCCTGGCCAGAGCGGGACTCGCACTAGCGGGTTCACCTCCTGAGTATCACCAAGCTCCGGCGATTGATTCCGCTATTGGGCGTGAGTGCTCGTTGGACTGGTGACGCCGCTGCTGGCGCGGCGGGTGACGTCGTGCTTGGACGCGCTGGCGGCGGGCGCGGCCGCGGCGCGAGAACGGGAGCCCGGTCGCCTGACGCTCATCCTGTGATGCAATTAGGATCCGGGCGATCCGGTCTGCAGGGGCCGGCAGTGCGGCATTGCCTGCCACGCCGGGGAAAATCTGTGGCAGAATGTCGGCACTGGGCCCGCTGATGCGGGACGCGAGCCGGTCAATCGGCATTGGAGCAGGTGATGGGTACTGCGGGGCCGGGTGGCGAGCAGCTATTTTCTGGCCTGGAAGACTCCTCAGTCGATGCGACCGTGCTGCGCATGCTGCTCGGCAGCCAACTGCGGCGCCTTCGCGAGGCCGCCGGCATCACGCCCGAGCAGGCCGGCTATGAAATCCGCGCGTCCCGGTCCAAGATCAGCCGGCTGGAAAACGGCAGGGTCAAGCTCAAAAGCCGTGATATGACGGACCTGCTCACCTTGTACGGCGTGACCGACGAGGGCCTGCGGTCGAGGTTCCTTGCGCTGGTCAGGCAGTCCAACACGCCGGACTGGTGGACATCGTACAGCGACATCCTGCCCGACTGGTTCGAGACGTACCTCGGGCTCGAGGCCGCTGCGGCGACCATCCGCAGCTTCGAGGTCCAGTTCGTGCACGGGCTTTTCCAGACCGAGGACTACGCGCGGGCCGTCACCCGCCTCGGACGCAAGTCCGCGCCCGCCGACGAGATCGAACGCCGGGTCGCCCTGCGCCTCAAGCGCCAGGACCTGCTCAGCAGGCCGAATCCGCCCAGGATCTGGTCGGTCATGGACGAGGCCGTGCTGCGCCGGCCCGTCGGCGGTCCGGCAGTGATGCGCGCTCAGTTCCAGCGCCTCATCGAGGTAGCTGAGCTTCCGCACGTGACTCTCCAGGCCGTCCCGTTCGCCAGTGGCGGCCACGCCGCCGAGAGCGGGTCGTTCACGGTGCTGCGCTTCGAGGAGCGGGACCTGCCTGACGTGGTTTACATCGAGCAGCTCACCGGCGCCATCTACCTGGACCAGCGCTCGGACGTCGAGCACTACCTGGAGGTCGTAGATGAGCTCAGCAGCGAAGCCCTGACCCCGGCCGGGACGACGCGCTTCATCGAGCAGGTCGCCCAGGAGACATGACCAGACCCCGAGAAAGGTGCTTAGATGACAATGGACGAGGCACCCGCGCCGGGCGGGGGCGCGCGGCAAGACCGGGCGGCCGCCGTTCGACACCAGCGTGGCGAACCAGGCCCGGATCTACGATTACCTGCTTGGCGGCAAGGACAACTACGCGGCCGACCGGGCCGCCGTCGACGCAGTGCTCAAGGTCGACCCGGGACTGGGCTTCACCGCCCAGGCGAACCGGGCGTTCCTCGGCCGGGCCGTCCGCTACCTCACCGCCGAGGCCGGGATACGGCAGTTCCTCGACATCGGCACCGGCATCCCGACGGCGGGCAACACCCACCAGGTCGCCCAGGCGATCGCGCCGGAGAGCCCGGGTGGTGTACGTGGACTACGACCCGGTCGTGCTCGCGCACGCCCGCGCGCTGCTGACCAGCCACCAGGCAGGCGCCACGGAATACATCGACGCCGACCTGCGCGACACCGACACGATCCTCGGCCGGGCCGCGCGACTGCTGGACTTCACCAAGCCGGTGGCGGTGACGCTGCTGATGATCCTGCACGTGATACCGGACTCCGACGACCCGTACGCGCTCGTGGCCAAGGTGATGGACGCCCTGCCGTCGGGCAGCTACCTCGCCGTGTCCCACCTGGGGTCGGAACTCCTCGATCAGGAAGCGAAGCAGGGCTTCGAAGACATCGTGAGCCGCTCGGCGCAGCAGCAGTACATAGGCCGCAGCCGCGAGGAGATGATGCGGTTCTTCCATGGCATGGACCTCGCAGAGCCCGGGCTCGTGCGGGTCGAGGAATGGCGCCCACCTGGCGAGGCGAGACGGACAGGTCGGCCCTGTGGTGCGCGGTGGGCCGGAAGCGCTGAAGCTCGGCTTGGCGGCTAGTGCGGCTCTCCCCATACCGGATCGACGCGAAGCACGCTCCCGTTCGGAATGATCGAACTTGAACTTATCCGGGCGGCAAGCATCGGCTGCGTGACGGGCATCGCCCGCTTCGGCCAACCAGCCGACCGCCTAGGCTGCGACGGCGATGAGTTCTCGCCTCGTCGCACGTCCTAACGGTAGTTCCTGCTTTCATGGCAGAGGAAGCAGGAGCCCGCTACCCGAGACCCAAGGACAAGGATGCGCACGATGCCAGAACTCCTCATCGACTTCATCACTTCGCTCGATGGCTACGCGGCCGCCGAGGGCTGGCCGGGCTGGTGGGACTCGAAGGGCCCGAGTACCTCGCGTGGCTGGGAGAGCGGCCAGAAGCGGACTACACGGTGCTGATGGGTGCGACCACGTACCGCGTCATGTCGGGATTCGCCACCGAGGGCGAGCCAGGCACCGATGGGCTGGCGGGCATGTCGAAGGTGGTCTTCTCGACCACGTTGAGCAGAGCCCCTTTCCTGGGCGAACACGCAAC
>CAVZUX010000006.1:0-85520 GCA_963778435.1 uncultured Actinomycetota bacterium
AACATGGCGTTCCTTGTGGACAGGTGGCCCAGCCAGCGCAGCAACGGCGCTGGCGGCATCCCTTCCGGCGGTGCCTGCCCCGGTCGCCCGGCCGACCCTGGGCGTCTGCGCAGGTCCTCGGGGTGGCGTGAGCGACTCATGGGGTCATCGAGCCCACCCCCACCTGCTCCGTTGCGCGGAGCGCGCCTGCGCGGGTCGTAACCATTGCGCCCGCGAGGCGCAGACGTGGAGTCGGCAGGGCCGCCGCCACGGCGGCCGGCGGGGTCGTCCGGCCAATCGCCGGCCGCCCCCCGGGATGCTCGCCGGGCGGTCTCGCCTTGCGTGGGGCCGGGTCGTGGCTCCCACCCAGGTGGTGTGGTCATTGCTGGAGAGGGTAATACATGACTTCCTAAGTTTCCCTCAAGCCGGGGCAACTGCCGGCGCGTCTAGCTTGCCGCGCAGCGTTTCGCGCGGTATTCACCGGCGGTAGCGATCTATACTCGGAGTAACAATATAGTAGCTTAGAGTAGCACGATTTACTCGTTGGAAATCCGGCCGGTGTCATTACGCTCCGCTGGATCAGCTCTCTGACCAGGTAATATTCACAGCGATGCAAGGACTGCCTGATGATTGCGACGATTGTGCACAGGCTGAGACTTTTCTCTGCGAACACACAGACACCGCCTCGTCTGCGAATTGGCCGGGTAGCCTCGCCGAAACCGTGGCAGATCCAACAACCGTGACGGATCCCAGCAACTGTGACAGATCCAACAACCGTGACGGGTTCATCCGGAGGAGACAAGATTGCTCGGCATGCGCGGCGCGATGATCGCGGGCAAGGTCGGGTACACGGCGAGCTGCCTGCTCGCCGCCGTGCTCCTGGTGGTGTCCGGCTACGCCTACAAGGTCGACGGGCTTTGTCACCGGGATCGCCAGCTCCAACGCGATCTCGGGCGGCGCGCAGACCGGCGCGATGAACATCCTGGTGATGGGACTTGAGAGCCGGACCAATTACCAGGGGCAGACCCTATCGTCCACAGCTGCTTACCGCCATGCACGCGGGCAGCGTCTACGGCGTCAACAACGAGGGCGTCGGCGGCCAGGACACGAACACGCTGATCCTTATCCACATCTTCGCGGGCGGGCAGAAGGCGGTTGGCTTCTCCATCCCGCGCGACGACTGGGTCACGTTCCCCCAGGCCTACGACGGCCAGTCGCCAGGGGAAGATCGACCAGGCCTACGGCCTGGCCTACGCGCAGTCCCTGCAGCAGACCGTGTCGGGTTCCATGAACTCAGAAAGAGCGGTATTTCCTGGCCAACGAGGCCGGGCAGAAGGCCACGATCGACACGGTCGAGAAGGTGACGGCCCAGAAGATCGATCACTTCGCCGAGGTCAACCTGGCCGGGTTCTTCTATCTGGCCCAGGACTTCGGCGGCATCGAGGTGTGCGTCACGCCGACGACCGTGAATGGCGTCGCGGATGCGAACCTGTCCGACACCAACTCCGGCTGGAATGCGGTGGCGGACGGCTACAACCTGAAGAAGGGCGGCTCGCAGTACCTGCACCTGGCGGCGGACCAGGCGCTCGCGTTCGTCCGGGACCGGGACAGCCTGCCCGACACCGACCTGAGCCGCACCCACCGGCAGCAGGCCGTCATCGACTACGTGATCTGGAAGCTCAAGAACCAGGGCACCCTCACCGATCTCGGCCAGCTCACCGGCCTGCTCGGCACCGCCGACCAGTACATCATCACCGACTCGAACTGGAACCTGCTCGACTTCTCCACCCAGATGCACGCCCTGACCGGGCAGAACCTGAAGTTCTACACGGCGCCCATCACGGGTTACGCGACGATCGACGGCCAGGACGCCAACGTGATCGACATCCCGGCGATCCAGGCGGAGATCAAGGCGAAGTTCACCGCGCCCGCGCCGCCATCGGGTCGCAAACCGGCGAAGCCAAGAAGAAGGCCGCGCCAACCCCGCCGGCGTCGACGGTCACGGTCGACGTCTACAACGGCGGGTCAACGCCCGGGCTGGCCGCCGCCGTCTCCCAGGCGCTCGTCGCGCAGGGCTACAAGGCCGGCGCTGTCGGCAACGCGCGCGCAGTCGCAGACCGTCACCACAGGTGACCAGGTGTTCTACGGCACGGGCGCGTCGGCCAACGCGGCGAAGATCGCGAAGGACTTCGGCGCGACCGCCAACGCGCTCGCGTCGCTGCCCGCCGGGCAGGTGGAGATCCTGCTCGGCACCGGGTCCACCGTCGTGCCGGCCAGCCTCACCCCGGCGCCTCGGCCTCTCCCGCCGCGACCCCGTCCGCCTCGGCCTCGTCGACCTCGACGGGGAACAACGGCCAGGCCGGCGGTGCCGTAACCGTCGGCGCCAAGGCGCAAATACGGAATACCCTGCGTGTATTCGACCCAAAGCGGGAGTCTTCTGACCCCCTGGAGGAGCAGCGTTGTTCTCGGCGCGACTCGGCCGGATAATCGCCGGCAAGGTTGGCTACACGGTGAGCTGTCTGCCTCGCCGTCCGTGCTGGTGGTGGCCTCCGGCTACGCGCACAAGGCGGTCGCGGACCTGAACGCGTTCGGGAGCGGGATCACGATCGGCGGCAGCTCTTCCGTCGGCGCGATGAACATCCTGGTGATGGGGCTTGGAGAGCCGGACCAACTACTAGGGGCAGATGCCTCTCGACGCAGCCTGCTCACCGCGATGCACGCGGGCAGCGTCCTCCGGCGTCAACAACGACGGCGTCGGCGCCCAGGACACCGACACGCTGATCCTCGTCCACATCTTCGCCGGCGGGCAGAAGGCGGTCGGTTTCTCGATCCCGCGCGACGACCTGGTCACCTACCCCAAGGCCTACTACGACGGCATCACCACGGGGAAGATCGACCAGGCCTACTACTTCGCCTACGTCAGCTCCCTGAACTCGACCTACGGCTCGTCCATGAGCTCAGAACGAGCGTTACCTGGAGGCCAACCAGGCCGGCCAGGCGGCCGAGATCGCCACGGTCGAGGCGGTCACCGGCGTAGCACGGTCAACAACTACGTCGTGATGAACCTGGCCGGGTTCTATCGAACTGGCCCAGGACGTTCGGCGGCATCGAAGTGTGCGTCACGCCGACGACAGTGAACGGCGTCGCGAACGCGAACCTGTATGACACACGGCTCCGGGCTGGAACGCGGTGGCGGACGGCTACAACCTGAAGAAGGGCGGCTCCAGTACCTGCACCTGGCGGCCGACCAGGCGCTCGCGTTCGTCCGGGACCGGGACAGCCTGCCCGACACCGACCTGAGCCGCACCCACCGCCAGCAGGCGGTCATCGACTACGTGATCTGGGAGCTGAAGCACGAGAACACGTTCAGCGACATCGGCCAGCTCACCGCCCTGCTCGGCACCGCCGAGCAGTACGTCATCACCAACCGGAGCTTCAACCTGCTCGACTTCGCCACCAACATGCGCGCGCTGACCGGCAAGAACCTGAAGTTCGACACGCTGCCGGTGGCCAGCTACTCGACGACATGACTCAACGGCTCGGCAGGACGTCAACAACATCGACATCCCTTACATCCAGCAGATCGTGAAGGCGGCGTTCAACCCGCCTGCGCCAGCGGCGCAGAAGTCACGGCCAACGCGCCGCCGAAGAAGAAGGCCGCGCCGGTCCCGCCGGCATCGACGGTGACCGTGGACGTCTACAACGGCGGGTCCACGCCCGGCCTGGCGGGCGGCGTCTCCCAGGCGCTCGTCTCGCTCGGGCTATAAGGAAGGCACCGTCGCCGACGCGCGCGCAGTCGCAGACCGGCGGCGGCGGGGACCGAGGTGTTCTACGGTGCCGGCGCCTCCGCCAACGCGGCCAAGATCGCGACCAAGTTCGGCGCCACCGCCAGCGCGCTCGCGTCGCTGCCCGCCGGCCACGTGGAGGTGCTGCTCGGCACCGGGCTCGACCGTGGTGCCGCCGGCCTCGCCCGCGGCGTCCGCCTCGGCCGCGACCACCCGCGGCGGCCTCGACGCCCACTCGTCCTCGACGCCGCGGCAACAACGGTGCGGCCGGGGGCGCGGTGACCGTCGCCGCCAACGCGAAGTACGGAATCCCCTGCGTGTACTGACCACTCCTGTGTACTGACCTCCGGAGGAACAAGCGATGTTCACGGCGCGTACTCGCGCGGCTAGTCGCGGGCAAGGTCGGATACACGGTGAGCTGCCTGCTCGCGGCCGTCGTGCTCGTCGTGTCCGGTTACGCCCACAAGACGGTCAACCAGGTCAACGGGTTCGCCAACGGGGCCTCGATCGGCGGCAGCCCGTCCGTCGGCGCGATGAACATCCTGGTGATGGGCCTGGAGAGCCGGACCAACTTCGAGGGGCAGGAACTCGACCACCACCTGCAGGACGTGCTGAACAGCGGCAGCCGGGGCGGCCAGGACACGGACACGCTGATCCTGATCCACATCTTCGCCGGCGGGCAGCGGGCGGTTGGCTTCTCGATCCCGCGTGACTCCGTGGTCAACTACCCGCAGACGCTCGACGTTAACGGCACGAGATCCCCAGCGGAAAGATCGACCAGGCCTACGACTGGGCCTACAACGTGTCCGAGCAGCAGACCTCAACGACCTCCATGAGCTCGGCGCAGCGGGCGCACCTGGCCAACGAGGCGGGTCAGCTGTTCGAGGTCCGGACGGTGGAGGCCTTCACCGGCGTGACGATCAACCACTTCGTCGAGTCGAACCTGGTCGGGTTCTATTCGCTGGCCGCGGAGTTCGGCGGCATCGAGGTCTGCATAAAGCCGGCCCCAGCCCAGGGAGGCTTCGCCGCCGGGGCGAACCTGACCGACTACGATCCGCAGACCGGCACCGACAACTCCGGCTTTGACGCCTACAAAGACGGTTACAACAAGGCCAAGGGCGGTGCGCAGTACCTGCACCTGTCGGCGGCCCAGTCGCTGGCCTTCGTCCGGTCCCGTGACACGCTCCCCGGGGTCGACATCGGGCGCACGTACCGGCAGCAGGCGGCCATCGACTACGTGATCTATCAGCTGAAGCACGGCAACTACTTCAGCGACCTCGGCAAGATCAGCGCCATACTCGGCAGCGCGAGCAGCTACCTGATCACCGACCAGGACTTCAACCTGATCGATTTCGCCACCAAAATGCAGCGCGCTGACCGGGAAGAACCTGAGGGCTCACGACGTTGCCTGGGACGCCGGAGAACAATGTGCCGAGCCTGGCTTCCCGGCAGGGGAGGACATCATCAGCGTCAACGTGCCCGCGATCCAGCAGCTGGTGAAGAACGCGTTCTACCCGCAGCCGGCCGCGCAAAAGACGCCGGCGGCCAAGGCGGCCACGAAGAAGGCCACGTCCATCCCGGCCGCCTCGACCGTCACCGTGGACGTCTACAACGGCGGCAGCGCGCAGGCTGCTGGCCGGCGGACGTCTCGCAGGCGCTCGGCGCGCTCGGCTACAAGGCCGGGGCCGTCGACAACGCGACGGCGCAGTCGCAGACCGTCGCAGGCGGGAACCCAGGTGTTCTACGGCGCCGGCACGTCGGCCAACGCGGCGAAGATCGCGACCGAGGTCGGCGCCACCGCCACAGCCGCTCGCGTCGCTGCCCGCCGGGCAGGTGGAGGTGCTGCTCGGCTCGACCTCACGCGGTGCCCGCGGGTCTCGCCCCGTCACCCGCGCCGACCGCGAGCACTCAGTCCACGAGTGCGCAGGTCATCGGCGCGCCGAGCTCGGGTGCCAGTCGCTCGACGACAGCGACGGCGACGCCGAACAGCGGCATCGTCGGCCGCGGCCGACGGCAGCGGGGACAGCACGGCCGTGGCGCCGAACGCGCCGTACGGCATTCCCTGCGTGTACTGAACCAAGAACTAGGCCCCCGATCACGCCGCCCGTAAGGCGGCGCGACAGGGGCCTCAGGGACCGGAACCTGGGCTACAGGCTCCTGATGATCTCGCGGACGAGGGCGGCGGTCTCGCTCGGGGTCTTGCCGACGCGGACGCCGGCCTTCTCCAGGGCTTCCTTCTTCGCCTGGGCGGTGCCGGCCGAGCCGGAGATGATCGCGCCCGCGTGGCCCATGGTCTTGCCCTCGGGGGCCATGAACCCGGCCACGTAGCCGACGACCGGCTTGGTCACGTTCTGCTCGATGAACGCCGCGGCCCGCTCCTCGGCGTCGCCGCCGATCTCGCCGATCATGACGATCGCCTCGGTGTCGGGGTCGGCCTCGAACGCGGCCAGGGCGTCGATGTGCGTGGTGCCGATGATCGGGTCGCCGCCGATGCCGACCGCGGTGGTGAAGCCGATGTCGCGCAGCTCGTACATCATCTGGTAGGTCAGCGTGCCGGACTTCGACACGAGGCCGATCTTGCCCTCCGACGTGATGTCGGCCGGGATGATCCCGGCGTTCGACTTGCCGGGGGACGCGATGCCGGGGCAGTTCGGCCCGACGATGCGGGTCTTGTTGCCCTTCTCGATGGCGTAGGCCCAGAACTCGGCCGTGTCGTGCACCGGGACGCCCTCGGTGATGACGATCGCAAGCGGGATCTCCGCGTCGATCGCCTCGAGCACCGCGGCCTTGGTGCCGGCCGCGGGGACGAAGATCACCGACACGTCGGCGCCGGTCGCCTCCATGGTCTCCTTGACTCCCGCGAACACCGGGACCTGCTCCCCGTTCAGCTCGACCGTGGTGCCGGCCTTCTTCGGGTTGGTGCCGCCGACCACCTTCGCGCCGGCGGCGAGCATGCGGGCGCCGTGCTTGCGGCCTTCGCCGCCGGTGATGCCCTGAATGAGGATCTTGCTGTCAGCCGTGAGGAAGATCGCCATCTCTCATGCTCCCTTCGCGGCGAGCTCGGCGGCGCGCTTCGCGGCGCCGTCCATCGTGTCGACCTGCTCGACGACCGGCAGCGCGGCGTCGATCAGGATCTGGCGGCCCTCGGCCGCCTTGTTGCCGTCCAGCCGGACGACGATCGGCTTGGTGACCGACTCGCCGCGCTCGGCCAGCAGGCCGAGGGCCGAGATGATGCCGTTGGCGACCGCGTCGCAGGCGGTGATGCCGCCGAAGACGTTGACGAACACCGACCTGACGGCCGGATCGGACAGCACGATCTCCAGGCTGTTGGCCATCACCTCGGCGGACGCGCCGCCGCCGATGTCGAGGAAGTTGGCCGCCTTGACCCCGCCGAACGACTCGCCGGCGTAGGCGACCACGTCGAGCGTGGACATGACCAGGCCCGCGCCGTTGCCGATGATGCCGATCTCGCCGTCGAGCTTGACGTAGTTGAGGTGCTTCTCCTTGGCCCGCGCCTCAAGCGGGTCGGTGGACTCGATGTCCGCGAACCTGGCGTGATCCTGGCGGAAGAAGGCGTTGTCGTCGAGCGTCACCTTGCCGTCGAGGGCGAGCACCTTGCCGTCGGGGGTCAGGACGACCGGGTTGACCTCGGCCAGGGTCGCGTCCTCGTCGGTGAACATGGCCCACAGCCGCTCGGCCAGGATGGCGGCCCCTTCCTGGGCCTCCGCCGGGATCCGGCCGGCCTTGACGATCTCCAGCGCCTTGGCGTGGTCCACGCCGGTCAGCGGATTGACCGGAATGCGGGCGATCGCGTCCGGGTTGGTGTGCGCGATCTCCTCGATCTCCATGCCGCCGTCGACCGAGCAGATCGACAGGAAGGTGCGGTTGGCCCGGTCAAGGAGGAACGACAGGTAGTACTCGGACTTGATGTCCGTCGCCTCCGCGATCAGGACCCGGTGCACGGTGTGGCCCTTGATGTCCATGCCGATGATGCGCTCGGCCTTCTCGTAGGCGTCGGCCGGGCTGTCGGCGAGCTTCACGCCGCCCGCCTTGCCGCGCCCGCCGGCCTTGACCTGCGCCTTGACGACTACTTGAGGGATGCCATCAGCCGCGAACGCGGTGGTGATGTCCCGCGCCTCCTCGGCAGTGTTGGCGACCTTGTCTTTCGGCACCGGAACGCCGTACTCGGCGAAGAGTTCCTTAGCCTGATACTCGAACAGGTCCACTGGGGGTCCGATCTCAGTCCGTTGCTTCCGTCTGCTGCCGCTGCGTAACGAGCGACTTTTCACAAGCAGCGTAGCCCGTGTAACACGCGCGCTGCCGCCTAGGACGCCGATGTGAGCGGGCTCTCAGTTATCCCCCGGAAACCGAGCTCGGCCGTCGGGCGGCGTGGCGGCGTGCCGTTTGCCCGATCCGTTGCAAGGATGGCGATGTGAGCGATCTGCGGGTCGGACGGGACGAGCCGGAGTCGGCGACGCTGCTGCCTAACCGCCCCATGCTCATGGCGGGCGCCACGGCCGCGCTCGCGGCGGCCGGCGGCGGGCTTGCGGTGCTGGTCACGCTCACCCTCATCGGCTGGATCACCGCGCCGCACGTGGGCCTCGGCGGCGGACTGGCCGGCGCGCTCCGCTCGGCCGGGCTGCTCTGGCTGGTCGCGCACCATGTCGAGGTCACCGTCCACGGCGTTGGCCGGATCGGCCTGCTCCCGATCGGCCTGGTGCTGCTGCCGGCCGCGCTGATCGAGCGGGCCGGCCGGTGGATGACGCACGAGGGCCACGTCACCAGGCTGCAGGGACGTCGGCCTGGCGGCGGCCTCGATCGCGTTCCCCTACGCGCTGTTCACCGCCGCGGTCGCGGTGGCGAGCAGGACCCCGGTCGCGGCGCCGTCGCTCTGGCAAGCGGTCACCGCCGGGTTCGGCATCGCGCTTTCTGGCGGGCGGGTTCGGCGCGGCCCGTGGCCTGGCGTCGTGGCGAAAGCTGGCCGGGCGGGTGCCGCCGCGCCCGCGCTCGGTGATCCTCGGGATGGCCGCCGCGCTGGCCCTGCTCATCGTCTTCGGCGCGGTGCTTGCCGCCGCGTCGCTCGCGGTCCACCTGAACGCCTACTCCAAGGCGGTGGACGCGCTCAACCCGGGGTTCGGCGGGTCCGCGCTGCTGTTGCTGGCCGGCCTGGTCTACCTGCCGAACTCCGTCGTCTGGGCGATCGCGTACATGCTCGGCCCCGGGTTCGCGTTCGGCGTCGGCACCGCGGTCTCACCGTCGGGGTCGGCGCTCGGCGCGCTCCCCGCCTTCCCCATGCTCGCCGCGCTCCCGGTTGGCGTCAGGGCCGCGTTCCCGCCCTGGCTCGGCTTCTTCATTCTCCTCCTGCCCTACCTGGCCGGCGCGCTGGCCGGTCTGATGACGGTGCGGATCGCCCCGACGCCGCTGCTTGAGGCGGCCCCGCTCTGGGGGCTGCTCACCGGCGTGCTCACCGCCGTGGTCATCGGGTTCGCCGCGAAGCTCTCCGGCGGACCGCTCGGCGCCGGCCGCCTCGTCGCGGTCGGCCCGACCGGCGCGGAGATCGGCCTGGTCGCGGTCCTCGAGATCGGCGTGACCGCCGCGCTGGTGGCCGGCCTCGCTAACTGGCTGATCCTGCGTACCCACATCCGCCGCCTGTCCGCCGCCGCGCTCGTTGACCGGGTGGACAGTCCCCTGGACCGGGTAAGCGGTCCCATGCCCCGCGGCGGGGCCGGGACTCGTCGACCAGACCGACAGCGCCGGCGGGCACCATATCTACGTAGACCCCTGGGCCGCCGACCACGAGCACCTAGGTCCCCGGTGGTCAGCTGCCGCCGAGGTTGCGGATCTCGTTGCTGACCGAGTTGTTGAGCTGGTTCTGGCAGGCCGTCTGGGTGGTGGTGGTGTTAGCGGCGTTCATGCAATTGGCGTACTGGTGCAGTTGCGTCCAGAAGACCAGGAAACCGGCCAGCACCAAGCCGCCGAGCACGCAGGAGATCACGCCGAGCACGGCGCCCGTCATCAGGCCGCGCGGCCGTCGCGTGCCGGCTCGCCGGGCCGCCGACATGGTCGTGAACGCCAGGATGAGCCCGGTAATGGCGACGGCAAGCGCGACCGCGACCACGTAGACGCCGCGCTGGATGTTACCGACCGCCGTCATCGCGAGCAGGCTGAGCACGGACAGCGTAAGAGCGGCCCAGCCGCGCTGCTGGAGCGCGGGCGAGGCGGGCGGAAGCTGCGGTCGCCGCGGCGGTGCCAGGAACGGCGACCGCGGCGGCGAGGAAGGTGGAGGATCTGTGAGTCTGGCCATCGCACACCCATTCTGCCGTACCGGTTAGGGTGTCTGCCATGAACGTCAGGCTTGTCGTGCTCGTCTCCGGGGCAGGGACAAACCTGCAGGCCCTGCTCGATGCCTGCGCCGACCCCGGCTACGGCGCTACGGTCGTCGCCGTCGGCGCCGACCGTGATTCCATCACGGCACTCGACCGCGCGAAAGAGGCAGGTATCCCGACTTTCACCCTTAAAGTCGGGGATTTCGCCACGCGTGATGACTGGGATCGGGCGCTCGCCGCCGCCTGCGCGCAGCATCACCCCGACCTGGTCGTCTGCGCGGGCTTCATGAAGCTGGTAGGCAAGGCGTTCCTTGCCCGGTTCGACGGCCGCTGCCTGAACACGCACCCCGCCTTGCTACCGTCGTTCCCCGGAATGCACGGGGTCAGGGACGCCCTGGCCTACGGGGTCAAGGTGTCCGGGTGCACGGTGTTCCTGGTGGACGAAGGCGTGGACGCCGGCCCGGTGCTCGCCCAGGCAGCCGTACCAGTACACGATGACGACGACGAGACAAGCCTGCACGAGCGGATCAAGGTGGCCGAACGCGCGCTGCTCGTCGACACGGTTGGCCGGATGGCCCGCGAGGGCTGGTCCGTCAGTGACGACAGGAAGGTAAGGATCGGCAAATGACCAGGATTCCGATCAGGCGCGTGCTGCTCAGCGTCTACGACAAGACCGGCCTGCCCGAGCTCGCCAGGGCCCTGAACGAGGCGGGCGCCGAGCTGGTCTCCACCGGCAAGACCGCCACCGCCATCGAGGCGGCCGGGCTCCCGGTCACGCGGGTCGAGGACCTCACCGGTTTCCCCGAGTGCCTCGACGGCCGGGTTAAGACCCTGCACCCGCGCGTGCACGCTGGTTTGCTCGCGGACACGATGAACCCGGACCACAACCAGCAGCTCATGGATCTCGGCATCGCGCCGTTCCAGCTGCTGGTCTCGACGCTCTACCCCTTCGAGCAGACCGTGGCGTCGGGGGCGGACCACAGCGAGATCATCGAGCAGATCGACATTGGCGGCCCCGCGATGGTCCGCGCCGCCGCGAAGAACCACGGCAGCGTCGCGGTCGTTACCGACATCGCCCAGTACGACGAGGTGCTCAAGGCCATCGTCGACGGCGGCTTCACCGAGCAGCAGCGCCGCCGCCTCGCCGCACAGGCCTACGCGCACACTGCCGCCTACGACGCGGCCGTCTCCTCCTGGTTCGCCGCCAGCTACGCCCCCGACGAGATCGCGCGGGAGACCGGCTGGCCTGACCTGATCGCCCAGGTGTGGAAGCGTTCCGACGCCCTCCGCTACGGCGAGAACCCGCACCAGAAGGCGGCGATTTACAAGGTGGGAGGGCGCGAGAAGGACGAGCCAAGTTCAAAATCAGGATCAAGTGGAACGGACCGTGACTTCGCGGGGCCCGCCGATGGCACCGACCCCGGCATAGCCAGCGCCGAGGTGCTGCACGGCAAGGCGATGTCCTACAACAACTACGTGGACGCCGACTCCGCGCGCCGCGCCGCCTACGACTTCACGCAGCCGTGCGTGGCGATCATCAAGCACTCCAACCCGTGCGGGATCGCGATCGGCGCCAACATCGCCGCCGCGCACGCCAAGGCGCTCGCCTGCGACCCGCTCTCCGCCTACGGCGGGGTGGTCGCGGCCAACAGCGCGGTGACCGACGCGATGGCCGAGCAGATCATCGACGGGTTCGCCGAGGTGGTGATCGCGCCCGATTTCGACCCGGCGGCGGTGGAGATCCTCAGAAACCGGTGGAAGAACATCCGGCTGCTGCGCTGCGTCCCGCCGCCGTGGGGGGCAACGGGGGGAGCGGGAGGAACCACCGTACGTTCCACCAGTTTTTCCCAATCTCACGATTTTGATTTTCGGCCAGTAAGCGGCGGGATGCTCGCGCAGACCTGGGACCGAATCGGCGCGCCCGGGGACGACCCGGGGGCCTGGGAGCTCAAGGCGGGGACGGCGGCCGACGCCGGGATCCTCGCCGATCTCGCGTTCGCCTGGCGGGCGTGCCGGGCGGTGAAGTCGAACGCGATCCTGCTCGCGGCGGGCGGCGCGTCGGTGGGCGTGGGCATGGGACAGGTGAATCGGGTCGACTCGGCGCGGCTGGCTGTGGCCAGAGCCGGAAATCGGGCGGCCGGTTCTGTGGCCGCGTCGGACGCGTTCTTCCCGTTCCCTGATGGTTTCGAGATACTCGCGGAGGCGGGAGTCCGCGCGGTGGTCGAGCCGGGCGGCTCCATCCGGGATGACGGCGTGATCGCTGCCGCGCAGGCGGCCGGCGTGACGCTGTACTTCACCGGCGTCCGGCACTTCTACCACTGCAGGGCGAGGGAGTCGGCCCGTGAGCGCATCGATCCTGGACGGCAAGGCGACCGCGGCCGCGGTCAAGGCGGACCTGAAGGAGCGGGTGGCGGCGCTCGCCGCCCGCGGCGTCACGCCGGGGCTCGGCACCATCCTGGTCGGCGACGACCCCGGTTCGCAGGCCTACGTGGGCGGCAAGCACCGGGACTGCGCGCAGGTGGGGATCGCCTCGATCCGGCGCGACCTGCCCGCCTCGGCGACCCAGGAGCAGGTGGAGGAGGCGGTGCGGGAGCTGAATGCCGACCCCGCCTGCACCGGGTACATCGTCCAGCTCCCGCTGCCGTCCGGGCTGGACGACAAGCGGGTGCTCAACCTCATCGACCCGGCCAAGGACGCGGACGGCCTGCACCCGGTCAACCTGGGCAAGCTGGTGCTCGGCGAGGAGGCGCCGCTGCCATGCACGCCGCGCGGCATCGTGGCGCTGCTGCGGCGGTACGGGGTGCAGATCGCCGGGGCCGAGGTGACCGTGATCGGGCGCGGCATCACGGTCGGGCGGGCGCTCGGGCTGCTGCTGACCAGGCGGTCAGAGAACGCGACGGTGACGCTCTGCCATACCGGGACGAAGGACCTCGCGGCGCATACGCGCGCGGCTGACATCGTGGTCGTCGCGGCCGGGCGGGCTGGGCTGCTCACCGCGGACATGGTCAAACCCGGCGCGGCGGTGCTCGATGTCGGGATCACCCGGACCGAGGCGGGGCTCGTCGGTGACGTCGCGCCCGACGTGGCTTCGGTGGCGGGGTGGGTCGCGCCGATGCCTGGCGGCGTGGGGCCGATGACTCGGGCGATGCTCCTCGCTAATGTGGTGGAGGCGGCGGAGCGGGCTCTTCTTCCCTAACGGACAGCCCCAGGAAACGCTGCTACTGACGGGTAACATAGACTCAGTTCCGTGAGGAATACACTCAGTTCCATGAGTCTGAGCGCGCAGGAAGGGCAGCGTCGTCTATGAACATCGTCGTCTGCATGAAGCAGGTGCCCGACACCGAGGTGGAGCGCACGCTGGTGCCCGGTCAAGGCACGGTGGACCGGGCATCGGTTGACGGGGTCATCAACTACCTCGATGAGTTCGCGATCGAGGAGAGCCTCAAGATCGCCGAGGCCCATGGCGGCGAGGTGACGATCTTGTCGATGGGCCCGGCCAAGGCGGCGGAATCGATCCGCAAGGCTCTGTCGATGGGTCCGGACAAGGCCGTGCACGTCATCGACGACGCCCTGGCGGGCTCGGACGCGCTGGCGACGTCGCTGGCGCTTGCCGAGGCGCTGAAGGTGGTGGGGTTCGACCTCGTCGTATTCGGGTCGGAGTCCACCGATGCGCGGACCGGGGTGGTGCCGGCGATGGTGGCCGAGCGCCTCGGGGTACCGCAGCTGACGCTGGCGGGGAAGGTCGACGTCTCCGGGTCGGAGGTGACGATCCGGCGGGTCGCCGATGACGGGTACCAGGTGGTGACGGCGTCGCTGCCGGCGGTGGTGTCGGTCGTGGAGAAGATCAACGAGCCGCGGTACCCGACGTTCAAGGGGATCATGGCGGCGAAGAAGAAGCCGGTGCAGACGCTGACGCTGGCGGACCTGTCCCTGGACGCGGGCTCGGTGGGGCTGGCGAACGCGGCGTCGTGGGTGGAGGACTTCGCCAAGCGGCCGCCGCGGGCGGCGGGCGTGGTCGTGAAGGACGAGGGGGACGGCGGCAGCAAGGCGGCGGCGTTCCTGGCCGAGCGGAAGTTCATCTGAGAGGGCTTGGATCACATGGCTGAAGTACTGGTCCTCGCGGAGCACACTGCGGATGGCGAGGTCAAGAAGGTCACCCTGGAGCTGCTGACCGCCGCCCGGCGGCTCGGCGAGCCGTCGGTGGTGTGGACGGGCCCGGGCGCGGACGCGGCGCAGCCGAGGCTGGCCGAGTACGGCGCGGAGAAGGTGTACGTGGCCGATTCGCCCGACTTCTCGGGATATGTCGTGGCGCCGACCGCGGAGCTGCTCGCTTCGCTGGTCGCGTCGGCGTCGCCGGCGGCCGTGCTGGTCGCGGGCTCGACCGAGGGCAAGGAGATCGCCGGGCGGCTGGCGGTCAAGACCGGGTCCGGCGTGCTGACCGACGCGGTGAACGTGACGGCCGGCGCTGACGGTACGCCGCTGGCGGACCAGCCGAACTTCGGCGGCGCGGTCACCGTGCACTCGGTGGTGAAGGCCGGCACGCCGATCATCGCGGTCCGGCCGAACGCGATCGCGGCCGAGGTTTCCGCCGGCGCCGGAGCGGTCGAGCCGGTCGCGTTCACGGCTTCGGACGCGGCGAAGGTGGCGAAGATCACCGAACGGGTCGTGGCGGGCCGCAGCGAGCGCCCGGAGCTGTCCGAGGCCTCGATCGTGGTCTCCGGCGGTCGCGGCACCGGCTCCGCCGACGGGTTCGGGATCATCGAGAAGCTCGCCGACTCCCTCGGCGCGGCGGTCGGCGCGTCCCGGGCCGTCGTGGACGCGGGCTGGTACCCGCACCAGTTCCAGGTCGGCCAGACCGGCAAGACCGTCTCCCCGCAGCTGTACGTCGCGGTGGGCATCTCCGGCGCCATCCAGCACCGGGCCGGCATGCAGACCTCGAAGACGATCATGGCGATCAACAAGGACTCGGAGGCCCCGATCTTCGAGATCGCGGACATCGGCATCGTCGGCGACCTGTTCACCGTCGTCCCTGCGCTAATCGAGGAGATCGGCAAGCGCAGGGAGATCTGATTGGGCTAGGTGGCGCGGCGTCGGGGCTCGGTTAGGCTGGCATACACGATGAGTACTTGTCCGGTTTTTTACCTTGACCACGCCGCCACGACGCCGATGCTGCCCGAGTCCATCGCCGCGATGACCGAGGAGTTGGCTCAGCTGGGCAACCCCTCGTCGCTGCACAACGCCGGGCGGCGCGCCCGGCGGGTGGTGGAGGAGTCGCGGGAGCAGATCGCCGAGGTGTTCGGCGCACGGGCGAGCGAGGTGATCTTCACCAGCGGCGGCACCGAGGCGGACAACCTGGCAATCAAGGGGATGTTCTGGGCGCGGCGGGCCGCCGATTCACGGCGCAGGCGGGTTCTGACGACGGCGGTCGAGCACCACGCGGTGCTCGACTCGGTCCGCTGGCTCGCGGAAGCCGAGGGCGCGTCGCCTGACTGGCTCCGCGTTGACGGCCTCGGGCTCGTGGACGCCGACGTGCTGCACGCGGCACTGGCCGAGGACCCGTCCGACGCGGCCCTGGTCAGCGTGATGTGGGCCAACAACGAGGTCGGGGCGGTGCAGCCGATCATCGAGCTCGCGGCGGTGGCGCACTCCTACGGCGTGCCCTTCCACACCGACGCGGTGCAGGCGGCGGCGCAGCTCCCGGTGGACTTCGCCGCGTCGGGTGTGGACGCGATGACGGTCACCGCGCACAAGCTCGGCGGCCCGGTCGGTGTCGGCGCGCTGATCCTCGGGCGCGCGGTCGCGCCGGTGCCGGTGCTGCACGGCGGCGGCCAGGAGCGGGATGTCCGGTCGGGCACCCTGGACGCGCCCGCCATCAGGGCCTTCGCGGTCGCGGCGGTGACATCCGCGCGGCGGCGCTCGGCCGAGGCGGCGCGGGTGGCGGCCTTGCGGGACGATCTCATCCAGCAGGTGCTGCTGGCCGTGCCTGACGCGGTTCTCAACGGCCCGCCGCCCGGGCCCGACCGGCTGCCGGGCAACGCGCACCTGTCCTTCCCCGGCTGCGAGGGTGACGCGCTGCTGCTGCTGCTCGACGCCCGCGGCGTCGCCTGCTCCACCGGCTCGGCCTGTACCGCCGGGGTGGCCGAGCCGAGCCACGTGCTGCTCGCCATGGGCGCTGACGAGCCGCGCGCAAGGGGTTCGCTCCGGTTCTCCCTGGGCCACACCACCACCCAGGCCGACGTGGACGCTCTGGGCGTCGCGATCGGCGAGGCGGTGACCCGCGCCCGTCGCGCCGCCGGCGCGACCGGCGCCGCCGCCCGCTAATCCGTCGCCCCGCTAAGCCTTCGCCCCCCGAAGCCCCCGCCCTCGCACCTGCACGCGGAGACAACCTGCACGCGGAGACAAAAGGTCAAGGTCAAGGGGCCCGCCTCACCCGATCGGCCATGATCACAGAGGCGCCGTCAGGGGTCGCGGCCAGTCTGCGCCACTCGGCATTTCCGGGGCTCCGCGGAAGACGGCGGTCGCCGGAACGCTCACGCTCCGGTCCACCCCCCAGTGTCATTTGCCAGGGCTCCCCTGGGATTCCCGTCCGGCCGGAGGCCTTCGCCCGGTCTCATTTGTCGGATTAGCGGGGATAATGTTCGTTCGAAAAAGATCATGGAAAAGTGCCTCCCAGCTGTTTCGATGATCTTTGATCCTCGCTATACTGTTCGCATAGGAAGGATGCGGGCGGACATCACACGCAAGGAGGGCCGACGTGGAAGACCAGAAGTCCCCGGGCGAGAACCACGACACGAACGAGCAGGCGAACGACGACTGCGACCACGACGCGGGCGCCCCCGGTGATGATCACGGCTACCCGTCGGAAGGCCTCGTCGATGGCGGCTACGTGCAGGAAAGCTTCGACGATTGCGGTTACGTGCCGGAGGAGTGGGAGCTGGCGGGCCCGGCGGCCTCGATCAGCCTCGGTGACGCCGCCGACCTTGACCCGGCGCTGCTGGCCGCGATGACCGGCCCGGGCGGCCTGGGCGGGAATGCCCTGTGCCGGGCGTACGAGCAGGACGGGCGGCCGACGTGCTGCGCCCGGGCCCGGTCCTGGCGGCGCTGACCGAGCAGGCCGCCAATGATGTCGGGCGGCTGAGCGATGAGCAGCTGATGGGGGCGCTGTCGGCGGCCCGCCGCCTGGAGAACCGGGCCGCCTACTTGCAGGCGGTCACGATCGCGGAGTTCGCCCGCCGCCGCGTCGCCCAGGCCGACGCGGCCGCCGCGGCCCGGCCCCTCCGCAAGGGCGCCCGGTCGGCGGACTTCCCCGACCAGGAGCTGGCGATGGAGCTGCTGACCAGCCAGCTCGAGGCGGGCGCCCGGATCGAGACCGCGACCTGCCTGACCGCCCGCCTCCCCCGCACCCTGGCGGGCCTGGGCGCCGGCAGCATCGACTACGGCCGCGCCTCCATCATCGTGTTCTACACCGCCAGCCTCAGCCACGCCGGCGCCGCCCGCGCCGATGAGATCCTCGCCGCCGCCGCCCCCGGACTGCGCCCGGACCAGCTCGCCCGCAAGGCCGCCGCCCTGGAGATGAAACTCGACCCCCAGGCCGCCAAGGACCGCAAGGAACGCGCCGCCACCCGCGACCGGCGCGTCGAGGTCCGCCGCGAGGCCTCCGGCAACGCGTCCCTGTCCGGCCGGGAGCTGGCCGTCGCCGACGCCATGGCCTCCAAGTCCCACCTCGACGCCGTCGCCGCCCGCCTGCGCGCAGCCGGCCACGGCGGCACCCTCGACCACCTGCGCGCCCTCGCCCTGACCGAGCTGACCCAGGGCCGCGACCCCCTCAGCCTCCCCGCCCCAGCCGCCGCCCCGGCCGCGACCGGGCGAGCCCCCGCCGACAGGGCCGCCGGCACCCCGACGGACCCAGGTGCCGGCCCGGACCCAGGTGCCGGCCCGGACCCCGGCGCCGACCGCGATGCCGACGCCGACCGCGATGCCCGCGACCCCGGCTTTCCCTACGACGATGCCCCCGCGCCGGCCCGTCATGCGACCGCGCCGGCCCGCGCCAGCGCCCGCACCCTCGCTCCCGGTCCCGCGCCAGCGCCCGCCGCCCGCGCCACCGCGCCGTTCCCCGCGACGATCAACCTCCTCGTCCCCGCCGGAACGCTGCTGGGCTGGTCCGCCGCCCCCGGCTGGGCGGGCGGCTGGGGCCTCCTGGACCCCGACGACACCCGCGACATCGTCAAAGCCGCCTCCCAGCACCCGGCAACCCGATGGTGCCTCACCGTCACCGGATCCGACGGCACCGCGGTGGCCCACGCCTGCGCCCAAGGCCACCACCCCTGGGTGCCCCAGATCACCCGGACAACTCGGATCACCCGGCTCACCCGGATCACCCGGATCACCCGGCTCACCCCGGCTCACCCGGCTCCCCCGGATCCCCCGGATCACCCCGGTCACCCAAGTCCGCCGGATCCCCCGGATCCCCCGGACCCGCCCGGCGCCGGGCCCCCGCACGACCCCGGATCCCCGCATGGCCCCGGACCCCGGCCGGCCGGCGAAAGCCCCGACGCCGCCCAGGCAGCGCAACTCGCCGGCCTCCTCCGCGCCCTGAACGCCGTCCCAGGCCCATCGCCAAGGGGAGCTGCGAGCACCGGCACGCCGAGGACCGCTACACCCCCAGCCGGACGCTGAAGCACCTGGTCCGCGCCCGCACCGCCACCTGCTCCGCCCCCGGCTGCGGCGCCCAAGCAGTCCACTGCGACCTCGACCACGCCGTCCCCTACCCCGACGGGGCCACCTGCGAGTGCAATCTCCACCCCGCCTGCCGGCGCCACCACCGCTGCAAGCAGGCCCCCGGCTGGAACGTGCAGGAAACAGAGCCCGGCGTCATGCGCTGGACCACCCCCGCCAACCGCACCCACACCACCAGCCCAACCGTCTACGACGTCTAGCATGCTGTCGGCGCGGCCGTCAGCCTGTCTGCGGCGGGTAGCCTGGGAGGGTCATGGGGCTTAAGGTTCTTGCCGCTATGTCGGGCGGAGTCGACTCCGCTACCGCGGCGGCGCGCGCGGTCGACGCCGGTCATGAGGTGACCGGCGTCCATCTTGCGCTGTCGCAGAACCCGCAGTCGTACCGGACCGGGGCGCGCGGCTGCTGCACGCTCGAGGACGCTCGGGACGCGCGTCGCGCCGCCGACGTGATCGGCATCCCGTTCTACGTCTGGGACCTGGCCGAGCGGTTCAAGCAGGACGTGGTGGACGACTTCGTCGCCGAGTACGCGGCCGGCCGGACGCCGAACCCGTGCCTGCGGTGCAACGAGAAGATCAAGTTCGAGGCGGTGCTCGACCGGGCGCTCGCACTTGGCTTCGATGCGGTCTGCACCGGCCACTACGCGCGGATCGACGCGGCCAACGGCGCGCTGCTGCGCGCGGCCGACGACGGCAAGGACCAGTCCTACGTGCTCGCGGTGCTCACCAGGGATCAGATCGCGCACGCGCTGTTCCCGCTCGGCGACACGCCTAAGGCGCAGGTCCGGGCGGAGGCGGCCGAGCGCGGCCTGCTAGTCGCCGAAAAGCCCGACAGCCACGACGTCTGCTTCATCGCCGACGGCGACACCCAGGGCTTCCTGTCCCGGCAGCTCGGCGCTGCGCCGGGGAAGATCGTGGACTCCGGCGGGGCGGTGCTTGGCGCGCACGAGGGTGCCTTCGGGTTCACGGTCGGGCAGCGGAAGGGGTTGCGCTTGGACCGCCCCGCTCCTGATGGCAATCCCCGGTACGTGCTGTCCATTGAGCCGGTCAGCAACACCGTCACCGTCGGCCCGGCCGCCGCGCTCTCGGTCACCGAGATTACCGCGATCCGCCCGGTGTGGACGGGCTGCGCGCCACCGGACACGCCGGTCGAGTGCTCGGTGCAGCTCCGGGCGCACGGCGAGGTGTTCCCGTGCACCGCCCGGCAGGCCGGAGACGAACTCCTGATCCGCCTGCACGCGCCGGCCCGGGCTGTCGCCGCAGGCCAGGCGGCCGTGCTCTACGACGGCGACACCGTGCTCGGCAGCAGCACAATCATGACTTCCCGCTGACGAGTAACTCCTGCTTCCGCATCCCGGGCATGTCCGATAGAAGAGGCCGATGTATCGGACATGCCCGCTGGTCGTCAGAGGGCGGGATCGTAGTGCTCATACCTGTACTGCGCCGAAGGCCGCGAGTGGTACTTGGCCATGAATACCTCCTCACCCCTGATAGTCGCGGAGCCTCGACGTTGAGACGATGAACCATGCCCGAGCTGCTACTGAGCTGGAGCTCTTTGTTCTAGTTGTCCCCGTATAGGTGGCTATTAAGCTCCCTGGGCCGGGTCGATTCCGGGGCGGACTCCGTATAGAAATTCATCACGGCGACGATCCGCGTGTCCGACTCTGCCGTGAGTACCCGCGCATAGTGCGGGTGGTAGCGGGCGTCGAAGAAGATGAGTTGCCCTGCATGCGGCCTGATGACCGAGCAGTTACGCTCCACCGCGGCCAGACCCTCCGCCGCTGTGTCGTGCGCTACGACGAGTTCACCGCCGGCCTCGTGGTCGGTGCAGAAGAGCAGGCCCGTGAGCGGGTTGGAATCGACATGGCACTCAAAGCGCATCCTGCTGCCGCGCTGCACGTTAAGGACAACCCCGTAGCGGTCATCCTGCGCCGCGCTGACGTGCTCAGTGCTCACCTCGCCGGCAAGTTCGAGGAACTCATTCCTGTAGGCCTTGTAGAGCCAGGGCAGCAGGTTCCCCACCTGATCGGCGTGGACGCGGCCCCGCGTGACATGGCTGACCTCGTCGCTTTCTCGCGACAGGACCGGCGTGCGCGGGAATTCCCGGATATCTGCAGTCGCGGCCGCCGCGAGGACATCCTGTTGCCAGCCGGATGGTAGCCAGCTGTTCAGATCGAACGTGCTCCAGCGGAATCTCGTTAGTTGTCTCAACACGGTTCCCAAAATTCTCTCAGGTAACAGATCAGGCACCGCTGAAATGGCACCTGTCAGCTGTCGTCGGACGGGAAGCTGGTTTATCTCAGTGATGCGATGCCACCAGATGACAGGTTTCTTCGCGTCTAACCTCAGGCGTCGTCAGATCCCTCCGCCTGCTCATACTGGATGTCTGGCACGTCACCGAAGTTGTAGACGAACTGGTTACGGTCAACGGGGTAGACCGTAACCGTAACCCGCATCGGCTTCTTGTTTTGGTCGAATGCGGTGCGGAAGACCTCGAATACCGTCGCGTCGTGCGCCAGTCCGAAGAACGTCTGTTCGTTGTCGTCCGGTCCTCGGGCGGTGACCCAATCCCGGTAGCCGATCTGTACTAGGTGCAGGGTGTCAGCCAAGTAGTTAACGGTTCCCTCCCGGATGTCCTCCGCCATCAGTAGTCGATTGGCGCCGGCGGTGAGGAGCTCCAACGGGTAGAAGGATGTCTGGAGGAGCCATGGGATCTCGTCGATGATGCGCGACTGGTGCCTGCTGATCACCTGGTCGCCCGGCTTGACGCGAAGTCGCAGGGCTATCTTGCGCGGACACGGCATTACCTCGACTCGCGGCGCGCTGGTTTCGGCTCGTCGATGTTGGTCATTCACCGTCGAGAGGTAGGTCGCGCTCTCCTCGCCGGCGCTGCCGAGCCCGATAGCGGGGTTTGGCGACAACACAGTGACAAAGGGGTCGATGGTTCGGGTGACGAAGGTTCCCTGTCCCTGCCTGGTCTCGACGAGGCCCTGACTGGTCAGCCGCTTAATGGCATCCCTGATGGTGTTTCGTGAGGCGCCGAACTCGCCCCGGAGCTCAAGCTCGGTAGGTAGCTGGCTGCCGCGCGCGAGCTCGCCAGACTCGATCCGCCTACTGAGGGTGTCGGCGATCTGAAGATAGATCGGCTGTCGCTGAGCCATCACATCCTCCTCTCATCTCTCGCAAGAATTACCCTACACCAGATGTTGGGATGACAGGTATGAGAGAGCTAACTGGACTAACGCATCCAGGCCAGATCAGATGAATGGTCCCAAAGTCCCCACATCTGTCTTGGTTTGCAACTGAATGGCCGTGGTACAACCTGGAGTATAGGTCCCAAAGGTTGGGATGACTCTAACAGGTTGGATGACATGGTGTATAGGAATCAGCTGGCTAAGGAGACTGCATGGGTGCAGTCGCACCTACGGTATGGCTCCAATCGCCTCATCGTCTGGCCTATCAGGTCAGAGCAGCTGACGTCTCGGGGAAGCGGGACCTGCGGAAAGTGTCGCGGAGGACTGCGGCGCGGAAGAGTTCGGAGGCCGTCATGGCCAGTCTCATCGTCATCGCGGTTGTTATGGGCGTCAGCCGGCGCTCTGGTCAGCGCCTTCATCGCTGTCGTGATCGCAATCCACCGGGGGAACCGGGTCAGGTCGCTGATCTGGAAGGTGCAAGGTCAACCGGCGCAGAAACCCCGCCCGCTGACTGGTTCTGGCCGCCGGGTGTAGCCCGGCGGCCGAGGGCGCTGGCCTCCGCGGGGGCGGCCAGCGCCGTCGGGTCCCGTACCGCCCTCGCCGTCCCGGCCGCGAAAAGGCACATTCCAACTGGGAAGCCGCGGCGCCCGACGCCGTCGGCTGGACATGCGGGAGGTAATGGCAATCATGCGCTTCGTCGAGCAACTCGCGGCGATCACGCTCCTCGTTGACTTTCTCTTCGGGGTCGCATTCGGGGTAATCAGCAGTGCGTCACTCGCGTCACGCCGGGAGGATTTCCAGGAGCCGCCCGGCCCCGATGACGACGAGGGCCCGCCGCCCTGGCCCGGGCGTCGCGGTTGAATCGCCGGTGGCGGCTGAACGGCTAAGCTCAGCAGCGTGGCTGACAAGGGATTTCCGTGGGGACCTGGCACCGCGACAGGGATCGGGTCGATGCCCGGCGGCAACCCGCTGGAGACGGCCCAGGTGGTGTTTGACGAGGTGCCCGACCTGCCGTTCCTGGCCGAGCTCCCCGGACGCGGCCCGGGCGCCGACATCATCGGCCGGACCGCGGCGCTGCTGGTCGACATCCCGGTTGAGGTCACCACGGGCGGCTGGCGGATCGCCGACCACCCTGGCCGGGACATGCGCCGCGCCAAGTCGATGCTCTCGTCCGATCTGGACGCGATGGAAGAGCTTCTCGACGGCTATCAGGGACCGCTGAAGCTCCAGCTCGCAGGCCCGTGGACGCTCGCCGCGACGATCGAGCAGCCGCACTCGCTGAAGGTCGCGCTGGCCGACCCTGGCCTGGTCAGCGACATCGCGTCGTCGCTGGCGGAAGGGGCCGAGGCGCACGTCGCGGAGGTTGCCAAGCGGGTGCCGGGAGCGACCCTGCTCGTGCAGCTCGACGAGCCGTCGCTGCCCGCAGTCGCCCACGGGGGCATTCCCACGCCAAGCGGCCTTTCCCGGGTCCGGGAGGTGGACGAGGAGGTACTGAGGGCGAAGCTGCACGAGGTCCTCGCCGCGACACGCGCGTACACGATCGTCCACTGCTGCGCTCCCGGCTATCCGTTCGAGATAATCAGCGGGGCAGGAGCGGACGCGGTATCGTTCGACCTCAGCCTGCTAAAGCATGGTCACTACGACAAGCTGGCGGAGACCGTCGAGAGGGGCTCGGGGCTGCTCATCGGCGCCCTGTCCGTCACCGGCCTCGCGGGGGACTCCGGGCGCTCGTCGGCGCGGGATTCCGACGGCGGGCGCCGTGCGGCCCGCCCGCGTGATGAGGATGGGGAACGGGCCCGGCCGACTCCCAAGGGCACAGCTAACGCCGTCCGGGAGGTATGGCAGAGGATCGGGCTTCCCCCGGCTACCTGCGCTGAGCAGGTTGTTATCACCCCGGCTTGCGGGCTGGCGGGGGTGTCGCCGGATCAGGCGCGCGACGCTCTGCGCTGGTGCCGGGAGGCCGCGCGCATCTTGCCGGAGCTGATGGAGGAGCTGGCTTGACGGACGGATCGACCCTGCGATGGGAATGACAGATGGAGCTGACTGAGGCCAGACGGCGTCATGCCGAGCTGAGCGAGAAGCTGCTTGACGCTCAGTACCGATATCACGTGCTCGACTCCCCGACGATCGCCGATGCCGAGTATGACGCGGACCTGCGCACGCTCAACCAGATCGAGGACGAGTTCGCCGAGCTGCGCACGCCTGACTCGCCGACGCAGCGGGTGGGCGGCACGATATCGACGCTATTCACCGCCGTAGAGCATCTGGAGCGGCTGCTCAGCCTGGACAACGTGTTTTCCGCCGAGGAGTTCTCGGCCTGGTCCGACCGCGCCGCCAAGCTGGGCGGGACCGGGCCCTACCTGTGCGAACAGAAGATCGATGGGCTCGCGATCGACCTGGTGTACGAGCGGGGTAGGCTAGCCCGGGCCGCTACAAGGGGTGACGGCAGGACCGGCGAGGACGTGACGCTGAATATCAAGACGATCGGGTCGATCCCGGCCCGGCTGGCCGGAGACGACGTGCCCGATGTGCTTGAGGTCCGCGGTGAGGTGTTCCTGCCGGAGGTCGCCTTCGATCGTCTCAATGAGTCGCTTCAGGAGGCGGGGAAAGCCGCGTTCGCCAACCCGCGCAACGCCGCCGCCGGCTCGCTCCGGCAGAAGGACCCCCGGGTGACCGCGTCGCGGAAGCTAGGCGCCATCATCCACGGCATCGGCCGGGTCGAGAGCGCCGCAGCAGACAATTCGCCTGAGCAGGCAATTACCGGGACGTCGGCCAGCCCGAGCGGCGACGGTCATTTGGAGGGCGCGCCGGACACCCAGTCGGGGTGGTACGAGCGGCTGCGCGAATGGGGGCTGCCGGTCAGCGACCGGTACAAGGTCGTCGATGACCTGGCCGACGTTAAGGCCTACATCGACTACTACGCCGACCCCGGCCACCGGCATGAATCCCCCTATGAGATCGACGGCGTGGTCGTGAAGATCGACCCGATCGAGACGCAGCGCGCGATGGGCGCGACCAGCCGGGCGCCGCGTTGGGCGATCGCCTACAAGTACCCGCCCGAGGAGGTGACCACCCGGCTGCTCGACATCCGGGTCAACGTCGGGCGCACCGGGCGGGTCACCCCGTACGCGGTGATGGAACCGGTCAAGGTCAGCGGGTCGACGGTGGAGAACGCAACCCTGCACAACGAGGACGAGGTCAAGCGCAAGGGCGTTCTCATCGGTGACATGGTGATCTTGCGCAAGGCCGGCGAGGTAATCCCCGAGGTCCTCGGCCCGGTCGCGGACCTGCGCACCGGGGCCGAGCGGGAGTTCGAGTTCCCCCGTGTGTGCCCGGAGTGCGGCACGCCGCTCGGCCGGGATGCGGGGGAGGTCGACTGGCGCTGCCCGAACGCCGTGTCCTGTCCCGCGCAGCTGCGCGAGCGGCTGTTCCACCTGGCGTCGCGGGGCGCGCTCGACATTGAGGTGCTCGGCTACGAGGCGGTCGTCGCGCTGCTCGACGGCGGTCTTGTCAAAGACGAGGGCGACCTGTTCAACCTGACCGACGAGGCCCTGGCCACCAGCCCGTTCTTCATGAACAAGGCGGGCGGGCTGAAGCTCAACGCGCACGCGCTGCTCGTGAACCTGGATGAGGCGAAGACCCGGCCGCTCTGGCGGATTCTGGTCGCCCTGTCGATCCGGCATGTGGGGCCGACCGCCGCCAGGGCGCTGGCCGAGGCCTTCGGGTCGGTGGACGCGATCGCCACCGCATCGCCGGACGCCCTCGCGATCGTGGACGGTGTCGGCCCGACGATCGCCGCGTCGGTGGTCGAGTGGTTCACCGTGGACTGGCACGCCGCGATCGTGGCCAAGTGGCGGGCGGCCGGCGTGCAGCTCGACACCCCGGGGTTTGACCCGTCCGCGGCGGCGTCGCGCCTGCTGGCCGGGGTGACCGTGGTGCTCACAGGAACGCTCCCGGGGATCAGCCGGGACGAGGCGGCCGAAGCGGTCCGCGCGGCCGGCGGCAAGGTCTCATCATCGGTCTCCAAGAAGACCAACTTCGTGGTCGCGGGGGAGAATCCCGGCTCCAAGGCCGACAAGGCAGTCGAACTAGGCGTCCCGATCCTCGACGAAGCCGGCCTCCAAACCCTGCTCACCGACGGCCCCGACGCAGTGACGGCCGTGTCCCTCGAAGCCGAATAGTCAGAATGGGTATCGCAACGAAACGGCTCCTGGCAATCTCTGCGGCGTTCCTCGCGACCATTGGCGTCGCGGCATTCACCGGCGTGCACATCGTCGCCATGATCGAGCGTCAGTCGACGACCACGACGTACTCGATGAAGGTGGGGAGCCTGACCCGGAGCTGGGAGGTCATCGCCCCTACGGGGTCGCTGCCCAAGTCGGCGCCGATCGTCGTCGTGCTGTCCGGGATCGCCGCCACTAACAGCGTGGAGATCGCACGGGACCGGCTCGTCCCCTACGTTGACGCGGATAAGACCGAACTCGTCTACCCGGTGGCCTACAAGGAGTCGTGGAACGCCATCGGCTGCTGCGGCGCTGCAGCCACGGCGAACGTCAACGACGTCGCGTTCCTGAAGGCGCTAGTGCCGAAGGTCGATCCTGGGCACACCAGGCCCATCTACTTCGTCGGCTACAGCAACGGCGGCCGGATGACCTACCGCCTCGAATGCACCGACCCCGGGCTGTTCAACGGCATGGTGGCGATGAAGGCCGACCCGATGCCTGGCTGCGTGGTCACCAAGCCGCAGAACGTCCTCGTGGTCTCATCCCTCGACGATCCCTGGGTCCCCTATAAGCCAGGGGAGAAGGGAAAGGAGACGCCCTCGGCCACGGTCCAGGTCGCCCGACTGCATAAGGACCTCGGCTGCCCGACGAAATCGGTCGCCGCCAAGCACGGGGACATGACCATCACGTCCTGGTCCTGCACCGACGGCAAGCGGCTTGCGTGGGCCGTCTACAACATCGGCGGCCACAACTTCCCGCCGCCGACGGCACATTCCCCGTCCGGCTCGCAGATCATCTGGTCCTTCCTCACGAAGACCGCACTGGCACCGCTGCCAAGCTAGGCTGCGCTACCCGTTCCAGTGCGACAGGTGGGAATGCCGACGGCCGTTGCCCACCCGATTAGCCGTAGTTTTCCGTGATTGTGTGCCGTTTGGGGCGCCCCACGACCTCAACGGCACACAATCATGGCAATGGGTAGCTAGCGGGCCGAGTTGTTAGCTCAGCCGTTCCAGGATTAGCTCGCGGACGCGGGGGGCGTCGGCCTTGCCGCCGGTGGTCTTCATGACCGCGCCGACCAGGGCGCCGGCCGCCGCGACCTTGCCGCCGCGGATCTTGGCGACCACCTCCGGGTTGGCGGCGACGGCCTTGTCGATGGCGGCAAGCAGCGCCGAGTCGTCGCTCACCACGGCGAGGCCGCCAGCGGCGATCACCTCGTCGGGGGTGCCCTCGCCATCGAGCACGCCGTCGATGACCTGGCGGGCGAGCTTGTCATTCAGCGTTCCCGAGGCCACCAGCTCGGCGACCCGCGCCACCTGGGCTGGCGTGATCGGCAGCTCGGACACCTCGACCCCGGCGTCGTTAGCGCGCCTGGCCAGCTCGCCCAGCCACCACTTGCGGGCATCGGCGGGGGAGGCGCCGACCGCGACGGTGGCCTCCACGGCATCCAGGGCTCCTGCGTTCCGCAGCGCCTCGAACTCGAGCTCCGACAGCGACCACGACTCGATCAGCCGGGAGCGGCGGGTGGACGGCAGCTCGGGCAGCGACTCGCCGATCGACGTCACCCAATCGGCCGCCGGGGCCACCGGCACCAGGTCGGGCTCGGGGAAGTAGCGGTAGTCCTGCGCCTCCTCCTTGGACCGCCCGGACGTGGTGACCCCGGAGTCCTCGTGGAAGTGCCGCGTCTCCTGAATGATGCGGCCGCCGGAGTCGAGCACGAAGGCCTGGCGCGCGATCTCCGAGCGCACCGACCGCTCCACCGAGCGGAGCGAGTTCACGTTCTTGGTCTCGGTCCGCGTCCCCCAGACGCCGGACCCGAGGACCGAAAGCGACGTGTTCACGTCGCAGCGCATCGAGCCCTCTTCCATCCGCACGTCGGAGACGCCGAGCGTGCGGAGCACGTCCCGGAGCTCGGTGACGTACGCCTTGGCGACCTCGGGCGCCAGGTAGCCCGTGCCCGGCACCGGCTTGGTGACGACCTCGACCAGCGGTATGCCCGCCCGGTTGTAGTCGACGAGCGAGTACTCGGCTCCCTGGATGCGCCCGGTCGCCCCGCCGACGTGCAGCGACTTGCCGGTGTCCTCCTCCAGGTGGACGCGCTCGATGCCCACCCGGATGGTCGAACCGCCGACGAGCACGTCCAGGTACCCGTCGGTGCAGAGCGGCTCGTCGTACTGGGAGATCTGGAAGTTCTTCGGCATGTCCGGGTAGAAGTAGTTCTTCCGCGCGAACCGGCACCAGGAAGCGATCGAGCAGTTCAGCGCGAGCCCGATCTTGATCGCATACTCGATCGCCAGCCGGTTCACCACCGGCAGCGAGCCGGGCAGGCCGAGGCAGACCGGGCAGACGTGGGTGTTCGGCTCGGCGCCGAAGGCCGTCAGGCAGCCGCAGAACATCTTGGTCTTGGTGCCGAGCTCCACATGCGTCTCGAGCCCGAAGACCGGCTCGTACCTTTGCAGCGCCTCTTCGTAGGTGACGGTCACGACGACTTCAGTCCCTTCGCCTCGGTCAGCAGCGGATGTCCCCAGCGCGAGGTGAACGCCGCCTCGACGGCGGCGCCCACCCGGTACAGCCGGTCGTCGGCCAGGGGCGGCGCCATCACCTGGAGGCCGACCGGAAGGCCGTCCTCGTCGGCCAGGCCGCACGGTATGGAGATGGCGGCGTTGCCCGCCAGGTTCGTCGGAATCGTGCACAGGTCGGCCAGGTACATCGCCATCGGGTCGTCGGCCCGCTCGCCGAGCCGGAAGGCGGTGGTCGGCGTCACCGGCGAGACCAGCACGTCCACCTGGCTGAACGCCGCCTCGAAGTCGGCGATGATCAGCGTCCTGACCTGCTGGGCCTTACCGTAGTAGGCGTCGTAGTAGCCGCTGGACAGGGCGTACGTGCCGAGCATGATGCGCCGCTTGACCTCCGCGCCGAATCCCTCCGCCCGCGTCAGCGCCATGATTTCCTCGGCGCTGCCGGTGCCGACCCGCAGCCCGTACCGCATGCCGTCGAACCTGGCCAGGTTCGAGGAGCACTCGCTCGGCGCGATCAGGTAGTAGGCGGGCAGCGCGTACTTGAAGTGCGGGCAGCTCAGCTCGGTTACCTTGGCTCCGAGCGACTCGAGCACCTCCACCGCCTCAGTGAACCTGCTCATCACGCCGGGCTGGTACCCCTCGCCTGACAGGTCGGTGACGATGCCGATCCGCAGGCCGGCCACATCGCCGTGCCGCGCGGCGGCCACGACCGGCGGGACCGGCGCGTTGATCGACGTGGAGTCCATCGGGTCGTGCCCGGACATCGCCTCGTGCAGCAGTGCGGCATCGAGAACGGTGCGCCCGAACGGACCCGGGGTGTCCAGGGAAGACGCGAACGCGACGACCCCGTACCGTGAGGAGCCGCCGTAGGTGGGCTTCGTGCCGACGATCCCGCAGACCGAGGCCGGCTGGCGGATCGAGCCGCCGGTGTCCGTGCCGAGGGCAAGCGGCGCCTCGTAGGCGGCGACGGCGGCAGCCGAGCCGCCGGAGGAACCGCCCGGCACCCGGGCCAGGTCCCACGGGTTGTGCGACGGGCCGTACCCGGAGTTCTCGGTGGAGGAGCCCATCGCGAACTCGTCCATGTTGGTCTTGCCGATGAGGATCGGCGCCGGCCTCGCGCAGCCGCCTGGTGATGGTCGACTCGTACGGCGGGTTCCAGCCCTCGAGGATCTTCGACCCGCAGGTGGTCGGCGCCCCGACGGTGGTGAACAGGTCCTTCACCGCGACCGGGACCCCGGCGAGCGAGCCGAGCGGCTCGCCCGCCGCGCGCTTGTCGTCCACCTGCGCGGGCCTGCGCGAGCGCGTCCTCGGCGGCCACGTGCAGGAACGCCCGCACCTCGCCGTCCACGGCGGCGATCCTGTCCAGGTGCGCCTGGGTGACCTCGGCGGCGGACACGTCGCCTGCGGCCACCGCGGCGGCCAGTTCCGCCGCGGTCATCGTGGTCAGATCGTCCATGGGTTCCCCCTCACTCCTCGACCAGGATCCGCGGCACCTTGAACCGCTGCATCTCGACGGCGGGCGCCCGGGCGCAGCGCCTGCTCCGGCGTCAGGCAGGGGACAGGCTCGTCGTCGCGGAACACGTTGGCCAGGCCGGTCGCGTGCGTGGTCGGCGGGATGCCGTCCGCGGCGACCTCCTGCACCTGCGCGACCGCCGAGATGATCTGGTCGAGCTGCGGGGCAAGGTGGTCAAGCTCTGCGTCGCTGAGCGCGAGCCTGGACAGCCGGGCCAGGTGAGCGACCTCGTCGCGGGTAATGGGCATGCGTTCCATCCTAGGGCGGACGGAGCGTGGACTAGTAAGCGATTAAGCCGTAGTTAAAAACGGCCAACGGCCGCAGCGTGTCGCTTAATGGAACCTGAGTGTTTCCTCCGTAATGTTTGCAGTGCCTTGCCCTTGAGTGCCTTGCCTGCAGGGCCTGGCGTTGCAGTGCCCCCGCTACTCCTCGCTCATTAGAAGCACACCTCCGTGATGACAGGGAGACCATGAAAAGATCGAGCACCGTCATCGCCGCCGCCACCGCGCTGGCCGCGACGACGATCGCCGTCGCGGCCGGCGTGCCGGCCGCTCGCGCTGATGCCGGTCCGGCCGGCCCAGCCATGGCCAGCGGCGCGGCCGCGACGCTGGCTGGCAGCACCGTGCCGTTCGCAGCGGCGCATAACGCGCTCGGCGCGGTCCCCGCGAGCAGCCGGCTGACCATTGAGCTCTGGCTCAAGCCGCAGACGGCGGCCGCGGAGAGCTACGCGACAGCGGTCTCCACCCCGGGCAGCCCGCTCTTCGAGCACTACCTGTCCCCGGCGGCCTACACGGCGCGGTTCGGCGCGACGGCGCAGGAGGCGAGCCTCCGTCGAGTCGTGGCTCAAGTCGGCGGGCTTCACCGGCGTCTCGGCCGACTCCGGCCGGGACTACGTGCAGGCCACCGCGGCGGTGTCAACGATCGACGCGGCGCTGAAGGTCCAGCTCGATTACTACCGGTCAAGCGCCAGCGCCAGCGCCGGCCAGTACCGGCTGCGCGCCAACGACCGGCCCGTCTCGCTGCCGGCGTCGGTGGGCGCCGGCGTGCTCGGGGTCACCGGCCTGGACAACGCCGCGCCGGTGCGGACGTACAGCAGGCCGACCGCGGCACCGCCGCCGACGACGTCGTCTGGGGCGGCGGCCAAGCCGATCGCGTTCCCCTGCTCGCAGTGGTACGCCCAGCACTACGAGAGCCACCTGCCCAAGCAGTACGGCACCATCAGCTTCCCGACCATCCTCTGCGGCTACTCCGCCGCCCAGCTCCGCGCTGCCTACGGGTACAACCGGCACAACATCGGCAAGGGCGTGACCATCGCGCTGGTCGAGGTCGGCCTGACCCCGGACATGTTCCTGACCCTGCAGGACTACGCCAAGGCCGCCCGCATCGAGTCCCCGTCGCCGAGCCGGTACGCCGAGCTCTCGCTCGGCCAGGGGATCGGCCTGCGGCGACCCGTTCGACGTCGAGGAGCAGCTCGACGTCGAATCGTCGTACCTGATGGCGCCGCTCGCGGACCAGCTTGTCGTCGGCGGCGACTCGTGCAACAACGGCTTCTTCGGGCTGCAGGCCCTGTTCAACGCCGACACGACCATACTCAACGGCGTCGGCGGCCACCCGCTGGCGCAGATCGCGTCCAACTCCTGGGAGGGCGGCGACGAGGCGCTGCCGCTCAACATGCTGAACATCGAGCACGCGTACCTGCTGCGGGCCGCGGCCGAGGGCGTCAGCATGCTCTTCTCCGCGGGCGACGGCTCCGGCGTGGAGACCCCGTCGAGCGACCCGTACGCCACCTCGGTCGGCGGCACCACGCTAGGCATCGGGAAGGCGGACCCACGGCTCTTCGAGACCGGCTGGTCGACCGGCTGGTCGGTCGATGTCAAGAACAAGTGGGTCTTCCAGGGTGAGGCGTACGCCTCCGGCGGCGGGCCCAGCCTGCTGTGGGCGCAGCCGGCCTACCAGCGCGGCGTGGTGCCGAACTCGCTGGCCAAGGCGCCGGGCAACCGGGGCGGCCTGGTCCGCGCCGTGCCCGACATCAGCGCGGACGCCGACCCGTCCACGGGCATGGCCGTCGGGATCTGAGCTTCAACAGCAAGGGAGTCGTGAACGGGTTCTCCGAGGAACCCGTCGGCGGCACCAGCCTCGCTTCACCGCTGGTAGCGGGCATGCTGGCCGACGCCGAGCAGTACCAGAAGCCGTTCGGCTTCCTCAACCCGGCGCTCTACCGGCTCGCGGGCACCGACGCAGTCAATGACACGCTGCCGATCACGAGCAAGACGCCGTCCAGGTACCACGGCGTCGCCTGCGACGTGGCCGACTGCGGGCTGCTCTCGTACTTCCCGTTCGACGACCAGAGCTGGTCGATGGAGGGCTACACCGGCCAGGTCACGATGAAGGGTTACGACACCATGACCGGGGTCGGCACCCCGAACGGCCAGAACTTCGTCTACTCGCTGCGCCGGATATTCGGTTAGCGGGGCACCGCCGAGATACAGGCACCCCAGAGATGGCCTCGCCGGCCCCGGTACCCCTAGCTCGGTACCGGGGCCAGCGCGGTTTTGCTGATGAGAGACCAGATGAGCTGGTTGGCTCCCGGTGTGGTGGCCGTCGGGGTGGGGAAGCCGTGGCCTCCGCTCTGGTAGAGCGCCCACTCGAGGGTCTTGCCGTCTGCGCAGGACCACGTGGTGAGGGTCATGCCGCCGTGCGTGGCGGTCGTCGGCTTGCTCGAGCACTCGAGGTTCGCCTGCAGCTGGGCGATCTCGACGGTGGCCGCGGGCGTCTCCGTGCCCGGGTCCCCGGGCTCATAGGGAACCGCTGTGTCGTTCACCGCGGAAACCACGAGAACGTTCTGCGGTTTGGTTACCACGCACCCCGGCATCGGGTCGGCCTTCACCGCCACCATGCCGTTGAACAGCCCGGGGTCGGTGCATTCGAGGTCGTAGGCCATCCGGCCGCCGTTGCTGTAGCCGACGAAGTAGATGGGCCTGGCGTGCCCAGGATCGACCTTGGACACCAGCGCCTCGAGGAACGCGACGTCGTTGACGTCCGCTGCGGCGGCAGCGCCGCAGCAGCCGCCGGCGTTCCACGACTCCTCGTAGGAGACCGGGTAGACGAGCTCGAGCTTGTCCGCGTTGACGTAGGAGACGAGCTGGTCCCTGGTGATCTCGTCGCTGGCGGTGGCGGCGATACCGGAGAGCACGACGACGATCGGCGCCGATTTGGGCAGCGTCGCCGTCGGGGCGATGACGTCCCAGCTCCGGTTCAGGCTGCCGACCTCCATCGAGTACGTCGTGGTCGTCGACTGGCGCTCCATCGCGTTGACGATGTTCACGCCCGAGAACGTAGCGACGCCGATCGTCGTGATGAACGCGGTCAGGAGCGCCATGAAGCGGCCCATCATTTTGATTCGTAGGCGCGACGCCAATGCAACCATCCTCCTTTTCCGATTGAGTACTCGCGGCCGGTCAGCATCAGGCTCAGGGGCGTGCGGCGCGCCGCGGAGGCGATCATCCAGGCAACCCCGTAGATGATCGGCACGGCGACGCCGAGCAGCGCGACTACCTCAAGGCCGTCGGGGGCGTGGCGGACCGCGCCGAGCAGGCCGCCATTGAGGCCGAGGAAGCTGACGCCGGCCACCGCGAGCAGCCCCTGAAGCACCAGCGGGTGGGCTAGGTAGATCCCGAAGGAGCTGGCCGAGCCGGCGGCGCAGAACTTCTGGTGCGGCGCGCCACGGTCGCTCCACAGCAGCCCGCCGCCGAGCAGCGCCCAGCCGAAGGCGAGCGCCTCCACCACCACGATCGGCTGGAAAACCGCGCTCGCGTTGGCCGGCGTTGCCCCGAAGCCGTAGATCTCGATCAGGTACGTCCCGACGCCCGCGACCACGCCGACGGCGGCCGCCAGCGCGATCCGCCCGACGGTGCCGAGATGCCGGCGGGTGAATGCGCAGATCTCCTCGAAGTGCCAGCCGGCGAGGGCGCCCGCGACCACGTAGAGCACATAGCTGTCTACCCAGATGCCCTGCCCGGCGCCGTTCAGCCACTCCGCAAGCGCCCCGGTAGCGGGCCGTCCCAGGTGATAGTGGAGCGCGCACGTCAGCCAGAGCTGGTACGCCACGGCGGCGGCGAACAGCCAGCGGTGGTGGCCCTCGGTCTTGCGCAGCACCCAGCGGAAGACCGGGAACAGCAGGTAGATCTGCATGCTGACGAGCAGGAAGTACAGGTGGTAACGGGCGCCCGCGAGGAGCAGGTCATGCAGGAACGCGGACGGGAAGGGCCGCGGCCGGAACCGTCCGCGGCGTAGTAGATGGCCGACCAGGTCACGTAGGCGGGCAGGACGAGCCAGTACCGCCGCCGCCAGAACCGCAGCCAGTTCAGGCGCTTGCGGTGCCCGTAGTTGTAGGCCAGCACCAGCGCGGTGAGCAGGAGGAAGAGCTCGCGACTGGTGTGGAAGACGGTGGTGACCGCGCCAAGGCCCAGCGTGACCTGCCCGCCGCCGAAGGCCAGCGTGTGCACGCCGACCACGAACACCATGATGATCAGCCGGATCATGTCGAAGGCGACGATGTGCGGCCGGGAGCGGGCGGGCGCAGCCGCCGCGGCAGGCGCGGCAGGCGCGGCAGGCGCGGCGGGCTGCGGCTCGCCGAGCGCCGGCCGTGGCCCGGGGTCGGACAGGGTAGAGCTCACGGCCGCGAAGTCACCAGGTCCTTCAGCTGCCGCCTGGAGATCTTCCCCGTTGGCCCGAGCGGCATCTCCGTGACGACGCAGAACTCGCTCGGCCGCTTGTGCCGTGGCAACCGCGCGGCGCAGGCCTCGCTCAGCGCCGCCTCGACCTCGGACGCCACCGCGGCGGCGTCCGTCACGACGTAGGCCACCGGCCGCTCGCCGAGCACCTCGTCGACGACCCCGACCACGGCGGCGGAACGGACGCCGGGCTGGGCGAGCAGGATCTCCTCGATCTCCCTGGGGTAGATCTTCTCCCCGCCCCGGTTGATCACGTCGTCCGAGCGGCCGACGAGGAACAGGTAGCCGTCGGCGTCCAGGTAGCCGAGGTCGCTGGTGTCGAGCCAGCCGTCGGCGTCGATCACGCCGGGCCGCCCGCCGCTGTCGTAGCTGGTGATCACACCCGCGCCCCTGATCTGCACCCGGCCGATCTCGCCTGGCCGCGCAGCACCGCCGCCGACGAGCTCGACCCGGACCTGGGCGCTGGCCGGGCGGCCGGCCGAGCCCGGCTTGCGCACGCCGTCCACCGGGTTGGCGGTGATCATGCTGGCCGCCTCGGTCATGCCGTAGGTCTCCACGACCGGCACGTCGAGCGCGCCCTCGAACCGCTCGAGCGCGGCGAGCGGCAGCGGCGCGGAGGCCGACCGCACGAAGCGCAGGGAGGCGGGGCGGGTGGCGGGCGGCTCGATCGCCAGGATCGAGATGATCGCCGGCACCGCGTTGATCCAGGTGATCTCGCGGTCGCTGATCAGCTGCCAGAAGCCGCGCCTGCTGAACTTGCGGTCGAGCGCAAGGTGCGCCCCCGCGCGGAGGGTGGCGAGCACGCCCACCACCTCGGCGTTGACGTGGAAGAGGGGCAGCGAGCAGTAGCCGCGGTCGGCGGCGGTGAGCCGGTGGCAGTCGACCACGCTCGACGCCACATGCGCCAGCTGCTCGTCCCGCAGCAAGATGCCCTTAGGTGTTCCGGTGGTGCCGCTGGTGCAGAGGAAGATGCCTCCGCTGCCCGCCACATCAAAGTCACCGTCGATCACATCAAAGTCATTGTCGATCACATCGAAGTCAAATTCGGTGACCTCGAACGGTCCCGTGGCTTCGCCCGTCAGGCCACCCTGGTCGCCACCGGGCGCAGTGTCCACCGAAGAGATAGCGTCCACCGGAGAGTTAGTGTCAACCCGGTAGACAACGGCGGCGGGACGCGCAACGCCGAGCACCCGCGCAACGTCCGTGTCTGGTGCCCCGGGGTCCAGGGGAACGGCGACCCGCCCGGCGGCGACAATCGCCACCAGCGCGGCCGCGTAGTCGACTGGCTCGCCGAGCCGGACGACAATCCGCGCGCCGGGCGGCAGCCCGGCCGCGTCCAGGCGGCGTTCAACGTCAATGACTGTGTCAAGAAGCCCCGCGTAGCTCAGCGTCGCCGGGCCGCGGGCGTCCGACAGAAACAGGTCAGCGCCGCGGCGGGCCGCCGCCTGCTCGATCCATTCGCGTATCAAGGCAGCCATCCGTCCGCTCAGTACATCATTCGGGGGTCGTTGTAGTGCTTGAACTCGAGGAGGTTACCGGTCGGGTCCATCAGCACGAACGTGCGGTGCTCCTCCACGAGCCCCTCGAACCGCACGGACATGTCGTGGTAGAAGGGGATCTTCCTGGCGACCGCGCAGGCGTGCAGCGCCTCGAAGTCGGCGGCCGCGCGGAAGGTCACGCCGAAGTGGTTCGGGTAGAGGCTCCCCGGCTTGGCCGGCTCGAGCGTCGACCAGGTGGCAGACCACCTGGTCGCCGAAGAAGTCGAGGGTGATCCGGTCGGCGTACCGGCGGGCGAGCTTGCAGCCCAGCCTGGTCACGTAGAAGTCCTGGGCCGCGTCCAGGTCATGGGTCGGGATGGCCAGGTGGAAGACGTCGGAAGTGGTTCGCATGGGTCTACCTCTTGCTTGAAGGCGGTCAGCGCTCGAAGGGGTCAGCGCTCGAAGGCGGTCAGCGTGTCGGAGCGGAGGCCCAGGCGGAGCGTCTCCAGCCCGATGACCCCCGATGCCGGGACGTTGCCGAGGTTCACGTCCGGCCCGATCCGGGTGATCAGGTGCGCCTGCAGCGTGGTGTTCGGCGCCTCGATGAGCAGCTTCTCGACCGGGATGCCGGCCGACAGCACGTCCTCGAGCAGGCCGTACCTGAGCTCGCCGTCCGGCCGGCAGATGCCGGAACTGCCGCTCTCCCTGGCCTCGAGCGTCACCAGAGAGGCGCCGGCGTCCAGGTCCTCGTTGATCGCGGCGATCCACTCGCTCGGCGGCTGCATCTCCGAGCGGTCGGAGTCCTTGAAACCGACCTCGGACACGACGGTGAAGTCGCCCGCGAGCTTACGGATGTAACCGGCCTTCTCGGTGTTGGACATGTCGATCGTGCCGTTGGACACCTCGACGTGCTCGCAGGCGTACTCCTCGCACAGCCGCCGGAAGTCCTCGAAATGCCCCTGCAGGACGAACTTCTCGAACAGCGTGCCGCCGAAGTAGTAGCCGACGCCGTGGCGGTTGAGCACGCTGATCTTCTCGCGCAGGCAGTTGGTGACCAGCGAGGTGCCCCAGCCGAACTTGACGTAGTCGATGTACTCCGCGCCCAGCGCGATCTGGTCGGCGAACAGGCCGGCCGGAACGCCGCCGTCGATCACCATCGTCAGGCCGGCCTGACGTGGCTTGGCCGCGCGCTCGGGCAGGGTCAGAGTGGTCTGAATCATCGGATTTCTCCTTGTGATTGCTGGAGTGGGGGTTGGTGATGCGGTGATTGGTGGTGCGGAGGTTGGTGGTGCGGTGATTGGTGGTGCGGAGGTTGGTGGTGCGGTGATTGGTGATGCGGGGGTTGGTAGTGCGGGGGTTGGTGGAGCGGTTATTGGGAGTGAGGGGACGCCGAACGCGGCAGCCGGGCGCGGAAGTCGGGGATGTGCACGACCGTGGCGTTCTCAACCGGCCCCCAGCTCATCTGGTCGGCCGGGATGCCGTGCAGGTACGCCGCCAGCACCCGGACCGTGCCGCCGTGCGCGATGACCAGCACATCCCCGGCGGCGTCGGGGGGGCAGGGAAACGCGCCGGCCGCGCCCACGCCGCCCTCGCTAACCGTGGCCGCGAGTTCGTCGCAGAACGCGGCGGCCCGCTGGTACATCTCGCGCACCGACTCCCCGCCGGCCTGCTGCGCGTCCGGATCGGCCACCCGGCCGCCGTCCAGGCCGGTCGCCGAGGGGCCGAGCTCCGCCGACGGGACGCCCTCGAGCACGCCGAGTGACCGCTCCCGCAGTCTTGTGTCGCGAAGACGGGCACCCCGACCACCGCGACGAAGGCCGCGGCGGTCTGCTGCGCCCGGCGCAGGTCGCTGGCGTAGATCGCGCGGATCGGATGGTCCTGGAACCGCCAGGCGGCGTCCGACGCCTGGCGCAGGCCGCGTTCTGTCAGCTCTGCCTGGTCGTTCTGCCCCTGCGCCAGGCCCGCGACGTTCCACGTGGACTCGCCGTGCCGGACGAGCCAGAGCGCGGGGGCGGTGGTTGCGGCGGTGCGGGTGGGCAGGGATGGCAGCAGGGTGCTCGGTTCCATGCCAGGTAGCTTGCTCACCCAGTGTTAAAGAACGATGAAAATGTAAACGGATTCAGCTAACTCTAAAGAAACTCTAAAGATCTCCAGGTTAACTCCCTAACTATGGAAACGAGGGTGCTGGTCGTCGACGATGACCAAGATGTACGTGAGTCGCTGCGCCGTGCCCTCGGATACGCGGGCTACGAGGTGGCGACGGCCGCCAACGGGGCGGACGCGCTGCGAGCGGTCGCCCGCTCGCCGGTGGACCTGATCATCCTCGACGTGCTCATGCCCATGCTCGACGGGCTTGGCGCCTGCCGGGCGCTGCGCGACCGCGGGGTCGACACGCCGGTCCTGGTGCTCACCGCGCGGGATGCGGTCGATGACCGGGTGGCCGGCCTCGACGCGGGCGCCGACGACTACCTGGTCAAGCCGTTCGCGCTGCGCGAGCTGCTCGCCCGGGTTAACGCGCTGCTCCGGCGCACCCAGCCGCCCCGCGACGTGCTCGGCTACGCCGACCTGACGCTCGACCTGACGGCGCGGTCGGTCCGCCGGGGCAGCGCGGAGCTCAGCCTCACCAAGATCGAGTTCTCCCTGCTCGAGCTGCTTGTCCGCAACGCCGAGCAGGTGCTCAGCTATGACGTCATCACCGACCGGGTGTGGGGCTACGGCGAGGCGCCCGCCTCCAACGCGCTGCAGGTATTCGTCGCCTTCCTGCGCCGCAAGCTCGAGGCGAACGGCCGGCCAGCGCCTGGTGCACAACGTGCGCGGCGTCGGATACGTGCTCAGGGCCGGCCCATGAGGATCCGCCTGACCCTGAAGGCCCGGTTCATCCTCGTCGCCGGCGGCGCGGTGGCGGCGGTCGCGCTCGCCATCACCGCGGTCGCGTTCCTGGCGATCCGAACTGACCTGCAGAATCAGCTGCAGGAGCAGATCGCCACGCGCGCGGACAGCGTCAGGCACCAGGCCGCGCAGTACCACGGGCACATCCCCAATGGCTGGGTGCCTGCGCACTCGGCCGGGTTCGGGGTTCATCTACACGCAGGTCGTCACGGCGATCCGGCGCCGTCTGGGCGCCAGCGGGCGACCAAGGGCTGCTCACGCCGAGCGCGGCGGCCGTCGAGGTGGCGGCGGGCCGGGCAGGACGCGTTCTACTCCGTCGCCCGGATCAACGGCATCAGGGCGATGGTGCTCACCGAGCAGCTCGCCCCCGGCCTGGCCATCCAGGTGGCCGAGCCGCTGACCGCGACCGACCAGGAGGTCGCGACCGTCGGCGCGACGCTGGCGCTGCTCAGCGCCGTCGGCGTGGTCGCGGCCACCCTGCTCGGCTGGGCGGTGGCCAGGGCCGGGCTCGCGCCCGTCGCCCGGCTCGCCAGCGTCGCCGAGGAGGTCACGCTGACCGGTGATCCGGGCAGGCGGGTCGAGGTGCAGCGCCGGGATGAGCTCGGCAGGCTGGCCACGTCGTTCAACGCCATGCTGAGCGCGCTGCAGCGGTCGCTTGACGCGCAGCGGCGGCTGGTCAGCGACGCCAGCCACGAACTGCGGACTCCGCTGGCCAGCCTGCGCCTTAACGCCGAACTGCTCGCGGCGCACCCGGAAATGCCGGCCGCCGAGCGCGCGGAGGTGCTCGAACGGGTCACCGGCCAGGCCGCCGAGCTCAGCCGCCTGGTCGCCAGCGTCACCGACCTGGCTAGGGGGGAGCCGCTGTCGAAGGACCGGTCGCGGGTCCGGCTCGACGCCGTGACGTCCGAGGCCCTGGACGCGGCGCGGCGGGACTGGCCGAACACGGAGTTCGACGCGGACCTGGCCGTCTGCACGGTCAACGGCAGCGCCGACCGCCTCCGGGTGGCGGTCAGGAACCTGCTTGACAACGCCGCGAAGTTCGGTCCGCCCGAGGGGCCGGTGCAGGTCCGGCTGGCCGATGGCGAGCTCACCGTGCGCGACCACGGCACCGGGATAGCCCCCGACGACCTGCCGTTCGTCTTCGACCGCTTCTACCGTGCGCTCTCGTCTCGCTCGGCCCCCGGCGCCGGGCTTGGCCTCGCCGTCGTCCGCGAGGTCGCCCTCGGCCACGGCGGCGCGGTGGCGGCCGAACCCGCCCGGGGCGGCGGCACCCTCATGCGCCTCACCCTCCCGACCTTCGCCGGTCCCTGACCGCCTAGTCGGCGGAGATCCTCGATCCGAGATTAAGGAAGGGCAGAGCGGCGCCAGCCACCGGCGGCCGGGTGCACGGGCGTCCGCAGCAGCCGCGCCAGGGAATTCCAGTTGGGGGGAACGGGCCGTTGCTCCGAGCGCTCTGCCGCGCTGGACCGTGCGGCGGCGAGGGCGGTGAGGGTGGCGATAAGAGCCCCGATCTCCTCCGCGTTCGCCTCGCCCCTGACTATGCGCAAGTACGGCGCGTTCACAGTAACCCCGGTCCGTTCCGACTCTGCATGACTGTGATCTTGACTTTGAGCTTCAGCCACGGGATTTCCCGACTCCGATGCCGAACTCTCGGTGCACCCGCGCCCAGAACGCGTCGCGGAGCCACTCGCGGGCCTCCTGGTACGGGCGGAGCGACTGGCCGAGCTCCTTCTCCGCCTCGACCAGCAGTTCCTTGTCGATGACCGGGGGCAGGATCGGGCCGGGCAGCAGGTCCCTGATGTTGTCCGCGCCCCGGGTGAGGATCCACTTGTGCGCGACGTGCTCGCCGGCTTCCTCGACGTGGTGCCGGTCCGGGCCGAGTCGCGGCAGCGGGCCGGTGGCGGAGATGTGCGGGTTCCGGCCGAGCTGCACCGGCGGGCGCGGGTGGCGCTCGCCGAAGAGCTGGGCGGGCGAGGGTACCGAGGCCTGGACGTCGGGCCTTGGCTGCGGCTCGACCGCCGGGTTCCTGGTGAAGTAGGGGCGGACAAACGCGGAGTCGAGCACGTCCACCGTGTCCGACTCCCAGACGAGGCGCTCGGCCTGGTTGGTCCCGTAGGGCGGCTCGATGCCCCACAGGTGGATGCGGGCACCGTAGGCCTGGGCCGCCTCGACGGCCGGGACCATGTCCTCGTCGCCCGCGATCAGCACCGCGTCGGTGATCGCGCGGTGCCTGGCGAGGGCCTCCATGTCGGCGCGGATGTTGGCGTCCACGCCCTTCTGCTGGCCGCGGGCGTTGAGGTTGCCGAGGCGGAGCTTGACCCACGGCATCTGGGCGACGACGCGCTGGTCGATGGTGGGCACCCGGTCGCGGGCGGCGTCGTACCAGTAGACGCGGAGCAGTTCGCCGCGGAACAACTCGTCGGCGTGCTTGGTGACCGTCTGGATAAGGCCGACCGCGTCGACTCGGTAATCCCGGCGTGAGCTGGTGCCGAAGAGCAACTCGCCTGCGGCCGCGTAGATATAACCGACATCGACCATGACCGCATATCTGGCGAGGACGGGCATCGGGGCGGCGAATTCGCTCATCGTGTTATGACTCTAGGGCAGTTTGGAGCGTGCGCGTGCCACTTGGCTTGGGATTGCCGGCGGAAGCCTTCCAAGTGGTTACTAATGGTAATCATGGTCACTCTGCGTTTACAGGGGGATGTTGCCGTGCTTCTTCGGCGGCAGCGTTTCCCGCTTGGTGCGCAGGCTGATCAGCGCCCGGGTGACGGCGGACCTGGTCTCCGCCGGGCGGATCACCGCGTCCAGGTAGCCGCGCTCAGCGGCGATGTAGGGATTGGCCAGGGTGTCCTCGTACTCGGTGGTCTTCTCCTTGCGGAGCGCGTCGGAGTCCTCGGCGCCCGCCAGCTCCCTGCGGTAGAGGATGTTGACCGCGCCCTGGGCGCCCATCACCGCGATCTGCGCGGTCGGCCAGGCGAGGTTGATGTCGCCGCCGAGGTGCTTGGAGCCCATGACGTCGTAGGCGCCGCCGTAGGCCTTCCTGGTGATCACGGTGATCTTCGGGACGGTGGCCTCGGCGTAGGCGTAGAGCAGCTTGGCGCCGCGGCGGATGATGCCGGCCCACTCCTGGGTCACGCCGGGCAGGAAGCCGGGGACGTCGACGAACGTGAGGACCGGGATGGAGAACGCGTCGCAGGTGCGGACGAACCGGGCCGCCTTCTCCGAGGCGTCGATGTCGAGGCAGCCTGCGAAGTGCATCGGCTGGTTGGCGACCACGCCGACCGGCGCGCCGGCCACGCGGCCGAAGCCGACCACGATGTTCGGCGCGAAGGCCGCGTGGACCTCGCAGAACGTGTCTTCGTCGAGGACGGTCTCGATGACCCGGTGGATGTCGTAGGGCTGGTTGGGCGAGTCGGGGATGAGCGTGTCGAGCTCTTCGTCGGTGGCCGTGATGGTGAAGTCGGGCGTGGTCGGGATGACCGGCGGCTCGTCGAGGTTGTTCGACGGCAGGTAGGAGAGCAGCAGCCGTGGCGAACTCGATGCAGTCCTGCTCGTCTGTGCGCCTGGTAGTGGGCGACGCCGGACTTGGCGGCGTGCGTGTGCGCCCCGCCGAGCTCCTCGAACGTCACGTCCTCGCCGGTCACGGTCTTGATCACGTCGGGCCCGGTGATGAACATGTGGCTGGTGCCCTCGACCATCAGCGTGAAGTCGGTGATCGCGGGGGAGTAGACCGCGCCGCCGGCCGCCGGGCCCATGATCAGGCTGATCTGCGGGATGACGCCGGAGGCCCGGGTGTTGCGGAAGAAGATCTCCGCGAACAGGCCGAGCGCGACCACGCCCTCCTGGATGCGGGCGCCGCCGCCGTCGTTGATGCCGATCGACCGGGCAGCCGGTCTTCATGGCGTGGTCCATGACCTTGACGATCTTCTCGCCGTAGACCTCGCCCAGGCTGCCGCCGAACACGGTGAAGTCGTGGCTGTAGACCGCGACCGGGCGGCCGTCCACCGTGCCGATGCCGGTGACCACGCCGTCGCCGTACGGGCGGTTGCGCGCGATGCCGAAGTCGCTGCGCGCGATGCCGGGCCAGCTCGTCGAACTCCACGAACGAGCCCTCGTCGAGCAGCAGGTCGATCCGCTCGCGGGCGGTGAGCTTGCCCTTGGCGTGCTGCTTCTCAATCGCGGCAAGGGAGCCCGCGTGCACGGCCTCGTGCCGTCTGCGCTCAAGATCCGCGATCTTCCCGGCGGTGGTGTGCGGGTCAGGCAAGTCGCCGGAAATGGTCTCAGCTGCGCTCATGGGGAAAAGGTTAACCCTGCCGGCGATTGCGTTCACCACTGCGTGGTTACTCTCATTCTCGTGAACACCGCGAGCACTGACCGAAACAGGGATTCTGCCAAGCTGCCCGAGCTAATGCGCCGTGATGTCCGGCTCCTCGGCGATGTCCTCGGGCGAGGTGATCAGCGCGTCGGGCGGCCCGGACCTGCTCGCGGACGTGGAACGGCTGCGGCACGCGGTGATCGACGCCCGGCGGGTGCCCGATCGCTCGTCACCGTCCGCGATGGCGGCCGGCGACGCGATCGCGTCCCTGGTCGGGTCCTGGTCACGGGACCGGGCCGAGCAGGTGGCGCGCGCCTTCACCGTCTACTTCCACCTGGTCAACCTGGCGGAGGAACAGCAGCGGGTGCGGACATTGCGGCGGCGCGACTCCGGTGACGCGCCGCCGCGCGAGTCGCTGGCCGACGCGGCCGAGCGGATCACGCGCCGAGCAGGGCCGTGCCCAGCTCGACTCGCTGCTGGCGGGCCTGGTGGTCAACCCCGTGTTCACCGCGCACCCGACCGAGGCGCGTCGGCGCGCGGTCGTCGCGTCGCTGCGCCGGATCGGCGGCCTGCTCACCTCGGTCGACGACTACCGGGCGGGGACCGCGGGCTCGGCCGGGGAGGTGCAGCTGCAGCGGCGGCTGCGCGAGGAGATCGACCTGCTCTGGCGGACCGCGCCGCTGCGGGTCGCCGGGATGACGCCGCTTGACGAGGTCCGCACGGTGATGACGGCGTTCGACGAGACGCTATTCCGGCTGTACGCCTGCCGTGTACCGGGCGCTCGACCAGGTGCTGCTCGGATCCGACAGCGGGGCCGCGGCGTCGCCGGTGCCGCCGTTCCTGCGGTTCGGGTCCTGGGTGGGCGGCGACAGGGACGGGAACCCGACGGTGACCGCGGCCGTCACCCGCGAGGCGGCGGTGATCCAGGCCGAGCATGCGCTGCGCGCGCTTGAGGCGGCGTGCGCCCGGATCGGGCGGGCGCTGGCGGTGTCCGAGGAGTCCGCGCCGCCGCCCGCCGAGCTGCGGCGGGCGCTCGCCGCCGTGTCGGCCGCGCACCCGGAGCTGATAGCCGAGATCACCGCGCGCTCGCCCGGCGAGCCCTACCGGACCTACCTGCTCTACGCGGCCGAGCGGCTGGTGGCGACGCGGACCAGGAACGCCGACCTCGCGTACGGCTCGCCCGGCCGAGTTCGTGGCCGACCTGCGGCTCGTCCAGGCGTCGCTGGCCGCCGGCCGGGGCGGTGCGGCAGTCCTACGGGGAGCTGCAGCACCTGATCTGGCAGGCCGAGACGTTCGGGTTCCACCTGGCGTGGCTTGAGGTGCGGCAGCACTCGCAGGTCCACGCGCGCGCCCTGGCGGAGCTGCGCGGCGGCGGTGACCTCTCGCCGATGACCCGCGAGGTGCTCGAGACGATCCGGGTGATCGCCTGGATACAGCACCGGTTCGGCTTCGAGGCCTGCCACCGCTACATCATCTCGTTCACCACCTCGGCGACTGACGTGGCGGCGGTGTACGAGCTGGCCAGGTACGCGTTCCCCGACGGCGGCGGGCCGGTCCTCGAGGTGGTGCCGCTGTTCGAGTCGGGCGACGACCTGGCGGCGGCGCCATCGGTGCTGTCGGGGATGCTGGAGCTCGACCCGGTGCAGCGAGCGGCTGGCGGCGAACGGCGCGGCAGCTTGGAGGTGATGCTCGGCTACTCCGACTCGGCCAAGGAGCTCGGGCCGGCCTCGGCGACGCTGCGGCTGTTCGAGGCGCAGGCGGCGCTCGCGTCCTGGGCCGCCGCGCATGACGTCAACCTGACGCTCTTCCACGGCCGGGGCGGCGCGATCGGCCGGGGCGGCGGCCGGCAGGCCGCGCGGTGCTCGCCCAGGCACCCGGCTCGGTGTCCGGGCGGCTGAAGGTGACCGAGCAGGGCGAGGTGATCTTCGCCAGGTACGGCAGGGACGCGATCGGCCTGCGGCACCTGGAGCAGGTGACCTCGGCGGTGCTGCTGGCCTCCTCGCCGTCCCTGGCCGAGCGGAACGCGGCGGCGGCGGCCGAGTTCCGCGCGCTGGCGTCGTCGATCGACGTCGCCGCGAAGTCCGCGTTCCGAGACCTGGTGGAGGCCGACGGCTTCGCCGAGTGGTTCGCGACGGTCAGCCCGCTTGAGGAGATCGGGGCCTGCGGATCGGCTCGCGGCCCTCCAGGCGCGGGCACGGCGGCGGCCCGCTCGGCCTCGAGGACCTGCGCGCCATCCCCTGGGTGTTCGCCTGGGCGCAGACCCGGCTGAACCTTCCGGGCTGGTACGGCCTCGGCAGCGGCCTCGCCGCCGCGGCGTGGGCGGGCATCTCGGTCGGCGATTGGGCGGGCATAGAGGCGGAAGATGGGGCGGGCATAGGGGCGGGACATGGGGCGGGCATGGGGCGGGACTGGGATAGGGGCGGGACATGGGGCGGGCATAAGGGCGGGACATAAGAACAGCGACATCCCCCTCGAGGGGATTGCCGGGCTGCGCCGGGCGTACAAGGAGTGGCCGCTGCTCGCCACCCTGCTCGACAACGCCGAGATGTCCCTGGCCAAGACCGACCGCGCGATCGCCGCCAGGTACCTGGACCTCGGCGGCCGGCCGGACCTGGCCTCGCGGGTGCTTGCCGAGTACGACCTGACCCGCCGCCTGGTCCTGGCGGTCACCGAGCACGACCTCCCGGTGGCCGACCGCCCGGTGCTGGCCCGCGCCATCGTGCTGCGTGACCCCTACGTCGACGCGCTCTCGTACCTGCAGCTCAGCGCCCTGACGGCGCTCCGCGGGGAGGACGTCGACCCGGCCGAGCGGGTCTCGCTTGAGCGCCTGCTGCTGCTCACCGTCAGCGGTGTGGCCGCCGGTCTGCAAAACACCGGCTGAGCGGGCCAGCCGGTGGGTCGTCTGACGGGGCGGCTGCCGGAGTAAGCACGGTCCGTTCGCGATGATGGGAGGTCAAGCAGGGGTAGCGCTGCTCCATGCCCGGGCCGCGCAGGGTCAGGGCGCGCGGCAGTAGGCTGCAGACCATGGCTAGGACGCATCGGCTTGAGCTTGACGATCAGACACTGCGCGAGTGGGACGCGATCGTGGTGGCGGCGGGACCGGACGGGATCGTTCTCGACCGGTCCGCCTTCTACCCGGGCGGCGGCGGGCAGCCACCGGACCACGGCGTGCTGATCTGGGGCGGCGTGCAGACCCGGATCGTGGACGCGCGCAAGGACGACGGCGAGCTGCTGCTCGTCCCGCTCGACGGCGACCCGCTGCCGGTCGTCGGCACGACGGTCCGCGGGGCGGTGGAGGATGACCGGCGGACCGCGCTGATGCGCACGCACTCCGGGCTGCACGTGCTCTGCGGGGTGGTGTTCCGCGACTTTGGCGCCCTCGTCACCGGCGGGAACATGGAGGAGCTGTCGGCGCGGATGGACTTCAACATGGAGGCGGTGCCGCCGGGGTTCAAGGAGTCGGTGGAGGAGGCGTGCAACGCCGAGCTGCGGATCGACCGGAAGATCGCGGTCCGCTCGCTGCCGCGCGCCGAGGCGTTCGAGATCCCCGACATCATCCGCACCGCGACCAACCTGGTGCCGGATGACGTCAAGGATGTGCGGATCGTCGACATCGTGGGCCTTGACCAGCAGGCCGACGGCGGGACGCACGTGGCTTCCACCGCGGCCGTCGGGCGGATCTCCGTGGTGAAGGTGGAGAACAAGGGCAAGGGGTTCCGCCGCATCCGCATTGCCATCGGCGATTAATGGGTGATTGGGGCGACGCGCGGCGGGCTGTGGACGTCGGTTGAGGTCGTGGCGAGCACCGGCTCCACCAACGCGGACCTGCTCGCGCGCGGCGGCCCGGAGGGGCAGGTGCTCGTCGCGGAGGAGCAGACCGCGGGACGCGGCCGGGCGGGCCGGACCTGGGTGAGCGTGCCGGGCGCGTCGCTCACGTTCTCCGTGCTGTTGCGGCCGGCGTCGGTGCCGCCGGCCTCGCGCGGCTGGCTGCCGCTGCTGACCGGGGTGGCGGTGGCCGCCGCCGTCCGGTCGGCGACCGACATCGCGGCGGTGCTCAAGTGGCCGAACGACGTCCTGGTAGGCGACAGGAAGCTGGCCGGCATTCTGGCCGAGCAGTCGCCGGCCGGGGACGCGGTGGTGGTCGGCGTCGGGCTGAACGTCGCCACGCCGCAAGACGCGCTCCCGGTTTCACCGAATGGCCTGCCCGCGACGTCACTGCTCGTCGAGGGCGCGGATGTCGCCCGCGAGCCGCTGCTGGCCGAGATCCTGCGCTGCCTGGAGCGCTTGTACCTGGCCTTCCGCGCGGACCCCGACCCGGCGCGCTCCGGCCTGCTCGGGGAGTACACCGCGGCCTGCGCAACCCTGGGCCGCACGGTCCGCGTCGAGCTTCCGGCTGGCCGGGTACTCACCGGCTTGGCCGAAGGCATCGATCGGGGCGGCAGACTCCTCGTCCGCCCCGCCGAGGCGACCTCCGCCACGCCGGTCTCGGCAGGCGACATCGTCCACCTGCGCTAGATCGCGCCTCGCCCCGTCGGGTGTCAAGGGTGCAACTGTTTTACCATGGCTTTACGATTTAGCTATGACCCGAGTGCTGCTGGCCGAGGACGACACCTCCATCTCCGAGCCGCTATCGCGCGCGCTGCGGCGTGAGGGGTATCAGGTGGAGATCACCGAGGACGGGCCGACGACGCTGGGACGGGCGCTTTCTGATGGCATCGACCTCATCCTGCTCGACATCGGGCTGCCGGAACTCGACGGCCTTGAGGTGTGCCGGCGAGTCCGCGCGGAGGGGCACTCGGTGCCGGTGCTCATCCTCACCGCCCGGGCGGACGAGGTGGACACCGTTGTCGGCCTGGACGCGGGCGCCGACGACTACGTGACCAAGCCGTTCCGGCTCGCGGAACTGCTTGCCCGGGTCCGCGCGCTGCTGCGCCGGGGGACCGCCGAGGTGCCAGGGACGGTGCGCGGCGTCCGGGTGGACGCCGAGGCCCGGCGCGCCTGGCACGGCGACACCGAACTCGACCTCACCACCAAGGAGTTCGACCTGCTCTGGATCCTGCTACGGGACGCAGGGAAGGTGGTCACCCGCGAGCAGATCATGCGCGAGGTCTGGGATGCCAAATGGTGGACGTCGACCAAGACACTCGACATGCACATCTCCTGGCTGCGCCGCAAGCTCGGCGACGACGCCCACCACCCCCGGTACATCACGACCGTCCGCGGCGTCGGGTTCCGGTTCGAGCGCGGTGACTGAGCTCGAGCCTCCCCGAGGGGGATACTTCCCCCGGGGGAGGTACTGATGCGGAGACGGCTCTGGCTGTCTGCGTCGGCGGTCGCTGTTGCCGCCGTGCTGGTCGCCGCGGTCCCGCTGCTTGTGGTCGCCGCTAACCGCGACCACTACCTGCTTGCGCTCGGCCTGCCGCTGCTGGCAGGCGCGATCGCGGTGGCGGTGGTGCTCTCCGGGGCGGTGGCCCGGCGGGCGGTCCGCCCGGTGGAGGAGCTCGCCGAAGCGGCCGGGCGGCTCGGCACCGGTGACCCCCGCCCGGTCGGCCGCCGGTACGGCGTCACCGAGCTCGACCAGGTTGCGGACGGCCTGGACAGCGCCTCCCGCCGGGTCACCAAGCTGCTGACGGCCGATCGCGAGCTGGCCATCGACGCCTCGCACCAGCTCCGCACACCGCTGACCGCGCTGTCCATGCGGCTTGAGGAGATGATCGCCTCGGCCGATGACCCGGATGTGGTCCGCGAGGAGGGCACCGCGGCGCTGGCTCAGGCCGAGCGGCTGGTGGACGTGGTGAGCCAGCTGCTCTCCCCGGCGCGCCGGGTGGGCGCCGGGTCTGCGGGCCGGATCAGCGTCGACAAGATCGTGCTGCAGCAGATCACCGAGTGGGAGCCCGCCTTCCGCCGGGCCGGGCGGAAGATGGTGCTTATCGGGGAGTCCCGGCTGCAGGCCTATGTCACGCCCGGCGGGCTTGCCCAGGTCATCGCGACCCTGCTGGACAATGCGCTGATGCACGGCAAGGGGACGGTAACGATCCGTCGGTCGCAGTCGGCCAGCTCGGTGGTGATCGAGGTCGAGGACGAAGGCGACGGCGTGCCGGCCGAGCTGGTGTCGAGGATCTTCGAGCGGTCCGTCAGCGGGCGCCCCGAGGGAACCGGGCTCGGCTTGGCGCTCGCCCGCACCATGGCCACCGCGGACGGCGGCCGGATCGTGCTGGCCCGGCGGAAGCCGCCGGTGTTCGCGGTGTTCCTGCCGCGCAACCCGCCGGGCAGTGAGGCCAAGTCCCGCAGAAGCGGGCCAGCCTAGCTATTTTCCCGCGGTGACTAGACCCTGCGGTGGCGGCCCTGACCGCGTGAGCCTGAGGCGGCCGGATCGGCACCACCGATGAGGTCCTGCCCGGTGGTGGCCGAGGTGGGCGGGAGGGGCGAAGCCACGGGTTCGTTCGAGATAACTGAGCTTTCCATCCAGGGCGCAGTGCGCTCGCCGGACTGGCCCCAGGAGTGGGCCTCGCTGGCCGGCTCCCAGGAGCGGCGCTCGGTCGGCGCGTCCCAGGACTGCTGCTCGGCGGCCGTCTGCAAGGACGGGGCGGGGTCCGACTGCCAAGACGGCGTGGGGTCCGACTGCCAAGACGGCGTGGGGTCCGACTGCCAAGACGGCGCCGGGGCGGCGTCGGAGGAGTTCCACCCGGCGGAGCCAGCGGACGCGGCTGCCGGGGCCAGGACCTCGGCGGCAAGATAGGCGGGGTCGCCCTCCCACGGGGGATAGTCGGGGAAGGGCGCAAGCTCGGGTGCCGATGACGCGAGCACCGACTGCTCAGCCGGGGCGGTGAACACCCACTGGCGGTACGCGAAGTACCGGAAGATGGTGGCCAGGCCGGTGCCGATGACGGACGCCGCGTTGTACTCAAGCTGGCTGTGCAGGCCAAAGGCGTACGTCACGAGGGCGATCACCACCTCGGCGATGACAAGGCCCACCACGTTGAGCACGATGAAAAGCGTGGCCTCGCGCCCGAGCGCCTGGTTCTCCCGGTGCTTGAACGTCCAGAACCGCGAGCCAAGGTAGGTGACGATGGTCGCGATGATGGTCGAGATCGCCTTGGACTCAAGCGGGCCGACGTGATACTTGCCGTGTAGCACCGCGGCGCCGCCTAGGTCGATCACGGCCCCGATGCCACCGACGACACCGAACTTGAGCAACTCGGGTAGCAGGTGGCGGTAACGGGTATAAAGTCCGGCAGCCGGGAGGGCCATGCGCGCCTTGCCCCTTTCCTAGAGGTACGCACCCACGGTAGTGGACCCTCTTCGCTGCCACGTCAGGGGTTGTCTGAATCGTTGCGCTGTCTTCCGGCGACGCCCGATACCCCTTTGGGGGGTCTTCCGGAGGGCGTTTCCCCCGGAAGACCCCGCAATGGGTTATTTCGCGGCGCGCGCCGACCGGTCCGCGACCAGCCGCCAGGTGAGGTAGATCACGGCGGTGAGCAGGGTCCCGACCTCGAAGGTCAGGTCGCCCGCGGGACCCCAGCGTCGGGGGATCACGCCGATGTACTCGGTCTGGTTGGCGAAGAGCCAGATCGAGAGGCCCGCCCCGACCGCCATCGCCACCGGGCCGGCCCAGTTGGTGTACTTCTTGTCGAAGAGCAGATGCTCGTTCTCCGCCGTGGACTTCCTCCGGCGCAGGAACGCGTCGCAGAACACGACCGCCAGCCACGGCCCGATCCAGTAGGCGATGATCAGCAGGAAGTTGTTGTACTTGGTGCCCGCGTCGCTCAGCCCGGACCAGGCGAGGAAGAACCCGATGGTGCCGAACCCGAGTGCGACGATCGCACGGCGGATGTGCAGCGGCAGCTTGATGCCGATCGCGGTGAACGAGATCGCGCCGGAGTAGATGTTGAGCGCGTTGGCGGCGATCGCGCCGATCGTGATCGCGAGCAGGGTCAGGTCGGCCAGCCAGCTGGGGAACACGCTGGTGAAGGCGGCCGTCGGGTTGGCGCTCGCGTTGGCGGCCACGCTTGGGATCGTGCCGGCGGTGGCGCCGACGATCTCGAGCAGGACGCAGGAGAGGAACAGGCCGAGCCCGGACCAGAAGGCGATGGCCCGCTTGCTGGTTTCGGGCTTGAAGTAGCGCGTGTAGTCCGACGCGTACGGGTTCCAGCCGACCGCGTAGCCGAACGTCGCGCCGAGCTCGATCAGGAAGGCGCCGGGAATCGTCGAGTGCTTGGCGCCCGGGTGCCCCTTGGAGAGCATCCAGACGGACGCGATCAGGAAGATGACCACCAGCACGGGGAAGGCGTACCGCTCAAACACGTGGATCAGGTTGTGGCCGAGGAAAGCCACGACGATCTGGATCACGACGATGATCAGCAGGCAGAGCACCTCGGGCAGGTGGGTGAGCGAGTTCAGCGCGAGCGTGCCGCTCACGCTGTTCACCGCGAACCAGCCGATACCCGCGACAACGGAGTTGATCCCGGCGGGCAGGGTGTTCCCCCAGTACCCGAAGCCGAGGCGGCTCAGCACCATCTGCGGGACGCCGTAGCGCGGCCCGGCGACGGACAGGAGGCCCTGGGTGATGGAGCCGAGCCCGGTGCCGATCACGATGGCAAGTACCGTGGACCAGAAGCTCATGCCGAGCCCCCAGACGCCGAGCAGGCCGACGAAGATCGTCGCGAACTCCATGTTCGGCGAGGTCCAGGTCCAGAAGAGCTGTAGCGGGCGGCCGTGCCGCTCGCTGAGCGGGATGAACTCCGCTCCGCCGGGCTCGACGGCGATGACCCTCTCGCCGTACGCGCCTTCTCTTACCGCAACGTCGTCTAGCGCCGTCATCTGTACTCCCTGCAGGCTGGCGCGGCCAGCGTGAGCTGGCTCGGAGCTTTGATTAGCAGTAGCCGGGGGGCCGGGTGACGCGTGTCGCGACGCTGCGCCTCGTGTCGTCACGTTAGTTGTACCAGGATTGGGTGATTCCGCGTAGGCTACGCGGGGTGTATTCACTGTCGTCACATGCGGGCTCTGAAGCGGACGGGCGGCTCTCGGGCGGCCGGGCCGGCCGGGCCGATCGCGCGGAAATCCGTGACCGGGATGCCGGTGGTCGGCATGGTCGGCGGCGGGCAACTCGCCCGGATGACAGCCGCGGCGGCGGTGGGCCTTGGCGCGACGTTCCGGGTCCTCGCTGAGTCGCCGGCGGAGAGCGCGGCGCTCGTCACCCGCAACGTGGCACTCGGGTCACATCTCTCCTTGCCTGATATCTCCGCATTCGCGACCGAATGTGACGTCATCACATTCGACCATGAGCACGTCCCGAGCGCTATTCTGGCTGACTTGGAATCGGCCGGGGTCCTGGTCAGGCCCGGTTCGGCCGCGCTCAAGTACACCCAGGACAAGCTGGCAATGCGGGACCGGCTCAGCGCGCTCGGCGTGCCCTGCCCGCGGTACGCGTCGGTCGCCTCGGCCGCTGACGTCATCGAGTTCGCCGGCGGTTCCTGGCCGGTCGTCCTCAAGGCGGTCAGCGGCGGCTACGACGGCAGGGGCGTCTGGGTCTGCGAATCCACGGCGGAGGTCGAAGATGTCGTCGCGCACGGGGTCGCGCTGCTCGCCGAGGAGTTCGTGCCGTTCCGCCGGGAGCTGGCCGCGCTCGTCGCCCGGTCGCCGTCCGGGCAGGGGGCCGCGTACCCGGTGGTGCAGACCGTGCAGCTGGACGGCATCTGCCGGGAGGTGATCGCGCCGGCCCCTGGCCTTGACCCGGATACGGCGGTGGAGGCCGAGGCGCTGGCGCTGCGGATCGCAGCGGAGCTCGGCGTGACCGGGTTGCTGGCGGTGGAGCTCTTCGAGGCACGGGACGGCAGGCTGCTGGTCAACGAGCTGGCGATGCGGCCGCACAACAGCGGGCACTGGACGATCGAGGGGGCGCGGACCTCGCAGTTCGAGCAGCATCTGCGCGCGGTGCTCGACCTGCCGCTCGGGTCCTGCGCGCCTATCGCGCCGTCGGGCCAGTTCACCGTGATGGCGAACCTGCTCGGCGGCACCGACCCGGACGTGTTCGACCGGTACATCCACGTAATGGCCGCCGACCCGGCGGTCAAGGTGCACTTCTACGGCAAGGAAGTCCGGGTCGGGCGGAAAATAGGGCATGTCACGATCGTCGGCTCCCCGAACGACGACGTCGAGGAGCTCCGCGACCGGGCCCGACGGGCCGCTAGCTACCTCCGCTGGGGCACCGAGGACGGCGACTGACGGCGACTGACCCTAGATTGGCGGGTTTGCCCTCGCCAGGCGCTGTCAAAAAAGCGTGATCAGGCTTGCCCCGTGATCTTCGACAACTAATCTGTCACACGATGATTAACGCTGCGTAGGTCGGTGAGTGGAGGGTTCGTGACCGTCGGTGAATCGCTGACCGAGGCGCGCTACCAGGCGGGCCTGTCGGTCGATGAGCTCAGTGAGCGTACCAGGATCCGGGACTCGGTCATCCGCAGCATCGAGCGGGATGATTACGAGGCGTGCGGCGGAGACCTTTACGTGCGCGGCTACGTGCGCGCCATCGCGGGCGCGGTCGGCATCGACGCCCAGCCGCTGATCCAGGAGTTCGACCTGGAGCGCGTGCACGGGGCTAACGGCGTCGGCGGTGTCAACGGCGCCAGCGCCAGCGCCGGCGTCGTCGGCGGCGGCGGCGGCGCCAACGGCGCGAGGCCGTATGTTCCACTCGCCTCGGCCTCCGCTGCGCCCTCCGGCTCGCCGAGCGGCGACCCGGACGCCACCTCGTTGGACCTGCCGCCAGTGCCAGCGTCCGCAGCGGACCGCCAGGACCCCGACGAGACGCGCTTCGACCTGCCGGCGGTGCGCGATGATCCCTCGGCGACCAGGTTCGATCTGCCGCCGGTGCGCGCGGATCACACCGAGGACATGATGGCCGCCGGCTATGAACTGCGGCCCGAGGCCGAACCCGCGGCCGCGATGTCGGTGCCCCAGAACGGCTGGCCCACCCAGGTCGCCCGCGCGGAGGCGCCAGCAGCGAGTCCCCGCACTCGGCGCGGCGAACGCCGCCTGCTGATGGGCGTCGCGGCAGTGTCCCTGCTGGCCGTCGTCGGTGTCGTGGGCTTCCGCTTGGCGTCCGCCAGCACGTCTAGCAATAACGCCGCCAACTCGTCGTCGGCTCGGGCCGCGGGCTTGTCCGCTGCCGCGGCCAAGTCCGCCGCGGCCAGCGCCAAGAAAGCCGCAGCGGCCAAGCCCGCTGCTAAGCCGGCTAAGCCCGCCTCAGCACCGCGACCGCACGCCAGCCAGCCGGTCAGGCTGCTGCCGGTCGCGGCGGCCTACGCGTTCGGCCCTGGCGGCCTGGGCGACGGCGACAACCCGTCCGGCGCCGGCTACGCGATCGCCCGCAACCCGCCGATGCCGTGGTCCACCAACTGGTACGCCACCCCGCAGTTCGGGCTGCTCAAGCACGGGACCGGCCTGCTGCTCAGCCTAGGCCGTCAGGACACGATCACCAGCGTCCTGATCGACCTGACTCAGTACCAGGGCGTGAACCTGCAACTGAAGGTCGGCGACGGCATGGCCTCGCAAGACTTCAAGGTGGCGGCGACGGCCGACAACACCGGCGGCACCGTCCGGCTGACGTTCCGGCACCCGGCGTCCGCTCGCTACCTGCTGATCTGGTTCACCAAGCTCCCTCCGAACAGCGCCGGCCAGTACCAGGAGAGTGTCTACCACGTCCTGGTGAACGGCCGCCGGTAGCGGATAAACGCTGCCGGAGCGGTTACGCTTAGGGCCGTGCAGAGTGATTCGCCGCTGGTCGGCGTGGTGATGGGCTCCGACTCGGACTGGCCGGTGATGCAGGCCGCAGCCGAGGCGCTTGACGAATTCCAAGTCCCCTACGAGGCGGATGTGGTGTCGGCGCACCGGATGCCGCGCGAGATGATCGCCTACGGCGAGCAGGCCGCGGATCGCGGTATCCGGGTGATCATCGCCGGCGCGGGCGGGGCCGCGCACCTGCCGGGAATGCTCGCGTCGGTGACCCCGCTGCCGGTGATCGGCGTTCCGGTGCCGCTCAAGCACTTGGAGGGCCTCGACTCGCTGCTGTCGATCGTGCAGATGCCGGCCGGCATCCCGGTGGCGACGGTGGCCGTCGGCGGCGCGCGCAACGCCGGGCTGCTCGCGGTGCGCATCCTCGCCGCGGCGGACGAGGCGATGCGCGCGCGGATGGTCGAGTTTCAGGGCCGCCTGACCGCGCAGGCGCAGGCCAAGGGCGCTGCCCTCCGGGCCAAGCTCTGACCTTCTACAGCTGACTCCTGACCGCTGACCTTTTACGGCTGACCTCCCACAATCGGAGTAGGCCGTGGTGACGCTCAGTTGTCTTTCGATATCGTTTTGGGAACGGTGCTGGTCTGATGGTGTTTCACGCGTGCACTGGAGGGCATTCTTAGTTCCAGCGCAGGCAGCTGGGACGGGACTGGCTGCGAGTGCCCGGTGGGGGTTGGGCGCGCTGCGTGACGGGGTCAAGGGGGTAGTACAAATGGCTTTTTCTGTGTCTAAGAGCCGTCCATTCCGTTCACTAGGTCTCTTCAAGTCCAGCGGCAAGCACGCCGCTCCGAAGGGATCGGTGCCCGCGCCGCGCCAGTCCGTCGATGGCGCAGGTCATCACCCGGCGCACGCGGCGACGATGCCCCGGCTGACCGGTCCGCACGCCGACGCCGACTCCGACGACGACCAGCAGGCCGCCTGACACGGCGCAACCACTTGCAGGCAGGCAGACGCCCGCCCGGCATGCAGGTCGTGTCGGACGGGCGTCTGCATGCCAGGGCGTTAGCATCGTGGGATGAGCACCTTCGAACTCTCCGAAGAGCACCAGGCGCTCCGCGAAGCGGTCCGTGCGCTCGCGGATGACAAGATCGCGCCCCGTGCGGCGGAGGTAGACAGGACCGCGGAGTTCCCCTGGGACGTGTACGAGTCGCTGGTCAAGGCGGACTTCCACGCGGTCCACATCCCGGAGTCCTACGGCGGCGCTGGCGGCGACGCGCTGGCGGCGGCGCTCGTCATCGAGGAGGTCGCGCGGGCGTGCGCGACCTCGTCGCTGATCCCGGCGGTGAACAAGCTCGGCACCATGCCGCTGCTGCTCGGCGCGTCGGAGGAGGTCAAGCAGCGTTACCTGCCGCCGGTGGCGCGGGGCGAGGCGATGTTCTCCTACGGGCTCTCGGAGCCGGAGGCGGGCTCGGACGCGGGCGCGATGCGGACCCGGGCGGTGCGGACGGACGGCGGGTACGTGCTCAACGGCGTGAAGCGGTGGATCACCAACGCGGGCGTGTCGAAGTACTACACGGTGATGGCGGTGACCGACCCGGACAAGGGCGCCAACGGGATCTCCGCATTCGTGGTCGAGGACGGGGACCCCGGCTTCACCTTCGGGGCGCCCGAGCACAAGCTGGGCATCAAGGGGTCGCCCACCCGCGAGCTCTACTTCGACAACTGCGAGATCCCGGCGACGAGGCTGATCGGCGACGAAGGCCAAGGATTCAAGATCGCGTTGCGCACCCTGGACCACACCCGCGTCACCATCGCCGCCCAGGCCCTGGGCATCGCGCAGGGCGCGCTCGACTACGCGGTCGGCTACGTGAAGGAGCGCAAGCAGTTCGGCCGCGCGATCGCCGACTTCCAGGGCCTTCAGTTCATGCTCGCGGACATGGCCATGAAGCTGGAGGGCGCCAGACAGCTCACCTACGCCGCCGCATCCCGCTCCGAGCGCGCGATGCGGGGGGAAAAGGTGGACGACCTGACGTTCTTCTCCTCGGCCTGCAAGTGCCTTGCCTCCGACGTCGCGATGTCGGTGACGACCGACGCGGTCCAGCTCCTCGGCGGCTACGGGTACGTAAACGACTACCCGGTCGAGCGGATGATGCGCGACGCCAAGATCACCCAGATCTACGAGGGCACCAACCAGATCCAGCGGGTGGTGATGGCGCGGCAGCTGCTGAAGTAGGTATATTCCAGCGCTGACCTGCGATTTCTCGGGTTAGCCTCGGGTGGAACGGGCCGCCAGGCTATCGAGTTGGGCGGCCCGTTCTCATGTCCTGATTGTCCGGTTAATGCCGGTTGTTTCCCGTCGTTTCCCGACCCCGTGCTGAATCGGTGCTGACCCCCGCGCGTTATCCCGGCCCGATCCATGCGACATGGGCGGTACCGATGCGACGGCAGATCCGCCCGGGTACAAGCGGGTTATACGCGAGGTATATGTGAGGTCCACGGTCCTCGCGTCGGAGTTAGGCGTACCCGTCTTGCAGATACCGTGCCCGACCGGTTCCCAGGGCTTCCAGTGCGGCGCTTGCCCTGCGCCAGACATAGGGCCGGAGGCGTTCTTTGGCCTGGCCTTCGTCGCAGAACTCGAAGGCACGCAGTTCGCTGTCCACGAGCTGCAGGCCTTTGATGTCGCTGTTGCTGAGGGCCCCGCCATCGAAGATGAAGTTGAGGAGGTCGTCCCAGGGGCCGTGGGGTGAGACCCAGTCGACGCAGAGCAGGTCTCCGACCTGGATGTCGAGTCCGAGTTCTTCGCGGAGTTCCCGGCGCAGTGCGTCGGCGGGTGGCTCGTTGGCCTCGGCCATGCCGCCAGGCAGGTCCCAGTCGGGCTTGTAGGTGGGGTCGACGAGGAGGATGCGACCTGATGAGTCGCGGACGATGGCGTCGGCGCTGACGCGCTTGCGTGCCTGCTTGGCGTTGCCTTCGGCCAGGTAGGCGTTCCATGCCTCCGGGTCGCGCTCGTACAGCTCGCCGTCCGTAGTCACGGTCCCTCCCTAGCCTCGTGCGGATGATGGCCTTCGGCGGTCAGCTGGTAGAACGCCAGCCGGTCGCGAACGGCATCTTGGAGGCAGTCTAGGAAATCGGCGACGACCGCATTGCCGCTGTACGGCTCTAGCTGTCGCTGGATCTGGATCAGCTGGCTGATTACCAGGTACGAACCGAGGGACTGGGTAGCGTTGAGCACGTCCGCGGCGATGCCGACGGCCTGATCTGGTTCTTGCTGGGCGATGAGGACGCTGGCCAGGGCGAGCTGGCCGAACGCGCGGCTGCGGGTGCGGTGGCTGGGCCGGAGGCTGATGATGCGCTCTGCCTGCTGGCGGGCTTGCTCCAGGTCGCCGAGCTGGCGCAGGCAGCGGGTCGTCTCGCTGGCCAGCGATCCTTCATCGAAGTGGCTCACCCAGGTTGAGGCCGATGCGGCGGGGGTGTCCTCAAGTGCCTGTTCGGCGCGCAGCAGCAGCCGGGCGCATTCAGCGGAGTCGGCTGGGGCTTTGCCGGCAACTCCGCGGGCTTCGAGCGCGAGCATTCGCGCTTCGAGAGCTGGGTTGGCCGGTCCGGCGTGCAGGGCGGCTTGTCCCTGGCGGGCCAGGACGATGGCTTCATCCGGGGCGCCGAGGTAGCTGGCGAGGTGGCTCATGCTTCCCAGAATGTGCGCGGTGAGCTGGTGATCGCCGCCGACTTGAACCAGGGCCAGTGCCCGGCCGAAATGACGCTTGGCGCTCGCGTCGCGGCCGGCGTCGTGCGCCATCCACCCGGCCATCTCGGTCAGGCCCGCCGCCGCGGTGAACAGCGCCGGATTGCTGGCCCCAGCGTCGGTGCCGAATAGCCGGGGCGCCATGTCGGCCTGCAGGTACCTGACCACGCTGGCGTACAGATGGCCGCCGCCAGCCTGGAGATCGGCCGTCCGGAACGCTCTCATGGCAACGGCGTCCGGGTCATGGACCAGCCCGTCGGCAGCTGGCAGGCGGTGGGGGTGTCTCTGCTGGCAGCGGCACGGCCGACGCGGGCTGCGGCTTTTCCCTGGGCTCGTTAACGCTACGGCCAGGCGGGAGCTTGAACCAGAGCAGGTGAGCTGGGATCTGCAGGATTCGCGCCCAGTGAGCGAGGGTGTCGAGGTTGCGGACGGGAGGACCGTTCTCGATCCGGCTGACCTGTGCCTGGGTGAGGCCGAGCCAGGTGCCGAGCAGTTCCTGGGAGACGCCATCACGTCCGTAGCGTGCCGCGAGTTCGCGGTGTCGGCGGTAGGCCCGGGCGACGCGGCCGATGTGCTGGGCGGCGAGCGCGTCGCGGAGCGCGGGAGTGTCCCAGAAGATGGCTGACACCGCTGGCGGCCCGGCGGCCGTGCGGTGGACCGCCTGTCGCTCGCAGGAGTCGCACTGCGCGCCCGCATGGTTCCAGGCAAGCCGGTTGCCGCACCGGCAGTACCTGGGGGCGTTGGTGCTCATCTGGTCTTTCCTGCCTGATTCCGGAAAGGGAAATAGCTCCTGCTTGGCAATTTTAGCCGTATGGGTAGCGGAGCGTCATGGCTTATATACGCCGCATGTATATGCGCCATGCCCGTTTCGTCATAGCCGACGTTGGCGTGCCGATGCGAGCCTCGAACCAGCCGGTACACCCGGGGCGGATCGAAGCGAGGGAGGTGAGCCCGATGGATTGCCAGAGCGTAGCGGCGGCCGAAACCAACAACATCGGGTCGCGCTCTGCCGCCGACGGAGCCCCCGCCAGGATGATGCATGCCGAGAGGCGGTTTCCCCGGCGCAGCTCGCTGTTGCTCGGCGCGCTTCCTTCTGCCGTGCCCTGTGCCCGGCTCCACGCCCGCCAGGTGCTGTGGGAATGGGGTCTGACCGAAATTGCTGAGACTGCCGAGCTGCTGCTTTCCGAGCTTGTGACTAATGCGGTGCAGGGGGCACGGGCGATCGTCAGCGACCTGCCGGTGAGTATCCGCCTCTCCGCTAACCGTGACCGTCTTCTCATCGAGGTATGGGACGGCAACGTCCAGCCGCCGGTACCCCGCGTGCTCGACAACGGCTTTCCCGCGTTCGACGCGGAGAGCGGCAGGGGCCTGTTTCTCGTGGAAACGCTGAGCGAGCGATGGGGCTGGTACCCGACGCGGAATCCCGAGGGCAAGGTCACCTGGTGCGAACTCGGCCAGGATGACAAGAGGAGCTAGGCCATGCGCATCACGCGAACATCCAGGTACCGCTGGCTGCCGGTCCGAATCGATGATTTCGAGAAATGGCAGTCGGGCCTGCTCGAAGAATCGGCAAGGAGGCTGGGCGCTCCACTGGAGCCTGACGGGCGTGTTCATCGCTGGAGCTTTGTCGGTTCGCCGGTTATATTCGGCGGGCAGCGGGCGTGGCTGCGGGTGAGTCCCTTCCTCGAGCACGAGATGAGCGGGAAGGCCTGGCGGGGCACCGCCGAGGCGGCGGCGATACCGGGAGTCAGCAAGCCCGCGCTGCTCCGCCGGATCGAGTGGCGCACCGACGGATCGCCGCCCGTGCCGGTCAGCGCCGAAGTTCTCACGCTCGTCACCGACCCGCCCGCCTCCCGGGAACGGTTCCTGCGGACAGCCCCAGACCTTCCGGCGGACTGGTTCAGCGACCTGCGCACGTCGCTTGCGGCGCTGCGCGCATATCCCACTGAACGCCAGTTCCCGGTCCACGATGCCGAGGAGTACGGCTACCTGCTCGGCGCGACCTACCGCCGTCCGGTCCCAACCGACTGCATTCCGGCATTCGGGACGGAGCACATCGATCTGAACTGGCAGAACATCACAGGTCCGCGCTTCTGCATCCTCGATATGGAGCACTGGTGCTCGGCCGTCGCCGGTTACGGGGCCGCCTATCTCTACCTCACGGCGCTGGAAGTCCCCGCCGTGGCCGACCAGGTCCGTGAGGCCCTGGCGGACGTGCTGAACACGGCGGCGGAGGGGGCGGCGACCTCGCTCATGGTGACGGGTGCCGAGGTGTCCGCCACCGTGTCGGGCGGCGTCACCGCTGGCGTCGCGGTCGGCGCGATCGCCGCCGACGTCACCGTCACGATGGCGGTCATGGGGCGGTCCATCGGCCTGGTTGCGTCCACGTACGGCTACGACGTCTGCCAGCCGGAGGAAGAACTCTTCGCGCTGGGGGTGCTGTCCCTCGCCTCGGCGGGCTCGCTGGGCGGGAAGGCGGCGGCGATGGCGTCGTTGTCCAAGCTCGCCCAGGAGATGATGCGCCAGGCGGCCTGGAAGCAGCTCAACAAGCACGTGCTGGTCAACGTGATCCAGCGGGTCTACGCGGCGCTCGGCTTCAAGCTCACCAAAGCGAAGCTCGCGCAGGCGGTCCCCGTGGCGGGCGCCGTGATCAACGGCGCCGTCAACGCGGGCCTTACCCACCAGGCGTTCCGCCGTGCGGGGGCCGTTTACCGACTGCGCTTCCTGTCGGAGAAGTATGACATCGACCCAGCAGAGTGGCGCCGCGATGCCCCGGTTGGGTCCGATGACGCCGAAGACATCGTCCAAATCGACGAGGAACTCGAGGCGGAGATTGAACGCGAACAAAGTAACGAATCGGCGTAGGTCACTCATTCAACGGCATCAGGGACCGCGCGGCGGTTGACCCGGAAACGTCATTCATCTCTGCTAGGGCGTGCTGAATCCGTGCTGACGTCGGGGTATCCTCTACGCGATCTACCTGCGGAAACTGCCCGCTGGTCCACGATCACCCAGGTCTACGAGGGCACCAACCAGATCCAGAGTCCGCGTCGCGAGCGAGGGGCAGAACTCGCCGTTGGCCGCGATCACCGACTCGCGCGATGGCAGTGTGTTCGTTAGGGCCTGCCGTCCCGTCACCGCCGAGTAATCACTCAGGTGCGCCCAGGACGATGTATCCGCCCGTCACGGCGCCAAGCAGCGCGACTCCGGGGCTCGGCACCGCCAGCCATCGGCTGAGCCTCGCAGGCAATCGGTGGATAACCACTACCAGATCCATCCCGAACGGGGGCGTGTCTCCGCGTGGCCGCGTCCGCAGTCAGACGCGGCTGAGGATCTTGTCGGCGCTGCTGCCCACCTGGCGCAGCTGAGTTCCCGCGGCGATCTGGGGCACGCCGTAGGACAGGGCGAAGAAGCCGAGGAGCAGCGCCAGAGCGAGGGCGGCAACGCCCGGGCGGGACTCCAGGACCACCCCGAAAGGCGATCGACACCAGCCCGCCGAGCAGGAACAGCGCCCGGGTGCCTGCGGTCTCCCCGGCGGCGAAGGCGGTGAAGAACTCGCTGAGGCCGCCGAAGATGGCCCAGAAGCCCACCACGTACACCAGCACCAGCACGGTTGGGGACGGTCAGGCGACCGCGAAGATGCCCGCGGCGATGTTGACCGCGGCGAGCAGCAGGTGGCCGAGGACCGGGCCGGACGCCTCGCTGCTGAACGCGCGTATGCCCTGCATGATGGCGGCGCTGAACGCGTACACGGCGAACAAGATGACCAGCGCCAGCACGGTCACCCCCGGCCAGGCCCAGCGTGACGATCCCGGTAATGACCGCGAGCACGCCGACCGTGATCAGTGAGATAGAGGTTGATCTGAACATGACAGTGTCTCTTTCCTTCAGGTGCGCGCGGCGACGCGTCACGCGCTATAGGCAAGGGAAAGCCGACGACGGCCGCCGTGCCCAACAGGCGCAGGCGATGCCGCTATAGCCGGCGGTTATCAGCCCACGTCACCCGTTGCTGTTCGTTCTGGCCCACCCCGGTCACCGCCGGGATCGTCACCGCGCGGTGTTTCGTGGCCCGCCTGCATTTCCCGGGCGCGCTTTCCGGTATCGGCCAAGCCAATACGGCGAGAGATGCCGCCGTCTTTTCCGCCGATGAATTACCTGCTGGAGTGTTACGGGAGGCGGCATTCTCCGCTGCTGCTCCGGTGATCTGGAGCAGCAGAATCTCTCATGAGAACGGAAGAACAGAGATGGTTCAAATCAATGGCGAGCCCCGTGGTCCTCGTCGTGCGAGAGGCCCACGGGACTGGCGCGACGACGCGGTGTGCTGGGGCATGGATCCCGACCTGTTCTTTCCTGAGGGCACGGCCGGCCGGCCCGGGACCAGGCCGATCAGGCCAAGCAGGTCTGCCAGACCTGCCCGGTGCGGATGCCCTGCCTGGGCTTCGCAGTCTGCCACGGCCTGGATTTCGGCGTCTGGGGTGGCATGACCGGTGAAGAACGCCGCCTTATCCAGCGCCCGGTCGCCTGATCCGGGACGATCTCCAGGGTTCGGCCAGCCGGCGCCGCGCCATGACGTGCGGACGGTCACCTGCCGCTACGCAGGACACGCCGCCGGCCTAGCGCCAGCCGACGACTACGTGTTCGCGGGATGCGGTCCCGGCGCCGCTAGCGGCACAGTTGCTGAAAGAGGGAGCGCCGGCGACCACGCGGCGGGCAATACGCTCCCGTAGCCAGCAGACAGGTGACCAGGATGAACCAGGCTTCCGCCATGCCGAACGAGCCGAATGCGCCTGGGACCGGCGCGTACCAGGGTTTGGAGTTGCGACATTTGCGGTATTTCGTTGCGATCGCCGATGCCGGCACGTTCACGCGTGCCGCGGAGCGGGTTTACGTCTCCCAGCCAACGCTGAGCCAGCAAATCCGGAAGCTTGAGGAGATTGTCGGCGCTCCTTTGCTGCAGCGCCTGCGTGGTGGCGTAAGGCTCACCGCAGCGGGCACGGTACTGCTGCAAGAGTCCCGCACCGTCCTTTCCCTGCTGGACCATGGCGTGAGCAGGAGCAGGCAGGCCGCGGGCCTGGGTCGGCTTCAGCTCCGGGTCGTCCTCCCGCCCTCCCTGCCGGAAAGGCTGGCGATCGAGGTAGCGTCCCGGCTGCGGTCACTGGCCGACGCGGCCGGCTCCGATGTGACGTGGATGGAAACGCCGCTGGACGCCGGGTTTTCCCTCATCAGCAAGCGCCGTGCCGATGCTGGCCTCGGCTGGCTGACCGCGGACAATGACGCCTTGGCGGAGTCCCTGGAGGTCATGCGGCTGGGGGAATTCCAGCCCGAGGTGTGGGTCCAGTCCGCCGACAGTGACCAGCCTGAGATCGTCAGCCTCGATGACCTGGCTCGGATGAACGTTATTTACAGCTCGCGCCGTACCAGCGCCGCCACCTACGTCGCCTGGCTAGCGGTCCTGCGTACCCGCAGGCCGGATTTCGATTTCATCGCGCCGCCTTTCCGGCACTCGCTGCCGATGACCCTTGCCTTCGCCTCCGCTGCCAGCCGCCCGACTGCGGTGCTGACCGACCCGGTCCATCCCGTGGCAGGCCAGGCTTCGGCGATCCAGCCCGATTTGACCCCGGTGCGTCATGACATGACCCGGGTGGGCATCCAAGGGCGTCCACTGACCGCAACCGCCGTCTTGGCGTGGAGCGGCCACCTGCCACGCGAACTTCAGCAGATCCTGTTTGACACCGCCGACGGCACCACACTGATCACACCCTGACCTGGATGGAGAACCAGGAGCAGGGTCTCGCTCGTACACTGGTACTGGCTCTCGGTGCACCACAGCTGCGGCTGGTGCCGGAAGTCGTCGCGATCAGGTGCTCTCGGGATGGTGTCTATACTGCTCGGTCGGGCCGCAGAGACGGAAGCGCTTGACCGCTTGCTCGCCGACGTCCGCGAGGGCCGGAGCAGCGTGCTGGTCGTTCGGGGTGAGGCCGGAATCGGCAAGAGCACTCTGCTTGAACACGCCGTGACCGTGGCAGCGGATATGGACGTAGTCCGCACGGTGGGCATCGAATCCGAGATGGAACTCAGCTTCGCTGGGCTGCATCAGATGTTGAGCCCGTTCCTGAATCGGCTAGGGCGGCTCCGGATCCACAGCGCGAGGCCCTGAGATCGGCGTTCGGGCTGATCACAGCCCCAACTCCGAACCTGTTCCTGGTAGGGCTGGCAGCACTGACCCTGCTGGCCGACGCGGCCGGGGAAAGGCCGCTGCTTTGCGTGATCGACGATGCGCAGTGGCTCGACCGAGCATCAGCGCAGGCCCTCGGGTTCGTGGCGCGCCGGTTGCTCGCGGACCGGGTGGCGATGCTGTTCGCGGTGCGGGACGAGTCAGGCCGCGCCGACGTCCTCGATGGGCTCAGCGAGCTGCGAGTCGAGGGGATGCCGCCCAGTGCGGCGCATGACCTGCTGGCTTCGGCGGTGTCCGGACCCCTCGCGCCGTCGGTCAGTGACCGGATCGTCACTGAGGCACGCGGGAACCCGCTGGCGCTGACGGAGATCGGCGGTGAGCTGAGCGCCGAAGAGCTCTCCGGAGCCGAGCCGCTGCGCGAACCGCTCCCGATCGGACGAAGACTCGAAGAACGGTTCCTGGCGCGGGTCCGGAGCCTTCCAGCCAGTTCTCAGGCGCTGCTGCTGCTGGCCGCGGCTGACCGGCTGAGTGACCCCGCCCTGCTGTGGCGGGCCGCTGAGCACCTGGGAATCGGGTCGGAGGCCGCTGACCCCCAGGGCTTGGCCGGTTGCTTGCCATCGAGCCGAAGGTCGCGTTTCGTCATCCGCTCATGCGCTCAGCGGTTTACCAGGGAGCCGCGCCGCGTGAGCGCCGCCGGGCCCATCTGGCTCTGGCTGCCGTGATAGACCCGCGGCTCGACCCTGACCGCCGGGCCTGGCATCGTGCCGAGGCCGCCGTTGCCCCGGATGAGGAGATAGCCGCGGAGCTCGACCTCGCGGCCGGCCGGGCCGCAGACCGAGGCGGTCCGGTTGAACAGGCCGCTTTCCTGGAGCGCGCGGCCGAGCTCAGCGCCGACGGCACCGCCCGCTATCGCCGCCTGGTAGGCGCGGCCAGGGCGCAGTACCTCGCCGGAGCCCCAGGGAGAGCACTGGAGCTGCTCAGAAGGGGGGCCGCAGCTCGTGGTGGTCTTCGTGATGAGGCGCAGGAGATGTGGCTGCGCGGGCATCTCACGTTTTTTGTCGGTGATCCGTCCGAGGGCGCTCCCCTTATCGTTCGCGCCGCGCAGGTCCTGGCGCCGGTCGATCTGCCCGCCGCGCGCGCCACCATGCTGGACGCACTGGGTGTCGCCAGCTGGGTCGGTGCCTCGGCGCTCTCCGATACCGCGCTGGCGGCGCAGCAGCTCGCTCGCGTGCCCGATTCACAAGCCACGCCTGATGACCTTCTGCTGGACAGTCTCGCGACCCTTGTCCTCGGCGACTGGCCCACGGCAGCACCGCTCTTTCGGCGCGGGATCGCCGGATTGCCGAGCGGGACCGAAGACCTCCCGTATATGGCCTTCTGCATGGCCATGTACCTGTGCGACCTTGAAGGATGGTACGCACTTCTGCGCAGCGCTACCGAGTCGATGCGTGACACGGGGGAATTGGCTGTGTTTTCACACTCGCTCGACCAGATGGCCGTACTGGAGTGCTATCGGGGCCGTTTCGGCCGCGCCCAGGCGTGCCTAGTCGAGGCTCGGGACGTGCTGGCGGCCATCAATGCCCCTGATGCGATGGCGACGGCGCGCGGTGAGCTGGTACTGCTCGGTCACCAAGGGCGGGAAGCCGAGGCCCGCGACGCCGCCGCGGCCCTGCTTCAGATGTCGTCCGAGCGCGGCCTCGGCCTGCTCGACGATTTCGCCCAAGCCGGGCTGTGCACCCTCGAGCTCGGCCTGGGGAACTACCGGGCGGCGCTGGCTGCCGCGCAGGCGGTCTTCGCGACCGATCATGTGGACTACGGCATCAAGATCCTGCCCGACCTCGTCGAGGCGGCGTCCCGGCTGGGCGAGAACGAAGCGGCCGCGGCAGGCATGAAGCGCTTGCGGGAGCGAGCCCGTGCGAGTGGTGCACCCTGGGCACTCGGCCTGCTGGCCCGCACGGAGGCCCTGCTGGCGCCGGACGGCGAGGACGGGCCGCTGTTCAGTGCCGCGCTCGCTCAGCTCACTAGCGCCGGAGCGGTGTTCGATGTCGCCAGGACTCACCTTCTCTACGGCGAGCGGCTGCGCCGGGAGCGATCGCGCGTCGCTGCTCGTACTCAGCTCAGGGCCGCGTACCAAAGATTTGAGGCGATGGGTGCGGACGCATTCGCCGAGCGCGCGCGAATGGAACTGCTGGCGGCGGGCGAGCAGGTCTCGGGGCGGAGCGTCCCGGCTGGCGTCGAGCTCACCCCGCAGGAGGACCGGATTGCCCGGCTGGCGTCCGGGGGCGCCTCAAACCGGCAGATCGCCGCCAAGCTGTTCCTCAGTCCCGCCACGGTCGACTACCACCTGCGTAAGGTCTTCCGCAAGCTGGAAATCAGCCGCCGGGCGCAGCTGGCCGGCAAGCTCCCCGCGGCGTAGCGGCGGCGCATAGCCGGGCTCTATAACGCGAGAGCCGCTGTCAGTTTCCCCGCGGCCAGCTCTCCCTGGTGGACTGGGGATCTGAATCAGTTCCGCGCATAGCGCGTAGCCCGATCTAGCAGGAGGCCCAGTATGCCCACGATCACCACGGCCGACGGCACGGAGATCTTCTACAAGGACTGGGGGTCGGGGCCAGCCGATCGTGTTCAGCCACGGCTGGCCGCTGTCGTCCGATGACTGGGACGCCCAGCTGATGTTCTTCCTGGCCCACGGCTATCGGGTCGTCGCCGCTGACCGGCGCGGCCACGGGCGCTCCGCCCAGGTCGTCGACGGCCACGACATGGACCACTACGCCGACGACCTGGCCGCGGTGACCGAGCACCTCGACCTGCGCGACGCCATCCATGTCGGGCACTCCACCGGCGGCGGGGAGGTCGTCCGCTACATCGCCCGCCACGGCGAGGGCCGGGTCGCGCAGGGCGGTGCTGATCAGCTCGGTGCCGCCGCTGATGGTGCAGACCGACGCCAACCCCGGCGGCCTGCCCAAGAGCGTCTTCGACGGGTTCCAGGCCCAGACCGCGCGGCACCGCTCGCAGTTCTACCGCGATCTGGCAGCGGGCCCGTTCTACGGCTTCAACCGGCCCGGCGTGGAGCCGGTCGAGGCGATCATCGAGAACTGGTGGCGGCAGGGCATGACGGGCGGCGCGAAGGCGCACTACGACGGCATCGTCGCGTTCTCGCAGACCGACTTCACCGAGGACCTGAAGCAGATCACCGTCCCGGTCCTGGTCATGCACGGCGAAGACGACCAGATCGTGCCCTACGCCGACTCCGGGCCGCTGTCCGCCAAGCTGCGTCAAGAACGGGACGCTCAAGACCTACCACGGGCTTCCCGCACGGCATGCCCACCACCCAGGCGGACACCATCAACGCCGACCTGCTCGCCTGGCTCCAGTCATGACAAGCGGCGCGGGCCGGTGCGGCCGATCGCCTCGCTGGCCCGCCCGCCTCGGCCCCCATGTGAGTGGAGAATGCGATGAATTCGGGACCGCCGCCTTTCGGCCGAGCGGGCCGTCGTGTGCCGGGCGGTGCGAGACCGGGTGCCTGCCGGGGTCCCGGTGCTGCTTGGCACCGGCTCGTTCGGCGGCTGGGATGACACTGAGCGGATGACGGCCGGCTGCGCCGGGTCCGGTGCGGATGCCTACCTGATCATGCCACCGCCTGGCATCCCGGCCGACCCGGCGCATTACGCGCGGCTGCAAGAGATCGCAGGCGATACCCCTGTCTGGGCGTATCACGTGCCGGAGGTGTCAGCGCCCGGCGTGCCGCTTGATGTAGCCGGGAAGCTGGGCGTCGCCGTGATGAAGGACTCCTCGGGCGACGCCGACCGGCTGGCGGCCGAGGTCGGACGGGCCAGGCCGGCCGGCGGCCGATTTACGTGGGATCGCCCACGGTGCTGACGCTGGCCCGGGCACTGGGCCTGCCCGGGCCATCCTGGGCCTGGGAAATACGGTGCCTGAACTCTGCGCGGCCGCTTTCGACGGCGGCCTGAAGGCGCAGGCCGCGGTGGCACGGCTCCATATCCAGTCCCTGGACGACTACCCCGCCGGCCTCAAGCAGGCGGTCCACGACGTCTACGGGACCTCGGCGGTGACCCGCCCGCATCCCGGCTGACCGCCGGCCATCCGCTGCCGCGTCGCCCACTGGCAAACGGCAACGCGGCCGGAATCGGGAACCACGCTCCCGTTCCGAATGAAAGAAAGTCAGCCGCTGCCGCGGCGTGACTCGGCCAGCCGAAAGAGGCGCATCATGGATGGAACGGTCGCGGACTGCATCCTCATCCCCATTGTCGCGATGCTGAGCCTGGCAGCAGGACTGATCATGGTCTACTGGACGGACAGCCACCCGCGGTGGTCCAAGCCGCAGGCAGCTGAAGCCGCGGGCGTCTTCCTGGCTGACGTGGCTGGGCACCTCAAGTGCGTCGGAGGTCGTGACCACGTCCCAAAGGGCCGTCGTGGGCGAATATGTCGCGAGCAGCGGCGCGCAGGTCGGCCGGATCGGTCACCCTGCGGGTGGCGAAGCCGAGCGCGGCGGCGATGGCGGCGTAGTCGACCGGGTCGTGGTCGGTCCCGAACGGGGGGACGCGGGCCGCCATCATCTCCAGGCGGACCATGCCGAGGCTCAAGTTGTTGAACACCACCACCTTCACCGGCAGGTTGTGGGTCTTGACGGGGAGCAGCTCGCCAAGCAGCATCGCCAGTCCGCCGTCGCCGGACAGCGACACCACCGGCCGGCCCGGGTGCGAGCGCTGCGCGCCGAAGGCCATGGGCAGCGCGTTGGCCATCGAGCCGTGGACGAAGGAGCCAAGCAGGCGCCGGCGTCCGTTGGGGGTGAGGTAGCGGGCTGGCCAGGTGCAGCACATGCCGGTGTCGACGGTGAAGATCGCTCCGAAGGAGCGACCTGGTCGATGACCAGATCGCTCCGAAGGAGCGACCCGGTCGATGACCGCGGCGAGGTACTCCGGATGGATCGGCGCCCGCCGGCTGACGTGGGTGCTGTAGGTGTCTACGCCGCGGGTCAGGGCTCGCTCGTGGTGGCGCAGCGTCGCGTTGGGGAACGAGTGGTCTTCCCGCTGCGCCAGGTGCGGCAGCAGCGCTTGCAGGGTAAGGGCTGATCGGGGTGCGCGACCGTCTCGCAGTAGTGGCTGGCCTGCGCGAACAGCATCTCCGGCTTGGTCTCCTGGAAGTAGCCGACGCCGATCTGACGGCTCGTGGTTATGGGATGTGGGAGGCGAGCGCCAGTACCGGCGCGTCGGAGCGGTGCGCGTCCATCACGCCCTGGATGAGGTGCGTGTTACCGGGCCCGCAGCTGCCCGCGCAGACCGCGAGCCGCCCGGACAGCTGCGCCTCGGCCGACGCGGCGAACGCGGCGGCCTCCTCGTTGTGCACGTGGACCCAGTCGATGCCGCCGCGCTCGGCGCCGCCGGACCGGCGCACCGCGTCGCTGAACGCGTTCAGGCTGTCGCCTACCAGCCCGTAAACGCGGTGCACGCCCGCGGCGACAAGCACGTCAAGCAGATCATCGGCAACGTGTCTCATGAGATGCTCCCCTGGTTTCCGCTCAATCGACCTTCGCCCCGCCGGATCATCGGTAGCCCGGCGGGACGCATCCTCGCCCATTCGCTGGTTCAGTCGAGTTCGCCTGGGACCGGGGCGAGGGCCCAGTCGAGGGCGAAGTCGGCGACCGCTTCCCACCCGGGCTCGCCGCAGGTGTAGTGGTCGCGGCCGGGGAACAGCTTGTAAGCGGCGATCGCGGTGGAGTGCTTGGCGTTCTTCTGGTAGTTGTGCCGCTGGACGGTCGGGGGCAGGATGTGGTCGCTGCCGCCGGAGATGAACAGCAGCGGGGCGCGGTCGTCGTCGGCGAAGTTGAAGGTGGTGGAGGCGTGCGGGGTGAGGGCGGCGAAGCCGCCCTGGAACAGGACCTTGGCCGGGGTGGGGGCGGAGTAGCGGTCGTAGGCCGTCTGGGAGACCTCCTCGTCCTGGGCGTTGGTGAACGCGTAGTGGAACTGCTTGGGGGACAGCACCGAGGCCTTATTGATGTTGGCCGGGTTGTCCAGGGCGGGCAGGACCGAGCGGACCTCCGACAGCGGCATCGCGTTGATGCCCTTGACGGCGGCGCCGTCGATGGAGACCCCGGCCGAGCCCAGGCCGTTGCCCACCAGGAGCTGGGCGAAGGTGCCGCCGAAGGAGTGGCCCATGATGATCGGGGCGGTGTGGAGCCTGGTGATGTAGTCGGTGAGGTGGTTCATGATCTCGCGGACGCCGACCCCGGCGACGGCGTCCGGGTTCTCGCGCAGCGCCTGGAGCCCGGCCTCGCCCTGGCCGATGCCGGGGTAGCCCGGGGTCAGCACGGTGAAGCCGCGCGCCTGGTAGCGCTCGACCCAGTGCTCCCAGGCGAGCGGGGTCATCCACAGGCCGTGGATCAAGACGACAGTATTCGTAGACGGGGTTGTCACTGGTTACCTCTTTCTCGCGGCAGGCTTGCCTCGGATAACCCCATCCTGCTGGGCGGTAACCGGGCTGGCTAATAGGCGGCGCGAATAGATGCAGTGGTCAACGCCGCTCAGCAGGCCGCGTGGTGACGGCCAGGCAGCCGGCCAGCGAGGCAGCCGTCCGGGCTTGCGCGAGCCGAGGGGGAGACGATCGGGTCGGCCCAGTATTCCGGTGTCCTGGACATCTCGACCTGGGATCCAAGCCGGGTGAATTCCCCGAAAGCGGTCTGCCCTGTCTGGAGGCCCGGCTTCAGGGGCTGGTGTTCTGGGCCGAGGTCCGCGAGGTTGAGCAGGGCGCTGCTGTCAAGGAGCCCGAGGGCCTGCTCGAGCATGACGGTCTGGGTGAGCGTAACGGTGACCTTGTAGCTGCCTCCCTCGGTGGCGCTGCGCAGCAGGGCGGCCTGCACCCCGATGGTGCCCAGGTAGCCGGTGAAGAAGTCGCAGAGCACGTTGACGCAGTGCGACAGCTCCGGCTGGTCCTCGCTTCCGATATCGCAGTAAATCCCGGCCACGCCGCCGGCGGTGAAGTCGTCCAGGCCGCCGCATTCGGACGATTCCTATCCCTATGCGCGGGCTTCCTGCACAGGGACTCTCAAACTATCCGACATAGCCAGGACATCGCATCCGGCCAGCGGCGACCAGGTTTCGATGGGAGAAAATTCGATTGACGTTGATAAGGCAATCTCGGCATTCTGACTAAAGAGGCCTCTTGGCCTTATGGAACTCGTGGTCACGGCGGATCAGGCGTTCGATGTCCGTGCGCTGTCCGTCGTCCAGCGCATACTGCGAGCGCTCAACTAGGGCAAGCAGGCTGCGGGTGGATCTCTCGACCCGTACCGTCGGATGCTGTATTGATCCGATGCGGGTGCTCGGATGGGTGAGCAGCACCATCGGAGTGACCGGGTTCCCCGCTTGTTCGTGCTCAGCCAGCAAGACAGCAGCCAAGACAGCAGCCAAGACAGCCATCTGCCCCCTGAGCGCGCTTTTTTCCGTTCGTCTCGAAGCGACTCGACCCGTGCCTGACGACAGCGAAGTGCACGATAAGACCACGACCACTGTCGCCTTCGACTTCGGCCGGATCACGCTGGATAGTGAGCACGTGCTCTACCTCTTTGGCGCACCCGGGCAAGAGCGGTTCTGGTATCTGTGGAGCCGGCCGTTCGCAGGCAGCCTCGGTGCGGTCATCCTCGTTGACACCCGGCGATTGAAAGACTCCTGGTACGCCATCGACCGCCTGGAGCATCATCAGATGCCGTTCGTCGTAGCAGTCAACCGTTTCGCCGGGACCGGCCCGCAGCCGACGCTCGCGCGCGTCCGGGAGGCGCTCGCGATCGCGGATGACGTCCCGGTCATTGACTGCGACGCCCGCTTGCAGGCCGGTGAGGATCTTGGCGAACCCGGTGACGTGCCCCGCGAGCGCGTCGAGGTGCGGGCAGCGCTCGAGGGCCTTGGCGAGCTTTTCCTTCTCGTCGTCGCTGAGGTTGGCGGGGTCGGTGAGGATCCACCTGGCAAGGTCGCGGGCCTTGGGCGGCCCGGGGACGGCGGGCGGGGCGGCGCCGGCCTGGCGGAACGGCAGCATGTAGTCGCGGATGGTGCCGTAGCCGCCTTTGAAGCCGCGGTCCTTGAGCTCGGCGTGGAGCTGGCGGACGTTGGTGCAGCCATCGTTCCATCGCTGGTGCAGGTAGGGCTTGTAGTCGTCGAGCAGTGACGGCCGCCCGTCCCTGACCTTGGCGAGCAGCTCCTCGGCGGCAGCGGCGCGGTAGAAGCGGCGGACGGTCTCTTTGGCCAGGCCGGTCTCGCGCATGATCGGCTTGATGCCCTTGCCGCGGGCTTTCAGTGCCTGGACCAGCTCGTGCCGCTGGCGGGTGCGGACTGCCAGCGCGGATTCCTCCGCCCGCCTGGCGGCCGCCGCGGCTGCGGCCTGCTGCAGGTCAGCGGCAGCCTGGCCGTCGGCGGCCTCCACCTGTTCCGGCTCGGACCGAGGAACGGGGGCGGGTTCTTCCAGGCAGCCCCGGTGCCGGGCTGCCGCCTTCGCCACGTGCTCGGACAGGTTGTGATACAAGTGCCACCGGTCGGCGACCTGGACTGCTTCCGGGGCGCCCTGGCGGGCGCCGTCGGCGTAGGCGCCGGCCCGGTCGCGGCAGATTACCTCGGCTCCGGGATGCTCTTTCAGCCATCCGGCGAAGGTCTCCGCCTCACGGTCGCGCAGCAGGTCAACGGGCTCGCCTGTCTCAGCGTTGACCAGGATGGTCCCGTAGTCGCGGCCACGGCGGAACGCGAAGTCGTCCACTCCCAGGACCTTCACGGTCCCGGCCTGCGGGTCGGGCAGCGCCATGACCAGCCGCAGCATGCTCGACCTGCCGGCCGTCAGGTCGAGCGCCCCGGCCAGCCGCGCCCCGGCCCGGCCGGCCAGGGCAAGCGCGATCACCGTCAGCGCCCGCGCCAGCGGCGGGGTCCGCCGGGCGCGCCGCGCGGTCAGCCCTGCGACCTGCTCGGCGAACGTGACCGCGCCGCAGTCCGGGCTCCCGCAGAAGAACCTCCGGACCGCCAGGCGGATCGTCACCGGCTGGCCGCCGACCGGCGCATCGGCCAGCCGTCGCTCGTAGCCGCTGTGCACCCGCCGGGAGAACTGGCCGCAGCGGGGGCATGACGCGCCTTCGGCGCAGGCCCGCGCCCAGATCCGCACCTGACCGCCGGTGACCTCGGCAGCCTCCACGGCGACCCCGGCCAGGTGCGGCAGCAGGCCCGTTCCTGCTGCCGGTCGCCTATATCGCCTACTCGTTCATCGGCTTCGAGGCGTCGGCATCCATCGGCGAGGAAGTTCAAGACGCCAGCCGCGCGCTGCCCAAGGCGGTCGTGCTTGCCCTGGTGTCCGCCGGCGTGCTGGTCATCCTGGCGGCCCTCGGCTTGGTGCTGGCCATCCCGGACATGCCAGCGGTGCTATCGGGCAAGGACACCAACCCGATCGCGACCACGCTTGAGCACAGCTTTGGCTCGGCGGCCGGGCGTGTCACGCTCGTCATGCTCGTGGTGGGCTTCGTCTCCAGCATGATCGCGGTGCAAACCGCGGTCAGTCGCGCCATCTGGGCGAGCGCCCGTGACAAGGCGCTTCCCGGCAGCGCGCTGCTCGGCAAGCTCTCCGGCCGGGAGGGCATGCCCCGGTACGCGATCGGCCTGACCTTCGTCGTGGCATGCGTGCTGGTGTTCTTCGGCACGACCAAGGCGTTCGCGCTGCTGGTGTCGTTCGCCTCGTTCGGCTTCATCCTCTCCTACTACATGCCGATCGTGGGCCTTGCCTACCGGCGGCTGCGCCGGAGCATCGACCTGTCCGGCACATGGGGCGAGCGGTGGGTCGGGATAGTGACCGGCGTGGCCGTCGTCTGGCTCACCGCGGAAATCGTCAACCTCGTGTGGCCTCGAGCCGTCTACAGCGACTGGTACCTGAACTGGGGCGTCCTGATCATGACCGGCGTGCTGGGGATCATCGGCGGGCTGCTCTGCTGGCGGGCGTTCCCGGGCGTTGCCGCCGCGGCGGCTGCAACCGAGGTCACCGCTGCGGAGGAGGCGGCATGACGGACGCCCCCGTCGCGGTCATAACTGGGGCGGCCAGCGGCATCGGCGCCGCCTGCGCGCGGTTGCTGAGTGCCTGCGGGTGGCGGACGGCCGGCCTCGATCTGAACGACTCCGACACCGACATGCCCACGCGCCTGGACGTGACCGACGCCGGCCTGGTCCGTGCGGCGGTCGATGCAGCGGCGGACTGCTTCGGCCGGTTGGACCTGATGGTCACCGCAGCGGGCTACTACGAGGAGGGCATCGACGTCGCCGCAGTCTCCCGCGCGCAGTGGGACCGGATGCTCGCGGTCATCCTCGGCGGCACCGTGAACGCGTTCAGGGCCGCCTTGCCACACCTGCTGCGGCGCGGCTCCGGCGGGCTGATCGCCATCTCCTCGGAGCTGGCGCTGGCCGGCAGCGCGACCGACCTGCACTACGTCGCGGCCAAGGGCGCGGTGCTCGGCCTGGTGAAGTCCCTGGCCCTGGAGGTCGCCCACACCGGCATCCGGGTGAACGCCGTCGCGCCGGGCCCGACGGACACCCCGCTGCTCGCGGCGGACTCGCTGTGGCGCGAGCCTGGCTACCTGGCAACCCTGCCGCTGCGTCGCCTGGTGACACCGCAGGAGGTCGCAAGCGCCGTCTGCTACCTGGCCACAGAAGGATCCATGTACTGCGGTGAAGTGCTCTCGCCCAACGCAGGGGCGGTTATTTGAGCATGGGCGACTCAATGGTCGCGCTGGTCACCGGGGCCGTCGGCGGCGTCGGCAGCGCGGCAGCGCGGCGCCTGGCGGCCGACGGCCACCGCGTCGCGGTCAACGACATCGCCGGCGAGGGGCGGCTAGGCGAGCTCGCCGAGCAGATCGGCGGCGTCGCGGTGCCGGGCGACATCGCCGACTCGGATGCCGGACCGGCAATGGTGGCGAAGGTAGCCAAGACGCTCGGGCCCGTCCAGGTCCTGGTGGCGAACGCCGCCGCCATGGCGATGAGCCCCTTCCTCGACGCCGACCCGGCGCAGTGGTGGCGGCAGGTGGAGGTGAACCTGTCCGGGCACTTTCGGCTCATCCAGGCGGTGGTTCCCGCCATGCGCTCCCTCGGGCACGGCCGCATCATCGTCATCGCCTCTGGCTGGGGGGTGATCGGCCACCCGAACGCCACGGCCTACGCGGCGTCTAAGTCCGGGCTCATCGCGCTGACCAAGGGGCTGGGCCGCGAGCTCGGACCGGACGGCATCCTGGCCAACGCGCTAGCCCCCGCGTACATCGACACCGAGCAACTGCTGGTGGACGCCCAAGACGCGGGCATCTCGCTTGAGGAGATGCGCCAGCGCTACCGAGACCTGGTGCCCGTCGGCAAGCTCGCGACGACCGACGACATCGCTGCCGCCATCTCCTTCCTGGCCGGCCCCAGGTCTACCGGGTTCGTCGGGCAGGTGCTACAACCCACCGGCGGAGTCACGAGAGCCCGTGCCTAACAGCGTCCGGCCGGCCCGGCCGGACGCTGCTCTGCTAGCCGAGCCCGCTCACAAGGAGCCGCTTCTCATGCCTGACCGCAGCACCGTCACCGGCCCGGTCGACGGCCGGGTCATGCCGCGCTTCGCCGGCGCCGCGACCTTCGCCCGGTTGCCCGAGATCGACCGGGTCACCGACTATGACGTAGCCCTGCTAGGAATCCCCTTCGACAGCGGCACCTCCTACCGGCCAGGCGCGCGGTTCGGGCCGACCGCCGTCCGCCAGGCGTCCCGGCATCTGCGGCCAGGCCACCATGTGGAGCTGGACTGCGAGCCGCTGACCGCGATCCAGGTGGTCGACGCTGGGGATGTCCCCGTCACCCCCTTCTCCATCGACTCAGCAATCGCGCAGATCGGCTCGTACGCCAGCGACCTAATGAGCGGCGGGCGCACGGTCGTCGCGATCGGCGGCGACCACACGGTGGCATTGCCCATGCTCCGCTCGGTCGTCCGGGAGCACGGCCCTGTCGCGCTCGTCCACTTCGACGCGCACCTCGACACGTGGGACACTTACTTCGACGCGCCAGTCACGCACGGCACGATCTTTCGGCGGGCCTTCGAGGAGAACCTGCTTGTGGAGGATCACTCCATCCACGTCGGTATCCGCGGCCCTGTCTACGGCCACGCGGACCTGACCGACGACAGGCGGTTCGGGTTCCGCACCATCCGGGCCAGCGACATCGACGATCTGGGCATCGGCGGCACTATCGAGGCGATCACCGAACGCACCGGGGACCTGGCCGTATATCTGTCGGTCGACATCGACGTGCTTGACCCGTCCTTCGCGCCTGGCACAGGCACCCCGGAAGTCGGCGGTCTGACCAGCCGGGAGCTGCTGCGCGTGCTGCGTGGCCTGACTGGCCTGCACCTCGTCGGCGCCGATGTCGTGGAGGTCGCCCCGGCCTACGACCACGCAGAGGTGACGGCACTCGCCGCCGCGACGGTGATCTTCGACATGATCACCCTGCTCGCGCGCGCCAGGAACAGGTAGCGGCTGGGTGGTGAACGGAGGGCCGTCGGGCTCCCATGGCAGGAACGGGATCTCGTCGGCGACGCAGGCCCACCGCGGACTCGACGAATCCCCGCACTGGCTCGTGTTCTATCAGGCGAGGCGGCGGTTGAGTTCGCGATAACCTGTGGGCGATGAATAACGACGGGCGGATCGCTTCGGCGGCCTCGGTTCTCGTGAACGGGCAACGGCGAGAAGTGCGCACGGAACAGGACACGGCGTTGCTGTACGTCCTGCGGAACCATCTTGGGCTGAAGGGAACCCGGTTCGGCTGCGGCATTGGCCTGTGCGGGGCGTGCATGGTGCTAATCGACGGCCGCGCGACCTACTCGTGTGACACGCCGCTGTGGGCCGTGCTTGACAAGGAAATCACCACTGTCGAGGGCCTTGGCACCGCAGACCGGCCGCATCCGGTAACCGAGGCGCTCATCGCGGGACAGGCCGCCCAGTGCGGCTATTGCATGTCCGGCGTGATCATCGCGGCGGTGGAACTGCTCAGGCGGAACGATGATCCCTCCGACGCGGAGGTCCGCGCCGCCCTCGACCGTAACCTGTGCAGGTGCGGCGCGCACAACCGCATCGTCCGCGCCGTACTCGCGGCCGCGGCCGAAGTGCGGGCGGGTCGGGGGGATGCGGCGTGAACCCGGCGACGCGGGCCGTCGCGCTGCCGCCTTCGGTTGCGGCGAACCCGCGCCTCGGCGACTGGCTGCGCGTGCTTCCATCGGGTGTTGTCGAGATACGGCCGGGGAAGGTGGAGCTCGGGCAGGGCGTGCTCACCGCACTGTCCCAGGTGGCCGCCGAGGAACTGGACATCAGCCTCGCCCGGGTGCGGACGGTACCTCCGACCACCGGCGTAAGTCCCGACGAGGGCTACACCGCAGGCAGCTTGTCCATCCAGCACTCCGGCGCCGCGATCCGCCTCGTGTGCGCGGAGGCCAGGGGGCGTTACCTGGCCGTGGCCGCAGTCAGGCTCGGCGTGCCAGAGAGCAAGCTGACCGTGGCCGACGGCCAGATCCTGGCACCTGACGGCCGGTCCACCAGCTACTGGGAACTCTCCGACGACGCACTGCTCGACCGGGCCGCCAGCGGCGAGTACCAACCCAAAGCCTCTTCCGCGTACCGTGTCGTCGGCACGAGCGTGCCCAGGCTTGACCTGCCTGACAAGCTAACGGGCCGACCTCGGTTCGTGCACGACCTGTCGCCTGACGGTCTGTGTTACGGCCGGGTAGTCCGCCCGCCGTCCCGAGGCGCGACGCTCACGGGTCTCGATACGACGACGGCGCTCGCGCTGCCCGGCGTGCTCACGGTGGTGCGGGACGGCAGCTTCCTCGGTGTGGTCGCCGAGCGCGAAGAGGTCGCGCTGCGCGCTGCCGACCGGCTGCGCGCCGAAGCCACCTGGGAGCAGCGCCCGACTCTACCTGACTCCGGCGACCTGTCGGCCTTCCTACGTTCGGCGCCGGCCGAGACGACCTTGCTCGCCGAACATGGCACGCGCCCGGCCGGCGAGCAGATCGCGACGTCGGTCGAGGCCACCTACCACCGACCGTATCTAGCACACGCGTCCATGGGGCCATCGAGTGCCACCGCCCTGTTCAGCGGCGGGGAAGACGGCAGGCTCATGGTGTGGTCGCATACCCAGGGCATTTATATGTTGCGCGCCGAGCTCTCCCGCGCGCTTGGCCTCGCAGACGACGTCGTCACGGTCACGCACACGGAGGGTCCCGGCTGCTACGGCCACAACGGCGCCGACGACGTCGCCTTGGACGCCGCCTTGCTCGCCATGGCCGTGCCGGGTCGGCCCATCCAGGTGGTCTGGAGCCGGGCCGACGAGCTGACCTGGGCGCCATTCGGCGCGGCGGCTGTGGCGCGCGTCGCCGCCGACGTGGACGCGGCAGGGAAGGTACTGTCCTGGCACCACGAGATATGGGGAAATGGGCACTCGACTAGGCCTGGCTCGACCCGGTCGGTCGCGCTGCTCGCGAACGGTCACCGCGCGGGCGGCGAGGAGATCGAAGCGGCCGCGGAACCGCCGATGGCGCGCGGCGGCGGTGCGGGCCGAAATTCCGTGCCGGACTATGACTTTCCTGCCTATCAGGTGGTCAACCACCGGCTGCTTGACATGCCGCTGCGCACGTCCGCGCTGCGCTCGCTCGGCGCGTTCCTCAACGTGTTCGCGGCCGAGTCCTTCATGGACGAGCTCGCGCTCGCCGCCGACCGGGATCCGGTCGAATACCGGCTCGCCTGCCTGAGCGATCCGCGGGCGCGGGCCGTGCTCGAGTCAGCGGCCAGGCGCTCGGGCTGGGATACCTGGTCGCCAGCCGACTCGGTAGGGCACGGCGTCGGCTTCGCACGCTACAAGAACACCAGCGCGTACTGTGCCGTGGTCGCCGAGGTGGAAGCGGTCAGCGAGATCCGGGTCCGGCGGCTGACCATCGCGGTCAACGCCGGCCTGGTAATCAACCCGGACGGTGCCGCGAACCAGGTCGAGGGCGGCGCCATCCAGGCCACCAGCTGGGCGCTGAAGGAGCAGGTGCGCTTCGACAGGTACCGCGTGACAAGCGATACCTGGGAGACATATCCCATCCTGCGGTTCTCTGAGGTGCCGACGGTCGACGTTGAACTGCTGTCGGGCAACGGAAATCCGGCTCTTGGAGTCGGGGAGACGGCGCAGGGTCCAACGGTAGCGGCCATCGGCAACGCCCTTTACGACGCGCTCAGGGTGCGGGTGCGCGCGCTGCCGTTCACCGAGGAGAACATCGTGGCAGCGATGCCAGACTAACCAAGCGGGCCCCTTTTCCCAGATCACTTCACGCCCGAAGGCGTCCCTGCCGCTGGTGTCTAACCTCGGTAACGGTGGCTACGTGCCAACTGGCGTGCTGGTGACATAAGAACCGGCGGGCGCCGCCGCACGGCGGTTAGCCGGCCTGCAGAACGAAGAACAGGAAGCACAGGAAGCGCGGCTTGGCCGCGATCTCGTCGGGAAACAGCTCGAGGGCGGCCGGCGCAGGCGCTGGCTCGCTGATGACCCCTATCCGGAAGCCGGCTGCGGTGAAGGCGTCGGTCATCGCGTGCAGCGGCCGGTCCCAGAAGCTCATCAGGGCGGTCTGGCCGCCCATGGTCCACTCTTCGGTCCGGTTGGAGGTCGCAAAATAGTCGGCCTTGCGGCCGGCCTCGCGGTGCATGAGGTTAACCGCAAAAGGATGCTCGACGGACATGATCAGCCGGCCGGCGGGCTTGAGCACGCGCCGCAGCTCGGCTAGCGCCGGCCCCCAGTCCTCCAGGTAGTGCAGCACCAGGGACGCTGTGACGTCGTCGAAGGTGCCGTCGGGGAACGGCAGCGGGCTGCCAAGGTCGGCCACTTGCAGGTCCGCGCCGTCACCGAGCCCCCGCCGGGCCAGCTCGATCATTCCGGCGCTTTTGTCGAAGCCGGTCACGATGGCGCCCCGGTCGCGCAGTGCCGCGAACAAGGGGCCGGAGCCGCAGCCGGCGTCGAGGATCCGCAGGCCGGCCACGTCCCCGGCCAGGGCCAGCATCGCGGGCCGCTCGTAATAGGCATTGACGAGGTTGGCCTCGTTTTCGGCCGAGTACGCCTCAGCGATGCCGTCATAGTCGTTGACCCTCGGCGGATCCGCAGAAACACCGGACGGCGAGGTAAGCCCGAAGGGGATCCCCCCGGGAGGATTGTGGTCGGTAGGCATGCGGTTCATCCTGGCATACCCGCCGTGTCCCGCACCGGGTGTCGGGCCGAGGCTGTGCTGGCCAGGTGAGTCGCACATCCGCCGTGCCAGTCGCACGCGAAAACTGACCGAAACGGGACGCTCCTGCCTGGAAACGCGATGGCAACAGGACTCTGATACTTCTGAGCATTGTGTTGAATTTTCATTCAAACTCTTCAGGAGGAACGAAGCGATGAGCACAGGCGTTTCCCGGCGGGCGATGCTGCGTGGCGCGGCGATCACGGCGGCGGCGGGCACGGCGGCGGCGGGGACGGCCGCCGTCACGACGACCGCTCAGGCCGCCTCTGCGGCGCCGGCGGCTCCGGCCTTTCCGGCCACGTCTAGGCTCCCGCGCGGCCTCGACCTGGAGACAGCGACCGTCGCCGACCTCCGTCCGCTACTCGACAGCGCCGAGCTCACCAGCCAGACGCTGACCGCCGCCTACCTAGAACGGATCGAGGCCCTCAGCAACCAGCGCCCGGCGGTCAACGCCGTTCGCATGGTCAACCCGCTCGCCCTTGAGGAGGCCCGCGCGGCCGACCAGATGCTCAAGAGCTACCAGCGCAGCGGTAAGCCCTACAGCCCGCTGCTCGGCATCCCGGTGCTGATCAAGGACAACATCGACGCGACGCCGATGCCGACCACGGCGGGATCGGTTGCGCTGGCGCACTCCTACCCAGGGGTGGACGCCCCGCTGGTGCGGCAGCTCCGCGCCGCCGGGGCCGTCATCATCGCGAAGGGCAACCTCACCGAGTTCGCAAACTACCTCACCAACGGCATGCCCGGCGGCTACAGCTCACTCGGCGGCCAGGTCCTAAACGCCTACGACGCCTCCCAGACGCCCAGCGGCTCCAGCGCCGGACCGGGCGTCGCCGCGTCCGTCGGCTTGGCCACCCTCACCATCGGCACCGAGACCTCCGGGTCGATCCTCGGCCCGTCGGCCGCCAACTCCGATGTTGGCATCAAGCCGACCACGGGCCTGGTAGCGCGCACCGGGATCGTGCCGATCGCGGCCAGCCAGGACACGGCGGGGCCGATCGTCAAGTCGGTCGCGGACGCCGCCGCGCTGCTCACGGTCATCTGCGGCAAGGACCCGCTGGACTCGTTCACGGCCGGCAACCCGCTCGTCGGTCACGACTTCACCAAGGACCTGAACAAGAACGCCCTGCAGGGTGCCCGCATCGGCGTCGTCGCCAGCCAGGTGCCAGCCGCAGGGACGGACAACCTGACCCTGTGGAACGCCGCGGCCGTCGCGCTGACGCAGCTCGGCGCGACCCTGGTCCCGGTCACGCTGGACACCAGCAGCAGCATCCCCGGCGGCTCGACGGTGCTCAGCTACGAATTTAAGCGGGACCTCGACATCTACCTGTCCCGGCTGCCAGGCAGCGCGCCGATGAAGACGCTGGCCGACATTATCGCCTACAACGACGCGCATGCCCAGGTCGCGCTAAAGTTCGGGCAGGTGCTCGCGCTGGCCTCCCAGGCGAAGGACATCACGCCGGGCAGCGCTGACACGGTCAAGTACCTGGCCGACCGCGCCCAGGACCTCGCCGATAGCAAGGGCCGCATCGACGCGCTCATGTCCGCCAACAACCTCACCGCCCTGCTATTTGCCAACTCCGGCAGCGCCAGCATCGGGGCGAAGGCGGACTACCCGTCCATCTCCATCCCGGCGGGCTACCAGGCCAGCAACCTCCGCCCTTTCAACATCGCCTTCCTCGGCCAGGCGTGGGCCGAGCCGACCCTGATCGGCTACGCCTACGCCTACGAGCAGGCAACCCTCCTTCACCAGCCGCCGTCCGCGATCAACCCCACCCTGTTCGGCTAAAGGCTGCCGGGTTCCGCTGGCTCACCTCACTCACCTCACCACGCGGCGTGGCGTGGCGTGAGCCAGCTGGCCCGCGTGGCCTGTGGCGGTGCCGACCACCTCACGCGAGCCGGCGACGCAGCCACCAGGCAGAGAACGCCGGGCGGCCCCCCATCACGGCCCGCGCCCCGGAGGCACCTGGCCGGCACCGGCCCGCCCCCCGCACCACCACCGTCACCCGGCGGCGGCGCGAGGGGAGTCGCTCGCAGTAACAGCGAGGAACACCCAAGCCCACGACACCCCGTCAAGGACTTGTGAGTTGGTGCACTACCTCAATTGCCGGGTGAAGAACCGGGCCGCGTCGTCCACCTCGAACCACGGGACGCCGGCGTGCCCGCCCAGATTGGCGTGCAGCGTCTTCTCCTTGGTGCCGAAGGTGTCGAACAGGTCCAGGATCGGCTGCCGTTCCATCCCTTCGTCGTCCCACTGCAGCAGGAACTGCAGCGGAATGGTGACCTGCCGGGCCTCCTCGAACAGGGTCCCCGGCACGAAACCCCCGCCGAAGAAGACGGCGGCCGAGATGCGCGGCTCGTCCACCGCCAGCCGAATGCCGATGGCGGTCATCCCCTCGTACCCGACCGGGCCGCCGATCTCGGGCAGTGAAAGGAGGGCGTCCAGGGTGGTCCGCCATTCTGGGACCGCCTTTTCGACCAGCGGGAGGATGAAGGCGTCGACGATCTCGTCGACCGGCTCGCCGACCTCCATCGCCCGGCGGAGGTCGGCGCGGTGCTGCTCGTCGACGGCGGAACGTGGGCGGTCACCGTGCCCGGGGGCGTCGATGGCGGCCACCGCGAAGCCGTACTCCGCCGCGTAGTGCCGGGCCCGGGCCACCAGCCGGGGGAACCGCTTGTGCAAGCCGCCGTTGTGGCCGCTCAGGATCAGCGGGGCCGGTGCGGATCCAGGCGTCCACAGGACGCCGGGGATCTCACCGAGGGTGAATTCGCGTTCGAGGACGCCGTCGTCGAGGCGCTGTTCAGAAGTGAATCGCATGGTCGTGCCTTTCGGGAGTGCTCTTGAACGGCGCTCCCGGACGACCTATCGCCCGACCGTGACCCCGGAGAGGAGCACCCATGTCGATACGTTCACGGGTACCACCTCCTCGTTCTCTCGCACGGCCTCCAGAAAACTAGCAGTGGTGGCCGTGGTCCGCCAACAGGTTTTCCAGGGAGGGCGAGGAGCCTCCGGCGATTCCTCAAGTTCCTCTGCTAGTTGCTCAGCGGGCAGGGGACCGTGGCTACGAACTCTGGGTGGGCACCGGGAGTCGGGTCGGTGAACCGGCAGCCGAACGGACTCACCTCCTCCCGGCGCCAAGGCCGCGGATCAGGGCGACGCCACCCCTTGAATCCGCCCCTTCTCACTCCTGCTCCCGGCGCGGCGTTTCAAACCGGCGCGCCAAAGCACGGTCGGCCCGCAGCAAATGGATCAAAATAGGTATACGAACGGATTGCAGAGCGGGGTTCCGGAAACCATCGCCGCGGGCGGCGGACAGAAAAGGCCGCCCCGGGTTGCCCCGGGGCGGCGTTGTTTTCTATTTACTCACCTAATGATCCGGTAGTCGGCCATTGCGATGTATATCAGCGCAGCAGCCGCCGACCAGGAGACGGCGAGGGCGATCGTTGTCATACGTTTCGTCCTTTCTTTTTTGGGCCGCTGGGAAGCGGCGTTTCAGCGCCCAATCCGAAGGATCCGGAATTGGGCAGGAGTGACGAGCTGTAAGACGCCTCGGAGCGGCCGAAGGTTCCGTCGTTCTCTAGATCGTAACGGAGGTCCCAACCTGCTGACACCGAGGGAGGTTGCGACCCACGGCTACCTCACCATCGTCGGTTCACGCCGGGAAATGGTCCGCGCGGGCCGCATTTCCGCTGCATTTCCTGACGCTGGCGGGCCGTTTCGCGCTAGCCTGCAATCGGCGTTCCGGTATCAATCGGAGGCATGAGCGGGGGCGAGAACCATGCGAGCGTCCCTCCAAATTTGCGTGACCGTTGCTGACGCAACGTTTGGTCCCCGTCGATTCCTGGAACCGGCGGGACCTGCCGCCGCATAATTCTCGATCCTCCCGTTCCAAGGCGCCA
>CAVZUX010000007.1:0-420452 GCA_963778435.1 uncultured Actinomycetota bacterium
TGTATCTCTTTAGTAAGCCTCCAGCGGCAGCAATAAGGAGGCAAACGGAGTAAAATTCGAGTATAAGCATGGTGGCTGCTAACGGATCGAACGGGAAGGGGGAGCGCCAGATGGGACACCAGCCAGACCCAAACGCCCCGGCCGGGACCCGGACCCGGAGCCCCCCGCTTTTCCCCGCTTCCCCCGCTTCCCCCGCTTCCCCGTTTCCGGTGGTCCGGCCGCTTCCCCTCATTCCGATTCCTCTCCCGCCCCCGGTTCCGGTGCTTCGCCTGCCGCTCCCGGTTCGCCCGACTCCCTGAGCTCCCCGAGTTCCCCCGATCCCCGCAGCGCGCCGGCATCCCCGGATGGTGCTGGTCCGGCGGGCGCGGGCGGGGTGTCGCGGGAGGCGCTGCTGGCCGGGTTCGCCTCCGGCGGGCCCTGGGCCGCCCGCCCGCCCGGACCGGGGCTCGCCGCCGCCGTCGCGGCCGCGGCCGGCGCAGTGGCGGTGCCGGGGCGCGTCCGGGGAGCAGCTGATCGGGATCCTGGGCCGGCTCGCGGCCCTGGAATCGTGGGCGGCGGCCGGGAAGCTCGGCGTGATCAGCGCGCTGATCCGCGACGACGACCCGGCATTCCTGTGCGGCTCCCGGCACGGCGACCTGCCCGACATCTGGGAAGACGCCCTCGCCCACGAGATCGCCCTCGCGCTGGCCGCGTCGGTCCCGTCGGCGGACAAGACCATGCGCGCCGCGTGGGAGCTCGACTCCCGGCTCCCCGAGACCAGCGCCCTGCTCGAGAACGGCACCCTCGACGCCGCCCAAGGCCCGGCTGATCGCCGAGACCTTCGCAGGGAGCTGTCCGACGAGACGCCGCCCGTGCCGAGGACTCATCGTGCCCGAGCTGACCGGCCCCCCGGCAAGACGTACGCCCAGGTCGAGCGGATCGCCGCCGCGATCGCCGCCGACGTCGACCCGCACCTGGCCGAGCGGCGCCGCAAGGCCGCCGAGAAGCAGCCGCCCGCGTCCAGATGTTCCGCGAGCGCGCCGGGACCGCCGCCCTGTCCGGCCGCGACCTGCCCGCCGACCAGACCCTCGCCGCCTACGCCAACGTCAACGCCCGCGCCGCGAGTACAAAGAGTCCGGGGCCTTCGCCGAGGCCCGGATGGACCAGCTCCGCGCCGCCGCCTACCTCGACCTCCTCAACGCGATCAGCGCCGAGGCCCGCATCGCCCACGGCCTGCTCACCGAGCAGACCCCCGCCGACGATCACGCCGGCGACGACGCCGGGGACGACGCGGCGGCCAGCCCCGGCCGCCGCCCTCGCCGCGGCGGAGACGACTGCCCCTGCCCCGAATGCGACGGCACCTGCCTGCCCGACGACGACGGCCCCGACGACGATGATCCCGACGACGACGGTCCCGGTGACGACGGTCCCGACGGCAGCGGCCCAGGTGATGACGGCCCTCGTGACGACGGTCCCGGCGGCGGTAGCCCCGGCGGAGGCGGTCCCGGCTCCGGCGGCGAAAGCGGCTCCCACGGCACAGTCGTCCCGGCAACGTCGAGCCGCCCCGCGACGACCCCGGCATCGGCCGCAGCGGCCCGGACTCCGATGACAGTCCCGGCGATGACAATCCCGGCAAGGGCAGTCCCGCCGGGGGCAGTCCCGCCGGCGGCGGGCGGACCGCAGTGACACCCAGCGACGGCCGCCCTGTGCGCCAGGACCTCATCGTCCCGCTGCTGCACCCTGCTCGGCCTGGCCGAAAAGCCCGGCGAAGGACACGGCCTAGGCCCCCTCGACCCCGGCCTGTGCCGGACCTCGCCGCACCGCAGCCGCCGGCCCGCCAGCCAGCGGTGCCTCACCGTCACCGACCGCAGGGCATCGCCATCGGCCACGGCTGCGCGAAACCCGCGCGGCTCGACCACCCCCGCCAAGGCGGAGCCACCACCAGGGCCGGCCCGCCCCTGGTCGCGCTTCCCGGCCCGCCTCAACCTCACCATCACCGCAGACCGCCTAGCCGAGCTAGCGGGGCGGTCGCAGGCCGGCTGGGCGCTCGCCCCGCGCGGCACCCCGCACCCGCGGCATCCGCGCGAGCCGGGCCGCCCGGCGACCCCGACGGTGCCGCACCTGGACACTCGCCCTGCCCGGCGGCCGCGAGCTCACGCGCGGCTGGAGCCCGTACCGACCTACGAGTGCGACCACCGCAATGAATCGCACGCCTACCAGCCGAACGACAAGCTGCGGCACCTGGTCCAGGTCCGCGACTGGGCGTGCACGTTCCCGACGTGCTCCCGGCATGCGCGCGACAGCGACTTCGAGCATGCGGTGCCCTACGACCAGGGCGGAAGGACGTGCGCGTGCAACGCCGGGGCCAGAAGCCGAAAATGCCATCGGAGTAAAGCAAGCGCCCGGCTGGAAGGTCAACCCAACCGAGACCAGGCTGGCACCAGTGGACCACCCCGCGCGGCCGAACCTACACCCAAGGACCGAAGAGGTACCCGGTCGGGGTGGCGGACGTGATGCCCCATAGCTGGTCATCGCCCGCGCAGTAGCAGCCATGGAAGTAGCGGATGCCGTGGGTGCGATGATAAGTCGCGCGCAGCCGTGCCGGCCGTTTGCGCGGCGCCCAGCACACGCCGTGGCAGGGCCGGATCGGCAGCGGCCCGAACTGGCCGAAGGCGAAGCAACGGTCCGGGCAGGCGCTGGTCACGTACTCGATCCGGTCCAGCTTGGCGTCCCGGTCCGGATCGGCGGATTCCTTCCAGGTCCGGGTCCGCTGGAAGGAGATGCCGCGCTCGCGGAGGAGCTGCCGCAGCCGCTCCCGCCCGATCCGCACCGGCCGGCCCCGTATGGACCACGTCCCGCACCGTGTCCTCATCGGCCACCAACCGCCGGCCCTCGTGACCAGTCAGCTGCCGCGCCCGACCGGCTCAGCCATCGCACCCTCCCACCACTCCACCTGCCTAACAGATCGAGTGCGGGCGTATCACCGCGGCATGTCAGCCCCCGGTGAACGCAAGTGGCCAGCGCACTAGCGTCCCGGCCCTTGCTCCGCCCACGGGCCGGAAGACTCCCTCTCTCGGCAGTCATTCCTTGATAACAGCAAGAAGTGCTGAAACGACTACGATCCCGTGTCGGCGGGGAGCGCTTCTGCCTCCGGGTCCGGCTCGCGGAGGGGGAAGTGGCAGGCGGCTAGGTGGCCGTCGGTGGTGAAGCGGCGGAGCGGCGGCTCCTGCACGGCGCACAGATCGGCGGCGCGGGGGCAGCGGGTGCGGAATCGGCAGCCGGACGGGGGAGCGACCGCCGACGGGAGCTCGCCCCGGACGCCCTGGTGTTCCTTGGCCCGTTCGAGCGCCGGGTCGGCGACCGGCACGGTGTCGATCAGGCCTCGGGTGTATGGGTGGACCGGCGCCGAGTAGACGGAGTCGGCCGGGCCGACCTCCACCAGCTTGCCGAGGTACATCACGCCGATCATGTCGGCCATGTACCGGACGACGGAGAGGTCGTGCGAGATGAACATATACGTCAGGCCGTAATCGCGCTGCAGGTCAAGCATCAGGTTGAGGATCTGCGCCTGGATCGAGACGTCAAGCGCGGACACCGGCTCGTCGGCCACGATCATGGACGGCCGCAGCATCAGCGCCCGGGCAAGCCCGAGGCGCTGCCGCTGCCCGCCGGAGAACTCGTGCGGATACCGCTCGGCCGCGGTGGCGGGCAGCCCGACCTCGTTCAGCATCGCCGCCACCCGCTTCGCCTGCGAGGCCCGGCTGCCGTCCCGCTGGATGACCATCGGCTCGCGCAGGATCGTCGACACCCGCATCCGGGGGTCCATCGATGCGTAGGAGTCCTGGAACATCAGCTGCACCAGCCGCGCCTGCCGCCGCCGCTCCCGCCCCGACAGCGACGCGAGATCCCGCCCGCCGAGTACAAGCGACCCGCTGCTCGGCTTCTCCAGCCCCACGATCAGCCGTCCGACGGTCGTCTTTCCGCACCCCGATTCCCCCACAAGCCCAAACGTCGAGCCTGCCGGAATCGTGAAGGACACGTCCGCGACAGCCGAGACCTGCCCGATCCGCCGCTGCAACACTGCCCCAGCCGTAACCGTGAAGTTCTTCACCAAGCGGGACACGACAAGCAGGTCCTTCCCGTCCCGACCGGCCGCGTCCCTTTCCGCCGCCCTCCCAAAGCCGCGGCGAAGCGTTCCAGCGTCCGACCCCCCGCCTAGTCCGCTCTCCGCTCCTCCAAAGCCATCTCCGGGGCCGTCGGCAAGTTCTCCGGAGCTGTCGGCAAGCGCTGAATCGTCAGCCGCCAGGAGCAGATCGTCCCGCTCCTTCTCTTCCAGCCCGGCCGCACTGACCCCAGCCCCAAGCGCAGCCCCAAGCCCAGCCCCAGCCGCCCCGCCATCAGGCCCACCCGCGCTTCCAGGCGACGCGAGGTCCCCTGAGGATGCGGGGCTCGGCGGGGGTATTGAGCGCGGGCCGTTTGGGGATGCGAGGCCTTCCGCGGATGTTGCGGCGGCGCCAGATGGTGATATCTCCGTCGGCCGCGCGAACGATCGCCGTCGGAAATATGACCCAAGGGGCGGGCCCCGAGGTGGATCTTGAATTTGATCCTGAACACTCCTACTCTCAAGGCTTCCGCCTTGAGCGCCTTGAGCGCCTTGAGCGCCTTGAGCGCCTTGAGCGCCTTGGGCACCTTCAAGACCCGGATCAACGCCGCGCCCCACCGGAAAGAAGCAGCGGTACGCATGCTTCCCGCCCGCCCCCGTCAGCGGCGGCTCCGTCTCTCGGCACGAATCCTGCGCGTACCTGCACCGAGCGGCGAACTTGCAGCCACGCGGCGGGTCGGTCAGGTCCGGCGGCTGCCCGGGGATGTTGTAGAGCCGCCCGCTGCCGGTGCCGGCCGCAGACGCCGCGGCCGCCCTCTCCGGCAGCGCGTCGAAGAGCGCCTCGGTGTACGGGTGGCGCGGATTGGCGAACAGCGTCGTCGTCGGCGCGGTCTCGACAATCCGGCCGGCGTACATCACCGCTACTCGGTCCGCGGTGCCGGCGATCACGCCGAGGTCGTGCGTCACCAGGATCACCGCCATCGAGAGCCGCCGCCGGAGCGAGTCGATCAGCTCGAGGATCTGCTTCTGGATGGTGACGTCAAGCGCCGTGGTCGGCTCGTCCGCGATCAGCAGCTTCGGCTCGCACGCCAGCGCCATCGCGATCATCACCCGTTGCCGCATGCCGCCGGAGAGCTGGTGCGGGAACTGCGAGACCCGCTCGGCGGGCCGAGGCATGCCGACCAGGCCGAGCACCTCCACGGCCCGCGCCAGCGCAGCAGCATGCGACGCCCCGCGGTGGATCCGGACCGTCTCCGCGATCTGGTCGCCGATTGTCATCGTGGGGTTGAGCGAGGTCAGCGGGTCCTGGAAGATCATCCCGATCAGGTTCCCGCGGACGTCCTCCATGCCCGTCTCCGACAGCCGGGAGACGTCGGTCCCGTCCACCATGATGCGGCCGCCGGTCACCTCGCCGCCGCCGGGCAGCAGTCGCATAATCGACAGCGCGGTCATCGTCTTGCCGGAGCCGGACTCGCCCACAATACCGAGGCACTCGCCGGGCGTCACCGACAGCGACACGCCGTCGATCGCGTGCACGGTGGCGCGGCGCAGCCGGATCTCGGTGTGCAGGTCCTGGATGTCGAGCAGCGGAGCCAATAAATCCCCCAAACAAGAACAAAAAACAACGCTAACGAAGGAAAAAGGAATCAGCGCCGCTGGAGGCGCACCTCGAACGCATCGCGGAGCGCGTCGCCGACGAAGTTGATCGCGATGACGACGACGATGATCGCGATGCCGGCCGGGAAGATCTGCCACCAGTAGCCGTCGTAGACCGAGTTGATGCCGGCGTTGAGCATGCCGCCCCAGTCGGTCTGCGGCGGCCGGATGCCGAGTCCCAGGTAGGAGAGCGCGACGACGAGCAGGATCGCGTCGGCGACCTGGAAGGTGGCGTTGACGACGATGGTGCCGATGGCGTTCGGCGCGATGTGCCTGAACACCGCGCGCGCCGAGCCGCCGCCCATCACCCGCATCGCCTGCACGTAGTCGCGCACCCGCAGCGACAGCGCCTCGCCGCGGATCAGCCGGGACGTGGTCAGCCACGAGGTCAGCGCGATGACCAGGATCAGCTCGCCCTCGGTGGGCGGGAAGATGGAGACCACGACGAGCGCGAGGAACAGCGTCGGTATCGAGAGCAGCGCATCGACCAGCCGCATCATGACCGCGTCGGAGATGCCGCCGAAGTAGCCGGCGATGGCGCCCCAGAGCGTGCCGAGCACGGTCGCGAGGACGGCGGCGGCCAGCCCGACCTCAAGCGAGATCTGCCCGCCGACCATCAGCCTGCCAAGGATGTCGTAACCGTTCTGATCGGTGCCGAGGGGATGGCCGGGGCCGGGCGGCAGGTTCTCGTTCGCCAGATTCGTATTGATCTGGTTGGTGTGGTAGAAGTACGGCCCGAGGAAGCAGAACGCGAAGATCAGCACCAGGATGACCGCGCCGACAATCGCCAGCTTGTTCTCCAGGAACACCTCGAGCCCGCGTACGAACATGCCGCGCGACTTGGTCGGCGGCACTGCGGCCACCCCGGCAGTCGGGGCAGGAGCGGGAGGAGCGCCCGGTGCGGGAGCGGCGGAAGCGGTCATGCGTACCTCACCCTCGGGTCGAGGACCGCGTAGGCGATGTCGGCGAGCAGCGACCCGACGACGGTGGCGATCGCGACGACGATGATAAAGCCGAGCAGCACCGGGTAATCCTGCTTCTGCGCCGACTGGTAGAAGAGATAGCCCATGCCCGGGTAGTTGAACACCGACTCGGTGATCAGTGCCCCGGAGAAGATGCCGGGGATGGACAGGCCGAGCAGGGTGGCGATCGGGATCAGCGAGTTGCGCATCACGTGCCGCCACAGCACCCGCTGTCGCGACGCGCCCTTGGCCCGGGCGGTGCGCACGTAGTCCTCGGAGATGTTGTCCAGCACCGACGAGCGCATGTACCGGCTGAACAGCGCGATCGTCACCACCGCGAGGGTGACCACCGGCAGCGTCAGGTCGCGCCAGTCGGTGAAGTCGGACACGATCCCACCCTGCGGCGCCTCCGGGCCGAACCAGCCCAGCTTCACGGAGAACACCAGGATCAGCACCGTCCCCACGAAGAACGTGGGTGCCGCGTAGAACAGGAACGACAGCGAGGTGAAGCCGTAGTCGACGGGCTTGTTGCGCCGCACAGCCTGCACGAGGCCGGTCGGCACCGCGATGATCAGCGCGAGGATGGTGGAGATCCCGACCAGGATGATGGTCTTCGGCAGCCGCTGACCGAGGAGCGACGCGACCGACTGGTCGAGCGTCCACGAGTACCCGAGGTTGCCCTGCAGCAGGTGGCCGAGCCAGAGCAGGTACTGGCTGTACCACGGCTTGTCGAACCCGTACTCCGCGTTGAACTGCGCGAGCGTGGCCGGGTTGCGGTAAGCGGAAGGCCCGAGGATCGCCACCGCCACGTTGCCCGGGATAGCGCGCAGCAGGATGAAGACGATCACCGTCACGATCAGCACGGTCACGGCCGCCTGCAGGATTCTCCTGATGAGAAAACCGATCAAAACCTTTCCTCCGAACGGTCCCGTGGTCCCACTCAGCCCTCAATTGCCGCCGCCCCGGGGCAGCAGCACCGCCCCGGGGTGTCTCCTGGCCGCTAGCTCTGGACGAAGTACCAGTCCTCCGGGTTGATGCCGAGCGTCGTGGACTGCGGGATGACGCCGCGCAGCGTGTTGACGACCTCGGTGAGCTGGTAGACGCCATTCGGCTGCCAGATAACGGGCAGCTGTTGCGCCAGGTAGTCCTGCCAGGTGTACAGCGCCTGCGCCGAGGTGCTTGTCAGCGTGTCGTTGATCAGCGTGTCGTTCTCGGCGTTGCTGTAACCACCGGAGTTGGCGCCCGATCCGGACAGGAACAGCGTCTCGCCCGACGGGTAGTAGTCGGGCACGAACGTCCAGCCGCCGCCCCAGTTGCCCATGTCCCAGTCGCACGAGATGTGCGCGACCACGCAGTTGCCCGCGGCGATCGCGGTCACCTGGTCGAACGGCCTGGGGTCGAGGCTCAGCTTGATGCCGATACCGGAGGCGTTGGACTGGAGTTGGGCCATCTCCTGCGCGATCCAGTTGATCCCTGTCGAGTACGGCAGGGTGAAGGAGAGCGCCTGGCCCTGCTTGATACCCGTTCCGCACTTGGCGGGGTCGGTGCAGGTCGTGGTCCCGTTCGGCACCACGGTCCAGCCGTTGCTTGTGAGCAGCTCCTTCGCCTTGGTCGGGTTATAGGGCCACGGGTCGCCCTGCTTGGCCGTCGGCGAAAGGTAACTGGTCACCGGCACGGTCCCGACCGGGCCGACCGTCGGCACGCCGTACCCCTTGAGCGGCCCCGCGATCACCGCTGCCTGGTTCATCACGTACTGCAGCGCCTGGCGGAAGTACAGCTGCTTGAGGATCGGGGCGTTGCCGGTTGTTGACTGGTAGTTGAGCGGGAAGTAGTTGATCGACCACGCGTAGAGCGGCGACAGTGTGTAGCCGCTGACCGGGTTGGTCCCGATGATCGCGTTGGCGGGCTTGGCCGGCGCGTCGGTGGTGGGCAGGTAGCCGACGTCGATCTGGTTGCCGCCCGCCGAGCCTGCCCGGAGCACGTTGTACTCGGCCGTCTCGGTGGTGAACGGCACCTCCTGGAACTCCGCCAGCCTCGCCTTGACCGGGCCGGAGTAGCTCTTGTTGGGGACGAACGTGGAGTTGCCGTCGGAGTTGAAGCTGGACAGCCGCCACGGGCCGTCCACGATCGACCAGATCGGCGACGATGTCCAGCTCGTCAGGGCCTTGGACTGGCTGTCCAGGTAGCTGTAAACGGCGGCGCAGTCCGAGACCGTGGTGGTGCAGTTGCTCGTGCCTGAGGCCGTCTTGTCCCACGCCTCAGGCATGGGGGAGATCTGGCTCAGCTCGTTGGAGGTGAACCAGGCCTGGTTGTACGACTTGTCCATCGTCATGGTCAGCGTGGTCGGGCTCGTGGCTGTGACGTCGCTGACGTTGGTCGGGAAGCCGCCGGGGACGTACGCGCCCCAGTCGGAGCTGCCGACCGCCTGCATCATGTGGATCCAGAACACCACGTTCTGGGCGGTCACGGTCGTCCCGTTGGACCACTTCCAGCCCTTCATGGTGATCGTGACGTTCCTGCCGTTGTACACCGGCGCGTCGGCCAGGCTGAGGCTGGTGTTGAGTGTCGGGGACGCGCCGTTGCCGAACCAGTACAGCGGCCGGTACATCAGGTACTGGAAGTCCTCCTCATTGGTGACGCTGAAGTAGGTGCTGCTGTCGAACGGGAAGATGTAGTTCGGCACCGCCGACGGCAATAGCGCAAAGGTCGCCGTGCCGCCGCTGACCGCCGTGCCGCCCGACGGCGGGGTGGTGCCGACCGCGCTGGTCCCACTGCTCCCGCAGGCGGCCGCGGTGATCGCGATGGCCGCCGCACAGCATGCCGCGACAAGCAGTCTGCGGGACCGACGGCGCCTCCATGGGAATTCACCCATTGTGCGCTACTCCTTACATTAGGTAGTCAGCACTCGGCGCGATCCGGGGTATCCCGGCGCGCGAGCCACCGAGCGCGCGGGTCATGGTTACCCGCTACATAAGCACCATGACGGAGCGTCATCAAGTATTGGTCAACAGAAAGTAACGTTCGCGTCGCGTAGTGGCACGGAATCGATCACATGATGACGCAAAAGGCAACAATGAGCCGCCGACCGCGTGGGTCGTCGGGCTGCTCACAGGCGCAGGGCACCGGAGTTAGTCGGCCTGGTCCAGGGGCATGTGCGTGCTAGTCGGCCTGCTCAAGCGCGGTGCGCATGGGGCGGAGCTTGGTGATGGTCTCCGCCAGCTCGGCGGCGGGGTCGGAGCCGGCGACGATGCCGCACCCGGCGAACAGCCGCGCCCGGTTCCCGTCCAGCTGCGCACAGCGCAGCGCGATGCCCCATTCGCCGTTGCCGTCGGCGTCCACCCAGCCGACCGGCCCCGCGTACCGCTCCCTGTCCATCGACTCGAGCTCGCGGATCAGCTCCACCGCGGCGTCGGTCGGGGTGCCGCCGACCGCGGCCGTGGGATGCACCGCGGCCGCCAGGGCGAGCGCTGACCGATCGGCGGAGCTCAGGGTGCCGCGAACCCGGGTTCCGAGGTGCTGGAGGTTGGCCAGCCGGATGAGCGCGGGGCGCGGGGCGACGTACATGGCCTGGCAGAGCGGGGCCAGCGCGTCTCGCAGCGACGACGCCGCGTACTGGTGCTCCTCGTTCTCCTTGGCCGAGCCGAGCAGGGTGCCTGCGAGCTCGGAGTCCTCGGCCGGGGTGGCTCCGCGCGGCGTGGTGCCCGCCAGGACCAGCGAGCTGACCCGCCAGCCGTCCCTGCTGATGAGCAGTTCCGGCGTGGCGCCCACCAGGCCGTCGCAGGCGAACGTGAAGCAGCCCGGGTACCGGTGGGCCAGCCGGTCGACCAGGGCGCGCGCGTCGATCGGGCGGGTGGTGGTGGCATAGAGATCCCGTGCGAGCACAACCTTGCGCAGCTGCGCCGAGTGGGTGATCCGCCGCACCGCCTCACCGACGGCCTGCTCCCACTCGGGGGCCGATAGCGACCCGTCGTGCCAGCTGATGGTGTCGGGCGGGACCGGGGGCTCGAAGGGGGCCGACTGCCAGGCGGGCTCGCCCTCGGGGGTGATGGTGGTCAGCCAGGCGTGCCCCGTGCCGTCCCGGCCGAGGATCGCCCGCGGCACGATGAGCACCGAGCCATCGGATGCGTCGTCGAAGGTGAAGCTGCCGAACGCGACCAGGCCCGAGCCCCGCCGATGCACCTCATCGTCGATGCGCGCGCTCTCGACGATCTCGCGCAGCCACTTCTCGCCGTCGGCGAACCGGTCCGCTCCGGCCGGCAGCGTGATGCGCGCCGCCTCGCCCCATCCGACCAAGCCAGCGCCCTGCCGCACCCACGCGAGAGCCTGCGGTATCGGGATCTCACGGCGGAAGCCCTCGCCCGGGTCCGGGACCGGGATGCTCCGGACCAGCAGTCGCTCTGACATGACAGCTGATTCTAATGGCCGTCCGGCGTCGCGCTCGCCGCCGGACGGCCACCACCGCTGGGCTGACTGCTCGCTCCCGGTGAGCAGTTCCCGCGACTCGCTCCCCCCCTGCCGGTGAGTCCCCGCCCTGCCGGTGAGCCGCCGCCTGCTGGTCAGTCGATGCTCTCTCGGGGCGAGAGCATCTGCGCCATGGCCGGGAGCACGCCGGGGGCGACCCGGCAGTACACCCAGGTACCCCGGCGTTCGGAGATGATCAGGCCTGCCTCCCTCAGTTTCTTCAGGTGGTGGCTGACCGTGGGCTGAGAGACGCCCACGTTCTGTATGTCGCAAACGGAGGCTTCCCCGCTCTGGTGCGCGGCGACCCGGGAGAAGAGCCGCAGCCGAACCGGGTCTGCCAGCGCCTTGAACATGCCGGCCATTCGCTCGGCCTCAGCGGCCGATAGCTCCGCCGCACCGAGCGGCGGGCAAGGAAACTCAGCCGCAGTCTCCGCGATGAGTTCCGCTGGAATCGTCATGGACCCAATACTCGCGTGCAACACTGCCCTCTTGCCACCGATCTGGCGATAACGTGACATCACCTATATCAACGGAGACATGTCGGCGGCCCAGTCAATCGCCGCCCATTGTTATGCGTACCACTCCAGATGGGGCAAAACTGACGTGACGACCGGCGGCACCCGTTGCTGGGGCGGCGATCCAGATCGCAGCGCGCTCGGAACCCCGATCCGCCCGCTCCATCGGAATCAGGCACCCGGTGCCATTGTCGGTGGTGCGAAATCCGCTATCAACTCGCCCGCCGGCCGGTGGAACGGGCACCAAGGTGCCGTCGCCCGCGCGTGGAATCGTTAACGGGGGCCGGATACGCCCAGGAATCCGTTTACGGGCAGGCTTCAGCCAGCGGAATCGGTTTGCGGCCAGACATCAGTTGCGCCATCCATTTAGCCCGTAAATGGTTACTTGCGGGTCAAGCATTTTTGTTAATTTAGATCGATGTTGATCTATAGTCAGAAGAGCGCGAGCTGCTCGCGCGCGCCGCCCTGGCCGCCGTCCCCGGTGGCGGGGGCGGCGCCCGCTCCACCACGCGTGACGCCGCTGCCGCGGCCGACGCGGTCGCTCGACAGGTTCCGGTTGCCGCGCTCGACCCCGTAGCGCTCCGTGAGCTCGCGGACCTCGGCGGATATCCGCGACCTGTACTCCTGGCGGGCGTACGCGCCCCGTCCGTACAGCTCGGCGTAGCGGGGGACCAGGGTAGGGTGCGCCTCGCGGAGCCAGCTGAGGAACCACTCGCGGGCGCCGGGGCGCAGGTGCAGCACGATGGGGGAGATGTGCGCCGCACCCGCGGCGGCCGCCTGCCGCACGGCCGCCTCCAGCTGGCTGGAGGAGTCGGACAGGTAGGGCACGATCGGCCCCATCAGCACGCCGCAGCGCAGCCCGGCGTCGTTCAGCGCGGCGCAGGCGTCGAGCCGCCGCTGCGGCGCGGGCGTGCCCGGCTCGATGGCTCGCCACAGGTCGGTATCCACGAACCCGGCCGACACGTTCAGCCCGACGTCGGTCACGGCGGCCGCCTCGAGCAGCAGGTCCAGGTCGCGCAGGATCAGCGTCCCCTTGGTGAGGATCGAGAACGGGTTGGCGGCGTCCCGCAGCGCGCCGATAATCCCGCGCATCAGCTGGTAGCGCCCCTCGGCGCGCTGGTAGCAGTCCACGTTGGTGCCCATCGCGATGTGCTCGCCGGTCCACCCCCGCGAGCGGAGTTTGGCCCGCAGCAGCTCGGGCGCGTTCACCTTCACGATCACCTTGGAGTCGAAGTCCCGCCCCGCGTCCAGATCCAGGTACGTGTGCGTGTTCCGCGCGAAGCAGTTGTGGCTCACCACCCCGTTGGCGATGAAATCGCCGGTCCCGGTCGTGATGTCGTACATCGGCATCTCGAGGCCGAGCGGCTCGATCGCCGTGACCCGCAGCTTCGCGCCGCTCTTGACCGCCTGCCCTTCAATTGACCGTTTGCGGGAGATCGCCGGATCGGTGGCGAGGAAGAACCGCATCGCCTCCTTCATGCCGCCCCGCAGGCGCACGACGGTCAGGCCGTTCGGCCGCGCCGATGGCTCGATCACATAGCTCAAGCCGAGTTCGTCCAGCCCCAGGCACGTCCACTTGATGATCTCCGGATCGGTGTTCGATACCCTCCAGACACCCTGGTTGTAGCTGCCCTCGGCGTCAAAGATCCCGGCCAGAAATCCCTTGAGCCAGTCCGGCTCCGGGTCGGATGGCCATGCTATGAGCCGCTGGATCGCGCGGACTTGGTCGCGCCCCGAGCACCCGAGGGCTGTCATCGCCCGGCGAGTGTCGGACGCAGGTGCGAAGGTGAAATCGGTGACGCCGATCCCCGCCCGGCTCAGGTAACTGCGCGTTCTATCGAGCGCCTCGGTGTCCGTAAGAGCCAGCCTGAACTGATTCGATGTGTGCGTCTCAACGAGCAGGTTCTGGTAACCCCCGCTTCGAAGGTTGCCATCTCCCCGCACCATGCCGCACAAGTAGCCGCACCGGTAAGCCGCACACTCCCTTGGCCCCTCGGCAAACCCACCGAAGCCCATGAGCTTGTTGTTGGTGATGAGGAACGGGCGCTGGTCCGGCCCCTGCTCGCCGCCGGTGACGTACTTCCAGCCGCGCTCGGTCAGGAAGCGATGATCGCCGCTGGCGACCAGCTCGGTGCCGTCCTCCAGCGTGATCCGGTAGCCGGGCTTGACCGTGGACCAGTGGGCAAGCACCTCGGTGATCGCGTAGCGGCGGTAGGACCCGTCGCGCACGGTTCCGTAGATCAGGTCGCCGACCCGGACGTCAGCGAGCGGCTTGGCGGTGCCGTCCGCCATCAAGATCGGCGTTTCCCCTGGTGAGCAGTAGGCACATGCATGCTGGCATCCCCGGTAGGGGTTGATGGTCCAGCGGAACGGGACCTGGGACGCGTCGGGGACGCGGGAGACGATCGACTTCGCCTGCACCTCGTAGAAGGTCATGCCGCGGAACCCGGGGGTGTCGAACGTCCGCAGCATCGCGTCCCGCTCGATCAGCGGCAAGGTCTGTGCCTGCCCGGTCTGCGCCTGCCCGGTCTGCGCCTGCCCGGTGTGTGCCTGCCTGTGTGCCTGCTGTGTGCCTGTTTTCTTTTCCTTTTTCCTTTTTTTTTCGCCGTCGCCCGAAGTCGAATCGATTCGCAGGTTGTCCCAGCGCATAGTGGATAGCCTAGAAGGTCCGTTCGATCCTGTCAAACAGGTGTTCGCTGTGGCCCGGCGCGATGTGACGGCTGGTGACGAATTGATTCTTGTCTGAACGCGTTTAGTAGTCGGTTCTTACATGTCGCGAAAAGACTCAGGCACAAAGTAAGAACGATTGGATAAACCTTCCCCCGTGGGGGATAGTAAGGTAGTTCCCATCGGCGCGCGGAACGCGGAGGTATGGCGCTATGGCGCTATCCATGGACGAGCAGCGCATGCTCGCTGAGATAGAGCGGCGACTCGCCGCGCAAGACCCTGGCCTGGCGACCAGGCTGTCCTCCTTCAGGCGGCCAGGGCCGGGCGTCCGGCTCCGGACCACTCGGGGCAAGATCATCGGCTCGATCTGCACGATCGCCTTGCTGGCGATCATCGCGGTAACGGTCTACGCCACGATCCCCTTCCGGGCGAACAGTCAGAAGCTAACAAAACAGCCCACCGCGACCTCAAGCAGCACCCCGGTGAAGAGCAGTGCCCCCGCGAAGACCAGCGCCGCGAAGACCAGCGCCGCCAACACCGGCACGGTAAGAAGAAGCAGCCCCAATTGTTCGCCGCCTCCCCGTAGCACCCGGGCGCCCGGCCGTAGGCCGGGCCGGACCGCGGATAACGAGTCGCGCCAGAGCTGCACCAGGTACCGCTCCACGCCCTCGAGCTTGCGCTTCTCCCGCTGGAACTCATCGCTCAGCGGGTCCTTGTGCTGGCTGAACAGGTCCGTGTACATCTGCACGACGGCCTCACGGTAGCGCGCGTACACGCGCACCTCGTAGTTGCCGACTCCGCCTGACAGCCGGAGCCCCGAGACGGCCGTGCCCACCGCGCCCATGTCGATGGAGAGCGCCCCGCGTAGGTAGAGACGTGCCTTGGCCTCCTCGTCCCAGGCGTCCGGCAGCAGCGGCTGGCCGTCCCACTCTTCGAGCACCAGCCGGACATCGATGTCCTGCTGCAAACTGCCGATCCAGAGCTGCTCGCGGGTGGCCGACACCAGCACGCCGATCGGCGGCAGCGGCCCGCCGGGCGCGTCCGGGTGGACCTCTGGGTCATGAATCCGGAACATGCGGCGGTCAGGGAAAACCGGCATCACAAGCTGAAGCAGTCTGCGGTTCACGTAGCCCCCCTCCGCCACGGCCACACCTCACTTACCACGCGTCCCGATACGGACACCACACGCTACTGCCGGCCTCCCCGGCATCCTGCATAAATGTAGACCGACGAGGCGTCGCGTGTTGGCCGAACTTAAGGGAACTTCCCGTAACAACATCGCGGGGGGGCGGCGGCAGGGGCGATTCGGTGACATTCCGCAGCGTTATCTATTGACTACAGCGTGCAGCAATGTAGTGTCGTATCCGTATAACACTCGCTGACCCCCCAGGCGGTGCGTAATGCGGTCGGTCTCCGCTGCCCAACCCCAGCTACAGAACGTATCCTTGCGATCACATGCTGAAATAGTCCCGGCTTCTACTCCTATAACGGCCTCGGTGTCCACCGTGGTTCACGATCCGGGCCAGTCACTTTCTGTGGCCATCGGTTCCGGCCGCCGCGCGGTGGTGCTTGGTGTCTGCTGTTCCGCGCTTTTCATGGTCGGGCTGGATAACACGATCGTGAACGTGGGCCTGCCTGAGATCGGCAAGTCGCTGCACACCTCGGTCGCGGGGCTGCAGTGGACGGTGGCCGGCTACACGATCGTGCTCGCGTCCCTGCTGATGTTCTCCGGCGCCGCGGCCGACCGGATCGGCCGCAGGACCATCTTTCAGGTCGGCCTGAGCCTGTTCACCCTCGGCTCCTGGCTGTGCTCGCTGGCGCCCAGCCTCAGCTGGCTGATCGCCTTCCGCGTCTTGCAGGGGGTCGGCGGCTCGATGCTCAACCCGGCCGCGCTCGGCATCATCACCAACACCTTCACCACGCCATCGGACCGGGCCAAGGCCATCGGCGTCTGGGACGGTGTGTCCGGCCTGTCCATGGCGCTCGGGCCGGTCATCGGCGGCATCCTGGTCGGCACCGTCGGCTGGCGCGGCATCTTCTGGGCCAACATCCCGGTCGGGCTCGTCGCGGTCTCGATGACCGCGCTCCTGGTGCCCGACTCCAAGGCCGCCAGGAGCCGCAGGGCCGACCCGCTTGGCCAGGTCCTCGTCATCACCATGCTCGCCTCGCTCGCCTACGCGATCATCCAGGGGCCGGCGAACGGCTGGTTCTCCATGCAGACCGTCGGGTTCTTCCTGCTGTCGGTCACGGCCATGGTGATTCTGCTCGGGTACGAGCCGCGCCGCGCCGATCCGCTGATCGACCTGCGCTTCTTCAAGTCGGTGCCGTTCAGCGCCGCGAACGCCACCGCCGTCTGCGCGATCGCCGCCAGCGCCGGGTTCCTCTTCCTGACCACGCTCTACCTGCAGGACGTGCGCGGGTTCACCCCGCTGCGGGCCGGACTGACCCTGCTGCCGATGCCGATCATGATGGCGGTCTCCTCGCCGATCTCCGGCCGCATCCTGGCCCGCCGCGGACCGCGCGTCCCGTTTGTCATCGCCGGCGCCGCGCTCACCCTCTCCACCGCCGCGCTCTCGCAGCTCTCGGCCACCAGCGGACCGATGTTCCTGATCGCCACCTACGGGCTGTTCGGCATCGGCGCCGGCATGGTGAACGTGCCGATCTCCAACGGGGTGATGTCGGGTGTGCCCAAGTCCCAGGCCGGCGTCGCCTCAGGAATGAACTCCTCAAGCCGCCAGCTTGGCCAGTCCCTCGGCGTCGCCATCGTCGGCTCGGTGCTCGCCGCGTCGCTGCGCGGCTCCCTGCACGCCGGCTTCCTTGAGGCCGCGCACGCGGGCTGGTGGATCATGGCCGGGTGCGGCTACGCGGTCTTGGTGCTGGGCGTGATCGCCACCACCCAGTGGGCCAAGGCCACCGCCGTCAACGCCGGAGCCGAAAGATAACAGTCGTCAACGCAAGAAGTGCAGCCCGCGAGCTCGGCGCTGAAAGTTTGGCCGGTGATAGGCGGCCAAACTTTCAGCGCTAACCGCGTCCATGAGTTCATCTGGAGATAACAGCAAGAAGCGGCGAAGCCGCTAACCAGAAGAGACGACCAACGGGCGCGTGACCGCGAAGTCACGCGCCCGTTCGATATAAGACTTAAAATCAGCCGCAGCCGCATCCGCCGCCGCAGCAGCCCCCGCCACCGCCGAGGGTGGCGGGCCGGGCGGTCGAGGGCCCGGCCGCACGGCCGCCGACGGCGACCGTGGACAGCAGCTTGACCGTGTCATCGTGGCCCTGCGGGCAGGTCGCCGGGGCGCCCGACTCGCTCATCGGGCGGGTTACCAGGAAGGTGTCGCCGCAGGCGCGACAGCGGAATTCGTAACGTGGCACGAGGTGATTCTACCCCGCCCGGCCCTTGGTGACCGTATCCCGACAGCTACGCCTCAGCGTCGGAGGCGACGAGGCCGGTGGACGTCGTCGGCTCGGCGTCCGACGGCAGTTCCGGCTTCTTCCCGCGCATCCACGAGACGGCGGCGCCGGTGAGCGCCATCAGCGCCGCGGCGGTGAAAACGATCATCAGGCCGTGGTGGAACGGCCCGGAGATCAGCGCAGGGAAGAACTGCCTGCCGGTGAGCACCGCGACGTTCTTCGCGGGCAGCGTGCGCAGCAGGCCGGTCGGGGCGAGCATGTTCTGCACCGGGTTGTAGCCCAGCATGGCCGAGAAGACCGTGGAGACCGGGGGCAGGTTTGCGATCGTGAGCGCCTGCTTGAGCGGCACGCCCTGCGCGGTGAGGCCGGCGGTGAGCGTCTTGGGCAGCGTGTTGGCCAGGCCCGCGATCATCAGCGAGAAGAAGATGCCGATGGACAGCGACATCCCGGAGTTCTGGAACGTGGACCGCATGCCCGACGCCGCGCCGCGATCATGCGCGGGAACCGACGACATGATCGCCGCCGTGTTGGGCGAGGCGAAGAGGCCGGAGCCGACCCCGTTGCCGAAGATCAGCAGCGCGAACACCCAGTAGTGGAAGTCGATCGGCAGCAGCATCAGGCCGGTGAAGCAGCACGCCGCGACGAGCAGGCCGCCGGTGGCGAACGGGCGCGCGCCGAACCGGTCCGACAGGATGCCGGAAAGCGGGCCGGCGATGAGGAACCCGGCGGTGAGCGGCAGCATGTAAATGCCGGCCCACAGCGGGGTGACGGTGAAATCGTAGCCGTGCAGTGGCAGCCAGATCCCCGCGAGCCAGATGACCAGCATGAACTGGAGGCCGCCGCGTGCGATCGCGCCGAGCAGGGAGGCGATGTTCCCGGCCGCGAACGCGCGGATGCGGAACAGCGACAGCCGGAACATCGGGTCCTTGACCTTGGTCTCGATGAAGCAGAACAGCGCGAGCAGCGCGACGCCGAGCGACAGTCCGCCGTCGACCATCGGGTTGGCCCAGCCGGTCGCGGCGTTGCCGTAGGGGCGGATGCCGTAGGTGATGGCGACGAGCAGCGCGCCGGCGCCGACCGCGAAGGTGGCGTTGCCGAGCCAGTCGATGGAGGCCTTGCGGGTGGTGGCGATCTCGCGCAGCGACCGGTAGGCCCAGACGGTGCCGAACAGGCCGATCGGCACGTTGATCCAGAAGATCGCCCGCCAGTCCCACGCCGCGAGCAGCCCGCCGAGCAGCAGCCCGACGAACTGGCCGGAGATCCCGGCCACCTGGTTGATGCCCAGGGCCATGCCGCGCTGCCCCGGCGGGAACGCGTCGGTGAGGATCGCCGCCGAGTTCGCCATCAGCATCGCGCCGCCGAACGCCTGCGCGAACCGCCAACAGATCAGCCACAGCGCGCCGTCCGACCCGGACATCGGGTCCAGGGAGAGCGCGATGGAGGCGAGGGTGAAGACCAGGAAACCGAGGTTGTAGATCTTGACCCGCCCGAACATGTCGCCGAGCCTGCCCAGAGTGACCACAAGCACCGACTGCACGAGCAGGTAGCCCATGATCATCCACAGCAGGTAGGTCACGTTGCCGGGGGTGAGCGGGTTCAGGCCAATGCCGCGGAAGATGGCCGGCATCGCCACGATCACGATGGACGCGTCGATGGTCGCCATCGTCATCGCGAGGGTGGTATTGGACAAGGCGACCCACTTATAGGCCTTGCCCGCGGCGGCGCTGCCGCGAGCGCTTGCGCGGGGCTGCTGCCCGCTGTCGTCCTGACCGCTTCCGCTGCCCTTGCCTGCCGCGCTCTCGCTCGTCGTCGTAGCCACGTCAACCGAGACTAGCGGATAGTTGCCTTATGGCAACTATTGCCCGCGCTAACGATGCTTGGGGTGGGCGACAGCCGCGCTGACCCTAAGCGCATCGCCGACATGAAGACCGACTTCGAGGTCAGGTAGGGATCCATGCCCTCGGGCCCGTACGCGCTGCCGGTGCCGCTCGAGCCACGGCCACCCCACGGCGAGCCGAGATCCGGCTCGTACAGGTTGATGCCGAAGGTGCCGACCCGCGTCCGCTTGGCGATGTCCAGGCCGCGCTGCGGGTCGCCGGTCCACACGGTGGCGGCGAGCCCGAACCCGGCATTGGCGAACGTGACCGCCTCCGCCTGGTCCTTATACCTGATTAGGGTGGCGACGGGGCCGCAGATCTCCTCCTGCGCGATCGCCATACTCAGGGGTCACGTCGGTGAGCACGGTCGGCTCGTAGAAGTAGCCGCGGACCGGTGAGGCGGGCCGGCGGGCGCCGGCCACCACCCGGGCGCCCTCGGCGACGCCGGAGCGGACCCGCGCCTCGACATCGCCGCGCCGTCGCGCGGAGGCGAGCGGGCCCATGGTGGTCGTCCTCGCTGAGCGGGTCGCCGACGCGGAGCTGGGCGGCCTGCTCGGTCAGCGCGTCCACCAGTTCGTCGTAGCGCTGCTCGGGGACGAGCACCTGGGACATCGCGAAGCAGGTCTGGCCGGAGTTGCCGAAGATCAGCCGGCCGAGCGCGGCCCCCGTCTGCTCGAGGTCCGCGTCGTCCAAGACGATCGCGGTGGACTGCCCGCCGAGCTCGATGGGGCCGGCTTGAGCTCCGCCCCGCAGATGGCGGCGATCCACCGGCCCTGCTTGGTCGGCCCGGAAAAGGAGACGATGTCCACGCCAGGGTGTCGGGCGAGCGCGCCGGCCGTCTGGTGGGTGCCGGTGACGAGGTTGAACACGCCGGGCGGGAAGTCGGCGGCCTCGAACGCCTCGGCCAGGATGAAGGCGGACAGCGAGGTGGCGGCGGCGGGCTTGAGCACGATCGTGCAGCCGACCGCCAAGGCGGGGGCGAGCTGGCTGAACGCGAGCATGATCGGGTAGTTCCAGCTGGTGATCACGGCGGCGACGCCGGCCGGCTCCCGTCGCACCACCGTGCGCCCGGCGAAGGAGACCGCCGTCCTGGTCTCCTCGGTGTCCATCGCCCGGGCGAGGTTGGCGTAGTAGCGCAAGATCGCGCAGGGCGAGGCGGCGTTGTGCTGCCGCGAGGAGCCGATCGGCATCCCCATCTCGGCCGTGACCAACCGGGCGGCCTCCTCGGCGCGCGCCTCGAGCGCGGCGGCGAGGCGTTCGAGCGCGTCCGCTCGCTGCGCGGGGGCGCAGGTCGCCCAGCCGCCGTCGTCGAACGCCCGCCGGGCGAAGCGGACCGCCTGGTCGACGTCCGTGCCGACCGCGGCGGGGACGGCGCCCACGACCTCTTCTGTGGCCGGATTGACGATGGTGATCACGTCGGGGGAGCCGGAGCAGACCAGGCGACCCCCTGCGTAGATGTCGCGGTACTCGAGCAACGGGGCCCCTTCGCAAGGTTGGTGCCTGCATTATTTGCGCGGTTGGTAAGGGAATGTCAAGTACTCGTAACATAACGACCTGCCTGGGCGGGTTCAAGATTGGCCGTCGGCGTCGTTGCCAGCCCCTAATCGGCCGCGCCGAACGGCTGTGCGCGGGCACAGCGCCGACGGCGGCCGGCCATGTTCGTCGTTGTGAGGTATTTCCACGGGCCGAGAACCGTGATAAAGATCCATTTGTGCGCTTACACAAATGAACCGATAGATCGAGGTCGTATAGTTCAGTGATCATGCCGGAGACGCCACCGGCCGCTAGCCGGCTCAATGTTGCGCCGACGCCCAGGGAGAGCCCGCGGGACGTCGACCGAGAGAACTCTGTCCTGCGGGAGCTGGTGACCGTCTACCGGCACCTCTCCGGCCTCGCCATGCAGGACGCCGATCTGGCCGGGGTGGTCCAGCTCATCTCCGAGCGGGCGTCCGCCACCGTCGCCGTGGTCAGCCAGTTGATGGATGTGCAGACCGCGGCCTCGCCCGGCCTGCCACCGGAGAAGGCGGCCGCGCTGGTCAGGGAGCACGTCGTGCACCCTCGGCTGGGGCAGGTGCTGCGCGCCTCCCGGCTCTCGCAGCGCGCGCTGCGGCTGCCGAACGTCGGCGGGGTGCCGGCCATCATCGTCGCGCCGATCCTGGTCGGCGACGAGGTGCCCTCGTACCTGATCACCCTCGACCCCGCCGAGGAGTCGTTCGGCGAGGATATGTCGCTGCTGGTCACCGAGCATGCCGCCACGATCTGCGGTGTCATCCTCGGCCGCGAGCGGGTGGTCGCGGCGGCCGCCCGCCGAGTCCGCGATGACCTGGTCGAGGGGTTGCTGCTCGGCCGGGGCCGGGACTCGGCCGACGCCGCCCGGTGGGCCGCGCACCTCGGCTACGACCCGGGGCGCGCGCACAACGTGGCCGCCATCGCCTTCGAGCTGCCCCCGGCCCGGGCGGCCGACGCCGAGCCGCTCCGCCAGCGGATCAGGGAGTCCATCGAGCACTTCATCACGACCAGGGCGCCCGATGCGATCGTCTCCGCCCGTGAGTCCGAGGTCGTCGTGGTGGCCGCCGCGGTGCCGGACCCGCGCAAGCTCGGCCAGGCGTGCCTGGCGCGGCTCGCCGAGCTATTCCCCGGCGCGAAGGTGGTCATCGGCATCGGCGGCCCGTGCAAGGACCCCGAGGAGATCGCCCGCTCCTACGACCAGGCGCACCGCACCACGCAGACCCTGTGGCGGCTGGGCCGGGCGGGCGCGGTCTCCGCGTTCGAGGACCTGGGCATCCACCGGCTGCTGCTCCAGGTACCCGACCTTAACGAGTTGCGGTCATTCGCCGGCGAGGTGCTGGGTAAGCTCAGCGAGCACGAACACGAGCACAAGTCCGAGTACCTGTCCACGCTGGCCTGCTACTTCCGGGAGAACAACAGCCCACAACGCGCGTCGCGGCTGCTGCACGTCCACCCCAACACGGTGGCCTACCGGATTAAGCGGATCGAGGAGATCACCGGCCTGCGGCTGGACAACTACCGGGATCGACTCATCGCGCAAGTGGCGCTCGAGATCCTCGACGCGCTGCCGGAGAGACAATCGTGAGCCCGGCGGGCGCACGTGGGAGGAGACGGCGATGAGCGGCCCGACGGTCGGCCTGGTGCCGGCGGCGCAACTGCTGTCCGGGGAACGCGTGCTGGTCTGCGACGGAGCGATGGGCACCATGCTGCACGCGGCCGGCGCGGCGCTCGACCGGTCGCTGCCCGAGCTGAACCTGTCCGACCCCGGCCTGGTGGCGACCATCCACGACAGCTACCTGTCGGCGGGCGCGGACATCATCCAGGCCAACACGTTCGGCGCCAACCGGCTCTGGCTCGCCGACCACGGCTTCCCCGACAAGGTCGCGGAGATCAACCGCGCCGGGATGCGGCTGGCCCGGGCCGCCGCCGACCGGTCCGGCTCAGGCGGGGCCGGCAATTATGTGCTCGTCGCCGGGTCGGTCTCGCCCGCCGTGACCGCCCAGCAGCGCCGCCGGGTCGGCGCGGCCGAGCGGATGGAGGTGCTCAGGGAGCAGATCCTGGCGCTGGTCACGGACGGCGCGGCCGATCTGCTCATCCTGGAGACCTTCGGCTACCTCGACGAGCTCGTCGAGGCGGTTTCGGTGGCCGCCTCGGTGACTTCCTCCATGGGGGCCCCGCCCATCCCGCTGATCGCGCAGGCGACGTTCGCCGACGACGCGCACACCCTGGGCGGTGAGACGCCGCGTGAGGTCGCGACCGTGCTCTCCGGCCTGCCGGTGACGATGATCGGCACCAACTGCACCATCGGCCCGCAGCGGATGCTCACCATCGCCGAGGACCTGGTCAGGTACTCGGCGATGCCGGTCAGCGCGCAGCCCAACGCGGGCCAGCCGCGGCGCACCGGGCCGCGCTCGTTCGAGTTCGCCATCGACGGCGGCTACTTCTCCCGCTACCTGGCCCGGTTCGCCGACGTCGGGGTGACCGTGGTCGGCGGCTGCTGCGGCACCACGCCGACGCACATCAGGGCCGCCGTCGACGCGCTGCGCACCTCGTCCGTGCCCCGGGCGCGGGCGACGGCGACGGCCCGCGCCGACTCCGCCGCTGCCGCGAGGCCAGTCGGCGCCCAATCGGCCGGCCCGCCCCAGGCCGCTCCGCTTCCGGCCAACGGCCAGGCGTCCGGCTCACTCGCCGAGCAACTCGCCTCGCGGCGGTTCGTGGTGGCCGCCGCGCTCACCCCGCCTGCGGGCGGCTGGGCGGGCGACACCGAGCGGGCCGCGGCCGAGCTGGCCGACCGGGGCATCGGGCTCGTCCTGGTGGAGCCGAGGGACACGGTGCGCACCCACCTGGACTCGCTCAACATGGCGCTCCAGCTCCAGCAACGGGTCGGCGTCGAGACCATCGCCACGGTCACCACCTGGGACAAGACGATCATGTCGCTCCAGGCCGACCTGCTCGGCGCGCACGCGCTCGGCATCCGCTCGGTGGTGTGCACCACGGGCTCGCCGCCGGTGTTCGGCGACTACCCGGCGGTCGACGGCACCTGGGAGGTGGACTCGGTCGGGCTGACCGCGCTGCTCGCCGGGCTCAACGCCGGGCGCGACTCCAATGGCCTGGCGCTGACGTCGCGGATGTCGTTCTGCATCGGTGCCCGGATCAACCCCGGCGCGCGCGACCAGGCCGCCGAGCTTGACCGGGCGCACGCGAAAATCCGGGCCGGCGCCCAGTACCTGGTCAGCCGTCCGGTCCACGACCTGGACGCGCTCACCCGGGTCGCCGAGGCCCTGGACGGGACCGGCGTGCCGCTGCTGTTGTCGGTGGCGCCGCTGACTTCCTTCGAGGAGGCCGACTACCTGGCGCACGAGGTCCCTGGCGTAACGATCCCGGCCGCCACGCTCGAGGCGATGGAGCGTGCCGGGCGCAGCGGCGGCCGGGCGGTCGGGCTCGAGCTGGCCGCCACCGTGCTCGCCAAGGCCCGCCCGCTGGTAAGCGGCGTGATCCTCGCCGCGTCCGGTGACGACCCGTCCGCACTCGGACCGCTCCTTGACGCCCTTTCTTAGCTACTGGACCCCTCTCGCGCAAACGTGATTTAAATCAGCGTTCCGGCTGGTCAACAGCCCGGTCCCGAAGTTTCGGTGGCCGGGCAGCCGGGGCATGTCCACCCGAAAGTGCCGTGACACCAGTTACGCACGTCAAGGACCGATATCGGTATGTAAAGGTCCGATGTAAGGCATCAGAGACTGATTGCCAGCTACCTACGCATAAGCGCGTAGCTGCATGCCAAAATGACGCGTGTGGACGAAAGTACCAGCCGCAGGGCTTTCCTGGGCATGGCCGCGGCGGGCGTGGCCGGCGCCGTATCGGCCTGCGGTGGAATCGCGGGCACAATCGGCGCCGCCCACCCGGTCGCGGAAACCGCCCGGCCGTGGCGCGCCAAAGCCGTCACCGTCGCGGAGAATTCGCGCCCAGGCACCGAGGACTGGGTGATCCATAACCGGGGCGCCGCGGACGAGATCGTCGGGTACGCGGGCAAGGCGAGCGTGGCCCAGGGCGAGCGGTTCCCGCTGTACGTGTCGACGACGGCGGACGAGTTCCGGGTGAACGCCTACCGGCTCGGCTGGTATCAAGGGCTCGGCGGCCGGGAGGTCTGGTGGTCGAGGAAGCTCCGCGGCGCGGAGCAGCACCCGTTTACCGTCTCCGGCACCACCAACACCGTCTCGACCGACTGGGATCCGGTGCTGGAGGTTCCGACCGACGACTGGCCCCCGGGGGCCTACCTGCTCAAGCTCACCGCCTCCTCCGGCGGCCAGCGGTACGTGCCGGTCACCGTCAGGTCGCCCTCCTGCGCGGGGAAGATCGTGCTCAAGGCCGGCGTGCAGACCTGGCAGGCGTACAACATGTGGGGCGGCTTCGACCTCTACAAGGACGCCGAGGGTAACTACGACAGCCGCTCCCTGGCGGTCAGCCTGGACCGCCCGTACGACCTCAACGGCGCCGACATGTTCCTTACTTACGAGCGGAACGCGATCAAGCTGGCCGAGCACCTGGGCCTCGACTTGGCCTACGTGACCAGCATGGACATCGACGCCGACGCGCACCTGCTGGACGGGGCGAGCGCCCTGGTCTCGATGGGCCACGACGAGTACTGGACGCCAGCGGAGCGCGCGAACGTGACCGCCGCCCGCAATCGGGGCGTCAACCTCGCCTTCCTCGGCGCGAACGCGATGTTCCGCCGGACCCGGCTGCAGTCCAGCGCCCTCGGGGACGCCCGCCAGGTGGTCTGCTACAAGACCGCCTGGACGAAGGACCCGATGTACGGCGTGAACAACGCGCTCGTCACCAGCGACTGGCGCGACGGGCCGGACCCCAACCCCGAATCGTCCCTGATCGGCACGACCTACGAGGGATACCCGGTCGACGCGGCCTTCGTCGTCGCCTCGCCGAAGAGCTGGGTGTTCAAGGGCACCGGGGTCGCGGCCGGCGCCAGCTTCCCCCATCTGGTCGGCGTCGAATACGACCGGGTCGATCCCGCCTACCCGCTGGAACGCCCCATCGAGGTGCTCTCGCACTCCCCGCTCACCATCGACGGCGCCTCCAGCTACGGCGACTCGGCCTACTACACCCACGCCGGCGGCGCCGGCGTCTTCAACTGCGGCACGATGCGCTGGGTCGAAGCCCTCTACGGCGACCAACCGCACGGCATCGGCGGCGCCACCCCCGGCTTCGTCCGCGCGGTCACCGCCAACGTGCTGCGCGCCTTCGCCGACGGCCCCGCCGCCGGCAAGTACCCCGCCCACGACAACCTGGCCGCCATTGACGAGCCCGTTGGCTCCCCGGTCGGCTCGACCGACAACCTCCAGTAACGGATAACAGCAAGAAGCGCACAGCGCTGCGGCACAGGGCTTGCTTGGTGTGGTCTTTGATGACTTGGCTAGCCGAGCAGCCCGTCCACGGTCTGGCTGAGGTCGGCGACGAGCAGGCCGAGCAGGCGTTCGCCCTCAGCCGCGTCGGCGCCGGCCGGATCGCCGAGGACGCCGTTCGGGCTGACGTGCCGGACGCCGCGGGCGCTCAGGTCGGGCATGATCTCGCGCAGCGGACGGGTGTCGCCTGCTGAGGCGGCCTCAAGCAGCACGTCATGCGGGGCGAGCGCCAGCATGATCGAGGTCTCCACGCGCCCCGCGTGCGCGTCGGGCACCAGGGGTTCCGCTGCCGCGAGCATGGCCGGGCGCAGGCCGGCATGCCAGACGCGGCACTGGCGTCCCTCATCGGCCAGCAGATCGAGCGCGTCGCGGATCGCGGCGGCGTTGCCGCCGTGCCCGTTGACGAGGAGCATCGTCGGCCAGTGCAGGGACGCGTGACGACCGAGTTCGACCAGCAGGGTCGACAAAGCGACACTGCCGATCGACAAAGTGCCGGGGAAATCGGCGTGCTCGCCGCTGGCCCCGATCGCGATCGGCGGCGCGAGCGCTACACCCGGTCGCCCCGCACAGGCGCGCGCCGCGACGGCCGCGGCGATCCGCGTATCGGTGTCGAGCGGCAGGTGCGCCCCGTGCTGCTCAAGCGACCCGACCGGCACCACCAGCAGCCTTCTCGGCCCCGCCTCGACTTCCGGCCAGTGCGCGGTGCTCAGCGTGAACCCGGGGCGTGCGGGCTTCATCTCAGGGTGCCGGTGAAGGCGGCGTCTAGCTGGCGCATCGCCTCGTCGAGGAGGGCGCCGAGGTCGGCGGCGGGGTCGTCGAGCCACCGCTCGTAAGCGGCGATCGCAACGCCGAGGACCGCGTGCGCGATCGCCTGCGGTGCGAGGTCGTCGCGGCGCAGGCCGGACCGCTCGGCGACGAACTCGGCGACGACGGCGCGCCAGGCGGCGAATCGCAGCGTGGAGTGCGCGAGCAGCGTCGGCACCCGGAGGATCAGCTCCATCCGCCGCCGGTGCATCGGGACCTGCGCCGGGGCGACCTGGTTGAAGTCGATCAGCGCGACGCGGATGGCCTCCATCAGCGGCACCTCGGCCGGGCAGGCCCTGAGCCTTACCCGCATCCGGTCGAGTTCGGCCTCGAAGGCGCCCCACGGGATGTCGTTCTTGGACGGGAAGTAGCGGAAGAAGGTCCGCCGCCCGATCCCGGCGGCCGCCGCGATCTCGTCCACCGTCGTGGCGTCGAACCCGTGCGCCGCGAACAGCCTGAACGCGGCCTGCTCAAGCTCGGCTTGCGACGTCACCCGCCTGCGGCCGGGGTGGCTGTGCGCAGCCGGGGGAGCCATGGCCGGTGCCGACACTGGTATCACCGTCCTCGATCGGGGATGGCCCATTTTAAGGCAACAATAGAGGGTTCTGTGGTGACGATGCGTAGGGGCCTTGATTTCGGCACCAAGTGCCTTTACGCTCGTGCCAATGTCATACATGGCACTTGGTGCCACTAATGCGGGAGGTTACGCATGGCCGAGCACGAGGCGGAGACGGAAGTCCTGACCAGCAACGAGCTCCTCGTCGAAGAGATCTCTATAGACGGCATGTGCGGCGTCTACTAGACACCGCCATCCGATCAGCAGCCGGAACAGTCGTGACCTTCGATCTCGACCGCGCCTGGGAGCTTCACCCGCAGGTGTCGATGCGCCCTGAGCCGTTCGGCGCCCTGCTGTACCACTTCGGCACCCGGCGGCTGTCCTTCCTCAAGAACCAGCGGGTGCTGGCGGTGGTCAGGTCTCTTGGCGACCACCCCAGCGCCCGGGCGGCGTGCCACGCCTGCGGCGTGACCGACGCGGAGCTTCCCGCGTACGTGCGCGCTCTCGCCGCCCTGGCGGATTCAATGATGATCTCGGAACGGACGCTCCATGACTCTCGCCCCTGACATTGCCCCTGCTCCGGCGACCGCGCCGCCTGCGGTCTCGCCCGGCAGGCTCACGGACCTGTTCCAGCTCGGGCTGGACGCTCCCATCTGCCTAACCTGGGAGCTCACCTACGCGTGCAATCTGTCCTGCGTGCACTGCCTGTCGTCCTCGGGCCGCCGTGACCCGCGCGAACTGTCCACGGACGAGTGCAAGGCGGTCATCGACACGCTCCAGCGGATGCAGGTCTTCTACGTCAACATCGGCGGCGGCGAGCCCACTGTCCGCTCCGACTTCTGGGAGCTGGTCGACTACGCGACCGCGCACCACGTCGGGGTGAAGTTCTCCACCAACGGCGTGAAGATCACCCCGGAGGTCGCGGCGCGGCTCGCGGCCAGCGACTACGTGGACGTGCAGATCTCCCTGGACGGCGCCACCGCCGAGGTGAACGACGCGGTGCGCGGGCCAGGCTCGTACGCCACCGCGATGCGCGCGATGCAGAACCTGGCCGATGCCGGCTTCCGCGGATTCAAACTGTCTGTGGTCATGACCAGGCAGAACATCCCGCAGATGGACGAGTTCAAGGCCATCGCCGACCGCTACGGCGCGCAGCTCCGGCTGACTCGGCTGCGGCCGTCCGGGCGTGGCGCGGACGTCTGGGACGAGCTGCACCCGCTGCCCGCCCAGCAGAAGCAGCTGTACGACTGGCTGGTCAGCCGGGACGAGCAGGTGCTGACCGGCGACTCCTTCTTCCACCTGTCGGCGTTCGGGTCCGCGCTGCCCGGGCTCAACCTTTGCGGGGCCGGCCGGGTGGTCTGCCTCATCGATCCGGTGGGCGACGTGTACGCCTGCCCGTTCGCGATCCACGAGAACTTCCTGGCCGGCAACGTGCGGGACGCGGGCGGGTTCGAGACCGTGTGGAAGACGTCGGAGCTGTTCCAGGACCTGCGCAAGCCCGACACCGGCGGCGCGTGCAAGTCTTGCGGGTTCTACGACTCCTGCCGGGGCGGCTGCATGGCCGCGAAGTTCTTCACCGGCCTGCCCATGGACGGCCCGGACCCGGAGTGCGTCCAGGGCTACGGCGAGCAGGCGCTGGCCTCCGTGGGCGCGACGCCGGCCGTCTCGGTGCCCCGCCCGTCGGTGGACCACTCGCACCGCACCTCCCCGGCATCGCCGCGAGGGCCCGTCCCGGTGGCGATCGCCCCCCGCCGCCCGCCCTCCCACGACTGCGACGAGAGCCCGCTCGCGGGCTTCAATGCGTGACGTCGGAATCTGAGCCGGTACCGGCTGGCCTGCGCCTGAGCCCCGATTCTGGCACACGGTTGGTCGCCGGAGGCTCGGTCCTCGTGGGCGGCTCACCGGTCCGGGTGCTGCGGCTGACGCCTGCCGGCGCGCGCCAGGTCACGGGTTGGTTCTCCGGCGCGCCGGTGCCCGGTAGCGCAGCGGCCCGCACGCTGGCCCGCCGCCTGCTCGACGCGGGGATCGCCCATCCGAATTGGACCGCTGCCACCGGTACCGGGTGCATCCCCGGCGTCACCGACGTGACCGTGGTGATCCCGGTGCGGGACCGGCACGAGGAACTCGCGCGGTGCCTGTCCGGCCTCTTCAGGCAAACCGGGCCGTTCGCGCCAGCGGTAATCGTCGTTGACGACGCCTCCGCCGACCCCCGAGCGATCGCGGCCATCGCGGCGGCGCACGGGGCGCGGGTGATCCGCCGGCCGGTGAATGGAGGCCCGGGTGCGGCCCGCAACACCGGACTCGCGGCGGCATCGACCCAGATCGTCGCGTTCCTCGACTCGGACTGCGTGCCCGCGCCCGGCTGGCTCGACCGGCTGCTGCCGCACTTCGCCGACCCCGTGGTCGGCGCGGTCGCGCCCCGGATCGTCCCGCATGAGGCGGGCACCACCTGGCTGGCCCGCTACGAGGGGGCCAGCTCGACGCTCGACATGGGTGCGCGCCCGTCCATCGTCCGGCCCGGCGCGCGGGTCTCCTACGTTCCCGGCGCGGCGCTGGTCGTCCGCGCGGCGGCGGCGGGCGCGGGGTTCGCCGACGGCATGTTCGTGGGGGAGGACGTCGACTTCGTCTGGCGCATGTCCGCCGCCGGGTGGCGGGTCAGGTACGACCCGGCCGCTGTCATGAGCCATGATCACCGGGTCAGATTTCGCGCCTGGTTCTCCCGCCGCGCCGACTACGGGACGTCCGCCGCCGACCTGGAACGGCTGCACCCCGGCGCGGTCCGCCCGCTCTACGCGTCCTGGTGGACCGTCGCCGCGTGGGGGGCCGCGCTCTCCGGTCGCCCGGCCGCCGCGACCGCCCTCACCGCCGCCGCGACCGCCCTGCTCGCGCGCCGCCTGTCCAAGGTCACCGGCGAGCGCTGGATCGGAGGCGGCGCGGAAGCGTGGCGGCTGGCCGTGCGGCTGGCCGGAGGCGGGACCCTCGCCGCCGGGCGGCCGATCGGCAGTGCGCTCTCGCGCGCCTGGTGGCCCATCGCCATTCCAGCGGCCATCGCGTACCCCAAGCTCCGCCGCCCCGTCGCCACGCTGATCCTGGTCCCGCCGTTGCTCGACTGGGCGGACCGCCGCCCGCCGCTCGACCCGGTCCGGTACGTCGCCGCCCGCCTGCTCGACGACGCCGCCTACAGCCTCGGCGTCTGGCAGGGCTGCCGCAAGCGCCGCACGATCCGGCCGTTGGTCCCCGTGGTCGGCGCGGCACCCGGCAAACGTCGGTCGTCCGGCTCCGTCAACGCGTTACTGGTAGGCTGAAGTAAGCCTTTGCGGTCCGGCAAACGAAATTACCCCGTAGCGCCCCGGGCGCCAATCGCGCTTCGATCGCGCAGTTCCCTGGATGTCTTTCATCGATATGAGCGAGATGCTGCCTCTGTTCCCGCTGTCGACGGTGCTATTTCCGGGCATGCGCTTGCCCTTGCACGTCTTCGAGGAGCGGTACCGCACGCTCGTGGCCGAGCTGCTGGCCGGGCCGGAGCCCCGGCAGTTCGGGGTCATCGCGATCCGGTCCGGCCGCGAGGTCGGCGCCAGCGGCGTCGCCGCGCTGACCGAGGTCGGCTGCGTCGCGGTGGTGCGGCAGGTTGCGCCGCACGCCGACGGCCGCTATGACCTGCAGACCGTGGGAACCGAGCGGTTCCGGCTTGCGAGCATCGACCGGTCGCGGCCGTATCTGCAGGGCGAGGTCGAGTTGCTGCCCGACAACGTGGCCGAGCCGGGCGCGGCCAAGGCGGCGGCGGTGGCGGTGGTGCGGCAGGTGCAGGCCGGGTTCCGCGCGTACCTGAACGCCCTCGCGGACCGGGGCGGCGGCGTGATCAGCGTCGCCGACCTGCCCGACGAGCCGGTCCTGCTCTCCTACGTGATCGGCGCCGCCATGATCATCGACCTGCCCGAGCGCCAATCGCTGCTCGCCGCTCCCGACGCGCTGAGCCGCCTCAGGCTCGAGCGCTCCCTGCTGGTCCGCGAGACCGCCATGCTTCGCGCCACCACCTCCCGGCCGGCCCCCGACTACGCCCACGAGCACTTCAGCCCGAACTAGGCCTCGTACGTGCCGTACCCGCCACCCGGCGGGGTTCCCGGCGGGGTTCCCGGCGCCGTCCACGGTGCCGGTCCCGGCGCCGACGGCTGGCTGTGGGCCACGGTCAGCCGGTCGTAGACCAGCGTCACCACTGCGGCGAGCCACGGGGCGACCAGGGTGCCCACCACGATGTCGGAGATGAAGGTCCGCGCCGCGTTCGGCAATGCAATCAGGATCAGCCCGATAATGATCTCGGCGACGATCATAATGAGGAACACGAGGACGTAGGTCCAGAAGACGTGCCACGCGTAGCCGCTGACCGTCCGCCAGCTCCGGCCGAACGACTCGAACGCGCTGGCGCCGCCGACCACGATCTCCGGCACGATCAGCGACAAGAACGTCAGCAGGATGAGCCCGGGGATGATGATCAGCACGAATCCGATCCCGATGGCGATGCTGGCGAAGATCGAGGCGATGGCGACACTGCCCACGAACGGCAGCGCCGCGTTGATGGTCGCGCGCAGGTCGAGGTCGATCCGCCCGTCGCGGGCGTCCTGCACGGCCTTGACCAGCGCCGCCTGCAGCAGGAAGATGCCGACCAGGCTGAGGAGACCGCCGACGATGGCGCCGAAGGAACCGAGCACCAGGCTCAGCAGCGCGGTTATGACGGCGACCACCAGGTAGATGACGAACGAGATCAGAATGAAATGCGCGGCGTGACGCTTATACAGCGCCCACGCCTCGCTCAGGACACCTGAGAGCGGGTTCATTCGTTCATCGTAGAGACCCGCTTCCAACAAAACTACACATGACCCCTGGTAACTAAAGAAACTCGATCATCTGATTCCGGGATAATCCGGTTACTCGTGGACGATGACGCCGCGGATGTTGCGGCCTGCCATCATGTCGTCGTAGCCCTGGTTGACCTGGTCAAGCGTGTACCGGGTGGTGATCAGCTCCGATAGCTTGAGCTTGCCGGCCCGGTACAGGTCGAGGATGCGCGGGATGTCGTCGAACGGGTTGGACGAGCCGAACAGCGCGCCCTGCAGCCGCTTCTCGAACAGCGCCAGCTCGAACCCGGACACGTTCACCGTCTTGGCGCCCGGCCCGGCCAGCCCGGTGAGCACCACGGTGCCGCGCTTGCGGATCGCGGCGAACGCGGCGGAGACCACGTCCTCGGTCACCACGCCCATGGTCACGATCGCCTGGTCGGCGCCGACGCCCCAGGTCAGCTCAAGCGCCAGCGCCTGCGCCTCGTCCGTGCTGGCGACCGCGTGCGTAGCGCCGAAGGTGAGCGCCGACTCCCGCTTGAACGCCACCGGGTCGACCGCGATGACATACCGCGCGCCCGCGATCGACGCGCCCTGCAGCGCGTTGACGCCCACCCCGCCGATGCCGTACACGATCGTCGTGTCACCCGGCTTGACCTCGCCGGCCTTGACCGCGGACCCGAACCCGGTCGGCACCCCGCAGGACGTTAGCGCCGCCAGCTCGAGCGGGATGTCGTCCTCGATCCTCACGACCGACGCCTCGGACAGCACCGCGCGCTGGGAGAAGGTGCCGAGCAGGCACATCTGCCCGAAGTCGGTCGCCCCCTCGTGGTAGCGGAACGTCCCGTCCGGCAGGCAGTTGTCAAACAGGAACCGGCCGTAGTCGCAGAGGTTGGTCTGGCCGCGGGCGCAGAACCGGCACTTGCCGCAGACCGGGAGGAACGACGCCACCACGTGGTCGCCGATGGCCAGCCGGGTCACCCCGACGCCCACCTGCTCCACGACGCCCGCGCCCTCGTGCCCGGCGACGATCGGGTACCGCACCGGGATGTCGCCGGTGCGCAGGTGGTCGTCGGAGTGGCAGAGCCCGGAGGCGGCGAACCGGACCAGCACCTCGCCGGTCTTCGGCTCGTCCAGGTCGAGCTCGACGATCTCGAATGGCTTGCCGACGTCCCTGAGCACCGCTGCTCGCGTCTTCATGCAAAACCCTCCCGGAGATAACCACAGTTTGAAGGCCATCATCCGCCCCGCCGGACAGGCGGTCATTGGGGTTCTCCCCAACCAGAGCCCGCGTCACCTGTGCCCATCACCCAAAGAAAATCCGAAAGCGAAAAAGATCAAGCCAGAAAAAGATCAAGCCAGTCGTACTGAACGGACCTGTGGCTTCGTGCCACCCGTTGTGACCGAGTTCTTTAGTTGGCCACTGAGCATCGATAGTTGGCCACTGGGGCCATCGCGACGGCGACGGCGGTGACCGTGACCGGTAGTTGGCGGAATTGGAACGGTAGTTGGCGGACGAGGTTCCGCTAGCCGTGGCAGCCTGGTGAGGTGGTGTTGCACTTGATGTCACCCGAACGGTCGCGGAGGGAGTTGCAGGCGGGTGACCTGCTGATTGAGGTAGCGCTGTTGCTGGAGGTTGGTGGCCACTCGGGCTGCGGCTCGGTATGCCTCCAGCGCGTCGGTGCGGTCGCCAGCCATTTCGAGGAGGTGGCCGCGGACGGCGTGGAAGCGGCGGTCGGCATTGATCCGGGCATCGGCCCCAAGACGGTGGACCAGTTCGAGGCCGGCCCGGGTCCGGCGACCATGCTGATGGCGACGGCATGGTTGAGCGCGATGACCGGGTTGTCTTCCAGGCGGAGCAAGACGCCGTAGAGGGCGGCGATCTGGCGCCAGTCGGTCGCCTCGGGGTTCTCCGCCTCATCGTGGACAGCCGCGATCGCCGCCTGGAGCTGGTACGGCCCGGTCGGCCCGCGGGGAAGCGCGGCGGTGACGAGCGAGACCCCCTCATCAATGGCGTCCCGGTCCCACAGGCTGCGGTCCTGTTCCGCCATGGGGATGAGTGACCCGTCGGGAGCTGTGCGGGCGCGGTGCCGGGCATGGATGAGGAGCATCAGTGCCAGCAGGCCGGCCACCTCACTGTCGTCGGGCAGTGCCGCGTAGAGCGTCCGGGCGAGGCGGATCGCCTCCTGAGCCAGGTCGACACGGATCAATGCCGTTCCTGCCGTGCTGGCGTAACCCTCATTGAAGATCAGGTACAAGACCCGCAGGACAGCGTCCAGCCGGCCTCCCAGCTCGCCCTGGGCGGGCAGGGCGAAGGAGACGCCGCTGCCTCTTATCGACTGCTTGGCCCGGGTGATCCGGCGAGTCACCGTCTGCTCGGACCCCAGCAGGGCACGCGCGATCTCCGCGGTGCTTAGCCCGCCGACCGCCCGCAGCGTCAGGGCGATCTGCGAGGCAGCCGGCAGCGACGGGTGGCAGCACAGCAACAGCAGCACCAGCGTGTCGTCGGCATCACCCGCACGGGGCCCATCCGGCCGGGACGCGCCGCGCTCGGCCAGCGCCCACCGGGCGATCCTGTCTTCCCGTTCCCGGCGCGCCTGCTCCGAGCGCAACAAGTCAGTGAGCCGGCGCGACGCCACCGTGATGAGCCAGGCTCTGGGATTCTCGGGCAGCCCGTCCCGCCGCCACTGCATCGCGGCCGTGGCCATCGCCTCCTGGGTGGCGTCCTCGGCGAGGTCGAAGTTGCCGTAGCGGCGGACCACCGCGCCGAGGACCTGCGGCGCCAGGCGGCGCAGCAGGTCCTCGATCTCGGCCGCGATCACCGGCAGCCGGCTTTCACGCTCAGCCTTCGAAGTCCGGCTGGTGCTCGTCGACCGGCCGCACATCCGCATAGGCCCGCGCCCGGATGTGCTCAGGGCCAGGGCAGCCGGTAAGCCGGGAGGCGATCTCGGTCGCCCGGTCGAAGCTCTCGCACTCCACGACCCAGTAGCCAGCGAGTACCTCCTCGGCCTCGGCATAGGGGCCATCGGTAACCACCGGGACCCCCTCTTTGAACTGGACCCGCCGCGTGTGCACCGGAGCGCTCAGGCCCCGTGTCTCGACCAGTTCGCCCGAGTCCAGGAGCTCCTGGCTGAACGCCTGCATGAACGCCCCCAGCGCCGCCCAGTCCTCCTGGGTCCATGCCGGCCGCCCGGAAGCCTGCCCGACCATCTCCTGGTACTGCTGCTGGGAAGCGAACGTCAAGATCATGTACTTCACCGTCTGTGTCCTTTCACCGGGAGGCACCCTGATGACGCCCTCATCACAGACGTCGGAGCCGATGCCGGCGGATCGGACACTATCAGCCGCGCGCAAGGCCGCCCAGTCAGTGCGACCGACACTGCGTCGCGGTCAGCGGAGGCCTGCCGCACATCGCGGACCGCATCCTTGCCGGCAGCCCCGAAGCCGCATACCCTCCCCTGCGCGCCTTCACCAAGGCATACGGCCACCCGCAGGGCCGGCGCAGTGCAGTCCGGCGCGGCCAGTACTGGAGACCGGAGACCATCCCGGCGCTCCTCCCCGAGGACTGCTACGCCCGCCGCTTCACGCCGATCGCTGGCGTCAGCCCCATGTTCACCCGGACCGCAAGCGCCAGATCGCATCCGCCCACGCTTGGGCCCAGGTCACCTCCGGCGAGCGCTACTTCGCGCCCGCCCTATCGAGGCCGCCCAGCCGCCAGAGGTCCAGGAAGCCTGGAAAACCCGGTGGACCACCATCTGGCAGCTGGCCCCGGGCCCCATACGACAGCCTCAAAGCCGAACTCGACATCCACGCGACCTCGCTTTGCCAGGAGCATCGACACCCGCCACAGCTAACCGCCGCCACCGGTAACTGTGACTTTGAACTGTAGTTGGCCCCTGTGAATTATAGATGGCCCGATATTTAGTTCGATTATGGATCGGGCGGTAGCCTTGCAGACCTGCACAGACGCCGGCACTGCCCCGCCCGGACGCCCGGCCTCCACGGAATGTGGCCCAGAGCCCGATCGGAGCGGTCCTAGCCAGCCCGGCCGTCTGCGCGGCCTGGTCCTGCTCGCGCGGCTCGAACTCGTTCGGGTCCTTCAGGTCGTGGAGCGGGCGAGCACCGCGCCGGGCGTGCAGCGCACTGGTGAGGTGGCCGTATCCGTGGCGGTCGCCGTCTGGGACGAGGATCCCGGCTACCGGGGCGGCGAAGCCGGGGCCGCGGGCACGCGGTGGTCGCGTCTGCAGGGCGTCGGTGGCAGGCGCGCGGGGGTCAGCCGAGCCGTTTGACCTGTCGCAGTGCGGGGGCGGTTTCGACGTACTGCACGCCTGGGAGGGGGCCGACGTGCTCAGCCAGGTATCGGTAGAGGTCGCTGGTGTTGCGGGTGATGGCGGCGGCGACCATGTTGTGCGGCCCCGTGACGGCCGCCGCGAAGCTGATGGGCGTGTGGCCGGCGAGGGCGGTCCCGACGTGGTCCAGGCGGGCCGGGTCCACGCGAAGCCAGAGGTATGACATGAGGCGGTAGCCGAGGCGGCGCGGGGGGAACTCGGTGCAGATGAGCACGATGCCCTCGGCCAGCAGGCGGTCCAGGCGTCGTTTCGCGGTGGAGCTCGCGAGTCCGGTGGCTGCGGCGAGCTGCGGGTAGGTCGCCCTGGCACTGTCGGCGAGCGCGGCGATGAGTGAGCGGTCGGCCTCGTCAAGGTCCGCGGGCTCGGCGTCCGGTTCCGCCTCGCGGTGCGCGGGGGGTGCCAGGGCGGTGTGCTGGTCGGGGGTGAGGGGGCGCTGCTTGGTGGACCAGACCGGGGGATCACCGTCGTAGACGTGCAGCAGGCAGTGGGCGTTGATGCCGGTGACTCGGTTCATCCGGTGCAGGCTCGGGAGCAGCGGCGCGTCGTCCTCGCCGGTGGCGGGTGCGGTGATTCCGCAGTGGATCTCGGTGCCGGCGCCGCCGATGGAGACGTACCCGGTCTCAGGCAGCCGGGCTAGCGACTGAGCCAGCGGTGTCGCGGCGTCGGGAGTGACCTGGATGCGCATGATCCATTCGGTGTGGCCCAGGCGCGCGGGGACAGCGCGGGCCACGGTCCGCAGGCCGAGGGTGCACAGGTTGCGGTAGCGGCGGGCGACGGTGTTCTCAGAGACGCCCAGGACCTGGCCGATCAGCCGGAAGGAAGCCCGGCCGTCGAGCTGAAGGGCCTGGAGCACTTGCCGGTCAAGCTCGTCGATGGTGACGGTTTCTACCATAAAACGTGCTCCATGTGACGGTTAAATCCATTATCCACGCCACGGCGACGTCAGCAAGAGGATCTCGCGGGATCGTGGGGGCGAACGAACCGGCACGCGCAGGACACTGCGGCCACCGCCGGTCCCGGAACGGAAGGTACAGGGTACACGGATCATGCGTAAGTGGGCTCCCCTGCTCGCGGTCTGCCTGGGCACATTCATGCTGGTGGTGGACGTAACCATCACCCTGGTGGCCCTGCCGGACATCTCCACCTCCCTGCACGCCTCCCTGGATGCACTCGCGTGGGTCGTCGACGGCTACGCCCTGGCCCTGGCGGCGGCGCTGCTCGCCGTCGGCACCCTGGCCGACCGGTGGGGCCAGCGCCGCGTCTACCTCGCGGGGTTGGCGGTGTTCACGCTCTCCTCGCTGGTCTGCGGGCTGTCTGCCACCCCCGCTCTGCTGATCACCATGCGCGTCGTGCAGGGCGTCGGCGCTGCCGGGATCTACGCCACCTCCATCTCCCTGCTGCGCAACACCTACAGCGGACGCGAGCGGGCCACGGCCCTGGGCGTGTGGGGTGCGGTCGCCTCCGGCGCGGCCGCCCTCGGCCCGCTGGCCGGCGGCATCCTGACGCAGGCGTTCGGCTGGGGCTGGATCTTCTTCGTCAACGTCCCGGTCGGTGTCGCGGCCATCGTCCTGACCGCCCGGGCGGTGCCGGCGCCGGCCAGCCGGCCGGGCAGCGAGCGCGCGAGCCTGGACGTGGCCGGAATGGTGCTGTTCGCGCTGTTCGCCAGCTCCCTGATCTACGGTACCGTCCGCGCTCCCGCCGCGGGCTGGAGCGGCACCGGGACCCTCGCCGCCCTCCTTGTCTCCGCCCTGGCGCTGATCGCGTTCGTGCTGCGGCAGCGCGCGAGCGACCACCCGATCCTGGACCTGGCGCTGCTGCGCCGCCCGGCGTTCACCGCCGCCCTCATCGCGATCTTCGTCGGCATGTTCACCGCCTACGGGTTCATGGCCTACACCTCGATCTGGCTGCAGTCCCTGACCGGCCTGTCCCCGCTGCAGGCGGGGCTGGTGCTACTGCCCAGCGCCGTCGCGTCCATGGCCGTCTCGGTGATGGCCGGACACTGGTCGCGCCGCTTCCTCCCGCGCTACTCCCTGCCCGTAGCTCTCCTGCTGGTCGCCGCTGGCGCCCTGGCCCAGACCGGCCTGACCCCTGCCTCCACCGGCAGCCGTGTCATCGCCGGGCTGTTCATCAGCGGCCTCGGCATGGGCATGATCTTCCCGGTCGCCGCCTCGCTCGCGGTCGAATCCGTCCCGCATCGCCGCGCCGGCATGGCCGCAGGCGCATTCACCACCTTCCAGGAGCTCGGCTACGCCATCGGCGTCGCAATCTTCGCGACTGTGGTGGCAGACATGGCAAAAACCGGCCTGACCGGGCACGTCACCGACCCCCACACAACCGCCCAGCAGCTCACCGGCGGCGGCGCCCACGCGATCACCGCGCAGGCCCCGGCCGCGGCCCGCTCCGCCCTCGAACACCTGCTGCGCACCGCGTTCGTCCACGGCCTCAACGCCGTTGCCCTAATCGGCGCGATCCTGGCCCTGGCCGCGGCAGTCATCACCGCGCTCGCCCTGCGCCGGGAGACGACGGCCACGCAGAGCCACGCCGAGCCTGACACCGCCGACACGGTCACCCCGGTCAACTCATAAACCGGCATCTGGCCATCTGGCGAAGCACGGCTTCAAGGTGATGAAAATGCCCGCCATTGTCAACGGCTCAGCTTATGAACTGCCGGACGACCCCCGCAGAACAAGCCCAGCACCCCGAAACGACCAGCGATCGTTCGGCTGGCAATCACCAACTCCCGAGGAGATTCCGATGAGCGTGCACATGTCCGCTAAGCCGGCCGACGAGGCATCCAGGCTGCCCGCGGCGGCATGGCTGGTCCTCGGCATCGTCCTGGTCGCGGAAGTCATGGACCTGCTTGACTCCACGATCACCACCATCGCCGCGCCGACCATCAGCTCCTCGCTGCACGGCGGTCCGGGCCTGATCAAGTGGCTGGGCGCCAGCTACGCGCTGGCCCTGGGAGTGCTGCTGGTCACCGGCGGGCGGCTGGGCGACAAGTACGGCCGCCGCCGGACCTTCCTGATCGGCATCGCCGGCTTCACCGCGGCCTCGCTGGCCTGCGGCCTGGCCTGGGATCCGCCCTCGATCATCGTGGCCCGGCTGGTCCAGGGCGCGTTCGGCGGCCTGCTGCTCCCGCAGGGCTTCGGCATACTGGGCTCGGTCTTCCCGCGCGAGCACATCGGCAAGGCGTTCAGCGCCTTCGGCCCGGTCCTGGGGCTGTCGGCTGTCGGCGGTCCGCTGCTGGCCGGCCTGCTGATCGACGCCAACCTGTTCGGGCTGGGCTGGCGGCCTATATTCCTGATCAACGTCGTGCTGGGCGCGGCCGGGCTGGCCGCCGGGCTCAGGCTACTGCCGCGCGACGTCGGCGACCGCGCGGTGAGCATCGACGCCCTGGGCTCGGCGCTGCTCGCGGCGTGCATGCTGGGCCTGCTGTTCGGCCTGATCCAGGGGTCCACCGACGGGTGGACTGCCGCGCCGGTCGCCGCCCTGGCCGCCGGGGTGATCTTCTTCGCCGCCTTCGCCCAGCGCCAGCGGACCGCGGCGGCGCCGCTGATCAAGCCGTCGCTGCTGCGCAACCGGGGCTTCACCGCCGGGCTCGTCCTCGGCCTGGTCTTCTTCGCCGCCGTGGCCGGGCTGCTCTACGCGGTCTCGCTGTTCCTGCAGCGGGGGGCCGGCTACAGCCCGGAGCGGGCCGCGGTGACCGGGTTCGCCCCGGCCGCCGCCGGGATCGTCATCGCGTCGGTGGCCTGCAGGAACCTGGTCACCAGGCTGGGCCGCCGGCTCAGCCTGGCCGGCATCGTGGTGACGGTGGGCGGCGTAGCCGTGCTGGCAGCCATCGTGGCGCACTCCGGCACGGCAGCCAGCGCGGCCGAGCTCGCCCCGGCCATGACCCTCATCGGCCTGGGCATGGGCGCCACGTTCTCCACCATCTACGACATTGCCATCGGCGACATCGACCCGGCCGAGGCCGGCAGCGCCAGCGGCTCGCTCAGCTCGGTCCAGCAGCTGGCCAACGCGATCGGCGCGGCCGTCATCACCACCATCTACTTCGGCGCGCTAGCCGGCGGCCCGGCGCACGCCATGACCCTCAGCCTGCTCACGGTCATCGCCCTCGGCGTGCTGAGCTGCCTAGCCATCCCGCTGCTACCGTCCCACGCCCAGCCCGCCGGCGGCCCGCACTGACCAGCCGGCACCGCCACCAGGCGGCAATGCGCGTGCCTAACGTTCCGCCGATCACCTGGCGGAAGATAGGGCTCCGCCGGCGTGTGCCGTCCCGGCGGACGCGGTGGTCCTGGTGGACGCCGAGGTCTGCCGCGCCGAGCTTCCGGATCGCGGCGGCCGACCTGCCGTTCCGCTCGTCGGTGCGCAACTGGATCCACTCCGCGCCGTGGGGGAAGATCACCTCGAAGAGGAGCCGCTTGACCTCCGTGTTGACGCCCGTGCCCCACACGCCCGGGTCGAGCTGGGTTCCGCCCACCTCCGCCCCTGCCGGGTCGCCAGGGTCGAAGAGGACCGAGGTCATGCCGGCGACGCGGCCTTCCTGCCGGACCGTGAAGGTCGCCCGGAGGCCGTTAGCGGAGGGTGGAAAAATTGTCGGCTCCGCATCGTTCGGTCCCTCCCGGGACAGCGATACCGATCCGCGAGTGACAGGCGAGGGCTTCGCTAAGAAGACGAAGATGACGGGCGTCCCGGTGCCCAGCCGCTGCCCCATGTCGGGACAAGCTTCGGCTGGGCACCGGAGTTTCGGCTGCCCCGTTACGGCAGGACCAGGAAGAGCGAGCTCTGCACGAAGCTCGCCTCGTAGTTCGCCGGGTTGATGCCGATCAGCAGGTAGGCGTAGACCTGGCACAGATGGCCCTTGGCCGGCGCGAGGTTGGCCTTCGGGATCTTGTAGGTGAAGGTCTCCGTCTCGGCCGTCCAGGGCGCGAGGCCCAGGCTGCCGCTGTCCTTCGTAGTCGGGGACAAGACGAAGGGGATCGTGCCGCCGTCCACGAGGTCCTTGACCACGACCCCGAGCTGCCACGCCATGCCCGACCCGATGGCCGCCGCCGGCCTCGACCTGGACGGTCACCTCGGCGTCCTTGCTCGGGTCGAGCGTGTTGTCGTTGGGGGAGCCGCCCGCCTCCTGCACGGAGGCGCGGATGATAAGAGCGTCATTCGGACCCACTCTGATCACTTCCTTTTCTCTGGTTCCGATGATTGGCGAATACATCCCGACGGTGCGCTTTCCTGGTCGGCCAGATACGTCTAAATTCGGTGTATCTGGCGGCCGCATGCCGTCTCCGACGCGTTAAGGGCAAGAGAATTGCCGCCACCACGCCACAGGAGCCCTCCGTGCGTGATGATCCTTATGTCGTCGCCCTCGTCGCTCGCGCGGCCGAGGGTGACGAGGGAGCATGGGACGAAATTGTCGATCGGTACGCGCCCCTCGTCTGGTCCATCTGCGCCCGTTACCGGCTATCCGCCGTCGACGCCGAGGACGTCGGCCAGACGATCTGGACCGGCCTGATCAAGCAGCTGGGAAAGCTCCGCGAGCCCGCCGCCCTCCCCGGCTGGCTGTCCACCACGACCCGGCGCGAATGCGTGCGGCTGCTGAAGGAGTCGCAGCGCTACGAGCCATTCGGCGGCGAGCCGGAGGACAGCGTGCTCGCGGCGGAAGCCGACCCCGAGCTGGTCGAAGAAGAGGTACTCAAGGCCGAACGGCATGCGCGGCTCCGCGCGGCTCTGGCCGAGCTTCCCGAAGAAGCCGGCTGCTGCTCACCCTGCTCGTCAGCGACCCGCCGCTGTCCTACGCGGAGATAAGCGCTCGGCTCGGCATCCCGCCAGGGAGCATCGGCCCGACGCGGGGCCGCTGCCTGGATCGGCTACGCCGATCTCCGCTACTCGCCGGGCTCTCCGACAACACGGGGCCTTCAATTAACAGGGGGCCTTCAATTAACAGGGGGCCTTCAATTAACAGGGGGCCTTCAATTAACAGAGCGCCTCCCGAAAACGGGGAGCGTTCGGGGCGCACGGGGCTTTCTCCGGACGCAGGACATTCGGTTGCCTGCGTCACCGTCAAGGGAGGCGAGCCACGTGAATAAGAGCCAACAGGACGAGAAACTGCTGGCGGAGCTGCGCGAGGCCCTGGCCGCCCGCGCGGCCGTTCCGTCGGCTTTCGTCGCGGTTGCCAGGAGCGCCTACGCCTGGCACCATATCGACGCCGAACTCGCCCAGCTCACCTACGACTCCCGCTATGACGCCGAGCTGAGCGCCAGCCTTCGGTCCGAGGCCGCGGCCATCCGCGCCCTCACCTTCGCGTCGGCGCGGTTCTCGATCGAGGTTGAGGTGACCGATGACGCCCTGCTCGGGCAACTCATCCCGCCGCAGCCGGGCACGGTCGAGCTGCAGACGCTCGCGGGCGAGACCACGGACGGCGAGATCGACGAGGTTGGCTGCTTCAGCATCGACCCGAAACCGGACGGCCAGTTCCGCATCCGATTCCGCACCCAGGGTCAGCCCGACGTGCTGACCGGCTGGCTGACGCTCTTAATCACCAGCTGCGGCGGGTGACCTGATCACGAGCCGAGGCAGATGAACGACCACCCGGTCGCGGCCGGCTACCGGGTCGGAATCCAGTCCGACCCTGGCGTTGCGCAGCGCCTGGGCCAGCGACGCGCCGCCGCGCAGTTCGCGGTGGAGCGCGATCATCAGCGGGACGACTGCACGGTCATTGACCGGCACCACGCTGGCCACGATCCCGGTGGTGCCGAGAGGGATCAGCGAGCTGGCCAGGCCGAGCACCTCGTCCGCGCCGGCCGGGGCCGCGACGCCGGAGTCGCAGCTCGACAGCACTAGGCGGCGGGGCCCCCGGCGCAGCCGCTCCAGGTCGTAGACCGTGAGCTGGCCGTCGTCGAGACGGAGCGAGGAGAACAGCGGGCTGTCCGCGCGGAACTCGCCGTGCGCCGCTATGTGCGCGAGCTCCGCGCCATCGATCGCCTGCAGGACGCGCCGCCACCGTCGCGCTCCCGTCCCCAAGCACCACCGGTCCGGAGTCGCGGCGCTTCCCGACGGCCGCGTACTCGGCCGCGAGACGAGGAACTTCGGCCTTGCGGGAGGCCATGCCGGGTCCCCAGACGAGCACCACGGGGCCGTCGCAATGCGCCAGTCCCGCGATGGGACCGCTGGCGGACTGCCGCGCCCGCAGCCAGGAAGCCGCCGACGGTGCGACACTGACCGCCCGGAACCGGAGCCTGGGCAGCAGACCCCAGGGCACCGCGTGCAGCCGTCCCGGCGGGACGACAACCAGGTTCCCGTCTCCCAGCAGGTCGTCGGCCTCGCCGAGCAGCGTCCGGTCGAGCTGCTCGCCCATGGCCCTGAGCCAGTCGTGGACCACGGCGTCGGACGGCGACACGGGCGGTCCGTGCGCCACCCGCCGCAGCGCCAGCCGGGCGAACCGCACGGCGCGGGTGGCCTGCTCGGTCGGGCCGACGGTGATCCGTGCGACCCGGCCGCCGCCGCACACCAGGGCGTGCAGCTCGCCCCCGACATCCACGAGCTCGACCAGCCTGTCGTCGCCAAGCGCGCCGAGCAGCCCGTGCACGCTGAACACGCGATCGACGTCGGACACGGCGCTGCGTCGGCGGGGGACGGCAGCGGGGGCATGCCGCGCCCGGGCGCGGACCGCCCGTTCCAGCCGCTGCCGTTCCTGTTCGAGCGGCGCGGTCGGCAGTCCCAGGTCGCGGGTGCCCGCGAGCCTGCTGGTCACATCGCGCAGGGCGGCCAGGTCCGCCTGGAGCAGCTCGTCGGCGGGCGGGCGGACGGCCGGGACGGCGAGCGCGACCGCCCGCCAGCGCTCGCTCCATTCGAGCATCAGCCGGGGCCTGCCGAGGCCGGCCGCATGACCCTGGCCGAGCGCGGCAAGGTCGGCGCCGTGCGCGGTCGACTGCGCGCGCAGTTCGGTCGACCCGAACACGCTGCGGTAATCGTCGATGACGGCCAGCCCGCGGCGGCAGGCGTGCATGAGGTTTCGGGTGTCGTCGGCCGCCTCCGCGCGCTGTGCCTGGGCCAGCCACGCCACCGCCCGGGACAGCGCGGGACCGCGACCGCGGCAGGCCGCCGCGGCGGCCAGCAGCGTGTCCGCCTCGGCCCGCCATGCATCGGCGCGCGATCGGGTCGGCGGCGCCGCCGAGGCTTCCGCGAGGGCGAGGGCGACCCGGCCGGCGGCCAGCCGCGCCAGCGGCAGGTCGGGTGAGCCGATCTCGGTGAGCTCGCGGACGCATCGGCGGGCGTCTTGCAGCAGGGCGACGGTGGGCGGGCGGTGCTCAAGGCCCCCGGTTTCTGCCCTGACCCGTGCCAGCCGTGCGTGCGCGCGCCACCAGCGCCTGCGCTGCCGCCCGAACAGCCGCGCCGCCTCGGCCGCCCGGTCGTTCGCGATGCCGGGCTCCCGGGCGGCGAGCGCGCAGTCGGCCGCGACCAGCAGCAGCTCGGCGCGCTTGGTCGGCCGCCCGCCCGCCGCCGACAGCTGGCCGATCGCGGCATCGGCCTCGCGCAGGGCGTCGGCCGCCAGGCCGGCCGCGGTGAGCGCGGCGCACCGGTAGGCGGTCAGGTCCGGTTCGGTGACGCCGAGCGCGGCGTACCGGTCGGCGGCCTCGTCGAAGCAGGCAAGCGCCGCCGGCAGGTCACCGAGGCGGAACGCGACCACGCCGCGGTGCATGACCGCGTCGGCCGACTCCAGTTCCTGCCCGTTGGCCGCGAACAGCGCCTCGGCCCGCCGCAGGTCGGCGGCGGCTGGCCGAACCGATCCCGTCGCCAGGCAGCACTGCGAACGCTGGGTTAGCGCGCGGGCCTCCCAAATCTGGTCGTCGGCCGCCCGGAGCACACCGATCGCGGCGTTGAGGTCGTCGAGGGCGGCGGCATGCAGGCCGAGGAACAGCAGGCAGGCGCCGCGGCGGAGCAGCGCCCGGCCGCGCAGCAGGCCGCTTGACGCGCCGACGGCGGCGTTCAGCGCGTTGCGACCGGCCGTGGTTTGGCCGGCGAAGACGAGCGCCACCCCCAGGGTGCCGAGCACGTCAGCCTCGCGGTCCGGCGCTCCGCTGCGGCGCGCAAGCCGGAGCGCGATCCGCAGTTCCCGCACGGCCGCGTCGATGTCCCCGAACTCACGCAGCACGAGGCCGATGGCCTGATGCGCGACCGAGGCGTCCAGCGGCCCGGGCCGGGCGGCGAGCATGGCGCGGGCTTGCCCCATGGCGTCGTTGGGGCGTGACAGCGCCAGCGCCAGCAGTCCGCTCTTCCCGTCCGAGTCCGGAGCGGGTGGTGCCCCCATACCCCAGATACTTGCCGACGACAGCGGCGCAGGCAACACGATTTCGCCCGGTTCGACGCGGTTGCGTCGACGGTGTATCAGACGGCGCGGCGCTCCCTCCGCCTTAACGTGACCGTCTCGACGGGCAGCACCCCCGCTGGCTTAGCGGGGACGCGTCGACGTGCAGCTTGGCGACCTCGAGGGAGACCGCATGGGCCAGGTATTCGACTTGCAGTTCCAGGCCATGCAGGCCGCGTTCGCTCGAGACGGCGTCTCCATCGAGGTCGCCCGTACCCCCGACGGGCAGGCGGACTACGTGTACGTGACCGACCAACTGCTCGTGGTCAACCGGCCGGAGATCATCGCGCGGATCGGGGTGCTGCTGCCGGGGACGGAACTGTTCGATGAGCAGCCCGCGAGTGACCTCCTGCGGGTGCTCTCCATCGCGTATCCGCGCGACGGCTACCGGACCGTTCCTGAGGCCCTCGACCTGCTGGACGCCGAGCTTGGCAGGGACCTTGGGACGCGGGTCTCGCCGGTGCAGGTGATGCACCTCGCCCAGACGCCGGCCGCCTCCGGCCGGATCTGCCCGGCCACCGAGCCCGAGGTACCGGGTGAGGACCGCGTGCCCTGCCCGCCGCCTGCGCCCGGCAGCGCGGGCGCGGGTGTGCTGATCGGAATCTGCGACACCGGGCTGCTCGCGAACATCGCGGGGGCCCCGTGGCTGGCCGGGGTGACCGGTGAGATCGATCCGCTGGGCCCGCTGCTCGCCAGCGTCCCGCCGATCCCCAGCGGGCTGCACGCCATTCCGCGGTACACCGGCCACGGCACGTTCGCGGCGGGCGTCACGCGCTGCCAGGCGCCGGGGGCCGACGTGTACGTGTCCAACCACATCCTGACCGGGGGCGGGATCCTCGAGTACGTGCTGGTCGAGATGCTCGAAGCGATGATCGCACGCGACCCGGCACCGCAGGTGGTCAACCTGTCGGCCGGCGGCTACACCCGGCACGACCTGGCGCCGCTGTCGTTCACCGCGTTCAACCACGGCGGCATCACGCTGATCGCGGCGGCGGGCAACGACGCCACCCACCGCAAGTTCTGGCCGGCCGCCTTCCCCTGGGCGGTCGGCGTCGGCGCGCTCGGCGCCGACCAGCGTGACCGGGCCTGGTTCAGCAACTACGGCGACTGGGTGGATGTCTACACGCTCGGCGAGGGTGTGGTGAACGCGTACGCCGCCGGCGTCTACACCTACCAGGAGCCGCCGAAGCGCCCGGCGCAGCAGATCTTCGACGGGATGGCGCGGTGGAGCGGGACCTCGTTCGCCGCGCCGCTGGTCGCCGGGCTGATCGCCGCCCAGATGTCGAGCGCCAACGCCAGCGCCGCCGATGCCACCGCGATGGTGCTGGCGCAGGCGGCGGAGCAGGCCATCCCCGGCGTCGGCCCGGCGCTCTTCCCCTGGTCACCCCTAGCGGCAGGCCACCTCGGGCGGTCGAGCGCTCTTCCCTGGCACCCGTAGCGGCAGGCCACCTCGGGCGGTCGAGCGCTCTTCCCTGGCACCCGTAGCGGCAGGCCACCTCCGGCGGTCGAGCGCTCTTCCCTGGCACCCGTAGCGGATAACAGCAAGATACTGATAACAGAAAGATCCCAATAACAACTAGTGGCGACGCTATAACAAGCCTCTGATCAGGGATTATGGCGTTCCGGAGGCGTGTCCATTGTTGTTGCGCTACGCAACCAGGAATGGCTATCGTCGAGGAATGCTTAACTTCAGGACATCAGCCAGGCGGTTCGCCGTCGTGGCCGGCATAGCCTGCCTCGGCCTGACCGCTGCGGCCTGCAGCAGCTCGTCTTCGTCGTCTTCGTCGACCGCCGCGTCTACGTCTGCGTCGGCTACCGCGTCCGCGACCTCATCGGCATCGGCCAACGTCTCGGGCACTGCGAACGTGGCGTACGCCTCGTCCCTTGAGTACCTCAACGAGAACGTCGTGAAGCCCGCCTTCACCGCCGCCACCGGCGCGGGATACTCGGGCACCGGAAACGCCTCAGGCACGCTGGAGTCCGACATCGCGGCCGGCGAGATCAGCCCGAACGTCTTCGAGTCGGTCGGCGGCGACAACATCACGCCGCTTGAGCCGAAGTTCACCACGTGGTACATCCCGTACGCCGGCACCTCGATGGTCATCGCGTACAACCCGAAGTCCAAGTACGCCAGCGAGTTCAAGGCCTACGCCGACGGCTCGAAGCCGCTCAGCACGCTCTTCACGTCGCTGCTGCAGACGCCCGGCCTCAAGCTGGGCCGCACCGACCCGAACACCGACCCGCAGGGCCGCGACTTCATCTACATGCTCGAGCTCGCGCAGTCCTATTACCACCTGCCGTCGGACACGGTCGCCAAGATCCTCGGCACCAGCGATTTCGGCACCTCAAGCAGCTCGCAGATCTACGCCGAGTCCTCGCTCGACTCCACCCTCGAGTCCGGCCAGCTTGACGCGTCGAGCGCGTTCGTCACCCAGGCGATCGAGCTGCACCTGGACTACATCCCGCTGCCTGCGGCGATCAACCTGGGCAGCGCCGCGCTCGCCTCGACGTACGCGAATGCGACCGTTAAGCTCACCAACGGGATGACCAAGAGCGGATCGCCGCAGGTCATCGACATCACGACCATCGGCACGCCAACGCCGGCCGCGACCGCGTTCATCAAGTACACGCTGTCGCCGACTGGTCTGGCGCAGTACAAGGCGGGAGGGTTCACGCTGATCACGCCCACGGTCGTCGGCGACAAGAGCGCCGTGCCCGCCGACATCCTCAGTGAGCTGGGCTCCTAGCCCGCAGGCCGCTTCTTCTGGGGTGGTCAGGGACGGGGATAGCCACCGTTCCGGGCCGCCCCGTTTCAGGCGGAGTGGGAGCAGCGGACGCGGAGCACACGTACGTTCCATATCCTCTGGCTTTGCCATCCTCGGCGCGGCGGTCATCTGGATCGCCCTCCTCGGCCCCGTGATCACCCTCATCAGCCGGATGTCGCCCGGCGACATCTGGTCCGCGCTGACCGGGCCCGGGGACCTCGACCCGCTGATCACGTCGCTGGAGTCGGGGGCCGTGACCCTCGGGGTGCTGATCTGCGTCTGCACGCCGCTCGCCTGGATGCTGGCGCGGGACCGGCTGCCGTTCCCGAGGGTCTGGGAGGCGGGCATCTTGTGCGCGCTGCTGCTGCCGCCGCTGGTGATCGGGCTGCTGCTGGTGTTCATGGTCGGTCCGTACACCTGGATCGGCTCGATTCTGAACTGGCTGCACGCCTCGGCCACCAACACGTTCCTCGCGCTGGTGATCGCCGAGGTGTACGAGTCGGCGCCGTACTACGTGCTCGGCGCGCAGGCCGCGTTCGCCAGCGTGGACACCAGCCTTGAGCAGCAGGCGGGGCTCCTCGGGGACCGCCCGCCGAGGGTGTTCCGGCGGATCACGCTGCCGCTCGCCGCGCCCGGGCTCGCGATGTCGCTTGCGGTCGCGTGGGCGCGGGCGATCGGGGCATTCGGGGCCGTGGTGATCATCGCCTACCATCCGTTCGGCATTCCGATGCAGATCTTCACCACCTTGCAGGAGACCGGGCTGTACACCGCGCTGCCGTACGCCCTCGTCCTGCTCGTGGTGGCGCTGCCGCTGCCGCTTGCCGCCTACGTCTGGAGCGCGCGTGCTGAACGTCGACGCCGAGGCTGACCGCCGTGACTTCACCGTCCGGGCGGCGATCGAGGTGGCGGACGGGGAGCGGGTCGCGCTGTTCGGTCCGTCCGGCGCGGGCAAGACGACCGTGCTGGAGGTGATCGCCGGCCTGGTCGTTCCCGCTCGCGGGCGGGTCGAGCTGGGCGGACGGGTGCTGACGTCCACGGTCGGGCCGGCGGTCGCGGTGCCGCCGTGGCTGCGGCGGGTCGGGCTGCTCCGGCAGGACCCGGGGCTCTTCCCGCACCTGTCGGTCCGCGCCAACCTGACGTACGCGCGGTCGTCTCGGTCATCGCGTTTGGGTCGGCCTGGCTCGGGCTCGGTCGGCGAGCGGTCGGGCTCGGTCGGCGGTGAGCTGGCCGAGATCGCCTCGTCGCTCGGGATCGACGGGCTGCTCGCGGCGATGCCCGCGCGGCTGTCGGGCGGGCAGCGGCACCGGGTCGCGCTCGGCCGCCTGCTGCTCGCGCACTGCGACGCGCTGCTGTTCGACGAGCCGTTCGCGTCGCTCGACGCCGCGCTGCGCCGATCCCTCACCGCGCTGGTGAAGGATCTTTCGTCGCAGCGGTCCGTGCCGTCCGTCCTCGTCACCCATCAGCTCTCCGACGCGCAGGCGTTCGCCGACCGGCTCGCTGGTGATGGACCGTGGCGCGATCCTGCAGGCGGGGGCGCCCGACGAGGTGGTGCTCGGCCGGCGTCGAGGCGCGTCGCGGAACTGGTCGGTTACCTGGGCTTCGTGCCTGTCGCCTGCGGCGGCACGGGAGACGGCGCACGTTACGGTACGGGCGTCGTCGGCGGGCCTGGTGTGGCGGGGGCCGCTGTGGGCGGGCCCGGTGTAGTCGCGGGAGTGCACCCGGACCGCGTGGTGCCCGGCGCGGACCCGGCGCGCGGGCTCGTCGTCACCGGGACCGTGACCGCGGCCCGGCCGAGCGGCATCGGCTGGGAGGCGGACGTCCTCGTCGGTGACGCCGCCGTTCACCTGCCGCCTGCCGTCCCGCCCGGTCGGCCCGGAGCTGTCGTTGACCGTGCTCGACCCCCCGTACTTCGGCCAGCATGGCGCGCTGCTGACGCCAGGCAGCTCAGCGTCGGTTTTCCGCGGATAACAGCAAGAAGGCCCCTAGGGCATCATTTGATGCATGAAAAGCAGGCCATACACCGCGTCGGTTTGAAGGTTGCGCATCTCGGCTGAGTCGCCGTTGGCAGCCGATCGAAATATCCCTATAAATCTGCCAAGATCGAAAAGATCCATGGCATTTACGTCACTATGATGACAGTTTCGCCATGGATTTCTAATAGATGATCATGAGCTGCTGATCAAGGACGTTCTTGGATCGCCCTCGGGCAGCAGGAGGAGCACCTCTAGCACCAGGTCGGGACGCGTCACCCGCAAAGTCAGCTAACACTAGGGCGGGAGCGCGATCGAGCGGGAAACGCGCTGCCGGTCAGCTCACCTCGGTGACCTGGCCGTCGGAGACGGCAAGGTGGCGGGTGACCGAGAGGCTTTCCAGCATCCGGCGGTCGTGGGTCACCAGCAGGAACGTGCCTGGATAGCTGTCGAGGGCCGATTCGAGCTGCTCGATGGCCGGCAGGTCGAGGTGGTTGGTCGGCTCGTCGAGGATGAGCAGGTTCACCCCGCGGGCATGGAGCAGGGCAAGCGCCGGCGCGGGTGCGCTCGCCGGGGGACAGGCTGCCAGCCGGGCGCGTGACATGGTCGGCCCTGAGCCCGTACTTCGCGAGCAGGGTCCTCGCCTCGGCCGGAACCAGGCCGGGAACCTGGGCCGCGAACGCGTCAAGCAGCGGTTGCTCGCCGCGGAACAGGCTGCGGGCCTGGTCCACCTCGCCGATCATGATGCCGGAGCCGAGCGACGCCTGGCCCGACGTCAGCGGAACCCGGCCGAGCAGCGCGTCGATGAGCGTCGACTTGCCTGCGCCGTTCGGTCCCGTCACCGTGACCCGGTCGGCCCAGTCGATCTGAAGGCTGACCGGGCCGAGCCGGAACGCGCCGCGGTCGATGACCGCCTCGCGCATGACGGCGGCCACCGAACCGGAGCGCGGCGCGGCGGCGATCTCCATCTGCAGCTGCCACTCTTTGCGCGGCTCCTCGGCCACCTCCAGCCGGCCGATCATCCGCTCGGTGGCCTTGACCTTGCCCGCCAGCTTCTCCGACCGGGCGACCTGCGCCTGCACCCGGTGCTTGTCGTTGTCCGCCGCCTTCGACTTCGCCTCGCGGACGCCCTTGTCGGCCCAGCCGATCTGGGTGCGCCGCCGGGCCTCAAGCTCGGCCTTGGTCTCCGCGTACCGCTCGTAGTTCTCGCGGGCGTGCCGCCGCGCCGTCTCGCGTTCCTCCAGGTAGCCGGCGTACCCGCCGCCGAATAGGCGCGTCTTCTGCTGGGCGAGGTCGAGTTCGAGCACCCGGTCGACGGTGGCCTCGAGGAACGCGCGATCGTGGCTGACGAGCACGCTCCCCACACGCAGCTTGCGGATGAAGTCCTCGAGGATCTCAAGCCCGCCGATGTCCAGGTCGTTGGTCGGCTCGTCGAGCAGGAAGACGTCGTAGCGGGAAAGCAGCAGCGAGGCCAGGTTAGCGCGGGCGGCCTGGCCGCCGGAGAGCCCGGTCATCGGCCGGTCAAGCTCCACCCGCAGGCCGAGGGTGGTGATGACCTTCGCGGCCCGCTCCTCCAGGTCGGCGCCGCCCAGGTTGAGCCACCGGTCGAGCGCGGTCGCGTACGCGTCGTCGGCGCCCCCCGCGCCCGCGGCCAGTGCCTCGGTGGCCTCGTCCAGGTCCAGCTGCGCCTGGGCCACGCCGGTGCGCCGGGCGAGGAAGGCGGCGACGTTCTCGTCCGCGCGCCGGTCCGGCTCCTGCGGCAGGTACCCGACGGTGGCGGTCGGCGGGTTGAGCGTGACCGAGCCGTGCGCGAGTGCGCTGCCGTCGAGGCCGGCCAGCAGGCGGAGCAGGGTCGACTTGCCCGCGCCGTTCACGCCGACGAGCCCGGTGACCTCCCGGGGCGCGACCGTCAGGTCAAGGTCGGAGAAGAGGACGTGGGGCCCGTGCCCGGCGGTCAAGCCCTTGGCTGTCAGAACGGCGCTCATTGCGAGCAATCCTAAGGCCAACGCGCTAGTCGTCGGCGGCCGAGAGAGTGAGCTGTGAGCTGTGGTAGGCGGCGCGGCAGGCCAGTTCGGGGCTGTAGCGGGAGATGATCTGCCGGACGCGGCGGGCGGCGAGCGGGCCGAGGAGGTCGTAGCAGGTGATGAAGAGGTCACGGGCGGCGGCCCGCGGCCAGGCTGGGGGGAGTAGTTCGTCGGGGAGGTCCGGGTCCGCCGCGGGGAAGGCCCGCCACTCGTTCATCACCCGGGTCCGCGCGACTAGGGCGTCCGCCGTGCTGATCTCGCCCGCCACCGTCTGGTCGCGGAGCAGGCCGGCGAACTCGGTGAACTCCTGGTAACGGTCGCGCAGGCCCGCCAGGTCCCAGGCCCGGGCGGGGATGTCGGGGCTGACCAGGCTGCCGGTGGCATCCGCGGCACCAGCCGTGCCCGCGGCGTCAACGGTGACGGCGGGCAGGGCGGTGGCGCGGAACGCGGTCGCGGTGGTGATGCCGAGGTCCTTCAGCCGGGCCATCACGGAGTCGGCGTGATCGCGGGGACAGACCCACAGGCCGTCATAGAGCGGCGCGAAGCCGAGCCAGCGCAGCGCCTTCCTGAGCTCGTCGCGTTCGGACCGGTGGTCCTCGGGGATGGAGAACGCGACCAGCGACCACATCCCGTCCCACGGCGTGGGGGCCGCGCCGAAGGAGAAGATGCGCCGCCCGCCGTCGTCGAGCACATCGGCGGCGCGCTGGGAGAGCCGGACGAACGTCCGTCGTCCGCTCCGCGATGTCACGAGCAACCCGTTGCGGGTCAGTCGGGACAGCGCGGCGCGGGCGGCCGAGTCGCTCACGCCGAACTCGGCCAGCAGCCCGACGATGGCGGCCGACGGCAGCGACTCGGTCCGCTGCCACCAGTAGTCGCCAAGGAGCGTGAGCAGCAGCCGGGGCGGCCGCTGGGCAACCGGCCCTGGCGTGGTCCACGGCTGGGGGACGTCCTCGTCCTCCAGCGCGTCAAAAAATGAATCAAGGCTGCTCACGGCTGCGCTCACCGCATTCGGGATGACGGGTATTAGGGGGTCACTTTGCTGGGTCGATACCCAGGAATCGGAAGCAGTTGTTCCAGAGCACGTCGTCCAGTTCGGCGTCGGAGAGCCCCATGGTACGGAGCGTCTTGGCGATCGGCTGCTCCCGCCCCATCGCGGGGTAGTCGGAGCCGACGAGCAGCCGGTCCGTGCCGAACAGGTCGGCCAGGTACCTGATGGCCCGCCGGTCGAAGACCAGAGAGTCGTAGTAGAACCGGCGGGCCAGTTCGATGGGCGAATGCTCGGCGAACCACGGGGCGGCCTCGGGGCGTTCCGACTCAGGCAGCGGCGGCTCCTCGTTCCAGGTCCGGCCCCAGAACCACTGGGCCCGGGTGAGGATCATCGGAAATCCGCCACCAGCGTGGCTAAAGGATAGCTTCAGATCGGGATATTTCTCAGCGACCCCGCCGGAGATGATCGCCGCGGCGCCGAGCGAGGCCTCCGCGCCAACGCCGAAGGTGGCCGGCGGCCGCTCCGGGCACCCGGTCCGACGGCACCGGCATGCCGTGCACGAAGACGGCCGTGCCCAGCCGCTCGCACTCGGCCCAGAACCCGTCGAACTGGGCCTCGTGCAGCGACGCGCCATTGATGTTGGAGGCGATCTCCACGCCCGCCAGGCCCAGCTTGCCGAGCTCGGTCAGCTCGGCGGTGGCCAGGTCCGGGTCCTGCAGCGGGATCGTGCCGAGCCCGTAGAACTTCGCAGGGAAGGCGGCGACCAGGCCGGCGATGTACTCGTTGGTGACCCGGCACAGGTCAAGGCCAATGTTCGCGGGCGCGCGGTAGTTGAGCAGCGCGGGGAACGGGGAGAGCAGTTCCGCGTCGAGTCCGGCGGCAGCGGATGCCTCCAGCCGCGCCTCGGCGTCGAACCAGACCCTCTTGGCGGGGAACCGCATCGGGCCGTTGACGAGCAGCCTGGTGGACTCGTCGGGGCCGTCGGTGACCGAGGGCCAGGCGGCCGGGTCGCAGCCGGCCGGGGCCGGCCCGAAGTCACCGGGGAAGATATGTGCGTGAGCATCAATAATAGGCATTTGTGCGAAAAATCCCTTTTCTGAAGGCGGGGCGGCGCGGGCAGGGCGGGGCAGGGCCGGGTGGGCAGGGCGGGGCTGGGTTCTACAGGCCAGGCATGACGGCGACGTGGATGCCGTCCTCGCCGTCGATCTCGCCCGCCAGCAGCTTGATGGCGTGCTCCACGTCATCAAGCCCGAACTTATGCGTCTGCATCTTCTCGAGCGGGAACTTGCCCGACTCGATCAGCTTGATCGCGTCGGTGTAGGCGGCGGCGTCCACGGAGAACGCGCCCTTCACGGTGAGCGCCTTGTTGATCAGCATGTCGGTGGGGATCGGGATGTCCTTGTGCCCCTTCAGCCCGGCCAGCACGATGGTGCCGCCCCAGCGGACCGCGTTGATCGCGTCGATGATCGGCTGGTGCGCCATCGGGGTCAGGTCGAGCACCACGTCTACCCCGTCGCCTCCGGTCAGCTCGCGGACCCGCTCGACGGTGTCCTCCTCTTCCACGTTGATCGCGACGTCGGCGCCGAACTCCCGCGCCAGCTCGAGCTTCTTGGTGTCGCGAGCCAGGCCGGTGGCGATGATCAGCCCCGCGCCCACGTACTTGGAGGCGAGGATGGCGGCCAGGCCGCGCTGGCCGGCGCCCGAGCACGAGCACCGAGGACCCGAGGTGCACGCCGCCGTACTGCAGCGCCCAGCGCACGCCCGCCCCGAGGGGGTTGTACATCACGGCGATCTCGGCCGGGATGTCGCCGCGGACCGGGTGCACGATCGAGTTCGGGTGCAGGTGGATGTACTCGGCGTAGCCGCCGTACAGGCCAAGGCCGCGCTCGGGCGGGTTGTAGCCGCCGTGTGAGCCCGCCCGGTTTTTGCACTGCATGTACTGCCCGGCCAGGCACAGGTCGCAGGACCGGCAGGGGATGAGGATCTCCACCGCCACCCGATCGCCGACCGAGACGCCCCAGCGGGCCGCCGCCCGTGGCGCGATCTCCTCGATGATGCCGAGGGGCTCGTGGCCGGGGATCATCGGCAGCCCCCTGGTGCCCATCGCCCCCTTGTACTGCTCGACGTCGCTGCCGCAGATGCCGCAGGCCTCAACCCGCAGCAGGGCGCCGTCATCAGGGCCGATGACCGGGCGGGGGAACTCGCGCAACTCCATCTGCCGCGGCCCGGTCTGGACGACGGCGCGAACCATGTCAGCCATGCTTGTGCATCCTTACCTCTTCTAACCAGTGCCCATCCGCCCGTCACGCAGCGCGCATACCAAGCGCGCTCGGCGCACAGCGTTGGGCTCGGCAACAGTGCCTGGGCCGGGGATTTGGTGCAGGTCATAACCGATTCTCCCCGACCCACGGAAGACGATATATGACACTTGGCGCGACGGGAAGCGCATGATATGAAATCTAATATCAGGACAGCCGTGAACGAGGTTGTCATGAGTACGGCCACAAAAGCGGTGCCGGAAAAATTGGCAAGACCCCACGTCGGAGGCGGAATATGAAGACCCGGGCCACGGTGAGCGCCCGGCGGGGTGCGACGGCCGGCGGCAGCGAGGGCTCGCGTGTCGTCGTCGAGGTCGGCCCGGTGTCATCCGGCTCCAGGTCGGTGACCGGGTTACCTGCTCTTCCACCCCGAGCTCGTCACAAAGAAGGACACGCTGGGCGAAATTAACGAAGGCTACGCGGACCTTATGGATGGTAAGAACATCCGCGGCGTCATCGTCCGCCAGCACCGACAACGGCACTGACAACGGACTGACAATCACCACGGTAGTTAGCAAGGCAAAGGAAGGTCGGAGTACCCATGCCGAACGCGATCCTGGACCCCACGGGGACCGCCACGACCAGCGCCGCCAAGCCGGCGGCCCCGAGGGCGCCCCGCCCCGCCAGCCTCAACGGCAAGCGGGTCGGCCTGCTCATCAACACCAAGCTGAACGCGCGACCCTTCCTTGAGGAGGTCGGACGCCTGCTCACCGAGCAGTACGGCGTCACCGTCACCACGCGGACCAAGCAGAACTTCGCCGTGCCTGAGACCGAGGACGTCATCAAGGAGATGGCGGCCGAGTCGGACGTGATCGTGACCGGTGTGGGCGACTGCGGCTCGTGCAGCGCGGCCGCCGCCGCTGACGGCGTGGTGCTCGAGGCGGCGGGCGTGCCCGCCGCGGTGATCGTCACCGACTCGTTCCGCGCCACCGCCGACGCGATGGCCGCGCTGCGCGGCGCGCCTGGCTACCGGTACGCCACCACCGCGCACCCGGTCGCCGTGCTTGAGGGGGACCAGGTCAAGGCCCGCGCCGCACAGGTGCTTGACGACGTGGTCGCGCTGCTGACGCAGAAGGGCAACGTCGGGGCATGACCGTTGACGTGACCGACGGGGCCGCCGTGACCGCGGCGGCCCCCGACCCCGACGAGGCGCAGCGCGCCATCGACTACTGCTACGACCAGGGCTGGTCCGACGGGCTTCCCCTGGTCCCGGCGAGCAAGCCCCTGGTGGAGGCGTTCCTCGCCACTACCGACAAGGACCCCGATGAGATCATCGGCTCCCTGGAGCAGGTCGGCCGCGACTGCACCGTCTACCTGGCCGCGGTGAACGCCGCGATGGCCGGGTGCAAGCCGGAGTACTTCCCGGTGGTGCTGGCCGCGTTCGAGGCGCTGATGCGCGAGCGCGCCGCCCGCGGCGGCGGCTTCCAGTCCACCAGCGGCCCCGCGCCGCTGATCGTGGTCAACGGCCCGATCAGGCAGCAGCTCGGCTTCAACACCGCCGGCGGTGCCTTCGGCCCCGGGTTCCGGCCGAACATGACCATTCCCCGCGCGATCGGCCTGATGGTGCGGAACGCGTTCGGCATCCACCCGCATGTGTTCGAGCAGGCCACCCAGGGCGTCCCCGGACGCTGGTCGATCTGCATCGCCGAGAACGAGGAAGAGTCGCCCTGGGAGCCGCTGGCGGCCAACGGCGGGGTGACCGGCGGCGTGTCCGCGGTCTCGGTGACGCTCACCCGCACCATGGAGTTCGTCGACAACCGGCACGCCCCCAACCCCGAGGACGTGCTGCGCGACTTCCAGGACACGATCTCGCGGATCGGGTCGCAGATCTTCCCCAAGAGCGCGGTGGCCCTGGTGCTCTGCCCCGAGCACGCGCAGATGTTCGCCGCGGCCGGCATGTCCAAGGCTGACGTGCAGAACTGGCTGCTCGAGCGGTCAGGCCGCACCGTCGGCGAGTTCCGGCGGGCAGGGAAGGCGGAGGTCACATCGCGCAGGTTCGGGCCGCCGGGGGCCGCCAGCCACGACGACGACGGGCCGCCGCGCGCCGACGAGGAGTTCCACCCCATCCTCACCGGGCCGACGTCGATCCCGGTGATCGTCGCGGGCGCGAAGAACGCCGCGATCTCCATGGTGGTGCGAATTTTCGGCGAGTGGTCAGGCACCTCCGTCCCGGTCAGGGGAGAAAAAATGAACTACTCGGAACGGGCCGTGGCTCTTACGTCAGCCCTCGAGGCGGACGGCTATCACATGGCCATCGAAGAGGCGGATGCCAAGCTCTCCGTGGTCATTACCGCCGGTCCCGACGCCTGCGAGGACTGCCTGGTCCCCAAGGACCTGATGCGCTCCATGCTGGGCAGCGAGCTCGGCGTCGACGCCGCGATCATCGACATCACCTACCCGGCCGACCTGCCGGGCTACTCGGGCGGAGCACTGCATTGACGACGCGAGTTGCGCTGATCACCGGCTGCGGCAAGCGGGACGGCATGGGGCGCGCCGTCGCCCTCACGCTGGCCGCCTCCGGCGTCGCCGTCGTGGTGACCGACAAGCAGGCCACCGGCGTGCTCAACCGCCGTCAGGAGGTCGTCGGCGTCGCCGACGACGGCTGGCGGGGGGTCGACTCGCTGGTCGAGGAGATCACCGGACTCGGCGGCACGGCCCTGGCCCAGCTCGGCGACATCTCGGTCGAGCAGGACGCGCAGGCCATGGTGGACACCGCCGCGGCGTGGCGGGGCCGGCTCGACATCCTGGTGAACGGCGCGGCCGCGCCGCAGGGCGCGGACCGGGCCGACATCGAGGACGTGCCGATCGACGTGTGGGACTTCGTGCTCGGCATCAACCTGCGGGGCACCTACCTGATGTCCCGATTTGCGGTGCCGCACATGCGGGCCCAGCGCTGGGGGCGGATCATCAACATCTCCTCCCAGGCCGGGCAGGTCGCGGTGGCGATGTCGACCGCTTACTCCGCGTCCAAGGCGGCTGTGCTCGGCTTCACCCGGGCGCTGTCCGCGGACGTGGCCCCGTGGGGGATCACCTGCAACGCGATCTCGCCCGGCATGGTGGCGACCTCGCGCGCGATGCTCTCCCTCGACCCCAACCTGGACGTGGCCGCCGAGGTCAAGCGGCGCGGCGCGATGCTCGCGGTCGGACGTTCCGGCTATCCGGAAGACATCGCCGCTGCGGTGTCCTACCTGGCCTCCGACGGGGCCGGCTACATGACCGGGCAGACCCTGGTGCTCGACGGCGGCGGTTCCGGGTCGATGTTCGCTAAGAAGCCGCCGGAGGCAACCGCGGGCTGAGTTCGGCCAGCAGGGGGCGTGCCGAACTGATCCGGTTCGGCACGCCCCGTCCCGGGCCTGAACCGATAAAGCCGCATCATCCCGTCGCTCCAACTCCGCAATCGCGAACGGAATTGCCAATCAGCGGGTCTTGCTCCCAAGCCGCAGGCCGCACTCCGGGCCATGAGCTTTCTGAGATAGCAAAGCACCCAGCAACATCCTTGCCCGTTGCTTGTGGCGGCGGTAGCCCGCCATGGCCCCGGTCTTGTCGCGCCGGCCGTCGCCGTCGACGGGGCACTACGGTCAGGCATCCGCACCGTGGTCGACGTGTCCGTCTGCCCGGACGCCGAGGAGTTCTGGACTGACCTGTCCGCCGCCTACGCCGAGGACGTCGACCGGCTCGCCGCCCAGGGCTGCACCTCCTCCAGCTCGACGCCCGGTCGCGGGTCCCGGTGAACGGCCTGCCTGGGCTTTGTGAGATGGCACAAGGGTTGGCCGACGGCGGAGGGGGGCGGATACAAGCGCCTTCTGATCCGGCATACAGCGAATATTGCTCCTTGCGGGCGCATCGGGCGGGTGAGAGTATCCAAGACAAATCTGTGGACGAGCGACTCAGTAATTGTCACACACCAGCGTACGATTAATCACGAGTAGGTGAATGCCGTGAGATTCCGGCTAATGTCAATGCGGACCGCCTGCCTCGCTGGGGCGGTCGCACTCGTGTTGACTGCGGCTGCCGCGTGCAGCAGCAGCAGCGGGACTTCGTCCCCAGGGGCGAGTGCTTCCAGCAGCGCAACAAGCATCGCATCCACGCCTGGTCCCAAGGCCGGCGGCTCGATCACCGTCCTTGAAGGCAAGGGTTTCTCCGGTGACTGGCCGCTCGGCCTCGACCCGGCGACCAACACCACCGGCTCGGCTGACCAGGACTACGACAACGCCGTCTACGGCGAGCTCTTCGAGCTCGGCACGGGCGGCAAGCAGATCGACGACCTTGCTACCGGGTACAAGTTCTCCAACAACAACCAGACGGTCACCATCAACCTCCGGCCGAACGTCAAGTTCTCCGACGGAACGCGCGCTCACCGCCTCGGTCGTCGCGTGGAACTGGACGCGGGACCTGGAGTCGAGCTGCACCTGCGCGCCGCAGTGGACGGTCGCGCGGACCAACCCGAAGGTCACCACCTCGGCGCCCGCGAAGGGCGTCATCAAGGTGCTCGGGCCGCTGACCATCCAGGTGAACCTGGCCGCGCCCGACGGCGCGTTCATCAACCGATGTTCGACGCGATCCCGAACTGGATCATCTCCGAGGTCTCCTTCAAGCGATGGGCGAGAGGCGTTCGCCCAGCTGCCGGTCGGGGCCGGACCGTTCACCATGGTGAGCGACTCGTACAGCAACGAGATCGTGGTGAAGAAGAACCCGACTACTGGGACGCGCCACTGCCGTACCTGGACGGCTCACGTTCAAGTCGGTCAGCGGTGACGAGGCGGCCTACGAGGCGATGCTCGCGGGTGAGGGCCAGGTTTACATCGACATGTCGACACCGGCGCTGATCACCGAGGCCGAGCAGAAGTACAACGTGATACCCAGCTCGCGACCTCCCCGTACGACCTGCAGCTCAACACCGCGGTCCCGCCGTTCAACAACCCCAAGGCGCGGGAAGCGATCTACGCGATGACCGACTTCGCCCCGATCCTGAAGCACATCTTCAACAACTACTACCCGGTCCGTGGAGGGCTTCACCGGCCCCGGCGGCATCTGCTACGAGCAGAACGTGCCCGGCTATCAGGGCTACGACGCGACGCTGGCCAAGACAGCTGGTCGCCGAGAGCGGCCTTGACAAGACACGATCGAGTTCGGCACGATCTCCTCAAGCCCGGTCGCGGCCGAGACCATCCAGGCGCTGAGCCAGGAATGGGCGGCGTTCGGCGTCAAGACCACGCAGCACATTTACACCTGAACGGCCTCATCGCGGCCTTCCTGTCCAACGGCGGCAAGAGCTGGCAGGCGATGATCCAGACGGCGGGCGCATACGACCCGGCGGGCGGCGTCGGCGTGGGCTTCCGGTTCGAGTCCCCTCCCCGTTCAGCGGCGTCCACGACCCCAAGCTGGACACCATGCTCGCGACGGCGGCGGCGCACAGCAGCCTGAGCGCCCGCTGCGGGCTCTACGACCAGGCGGCCGAGTACATCGCCAAGAACTACTACGGGCCGTTCTACTTCGCCTTCGCCCCGCCCAACGTCGCGGTGAAGGGGGTCGCCGGACCTGGCCTCACTTCGCCGCTGCCCGCGGTGGCGGTGGCGCCGGCGGTGCTCTGGGAGGACGTCTACGACAACCCGGCCAGTCCTGACCGGCGACCGACAACCGATAGTTAAGGAAATAGGACAACAACGATGGCGCTGGCACAGCAAGTCCAGCTCCAGCGGGACCCCGGCGCACGATCTGACATCGTGCGCCGGGTTACCGGCTCACCAGCGCTCCAGCTGGTGGGCCGGCGGCTGCTCACGGCCATCCCCGTTCTGCTGGGCGTCACCTTCCTGACATTCGTCGTCATGAACCTCATCCCCGGGAACCCGGCCCGGTTGATCCTCGGCATCAACGCCACGCCGGGGCAGATCGCGCAGGTCGACGCCAAGCTCGGCCTTAACCACCCGTTCTGGACAGGTACTGGAACTGGCTCGACGGGCTGCTGCACGGGAACCTGGGCATCGCCTACAGCAACCGGCAGAGCGTCAACAGCGACCTCGCGCAGTTCCTGCCCACCACCTGCTGGCTGCTGCTTTACACGCTGGTCGTGTCGCTTGGGCTCGGCATCGATCGTCGCGGTGCTCGCGGCGCGCAAGCCGAACGGCGTCGTGGACCGGCTCAGCCTGGCGGTCTCCATGCTCGGGCTGTCGGTCGCGCCGTACGTGCTCGCGCTGGTGCTCATCTGCGTCTTCGCGGTGAGGGTGCAGTGGTTCCCGGCGATCTCCAACTCCCTCGGCAGCAACCCGCTGCAGGCGATCAGGGCGCTCACCCTGCCCGCCGCCTCGATCGGCTTCCCGCTGTTCGCGGTCTACAGCCGGCTGCTGCGGGCGGACATCGTCGACCAGATGCAGCGCGAGGACTACATCGTCACCGCCAAGGCCAAGGGCGTTAAACCGTGGCGGGTGCTGATCGTGCACGCGACAAGGAACTCGCATGTTCACGCTGATCACGCTGGTCGCGCTCAACCTGGGCACGCTGATCGGCGCGGTGGCCATCATCGAGCCGATCTTCTCGCTGCCCGGCATCGGCGCGGAGCTGATCAACGCGATCGGCATCAACGACCTGCCGCTCGTGGAGGGCATCGTCGTGGTGTTCGCCCTGGTGACGGTGGCGGGCAACCTGCTCGCCGACCTGATGTACGCGGTACTCGACCCAAGGATCCGGTATGGCCGCTCAGCTTCCTGACATGACGACGGCGCTGGCTGTCCGGCCGCGCAGCCGCTGCCGTCCCTGGTCAGCGCCCGGCGGCTGCGGATCAGCGGCGGCCCGCGCGCTGCGGCTCTGGGTGCCGGTCGGCATCCTCATCGCGCTGTTCTTCATGTGCTTCATCTGGCCGCACGTCGTACACGATCCCGTCCGGGGACACGGCAGCATCCTGGCCGCCCAGGAGCCGCCGTTCTCGCCGGGGCACTGGCTCGGCACCGACCCGGTCGGCGTAGACATCTTCGCCATGCTCGTCTACGGCGGGCAGGTCGCGTTCGAGGTCGGGTTCTCGGTCACCGCGATCGGCATGGTGATCGGCGGCCTGATCGGGCTCGCGGCCGGCTACTTCGGCGGCTGGACCGACACGATCTTGTCCCGGCTCATCGACGTGCTGATCGCTTTCCCCGCCCTGGTGCTCGCGCTCGCCGTCGCGGAGGTGCTCGGGCCGAACGAGATTCACCTGATCTGGGCGCTCACGGTGTTCAGCGTGCCAGCGTTCGCCCGGGTCACCCGGGGATCCACGCTGGTGGTCAGGGAGCTGCCGTTCATCACGGCCGCCCGCCTGTCCGGCACAAGGAACTGGCGGATCATCCTCAAGCACGTGCTGCCGAACGTCATTCCCGGCATCGTCTCGTTCAGCCATGATCGGCATCGGCATCGTCGTCATCCTGGAAGGCGCCCTCGACTTCCTCGGCCTCGGCATCCAGCAGCCGAAGCCGAGCTGGGGCGGGATGATCGCGAAGGGGCAGACCGTGCTCACCGCGCAGCCCGAGTACGTGCTGATCCCCTCTATTGTCCTGCTGATCTTCGTGATGGCGCTGAACCTGCTCGGTGACGCCCTCCGTGAGCGCTGGGGAGTCCGATGAGCGACACACTGCTAGAGGTGGAGAACCTCCGGGTCGCCTTCGCGGCCGGCGGACGGGAAGTCCGCGCCGTCGACGGCGTCAGCTACCGAGTCGAATCGGGCAAGACGCTGGCGATCATCGGCGAGTCCGGGTCGGGCAAGACGGTCGGCTGCCGCGCGATCATGGGGCTGCTGCCCGCCGGAACCGAGATCAGCGGCTCGGCCCGGCTGCTCGGCAGCGAGCTGATCGGGCTGTCCGACGCCCAGCTGCGCAAGCACCGGGGCCAGCGACATGGCGATGGTCTTCCAGGACCCGGCCCGGTCGCTCAACCCGACGATGCGGATCGGCTCGCAGATCACCGAGGCGATCCGGGCTCACCGGAAGGGCGGGGCGCAGAAGGTCAGCAGGTCGGCGCGCACGCGCAGGCGGTCGAGCTGCTCCGCCTGGTGCGCATCCCGGCGCCAGAGCGGCGCTACCACGAGTACCCGCACCAGCTCTCCGGCGGCATGCGGCAGCGCGTGATGATCGCGATCGCGCTCGCCTGCCGGCCGAAGCTGCTGATCGCCGACGAGGCGACGACCGCGCTCGACGTGACTACCCAGGCGCAGATCATGGAGCTCATGCTCGAGCTGCAGACCGAGCTCGGCATGGCGCTGATCTTCATCAGCCACGACCTGGGCCTCGCGGCGTCCTACGCCGACGAGGTGGTCGTCATGTACGCGGGCAAGATCGTCGAGCAGGCGCCAGGCCAAGAGGCTGTTCGGGGTCGGCGGGACGGTCCGGATGCGGTACACCCGGGCGCTGCTCGACGCGATCCCGCACATCGAGCGGGCGGCGCACACCGAGCTGCCGGTGGTCACCGGCCGCCCGCCGGACCCGACTGCGCTGCCAGCCGGCTGCTCGTTCGCGCCCCGCTGCCCGCACGCGGCCGACGACTGCCTGGCGAAGGCGCCGGCCCTGGCCGAGCACAGCCCGGGGCACCGCTGGGCCTGCTGGCACCCCTGCGAGAACGGAGTCTCAGCATGAGCGACGCGAGACGACAGCCGCAGCACGAAGCAGCCGCTGCTGTCGGTCCGGGACCTGGTTCAGGAGTTCGTCGTCCGCGAGGGCGGCGGCACCCGCGGCGGCGTCGTCCAGGCGGTCTCCGGCGTCTCGTTCGACATCATGCCGGGCGAGACGCTCGGCATCGTCGGCGAGACCGGGTCAGGCAAGTCCACCCTGGCCCGCGCGGTGCTGCAGGCGCCGCGGCCGAAGTCCGGCTCGGTCGTCTTCCGCGGCACCGAGCTGACCAAGCTGCGCGGCCGGAGCCTGCTCGCCGCCCGGCAGCACATGCAGTTCGTGTTCCAGGACCCCTTCGGCTCGCTCGACCCCAAGTGGCAGGTCAGGTCGATCATCGAGGAACCGCTGATCGCCTACCGGTCGGGCGAGCCGGCAGGCGCGCAGGAAGCGGGTCGACGAGCTGCTCGACCTGGTCGGCCTCGACCCCGCGCGGTACGCCAAGCGGCACCCCCGCGAGCTGTCCGGCGGCCAGGCGCAGCGGGTCGCCATCGCGCGCGCCGTCGCGCTCGAGCCCGACGCTGCTGATCTGCGACGAGGCGGTCTCCTCGCTCGACGTGCTGATCCAGGCGCAGGTGCTCAACCTCTTCGAGCAGCTCCGCCGCGAGCTGGCGCTGTCCTACCTGTTCATCGCGCACGACCTGGCCCTCGTCAAGCAGGTCAGCGACCGGGTGGGGGTGATGTACCTGGGCAAGTTCTGCGAGGTCGGGCCGGGCGAGTCGGTCTACAGGCAGCCGCTGCACCCCTACACCAAGGCGCTGCTCGACTCCATCCCCTCGACCGAGCCCGGCGCGGGCCGGCCGACCACCACGCTGCGCGGCGAGCCGCCGTCGCCGATCAACCGCCGTCCGGCTGCCGGTTCCGCACCCGCTGCCCGCGCGCCGCCGACCGGTGCGCGGAGGAGGTTCCGCAGCCCCGGGAGCTGCTCCCCGGCCACCTGGTGGCCTGCCACTTCCCGCTGACCGAGTCGGTCGAGCCGGCCAAGGTGTCCACCGCCAACGCGCAGGGCTAGCGCAAGGCAACAAACAAAAGTCCAAATCAGCATCTCGAACGGACCCGTGGATGACTCTCCGACCGCCCACGGGTCCGTTCACGATGCCCGCGTCCTTCCTTGTCGCTGACTGAAAGGAGCGCTTCATGCGCCTCCGGATCCTTCTCGAACCGCACCACGGGGCCACCTACGCGCAGATCCTGGCGCTGGCGAAGGCGGCAGAAGCGGGCGGCTTCGACGCCTTCTTCCGCTCTGACCACTTCCTCGGGATCGACGCCGACGACACTACCTACCAGCCCACCGACTCATGGACCACGCTGGCGGGGCTGGCCGTGCAGACGGACCGGGTACGGCTCGGCACCCTCGTCAACGCGTCCACCTTCCGGCTCCCCGGGCAGCTCGCGGTCGAGGTCGCCACCGTCGCCCAGATGAGCGGCGGCCGGGCCGAGCTCGGCATTGGCGCCGCCTGGTACGAGCGCGAGCACCAGTACTTCGGCATCCCGTTTCCCTCCCTGGGAGAGCGGTTCGACCGGCTGGAAGAGCAGCTGGCGATCCTCACCGGCCTCTGGAACACCAAGCCGGGCGAGCGGTTCAGCCACGACGGCAAGCACTACCAGCTCACCGATTGCGCTTCCATCCCCCGGCCGGTCGAGCGGCCGAAGATCATCGTCGGCGGTGCCGGCGCCAAGCGCACCCCCACCCTGGCGGCGAAGTACGCGGACGAGTTCAACGGCGCGCTCGGCCTCGACCTGCGCGAGCGGTACGCCAACTTCAAGCGGATCTGCCAGGACGTGGTGGGCCGCGACCCGGCCGAGGTCCGGCTGTCGGCGACGGTGCCGGTCTGCATCGGGTCGGACGCCGCCGACCTGGAGCGGCGGAAGGAGTCACTCGGCGAGCCGGGCGCGCGGCTGCTCGCCTCCGGGGTCACCGGCTACGCCGACGACTTGATCGCGGTGATCGAGGACCTGGCGAGCCAGGGCGCCGACACCGTCTACTTCCACGTCTACGGCCCTTCCGACGTCGCGCACATCGAGCTGCTCGGCGAGCAGGTGGTCAGCCGGTTTTAACCAGCGAGAATGGTGGCGGGCCCGACGTCGCGCGGGCCCGCTACTGTTGTGCAGCCGCACAAGCCCTCTGCTGCGAAGCTTGTGCGGTCGGCGGATGTAGCTGCCCATCCGCTGGGGCAGCATGAGGGCGTGAAGAGATATCCGGCAGCGCCAACGCTGCCTGTGCGAAGCCACTAAATTCGCTTGCGAATACGGTGCGCTAAACACGGGGGCAGTGAAAATTCGCGCGTTTGCCGGAGAATTCCCGCCGCGTCCCCTGACAAATGCGCCCGGAATGACAATTCCGGGCGCTGTTCTTATCGGGGGCTGACGGTGGAGATCGACATCAGGGCGGCGGCCAGGCTCCGTACGTCCGCTGGCGCCCAGGCGGCGGTGCTGCCGCTGGTCGAGGCGCTGTGCCGGTCGGACGCCGACCTGGCCACGATCCGCGTGGTCTGCGACTGGATCCAGTACAAGGCCAACTTCCGTGAGATCGCGATGGTCCGCCCGGTGCTCGCCGACGGCGCTGTGCTGCCCCGCGGTGCAGTGGGGGTCGAGGGGCACGAGCTCGCCGTCGACCTGCGCCGCTGCGCGAAGCCGGAGACGGATGTCGCCGCCGAGGTGACCGCGGCGATCCTCGACACCAATCCCGACCGGGTCTGGCTCGAGCCGTGGGCGCCGTCGCTCCGCGAGCTGCGTCTGGCGGTTCAACGCGCTGTTCTGGCAGGCCTTGGTCGACTGGGAGAAGGTGACGGGCAAGGAGTACGAGCAGACCCTGCCCGGCGGCGAGTCCGACGCGCGCAACGCCGCCGCCGCCCGCGAGACCATCCTGGACCTGTTCAAGATCTGGGACGAGCTGGCCAGCCGGCGCGCGCTCCCCGACCAGCTCTACGTGCTCGAACTCGGGGTCGGCAACGGCGGGCAGGCGCGCACCTGGCTGGACGAGTTCGTCGAGCTCGACCGCAGGCACGGCCGCGACTACTACCGGCGGCTGCACTACCTGATGGGCGACTACTCCGCGCACGTCCTCGACCGTGCCCGCGCCGCCGTCGCCCACCACGGCGACCACGTGTCCGGTCTCGTCCTTGAGGCGACCCGGCTGTCGGGAACGATCGGCTTCCTGGCGGGCAAGGCGTTCCTTGTCTACATCTCCAACGTCTACGACAATCTGCCAAGCGACGAGGTGGCCTCCATCCGCGGCCGGGTCTACCTGGTGCAGGCCAGGTCGTTCCTGCCCGGCGCGGCGGCCGACGAGATCGCGCGCAGGTTCGGGCTCCGCCGGTCCGAGCTCGCCCAGCTCACCCAGCGACTGCTGCGGATCGGCCCGGAGCTGCTGGCCGAGTCGCTGCCGGAGAAATTCGGCGACACCGGGCAGGCGGTGCTGTTCTGGCAGGCGGTCTGGGCGGCGCTCCGCCAGGCTGAGCGGTACGTCCCGCTCGAGGGCCTTGACACCTACCGGATCACGCCGACGCTGACCGGGGAGATCCTCCGCCCGCTGCTCATCGCTGAGGGCGACGTCCGGATGCACGTGTCCAACGGCGCCCTCGCGTCGTTCGCCGACACCCTGCCGCTGCTGCACCCGTTCGGCCGGGTGGTCTGCCACGACCTGTTCACCACCGCCGCGGGAGAGTACCGGTCCGGGTTCTACGGGCCGGGCAAGTACGACGGCTCCGTCGTCAACTGGGTCAACGGCCCGCTGTTGCAGCTCTTCGCCAGCCGTCGCGGCTTCGACGTGCGGTTCTCCGCGTTCACGCAGCGCCCCGGTTCCCATGTCAAGACGCTGACCGCCGGGTCAGGGACTAAAGGCACAATCATCATGAGTAACGAGCCGTTGCTTCGCCATATCCTCCCCACGACCATCCTCCCCACGACCATCCTCCCCACGACCATCCTCCCCACGACCATCCTCCCCACGACCGTGGTGGGGTCCTACAGCGTCCCGGAGTGGCTGGAGCGGCTCAAGACCGAGTGCTACCAGCGCCGGATCAGCGCCGCGCACCTGGCGGAGATCCACGAGGTCGCCATCAAGGCCGCGATCAAGGACCAGGAGCAGGCCGGCATCGACATCGTCTCCGATGGCGAGCTGCGGCGGGACAACGACATCGACTACTTCCTCGCCCGCATCCCCGGCGTGCGACATCGAGCGGCGGGCCAAGGCGGACTACTACGACTACTACGATGCCGAGGTCGCGGCGGAGCTGCCGGAAGACGAGAAGGGGTCGCTCGGCCTCGCCGCCGATTACGCGTTCACGTCGCGGCTGACCGATCGGCCGGTGAAGTTCTCCTTCACCGGGCCGTTCTCGCTGTCGCGCCGGATCTCCGGCGCGTCGGCTACCGTGACCCGGCCGACCTGGTGCGCGCCCTGGCGCGGCGGCTCAACCTGGAGGCGCGGTCGCTGGCCGCGGCGGGCGCGGGGTTCCTGCAGATCGACGAGCCGTTCCTGGCGGGCTACCCGGACCAGGCCGCGCTCGCGGTGGAGGCGGTCAACATCGTCACCGACGGCGTGCCGGTGACCTGGGCGCTGCACGTCTGCTACGGAAACCGGTACGCCCGGCCCTCCTGGGAGGGCCACTACGACTTCCTGTTCCCTGCGGTCCTGCAGGCGGGGTCGACCAGCTGGTGCTCGAGTTCGCCCGCAAGGGCCTCGACGACCTGCGGCTGATCAGGGAGTACGGCTGGCCGTCCCAGCTCGGCCTCGGCGTGATCGACGTGAAGTCGCCGACGGTGGAGGCCCCGGAGCTGGTGGCGGCGCGGATCAGGCGGGCGCTTGAGTACATCGAGCCCGCCCGCCTGATGATCAACCCCGACTGCGGGCTGCGTCACCTCGAGCCGGAGGTGGCGCGGCGCAAACTCCGCGCTATGGTATCTGGCGCGGCAACTGTCCGGACGGAGCTCGGCCTGGTCGAGCCCGTTGGGGCACCCACAGATCCCCTCCCGCCTCGGGAGACGTGACTCCCGATTTCGGCTCCCAGCCAACAGGAGACAGCAATGGATAGCGGATTCCTCTTTACTTCCGAGTCGGTGACGGAGGGCCACCCGGACAAGATCGCCGACCAGATCTCCGACGCCGTCGTGGACGCGGCCCTCGCCGGGGACCCGTACTCGCGGGTGGCGTGCGAGACCCTGCTGACCACCGGCCTGATCGTGGTGGCGGGCGAGATCACCACCGCGTCGACGATCGACTACGCGTCGATCGCGCGCAAGGTGGTCTGCGACATCGGCTACGACAACGGCGAGTACTTCTTCGACGGCAACGCGGTCGGGGTGATCGTCGCGATGGACCGTCAGTCGCCGGACATCGCCCAGGGCGTGGACACCGCGCACGAGGGCCGGATCGGCGGCTCGGAGGACCCGCTCGACCGGATCGGCGCCGGCGACCAGGGCATGATGTTCGGCTACGCGACCAACGAGACGCCCGAGTACATGCCGATGCCGATCATGCTCGCGCACAAGATGTCCAAGAAGCTCGTCCGAGGTCCGCCACTCCGGCCTGCTGCCCTACCTGCGGCCGGACGGCAAGACCCAGGTGACGGTCCGCTACGACGACGCCGGCAAGCCGGTGGAGATCGAGAAGGTGCTGATCTCCACCCAGCACCAGGACGGCGTGGAGTCCAAGCTGCCAGAGGCGCTGTGGGAAGAGGTGGTCCTGCAGACGCTCCCGCAGGACCTGTACGACCCCGACCGGCTCTCGCGACGAGTTCTACGTCAACCCGACCGGCCGGTTCGTGATCGGCGGCCCGGTCGGCGACACCGGGCTGACCGGGCGCAAGATCATCGTCGACACCTACGGCGGGTTCGCCCGGCACGGCGGCGGCGCGTTCTCCGGCAAGGACCCGTCCAAGGTGGACCGCTCGGCGGCCTACGCCGCGCGGTACGTGGCCAAGAACATCGTCGCGGCCGGCCTCGCCGACCGGGCCGAGGTCCAGGTGGCCTACGCGATCGGCGTGGCGCGCCCGCTCTCGCTGCTGATCGAGACCTTCGGCACCGAGAAGATCTCCCGCGCGGCCATCGCCGAGCTGGTCACGGAGAACTTCGACCTGCGCCCTGGCGCGATCCTGCGCGACCTGGAGCTGCGCCGCCCGGTCTACCTGCCGACCGCGGCCTACGGCCACTTCGGCCGCACCGGCGACTCCTTCACCTGGGAGCGCACCGACAAGGCGGACCAACTCCGCACCCAGGCCGGCCTGGCCTAGCACGACCGCCGCACTCGTTACAGCCGCCTCTAGCGCGGTCTGCGGCAACACCTCACCCCGTGGTTGTGGCATGAGGGGCATTCGGCCCGTCGCTGCCACAACCACGGGGCTTCCGCGGCGTCCCCGGGTGCAGGGGATCGTCCCCGCGGGCAGCGGTGCAGGTTCTCCGCCCGTCCGGCGGCGCGCCGCTCTTTCGGCTGCAGGGGGCGTCCCTGCGGGCAGCGCGGTGCAGGTTCTCCTCCCGCCCGCCCGGCGGCGCACCACTCTTTCCGCGTGCAGCATTCGTCTTTCCGCGTGCAGCATTCGTCTTTCCGCGTGCAGCATTCGTCCCCTCGGGCAGCGCGGCGCAATTGCGTCAGCGCGGTGCAATTGCGGCAGGGAATGCGCTATTTTGGGCGCTTTTGTTCCTTAAAGAATTGTTGACAATCCCTCTTGCAAACGTTTGTGATCGACGGCAAAATTGGGACCCATCGGTTTGGGGGCTGACACGGTTGTTAGCGGTCACCGGCCGTGCGAACGTCGCCAGTAGTTAGCTCAAGCCCCACCAGGACGAGCCGTGTCAGAGGAAACGTGATGAAACCGTTCTCCGCCACCCATCCTCCGCCACCCGCACCATGATCGATAATCCAGAATAACGACTCGATAGCTGGAACCCATGGAACATCGCAAAATGCAGTGCAAAGAGGCACGGTTTACCTGTGGGCTGGTCAACGGGGCTTCTTTCGCCTGCCTCCTGGGCGGAGCGCATCACTCGAAATGCGGAGAAACGCGTCCGTTCGGAAGAAAATGACTTTTTCTGATAGTTAAGAGAAGGCAGAGCACATGAATAGACCCTTCCATGGACGGACGCGGGCGGCCGCCGCTGTTGTCGCGGCGGTCGCGCTCGGCGTCCTGGCCGGCTGTAGCTCAAGCTCCTCGACCACTTCTGACTTGAACACCTCGAGCGCGCCCGCCTCGAATAGCGCCGCCGCCTCGACGCCGGCCGCGTCGTCGAGCTCGCCATCCGCGAGCACCGTCTCCGCCTCCGCCTGCGGGACCAAGCCGGGCGTGGCGGCCACCGGCACGCCGATCAACATCGGGTCGATCGACACCAAGCAGACCGGCACCGACTTCAGCGATATCCAGAACATGACCGCCGCGTACTTCGCCTGCGTGAACGCCAATGGCGGTATCAACGGGCACCCGATCAAGTACTTCGCGGAGACCGAGCAGACCAGCCCGCCGCAGATCGCCGCGCTGGCCAAGCAGCTGGTGACCAGCGACCACGTGGTCGGCATCGTCGGCAACAGCTCGCTCATCGAGTGCGCGGTCGACAGCGCGTACTGGAAGAGCGCGGGCATCGACGTGCTCGGGCCGGCATCGACCCGGAGTGCTGGTCCACCCCGAACACCGCCTCGGTCAACATGGGACCGCGGTACTCCTCGGACGGCGCGACTCGTACGTCATCTCCAAGGGCGCCACCAAGATCGCCTTCGACCAGTCGAACGTGCCCGGCACCGGCTACATCGCGGTCGGCCCGAACGCGATCGCCACGGCGGCGAAGGTGCCGATCTCCGACTACACCGACAACGTGCCGATTACCAGCGCCGACTCGGTCGCCATCAAGCTGGTCGACGCGGCCGGCCCGTCGGCGCGGTGGTGCTCAACTTCACCCCGCCTGAGGCGCTGGTGATCCTGCAGGCCGCGCAGAAGCTCAACCTGGAGGATCGGGTCAAGTACTGGGCCTGCTCCACCCCGTGCAACACCGACTTCCTGGCCACGTCACTCGGGCCGAAATGGAACGACAAGCTCTTCGTCAACGCTGAGCTGACCCCGCTCGACGGGAACACCAGCGCGACCGCCCAGCTTTACGACGCCGATACTCAAGCAGTACGGCTCCAGTGTCTCCGGCGGCGTTGGCTCCTTCAGCGAGATGGGGTTCGTGATCGGCGAGACCGCCACCCACGCGCTCGAGTCGATCACCGGGTCTTACACGATCGCCAGCGTGAGCGCGGCGCTCAAGGCCGTCTCCAGACTACAACACCGGCTGCTCTGCCAGGGCTTCACCTACGGCAACTACTCCGAGCACATCCCGAACAACATGGACTACACGGTCACGCCCGACAACGGCAAGTTCGTGCAGGCCCAGGGGTGCACGCTCATCTCCAACGTCGATCCGCAGATCGCCGCCTACCGGGCGATCGCAGGCACCGCGCCCGTGGTCTCCTTATCCAATCCGCAGTCTCCTTATCCAATCAGTCTCCTTATCCAATCAGTCTCCGTATCCAAATCAGTCAGAGGGATTGAACAAGTAGATGCCGAGCTGGTCTGATTTCCAGCCCTTCATCGTCTCCGGTCTCGCCCTGGGCGGGGTATATGCCCTGTCCGGGGTGGGGCTGGTCGTCCTCTACCGCGCGACGGGCGTGCTGTACCTGGCGTTCGGCGCGGTCGGGGCGATGGGGGCCTTTCTCGCATGGCAGGTCCAGCAGGACGGCTGGCCCGGCTGGGCGTCCTGGATCGTCTGTATCCTGTTCGGCGGCGTGGTGACGCTCGGCTATGGGCTGATCTTCGGACCGGCCCTGGCCGGTCGTGGCCCGCTCGTGCAGGCGGTGTCTACGCTTGGCCTGGCGCTGGTGCTGTTCGGCATCATGGACCTGGTCTGGACGAGCAGTGGCGGCCAGTCGCGGTCGATCTCGTTCCCGACCGACAGCGGCGGGTTCATGGTCGGCCAGGTCCAGGTTGACTGGACGTCGGTGATCGCGCTCGCCGCAGGCGTGGTCATCACGGCCGGCACCGGCGCGTTCCTGCGCTTCTCGAAGCTGGGCACCGCGATGCGGGCGATGGCCAACGACCGGGAGATCACCGCGACGCTCGGCGTCCCGGTCCGCCGGGTCGAGGCCTCGGCCTGGCTGGGCTGCGGTCTGCTGGCCGGCCTGGCGGGGATCCTGCTGGCGGACCTGGCCGCGCTCGACGACACCACCCTGACCTTCACCGTCGTCATCTCAGCGCTCGCCGCCGCGCTGATCGCCCAGCTCCGGTCGATCACGGTGACGTTCATCGCCGCGATCGTGATCGGTCTGGTCCACGACCTGATCACCCCGATCACCCAGCTCACCAACTACCAGGACATGACGCCGTTCGTGCTGGCCGCGATCGCGCTGCTCGTCATGTCCAGAGGACAGGTCATGTCGCGGTCCCGTGAGGAGGGTTAAGCCGGTGATCGACACCGCCGGGCCCAAGGCGCCTGCCGCCTCCTCCCGCCCCCCAATGCTGGACCGCCGCTCGCTGATCAAGGCGGGCGCCATTGTCGTGCTGCTGCTGCTCGCGATCTTCGCGCTGCCGCCGCTGATGTCGGCGTACTACACCGACACGATGACCCAGGTGGCGGTCTACTCGATCGTCACCCTCGGGCTCGGCCTGCTCGTCGGCCGCGTCGGCCTGTACTCCCTCGGCCAGCTCGCGGTGCTCACCATCGGCGCGTGGGTCGGCGCGCGGCTGCTCTTCGCGACCGGCCAGCCGTTCATCCTCGTGCTGATAGAAGCGGGGCTGGTCACGGCGGTCATCGGCTCGCTGATCACGCTGCCCGCGCTGCGGCTGCGCGGCCTCTACTTCGCGCTGATCACGCTGATGTTGGCCGGCGCCGTCGCGGTGGTGGAGGCGACGCTCAACTTCCCGAACGGCGGCGGCGGCTTCTCCGGGTACAACGGGGACCAGCTCCACATCCCCACGATCAGGCGCCCGTCGTTCGCGGGCACCGACCCGGCGTTCTACCGGTTCTCCGTCGTCGTCGCGATCGTGATGTTCCTGCTCGTCTTCGTCCACCTGCGGACCCGGCCCGGTCGGGCCTGGGCGGCGCTCAAGCAGAGCGAGCCCGCCGCGCTGGCGGCCGGCATCAACACCACGACCTACAAGCTCTGGGCGCTGGCGCTGTCAGCGTTCGTCACCGGCGTGGCCGGCGCGCTGCTGGCCGGCGCGGACGGCTCTTTGTACTCGATCGACTTCCCGATTCAGAACTCGATCAGCCTGCTGGCGGTCGTGCTCATGGGCGGCGCGTTCAGCCTCGTCGGTGCCGTGATCGCCGCGTTCCTGCAGGCGTTCCTGCCCGCGGTGCTGCAGATCTGGGGGGTGTCGAACGACTGGCTGACCATCTTGTTCGGCATCGGCGTCATGCAGGTGCTCGCCACCGCGCCGGGCGGGATCGCCGACCAGTTCCCCAAGGACATGATGCGCCTGTACCGGCTGATCAGCCGACTGTGGCGGAAGCCGGGCGCCGCTGCGTCGGCTGAGGCCTCCGCAGCCGGGCGAGGCACCACATCTTTGGGAGGTGATAGAGCGTGATCGAGGTCAAGAACCTCACCGTCAGGTACGGCGGCGTCGCCTCGCTCGACGGGATGAGCCTGACGTTCGAGCGCGGCGTCTGCGGGCTCATCGGCCCGAACGGCGCGGGCAAGACCACGTTCTTCAACGTGCTGTCCGGCTTCGTCCGCCCGGCGTCGGGCGCGGTCACCGCGTTCGACGAGAACCTGCTGCGCATGACGCACTACCGCCGCGCCCGCTGGGGGGTGCGACGGACGTTCCAGACCGAGCAGGCGATCTCCGACCTGACCGTTTACGACAACGTCGCGATGATCCACTCCCGGTTGCGCGGCGCGGCCCGCCGCGACGACGTCATCGACTCGATCGAGTTCGTCGGCGGCGACGTCTCGCCGTGGGCGAAGGTCGGCTCGCTGACCGCCGGCCAGCGCCGTCTGGTCGAGGTCGCCCGCACCGTCACCGGCAAGCCCCGGCTGATCCTGCTCGACGAGCCGGCGGCAGGCCTCCCCGACGAGGAGACCGCGCACCTCACCTCGGTGATCCGCGGGATACCGGAGCAGACCGGGGCGCTGACCATCCTCGTCGACCACGACATGGCGCTGGTTTCCGCGGTCTGCACGACGGCGGCGGTGCTCGACTTCGGCAAGCTGATCGCATCGGGGCCAACTGCGGCGGTGCTGCGGGACGAGCACGTGATGCGCGCCTACCTTGGCACGGCGGAGGTGTGATTCCCTATGTCATCGCTTGAACTCATCGACATTACGGTTGAGCGCGGCGGCCGCCCGGTGGTCAAGGACGTGTCCATCAGGGTGCCAGCGGGGCAGGTGACCGCGCTGCTCGGCCCGAACGGGGCCGGCAAGTCGTCCTTGGTCCTCGCAGTCGGCGGGGTGATCCGCCCGCGCCTTGGGTCGGTGACCCTCGACGGCCTTGAACTGGCGGGCAGGCGGCCGGAGAAGATCCGCGCGGCCGGCGTGGCGATCGTGCCCGAGGGCCGCCGCCTGCTGCCCGACCTGTCGGTCGACGACAACATCAAGGTGGCCACGTACACGCTGTCCAAGCAGGCGGCGGCGCAGGGCCGCGCCCGCGCCCTGGAGCTGTTTCCCCGGCTCGGCCAGCGGCTGACCGTGCAGGCACGGCTGCTGTCGGGCGGCGAGCAGCAGATGGTGGTGCTCGCGCAGGCGCTCGTCTCCCAGCCGAAGTACATCCTCATCGACGAGCTCTCCCTCGGACTCGCCCCGGTGATCGTGAACCAGCTCATCCCGGTGATCCGCGCGCTCATCGACTCCGGCATCGGCGTGCTGCTCATCGAGCAGTTCGCCGCCGTGGCGCTGTCGCTGGCGACGAGCGCGCACGTGATGGAGGGCGGCGTGCTCCGCTACTCAGGCACCGCCGCCGAGCTGAAGGCTCACCCGGACCTGCTCCACTCCGCCTACCTGCTGCGCGGCGCCGCCATCACCCCGGCGGATGGTGGTAACGCGTAGCCGCGTGGCGTTACTAGTCTCCAGTCCTGGAGTCTCGAGTCCTGCTGTCTCGAGTCTGGTGTCTCGCGGAGCCCGCGGGTGGCTCAATAGACTGGGCCGAATGCCCGATACGGGGGCTTGGTCGGTGGAGGAGAGACTGTGACGTCTGGCGCTTTGGGCGGGCGGCGGGCGTTGGTGGGCGTGGCGGTCACGGGAGGTGCGGTGGTTGCGCTTGCCGTGGCGGCTTGTGGGGGGCCGGGGGGATCTCCTGGGTTGGTAGGCGCGGTGGGCAGCTCGCATTCCGGGTCAGCGTCGGGCGGGTCGTCGGCGCAGGCGACGGCTTCGGGGGTTGGGGCGTCGGACTCAGCGGCGGCAGCTGCACCGACGTCGGCTGGGGCGGCTGCGGAAGGCACGGAGCCGCGGCACGCGGATCCGTTCTCGGCGGCGGCGGACGGGTACCTGGCGGGGCGGGCGGGGACCGTGCTGGCGGCTGTTTACGATGTGCGGACGGGGCAGTCGTGGCGGCTTGGGGATGGGCCTGCGCAGGATGAGGCGTCCGCGGTGAAGGTGGACATCCTGGAGACCCTGCTGAACGACAGCGATGGGGTTGGGTTGTCTGCGGATAACCAGGCGCTTGCGCAGCAGATGATCGAAGACAGCGACAACGACGCGGCCACCGCCCTCTGGTACGCCGCCGGGGGAGCGGTCGGGGTTGCGGCCTATGACGCGAAGGCCGGGCTGACCAGGACCACGCCCTCGCCGTGCGTGGAGTGCGTCGGATTTCCCTGGCCTGGCTGGGGGCTGACCACCACGGTCCCGTACGACCAGATCACGCTGCTTAAGCGGATCATCCTGCCGAACTCGCTGCTGACTTCGGCCGAGCGGAGCTACGCGCTGTCGCTGCTGGAGAACGTGACCCCCGACCAGGCGTGGGGTGTCAGCGGCGGCGTCCCCGCGGGGGTGACGGTGGCGTTGAAGAACGGCTGGCTCCCGCTGAATGACGCCAACACCAACTGGCAGATCAACAGCGAGGGCTGGGTATCGGGTGACGGCCGCGACTACCTCATCTCCGTGTTCACCACCGGCAACCCGGACGAGCAGTACGGCATCGACACCGTCAGCCAGCTGTCTTCCCTCGTCTGGACAGCGATGCGCTGATTTTCACGGTGTTGCCCGCCTGAGTGGATTCCCTCAGGCGAGAACCCGGGCCCCGCAGGAACTTCCCGATCTCCTCGGTGGCCTCGGCCGCCTCGGGCGTGCCGAGCAGGACGCGCGGCTGGCTAAAGCTGGTTCTGCTGGTAGGTGGTGAGGCCGTAGCTGGTGGCGATCGGGTTCCACTGGGCGACGAAGGCGGCCTTGTACTGGGTCGCCTTGTTGTCTGGGGTGATGGCGGCCTGGTAGCCGGGGTCGTTGGTGTCGTGGCGCACGCACCCCTGGGTGGACTCGTCGTTGGCCCACGTCGCGAAGCCCTGGTCGGCGGCGATTGACGCCTGCCAGGCGTTGGCGAGGTCGCTGAGCAGGGCGGGCGGCAACGCGGAGCGGTTCGGCATGGCGGACAGGCTGGCGAGCATCGCGCGGCGTGAGCTCGCGGCGCGGGTGAAGACCGCGGCGTCGCTGTCCAGGTTCGGCCCGCAGCTGTCGACGTCGTTGTAGGCGTTGTCGATCGCCGTGCGGTCGGAGCCGCTGCTCGTCAGCATCCCGCCGACGGTTGACGCCGCCTGCTGCTCGGTGACCGGCCTCGACGCGACGGACGCGGAGGCGGAGGCGGAGACGGAGACGGAGGCAGCTGCCGAAGCGGACTGCGCGGGGGAGACGATGGCGGACGCCGGCGCGGCAGGCGAGCTCGCGGACGCGGCCGACGCCGAGGCCGTGGTCCCCGTCGAGTTGGCGGCGTCGTTGATCGTCTGGTGGTGGCTGAACGGATGGAGCAGGAACAGGAACGCCACCACCGCGGCCACCACCGCGACGGACAACGCCGACCAGAACAGCGGTGCACGGGACCGGGACCGCCCAGCAGGCTGCTGGTAGGAGGGCTGCTGGTAGGCAGGCTGCTGGTACGCCGGAGGTGGGTACGCCGGAGGTGGGTACGCCGGGGGCGGACCCGCGGGCGGCTGGTTGGCCGGGGGCTGGAAGGGAGAGCGGGGAGTGGCGTCCGCGTACCAGTCACTCCAGTCATCCCGTGGCGGCGTGGCGGCTGCAGGGGACGGTATCTCCGGAGACGGCGCCGCCGGAGCCGGTTGCTCGGGCGCTACCAGCGGAGCGGCGAACAGCGCTTCCAATCCGGCAGCCGACGCCGATGCCGGCGCCGCGAGCTGCGAGCCGAGCTCGGTGAACCCAGGACCGCTGCGGTCGACGGGCGCGGACCCGGTGCCGGCCCCAATGCTGTCAGCCGCCGGTTCCTCGTCGATGACGCGCTGCCCGCACCTGGAACAGAACCACGCACCAGAGCGCAGCTCCGTCCCGCACCTGCCGCACCAGCGGCTGAGCTCTTCCACAGCACCACCGCCCCCGCCCTTTCAACTCAGGGTAGGCGCGCGTCCAGCGGCTGCCAAGGGTCTGCGGGGAACCGCGACCGTGCCGCCCCGCGCGGCTGCGGGGCGGATGCGTTCCTGTCCGTCGACGGCGCGGCGCTTACCTGGCGTGCGGCCTCCGTCTGGGGGCTGACGTGGGGTTCATGCAGGTTAGCTGGGGCTCGTGGTGGCAAGAACAGCGAGAGGGAACTCGTGAGGCTTGGCGTGTACTGGTCAAGTTGAGCGTCAAGTTGATGGACGGAGAGCGGGGGGACTGTGTTCGGCCGCCGTCGCTGGCGTACGCCTTGGTCATCGGGGACATCGGGGGAGCCGTGGTCGCCGGGACCGGTCCGGCCCACGTGGGCACCGAAGACGACGAGGTCACCCTGGGCGGAACCCACGCTGCCGCCGGGCGAGGCGGCCGTATACACCGGCGGTCAGCCGTCAGGAAGGCCGACGGCGTCTGAGGAGCCGTCCGAGGAGCCGTCCGAGGCGCCGTCCGATGAGCCGTGTGAGGAGCCGCCTGAGGTGCCACCTGAGGCGTCATCCAGGGCGGTGGATACACCAACGGTGACAGTGATTCCGCCGGGCGTGACTGCATCGGCGGGCACAGGAACCGCGGCGGGCAGAGCTGCCGCAGCGGGGGCAACGCTGTCGTCGGGGCGGGCGGGCCGGCGGGTAACGGGATCACGGGAATCGGCCGACCCGTCCCGCACGCGAGTGATTCGGATCCCTGCATCGGTTGGAGTTGAGCACCCGGGGGATTCCGCGCCGGCTTCCAGCGGAGTGGAGCCGACGCGGCGGAGCTCCCTGTTGGCGTTGACCGCGCGCGCAGCGCCGTCGGTGGATGCGCCTCCCCAGGAGCAGGCCTGGTCGGATGGGCAGGGGCGGATCGCGGCTACCGTGATCGCCGTCCTGGTTGTCGGTGCGCTGCTCGGGGGGCTCGCCGCCTTCGTCGCGACGCTTGGGGGTACCACCGTGCGTCCACATCCCGCGGCGTCGATCGCGCCGAGAGGCACGACGGCCCCCGCCGGGCGGCCCGGGACCGGGACCGGGGTAAGCGGGGCTGGCACCATGCCCGCCCCGACCCGCGCCGCCGCCCGGAAGCCGACCGCAACGTCCAGGGAGCCTAGATCTGGGTGTTCTGGTAGGTGGGCAGGCCGTCCTTGCGGGCGAGGGGGTTCCACAGCTTCGTGAACGCCACCTTGCCGTCGGTGGCCGGGCCGTCGTACGCGAGGGAGGCCTTCAGGCTGGGGTTGTTCATGTCGCCGCCCTTGCAGTGGCCGGCCGCCGCGTCGGCCCACTTGGCGAGGTCGTCGTCCACCGTCGCCGACGCCTGCCAGCCGCTGGTCAGGTCGCCGAGCATGGCGCTCGACAGCGCGGACCGATCCGGCAACACCTTGAGCTTCGCCAGCAGCGCGCTCCTGTTGTCGGCGTCGGTCCTGAAGATCTGCGCGTCCTTGGTGAGGTTTTTGCCGCAGTCTTGCACGTTGGAGTACGCGTCAATGACGTCGGTACGGTCGGTGCCGCTCTGCGCGAGCAGGCCCGACAGGGCCTTCGCCGCCTGCAACTGCTGTGCATCGGCCAAGGCCTGGGTGGACGATTTAGCCGTCGGCGTGGCACCGCCGGTGGCCGTGCCGGGCGACGAGCCCGGGCTGCTGCTCGAGGAGAGCACGACCGCCGTGACGGCGATGACCACCAGGGCGCCGATCGCGATCGCCGGCACCAGCGGGCTTCTCGGCAGGGTGATCTTCCCGAAGGTCAGCGGCCGCTTCTGGTCGGCGATCGGCGACCCGTCCGGCCCGAACTGCCCGCCGGGCCCGTACTGCCCAGGCGGTCCGTACTGACCGCCCGACTGATCGCCAGGTCCGTATTGGCCGGTCGCGTACTGGTCGGCTGGGTACTGGCCCTGCCCGTACTGCCCGGGCGGGTACTGACCCTGGCTGTACTGGCCCTGCGGATACTGGCCCTGCGGATACTGCCCCGGCGGGGTAACCGGCCCGCCACCCGGGTACCCGATACCCGGCTGGGCCAGCGCTTCCGTCTGATAAGGCTGATGCGGGTTGCCTGCGGGGTACTGACCGCCGCCCTGGTAGGACCCGCCAGCGGGCGGCGGGGGCGTGGGGCCTCCCGGCGGCATCCCGCCGTTGACGGGCGGCGTGGCCCAGGGCTGCTGCCACGGATTCTGGAACAGGCCCTGGGGGCGCAGCATCCGATCCATGGTGTCCGACAACTGGGACTCCGCGGGCGGAGACTGGGGCTGCGGCGGACCGGCGGGGAGCTGGCGGCCAGCCGGGGGTGGCGGCCCGCCGCCCGGCGGTGGCGGCCACGGGAGCCGACTGTCCACCGGCGGTGGCGGCGGTGGCGTTGGCGCGCCGTTCTGCGGGCCCCGAGGCGGCTGCGCGGTCGCCGGTTGCGGCGGCATCGGCATCATCGGCGGCGCGGGAAGCGTCTGATGGCCCATCGATGGTGACTGCATGGTTGCCGTTGGTGGCTGCGCCGGGGCAGCACCGAACGGGGCAGCGACTTGCTGCCCACAGCTGGCGCAGAACTGCGTTCCCGGCTGTACCGAGTACCCGCAGGACGGGCACCACGAACCATCCATACTGACCATCGCATCCCTTTGGGGTATCCCAGACAGGCTAGCCCGGCCCACCCGCGCTCGCCATCCGAACGGGCTATCAGGCGCGTTCTTGGCGCTGTCAGCTAACCGTTCGGAAGAAATTCAATCGCAACCTACCGCCCCAGGAGGCCTGCACTGACACAATGCATTTAGCTGCGTTCGGACGTGCGAAAGGAGCCCGATGCAGATTACCGGCCGATTGGCCGCGTCCACCGTAGCCGCGGGGATGGTCGCGGTCATGATCCTAGCGGCTGGGCCGGCCGCGCGCGCCGCGAGCTTCGGGAGCGCTAAGGCCGCCGGGAGCGCGAAGAGGGCCGGGAGCGCTAAGGCCGCCGGTCCCGTCGGGGTGAAGGCGCCATGGGCCGAGCTGGCGAACGAGGCGACCGGCGAGGACCTCTGGTCCCGGTCGTCGGTCACCGAGCGGCCGATGGGGTCGATCACGAAGGTGATGACCGCGTACGTCGTGATCGAGGCCGGCCACCTGAACCGGCTGATCACCGTGCCCAGCGGCATCATCGGCTACGACCGCGCCTACGACGCGTCCACCGCCGGCCTCGTGCCGGGGGAGAAGCTGACCGCGCTGCAGCTCCTGTACGCGCTGCTGCTGCCGTCCGGCTGCGACGCCGCCTACACTCTCGCCAGCGCGTACGGGCATGGGCACCCGGCGGAGTTCATCGCCCAGATGAACGCGATGGCCCGCAGGCTCCGGTTGTCCAAGACGCATTTTTCTGACTTCAGCGGGCTCCCGGACCCGACGCAGTACAGCACGTACTCCACCGCGCGCGACCTGGTGAGCCTGGGGCGCGATGCGATGCGGCTGCCGGTTTTCCGCGAGATCGTCGCAACGCGCACCTACCGGCTGGCCGCGACCCGCGACCACCGAGCGTACGTCTGGACGAACCTCAACCCGCTGCTCGGCCACTTCGTCGGCGCGACCGGGATCAAGACCGGGTTCATCGCCGCGGCCGGCGACTGCCTGCTGTTCTCTGCCGAGCGCGCCGGACGGGAGCTGATCGGCGTGGTGCTCGATTCATCGTCGTCCCCAGCCGGGCTGGGCGCTGCGGCCTCCGACGCGGCGACCATGCTCGACTGGGGGTTCGGCCGATAGCCGGCTGCAGGAGGATGAACCGGCTCTTACCTGGGTTTTAGTGCGATTCCATGAGAATGAGGATCGAGCCGGGCGGCGTGGATCACCACGCAGAACCGCCCACGGATGACCCACGGTTCCGCGCAGGCGGTCGGCCTTCGCGGATTGATGTCACGGGAGCGTGCGCCCCGCAGGCAGCAATGGGCCTGCGGGGCTGAGCAACGGTCCGTTAATGAGGGCTACTTCCGTTAGCAGAACTGCCACAGACCCCCACATACTGGGGACATGGGGACGGGGCGGCGGCCTTGGCGGCCGCATCGCCGCCGCGCGGGGCGCGGCGCAGCCGACCAGTGCGCCGTCGATCAGCATACGGCCGACCCTGGGACGGCGGATCAGGAGACGGCGGATCAGGAGACGGCGGAGCTGACCGCCAGCTACTGGCGGGCCTACGACGAGCGGATGATGACGGTCGGGTTCCGCGACGTGGCGCGGCGGTTCCCCGGGCTGGTCGGGCAGGCGATCCGGCTCGGCTGGTCGGCCAGCCCGCTCGACACCGCGGCGACCATCGGGCTGAACATCGTCTCGGGCGTGGCCGGCGGGTACGCGCTGTACGCGACGACGGGGGTGCTGTCGGCGCTGTTCGCCGCCGGGCCGACGCCGCACCGGGTGCGGGCGGCGCTGCCGTCGCTGATCCTCGTCGCGGCGGCGACGGCGGCGCGGTCCGGGATCGCGGCCGCGGCGGGCTGGGCGCAGGCGCGGCTCGAGCCGATGGTGGACCAGATCGTCGAGGTCCGCCTGTACGACCTGACCTCGCGAGTGGAGCTGGCCGCGTTCGACGACCCGGACTTCCATGACCGGCTGGAGCGGGCCCAGCGGCGGGGGCTCGTGTCGGCGTCCCAGCTCGTCAACAACGTGATCAACTTCGTGACCGCGTTCGCCGGGCTCGGCTCGGCCGCCGTGGTGGTCGGGGTGCTGCAGCCGATCCTGCTCCTGGTGGTGCTGCTTGCGCAGCTTCCCGGCGCCTGGGCGGCGGTGCGCTCGGCCAGGATCAGGTACGTGACCAGGTTCGCGCTGGTGGACTCCTACCGCAGGAAGTACATCCTGTCCGACCTGATCGCCACCAGGCGGACCGCGGCCGAGCTCCGCTCGTTCACGATGCGCGCGTTCCTGCTCGACCGGGTCGCAAGGCTCGCCGCCTACGCCAGGAACGCCGAGCTCACGGCCGCCCGCCGCCGGACGCAGACCCAGGTGGTCGCGAGCTCGATGAGCGGGGTCGCGACGCTCGGCGTCTACGCGACGCTCGGCGCGCTGCTCGCCTCCGGGGCGCTGCCGCTCTCCGTTGCGGGCACCGCGGTGCTGGCGCTCCGCTCGGCCGCGGGGTCGCTGCAGCAGCTGATGTACGCGGTCAACCAGTGCTATGAAGAAGGGCTGTACTTCTCCGACTACCTGGCGTTCTGCGAGGACGCGGCGGCACGGACCCCGCCGGCCGGATCCGCGCCCGCCCCGACCGCTTTCGAGCGGATCACCGCCTCCGGGGTGACGTTCTCCTACCCCGGCGCGGAAGCTCCGGCCCTGCGCGAGCTGTCCATCGAGATCAACCGGGGCGAGGTGGTCGCCCTCGTCGGCGAGAACGGGTCAGGCAAGACCACCCTGGCCAAGATCCTGGCCGGCCTGTACCGGCCGTCCGCCGGGACCGTCCGCTGGGACTCGGTCTCGATCGCGGACGTGGAAGGCGAGCCGCTCCGCGAGCAGATCGCGGTGATCGCCCAGGACCACGGGAACTGGCCGCTGTCGGTCCGCGACAACATCACCATGGGCAGGCGCCTGGACGACGCGCTGCTGACCACCGCGGTCGCGGCGTCCGGCGCCGACACCGTGATCAACGAGCTCGCGAAAGGCTACGACACGCTGCTCGCCCGGGAGTTCAAGGACGGTGCCGAGCTGTCCGGCGGGCAGTGGCAGCGGATCGCGGCGGCGCGCGGCATCTACCGGACCGCGCCGCTGCTGATCATGGACGAGCCGACCGCGGCCCTGGACGCGCGGGCCGAGTACGCGCTGTTCTCCTCGCTCCGGCTGCTCGCCCAGGACCGCACGGTGCTGATCATCACGCACCGGCTCGCCTCGGTCCGGCAGGCCGACCGGATCTACGTGCTCGCGCACGGCCAGGTGGTCGAGGCGGGGACGCACGCGGACCTGATGGCGCTTGGCGGGCAGTACGCGGAGCTCTACACCTTGCAGGCGTCGCAGTACGACCTGTGAGCCGAGGAATCGGGCGGCCGGGCGTGGGCGCGGGCGTTCATGCATTTGACGTATGTGGACGCTCGACGGAAAGTGGCTTGGTGGCCTCCTCGCCTGAAAGGGCATCCGCGGCAGCCGCCCCTCCGCTGCCGACGGCTGCTGTACCGACCGCCGGGCATGAGGGCCTCCGGAGCGGCGAGCCGGGCTACCGGCGGATCGCTGTGGCCCTGTTCGCAGCGGGCGTGGCGACGTTCGCGCTGCTCTACAGCACCCAGGCGCTGCTGCCTGAGCTCGCCCGCTCCTTCTCCGTGTCCGCCGCGCAGAGCACGCTGTCCCTCTCGCTGGCCACGGCGGGCCTTGGCGTCGCGCTGCTGGTCGCCGGTCCAGCCTCCGAGGTGCTCGGCCGGACCGGGCTCATCCGCGTCTCCCTGATCGCGTCCGCGGCCGTCGCGCTGGCCTGCGCCGCTGCCCCCGGCTGGGATTGGCTCCTCATCCTGCGGCTTGCGCAGGGCATCACCTTGGCCGGACTGCCTGCGGCAGCCACCGCCTACCTGCGCGAAGAGCTGCATTCCGACACCTATGCCCGCGCGGCGGGTCTCTACATCGGCGGCACCGCCCTTGGCGGGATGGCCGGCCGCCTGCTCACCGGCGCGGTGGCCGGCGCGGCCCGGCTGGCGCTGGGCGCTGGCGGCGGTCGCGCTGCTCGGGCTGATCTGCGCCGGCGTCGTCGCGCTGACGCTGCCCCCGTCACGCAACTTCAGCCCCGCGCCGGCCCGGCCCCGCCAGCTGGCGCTGATGACCAGGCGCGCCCTAACCGACCCCGGGCTGCCCGCGCTCTACGCCATCGGCGCCTGCTCCATGGGCGCGTTCGTGGCCGTCTACAACGCGATGGGGTTCCGGCTCACCTCCGCGCCGCTGCGCCTGAGCGCGGGGACGGCGGGCCTCGTCTTCCTCGTCTACCCGATCGGCACCGTCAGCTCGGCGATCGCCGGGCGGATGGCGGAGCGCTTCTCCCGTCGCGGCGTGGTGCAGGTCGGCTGCCTCATCACCGCGGCGGGCGTGCTGCTCACGCTGCCGGGCAGCCTGCCGTGCATCGTGGCCGGCCTGGCGGTGATGACCGCCGGGTTCTTCGTCGTGCACGGCGTGGCCAGCGGCTGGGTGCCGGCCCGCGCGCACGCCGGCGGCGTCGCGTCCGCTCAGGCCGCCTCGCTCTACCTGTTCGCCTACTACCTCGGCTCCTCGGTCTTTGGCAACCTGGCCGGCCGCGCCTGGACCCTGGGCGCCTGGCCCGCCGTCGTCGCCCTGGCCCTGGCCCTGCTCGTCATCTGCGGGCTGCTGGCCGCCTGGCCGCGGCCCACCCCGCCCTGGTCCCCGGCACGTGAGGGGGTGAGCGCATCCCCGTCACCTGCGCGACGCCGGCGTCCTCGTCGGATGCAACGCGGCGCGATGTTACCTAAACGGCACAGAGTTAATCCCTACTAGGTCAGTGGGAAACGTTAAGGTAAAGGGATGATCTGGTCGGGGGCACAGAAAGGCGTCGATTGATCACGTTCGACAGCGTGACGAAGCGGTATCCCGACGGGACGGTCGCCGTTGACGCGCTCAACCTTGACGTGCCCGACGGCAAGACCGTGGTCCTGGTCGGCCCGAGCGGCTGCGGGAAGACCACCTCGCTGCGGATGGTCAACCGGCTGGTCGAGCCGTCCGCTGGCCGCATCCTGCTGAACGGCGACGACATCAGGGCGCAGGACCCGTCCCGGTTGCGGCGGGGCATCGGGTACGTGATCCAGCAGACCGGGCTGTTCCCGCACCGCACCATCGAGGACAACATCGCCACCGTCCCCGTCCTCAACGGCTGGCGGCGCCCGAAGGCGCGGGCGCGGGCCAGGGAACTGCTCGACCTCGTCGGCCTCGACCCGGCGCTCGCCCGCCGGTACCCGCACCAGCTCTCCGGTGGGCAGCAGCAACGGGTCGGCGTGGCCCGCGCGCTTGCCGCCGATCCGCCCGTGCTGCTCATGGACGAGCCGTTCAGCGCGGTCGACCCGGTGGTCAGGGGATCGCTGCAGGACCAGCTGATCGCGCTGCAGCGGGAGTTGCGCAAGACCATCCTGCTGGTCACGCACGACATCGAGGAGGCCATCAGGGTCGGCGACCTGGTGGCGCTGTACCGGCCGCACGGGACGCTGGCCCAGGTCGGGCCGCCGGAACGGCTCCTTGGCGAGCCTGCCGATGACTACGTCGCGGGGTTCGTCGGGTTCGACCGGGGGATCAGGCGGCTGTCGTTCTTCCGGGCGGACGGGCTGGCGCTGTCGGCCGGGCCCGTGCTGGCTGCGGACGAGACGGTCGCGTCGGCACGCAAGAGCGGGGAGCCGTGGATTCTCGTCGTCGGCGCGGGTGACGACCTCAGGCCGCGCGGCTGGGTGTCGGCGGACCGGCTGGCCGGGCTGGACGGCGGGACCCGGCTGGGCGACGTGGCGGCGGACGGCTTCGGGCACACGTTCACCGTGGGAGACGACTCGCTGCGGGCGGCGCTCGACGCGGCGGTGCTCTCGCCCGCCGGCCAGGCGATCGGCGTGGACTCGGCCGGCCGGGTGCTCGGCGTGGCGTCCTTCGACCAACTGCGGGCCGCGGTTCAGGCGGCGCGGGCGGCGGATGACGCCGCCGCGGGAGCGGCGCCATGATGTGGTCGTGGATTCCCGGTAACTGGTCGCTTATCTGGCAGCTGACCAAGGAGAACGCCTTCCTGGGGGTGGTGTCGCCGCTGATCGGCCTGGTCATCTCGGTCCCGCTCGGGATCGTGTCGGCGCGCTGGCGGTGGTTCTACCCCCCGGTGCTGACCGTCGTCAACGTGATCTACGCGATCCCCTCGCTCGCCCTGTTCATCGCGCTGATCCCGGCGTACGGGCTGACCAACACGCCGGTGGTCATTGGGCTGACCGCGTACTCGCTCTGCGTCATCTTGCCGAACGTCGTGGCAGGACTGCGCGCCGTGCCCGGGCCGGTCAGGCAGGCGGCGACCGCCATGGGGTACGGCCCGCTGCGCCGCCTCATCACCGTCGAGCTGCCGCTCGCGGTCCCGGTGATCATGGCCGGGCTGCGGGTCGCCGTCGTGTCAAGCATCAGCCTGGCCACCGTCGGCCAGCTGATCGGCGTGTCCAGCCTCGGCTACCTGTTCATCGACGGGCTGCAGCGGTCCTTCCCGACGGAGATCTACGTCGGCCTCTTCCTGGTCATCGTGCTCGCCTTGCTCTGCGACCTGATCCTGGTTGGCGTGCGACGGGCGCTCACGCCGTGGGCGTCCGCCAGGAACCAGGCATGAGGGGCCGGCGCATGGCAGAAGGCACCGCGCATGACCTTCTTCTCCTACGCGTGGGACTGGATAACCCAGTCCGCCAACTGGCACGGGTCCGACAGCATCCCGCAGCAGTTCGTCGCGCAACTCGGCTACAGCGGCCTGCCGCTGCTGATCGCCGCCCTGATCGCCGTCCCCGCCGGGGTGGTGATCGGCCACACCGGCCGCGGCGCGGTCGTCGTCACCAACGTGGCCAACGCCTGGCGGTCCATCCCTACCCTCGGGCTGCTGATCCTGCTCGCCGTCTACCTCGGGCTCGTGACGCTGACCTGGCTGATCCCGCTCGTGGTACTGGCGATCCCGCCGATCCTGGTCAACGTCGCCGAGGGCGTGGCGGGCGTGGACGCCGACGTCACGGACGCGGCCAAGGGCATGGGCATGACCCCGTGGCAGCAGGTTGTCAAGGTGGAGGTGCCGATCGCGATGCCGCTGATCCTGGTCGGCCTGCGCACCTCCGCGATCTTCGTCGTGGCCACCGCGACGATCGCCGCCTACCTCGGCCTCGGCGGCCTCGGCCGGTTCATCTTCGACGGCCTGGCAAGTAGCCAGTACGGGCCGGTGGCCGGCGGCGCGCTGCTCGTCGTCATCCTCGCAGTGCTCGTGCTTGGGCTGTTCGCGCTGCTGTCCAGGCTGGTCGTCCCGGCCGGCCTGCGGGGGCAGGGCCGACGCGACCAGTAGTGATGGCCAACGACCGACACAAGACCAGATTGCGAATGGGAACACCCGTCCGAAAGGAAAGCCCTATGGTCACCAGGATTGCCACCGCCAGCGGGATGGCCGTAGCCACGGCCATCGCCCTTGCCGCGGTGACCGCCTGCTCAAGCAGTTCCTCAAGCTCAAGCAGCGCCGCAGTCTCAACATCGGCGAGCGCCACCCCAAGCTCAAGCTCCAACCCGCTGTCCGGCAACGCCGCGTCCGGTTCGGTGGTCGTCGGCTCCGCCAACTTCCCCGAGTCTGAACTGCTGGCCGAGGTCTACGTGCTCGCCCTCCAGGACAAGGGCGTCAAGGCCACCACCAAGCTCAACATCGGCGACCGCGAGGTCTACTACCCGCAGATCGTCAAGGGCGCGATCACCATCTTCCCCGAGTACAACGGGGCGCTGCTCTCGGGTGAGGTCGACCCGTCCTCCACCGCCAAGACCACCGCGGCGGTGGACGCCGCCCTGACGGCCAAGCTGCCGTCCAACCTCGAGGTGCTCAACCCCGCGCCGGCGCAGGACTCCGACTCGATCACGGTGACCGCGGCGACCGCGGCGAAGTACCACCTCAAGACGATCGCCGACCTCAAGCCGTACGCAAGCGGCTGGGTGCTCGGCGCCCCGCCCGAGTTCAAGACCCGCCCCGACGGCCTGGCCGGACTCAAGGCCAACTACGGCCTCGTCTTCAAGAGCTTCGACCCACTCGGCGACGAGTCGGGCCCGATCACGATCGCCGCCCTGACCAGCGGCTCGGTGCAGGCGGCGGACGTGTTCACCACCACACCGCAGATCATCTCGGACAAGCTCGTTTCGCTCGCCGACCCCAAGGCCAACTTCGCCGCGCAGAACGTCATCCCGCTGGTCTACAAGCCCGCGCTGACCTCCACCATCACCTCGACCCTGAACGCGGTCTCCGCGAAGCTGACCACCGCCGCGCTGCTGCAGATGGACAACGCCGTGATCACGGACAAGGACAACTACAGCACCGTCGCGGCCAGCTTCCTGCAGGCCGCCGGGCTCGGCTAAGGCGCTCCGTCCGGCCGATCGGGCGGCCCGCTGCTCCGCTTCGGGGCAAAAGGCCGCCCGGTCGGCTGCGCTAGGGCCCGTCCGGCCGGAACCCGAATACGGCGACCAGCCTGGGATCACCGAAGGACCGGACCTGGCGGACACCCTCGCTGGTGACCGACAGCACCGTGACGCCGTACGGCCGGTACTCCCCGTCCGCGCCGCGGTTGTAGCCCACGGCCGCGGGCTGCCCGTTGGCGCTGGTCGGCAGCATGCGCCAGTAACCCGGCGGGCCGAAGACGCGGTTGCGAAGAAACGGCACGCACGTCGCGCGCCCGGCGAACCAGGTCCGCATCGGCGTCGCCTCCAGGGTGGCGTCGTGCACCAGCAGTCGCCCCAGGGCGGCGGCGTCGGCGTTCTCGAAGGCCGCGATGTACTCCTCGAGCAGCACCCGGGCCTGCGGCGCGGTCGGCTCTCGCGCTCGGCGACGACAACTGCGGGATCAGCCGAGTCGGACGTCACGAGCGCGTCCGGCACCGGCTGCAGCCAGCTGACCTCCGGTCCGCCTTCCGCCGGGAACACCTCCGGATCCGGTTCGGGTCCGCCCAGGCCGGACGGCAGCATGCGCCGGCTGTGCCTGGCCAGCTCGGTCAGGCAGGTGTCGGCGACGAATGACGCGCTATCGGGCACGGCTCACACCGAGCGGCCAGGAAGCCGGCCAGCTGGTCGGCCGCCCCGGCCCCGTCGGGAACCGCGACCGGTGGCCCGAACGGAGCCTGGCCGTCAGGCCCGCGGAGCGCGTCGGTGATCGCGATCCTGGCCTGGCCGAGCAGTGCGAAGGCCAGCGCCTGGTCCAGGTCGGTCGGCTGCCCGATGGCCCGCGCCAGATCCCAGCCATGGGCGAACTGGTCCAGGGCGGCCATGCCAAGCACGACGGTGCCAGGGAACTCGCCGAACGGCAGCCGGACCGTCCGCTCGAGGGCGCCGTCGGCCGCGAACGCGCCCACCGCGATCGCGATGCTCTTCTCGTACGCGGCCACGAAATCCCCGGCCGCGTAGTCCGCGTCGGCGCCCCCGTCATCGCCCGCGATCATCGCGGCCCACCACCGGCCCGTGCCGATGAAGTGGTTGACCAGCGCGCGGACGTCCCACGACGCGCACGGCGTGGGCGCGTTCAGATCGTCGGGCCTAACCTTGGTCAAGACGGCCAGGGTGCTCTGCATGGCCTGATTCAGCGGATACTCCATAGCGTGCCATCCTCTCCTGCCTCTGATTCACCGACAACAAGGCAGACCCCGGAAGAGCGGAAAAGGAATCGGCCGAGAGGAAACCACGGTCCGTTCAGAACAATCGTGCCGTCGGTCGCCCCTAGGCCCAGGAGAATCAAAACCATCAGGGGGAACGCACGCGGCTTACTCTTTCCCGGCCCGTGTTGCCTGGTACCGGGCAGGAAGCCCGGCGGCGGATTCCAATCAGCGCCGTCGGGCCCGCGGGGGGCGGTCCCGCGGCGAAGCGGCAGCCGCTATCGTCATGACCATGGTCGAGATCAAGACGACGGGTGAGATCGACGCGATCCGCGGGGCCGGACGGGTGGTGGCCGACGTGCTCGCGGCGCCCGCAGCGCCGCCGCGCCTGGCGTCACGCTCAAGGAGCTCGATGGGGCCGCGCGGGACGTGCTCGCCAAGGCCGGGGCGACCTCGCCGTTCCTGAACTACCACCCGAAGTTCGCACCGGTCCCGTACCCGGCGGTGATCTGCACGTCGGTGAACGACGCGGCGCTGCACGGCATCCCCGGTTCCTACCGCCTTGAGGCGGGCGACCTGCTCAGCGTGGACGCCGGGGCGACGTTGGACGGCTGGGTGGGCGACGCGGCGATCTCGTTCACGATCGGCGCGCCGATGCCCGGGGACGCGGCGCTGATCGAGGCGACCGAGGCAGCGCTGGCGGCCGGGATCGCGGCGGCGCGGCCGGGCGGCAGGCTGGGCGACATCTCGGCCGCGATCGGGCAGGTCGGCCGGGTCGGCGGTTACGGCATCTCGACCGAACTGGGCGGCCACGGCGTTGGCCGGACCATGCACGAGGACCCGCACATCGCCAACCGGGGCCGGGCGGGCCGGGGCCTGCGGCTCGTCCCCGGTCTGGTGCTCGCGATCGAGCCCTGGTTCATCGCCGGCGGCCGCGACGGCATCTGGCTCGACGACGACGGGTGGACCATCCGCACCGCGGACGGCAGCCGCGCCGCGCACGCCGAGCACACCATCGCGATCATGCCCGACGGCCCGGTGATCCTGACCGTCCCCTGATCCGCGCGGCTGCCCGGCGCCCTGCGGCCCACGTCTGCATGGGCTGCGGCCCCTCCCCAAGTAGGGCCGCAGCCGAGCCGATTCCGGCTAAGGTCAATGGTGATCCATGACCAACCGGTGGAATAGCCCCATAATGGGACAGTGTCTCGGGAAAGTGACATATAAGTGACATCCTCCGAGCAGGGCGGCCTGCCCGGCCTGCCCGGCCTGGCGGAGATCGCCGCGGAGATCCAGGCGCTCCGCAAGAACCGCGCGTTCAGCGGCGACGTGTCGGGAAAGCTGGGGCCGGTGCTGCTCGAGCTGGCCGGCGGCGACGCCCGCCACGCCAACGAACGGCTCGGCCGGGAGCTCCGCGAGCTGGCAGGGCGGCTGACCGAGGAGATGCGCACCGCGATCCTGGCCGCGCTGGCGCTGCATTCCGACACCCGGGAGATGACGACCTACTCCCAGCGGAAGCGCTGGCTGGCCGACACCAAGCTCGACCGCGGCGACCGGACCGCCGAGCGCCGGATCGAGGAGGCGCAGCGCCTGCTCGCCCAGGAGATCGCGACCGAGCTTGAGCGCCGTCGTGGCCAGTCCGACGCCGCGGACGACGGCTGGTACATGGACCACTTCAGTGTGGTGTTCATGCTCGACGGCGACGCACCCGAGGCGATCGAGCAGCGGCGCATCGTGTCCACCAGGCACGGTCTGACCGAGATCACCATCGTGCTCGACACCCCGAGGGAGTCAGGCCAGCGGCGACTTGGCCTGAAGGCGGACTTGACCCACGGCGGCAAGCTGGTCCGGACGGAAGAGCTCTCAAGGAACAGGACGCGTTACACCATCGCTCTGCCCAGCCCGCTGAACGCCGATGAGACGCACGAGTACGAGATGCACATCCGGGTAGAGCCGGACGAGCCGATGCGCGACTACTACGTCTTCCGCCCCGAGCGCCGCTGCAAGGGCTTCGACCTCCGGGTCAGGTTCGACCGCCGCAACCCGCCCGCCTGGGTGCGCCAGGTAGGCGGCGAGGACGTGCACGTCTACTACCCCTACGAGGGGGTCCCGGCGCCTGCCGAGCGGGTGCCGGTCGACGCGACCGGCGAGGCCCGCGCCTCCTTCACCCGGCTGCGCCAGCACCTCGGCTACGGCCTCCAGTGGTCCTTCACGGAGGACTCGCCTCAGTAGTCCGAGCCACCTGTCAGCTACGCCACCGACCCCACCGGAGAACTCGTCGGATAACAGCAAGAAGCGCGAAGCGCTGCGCTGATTCAGTCGAGTGCGTGGCGCTGAGCACGATCCCGGTGTGCGAGTCGACCCCCCGTCTGCACGTCCGGGTTCCCCGCCCGCCTGGTGCCGACGATCCGCCGCCGGCGATCCCGATCGAGGTCTTGCGAATGCCCAGCACCGGGTCGAGGACCAGCACGTTTTCGGGATGATCAGGTCGAGCGCGCTCCCGTGCCCCGCCCCGCTCAGGCCGGCCTCGGCGGCCGGAGCCGACGTCACCTGCACGCCGTCCCAAACGCGCAGCGTCGCGGGCGTCCGGAGGCAGATGAAAGGCGTCGAGGCTCACTATCGGGTGTAGTTACCGGCGTTATTCGCCGGTAACTACACCCGATCTTTGCCGCCGTCTGCGCTGCCGCCAGCAGCAGCCGCTCCCGTTCCCGTGGAGTCAGATGCATTCCGTCATGATGTCAGGTCATTCAAGGGCGACCGGGCCGGGTTCGCGGACACCACAGGTTCGGCCGGGTTCCGGTCGCGTCGCGCGACGACCGCCAGGTAGACGGCGAGGATCGCCGCGCAAACGACAAGCGCGGTCGAGGACAGGCCGAGCGCGGTGCGCAGCCCGACCGCCGCGCCGAAGAGCCCGACGGTGAACCCGCTGCCGATCCGCATCCCGTTCGCGCCGACCCCGTAGACGCCGATGACCTGGCCCTTCTTCTCACGCGGGGCGCGCAGCTGCACGACCGTCTGGGTGATGGAGAGCGCGGCCAGGTTGGCGACGCCGCCGACGACGAGTAGCGGCGCGGCGATGAGGTAGTCGTGGCTGAGCGCGAAGAACACCGTCACCGCCCCGTAGATAAGGGTGGACACGAGCGCGGCTCGCACCGAGAGCCTGACCCAGCCGGTTCCCTCGAGGATCAGCCCGCCGAGCACGCCGCCGAGGCCGTTGGCGAAGAGCAGCACGCCGTAGGCGGTGCCGCTGGACAGGCCGGTCGTGGTCGAGGCGATCTCAGGCATCACCACCTGCATCGCCGAGCCGACGAAGAACGAGCCGAGCCCGGCCAAGATGATCATCGAGGCGAGCACCCGGTCCCGGCTGACCTCACGGAACACCTTCACGGCGGCCAGCGCGCTCACCCGCTCCCTGGCCACGACGCCCGTCCGCGTGTGGCCGGTGAACTTCGTCCGCGCCATCAGGAACGTCAGCGGCAGGTAGAACGCGATGTTCACCCAGATGCCGTGAACCGGGCCGAGGCCGAGGAGCAGCGCGGAGCCGACCACCGGGCCGGCCAGGATGCCAAGCGACCGTGCCGTCGAGTTGAGCCTGATCGCGCTGGGCAGGTCCTCGACCCCGACGAAGTCCTCGAGGAGCAGCTGCTCGGGCGGTGCCCAGAGCGCGCCCGCCATGCCGTGCAGGATCAGCAGGATGCAGGCGTTCCAGACGGTGAGCGTGTCCGTGAGGAACAGAATCCCCCAGGTCAGCGAGACGGCCATGAAGAGCGCCTGCGACGCCTGGATCAGCTTGCGGCAGTCGTAGCGGTCGGCGAGCGCGCCGAAGTACGGAGACAGCAGCAGGAATGGCAGCCAGTGGCTGATGACCTCGAACCCGGTCAGCGCCGGGGAGTGGAACTTCTCCCAGATCACCCAGTAGGTGATGACATGCTCGATGTTGTCTGCCATCATCGCCAGCGCCGCGCCGCCCAGGTAAGGCCGGCACGACGCGTTGCGCAGCGCCGCGAACTTGACCGACTGGGCAGGCGGCTGACCGGTGGTTGGCTGCCCTGTGTTGGGTTCCGGATCCAGCACGGGGATGTGGGTCGGAACGCCACAGGCAGCACACATGCAACACATTCTAAACCGGACTTATCGGACGGATCGGCGTTGCGTTAACGAGACGCGTCAGGTCCGCAGGGGGGCCGCGTGATCATGCCCCGGCGGGCCGGGGCATGCGCGCGATGGCCGCCACGGCCGGGATGTCCCGGTCGAACGCGGGCTCGTCCAGGCCGGGACGATCAGTCCTCCCGCGTCGAGGTGTGCCTGGATCAGGTGCTGCGCGTGGTCTGGGCCCCCGACGAACATGACGACGCCAGGTCGTACAGCAGCGGTCACCAGAGGGGCTCCAGTCAATGACCCCGCACCGGCCGGAGCAGGTTCGTCCGAGAGGCCTCCTCTCGGACACCGGGGTGTGGCGCAGCTTGGTAGCGCGCTTCGTTCGGGACGAAGAGGTCGCAGGTTCAAATCCTGTCACCCCGACAGCAAAACCGCAGGTCACGTGCACCACGTGGCCTGCGGTTCGTGTATCGCCTCCCGCGATGTCCGATTTTGGGAGCCAAACGGGAGCGAGATCCCCCGGGCCAGGGGTCCCGCACCTATATAGGGGGAGGCACGGGGCAAGCGATGTCGGCTGACCAGAAGCGCTATGAGGTCTTCCTCAGCTCCACCTACGCAGACCTGCGTGAGGCACGCCAAGGCGTGACCATGACGCTCTTGGAGTGCGATGCCTTCCCGACGGGCATGGAGATCTTCCCGGCCACAGACGATGACGCCTGGACGCTCATATGCCGGATCATCGACGAATGTGACTACTACCTTCTGGTGATTGCTGGCAAGTACGGGTCAGTGAACCCGGCCACAGGACTGAGCTACACCGAGATGGAATATGACTACGCAGTGTCAGCGGGCAAGCCGGTAATGGCATTCCTGCACGGCGATCCTGGAGCCCTGAGGGCTGATCAGTGCGAAAGTACGGAAGAACTCCGGGCGAATCTTGAGAACTTCCGGCAGAAGGTCCAGAAGGCCAAGCATGTCAAGTACTGGAAGTCGCCGGAAGAGCTGGCTGGGCACGTTGCTCGCTCCTACAACAGGTTCGTTCGCTCATATCCAGCAACTGGATGGCTCAGGGCAGACCAAGCCTCATCCACCGAGTCACTTAAAGAATTGCTTGACGCAAAATCCCAAATAGAAGAGCTACAAGCCGAACTCGAAAAGGCGAATAATTCCGCACCCGCCGGGACCGAGCATTTGGCACAAGGTGACGATGATTTTAGGATAGGCTACCTACTTTCAGCGGACATCAAGACATACCCATACGTTATTCAGACCTGGCAGACCGAGACGCCAACATGGGACGAAATGTTCGCGGCCATCGCGCCTACGCTTCTTCAGGAATGCGAAGAAGCCGCGTTGCGCAAGCAGATCGAGCAATTCTTGCTCATCGATTATTACCGCGGAAACAGCGACGCGCTTATCGGTAAGGCCAAAATCGATCACAGCGTAAGCGTAACCGAGGTCGGGCTTACAAATCTAAAGGCCGAAATAGCGAGTGACGATTTCGGGACAGTCCTAGTTCAACTGACAGCTCTAGGACTGATATGCAGAAGCGAGCGCAAGCGGAGCGTCAGCGATACAGGCACATACTGGACTCTGACACCATACGGCGAGATGCGAACAATCCAGCTACGTGCAATCAAGAGACCGTCAATTGACACCCCTGACTCTCCAAGCACGCCCGTCGAATAGCTATGCGTTCGGCGGGGAGCCGCCGACCAGTACGTGAAACAGAACAGCAGAAATCGCGAAGGAAACTGCGACCTTGAAGGTACGACTGACACAAGAGGTCACTATTGGGGCTGCGCTGACGGTCGCGCTTGCGGCCGGGCTTCTGTACCTGTCATGGGACTCCCAGAAAAGCACGTGGGAGTCGGGTGCGTTCGTTGCGCTCGGGGCAATCCTGCTGCTGTCCGTGCCGCTCGCCATCCTCACCCATAGAATCGAAGCCGGACTCGACCGCGTGAGCGACCGTCAAGAGGAAATCGCCACAAGTCAGGAAGAGACCGCATCTAACGTTTCCCGACTGGCAGAAGAGGTTGAACAAACCCAAGCCGACTTGCGCCTAACCCGTGAACAACTTTCGGAGGTGGTTCGCGGACGAATCACCGAGAACAGAAGCAAGGACGCAGCTCTGTTCAAGGACGTAGGGGAAGCGCCGACGCAAGCCGACGTTCTCGAATCCCTCACGCGCGCCAAAGAAATGGGCGTTATATCGGAGCATGGTTGCAGGGTTGATCTTATCTCAGACTGCTACCTTCGCTTCAATTCCGATTGGAGGTCAGACGATCCCGACAACTTCAGCGCGGCCCGAGAATGGGTCGTCGTAGTCACTCTGGAGCAGATAGACGCAACGAAGCTGGGACATTTCGATTGGTTTGACTCGTCATCCTCGGCCGACATGGCCGTAGCTGTCGCAGGGCTAATGCAGGCATCTGGAGTTTACTCCGGACGGCCTCTTTCGATGCGGAAAAATTCCGCATATCTCTCTTCACCGCGAACTTTGGGGTACGATAGCACCACCGATAAGGGCGCAGTTGATCCAGTGCGACACATTATTCAACTATTCCCACCGCAATGGGCAATCTGCGACGATGGGGTCTACTCCACTGACACCCCATATCAGATTGCGGCGTGGAGGCTAGATGAAGGCTGGATGCCACACATGAGCGAAAAGCCTTGGGTTGACACCAACTCGCTGTATGTAGCATTGCGCACATGCCAGGCTCTCTACAAAGCTGGGGCTCTCGCCGTTAAACCGCCTCGCCCTGGCGATCCCTCCCAGGTGCAATCCTCGGAGCCAAGCGCGAACGGATAGCGCTGCTAATCGGCTGGACACCGACCAGCAGCCGATTAAGCAGTGGCACGGCGGACACAGGCGATAGCGCGGCGCGCTGGCGTAGGGACCGTTCCCAGCACGCTTGTAGCGCCGCCTTCAGTTCCTCTCGCATGGCCGGGCTGATGTGGCCGTACACGCCACGCACGCCGGGCTCATCGTGCCCCAGGCGGTCGGACTGGAGCACGTCGGCTATCTGGTCTTCGTCCATCCACACCTTGAGCCCGTGCCGCTTGCCGTGCGGCGTGAGGCCCTCATATTGACAGGAGTCCACAACGCAAGCGCGCCCAACCTAGGAGTCGGGCCGGAGCGCGGTGCGACCCAGCGGCAGTCACGACCGTCTAGCGCGTCTCGCTCGGAAGCCGGATTTGGGCGCCAACCGGGAATGGGCACCCGCCGACATCGACACGGATGAACCCTGAATTAGCCGGTCCAGCAGAGGCACAGCCGAGCGCGGCGATATCTGGGCGCGATCACGAAGCGACTCCTGCCAGCGAGCTTCCATTGCGGCTTTCAGGCCATCGATCATCGCGTCGCTGACGTGGCCGTATACGCCACGCATGCCGGGCTCATCGTGCCCCAGGCGGTCGGACTTGAGCACGTCGGCTATCTGGTCTTCGTCCATCCACACCTTGTGGCCGTGCCGGAACCCGTGTGGGGTCAGGCCCCTGCTGACCGACAGCCAGGACGCGAGCGCCAGATCCTCCCCCGGCTGCAGCCTGGAACCCGGGCACCGGTCGCTGCCGCTCTTGTGCGCGATAACCAGGCCGTCCAGACGCCGCGGGAAGGTCCGGGCGCAGACAGCACACCGGCCGTTGCCCAGGTCGCTCAGGTACCTCTGGACGCCACGCCCCGTGGGCGGAGTGAACGGCTCGCCTGGAATGGCCGCAGGCCACGCTTGGAGCGGGCGGCCAGGGAACGGGGTGGTGGCGTCGATCATCACCGGGCGTGCCGAGCGTGATCGGTGGCTGGCGAGCTCGGGATACCAACCGTCGGCGGACGGGTGGAAGTAATCGGCGGCGTAGTCGGAACGGTGGTAGTGCCTGCCTCCGGAGCTCAGGAAAACATAGGCGGCACCGGTGCACCATTTCGTGCCTGGGCCTGGCCCGTCGCTTCCGTCTCGCTTGCGGCAGGTGCATTTCCGGCCCTTAACAGCGGCGATGTGCTCGGCGAGCAGTTCGGACAGGAACGGGGGCAAGTCGGCTGCGCGGATAGAGCCGTCCTTGGGACGGCCGATGTAGAAGCGCCCCTTGAACTCCTGCAGCTTCCATTGGATGTTCACCATGTCGGCGTTCACGTAGTCCGGGGACATCCGCAGGACTTCGCTCCACCGCATCCCGGTGTAGGCGAGCGTGATCACCAGCAGGAAATCCTCATCCCTTCCCGTGAGGACCGCGCAGCGTTCGGCGATCAGCAGGGCTTCCAGCGGCGTCGGCCAGACCTTCTCGGCTTGCTCGATCCGCGCGATACGGCGCTGTCCCTTACGGCCCTTGCCTCGCTTTCGCTGCGCGGGATTGACCTTTACATAGCGCGGTATCGCATCGCCATAGATGACGGTCAATACGGTGCGGGCGTCCCTCGCGGTCCGGCGGGCGAATCCCCGCGCCATGATGCCCATCTCCCAACCGGCGACTTCCTCCGCTGTGATCTCTTCGAGTGCGCGTTCGCCGAACTCGGGGAGTATGTGCGCCTCGATCGCGTAGCGGTAGTTCTCCAGCGTCGTCGGCTCCAGGTCTTGGGCTGGAAACCACAGGTTCACCCACTGGATCAACTTGATCCGTCCTGCGCGCGGGTCAGAGTACGTGCCCCCGCGTATGGCGGCCTCCTGGTCGCGGCCGAACTGAAGTGCTGCCTTCTCCGTCAGGAAGCCGGGTTTCGATTCGAGCTTCCCGTCGGGCCCTTCCCATCGCGCGCGCCAGAAGTTGCCGCGCTTCTCTGCATACGCCAACTCGCTGATCCTCCTTTTTACTAGGCAGCGTTCTTCTAGCGGCCGCGCGGGCCGCCCGGCCGGGGCCGGGGCCGCAACGGCATGACCTCCGCATTGCCGACGTCCTCGTCGCTACGGGGGCGTAGGCGGCGGGGCCTCGCAGGTTCTGTCGATGCGGACTCTGCCCGCTGCGCAAAGGCACCCGGCGTCTGCTCATGGATCCGGATGATCGCCTTCAGGTGCTCACTGCTGAACCGGTAGGAGCCTCCGAGCATGGTGAACGGGATCTTGCGCGCGGCGGCGCGGCGCTTGAGCCAGTCGGCGCTGCACTTGAGGATGACCGCCGCTTCGTCGGCGGTGTAGACGCCGGGACGGTCGGGAGGGGATTCGTCAGGGTCCGGGGTGTTCACTGTCCTGTCCTCCTTCGTCAGTTACTGGCTGCAAGGGACGCGAGTGGCGCTCGCAGGCTGATGCCGAGTCGTTTTCGCGGCGCTTAGGGAGCAGGGGCCGGGGATACCCGCAGATACCCGCAATACCCGCAAGCAGCAGGTCAGGGACCATTTTCGGGTCATCTCAGATACCCGCAAGACGGCGGGCATTGCGGGTATCGATACCCGCAGTCTGCGGGTATCTGCGGGTATCTTGCGGGTATCGGTGCGGGTATTGGAATCGGCTGTTTCCGCAGGCCAGATAGGGTGCTGCGGGTATTGCGGGTATCTGGCGGGGGTTTTCATCCTTGCCACCGTTCCACCCGGTACAGCCAGGTCTTGTTGTGGCCGTCGGTGATGTACGCAGCGTGAGCGGCGGGTCTCCGTGGAACCGGTCGGCCTGGCCCGGCGAGGAGCTGGCCGAGCTTCTGCGCGTTGCGGGGGAAGCGGCCCGTGTCGTCGGTGATGAAGTCGCCGTCCCATGGTCCCGCTGGCTGGTCGAGGCCGTCATCGGCGCTGGCGAGGATGTCGGCGGGCGGACGGATCGGGGGCCGAGCTTGTCGAGCCAGGTGGCGAGGAAGACCGCCCACTTGTGGTCTTCCTCGTCCATGGCGCGCATGGCGCTGAGGTTGCCGAGGAACCCGGTGATGCCGTGGTGGGCGAGGAATCCGCCGACGCCGTGCGCCCAGGGGGTGAACTGGCGCATCGCCGGGACGCTGGTGTCCTTCGGGGTTCCGGCCGCTACCCAGTCGGCGACCAGGATCAGGAGCCGCTCGAGCAGTCGGCCGCGGTTGGCCGGGTTCATGATCCAGCCCTGGAGGTCGGGGATGGCGAACCCCGTGCGTTCCTCAGGGTGCGGGGCGGTGGGCTTGAGGCGGATGGAGACTGACCGGGACGCGATGTCGCCGCCGATGCGCAGGTTGTTGCCAGTGGCCATCCACAGCCGGTCGTTGGGCCAGGCGCCCATGCCGGATGTTCCGAGGATCCGGCCCGACCATGTCGGGCTGGTCAGCAGGGCGGCGAGGCGGGCGGAGTCGATGACCTCGCCCTCGGGGATGTTGTCGAAGACGACCGCGCCGGATTCCTTCCGTGAACGTGGCGGTGATGACCTTCTCCAGCTCTTCCTCGTTGTCGCCCGGCCAGGTGACGACCTGCTGGCCGGTGAGCAGGCCGGTGAGCGCGGACAGCAGGCTCTTGCCGGACGCCGGGGCGGACGCGGAGATGACGAACAGCGCGGTATCTGTCAAGTCAAGCGAGACATCAGGCTGCTTGCGTGCTCTGAGGTGATTCGAGTGGTTTGTTGATCCATGCCCGGGCGGGCATCTCGCGTGGCCGTGGCGGCCGGCGGAACCGTTCGGGGTGCGCCCGGTAGGCGGCCTGCAGGGTGACGGCGCGGCGGGCCTCGACGGCGGCCCAGGAGCCGTCGTGCGCCGACGCGGGGGTGTGCATCGCGATCCCGGAATGCCGGTGCTCGTTGTTGTAGTACCAGAAGAAATCGCGGCAGAACACGTTGACGTCCTCGATGGATCCGAATTCTCCGGGGAACGCGGGACAGTACTTGAGTGTTTTGAAGTGCGCCTCCGAGTAAGGGTTGTCATTTGACACGTGCGGTCTCGAATGGGACTGGTCGATGCCGAGGCGCGCGTACAGCCCGGCGACGGTGTTACTGGTCATGGAGGTGCCGCGGTCGGCATGGACCGCCTGCGGCGTGATTCCGCCGTTCGCCTCGATGGCGTGCTCGATGAATTCCCTTGCCAGGATGCCGGTTTCTGTCGGCCATGCCTCCCAGTGGATTACCTTCCGCGAGTAAATGTCGATGATGACGTAAAGCTGGAACCATATGCCGCGGGCGGGGCCTTTCAGCTTCGTGATATCCCAGGACCACACCTGATTGGGGCCGTCGGCCATGAGCTCGGGTTTCTTTTTCGCCGGGTGGGCGGCCTGCGCCCGGCGCTCGCCGGCCTGGCCGCGCTCGCGCAGCAGCCGGTACATGGTGGCCTCGGAGCACAGGTAGACGCCGCGGTCCAGCAGGACCGCGTGGACCTGGCCGGGGGACTTGTCGGCGAACTCCGGCGAGTCCAGCACTCGAGAACGCGCTCGCGCTCGCTTTCGGACAATTCCGCCGGATGAGGCGAGGGCCTGCTCCGCGGGCCTTCCGGGCGCGGCGGCGGATTACGCCGTCTGTACACGGTGGCGCGGGATTCCCCGAATACCCGGCACGCGCCGGAGGTTCCTATCGCCTCCTCCATCGCCGGGAAATGGTCATCGATTACCTGCTTCAGTTCTCGTCGGAGTCCGCGCTGTTCGATATTTCTTCGAGCAGCGCGAATGCTTTTCCCGCGATGTCGAGGGCGGTCTTCGTCTTCCCGAGGTCACGGGCGAGTTTCTCGTTCCGCGCCTGGAGTTTCCTGTTCTCCGCGCGCAGCCGGGCAAGCTCCGCAGAATCGGCGTCCTTCGGGCTCTTTTCCTTTTTCCCGCCCGGGGCCAGGCTCCCGGCGTCCCGCTGCCTTCTCCAGTCCTCGATATGGGAATGCCAGAGCCGTTCTTTCCGCAGCAGCGCGCCCCGCTCGGGGCTGTTCTCGGGCAGCGCGTCGAATTCCGCCAGGATCCGCGCCTTGTAGGCGGCGGTGAACGTCCGCCGCTTCGGCTTCCCGGGCTTGCCGCTGGTCACCTGGCCATCATGCCCCGGGATCGCGGCCTGGTCGGCCAGTGTCATCGTCACAGTCTCAGAAGTCCAGTCTCGCCCTGATTGGTTACAGAAGTCTCATATGCACCTTATGTCTCATCCGAGTCTGACAGACAGGGGCGGGGCCAGGGCGCGCAGCGGGCGGCGCAGGAACGGGGTGGCCATCAGCGCCACGTAGTTCGCGAGGGAGGCGTCGTCTTCCCACTCGAAGTCGCCCAGCAGCGTGCCGGTGACGAACGTCTGGGCGGCGGCGACCTGCCGCCTGCTGGGGCGCTCGGGGACGACCGGGAGGGTGACGGTGGGCGCGAGGTACAGGCCGCTGGCGGGGTCGTAGCCGGGGGCCTGCAGCAGGGACCAGTCGCGGCGCAGGACCGGGGTGCCGATGATCCCGGCCAGGACGGGAACGTCGGGCCATTCCTTGCCCGCGATCGCGGCCGACAGGACCCCGGGGGACGGGGTGGTCTCCACTTCGTGGTACTCGGGCTTCCCGGCCTTGTCCTTGGTGGCGGCCCACTTGAAGGTGTAGGTGTGGTCAGCCAGCAGCTTGGCGAGCAACGCCGTGGTGAGCGTGCTGGCGGTGACGGGCAGCGGCATGTCGTCGTCAAGGTCGACGGCGACGGTGCCGTACACCCGCTCGATGCGGACGAGCTTGCCGCTGGTGACGTACAGGTCGGGGATCGCGCGCGCGGCGAGGGCGGCGCTGAGCTTGCGGATCGCGTCGGGACCGCCGGAGATCTCGATCCGCGGCACGCCGTACCCGTCACCGCCCGCCAGTTCGACCAGCTCGAGCAGGCGGCGGCTGTCGTTATCGTCCTCGCTCGCCGGGGCGGTCATGCGGCCGCCCTGTCGCACGGGGCTTGCGCTTCCCGGCTGCGATGCCGCCGCGGATCGAGGCCCTTGCTTCGGCGGGGGTCACCGGCCGTTCGGCGCTGAAGTGGACGCTGGCGGCGTCATGCAGCGCGGCTTCCACTGTGCCGTCATCGGGGAGCGCGCCCGTCGCGATGAGCTGGCCGAGGTTGAAAGCGGCGGTGTTCAGCACGTACGTCCGGCCGCCCTCAGCGGCACTGCGCACCGCCTCGCACTCCTTCTGGATCGCCGCTCTTGCGTAGTTATCCAGGTGGCGGATGTCTTTTTGGCCATCAGAGCGGCGGACCAGAAGGGGCATGTCCGGGCTGGGTGCCGTGAGCAGGGCAGTCAGCCAAGCGGGCAGCGGGGCCGGGGGCCGGTGGTAGCCGATCGTGTACGAGCCGGAGCCGTCGGCGTCTTCGACGTGGCAGCCTGGGGCGACCACGTAGCCGCCGTGGGCGCGGGTGTCGATGAGCCAGCCGAGCCCGCGCGGCGTGCTCCCGGCGGTGTTCCCGAGCCGGACGCCGGGCGGGGCGGTGAAGTACAGGTGGAGCCCGCCGCGCCGGGTGCGGACGAAGAACGTCTCCCAGGGGAACGGCTCACCGTGCCGCTCGCACAGCACGGCGAGCACGTCCGCGCCCTCGCTCACCCCCGGCAGCGCCCACTCCGGCGGCGGCTGGTCACCCGGTTTCGGCATGTCCAGGTCGATGACGACCAGCCCGGACGGCCCGGCAGCGATGCCCACGTTCAGCGGCGCTGTCATGCCGCCGAACAGCCTGTCGACCTGGTCGGGGTCAGCGGTCGCGCGCTGCTCCCAGGTCTGGTGCCCTTCGGCGCAGTCACCGGCGCGCGGGCATTCGTCGGCCCGGTGCCAGGCGGGCTGCTTGCCTCCCGCGCGCAGCGGGAACACGGGCCAGCCCGCGGGCCGCGCACCAGCGCGCGATGTCCAGCGTGCGGACCTGGGTGCTGCCGGTGTCGCGCTCATGACGGTCTCCTGGCGGGCTGGTCTTGTGGTGCCGCTGGCGGGCTGGCGGCTGGCTTCGGGGTGTCTTCGAGGTGGCCCCAGGAGGGGCCGAGGATCTTGGCGTCGGCCCTGATCGGCAGGCCGCGGAACGTGGTGGTCATCGCGTCCTGAAGCAGGCCGCGGACGCGTTCGGCGTCGGCGGCCGGGGCCTGGACGATGACCTCGTCGTGGACGAACAGCCACAGGCCGCCGACGTGGTGGCGGGTGACGAGCTGGTAGACGGCGGCGAGCAGCAGGTCGCGGGCGGCGGACTGGACGGCGTAGTTGCCGTTGGCGTAGGGCCGCATCGGGTCGGCGGGGATGCGCCGCCCGCTCGCGGTGACGACCACGGGCAGGTCGGCGAGCTTGCGGCCGTAGGCGATGACGCGCGGGTAGGTGCGCTTCCACCGGGCGATCACCTGGCGGGCCATGTCCTCGGTGACGCCGGTCTGCGCGGCCAGCGCGCGGGCGCCGCCGCCGTAGATGGTGCCGAACGTGGCCCGCTTGGAGACCGTCCGCTGCTCGTCGGTGAACCCCGGCCCGTACATCAGCCGGGCGGTGGCGTCGTGGATGTCGGTGCCCGACATGATGACCTCTCGCAGTGTCGGGTCACTGGCGAGCGCGGCGGCGACGCGGATCTCGACCTGGGAGAAGTCGCAGGTGATCAGCACGTGCCCGGGGTCGGCGAGGAAGCAGCGGCGCAACCTTGGGTCGTGCTTCTTCAGCGTCTGCAGCGCGGGCGCGGTGATGCTCATCCGGGCGGTCTTCGCGCGCAGCGTGTTGACCTGCGGGTGGACCCGCCCGGCCGGGTCGGCGGCTGTCAGGAACCCGCGCAGGTTGGCGATCAGGTTGGACGTGCGCGCCATCGCGAGCCGCGCAGCGACCAGTGGCGCGGACGTCGCCGGGAGCTGGCCGCCGTGCCGTTCGGTGAGGTTCGGTGAGCGCGTCGGCGGTGACCTGCGGCCTGCCGCCGGGCGTGAGGGCCAGGCCGGTGATGCCCGCTTCGGCGGCTCGCGTGGCGAGCCATTCGGCGAACTTGGGTGACCCGCCGCCGAAGCCGAGCGCGGTCTTGACCGAGGTGTCGGCGGCGGCGTGCTCGGTCCGCAGTTCGGTGAGCAGGCTCGCGTGTAGCCGGTGTCGAGGAGCAGGCCGCGGATGGTGATCCCGGTGGCCTGCGCGGCCAGCCAGGTGTCCAGGACGGCCAGGTGGGCGAACGGCGCGCACGCGTCCATCAGCACCGTCAGGAGCCGCCGTACGTAGATCGCGTCCAGTCCTGCGTATACGGCGTAGGCCTCATCGGCGGCCGGCATGTGGTTCCAGCCCCAGCGCAGCCAGCCGTTCCCGGCCCGGTGCCCGGCCGGGGCCATGTCCCGCATCCGCGCGTGCAGCGCGGCCTCGGCCTGGCTGAGCCCGTCGTCAAGGTGGCGGGCGGGAGTTCCTTAAGCCCGTGCCCGGCCCGCTCGTCCGGGTCAAGGAGTTTGGACAGCAGGTGGGTGTCGGCGACGCGCTGCCCGAGCGGGATCCCGAACGCCGCGTACACCGCGAGCACGTCGAACACGGTGTGGGTGACGAACCGGCGGCCGGGGTCGGCGAGGATCCGCGCGGCGGCCTCCTGCTGGGCGGGGTCGGCCATGTCCAGCACCCACGCCTCCCGCTCGCTGCCGAGCTGGACCAGCCGCACGGTGAAGTCGGCCCGAAGAACCGCGGCCCGTCATCGGCCAGCGCCGATGTCTCCACGTCCAGCCCGAGCACCTGTTCCGCCGCCGCGAACGCGGTCAGCGCTGATGCGTCGAGCTCGCCCGGACCGGGGCGCGTGCACTGTCATCGGGTGCCCGCCGGGATCGCGGCGGTAGCTGGTCATGCTGCGTCCTCCCAATCGAAGAGCGTCGGCTGGAATCCGCGCGCGGCGTAGCCGGCCAGGGTGCGATCGCGCCAGCGGGTCGCGTAGACGAGGCAGTTAGCGCAGTTCTTGTGCCCGGTGCAGCCAGGCAGCGGCGCGAGGCGGCGGGCGGCGTAGCTCCACGCCATGGAGTCGGCGGACGCGAGCTGCCGGCCGTACAGGTGCAGCCCGCCGGTCTTGACGCCGAAGCCGTGCAGCCGGATGCGGCGCCGGGCGAGGGTGGCGACGATGGCGGCGATCTCGCCGGTCGACTGGCGGCGGCAGACCGATCCGAGCCCGACCAGGGGCAGCGCCGCAAGGTCGATTCCCTCGGCGGCGTACAGGTCAGCGCACGCGAGGTAGTCCGCCAGCCGCCAGCCCTGCAGCACGGGGATGAACGGCAGTCCGGGCGCGATGCGCCGCAGTTCCAGGTAGCTGGCCACGGTGCGGTCCTGGTGCTCGCGTACCGACAGCCCGGTGCGCTCGATCATGAAGGGCTCGCACATCCAGTCCTGCGGCGCGGCGAAGTCAAGCCGCCCGATCTGATCGGCGTAGCGGCCGACGGCCGCGGCGTAGCTGTCGGCGGGCGTGATCCATTTCCCGTGCAGGGACATCTCGGTGAAGCCGCCGGAGTCCAGCGCCCACCGGCACGACGCGGGCCGCAGTGTGCTTGCGGCGTGCCAGCTGGCGGTGGCTGACGAACAGCGGGAAGCCCGCCCGCCATAGCCAGTGCGGCTGATGCGCCCCGAGGTAGAACACCATGCCGCTGGTCACGCTGCCTCCCCGGGGTGGCAGCGCGGGCACGCCCAGAGCACCGGCGCCCCGGCGGGCAGGCGCATCGGCGTTCCGCACGCCTCGCACGCCGGGGCCTGCGGGGCGGGCAGCAGGGCAGCGAGCCACGCGTACCCGTCCCCCGCCAGGGCCGCTATCCAGCGCCGTCAGGTCACCGGCGGGACGGGACCGCAGGCCCGTGACCGGGAGGCCTGCCGGGGCGACTTCGCCGGCGCTGAACAGGCCGTCGCCGTCGTCCGGCATGATCGCGGTCACGCGGCCTCCCGGGTGGTCTCGCGGGCGATGGCCTCGACCAGGGCGGGGACGATCACCTCGGCGACGGGCGGGGTGACGGCGTTGCCGTACTGCCGGACCCTCTCCCGCTGGGTGCCGAGCACGATGTAGCCGTCGGCGAACGCCATGGCGCGGCCGATCTCGGGCGGCTTGAGCATCCGGAACAGCACGTCCTCGACCGGCGATCTCGGCGGCGCCGGTGGCCAGGCCGTACCGGTCGCTGGTCGACAGGTCGCCGGCGGGCTCGCTGACCGGCCGCGCAGTGCCGCTTCCCGTAGTAGGGCACCAGCAGGTGCTGCCAGGAGACCAGGGACTGGTGCCCGGCCGCGGTCAGGGTCCGCATCGGCTCGGCTGCCGGGGTGCAGTGCTGGCCGCCGTCGCCCTTGGAGCCGTTGTTGCGCATGACCATCGCGGCGGGCACGATCAGGCCGTGGTGGCCGCCGGAGGTGGTGACGGTGGTGAGCGGCTGGGTCACCGGGCGGGCCGGCCGCCTGCGCAGCACGACGATCAGCGGCGGGAACGGCCAGCCCGTCGTTCTCCCGGGTGGTCCGGGCCGGCGAACGGCTCGTCCGGCGGACGCGGCGTCCGTCCGCCAGGTTCCGCCGGCGGGCACGATCAGCGGCGGGCAGGCCAGCGCCTTGGTCGCTGTCGCGGTCTGGGTCGTCAGCGGCATGTCGGCGGGCCACGTCGCGGACACCGGCCGGCGCTCGAAGGTGTTGCCCGGCCGCCTCCACGGTGATCGGCCGGGCGTACTTGGCCAGGCCCGGCCTCGATCCGCGCGCGGGTCGTCGTCGGCTTCGGCGCGGGCTGCCGGTCGCCGATCCGGGTGCCCAGGTCGGCCCAGTCGATCGCCGCGGCCGCGGGAGCGCGGCCGGCTCCACGACCGCGTTGCGGCACGTCGCGTTCGGGCACCGGTACAGGTACTGCGTGCGGTAGCGGCCCATGTCGGCGCCGGGCCGCTTCCACCACTGCACCGCGCGGACCTCCTCGCTCGCAGGCCGGGCACCACGCCGCGGGCCGCAGCCACTGGTCCCAGTCCGGGTCCCGGCCCAGGGCTGGCCAGCCAGTACGCCAGGTACAGCCGGTCGCTGCTCTGCGGCGCGGCGCAGCGTCACGCGCGGCCTGGGCGTGCATCGAGTTCAGCGCGATGAGCCGTGGTCCGGTAGCCGAGGTTGCGGATGGCCGCCAGCCACTCGCCCCAGTGGATCCATGCCGGACCTCGATGACGTTCTCGACCACCCCGGCCAGCACCGGCTGCCCCGCAGCGGCATGGCCTCCAGGTAGCTGGGGCACGTCCCACATCAGCGCCCTGGACCGGTCGGCGGCCGCGGTCGGGCAGCACCTCGCCGAACAGGTCGGGCTGCGTGTCGAAGTCGCGGCGCTCGCCGCGGGCCTGGGACCAGTGCGGGCATTCCGGGCGAGCCCAGAACAGGTCCGCGGCGGGAAGCCGCGCCACGTCGGCGTCGTGGATGTCGCCCTGGTAGTGCTCGGTGTCGGGGAAGTTCGCCGCGTGGGACTCGATCGCCCGGTCCCAGTGGTTGGCCGCCAGCCGCACCGACACGCCGGGGACTGCCGCCGCGCCCTGGCGAGCTGCCGCCCGCGCCGCAGAAGAAGTCGATCAGCTCCAGGCTCACGCGGTGCCGCCTTCCCGCTTCGCCTTCGGTGCCCGCGGCGGCAGTTCGGTGAGCGGGCCGTACCTGTCAAGCAGCCAGGGCGTGATCCACGCTCCCCCGGCTGCCCCCTCGTGCTCGGCAGGGTCGAAGCCGGTCATGTTCCAGGTGTCCCTGAGCGTGCTCGGAGGCTGGCCCTGCCGCTCCCACACGTCGCCGTCGAGGTCGAAGACCCTGGTGACGTCGTAGGGGATCTCGTCTCCCGGCGCGAACGTCCGGACGTTGCGGCGGGTCGCCTCACGGCGGACGACGGCGACGGCGCGGCGCGCGAGCAGCTCGGCCTGGGCGCTGTCCGCGCCTGCTGCGCGGAACTCGCCGATCAGATGCGCCCACATCCGGGCGTCTGAGCGTGAGGCTGTCATTTCTCTGCTCCGTTCTGGCCGCTCCCGGCCGGGCGATGGGTCTTTCAGCTCGCGGGGATCAGCGGGGCGAGCCTCATGAGGTCGCCTTGCGGGATCCGGGAGCCGGGGGGACGTGCCCCGGCTCCCGGACGCTTGCCTGGGTCAGAACGGCGGCTCGTCGGAGGCGGCCCACGGGTCGGCGCCCGGGGCCTGGGACGCGGCCGGGACGGCAGCGGCTGCGGCGGCGGGGGCGGCGTCGCCGTTGGCGTGCTCGCGGGTGACCTTGGTGACCTTGGCGACGTTGCGGCGCAGGCTCGGGCCGATGTCGTCGACGGTCATCTCGACCCGGGCGCGCTTGTCGCCCTCGGGGGTCTGCCAGGTGCGGCAGCGCAGACGGCCGGTGGCGACCACGGCGGCGCCCTTGCCCAGGGAGGTGATGACGTTCTCGGCCATGTCGCCCCACGCTGAGCAGGGGACGAACCACGTCTCGCCGTCCTTCCACTGGCCGGTGCCGGAGTCGGGGAAGCGGGGCGTGTTCGCGATGGTGAACGACGCGACCGGCCTGCGGCCGGGTGAAGCGCAGCTCGGGGTCGGCGGTCAGGTTGCCGGTGATCGTGGTGACCGGTTCGTTTGCCATGGGAGGGTGATCCTTTCGGTGGTGGCGGTTATCCGGCGGACCGGATCGGGACGAGGACGTGACGGCTGGCCGCGGGGCCGGGCGGGTCTCCGGCCGGGGTGATGAAGGCGGGCTTGGACGGCTCGGTCAGGTCGACCCGCGCGGCGCTGGCCCCGGTGGCGGCGATGGCGTTGAGGGCGTCGAGGAAGTAGGCGGGGTTGAACGCGATCGGGCACGGTTCCCCGTCGAGCTGGGCGCGGACGTCTTCGGCGTATCCGGCCTCGTCGCCGGTCCCGGCCTCGATGTGCAGCGCGTTGTCGGCCGGGGTGAGGCGGACCGGGGTGTTCCGCGCCGCGACCAACGCGGCCCGCTTGACGGCTGCTGACAGGGCGGCGACGTCGACGGTGACCGAGGCCTTGATGCTGTCCGGGTCGGGGATGAACGCCCCGACCCTCGGGAACAGGCCGATGTCGGCGCCCAGCCGCATGGTCACCCGCCGGTCCCCGGTGACAAGCGCGATGGTGCCAGGCCCGCTCACCGCGCCGCCGTCATCCTCGCGTCCGCCGTCCAGTCCCGCGGTGACCGTGGTCCCGGCTGGCTTGCGCATGACGGCCGCCAGGTCCCGGGCGCGGATCAGCACTGGATCCGGCGGTCCGGCGCCCGGGTCCGCCGGGATGTAGGGGCAGGTGGCCATCGCGATCCGGTACCGGTCGGTGGCCGCCAGGCTTGCGGTGCCCTTCCCGTCCAGGGACAGGTGGACGTGAAGCAGGGCCGGCAGCGTATCGTCCTTGCCCGCAGACGGGACGACCTGGGCGATCGCGCTGGCCAGGTCAGCGGCGGCGAACTCCCCCGCCGACGGCCGGGCGCGGGCGGCTCGGGGAACTCTCCGGGCGGCAGCAGCATCAGCGTGTAAGTGACCGGCCCGGCCGTCAGCGTCGCCCGCGTCCCGTCGGTGACGATCGTCGCCCCGAGCAGGTCATCCGGGCAGGCTGGCGGCAGCCAGGCTGAGCAGCCGCGCATTGATCAGCGACGCGGCCTGGTTCGCCGACCTGGGCGGCCAGCTGGGCGACGGCGGACGTCTCGTAGTCGAAGCCGGTGAGGGTGAGCGTGCCGTCCGGCGGCGTCCAGCAGCAGCCCGGCCAGCACCGGTGAGGTGGGCCGGTCGGGCATCGCAGCCGCCGTGACCCAGCTAGCCGCGGCGGCGAGCTCCTCGGCCGGGATCGTGAGCTTCATCAGGCGGCTTCCTTCCTGGCAGTACCGGGGGGATCGCGGCGCGGAGCCGGCGTACTCGGCCGCGAGGCTGAGCACGTCGTCGCGGGCGGCGGCGAGGAACGTCCACAGCTCGGGCGGCGGGTCTTCCGAGCCGGAGTGCCATCCGCCCTCCCGGACGGAGAGCCACCGGCCGCTGGACGAGCGCTCGCCCGGCTCGCGTTCGTCGTCGTCGTCGGCGGACCACGGGATCCACAGCGAGTCTGTGAACGCCTCCCAGCGCCCGCCGGGAGCGGCCTCGGCACGGGCGGCGACGGCGTCCACGTCGAGCGGGAAACGGATGATGTTGTCAGTCATCAGAAGCTCCCGTCCCCGGTGCTGGCCGCCGTCGGGCTGTCGGCGTCGGCGGGGACGCGCCCGTCGATGCGGGCGTGGATGATGCCGAGCCAGGCCTGCAGGAACCGGTCGTCCAGCCAGGCGATGCGGGAGATGTCGATCAGGGTCCGGCGCCCGTTCCACGCGCCCGCGGCGGTCGCGATCAGGAACCGCTCGCCTGATGACCAGGTCTCGTCAGCCAGGACCGCGTCCCAGTCGATGCCGCCTCGGCGGGCGTGCACGGCGAAGCGCTTGTCGGCGGCGACCGGTTCGAAGCCGAGCAGCATCGCGACGGCGGCGGCCTCGCCCCAGGGTTCCCGCGCGGTGCCGAGGATGTACTCGCGTCGCAGCGCGGCGACGTCAGCGTGGCTCATGGGGTTCTCGTTCTCCTTGTCTTGGCTAGGCGGCGGTCGGGGCCGGGTCTGGCCCGTCCGTCGTTCCGTCGGGGTCGATGAGGTAGGCGGCGGTGGCGGCGGCCAGGACGACGTCGGCGAGGTGCCGCTGGACGTCGTGCAGGGCGCCGGGCTGGCGGGTGTGGTTCCACAGCCGCCAGGCGTCGGCGAGCTGGGCGGCGCTGGAGACCGCGTCGCGGACCGGCTCGTCGGCCGCGTGGCCGACGATGGCGGCGGCGGCGGTGCAGCCGGGGACGGGCCGGGGGTGCCGGTGACCGGGGAGGTAGCTGACGGTGGCGTGCGTCATGGGAGGTCCTTTCGGGTCGGTGGTCTAGAGCGCGTTGGCGAAGGCGGACAGGCCGCCGAAGAGGTGCCGGACGTCGGCGGCGGCGCCGCCGGGGTTGTCGCAGGATCAGCCACAAGACGATGACGGCGATGATCCAGGGCAGCAGCTTCCTCACGGTTCCTCCTTGACGGGCGCGGTGGCGGGGCGGGCGGTGGCCGGGGGCCTCACGGGAGGTCCCGGCCGGGCAGTTCGGGCCGTGCGGCGGTGCGGCGCGGGCGGGGCCGACCGGTCGGCGGCTTCGCGGTCCTTCTGCCATAGGCGGTTGCGGGCGGCCGGGGACCGCGCGGTCAGGACGGACTTGGTGGAGCAGGCGGGCGCCGGGCCGCTGGACGTGGCCGTTGCCGGCGCAGTGGCGGCACAGGTCGTAGCTGCGGCGGCTGAGGCGGCTGTGCTTGCGGCCGGTGCCGCCGCAGCGGCGGCAGTCACGGAACGGGAAGAAGTAGAGGCGGACGGCGTACACGGCGCCGCCGACGAGGACTGATCAGGATCAGCACGGCCATGGCGAGGGGTTCCTTTCTGTCAGTCGCGGTCGCGGGAGCGGCCGACGGCGGCGGCGTCGTACCCGGCGTCGAAGCCGTCGTCCAGGCCGCTGGTGCGGCCTTCTTGCCACGCTTCCTTCCAGGCCAGGCAGGCGTAGCGGTGGCAGGACGGGTCGGTGCAGGTCCGGTAGTCGTGCGGCGGGCCGGGCCTGGCGCGGCGGTGCGGTCCGCTTGGCGGCTGCCGCTGCGCGCTTCGGCCTCGGCGGCGGCCTTCCGCTTGGCGGCGGCCTGCGCGCGGCGCTGCGCGGCGGCGAGCTTGCGCCGCTCGGCCGCGCGTGCGCGCTCGGCGGCCGCTGCCTTGCGTCGCCTCGGCTGCTGCCTTGCGCCTGGCGGCTCCCTCGCGCGGCGGGCGTCGGCAGCGGCCTTCGCGCTTGGCGGCGGCGTGCCGCGCGACGCGGCGTGCGCGCTTGCGGCGCCTTGAAGTCGGTCTTGACGGCGCAGGTGTGGGCGAGCGGGTTGGCGTAGGGCTTGCCGCACGCCGCGCGCAGCGGACGGCCCGCCTTGATTTTCGCGGCCATGGGGTCTCCTTCCGGTTGGTCGGCGCCGCGGGCGCCGCGACACCCGACACCGCAGGCCAGCGGCGGGTGCCGGTGCGGGCGGTGTCGGGCCGGGTAGCTTTGCGCAGGTCACGGCGTGTCGGGGCGGCCCGACACGTGTCGGGGCGGCTCACCGTCCGGCCGCCGTCTCAACGTCGGCCCGGCGGCAGCCGACCCTGACGCGGCCGGCGCGGCTGGAGGGGTAGCGGACGTCGACGCTGGGGACGCCCAGGTCGCGGCACTGGGCGGAGACGGCCTCGGCGGTCGCGTCGGCCCACCGGTCGGGGAACTGGGCGGCGAGCCGTTCGGCGAGGACCGTCCAGTGCAGGCCGGAGTCGGCGCCGAACACGGCCAGGACGTCGGCGAGGACGTCGCGGGCGGGCGGTGCCGGTGTCCTGGCCCGGCGGCGAACCCGGCGATGGTCCCGGCCCGCTCGCGCAGCACGCGGGCGGCGGCGATGATCTTGGTCGGCGTCCTCGCGCGTCGGCGAGGTAGGTGCCGGACGGTGGGGGTCTCGTCGGCCGCGCCGTACAGGTAGCCGACGCCCTGGTGGCCTTGCCATGGGCAGCGTGGAGGCGTCGAAGCCCTCGGCGTAGGCGTCGCCGCCGAGGACGGCGACGGAGACGTCCCGGTTGCCGCACTTGAGCGCGAACCGGACGGTGTGGTTGTCGCGGAACCGGTTGAACAGCCGCTCCACGTCGCCCGCGCCGACGCCGGACGGCTTCTGCGACAGCGCACGAGGATCACCCCGGCGGACGGGCCGACCGCCTGGATGAACGACAGCAGGTCGGCGATCGCCGCGTTGGCCTTCTGGTCGGCCAGCTCGAAGTAGACCTGGAACTCCTCCATGACCAGCATCCACACGAACAGCCGGGCCGGGTACCGGCGGCACAGCTCCTCGGTCAGCTTGCCCTCGGGGCACTCCTCGACCGGCAGCGAGGCGAGGAACTCGTTGGTGGCGAGGATGTGCGCCTTGATCTCGGACAGCGCGCTGATGCAGCTGCTCTACGGGGTCGCCGTCGCGGCCGGGCACGATCCCGTGGATGTAGTGGTAGGCGATCTGCCGGAACGCGGTCCAGTCCGGCGAGTTCTTCCCGTCCACGATCGACATGCCGCACCGTCGGGTCGAGCGCGGCGTACAGGGCCAGCAGCCGGCCGGAGAACGTCTTGCCCTTGCGCGGCTGCGCGCCGATCAGGATCGAGATCCACAGCAGCAGCAGGGTGACCTTGCGGCCCCGCTCGTCCAGCCCGAACGGGGCGGGCGCCCAGACGGACCGGCGCTTGCAGTCCAGCAGCGGGGTCCGCCCGGCCGGGACGGCGAGCGGATCACGGTCGGCGACCCACAGCGTGTGCCGCCGGTGGCTCTTCTTGTCCTTGGTCAGGTAGACCTGCGACGGGGCGACGTCCAGGCCGGAGGCCAGCGCGGGCAGCGCCTTCACCACGTCGTGGAACCCCTTGCCGTAGGGCAGGACGACCTTCACCTTGGACCCGGCGCCGTCGTGGCTCATCGTCGACTCGAACCCGACGCGCTGGTCGGGCTTGTCCGGGTTGCCGAGCCCGGCCGCGTAGTAGGCGCGCAGCACCACGTCAGCGGAGATCACCCGGAACCGCGGCTCGGTCGTGGCCGGGAGATGATCGGCCGGTCCTCCGGCCGCGCCGATACGGGCCAGCGCCGGGACCGCCACCGCGACGGCGAGGGCCTGGCCCCACCACGGCGCCGCCACGGCCAGGACCAGCACGGCGATCAGCAGCGCGGTCACCTCGCCGGCCAGGACCAGGCCGCGGATCAGCCGGGTTTCCTTGGCCTCCTTGTGCAGCCGCATCCACTCGCGGGCATCGCCGGAGGCGACGGCCGCCGAGCGCAGCGTGTCGGTCTCCATGACCCACCACCACGACAGCTGCCGCCCGGCGAGCCGGAACACGCCCACGCCAGCCCAGAACAGCATGAGCACCAGGTACGCAGGAGTGCGCACCCCGTGGAACGCGGCGTGGTGCCCGGCCCGCTGCCCGGTGCGCGCCAGCGTGCCGCGCACCGCCTCCAGGCTGCGCAGGTTCTCGGGGATGACCGGGTACAGGTCCGGCTCGTCATCGAGCGCGTACCCGTACCCGTCGTCCACCGGCTCGGGCTCGTCCTCAGGCTCGTCATCGAGCGGCACCTCGAAGGAGGTGTCCGACTCGGCAGTCGGCCCGGCGGCATGGCCGGGGAAGGGGACGACCTCAGCGTCCGGACCGTCGTCCGGCTCTGGGATCGCGTTGTCGTCTGGGCTGGTCATGGCGCGACCGTCCTTTCGTCGTCGGGCGTGGTGCCGACCGGCAGCGCCTCGGTGATGGCACCGTCGGCATCGGGGCTGGGGCTGGCGTCGGAGGCGGCGAGCGCCGCCAGGCGGGCGTGGATCTGGGCGGCGCGGTCCTGGCCGACGTGGAGTTCGGCCTTGATCCGCCGCTGCGACGGCACCGTGCCGTCGGCGAGCTCGGCGGCGAAGTGCATCTCCGCCGCCTCATCGGAGACCGCACCCGAGTGCGACCGGGTGCGGGTGCCGGGTGCACTCGGAGTGCGGGTACGGGTACGGGTACGGGGTGCACCCGGAGTGCGCCCGGTTGCGGCGGCGGCGCGCACCCGGCTGGTGCCTCCGAGGGCGGCGATCAGCGCGGCGCGGTGCAGCCCGTGGACGTCGTCCCGGTCGAGCAGGCCGGAGGCCGCCACGGCGTCGGCGGGCGACAGCCGCCCGGCCGACAGTTCCCGCAGCACCCCGTGGCGCGCCCGCCGGACGGGCTTCGACCGGCCCGGCATCGCGAGGCGGACCGCGTCGCGGGCGGCGCGCAGCCGGTCCCGCTCGGCCGCCGCCGCCGCGAACGCCGGCGCGGCATGCCGGGCCTTCCACACCAGTGCCCGCAGCGCGCCGATCGGGTGCGCCAGCCACAGCGCGAGCGTGAGCCGGTCGCGTCGGCCGCCGCCCCGCTCCTCGGCCTCGTACAGTGCCAGGCGGATCTGCACCTCGGTCAGGAAGCCGAACAGCGCGGCGGGCAGCGCCATGAACACCCGCTCCCACAGCGTCGCCCCGCCCAGCGCGTTCGCCGTCACCGACAAGGACAGCAGTGCGTACGCGCCCAGCCGCAGCATCGGCAGCGGGCGGTCCTTCTTGGCCTGGCGGATGCACGCGGTGGCGAGCCAGTACACCACCGCGTCCAGCAGCAGCGGCGTGAACGATGCGCCGATGTTGCCCATGAACGGGAGGAAGAACGCGCGGGCGTGATCGTAGGACAGGGCGGCAGCCCCGGACGCCACGATCGCGTAGGCGACCTTGTCGGCCGGGGAGTCGAACTCAGCGGACAGCGCCATCACGCCACCTCCTCGTTCAGGTGAAAGTGAGCCGGGTCGTCCGCCGGGCGCTTGTCCGAGCACCAGGGCGGGCAGGGGTTCGGGCTGGTCATGGCTGACCCTCCTGCCTGCGCAGCTCGGTGATGATCTCTGCGTAGCCCTCGTCCGGCCACAATTCGTCGGCGAGCGCAGCTAGCTGCTCTTCCTGGGCGGCGGGCAGCTCCCGGGTGACCCACTCGGGGTGACGGAGCGGGACGCGCATCTGGGTTCGGGCGTACCGCTCGTCCCGGTTGCACAGCGGGCAGCCGCACCCGATGGCAGGCAGCGGGAAGGCGAGCCGGCAGGCCACCTGGCCGACCTGGTGCGCCATCCGGGCGAGCGGGTTGCGGGGCGTCACGACCCCGCCCATGTGCGGGTTGCGGCGCGGCCGGGGCGGTGGCGGATGAGCACGACGGCGACGACCGTGGCGCAGGCCACGACCTCAACCGCCAGGAGCAGGGCGGGGAGCGGGACGGTCCAGCCGGGCAGCAGGGCCACCTTGGACCGGCCGATCACCACGAGAGCGAAGAACAGGGCGATCAGCTTCAGCGGCGGGTTGAACCGCGGCAGGCGCAGCGTCACCGGGCACCCCCTTCCCGCGCGGGGCCGCGCCCGTTCACGGCCGCCAGCGCGTTCTGCGCCGCCGACAGCTCGCGCTCCAGCGCCAGAGCCGCGTACTTCGCCGCGTTCAGGTGAGCGCGGGCTTCCGCCACGGCGACCTCGGGGTCGCTGCGGTCGTCCATCCCGAGGCGGCCTTCGCACAGCTCGCCGACCAGCCAGGTCGACATCTGGGTGAGCAGCTGCGGCAAGGACAGCGCTGCCCGTGACAGGCCGCCAGCGACCTCGTAGACGGTGGAAGGCCAGGTCAGGCCACCTTCGGGGCCTGCGTGCGAGCCGGTGGCGTAGTTCAGGAACCGGACGCATTCGGCGGCCAGGTCTGCTGCGCCGGCGGTGTGCTCGTCGGCGTGCGGGCCGTCCAGGCGACCGGTCAGCTCGACGGCCAGACGGCGGGGGGACATCATGGTGGTGCGCCTTCTCTCTTGATCACTCGGGAGATGCAGGGGCAGCGGGGCGGCGGCTTGCTTGGCGGTGGGGCGCCGTCCCGCGCTTGTCGTCGGTGCGGGTGGAATCGGGGCTGGGGAGCCGGACGGTGGCGTACACGCGGTGGCCCGGCTCACGGCGGTTCGGGCGAGGCGAGGACTGCGCCGACAGGTCGAAGCCGGCGGCGCGCAGCGCCGCGAGGAAGCGGTCGATGGTGTCAGTTGCGCCGCTGACGCGGACCCGGAGCGGGACGCGGGCGGCCATCACGCCACCTCGCCCAGTTCAACCGGGTTCGCGGTGAGGCTGGCGACCAGCGTGTGCGCGGTGCTCGAGCTGACGCCCAGCCGCTTGTGGACCTGGTAGGCGTTGCCGCCCCGGGCGAGGATCAGCGCGGCCGCGAAGCGCCGCTCGGTCCGGGTGAGCTTGACCCGCCGCTGGCCGCTCGCGGCGATCTGCACCGCGATGGCGTCGATGATCCCGTCCTCGGGGATGACCCACTCGCCCCGGATCATTGCGCCCGCTCCCCTGCAGTGACGGAGACCACGGCCGCGACGCGGCGACCGCGGCTGGTCACGAAGGTGACCTGGCCGCGCGTTCCGGCGGCGTTGATCACGCCGGCAAGGTCGGCCCGCAGCTCGCGGACGCTCATTTCGACTGCCGCAGCTCCCCTGCCCTCGCCGATCGATCCCAGGACCGTCGCCAGCGCGGCGGCCTCCGCTGACCCGGGCGGGAACGCCTCGTCGGCCGCGCAGCCCGCGTCACGAAGTGCCAGCAGCGCCGTCGGGACATCACCGGACTCGGCCAGCAGCGCGGCCCGCGCGGCAGCGTCCAGCGCCTCATGCAGCGCCGGCAGAGCGACGGGGGCCTGTGCCGCGGTCACCTGCAGCCCCTGCCGATCGCGCCGGCCCGCGCATAGATGTGGGCGAGCACGGCGCTGGAGTCGGTGGCGGCGCCCAGCTCGGCGGCGAAGTGACCCAAGCGTTCCTGAGCAGGTGGTCGAGGCCATCGAACTCGTCAGCCGTCTGCGCCGGCTGGCCCCAGTCGCGGGGCTGCCTCACGCCTCCGCGCAGCGCGTTCCTGTTGCGGCGGGGCATCAGATCTCGCCCGCGATTCGCTCGGCGTCGGCTGCGGAGTCGATGACGTCGCAGTAGCGCCTGACGTAGGCGACCAGCGGCATGAGGCCGTCGCCCTCTATCACGTCGCTGAGCATGGCCTGAGACATCTCGATCACCAGGCCCTTGTCCTGGCCCTCGAGGTCGGACATGTACTCAACGGCCGAGAAGACCCGGTTGAGCTGCGTTGTGATGGCGGCCGGATCGGTCATTCTGCGCACCTCCTTTGCTTGCTGGGGTCTGCACCTCGTGCGCAACTCGTTGCGTCTTCCGCGGTGCGATGACTTCATAATGCACTTAGCACGCTTAGTACGTCAAGTGCTCGGTTCGGGGGACGGCGGCCACTTCTCGGCGCCGTATACGGCCTGCCTGGCAACGGCGTAAGCCCGCTCGCGGTGGTCGAAGTCGGCGGGGTCGTCAGGGTTGGACATTGCCGCGCCGACCATGGCGGCGCGGACGACGGGTAGCCGGTCCGCGCCCGCGGCGAGAGCGTCGCGCGCCGCGCTGGCCAGCCGGTCGGCGGGCAGTGGGCGCTCAAGCGCAGCGTCACGGACGGCGGCGAGCGCCCTGCCGACAGCTCGCGCCTGACGGCGGGCGGTCCTGGTAGTACGCCTGAACTGCATCCTTAGTGACTCCGATACCTGGGGCCGTAGGTCGGCGCCGCGCAACACCTTGCGTGGCGCCGACCTACCAGCCACTGGACTATGCCACTGGCCAGTATGCGGTCAGTTCCGCTATCTGGCAAGTGGCATAGGCCACCTAGTGCAAGGCTGTATCAGATTCGCCCCTGACAGAGGGGGATCAGCGAGAGAGCTGGTACTCCTGGCTGAGAACCCAGCGCTCAGCGGGATAAACGGACTCGTCAAACTGGACGGGCAAATCCTTGGCGTCGTAGACGGTCAGCCGGTACTCAAGCACGGCGGCCGGGTCGGACAGGTTCAGCAGTTGACGTTCCTCAACACCTGCGAGACGGGCGGCGGCCTGATCGCGGGCATAGGACGGTTCCCGCCCTGCGACTTCGCCCAGGTACTTCCCCGTTCCGCCGCGGATCCGTTCCAGCTCGAGCAGTCGCGGTGCTCGGCTGGCGAACTCTGGCGCAAACCATGACGTCGATAGCTCAATCGGCTGGCCAACAGCGTTTCTCAGCAGTCGGACGCGGCGGACCGCACTGCTGCCTGCTGGAAGCTGCAAGGCAGCCACAACATGCTCTGGACCCTCGATAAGTTCAGCGGCCAGGAACTCCACTGACTCGCCAGGGGCGTACATCGTCCCGTGGTCCCGTGCCCGCTCGTACCGCTCACGCGCACGAGGCACCGCGTTCGCGTGCCGCACGAAGGTGCCTAGACCCGGTCGCGACTCAACAAGTCCCTGAACCCGCAGCGACTCCACTGCTCGTGAGACTGTGGGGCGCGCAACCTTCCACTCTTCTGCCAGCCTGCGCTCCGAGGGCAGCTCGGCGCCTGGCTGCAGGTCACCACGTACGATTTGGGCCCGAATGTGGGCCGCGATCTGCAGGTACTTCGGGAGAACCTCCTGGATCTCTGGCAAGGTAATGATCCCAACTGTAGAAAGTGTCATATGCCACTAGCCAGTCTAGGCACTGGACCTGCGCATCCTTCTGTGTAGGGTCGAGTTGTGGCTGAGACCTTGATCGTTGCGGCTGGCGGTGGTGGGGACGCGATCACTGCCGCCGCCCTAGCCCGCGTGCTCCAGCTCGCTGAGCCGGTGATCCTGACTTACTCCTGGGACCGGCTCATGATTGATCCCGTTCCTGGACCCCGTAGCGCTGCTGAGTTCACCGGCCTGCACGAACTCGCGCCGCATGTCCTTGAAGTGGTCCTGTCGACGACGCCGATCAGCCCGGCCGCTTCCTCACTGCCGCGGCTCGCGAGCAATCTCCCTGCGCGCCTGCTGCTACTCGACCCGGTGGGCGGGGCAGCGGATATGGCCGCGCAGATCCGTGCTGCCGCGGACTTCTTCCAGGCCGCCAGCGTCGCAGTGCTTGACGTCGGCGGAGACATCCTCACTGACGGTACCGACCCCGGCCTGCGCAGCCCGCTTGCTGATCAGCTTGCCCTGGCCGCCTGCGTCCGGGCTGCCCTGCCGGCACGGCTGATGATCGCGGCCCCGGGGATCGACGGAGAACTGCCGCCGGACATCATCCTGGCTCGGTTGCGCGCGCTCGCGGCTGAGAAGCTACCGAATCTCAGCAGTTTGGACGTCGCCCCTATCCGTGACGTGTTCCGCTGGCACCCGTCCGAGGCGTCCGGCCTTCTGGCAGCAGCTGCGGACGGCCGCCGGGGACTAGTCGAAGTCCGTGACGCAGGAGATTAGGTCGAGCTGACAACCGACACCACTGCACTGTTCGCCACCGATGCGAAGGCCGCTCTTGAGGTCACGCCAGCCGCGCGCCTTCTAGATACCCAGTCGCTTGCGGAGGCCGAGGCGATTGTCCGAGAGGTGACCGGTATTTCTGAGATCAGCTACGAGACCGAAAAGGCGGCCAAGCTCCGAAACCAGCCCGTTCACATCCCGGCGCGCTCGGATCTATCGGTCGTCGACGCGCGTGCTCGCGAGGCAAAGGAGCGTGGCGCGCAATACGTCAGCATGCGCCGCCTAGCTGAGCTTCTCCGTGCAACAACGCTGGACGCTTTCGCGGAACTATGCGGCCTGCTTGCCGAAGAGCGCCCACGCAACTATGAACCGTCTATCTACCGCACGGACGGACGTTAATGATTGTTCTGGGCGGCGAATTATCCCCGCACACGCGCGCTCCCGCCTCGGTAAGCGCTGCTTGAGAAAACCACGGTGGACTTCCTGAGCCTGGTGGACAGGAACGCAATGTCTGCACGATCGCGGAAAGACGCGGAATCGCGGGGCGCCGGAATCAGGGAAGCAAGATACGGCACAAGGTGCCCTTATGTCTGGCCCGGGCGCGGGCCAGACATAAGATGGAAGTACGTCATGGGGCGGCGGTGGCAGTAGGAGATGACTGTCCATGTCCCCCACGTCCGCCCCCAGGTGCAGGCGTCCGCGAAGTGCGAGCCGGCGATCGAACCGGGTGGCCATCAAGTACAACCATGCCGAGATGGCCGCCGTCGAGGACGCGGCCGCGCGGGACGGCCTGGCCGTCGCCGCGTGGCTCGGGCGAGCCGGGATCGACGCCGCCACAGGAAGGGCTATCCCAGCCAGCCGGATGCAACTGGACGCGCTCAAGGCGCTCCAGGAGGCGAGCGAACTAGCCCGCAGGGCCGGGAAGCTGTTCAACCAGTCAGTCGCCAGGCTGAACTCAACCGGCACCACCGGTCCCGAGTTCCGCCGCTACGCGGACAACGTCGCGTGGACCGTCAAGGCCCTGGAGAACGCGTCGATCGCCGTCGCGAGGAAGATCCTGTGATCGGCCGGATGGTTCGCCGCGGCGATTCCGTCAAGAACCTGCTCCGCTACCTCTTCGGGCCGGGGAAGGCAAACGAGCACGTCAACCCGCACCTGGTTGCCGGGTGGGCCGACCCAGCCGCCCACGAGCCGCCTGTGCGGTCGTCTGGTCGCCGTGACTTCCGCCGCCTCACCGAGCTGCTCGAGCTGCCGGTCAAGCAGGACCGCGCACGCGGGCGGGTGATCGGAAAGCATGTGTGGCACTGCGTCGTCCGCGCGGCTCCGGAGGACCGCGACCTCGGTGGTGACGAGTGGATGGCGATCGCCGCTGAGCTCATGCACCGCACCGGGCTGTCGGAACGGGGCCATGAGGGCGAGGGGGTCAGGTGGGTGGCCGTCCACCACGGCGACAACCACATTCACATCGTGGCCACTCTCGCGCGCCAGGACGGCCGGCCTGTGCGGCTGCGCGGCGACTGGTGGCGGATCGGCGAGGCGATGGCGTGGGCCGAACGGACCTACGACCTGCGCAGGGTGGCCCGGGCCGACCGCACCGCCCCGAAGCGGCCGACCCGTGCCGAGGCCGAGAAGGCCAGCCGAGACGGGCGGTCCGAGCCGTCCCGCGTTGTGCTCCGCCGCCAGGTCGAAGCCGCCGCGGCGGCAGCCCGGACCGAGCGCGAGTTCTTCGCAGGGCTCGCGGCGCGCGGCGTGCTCGTCCGGCTTCGGAACAGCGCGGTGCGGCCCGATGAGGTCACCGGCTATGCCGTCGCGCTGGCCGATGACCGCGCGCCCGGTGGCGGGCCGGTGTGGTTCGGCGGCGGGAAGCTGGCGGCCGATCTGACGCTGCCGAAGCTCCGCAAGCGGTGGGCCGACGGGCTAGGCCGCCTGTCGGGCCGGGGCATGGGCAGCCCGGCCGCCTGCGCCGTGCTTCGCCGCGAGGTTACCCGGGCCGCGCGGGCAGCTCGCACCGAACGCGAGTTCTTCCATGCGCTGCAGCGGGCCGGGCTGGTTATCCGGCTGCGGCGCGATCCGCTGAAGCCAGGCCAGGCCGGCGGGTACGCCGTCACCCTGCCCGGCCTGGCGGACCGGTCCAGGCGGCCCATCTGGTTCGCGGGCGGGACCCTCGACAAGCAGCTGCAGCTCGGCAGGATGCGCGCCCGCTGGCGAGCCGGGCAGCGCGGCGCCGGACCCGGCGCCGACTACTTCACCGGGGCCGACGTCGGCGAGATCTACGACTACGCGGCCAGGGTCGCGCGGTGGGCCGCCCGCGAGCTAGCGGCGAGGCGGCGCGGCAGTCCTGACATCGCGTGGGCCGCCGCCGATCTGCTTCGCGCAGCGGCGGAGGCCACGGGCAATCCCGAATTGGGGCGGGCCGCTGAGTCGTTCGGCCGGGCTGCCCGCGCGCCATGGGGGCGCATCCCCGTCCCGTCGCCCGGCGGCGCGATGCTCCGCACGGCCGCCTACCTGCTAGCGGCTTGCCGACCCGGAGGGCAGCCGCCCGGCTCCGCCCGTCGTGCCCTGATCCACTCGCTCATCGGCCTGGCGCACGCCGTGGCCCGATTGCGGCAGGCGCGGCATCGCCAGCTTCAGGCTGCCGCCGCTGTCCAGGCCGCCGACCGCCTCCAGGCAGTCGCGGATGTCCCAGCCGCCACGGTCACCCTTGCGTGGCAGCCAAACCGTCCGCAGGCCCGCGCCGCATCCCAGTCCTCGCCTGGAACCCGTCACCGGCGAACCTGGTGAACTGGCCTATCGACACAAGCGGAGGGCCATGTGATGTACTAAGTACGTCAGGTTGACCGTCCTGGCCAGTTGGGAAGGGTGGGGAAGGAAATGACTGTTATTTCGGGAACTCCCGCATATATGCAGATTGCCGCTGAATTGCGCTCTCAGATAGAGAGCGGGGAATTGGCGCCGGGCGACAAGCTATTGTCGAGCGCGGAACTCCGCGCCAGGTACTCGGTTTCGAACACAGTGATCCGCGACGCGATAAACGATCTCCGCCGGGCCGGACTTATCGTCGGGCAGCAGGGCAAGGGCGTCTTCGTTGCCTCTCCGGCCCAGCACGCGGGCGGCACTTCACCGAACGAACTCGCTGCGCGCGTCCAGGCGCTTGAGGAACGCGTTGGTTCCCCGGAGACCGATGACGCGCAAGAGCTGCGCAGTCAGATCACCGATCTCCGGGATTCCGTCATTGACCTGTACGCCCGCCTGGGCTTTCCAATCCCGCTGAAACTAGCCGGTCCCGGAGCCGATGAAGCCAGGACGGCGGATCCGGTGGCTCTCTCGTTCCCCGTCCCACTGCGCGGTCATCTATCTGCCCCGGATCATGAGCCCGATACCGCACAGCCGGGGCCGACGCAGCAGTCCCGCACGGCACATGAGCGAGGACACTCGCAAGGAGAACAAAGCCTATCCGGCCAGGGCCAAGGATCACCTAAGACACCACGCTGATCGGACCCACCCTGGGTAAATATCGGCGGTCAGATCTCAGGCTCTGCCGCGCCGAGGCCGACTCAGGGGCGCGGTAAGGCCCGGGATCCGGGGTTGTTTACCTCCAGTTCGTGGCGTGCGGTGCAGGCAGATATCGCGCTGCGCATAACCGCCAGGAACTCCCGAGGCAACCGCTTGCCAGAAGGGCTCGGAGTCGGGCATATGGTTGCCTGCGGTATGCCATGTCAGGCCGGGATGCTCGGCACGCAGCGCGGCGAGGCCGGCAGCGGCTAGGCCGCAGCGCTCGTAGCCTTCCTCCGTGCCCGGTTCTTCGACCCAGCCCACCCGGCAGCTGCGGCAGACCTGGTAGTCGACGCTGAACACCGGCTGACCGTTCAGGTAGGCCGCCCGCTCGCGCCAGCGAATGCCCCGCACTGACGGATTGTCCTGCCACGGTGTTCCCAGGACGGGGATAACCGGCCAGTCATGCCGCCGGCCTAGCCGTCTCCGGCTCACCCAGAGCAGCGCTCTCCGCAGGCGATCCCTGGACGCCCAGCCGATAGGGGTCGTGGCCAGAGCCGCCAGCTCCTGGGCCGCTTGCCGGTCCTCTTCAGCGGTCGTCATGAAGTCATCGTCGCAATCAGACGCCCGCAAGGGGAACACGTTCCCAAGAGCACCGAGGGCGTACCGGATCGCCCATCCAAGCGAGCGCCGTCCGCGCGGGCCGCCGAACCGCACATCCAGCCGGTCCCAGACAGAACGCGGCATCGTGGGTCCGGCTAAGTCTGAACCCGAGACGGGACCTGATTTTAGTCCGCCTGTTTGGCCGACTCTCCGCTAAAAGCTCATCAATTAGAGAAGTATTCGAAATACTATAGCTTGCTTCAGGAATTCATGATTATGGAAATCATTCCATTGAATACCCCTTACCTCGTCGACCCTCGTTGAAGGCAATCAGGTGAGACGCGCGCCTAGAACCGTGATGTGTTGGATATCCCAAAAAGCACTTAACACACATAGAGTTCGGTTCCTTGCGAGAATGTCCTAGATGAGCATCTTCTGCGGGGGTGGCAGTGGGCGGGGCTGAGGCGCCGGAATGGCTGCGGGTCGCGGTCAGCGTCTTCGGCGAGGAATGCCGGCTGAAGCTTGCCGGCCCCGGTGACCGGGAGGCGGCGATCCGCGCGCCGCTTGAGGGGCTGTTGCGCACGGCGGGGCAGCGGATCGGGGTGAACGCGGTATTCCATGATGAGGTGCGGGATGCCGAGCGGCGGGTCCGGCCGGATTACGGCGTCAGCGTCAACGGGCTCATCAGCGGCTATGTGGAAGTGAAGGCGCCTGGTCATCCGCTGGATCCGGCGCGGTTCAGAGGGCACGACAAGCTCCAGTGGGAGCGTCAGCGCGACCTGCCGAACCTGATCTACACCAACGGCACGCACTGGCGGCTGTACCAGGACGAGGTGCTTGTCTCCGGGCCGGTCGCGCTGTCCGGCGGGGATCTGGCCACCGCGGGCCGGAGGCTGGCGCCGCCGGCCGAGCTGGAGGCCCCGCTGCGCGGCTTCCTGCTCTGGAAGCCGCAGCCGATCACCGCGGTGGGCGCCTTGGTCAAGGCCGTGGCGCCGCTGACGCGGCTGCTGCGCGGGGAGGTGATCGACCAGCTCGCCGCCGAGCAGAAAGCCGTCGACGCGGGAGCCGACCCCTACCGGCAGCCGTTCGCCGGCCTGGCGCGCGACTGGCGGGCGATGCTGTTCCCGCAGGCCACCGATAGGACCTTCGCCGACGGGTACGCCCAGGCGGTCACGTTCGCGCTGCTGCTGGCGCGCACCGAGGGCATCGACGTGACGGGCCAGCCGCTGCACCAGATCGGCGCGGCCCTGGGATCGGGGCACTCGCTGATGGGCCGGGCGCTGCAGCTGCTCACCGATGACGTCGCCGCGGACTTCCGGGTGAGCCTGGACCTGCTGGTGCGGGTGATCGGCGCGGTCGACTGGCCGAAGGTCCGCCGGGGACGGCGGGACGCCTACCTGCACCTGTACGAGCACTTCCTCGAGCTGTACGACAGCGACCTTCGGAAGAGGTCCGGGTCGTACTACACGCCGCGCGAGGTCGTGGAGCACATGGTCCGGCTCACCGAGGACGCGCTCGTCACCCGCCTGGGCAAGCGCGACGGCTTCCGCGATCCCAAGGTGCTGACGGTCGATCCCGCGATGGGCACCGGCACCTACCTGCACGCCATCCTGGAGCACGCCGCCCGGTCCGCCGAGCGCGACAACGGGCCGGGCTCGGTGCCCGGAGTGGTCAGCCAGGTCGCCGGGCGGGTCGTCGGCTTCGAGCTCCAGATGGGACCGTACGCCGTCGCCGAGCTCCGGACGGCCGACCTGCTCGCCTCCTACGGCGCGGCGGCCCCGGCCGGCGGGATGAGCCTGTACGTCACCGACACCCTCGACGACTACCAGGCCGCGCAGACCTACATCAGCCAGGCGCTCCGGATCGTCGCGGAGTCCCGGCGCAAGGCCAACGAGGTCAAGGCCGCCGCCGACGTGACCGTGGTGATCGGCAACCCGCCCTACAAGGAACTCGCCGTCGGCGAGGGCGGATGGGTCGAGAACGGCAGCCTCGAGCACGGCGCCAGCGCGCGGGCGATCCTGGAGGACTTCTACGTCCAGGGCGGGGGCCGGTTCAAGGCCAAGCTCAAGAACCTCTACGTCTACTTCTGGCGCTGGGCGACGTGGAAGGTCTGGGAGTCCACTAGCGGCAAGCCCGGCGGGGACGCCGGCATCGTGTGCTTCATCTCCACCTCCGGCTACCTCACCGGCCCGGCGTTCACCGGCATGCGCGAGTACCTCCGCCGCCACGCCTCCGAGGGATGGATCATCGACCTCACCCCGGAAGGCCAGACCCCCGACATCCCCACCCGCGTGTTCCCCGGCGTCCGCCAGCCGCTCGCCATCGGCCTGTTCCTGCGCGGCCCCGACGCCAGCAGCGACGTCCCTGCGGTCATCCGCCACCGCGCCGTCGCCGGCCGGCAGCAGGACAAGTTCGACGCCCTGGCCGCCGTCCAGCTCGACGGCGACGGCTGGAGCGAAGTGCGCACCGGATGGGCCGACCCGTTCACCCCGGCCGCCGCCGGCGACTGGGACACCTTCCCCGCCCTCTCCGACCTGATGCCCTGGTACTCACCCGGCGTCTTCCCGACCCGCACCTGGGTCTACGCGCCCGCACCGGAGACGCTCCGCACCCGGTGGCGGATCCTTATGGCCGAGAAGGACCCGGCAGTCCAGTCCGGCCTGTTCAAGGAAGGCCGCGACGCCACCATGGACAAGGCCAAGCCGCCACTGCCAGGCACCGACACCCACAACTCCAGCGCCGGACCGCTCCGGCACGACACCATCACCCAGCCCGCACCCATCCAGGTCGGATACCGGTCCTTCGACCGGCAATGGGCACTCCCCGACGCCAGGCTCATGGACATGCCACGCCGCGACCTATGGGCAGCCCGCATCCCAGGCCAGGTCTTCGTCGTCGAGCAGCACTCCCAGTTCATTCCCGGCGGCCCTGGCATCGTGTTCTCCCCGCTCATCCCTGACTTCCATCACTTCAATGGACGCGGCGGCCGGACGCTGCCCTCCCTGCAACCGGACGGCAGCCCGAACCTCGCCCCCGGACTGATTGGGTCGCTGGCCGCCGCGCTCCGCCGCGAGGTCACGGCAGCGGACGTGGTCGCCTACCTCGCCGCGGTAGTGGCGCACCCGGCCTACACGCAGCGCTTCGCCGAGGAACTGGCCACCCCAGGCATCCGCGTGCCAATCACCGCCGACCCGCACCTGTGGGAGCAGGCAGTCCGGACCGGGCAGGAAGTGATCTGGCTCCACACCTACGGCGCCGTGCACGCGAACTCCGAACGGCCTCTGGATCAGATCAGGATGCCGGCCGGCGATCCCCGGCAGCCGCTGTGCACCAGGGCGATCAGCGGCATGCCGTCCGCGATCACCTACGAAGAGGGCCGCGCGGTCCTCCTGGTCGGCGACGGCGAGTTCGCTCCCGTACGACGCGAGGTCTGGGAGTACAGCGTCGGCGGCAAGAACGTCGTCAAGTCGTGGTTCAACTACCGCAAGAAAGACCCGGGCGGGAAGAAGAACTACCCGCTCGACCTTATCCACCCCGAAACATGGCAGCCGGACTGGACCACCGAGCTGATCGACATCCTCACAGTGCTCACCCGCCTTACTGCGCTTGAATTCGCCCAGTCCGAACTCGCAGCCCGCATCCTCGACGGTCCGCTGATCCCGGCCGTTGGCCTGGAAAAGACGGGCACCCATTGGCCGAAAAGCCAGCAAGACCGGAACCCCCGGCATAGCTACTCCAGCCTTGTCAGCTCCGGAACGCCCGGCCAGCTCACGTTCGGAGACTAATGCGTCACGGGACGGCAGGCAGCGTTAGCATGAGCGCGCCTGCGGCTCAGTCGTGCTGGTGCGTCCAGTAGCGCCACGGGCTGGCAGGACCTGGGAGGCGATCACCCTGCTAGACGCCACTGACGCCGGGCAACTTGGTCACGCTTCCCTTGAGTATGTGGTTGCTCGCCGTTACGCGGCTCAAGATCACAGTCAAGGGCGCGCGCCTCCGGCGCGTCGGTGCTCCGCACCGCAGACCCGAGCGCAAAACTCAGGGAGATCTACTCAGTCTCCAACACCGTATGAAAAATAGCCTTTCCGCATCTGATCGTGAGCTGGCACCACCACTCTCGGCGCAGATCAATCCAGTAGTTGCTTCCCGTCGCTAGAGCCTCATAGTGCACACACGCTCCGCGCACGACGTTGCCACGAGCGGTAACATCCTCCCCATGTCATCAGCCCCTAGCAGGTCTCCTACTGAGCTCCCAACAACGGCGTCAGAGATCCTCCGACGACAGAATGAGCCGCCTGCACTCGAACTACTTCTTGCTCAACGCAGGATGTACTCGCACGCGAAGCGATGGAACCACGTCCGCGTCTTCGGGATCGGAATAATCGCGCTCGGCGCGCCCATCATCACAGTCGTCTTGTCCAACTCAGCGGAAATCGTTGGTGCGGTGGCAGGCGGCTGGATCTTCTTGGCCCGAACAATCTTTCTGGCCCGGGAACGCAGGTGGGCGTACCCGGCAGCCAACATTCAAGACGCCTTCGACGTATTTGTCTTCAGCATCCCGTCTAATCCCGCTGTCGCACCCGAGCCAGAGCATATTGCGGACGTCCTCCAGGAGGATAGCGTCAGTTCACATGCAGCGAAGGAGCACCTTCTTGATTGGTACAGTCTTGACCCCGCGCTTCCCGAAGTACCAGCAATAGCTATTGCCCAGCAGTCAAACCTCGCCTACAGTCAGCGCCTCTTGGAGCGCCACGCAAGCGTTTGGCTCGCTATTGGAACCATCTGGGCTGCTATAGCCATTGCGATTGGCATTTCCGTTGGGCTATCACTGGCCGACTTTCTGTTGGGTATAATCCTTCCCGTTCTCCCAGCTGTACTTGATGCATACGAACTGTGGCACTCCGCGCGTTCTGCCGCTAGGGACCGGGTTCGTCTCGCCGACGCCTTGGCTGAGCGCATCCGAGCGTGGCCCTCACATGCGATCCAGACCGAGGATTTGCGAAGCTGGCAAGATCAGATATACAGGTTGCGCCGCGAAGGACCGCTTGTTCCAGATTTCCTATACCGGAAGACTCGAGTATCGAACGAACGCGCAATGGCCGCCCGTACACGCGACCTGGGGATATCCGTTCTAAGAGGCTGACACAAAAGCACACGATCGAGGACACATGGCAACAACGACAGCGCAAGCATTCCAAGCCTTTCTTGAGAAAGAGGTAGAACCTACTGACTGGCAATTGAAGATCCAGATACCTGCACGGAGAGACTCAGTTATAAGGAATCTTACCGAGAAATTTCCTGAGTCATCGGACATGCCATTTTATAAAAGTAGGCTCATGGGCTCAGCCGCCAAGGGAACCATCATCCGGCCCATCGACGACATCGACGTACTAGCTATCTTCTCAAACGCGAACGGGGCATACGAGAAGTACCGATATAACTCACAGAGCTTTCTTTATCGCGTCCGCGAAGCGTATGCTGACACAGTGACGCAGCAAGTCGGCGCTCGAGGGCAGGCTGTACGCGTGTTCTTTGGCGGCTCGGGAGGCCACGTAGACGTGACTCCAGTTTTTTTCGCCGGAGGGAACGATTATCTTCTGCCAGCGGGCGACAAGACCTGGATACGAACGAGTCCGCTCAAGGCAAACACCTGGTTCAGCCAGAAGAATACTGAATTGAGCGGCCACCTGTTGCGGCTTGTCCGCCTGCTGAAGAAATGGAACCGAGCACATTCATCCCGTCTAAAGTCATTTCACCTTGAGACCGTCACGGCCAACACTTTCTCAAAGTTGGGATCCAACCACCGGACCAACCTACGCGACTTCTTCGATGCGGCACCGAACCACCTAATCGTCTCAGATCCCGGCGGGCACAGCAACGACTTGAGCAGCTATCTCTCATGGCAAGACCGACAAGATGTGAAGCAGTCATTCTCCACCGCCTATACCAGATGCAAGAAGGCCGTAGAGGCGGAAAGCAATGGGGACCACGCTGAGGCGAAGCGACTCTGGGCCATCGTGCTTGGCGACAAATTCCCACAGTAAGAAACGGGCGTCACTTCCGAGCTTCACTTAGAGAGCCATCCTGACCATGACGCACTCACTCGTACAAGGAGATATCTACTCTGGCCTGCCAGAGGAGTTCTACTACTTCTCGTCCCTTCGCAATGGGTTCCAGAACAGCCTGCCGGGCACTTGCTACGAGGCCCTCGAGACTTATCGCTCCTATCGAGCGAGGAGTCGACGGGGCGATGCGACCGTAGCATATCGGTGCGATCAATCCAACGCATGCCTGCTCATGGAAGTGATACCGGTCGGTGAGCAAAAGTACATTCTATACTTGCCGCAATTCCATGTTTCCCGCGGTGAGGCGATGAGAATTGGTAGTGCGCTCCGGGTCTACTGGGAGCGAGCTAAACTATTTGAACTCCCCGTGAAAGAATCTGCAACCGAGAACAAATGGATGTTGGGCAGCGTCGAACTAGTATGCCGCCATTACTTCTTGGATGTCCCAAGCTTCTGCCTAATTCCAGACGTGCGCGCCGCTGGAATTCGCCGCTTTCTACCTGGTTCAGAACCTCCCTCACGCAGATTCGGGGTCTCACTCCTGGAAGATCGCTGGGATCAGCCGGACTACTCGGGCCTGCGGGAAGCGCGGGCGCGGAACGTCAAAGAGGGGTTACGGCGCGGCGCGGAACCGGTACCATACGTCCTAACTACCAGTACGACCTGAGACAGTAGCTCAAATGTCGGGAAATGGGTCAGCCCGGAGAACACGAGGTTCTTCGGCATGCCTGAAATTCTGGCAGAGCTCACTCAGGGCTGTGGTGCTGTTGCACTCACTTTTGCGGCCTGCCTCCTGATCATCGTCATCGCCTTGTGCTTCGCGGGAGGCGAACGGCGGAGCGATCTGCTCGAAGCCCTGCGCATCCTCTGTCGGCATCAGGACGACAGCCCATCGCCCTCGAAGTCGACGAGAGAACCAGGGGGGCACCACTTGAAGGTCGTCTACAAGATCACGTACCCGAACGAGAAGATCTACGTCGGTATGGACGTGACCGGGACGATGCTCTACTTCGGCAGCCCGGACAAGCGTCTCATTCAGCAGGACTTCACACTCGAGGAGCAGCGAGACTTCAGTGTCCGGAAGGAGATCCTGTGGGAGTCGGAGACCGCGACCGACTCCGAGGTCCGCCAGATCGAGATCGGCTTCATCAGGCAACTGCGCGCCAACGACCCAATCATCGGGTACAACCGGTCCCCAAGGTTCTGTCCTCGGTTATCCGAGAATTCCTCCGCGAGTACGTCCGGCAGGGTGTCGCCACGGAATCGTGACGGGTGCCCATCGTACTCCAGCCTTAAACAGGAAGGCTTCGCTTCGGGGTGTCCGATTTTGGGAGCGAAGTGGGAGCGGGCGGGTACCGTCAGGTGCTGCGCAGCGGTAGTCAAATGCTGTCAAAGCGGGTGCGCGTACTTCGCTTACCTGCGTAAACGGGCACTGCTTCATCACCTGTCTTCAGAGTGGCGGGGTTCGGGACGAAGAGGTCGCAGGTTCAACAGGCCGGGTCAACGCTAGATCGATGGGCGGGGCACCTTAGGCTTAGGTGGCCCCAATTGGGTTCGGGAGCCGGGCCGATATTGTCATTCCCCCATTGGGGAGTGCTTCGGCCTGGAGGTGACCATAGTGGGCGTTGACGACCGAGGCGACAATGGAGAGCCCGAGCCCGACGCCTTGGCCGTTGCCGACTCGTCTGTCGAGGCGCGTGAATGGCTCGAATAGGGATTCCACCGCCGATTCCGGCACGAGGGGCCCGGTGTTGGTGACGGTGATGTACGACATGCCATCGCCGGTGCCTGTGACGACTCTTACCGAGCCTCCGGTGACGTTGTAGCGGACGGCGTTGTCGAGGAGGTTGGCGGCGAGGCGCTCGAGCAGGATCCGGTCGCCGAGGGCGGGGCTGGGTGACAGGTCGGCGTCGATGACTATCTTCGAGTTTCTTGCGGTCGCGCTGACCTGGTCTATTGCGTCCTGGGCGGCTGCTTCGAGGTCGGCCGACTCGTAGCTGGTCAGGCCGCGGTCCGATCGGGCCAGGGTCAGGAGCCCTTCGATGAGCGCCTCTGACTGGCCGAGGGCCTCCCGGACGCGGACGGCGAGCACTTCGAGCTGTCCGGTCGTTCTGACGGGCTTGGCCATGGCGACGTCGATCAGGGTGCGCGCTGACGTCAGCGGGGTTCGCAGTTCGTGTGCGGCGTTGGCCACGAACCGGCGCTGGCTGGCGAAGGCCCGGTCGAGTCGGGCCAGCATGTCATCGAAGGTGTCTGCCAGTTCCTTGAGCTCGTCGTCGGCCCCGTCGAAGCTGATGCGCTCGCCGAGATGCTCTTGCGAGGTCCGCCGGGCGGCAGCGGTGACCGTGTGGAGCGGGAGTAGGATCCGCCGTCCCGTCGCCCACCCCAGGACGCCGGCCATGATCGTGGCGGCGCCCAGGCCAGCGAGGGACCACAGCAGCAGTTCGTAAAGATCGCTGGCGCGTTGATCGGCGGCGCCGAGACGGATTCCTCCGAAGAAGAAGGCTTGCTGACATTGGGCTTCCCTGGCTGGGCTATCTGCGACGGGGGCACGGCTGGCTTTCTCCGCTTGGCATTCCTCCTGGACGAGGAGGCTTCCTCGTCCCCCGCTGGTTTGGCTTGCGGCGGCGGGGGGGCCGAGGCTGTGGTCGACGAGCGCGTAGGTGCCGGCGACCAGCGCTGCGCCGGCGACCAGGAAAAGTCCCGCGCACGCCAGCGCGATCCGGGCACGCACGCTGCGGCGGCCGAGAGCCTTGTGTAGCAGCCGGGTCAGTGCCATGGCTAGGGGATCCGGTATCCGCCGCCGATGACCGTCTCGATCAGCGGCGGCTGCTCGAGTTTCCGCCGTAGGCGCAGGACGGTGACCGCGACGGCGTTGGTGAACGGATCGGCGTGCTCGTCCCAGACTTGCTCAAGGAGCTGCTCGGCCGTCACCGCCGCGCCGTCCGCCGAGACGAGCACCTCGAGCACCCCGAGCTCCTTCCTGGCTAGGGGCACGGGCCGGCCGAGCCCTGGTGACGGCCCGGCGGGCCCGGTCGACGACCAGGTCACCCCGGGTGAGCACCGGCGGCGTGGAGGGACTCCGGCGGGCCAGGGCACGGACCCTCGCGACCAGCTCGGAGAAGTCGAAAGGCTTGACCAGGTAGTCGTCGGCCCCCAGGTTCAGCCCTTCCACCCGGTTCTCGACCAGAGCGGCGGCGGTGAGCATCAAGATGCGGCTGGTGCCCGGCGAGTCCACGATCTGCTGGCAGAGGACGTCACCGTGCAGCCGGGGAAGGTCACGGTCGAGAACGACTACGTCATAAGTGTTCACGGCCGCCTTCTCCAGCCCCTCCGGCCCGTCGTAGGCGACATCGACTGCCATGCCCTGGTCGCGCAGCCCCTCGGCCACGGCGTCCGCTACCACCTGGTTGTCCTCCACGACCAGCACCCTCATGGCTCCATAGTGGCTCACCACCGATAACAGCGGGATAACACACGTGCGCGTGGACGTGGTTCCTCGCCCCTTGCAGGCGGCTGGGGTTATCGCAGTGTTATCGGCCCTTCAATACCTTCCCCTCATGAACAACGACGAAGGCACGACGGACGACAGCACCCACGTCACACGCCGGCCACGGCGAGCACGACCGCCGACAGCGCGGATCGCGTCCACCATCATCGCCACGGCCGCCCTGGCCCAGCTGGCGGCGGCATGCAGCGGTAGCCCGTCATCCACCGGTGCCGGCGGCTCGACCAACGCGAGCGATTCATCGAGCTCCCCGTCCGCGGTCTCCTACTCCAACTGCATGCGCTCCCATGGCGTGCCGAATTACCCTGACCCCAGCGGCGGACAGCTCCCGAAGGGCGGTGCGCAGGCCTTCGGAGTCAGCACTACCGTGTTCAGCGCGGCCCAGGGCGCCTGCCAGCACCTGCTCCCGAACGCCGGGTCGTTCCAGGAAGAAGCCAGCCAGTGCACGCTGGACGGCGACTGCCCTCCGGCCGTGGTGGCGCAGATGATGGCCACCGACCGGAAGTTCGCCCAGTGCATGCGCTCCCACGGGGTGCCCAACTGGCCCGACCCCACCATCGACGACCTGTCTGGAAGCCCTGACTTCGATCTCTCTAAAGTCGGCATAACCCACGCCCAGACGCATTCGGCGCCGATGTCCAACACGATCGCCGAATGCCAGAGTTTGGAAGGCGCCACGCTCACGTTCGGGCTCTCGGAGGGGTGATGCGGCCGCTGCCGCCTGGGTGCTGCGGGCTGCCCACGGCGAAAGAGACGGAAATGGATGCGGAAGGAACGGAGATGGACGGTGAGTAAGACGGTTTCGCGCGGCCCTGAGGCCGGGCAGCACGCGGAGATTCTGGCGGCTGGGGCGCCGCAGGGCCGATCGCACCGCCGTGGCCGCTGGGTAGCCCTAGGGGCCGTGGTCGTGGTGGCGGCCGGCACGGTGGCAGCGTGGCGGGCGGGAGCGTTCTCCCCGGCCACCACGTCCGGGACCGGGCAGCAGGCGGCACCGCCGGCGACAGCGCCGGTGACCCGGCAGGACCTGTCGGCGGTCACGCCGGTGACCGCGACGCTCGGGTACGCGGACTCGTACACGGTGACTGGCCAGGGCACCGGGACGCTGACCTGGCTGCCGTCATCGGGGCGGGTGATCCGCCAAGGGCAGGCGCTGTACCGGGTGGACAACGGGTCCCCGGTGGTGCTGCTGTACGGCAGCGTGCCGGACTGGCGGACCATGGATGAGGGGATCACCGGCCAGGACGTATCACAGCTCAACCACGACCTGGTGGCCCTCGGCTACGCAAACCGCGCGGACGTCACCGCGCTGGGCTGGGATTACTACTCGTGGGAGACCGCGGTCGGGGTGCAGAACCTGGAAGAGCACCTAGGGGTGACCAGCCCGTCGGGATCCTTGTCGCTGGGGCAGGTGGTGTTCGCGCCGAAGGCACTGCGGGTCAGCCAGGTGACCGGGAGCCTGGGCGGTTCGGCGGCCGGGCCGGTGCTGGCGGCGACGTCGGACCAGCACGTGGTGACGATCCCGCTGGACGCCTCCCAGCAGTCGCAGGTCCAGGCCGGTGACAAGGTGACGGTGACGCTGCCGGACGGGGCGGTCACGCCGGGCGTGGTTTCCTCGGTGGGCACAGTGGCGACCACCACGTCCGGGAGCTCGGGCAGCACCACGACGATCCCGGTGCAGGTGACGCTGGCCGATCCGGGGGCGGCGGGAACCTTGGACCAGGCGCCCGTGACGGTGAACATCACCTCCGCGAGCGTGAAGAACGCGCTGGCAGTGCCAGTAACGGCGCTGCTGGCTCAGGCTTCCGGCGGGTACCAGGTCGAGGTTGCCGGTCCGGGGAACACTCGGCGCTGGGTGCCGGTGCAGCCGGGGATCTTCGACGACGCCTCCGGCCTGGTGCAGGTGACCGGTGCACTGACGCCCGGGCAGCGCGTCGTGGTGGCGCCGTCGTGAGCGGCGGCGCCGAGGCAGCGCTGGCTAACGGGATGGCTCGGGAACGGCTCGCGCCGATTCCGGTGCTGGAACTGGGCCAGGTGACCAAGGTGTATCCCGGGTCGCCGCCGGTGCGGGCACTGGACCAGGTGAGCCTGGCGGTGACGGCCGGGGAGCTGGCCGCGATCGTGGGCCCGTCGGGGTCGGGCAAGTCCACACTGCTGCACCTGATGGGCACCCTGGACAAGCCGACCTCCGGCGCGGTGCGCGTCACCGGCCTGGACGTGGCCCGGATGACTGACCGGCAGTTGTCCGCGCTGCGGGCATCCCGGATCGGGTTCGTGTTCCAGCAGTTCTTCCTCGCCGAGCACCAGACCGTGCTCGGCAACGTGGCCGACGGGCTGCTGTACGCCGGGGTCCCCCGCAACCAGCGGCGCCAACTGGCCACCGCCGCGCTGGCACGAGTTGGGCTCGGGCACCGGGCCGCCGCCCGGCCCACCCAGCTGTCGGGCGGGGAACGCCAGCGGGTCGCGATCGCCCGCGCCGTCGCCGGCGGCCCGCCGGTGCTGCTGGCCGACGAGCCCACCGGCAACCTCGACTCCGCCACCGGCGCATCCATCCTGAGCCTGCTTGAGGAACTCAACGAGCAAGGGACGACGGTCATCATCATCACCCACGACCACGCGGTCGCCGCCCGCACCCGGCGGCGCATCGAAATGCTCGACGGGCACGTCATCACCGACACCAGTTCCGTCCAGGAAGGACTGACATGACCACCACATCGCCGCGTCCGTCCGTCCCGGCCGCCCCGTCGGCTGCCCGGCTCCGTCCCTCCGACCTAGGCGCCCTGGCCAGCATCGGGCTGCGCACCCGCAAGCTGCGCTCCGCCCTGTCCGCCCTCGGCATCGCGATCGGCACCGGCGCGATCGTCGCCGTCCTGGGCCTGGCCGCTTCTTCCGAGGCCGGGCTGCTGAGCGAGATCGCCAAGCTCGGCACCAACCTGCTGACCGTCACCAACGGGCAGACCTTCTCCGGCGCCACCGCCGAACTGCCCGTGACCGCGCCGGGCATGATCGAACGGCTCCCTGGTGTCACCAGCGTGCAGGACATCGGCACCGTCTCCGGCATTAACGCCTACAAGTCATCGCTTATCCCCGCGATCCAGAGCAACGCCCTCAGCGTGGACGCCGCCACCCTCGGCCTGCCCGCGGCAGCGGGCACCAGCCTGGCCCAGGGCCGGTACCTCAACGCCGCCACCGCCCGCCAGCCGGTCGCCGTGCTCGGCGCCACCACAGCCCGGCTGCTGGGCATCGACCGCGTCCGGCCCGGCATGCGGATCTGGCTCGGCCCCGGCGGCACCGCCGGCCAGTGGTTCTACGTCACCGGCATCCTCAGCCCCGACACCTACGCGCCCGAGATCGACTCCTCCGTCCTGGTCGGCTTCCCCGCCGCCGAGAAGTACCTGGGCTTCGACGGGCACCCCTCGGAGATCTACGTCCGCACCACCGACACCCAGGCCGCCGTCACCAGCGTCGACAACCTGCTCGGCCCCCAGGCAAACCCGGAAAGCCCCACCCAGGTCGACGTCTCCCGCCCCTCGGACGCCCTCACCGCCCGCGCCGAGACCCAGGGCGCGCTCGACACCCTGTTCCTCGGCCTCGGCGCCGTCGCCCTCCTGGTCGGCGCGATCGGCGTCGCCAACATCATGATCATCTCCGTCCTGGAACGCCGCTCCGAGATCGGGCTGCGCCGCGCCCTGGGCGCCACCCGCGGCCAGATCCGCGCCCAGTTCCTCGCCGAGGCCATCCTGCTGTCCCTGGCCGGCGGCGCCACCGGGGTCATCCTCGGCGCGGCCGCCGTCACCGCCTACGCCCGCACCCACGCCGAAGCCGCCGTCATCCCCGCCGACGCCTGGGCCGGCGGCCTCGCCGCCGCCATCATCATCGGCGCCATCGCAGGCCTCCTCCCCGCCATCCGCGCCGCCCGCCTTCCCCCCACCCAAGCACTCTGGAGCATCTGACCGACCGGCGACCGGACCCCGGCCCCGTCGCCCGGCGGGGGGCGAGGCTGCGTAGAAACCAGGCGCTGCGGACACGGCATAGGCAGCTGCCGACCTGCTTAGGGGGTAACGCAGCATGAATAGAACGGAATCGCCGGTTAGCTGGACGCAATCACCGGCTAGAACGTCAGGACCAGGCGGCCGCGGACGCCGCCGGCCTCCAGGCGACGATGGGCCTCGGCGGCGCGGTCGGCGGGCAGGACCTCGGCCACCCGGAGCGTGAGCACGCCCTTGCTGACCAGGTCGGCAAGCTCGGCGATGCGGTGGCCTTCGTGCAGGTGGTTGCCGACCAGGACCAGGTGGATGGTGATGTCGCGCTCCGGTTCGCCCTGGTAGGGGCGGACGGCGAGGAGCTGGCCGCCGTCGCGGACCGCCCCGATGACATCGGGGCCGAGCAGCGCCGCGTCGATGACCGCGTCTACGCCGTCGGGGTACAGCTCGCGGAGCGCGGTCGCCGTGCCCTCGCCCCGCGGGACCACGCGGTGCGCGCCGAACGACTCGATGAGCTCGATGTCGGCCGGTGCCGCGTCACCGATCACCGTCAGGCCCTCGTGACGGCCAAGCTGAATCGCGTACTGGCCGACGATGCCCGCCGACCCGGTCACGGCGAGCGTCGAGCCCGGCGGCAGCGCCAGCATGTCGAGCGCGTTGCGCACGGTCAACCCGTTCATCGGCAGCGTCGCCGCCTCCTGCAGTGACCACCCGTCAGGGACGCGGGCCAGCTGGTCCTCGGCGACGGCCACGTACTCGGCCTGGGCGCCGCCGCCCGGCACCGAGGGGGAGACCGCGCCCATCACCCGGTCACCGATCCGCCAGCCAGCGCTGTCCGGCCCGGAGACGTCGGGGCCGACCGCGTCGATCACCCCGGCCAGGTCCATACCCGCGATGAACGGCGGCTCGACGCCGGGCGGGAGCGCCCGGCCGCCGACCCGGAATCCGAGGTCGGTCGGGTTCACCGTGGCCGCCGCGACCTTGACCAGAACCTGCCCGGGTCCGGGGGCGGGCTTGGGCACCGTGACGATGCGCAGGACGGACGGGTCGCCGAACGTGTCGAAACCGACGGCTCGCATCATCTCGGTCATGACTCTCCTTCGCTGTGTCTTCTGGAAGGCTCGGTGTCCTCCAGAAGAACTGTGTCTTTCGACAGGGCGCGGTGCCCTGGCTGCGTCTTCCCGCAGGACGAGGCGGTATCCCCAGTTGTCACCTTAAGCGGGGCGAGTCTGGCGGAGCCACGCGTGCGTTCGCGATGATCATGAAGAACTCTCTGTGCAGCGGGCGAGCAGCTCGTCGATCCCGCTTAGGTGCAGGTGGGGCTGGCTGCGCGGGGGGAGGTGGTCGTATGCGTCGGGGCCGCCGAGGCCGGTGTCGACGGCGACCGCGAGGGCGTGGCCGCGGTGCGCCATCGGGACCTCGAGCAGCGGGTCGTCGCCGACCACGACGAGGTGCCGCGCTGGCACGCCGAGCCGGGTGGCGGCGGCGCGGAGCGCGTCGATCGACGGCTTGCCGGTGATCGTGAGCGAACACCCGGTGATCGACCGGATCATCGCCGAGATCGCCCGCGAGGTGCCGAGCGCCCGGCCGCCCGCCGAGGCGAAGAACGGGGTCTCGGACGCGCTGTAGAGCTCCGCGCCCGCCCACACGGCGTGACACGCCGCCTCCAGGTGGTCCATGGTGAACTCACGGAACCAGCCGACGAAGACGGCGTCCACGGCAGGCGCAGACCCCGGCCCGGGACCCGCGGATGCCGACGCCGCGACGGGCGGTACGACTTCGATGCCGGCCTCGCGCAGCGGGTCGATTAGCCCGGAGACCCCGAGCACCATCACCCGCTTGAAGCCGCGCTTCGCGAACATGACGACGGCGCTCGACGCTGGAGTCATCATGGCGTCGTCGGGGACGTCCAGGCCTTCGTCCCTGAGCACGCGGGCGAAGTGCGCGGGCGTCCTGTTCGTCCCGTTGGTGAACACGACGTACGGCAGCCCGCGCGATGCCGCCCACTCAAGCATCGAGATCGCGCCGGGCAGCGGCAGCAGCCCGTGGTTCACCCGGTCGCCGAGCACGAGCGTCCCGTCCATGTCGAAGATGAACCCGCGCGCGTTCCGCAGCCGTTCCAGAGGCATGGCGGTCCGCGCTGCATCGCCCCGCGCTGCATCGCAGACGCCAGTCATGAGGCCCGCCCCTTCATCGACAGCCGGAACCCCGGCTTCTCCACGGTCAGCTCGCGCGCAGCCGGCCGCTGGCCGAGCTCGCGCAGCAGCTTAAGCACCGGCACCAGGTCGGGGTTGTAGTGCGTGACCGCCGGGCCGGCGGCGATCATCGCGTCCACCTCCGCGCCCGGCAGGCCGAACCGGAGCAGCAGTTCCTCATCGCTGATCCTCATCCCGAACCGCCGTCGCAGCGCGGCCACGTCCAGCGGTTCCGGCTCCGCGGCAAGCTCCGCTGCCCGGGGCCGGTCCAGGACCCGGTTGAGCACCCACGGCTCGACCGGCGCGGTCGGCTTGCCGAACGTGCCGAGCACGTACCTGATCACCTGGTCGGGCACGTTGTCGTAGCGCGCCCCGCCGCCGGCGCCGACGGACAGCAGGTTCGCCAGCGCCTGCCCGATCACCATCTGCGGAAACGGCGTCACCATGATCGGGTAGCCGAGCTCGGCGCGGACCTGGGCGATCTCCGCCATCAGCGCGCCGAACCGGTCTTCCATCCCGAGCTCGGCCAGCTGTCGCCTGGTGGTGGACATGACCCCGCCTGCGAGCTGGTGCTCCATGAACGCGGCGTCGAACCCCCGGTGCTCTCCGCGCGGCAGCCCCTCGGCCCCGGCGAGCCGGTCGAAGTATCGGGCGACCATGCTGAGCAGCCGGTCGTCGACGTCGACGGTGTGCCCGCTCGCCCGCAGGTTCACGACCAGGTCCTCGGCGTCGGGCAGCGAGGTGCCATTGCCGAGCGCGCCGCAACCGACCTGCAGCACCGACACGCCCAGCTCGGCCGCGACCAGACACGTCAGCGGGGAGAGCCCAAGCGAGGCGTGCGAGTGCAGCTCCAGCGGCTTGCCGCTGTCGTGCAGCGCGGCCTGAACGGCGGGAATCAGGGTGCGCGCCCGGTCCGGGGTGAGGATGCCGGCCGGGTCCTTGATGTAGGCCCGGTCGATGTCGGGGCAGTCGGCGTACGCGGCCGCGATCCCTGCGTAGAACGCGTCGTCGTGCACGGCCGAGATCGTGTAGGTCAGCGCCCCGATCACCTCGCGCGCCCCGGCCTTCTTGGCGATCGCGGCGGTGGCCCGCGCCGCGTCCATGTCGTGCGTCGGGTCGAGCACGACGAACCGGTCCATCCCGTTGCGCACCAGCGCCGTGTAGACGAGCTGGATCACCTCCGGGTGCGCCCGCTCCCAGGAGATGAACCTGAACCCGGTCCCGATGAACTGCAGCAGCGTGTCAGGCATCGCCGCGCGGGTCAGCCGCAGCAGCGCCCACGGGTCCTCCCGGTGCGTCCGCACCGACACGCCCATCGCCGTCGACGACGAGTAGTCGAGCGCGCGGAACCCGGCCCGCCCCAGCCCGGGCGCGATCGTCGCGATGTGCGCGGTCCGCAGCCCGGTTGCCCCCCACAGCGACTGGTTACCGTCCCGCAGCGATACGTCGACCAGCCGGATCTCAGCCATCGCTCACCCCGTGGCCGACTCCGAGATCAAGATCAGAACCAGCATCATCCCGAACGGACCCGGGCGACTCCGATCCGTTCCCGTTTCCGTTTCCGTCGGCGAGCCACCGTGCCAGGTATCCGGTGTCGACGCCGCCGGCTGCGAACGCGGGGCTGGCGATGATCGCCCGCTGCATGCCCAGGTTGGTCGTGACGCCATCGACGGCGCACCGGTCAAGCGCATCGGCCAGCCCCGCCAGGGCCGCTTCCCGGTCGACGCCGCGCGCGATGACCTTGGCCAGCAGCGAGTCGTAGTACGGCGGCACCGTCGCCCCGGCCTGGACGTGCGTGTCAACCCGTACATATCCCGCCGCGCGCCCGCTCCCTTCGCCCCCGAAATTTCGGCTGACCGCGCCGACCGGGAACACCGCACGGCTGATGGTCCCCGGGCTTGGGCGGAAGTCATGGGCCGGGTCCTCGGCGTTGATGCGGCACTCGATCGAGTGGCCGGCGAACCTGATGTCCTGCTGCCTGAGGCGGAGTGGCCGGCCCTCGGCGATGGCGATCTGCTCGGCGACGATGTCCAGGCCGGTGATCGCCTCGGTGACCGGGTGCTCGACCTGGATGCGCGCGTTGACCTCAAGGAAGTAGAACTCGCCGCGGTCGGCGTCGACGAGGAACTCGACCGTTCCCGCGCCCCGGTAGCCAAGATGCGCGCCGAGGGTGACGGCCGCCGCGCGCAACCGGTCCCGCAGGTCCGCGTCGAGCCCGGGCGCGGGCGCCTCCTCGATCAGCTTCTGGTACCGCCGTTGCACCGAGCAGTCCCGGTCGCCCAGGTGGATGACTCGCTCACCATCGCCCAGGATCTGCACCTCAACATGACGTCCGCGCTCAACGTAGCGCTCCAGGTACACCCGAGGATCCCCGAACGCCGCCCCCGCCTCCGCGCTCGCCAGAGAGACCGCATCGGGAAGCTCGCCCGGCTGGCGCACCACCCGAAGCCCCCGCCCCCCGCCGCCCCCGGCCGCCTTAACCAGAACCGGAAACCCGATCCGGGCGGCCAACGAGCCCGCGTCCTCGGCCGCCCCCGGATCCGTTTGATCTCCCGAGGCCACCGGGCTAATGCGGCCGCCGGACAGGACGGGCAGACCCGCGGCCACGGCCCGCTCGCGAGCGGCCAGCTTGTCGCCAGCGGCCTCAAGCGTCTCGGGGGCCGGCCCGATGAACGCGATGCCGCCCGCCGCGCAGGCCCGGGCCAACCGGGCGTTCTCCGACAGGAACCCGTAGCCGGGGTGAACCGCGTCGACCCCGGCCGCGAGTGCCGCGCCGACCACCGCGTCTACGTTCAGGTAGCTATCCGTCGCGGGAGCCGGGCCGATCGCAATGACCTTGTCCGCCAGCCGGGCCGGCGTTGACGCGGCGTCCGCGTCCGACACGGTGAGCACGGTCTCGATGCCGAGCCGCCGGCAGGTCCTGATCACCCGGCCGGCGATTTCCCCCCGATTGGCGACCAGCACCCGCCGGAACACCCGCGGGCCGCTCACGCCGACGCCCCGCTTCCCATCAGTTCGGACTCCACCGAGCACCTTCCCAGACCCCCGTGGCTCCACTCCACTGCGCCGAGCGGATAACAGCAAGAAGCGCTCCGCGCAATGCGCGCGGCTGAAGATTGGGTGTACCTACCGTCAAATAGCACCGCTAGGTACACCCAATGATTGACGGAATCCGTGTTCTCCAGATAACAGCAAGAAACGCTGGCGCTGGCGCTGGCGGTCGCGCTTGCGCCTGCGCTCGCGCTTGCGCCTGCGCTCGCGCTTGCGCCTGCGCTCGCGCTTGCGCTTCGCTTGACGGTGCGTGCGGCCGTGCGTCGGCTGGTCACGAGTCAGGTTCGCCCAGCGTGCGGGAGTCGGGCTCGATCAGCAGCAGGGTGGCGCCGAGCGGGGCGAACTCGCCGTTCTCGAGGCAGATCCGTGCCACCCGGCCCGGTGTCCCCGCGTGCACGGAGTTCATCAGCTTCATCGTCTCGATGATCGCGATGACCGTATCCGCGCCGACCGCGTCGCCCTCCTCGACGAACGGCGGCGCCCCCGGCCTCGGCGCCCGGTAGAACGTCCCCGGCAGCGGCGCGACGACTGCGGCAAACCGGTCCGCGTCGGCCGCCGCACCGAGCGCGTTCTCATCGACCCGCTTGCTGAGGACCTCTGGTGGTGCGTCGGTTGGCTGGGTTAGCAGTTCGGATTCCTCGGTCCAGTTGCCGCCTGGGGTCCTGCGGAGCGTTAGCCGGAATCGGTCCGTGCGCAGGTCGAGCGAGTCGTAGGGCAGCGAGTCGAGGAGCGCCAGGATGTCCGCCACATCGTCATTCGTCAGGTCCACGACGTCCCTCCAGGGCAATCACAGCGGACAGTCACAGCGGCTTACCGAAGAGGGCTAGCACGTGGTCGGCGGGGCGGGGCCTGGGGACGCCGGCCGGGGGCCGCTCGCGAGCGGACCACACGGTCTCGGGACGGGACTGGAGCAGCACGATGCGCTCGGCCGCCGGGGCCGCGTCGGCCATGCCACCATCAAGGATCGCCCATTCGATGTCTTGGGGAGCACCGTAGTGCGCCTCCACGCGGCGGGCGATAACGGTGAGGGCGCGGATCTCGTCGTCGGTCAGGCAGGGCGCGTCGCGGAGGTCGGCCGGTGTGGCTTCGACAGTCACCCCGGGTCCGTTCGATATATAGCTGTGGATCTTGATCTTCCGTGAGACGCGGCGGGTGGTGATCTCGCCGGTGATCTTGCTGATGATGAACGAGTCGGGCGTCACGTCGCCTGAGACGACCGCTGAGCCGAGTCCCCAGGTCGCCTCGATCGCGACCACCGAACGGTCGCCGGTGACCGGTGATCTGGTGAACATCACGCCGGCGGCGCGCGGCGCGACCATGCGCTGCACGACGACGGCCATCGAAACGCCGGCCTCGGGCAGCCGTAGCCGGCGGCGGTAGGCGACGGACTCGTCGTTGTAGAGCGACGCCCAGCACCGGCGCACGTGCTCGAGCACCGACGACGCGCTGGATACACCCAGGTAGGTGTCCTGCAGTCCGGCGAACGAGGCGCCGGCGCTGTCCTCGACGGTCGCCGACGACCGGACGGCGACGTCCGGGAGGGGACAAGAGCCGAGCGCGGCGTAGGCGGCCTCGATCGCCCCGGCGACCTGCGTCGGCAGCGGTGCGGACAGGACGCGGTCCCGGACGGCGGCGGCGACGGACGCGATCCGCGCGAGATCGTCGGCGGGGAGTGCCTCGATCTGCGCACGCAGCTCACCGGACGGGTCGACGGCGGCCATCGCGGCGGTGAACGCCCCCACCGTCACGACGAAACCGGGCGGCACCGCGATGCCGGCCCGGGCCAGCTCGCCGAGGCTCGCGCCCTTCCCGCCGACAACCGCCGCGTCGCCAGCAGCGGCCAGCGTCGTCGCGAACCCGGCGGACATCGGCTCGGCTTGACCGCTCATTCAAGCACCCGGACCGTGCCGCGGTCGCCGTCGACCCGGACCCGGTCGCCGGTCCTGATCCGCTTGGTCGCGTCACCGCAGCCGACGACGGCGGGCATCCCGTACTCGCGGGCGACGATCGCCGCGTGCGACATCGACCCGCCGATGTCCGAGACCGCGGCCCTGATCTTCGCGAACACCGGCGCCCAGGACGGGGCGGTGACCGGCACGACCAGGATCTCGCCCGCGCGGAGCGAGGAGATCTCCGACACGTCGTGCAGCACCCGGGCGATGCCCTCGACGATCCCAGCCGAGGCGGCGACGCCGACGACCTCGTCCGGGTCGGGGTTGAGCCACGCGGCGATCCGCTCCGAGGTGATGCCCCAGAGCATCCGGACGGCGGGGTCGTTCAGCGCCTCGGGGACGGGGCCGAGCGCGGGCGGCGGCGACCAGTCTTCCAGCACCTTGAGCATCCGCTTGCGCTCGGCGATGATCGGCTGGAAGTGCGGGCCGCCAAGCGGCGGCGAGCCGGCCGCCCAGGCCAGGGAGAGGTCGGAGAGCGCCTGGTCGATCTCGGTGTGGTGCAGCTGGAACACGTCGTCGGCCTCGGCGATCACCCCGAACCGCGCCAGCAGCGCCCCGAACTCCTTCACCTTCTGGAAGAACCGTGTGGTGAACCAGTGCTCGCAGTAGAACTTGTGGTCCTCGACGAACGGGAAGACGAGGCGGCACAGGCCGAGCATCTGGTCGAAGGCGGCCTTTTCGTCGTCGGTTGGCAGCAGGTCGCGGTAGCCGGAGGCGATCCTTTCGCGCTCAGCGATGAGCTTCTCCGTCGGCCGCGGTCGGATGCCGCCGCCCCGCGCCGCCGCGACGTAGCCGGGCAGCGCGGTGAACGGCACGGTCAGGTCGTCGTTCCAGGACAGGTGGTGATGGTAGAAGCCGTCGCCGGACGAGACGTGGAACCACGGGTCGCGTGCCTTGCCCAACGCGTCGAGCCACTTCGTCCCTGCCTCGCCGCGTGACTCAAGCGCGGTGAGGACGTCGGCGGCGTCGCAGCCCTCGGTGAACAGGTCATCGACGCCGAACTCGACCGCGAGCCGTGCCAGCGCGCGAAGCTCGTCGTCGGGGCGGTACATGATCACGTCGATGCCGGCCACCATCCGGGCCACCGTCTGGTCGCTGATCTCAGGGAACGCCTGCTGGCAGAACTGGAAGAAGACCACGTAGGCGCCGTAGCCGAGCATCAGCATCTCGGTGTGGTGGTGCCACATCTTGGAGTAGAGCGCAAGCACGCGGTGGAAGTTCTCCCGCAGGTAGTGGTTCTGCGCGACGCCGGCGGCGGAGAAGACCGCCGCTGCGGGCTCCCATTCGGGAAGCGTGGGCACCGAGATCGACTCGATCTCGGCGATGAGGGCGCTGAGCCGGTCCTTCCATCCCTCGTAGAGCGAGTCCCAGTTCTCGAAGTAGTAGCCGGCCCGCGGCCCGAACTCGGCCGCCCGACGCTCGATCTCCGCGGGGTCGAGGACCGGGTTCGCGGTGATGTAGACGCGCCCGTTGACGATCCGGTGCTCGATTCCCAGCGTGGTCGGGAAGACGAACAGCCGCGCGGTGTTGGCGCCGATCGCGGAGTACGGCAGCTCGGCGGTGATCGTGTCGAAGGCCGGCATCGGCTCGGGGAAGTGCATGGAGTTGTAGAACCAGAAGCGCTTGTCGTCTTCGGGTGAGAACCGCGTGAAGTACTGGTACATGGAGCGCCAGTTCTCCGCGCCGGGCACGTCGGCGATCTGCGAGGGGAGCGGGAAGCCTGCTTGTTCCGTCATTGGAACCCCTGGTCTGCTGCCTTGTGACGATTACATAGTGTAGTCCTGCTGGGTGCGCGCGTAGTCGACGAACGCGTCAAGTGCGGACGGGTCGGCCATCGCGCTCGTGTTGGCGGCCTTCTCCAGGGGGACGCCCATCAGCAGGCGGCGGACCGGCACTTCGAGCTTCTTGCCGGTGATCGTCGTCGGCATGGCGGGCACCTGGATGATCTTGTCGGGGATGTGCCGCGACGTGTACTCGCGCCGCAGCCGCGTCTTGATCTCGTTCTCGATCCGCTCGTCGAGCGTTGACCCCGTCGGCCAGCTTGACGAACATCGGCATGAAGAAATGCCCGCCCGGCAGGTCGAGGTTGACCACGATCGCGTCGTCCACCTCGGGGATGGACTCGAGCACGTTGTAGATCTCGGCGGTGCCGATCCGCACCCCGAACCGGTTCAGCGTCGCGTCCGAGCGGCCGAGGACGAAGGTCCCGCCGCGCTCGGTGACCCGGAAGAAGTCGCCCTGCCGCCAGATCCCCGGCCACTCGTCGAAGTAGGTGGCCTTGTACCGGGTCATCTCCTCGTCGTCGCCCCAGAACTTCACCGGCATCGACGGCAGCGGCTTGGTGATCACCATCTCGCCGACCTCGTTCACGACCGGCTTTCCCTCGTCGTCGAACGCGTAGGCGGCGACGCCTAGGTTGCGGTGCTGGTGCTCGCCCGCGTAGACGGGCAGCGTCGGTGAGCCGCCGGTGAAGCCGGCGCACACGTCGGTGCCGCCGCTGCCCACGTGCAGCCACAGGTCGCGCTTGACGTTGCGCAGGAACCAGGCGTAGACCTCGGGCGACACCGGCGAGCCCGCGAGCATCACGCACTCAAGCGCGGACAGGTCGTACCGGTCCTTGGGGACCACACCGCGCTTGGCGAGCATATCCGCGTACGCGGGCGACCCGCCGAACAGCGTCACCTTGGCCTGCGCCGCCATCCGCCACAGCGCGTCCGGCTCGGGATAGCCGGGGTTCCCGTCGTAGAGCAGCGGCTTCACGCCGAGCACGAGCGAGCTGACCAAGAAGTTCCACATCATCCAGCCGGTGGTGGTGTAGAAGAACAGCACGTCGCCCGGGCTGAGGTTCATGTTCAGGTGCTGCGATTTCAGCTGCTCGAGGAGGATGCCGCCGTGGCTGTGGGTGATGGCTTTCGGCAGCCCGGTGGTGCCGCTGGAGAAAAGAATCCAGAGCGGCATTTGGAACGGACCGTGGTGATACCTGAACTCCTCCCGTGAGACTGGCTCGTGGTCGAGCAGCTTGTGCCAGTTCTCGGCCCGCTCCGCCGGGGCGGGGACGTCGTGGAATGGCAGGTAGATGACGTGCTTCAGGCAGGTCAGGTCATCGACGATCTGGCTGAGCTCGTCGCTGCGGTCATAGACCTTGCCGTTGTAGGTGTAGCCGCCGGTGCAGATCAACACGGTGGGCTGGAGCTGACGGAACCGGTCGAGGACGCCGCGCCAGCCGAAGTCGGGGGAGACGCTCGTCCAGATCGCCCCGATGGACGTGACGGCGAGCATGGCGATGACGGCCTCGGGGATGTTCGGCAGCGTCGAGGCGACGCGGTCACCCGGCTGTACGCCGAGGTCGCGCAGCCGGGTGGCGAGGATCCTGATCTTGCCGGCGAAGTCGTCCCAGTACAGCGGGGTGACCGGGGTGGTCTCCGAGTGGTAGTAGAGGGCGATCTCGCCCGGCGTCTCGCGGGCCATGACGTTCTCGGCGAAGTTGAGCAGCGCGCCGGGGAACCACTGCGCGCCCGGCATCTGCGCGTCGCCGAGGACCGCGGCCGGCTGCTGGACGGCGATGATGTCGTGATAGTCCCAGATGGACTGCCAGAACGGCCCGGTCTCGGTCACCGACCACTGCCAGAGGTCGGGGTAGCCGTCGAACTCCAGGCCGCGGGTCTCCTTCAGCCACGCCAGGTACGCGGTGATGTTCGCGCTGGCGACGCGCTCTTGCGTCGGCACCCAGAGCAGGTCGCCGGCCTTGACCGGGCCGGTCACCGGATCGCCGGCCGAAAGGTCCATGGGGACGGAAGGAATGTAGACGTCAGGGCTCACACCGCCGAGGTTCGCATAACGGGCGGGCCGAGGCAATGGCGAGCCGGCCCAGTTCGGCGGCGGCGATCTTGGTGGCGAACCCAAAGCGCTGGTAGACGGTGCCTGCCAGCTCAGGCGGCATACTCGACATTCGCCTCGCTGTCCGACGTGTACCATGCCATGAATCGCCTGTTTCCTGTTTCCTGTTTCCGGGGGACGGCCCTTAGCCGCCCGTAGCCCCGGGGCGTGTCCGCTGAAGGGCCCTGATGTCGAACCTGCGCATTGAACGGCTGACCGCCATCGACGTCCACGTGCACATCGAGTCCGACGGTCATGACCACTTCTCTCTGGACCAGGAGCTGATGGACGCCTCGGCGGCGTACTTCAAGTCGGGCGGGGACCGGACGCCGACGCTTGAGCGGATCGCCGAGGAGTACCGCGCGCTGAACATGGCGGCGGTCGTCTTCACGGTGGACGCGTCCACCGCGACCGGTCATCCGGCGCTGTCGAGCGAGGAGATCGCCGATCGCGCCGCCGAGCACTCGGACGTGCTGATCCCGTTCGGCTCGGTGGACCCGCTGCGCGGCGCGGACGCGGTCGCGCAGGCGCGGTCGCTGGTCCGCGATCACGGCGCCCGCGGGTTCAAGTTCCACCCGTCGCTGCAGGCGTTCGCCCCCAACGACCCGCAGTTCTACCCACTCTGGGAACAGATCGAGTCCCTGGGAGTGCCGGCGCTGTTCCACAGCGGACAGACCGGGATCGGCGCGGGCCTGCCCGGCGGGCGCGGCATCAAGCTCCGCCTCTCCGACCCGATGCTGGTCGATGACGTGGCGGCCGACTTCCCCGGGCTGACCGTGATCCTGGCGCACCCGTCGGTGCCGTGGGCGGCCTCGTCGATCTCGATGGCCACGCACAAGGCCAACGTGTTCATCGACCTGTCCGGCTGGTCGCCCAAGTACTTCCCGCCAGAGCTAGTCCGGGCCGCGAACTCACTGCTTGCGGACAAGGTGCTGTTCGGCACGGACTTTCCGCTGCTGACCCCGCAGCGATGGCTGCGGGACTTCGACACCCTCGACATCAAGCCCGCCGTGAAGCCGAAGATCCTCAAGGGGAACGCGGTCCGCGTCCTCGGCCTAGACAAAAAGCCGTACTCGCCCCTGCCTCTCGCCGACCTCGCGCCGCTTTTTCCCCTCGCGCCGACCCCACCTCCGCCTCCGGCTTTTTCCCCTCGCGCCGACCCCACCTCCGCCTCCGGCTTTTTCCCCTCGCGCCGACCCCACCTCCGCCTCCGGCTCCTCCGGTCTATCGAGGTCGGTGGCGTAGTCGGCAGGTGCCGACGGGTGGATGGAGCGGTTTGGTGTGGCGGGTGGGGCGGGAAAAGGTCCTTCCCCCGAATTCGTGATATTTCATGATTTAGGTAGTGATGGGCGACTACTGAAAACAATGTAAGAAATGAAAATCATGTAAATGATTCGCGCCTAGTGCCGGTGAAAGTTTCGCGAGTTACAGTCCAGCTGATAGTTCGTCACGAGCACAGTGAGGTGCGTATGCGTCTAATGGCCCGGCCACTAATTATCGCGGCGGCGCTGGTCGCCGGCGCGCTTGCGGCGGTGCCCGCCAGCGCTGCCGTCGTCGGCTCATCGCCGCCGACGGCAGCCGTGAGATCGGCTCCGAGTTCGACAGTGAGTCTGTGCCCGGACGCCGACACGGCGACCTTCGGGCCGAACGTGTGCGTCTTTACCCCCGCGATGACCCAGACGGCGATCCAGGCTGACCTCAACGCGATCTCGACCCAGCAGGTGCCGGTGGCCGCGCAGTTCGACAGCGACCGCTACGCGGTGTTCTTCGAGCCGGGCACGTACGGGTCCGCGGCCGACCCGTTGGTCTTCCAGGTCGGTTACTACACCGAGGTCGCGGGCCTCGGCGCGCTGCCCTCGGACACCGTCGTCAACGGCGCCATCGACGTCTTCAACAACCTCTGCACCGCCGGCACCAGCAACTGCAACTCCGACGACAACTTCTGGCGGTCACTGTCCAACCTCGAGCTCAACGTGCATCTTCCGTCCTCGGCACCGGCCTACGCGCCGCCTGCGGTGGACGCCTACGGCGCCGGCTGCGCGAACAGCGCCGAGATGTGGTCGGCCTCGCAGGCCTCGCCGATCCGCCGGGCCATCATCAACGGCAGCGTCGTCTTCCAGGACTACTGCGCGGCCGACGACTACGCTAGCGGCGGCTTCATCTCCGATAGCGAGATCAGCGGCGACCTCGACTTCTACGGCAACCAGCAGTACCTGGTCCGCAATAGCGACATCGGCGGCGCAGCCGGCTGCCCGAACGGGCTGTGGAACATGGTCTACTCCGGCGTCAACGGCGCGCCCGCGCCCGTCTTCAGCGGACCGTGCCAGCAGAACACCGTGCTGGCCGCCAGCCCGGTGACCGAGGAGGAGCCCTTCCTCTACACCGACGCGAGCGGAAGCGACCGGGTCTTCGTGCCCGCGGTGCAGACCAACTCGACCGGCCCGTCCTGGTCGAGCGGCACGGAGGCCGGCTCCTCGGTGCCGCTCTCGTCGTTCTTCATCGCCAACCCGTCCACGTCGGTCGCGGCGATCGACGTCGCCCTCGCGCTCGGCAAGAACCTCGTGCTGACCCCAGGCGTCTACAACCTGTCCGCGCCGATCCTGGTGAGCCGACAGGACACGATCGTGCTCGGCCTTGGCTTCGCCACCCTCGTCCCGCAGAAGGGCAACGCGGCCATGGTCGTGCTGCCGAACAAGGGCGTGAAGGTCTCCGGCCTCATCTTCGACGCGGGCCCGGTGAACTCGCCGGCCCTGCTCTCCGTCGGCACCCCGCTGCCGGCCGCCGGGTCGGCCACCGACCCCGACACGATCCAGGACGTCTTCTTCCGCATCGGCGGCGCGGAGACGACGACCACCTCGGCCACGGTCAGCCTGCTCGACAACGCGTCGAACTCCATCATCGACGACGTGTGGGCCTGGCGCGCTGACCACGGCAACAACGTGGGCTGGACCGAGAACACCGGCGACACCGGGCTCGTCGTCACCGGGAACAACGTCACCGCGTACGGCCTGGCGGTCGAGCACTACCAGAAGAGCGAGGTCGTCTGGACCGGCCAGGGCGGCACCGACGTGTTCTTCCAGAACGAGCTGCCCTACGACCCGCCAAGCCAGGCCGCCTGGAATGAGTCGGCCACGTTCGACGGGTACCCGGCCTTCCAGGTCGGGAACAACGTGAAGACCTTCAAGGGCTACGCCATGGGCAGCTACGTGGTCTTCATCAACACCCCCGCCACGCTCGACGTCACCGCGGCGTTCCAGGCACCGGAGGTTCCTGGGGTGCAGTTCAACGACGTCTTCGGCGTGTGGATCGCCGGCTCGGGCGGCCTTGACTCGGTCGTCGACGGAACCGGTGGCCCGGTCACGTCGACCAACCCGGGAACGGTCGTGCCGGTGGACGTCGTCAGTTACCCGTAACGGGTTCAGCTACCCGTAACGAGAACGGGGGCGCGGCGGATGTCCCGCCGCGCCCCCGCCTCGTTTCTTTCACATCAAACGCAGGGTCAACGTCGGATTGGGTGGTCAGCGAGCCGATCGCCGTTGAGGCCGTTGAGCCGTTGAGGCCATTGAATGGTGTCCGCCAGGCGAATTCTGGCCGACATCGGGGGCGGAATGCCGAGGATGTGACGGCAGGGGTAAGAATGGCTCATGCTGAGCGGAGAGTTGACCGGCCTGCGGGCACGTGCGGCCGAGGATGTCGAGATCCTGCATGCGGAGCTGTATGAGGATGTCGCCACCCGGATGAGGGCAGATACGCGACCCTGGGTACCTATACCGTCCGGCCCGGCATCCCCATTCTGGCTGCCCGGCCTCGGCGCCGAGCCGCCCGCCGCGCCCGCAGCTGGCGCCGGCAGTGCGGTCTTCTCGGCCGTCGAACTGGCAACCGGCGGGCTCGTCGGCGAGGCGCTGCTGTGGGCTACCGACCTGCACAACAGGTCGGCGCACGTCGGGATCTCGCTGCGTCCGGCCTTCCGCGGTCGCGGCTTCGGCCTCGACGTGGTGCGCATCCTGTGCCGCTACGGGTTCCAGGTACGCGGCCTGCGCCGGCTGCAACTGGAGACTATGGGCGACAACCACGCGATGATCGCGGTCGCGGGAAAGCTGGGATTCACTCGCGAGGGAATGACCCGCGGCTCATCGTGGGTGAACGGCAGGTTCTGTGACGATGTCATTTTCGGGTTGCTCGCCGAGGAGTTCACCGGCTGAGTTTTCGCCTTATGGTAGCGATCATCCACAGGGCCGGATACCTATGCATAAGTGTTTGCGCACGTAGGCATACCGATGCCCGTGGTTATGCACACCTAATCCACAGTTACTCGCGGCCCTGGCCACAGCCTTCGTCGGCGTTGCGCACACCGCTATCCACAACGCCTGTGGAGAACTTTTGTGCCCCCTGAATAACAGCAAGAAGCGTGGCGGGCTGGACTGAGGACCGCGCTGCGGACTGGACTACGCGACCGGCGGTCGGCGTTGGATCGGTGCCGACGGACGGGGTCGGACGGGCCTCACGAGAACTCGGCGACGAACTGGCGTTGCTCGGCGGTCTCCACCGCGTCCGGGTGATAGTGCCGCCTGACGTACTCGACGGCCTGATCAGCCGGCACCCCGTCGAGGACGGCGATGCAGGCAAGTCCGGTGCCGGTACGGCCACGGCCGCCCACGCACCCGATCTCGACGCGCTCGCGGCGCGCCCGTTCCCACGCCTCGCCTAGTGCCTCCCGCAGCGCGGCGGGATCGGATGGCAGTCCGAAGTCGGGCCACGCGACCCAGCGGAACTCCCAGGGCACCCCGAACGGCTCGCCGGCCACCAAGTACAGCGCGAACTCCGGATCGGGGCCGTCCGGGTCGGCTCTGCCCAGCCCGCGACCGCGAACGAGCCGGCCAGACGGAAGCGCAAGCACCCCATCCCCGCCGGGCACCCAGGTATCGGTCACCGCACCACGGTAACCCCGAACGGCCCGATAGCCTGCTGTCCTGGATCAGGTGCAACTGATCATTGCAATGATTCCAGCTCCTCGACAACGGTCTGTCCCACGCCGAACTAACCGCGCTGCGCACCCGCCTGACTACCTGAAGAACTGATCCAGCGGCGTAAACCGCGCCGAGTAGTCACATTCTCATGGCTGTAGAAGATATGCTACAGTCGTGTCCATGCCCGATACCCAGTGGCACATGGATGAGGAGCGTGGAGGGGAGGAGGTCTCCTTGCGTGACTTGCGCAACCACGTGAGCGAGGTGCTGCGGCGCGTCGAGGGCGGCACGCCGCTCACGGTGACGGTGGACCGGCGGCCGGTCGCCCGTCTGGTCCCGCTGACGACCCGACGGACCTCCATGCCCGCCAGCGAGTTCTTCGCCCAGCTGGGCCGGATCGGCGGGGCCGACCCGGCGCTGCGCGACGAGCTGCGGGAGATGCTGACGGAGACGACCGACGACATCGACTTCGAGTAGGGAGCTTCCGTTATGACCGCGCTCATCGACACCAGCGTCCTCATCGGCTGGGAGAACGACCGGTTCGACAAGGAGAAGATCCCTGACAGCGTCTCGGTCTCCGTGGTCACTGTCGCGGAGCTGCGCTTGGGCGTGCTGTCGGCCACGACGCTCGAGGCCAAGGCGCGGCGGATGGCCACGCTGCGTCTGGCGGAGTCCCTGGAGCCGCTGCCGGTCGATGACCGGGTTGCGGACGCCTGGGCGGTCCTCGTCGCCGGGCTGCGCGCAGCGGGCCGCAGGGCCCCGGTCAACGACAGCTGGATCGCGGCGACGGCCATCGCCCGCGGCATGCCCGTAGCCACCCAGGACGACGACTACGAGGGAATGCCGGGACTGGACGTCATTCGCCTCTAACCGGGTCTCGGTAGCTGACGATCTTCAGGGACAGGAAGTCGGCGACGCCGAGCAGCCGCAGGGCCTGCCGTTGAGGCGACGGTGATCCCGCGCCCGGTGTCGTCGTGATAGACGTTGGGCGAGTCCAGCTGCAGGATGCGGCCTCGGGTGCGCAGCTCGCAGCCGCCTGCTGCCTGGACGTTCTTGACCCAGTCGGTGTTCTCGGCCCCGTACGTGAGCGCAATGACGAACCCGTCCTGGTCGGGAACGTGTTGACGGGCGTCTGATACGTGCGCCCAGAACGTCGGCCGCGGTGCACGACCAGCCCAAGACCCGGCATCCACGGCGCGACATGCCTGACTACGCGGTTCAGCCCGACCTTGTTCCACTGCGCCACCCTCGCGGGAATCGGCACGGTTACCTCCCGTCTGCCGCGCATGTGCCTAGCGACGCAAGCCTAATCCCGGGAGGACCGAAGAGCCCGCCGCGAGGGCGGGCCCGCTGTTACTACCTCAGGCCACTACCCCAGGCCGAGATGCGGCGCCAGGTCAGCGATCGAGTCCAGGATGAGCGGCACGCCCGGCAGGCCGGTCTCGGCCGGGACGGCGGCAGCTCCGCGGCGGCGGACGCGCCGGTGAGGACGCCCGCGACCAGGCCCGCGCCGGCCCGCAGGCCCGACTCGACGTCGGAGGGCGTGTCGCCGGCGACGGCCAGCTCGGACACCGATCCGCCGCCCAGCCGCAGCAGCGCGGTCAGCGGCATGTCCGGCCAGGGCCGGCCGCGGCCGGCGTCGGCGGGGGAGAGGAACAGGTCGACCAGCGAACCCCAGCCGAGTGCGGCCACGATCGCGTCCCGGTGACGGGGAGAAGCCGGTCGACAGGCAGACCTTGATCCCGGCTTCGCGGCAGGCGGCGAAGAGCGCGAACCGCGCCGGGGATGGGGGAGAGCTCGCCGCCCGCGACGGACTTGCCGTAGGTCTCCTCGAACACCGCGTTGGCCGACTGCGCGGCCTCCTCGGACCCCGAGGATGTGCCGGAACACCTCGATCTTGGACTGGCCCATGGTGAACCGCGCGTACTTCATCGCCGACGCTGAACTCGGCCGACGGGCAGGTTCCGGCTGGCGATCGCGGCGGCGAACGCGTTCATGACGGTGTCGTCGTCGGCGACGGTGGTGCCCGCCATGTCCAGGCAGAGCACGGTGAAGCGGCGTGAGTCACAGGAAGGTCTCCTCGGCGATCGCGGGTGAGCAGGTCATGCCGCGTCCGCCCGGGCCGGTCACCAGGACCACGCCGGGCGCGACTTCGGACCGGTGGTAGAGCGCGGTGGTGCCGACGACCTCGCTGTAGACGCCGGCCCAGCGCCGCTGCACGCGCGGCAGCGGGACGCCGAGCAGCGCGGAGGCGCGGCCGAGCAGGTGGTCGTAGGCGGTCTCGTCGACGTCGAACCCGAACGGCTCGTCGTACTCGTGGGTGTCGCCGATGGTCAGCGAGCCGTCCAGGCGCTGCACCAGCAGCAGCTGCGACCGGCTGGCCGCGGCGACCGCGGGCTGCGGCGGCAGCGCGGCCCGCGACGGCACGTCGTAGGCGGGGTAGTAGCGCAGCGAGTCGCCGTCGGCCAGGGCGGTGGTCAGCTTCCCGTCGAACGGCAGCGTCTGCAGCATCTGCAGCCGGACCCGGCGCAGCCCGGTGGGCTCGGCAGCCGGGCCGCCGACGGCGGCGAGCGCGCCGGACGCCGACAGGTGCGGCCCGGCCACGCCGGTGAAGTTCGCGCCGGTGCAGAGCACCACCAGGTCGCCCCGGTGCCAGGTGCCATGCTGGTCACGCACCCCGTTCGGCGCCACCTCGACGGCTTCGAGCCCCGGCAGCCACTCGTAGGACGGCCCGGCCAGCGACGCGCGCAGCGCCGGCAGCGCGACCCGGGGCTCGACGATCGCGTCGGCCCGGCAGTAGCAGGCCGCCGAGGAACTCGCCGCGCAGCGCCGGGTTGACCGACCGCACCTCGTCCGGGCTGAGCAGGTCGAACTCCCGCTGCTTGGCGTCGGGCAGCGCGACCGCCTCGCGCATCACGGCCAGCTCCGCCTCGCTCGTCGCGATCGTCAGCGAACCGGCCGGCCGGAACCCGGTCCCGGGCGCGGCCTCGGCGATCTCCTCCCACAGCGCGCGGGCCCGCAGCGCCAGCGCGAGCTCCGGCCCGGCCCGCCGCCCGCTCACCCACACCAGGCCGAAGTTCCTGACGCTGGCGCCCCGCCCGGCTGGCTCCCGCTCCAGCTGCGTGACCGCGTACCCGTGCCGCCGCGCGAGCACCGCGTGCATGGTGCCGAGGACGCCCCCGCCGACAATGACAACCCGCCCAGACTCATTGTTCACGTCATGAAGTATAGCAACTACAAACTTGTATAGCCAACTTTGATGAACGCGAAGCATCTTCCGAAGGCCGCTCAGCGGATAACAGCAAGAAGCGCGTCGCGAGCGTCGATCGAGACTTATCGTCCGACATGCGGCCAACTAGCGCTGAAACTTTGACCGGTCATGGGCGCGTCAAACTAATTCAGCGCTAGCCACGACTGCAGGATAACAGCAAGAAGCGCGAAGCGTACGCACGAGATCCGTGCGCAGGTGCATTGAGGATGAGCTGTTTTAAGTGCCGGGAGGCGGGGTGCGGGAGAGCGCGTTGACCGTGATCGAGTTGCGCACGCTGAACGCGGTCTCGGTGCCCAGGTAGCGGTCGTCGGACCACTCGACCGGCTGCCCGGCGCGGTCGGTGGTGAACCGGCGCTCGCGCAGCAGCGGCACGCCGGCCCGGACGCGGAGCCAGCGGGCGTCCTCGGCCGACGCCGGCACCGCGTCGATGACGTGCTCGGCGTCGGCGAACACGATGCCGAGCTCCTCCAGCCGCTCGGTGATCGAGTCCTGGGTCAGGTCAAGGCCGGCGACGAGCACGCCGACCTTGTCCGGGTAGACCGCGCGCTCGACCATCACCGGCCGGCCGGACAGCAGCCGGACCCGGATCAGGGCGTACACGGCACCGCCGTCAGGGATCGCGAGCCGCGCGGCCTCGAGCGGGGTCGCGGGGCGCCGGTCGAGGGAGATCGACCTGGCCGCCCGGGACTTCCCCCGCGGCCCGCGCCCAGCGGGAGAACGACAGCAGCTCGCCGAACGACTGCACCCGCGGCCCGCCGAAGACCACCCGGCGCGCGCCGCGGCTGGACGCGATCACCCCGTCGGCGCGGAGCGCGGCGAACGCCTGCCTGATCGTGCCCCGCGACACGCCGTACCGCTGCGCGAGCTCGTTCTCCGACGGCAGCTTCGCGGCCGCCGGGTACTCGCCGGACGCGATGGCGGCCTTGATGTCCTCGGCGACCTTCTGGTACAGGGCGTGCGCCCCGTTCGGCTGCCATAAGCCTGAAGCGTAGCGGGCCGCGTGACTAGCGCAGCGCGGCTGGCTCATTCACGGCCTGCCGCCCGGCGCTGTCGGTCGGCGCGCCGGCGTCAACCGGTCTCGGCCCGCGTCGGCGCCGGGCCCGCTCGGCGTCGAGCGCGCGCTGGTGCGCGGCCGGTCAGGCGGCCGAGCTCGGCCTCGTGCGCGGCCGTCCGGCGGCCGCGACATCTCCTCGCGGGCAGCCTGCCGATCCTCGGCAGCCGCGCCCGCTCGGCCTCGGCCGCGCTGGCGTCGGCTCGGGCGCTGGCGGCGGCGGCGTTGGCCGCAGCCCCGGCGCTGGCGTCGCGCGCCGCGTCGGCTTCGGCGCGTTCGCGCTCGGTCGCATCGTTGCGGCGGCAATCGTGGTGGCGGTCTCGCGTCGCGCGACGTCGACATCGCGCCGGGCTCGCGCCTGCGCGTCGGCCTCGAGCCTCGGCCGCCTCGACCTGCTCCGCGCCCGGTCGATCGCGGCCGTGACCTGTTCGGCGGCCTCGCGCCTGGCTCCGCCACCTGTCTCTTCGGCTCGCGCCGTGCCCGCGCGATCGCCTCGTCCGCGCGGGCCTGCGCGTGGCGATCTCCGCCGCCGCGTGCTCGCGCGCCTCGCCGACGTCCGCCGCGCGTCGCCTCGGCCGCCTCGGCTGCGGCCTGGCGGCGGCGGCTGCGGCGCGGGCTCGGTCCGCGCGGCTCTCCGCGTCGCGGGCGCGCGCGACAGCGTGGCGCGGTCCCGCTCGAATTCGGCGGTCCGCTCGGCGAGCGCGTACTCGGCCGCCTCGGCGTCGGCGGCGAGCTGCTCGGCCGCGGCGTCGGCGTGGGCCCGCAGCCGGATGGCGTCGTCGCGTTCGCGCTCGGCCGCGAGCTGGGCGCGGCGTGCGCGGGCGGCCTCCTCCTCGGCCTGCGCGACGGCAGCCCCGCCCGGCTGGCGATGGCGGTGATCTCCAGGTCGAGCGAGGCCGGGTCGGTCAGCGCCGTGAGCTGCTCGCCGAGGCGCTGGTAAAGCTCGCGCTCGGCGCTGCAGGCTCTCCATGGCCGCGGCGTGCTGCCGTCGTGCCTGTTCAAGCAGGTCACTGGCGCGTTTTTTGGCGGCAGGGAAAAGCGAAATTGTCCGGAACGGACGCGGCTTACTCTCCGCTCCCCATTGCCGTTCCTCGTGTCGCCGTCTCCGCCGGCGTGCCACCCGTCGGGCGTCCACATCGCGCCGGGAGCCTCGCCGCGCGGTGGGCGGCGCTGCGGAGCGCGGCCCACCGGTTCCGCGCGTTGTGCACCGGACCGCCGCCCGCCTCGGGCGGGTCGGCCTGCAGGCAGTACTCCTTCTGGCGCCCGGACCCGGTTGCCCGCCCCGCCGCCCGCCGACGCGTGCAGCCGGGCCAGACGCACCGCTGCCCGGCCGGACAACGCCGGGCGATACCGGCGTGCCGCCGCCGCCATCACCGCTATCCACTCCGGCCGCCTGCGCCATGTCGCTCATGATCGCTTAATCTATCATTCCATCGCATATGGATGGATCAATAGATGGAGTGAAAGAAAAGATGAAAAGTTCGTAGCTCCGAGCTCAGTCCCGATACGGTTCAATATCGTGACTGAGAAATCGGCCTGCGCGGACGTGGACAGACGGCAGCGGATGAGGCCGCCAGGCGAACCGAGCGGTCACGATACGGGCACGCTGACTTCGAGGTGCCGGACGCGACCTCGGCGCTGATCGCGGAGGCGGTGCCGGAGAACACGGCGACTCGCCTACCGGTCGCGCTGGCGGTCGTTCGAGTGCGTGGTGCGCGGCGGCGGGCCGTGTCGCGATGCCGGCGACCGCGCAGACCGTCGCGGCCTACCTGACCCACCTGGCCACGGAGCGAGGGCTCAAGGCGACCAGCGTCGACGCGCACCTGACGGCCATCAGGGCGGTGCACCGAGGCGCCGGCGCGGTGGCTCCTGACGGCCTGACAGCGCGGAAGGTCGTGGTCGCCGCGCAGCGCCGGGAGGCCGCGCAGGGACGGCAGGTACGGGCCGCGCAAGGCGGTGCCGGTCATGGCCCTGACCTGCCGGCGATCGCGGCGGCCTGCGACGCCGGACGGCGACGGGTCTGCGCGACCGGGCCGTCGTGCTGCTCGGCTTCGCCCTGCTGGCCCGCCGCTCGGAGCTGGCCGCGCTCAACATCAGCGACATCGAGACAGTGACCGGGCGAGGGCCTGGCGGTGACGATCCGCGCATCGAAGACCGACCACAGTCCGCCCGTGGCGTGATCCGCCGGATCCATTACGCATCGAACGAGCGGTCTGCCCGGTGCCGCGCGGTGCCTGGCGTGGACGTCGTTCCTCGCCGCAGGCGGCGTCACGGCGGGCCCGCTGTTCACCCGCATTGACCGCTGGGGCAACGTCGGCCCAGCGCGTCGGCGGCCGGTAACCGCGAGCGGCCGGAACGCGCGGACGGGCTGCGCCCGCAGGCCATCGGGGCCATCGTCGCGGCGCTGTGCGAGTCCGCCGGCCTTGGCACGCGCGGCACCGACGGCACCAGAGTCCATGGCATCCACGGACCCGGGGCACGGCTTCGGATGTCGCAGGCGACACCCCGGCGGGGGAGCGGCGCCGGTACAGCGGCCACAGCCTCCGCCGTGGCGGTGCGACATCCATGCTGAAGGCGGGCGCCCAGCCGCTGAACGTCAGCCGCCACGGCCGCTGGTCGGACGGCTCGCGGTCATTCGCGGGCTACGTCGAGGAAGCCACCGGCTTCGGCGACGATAACCCGACGAGTAATCTCCTGTAATTCGCCGGCGCTCTCACCCTAATACCACTCACGCAGGCCTATATAGCGTAAGCATTCAGGTCCCCCTGCCGGGGCTTTATCAACGAGGGGCTCGCGCTGGCTGGGGTTAGGTTTTCGGTAGCTATCAGCAAGCGTCAGCGTGTTATCGCTGGTTGCGGGACGGGGCGGCCGGGTGGCCGCGGCACGCCGTGGCGGGTTGTTGACTGGCGGGCCGGGATGGCGATGATTGCCTGTTGTGCCCGACGTGCCCGGTGTGCCTTCCGTGGAGGTAACTGGATAGGTCTGCTGCGGAAGTGAGACCGGCAAGGTGCCAAGGTGCGTGGTCACGCTGGATTGTCGGTCCCCCGACTAGGCTCAGGCTTATGGCGGATAGCAGGTTGTCTGTACGTGACCGTGAGCTGTTCTTGGCCGAGCCGCACATCGCGGCTTTGTCGGTGTCGGCCGGTCCGGACCGCGGACCGTTTACCTTGCCGATCTGGTACCAGTACGCCCCCGGCGGGGAGGCGTGGGTGCTGACCCCGGCCGGGTCGGGGAAGGTTCCCCTGATTGAGGCAGCCGGGCGCTTCACCCTGATGGTCGAGCGGGCGGCGCCGACGGTCCGGTGGGTGTCGGTAGAGGGGCCGGTCACGCGCATGATCCCGGGGACCGGTGAGTTGCTGCGGGAGATCACGGTGCGCTACCTGCCGCCGGAGAAGGTCCCGGCCTACCTCGCATTCGCCGCGGAACTGGGCGAGCATGTCGCGATCTACATGCGCCCGCAGCGATGGCTGTCGGCGGATCTCGGGCCAGGCTGAGCTGCGCCGCATGCCAGCGGGGCGGCCCGCTGCCCCCGGCCTGAAACCAGTCACCCGGCCCTCGAGGTGAATAGACAGGTGGCCCTGGTTCTGGCTCGGGCTGCCGTCGCGGGTGAGTTCATCGCCACCACGCGAGCGACCGCGCCCCGCCACGGAGTGAAAGCCGCGGGACGAAAGCCGCCGACTCAAATCGGGGAACTCCACCACTAGCGGAGGCCCAACCCGGGTCTCCGCCAGTGGCGCGACGATCTACGGTGCGCGGAGTTCGTCGGCGAGCAACGACTAGATTCGCGCGATCAGCCGGAGGCGAGCGCGCTGCGGCGGGCGGCGCGGGCCAGCCAGCGACCGTCGTGGTACTGCACGTCGATCGGGTGGCTGAACGCAGTGGAGACGTGCTCGGTGCTGACGGCGGTCTCGGCCGGGCCGGCCGCCACGACCTGGCCGTCGGCGAGCAGCAGGGCGTGGGTGGTGGAGGAGGGCAGCTCCTCCAGGTGGTGGGTCACCAGCACGGACGCGACGTCGGGGTGCGTCACCGTGAGCAGGTCGATGGCCTCGAGCAGCTGCTCGCGGGCCGCGATGTCAAGCCCGGTCGAGGGCTCGTCGAGCAGCAGCAGCTGCGGCTGGCAGATCAGCGCCCGGGCGATCAGCACGCGGCCGCGCTCTCCCTGCGACAAGATGGGCCACCGCAGGTCCGCCTTCGCGTCGAGGCCGAGCGAGGCGATGAGCGCCTCGGCCCGGTCGGACTCGGCCGCCGACGGCTTCCAGCGCGGCGCGGTCTCGATGGTGCCGGTGAGCCCGGTTAGCACCACCTGGCGCACGGTCAGCGGCGAGCGAAGCGGATGGCGCGGGTTGACGTGGCCGATCACCCGGCGCAGCGCCTGCAGTTCGACCCGTCCGAGCTGCGACCCGAGCACGTGCACGGTGCCCGAGGTGGGGAAGGTGACCGCGCCGCAGAACCCGAGAATGGTGCTCTTCCCCGCGCCGTTGGGTCCGAGCATCGCCCAGTGTTCGCCGCGGCCGACCGTGAAGGTGACGCCGCGAATGATCTCCCGCCCGTCCCTGCGGTACGTCACGTCCCGTAGCTCAAGCACCGGTGACGGCGCAAACGTTTGCATGTGCATCAATCGATCATAGAAGCCAGCCGCAGGTGGACCGTGCAGGCGGCACCGGGTCAAGCGCCGGCGGCCAGCGCCGCGTCGAGGAGAGTCTCGGCGGCGACCCGGGCCGCGACCGAGGCCGACGGGTCGTGGTCCATCCGGGCGGACACCGAAGCCCCGTCGTAGATCATGAGCAGCTGCCGGCCCAGCGTCTCCGGTGCGGCGACGCCTACTTCCCGGGCCAGGTCGGTCAGGAGCGACCGCAACCAGCCCCGGTACTCGTCGGCGGCCTGCTCTACCAGTTCGCCGGGGGACTCGGCGCTCGCGCTCATGAACGCGCAGCCGCGGAACCCGGGATCGGCGAACAGCTCGCCCTGCGCCTCGAACACGCTGAGCAGCCTGTCGCGCGGGTCGCTGTACCGGGCGAGGTAGCGGCTGACCCGCTCGGAGCTCTGCGCGTGCCGGGCCTCCAGGTAGGCGCGGACCAGCGCGTCCTTGCTGCCGAAGGTGTTGTAGAGCGACGCCTTGGCCACGCCCGCCCGCTCGATCACCCGGTCGATCCCGACGGTATGCACGCCCTCGTCGTAGAACAGCTCGCTGGCCGCGGCCAGCAGCCGCTCCCGCGCCGACGGCGCCGCCGGTGCCTTAGCCGCCATCACCCATCACCTCTCTAGACCGTTCGGTCTAATCATAGGGCAGTGCCTTCCCGCTCGCCGCCGAGCGCTCGGGACCCCTGCCCTCTCCCTCGCCCCGCCTGAACGGACCGTTGTTTTCACGCCCGTCCGCCACTGATTCGTCGGGTGCGGCGCAGGCCGGCCAGGGCGAGTCCGGCGAGGACGATGAGCGCGATGCCGTAGTCCCGCGCCGAGCCGAGCAGGCCGAGCCCGTCGGTGGCGCCGAAGCCGGCCGCGACGGCGGGCACGCCCATGCCGAGGTAGGAGATGACGAACAGCAGCGACAGCACGCCAGCCCGCTCGTGCGGCGCGGCCTGCGGGACGACGGTGCGGATGCCGCCCTGGAAGCCGGCCCCGAACCCGATGCCGCTGACCGCGGTCCCGGCGAAGAACAGGCCCACCGAGCCGACGCCGAGCGCGATGAGCGTGATGGCGACGCCGACCACCAGAGCGGCGATGCCGGTGACTAGCACGGTCCGCGCGTAGACGTTGCGGAGCAGGTAGACCGTGCTCACCGCGGTCACGGTCAGCACGGTCAGCGACGCAGCGCCGAGGACCACGCTCGCGGACCCGGTCAGGGTCTGGACAAGCGCCGGGCCGAGCGCGGCGTAGAGGCCGCCCAGCGCCCAGACGGCGAAGAGCACCGGCGCCGCGGCCAGCACCGGTCCGCGCACCGCGCGCGGCAGCCGGACCTCGGGCACGAACACCGACGCCGTGACCGGAATCGGCGTGACGGTCTCCCGCAGCAGCGTGACCCCGATCGCCTGGGCGGCGAAGACCCCGATCAGCGCGAAGTAGATCAGCTGCGTGGGCGCGGGCAGGAACTGCACGAACAGCGCCGAGACGAGCGCGCCGCTCCCGGTGCCGAGACCGGGGGACAGGGCGTTGGCGAACGCGCCGCGCTCCCGGTCGACGTCAAGCATGCCCGCCCCGATGGCGCCGAGCGCGGCCCCGGTGGCGAGCCCCTGAATGACGCGGGCGGCCATCAGCTCGCCGACCCCGCCCGCGGTGGCGAACATCAGCATCGACAGGACCTGGACGCCCAGGGCGGCAAGCAGCACTGGCCGCCGCCCGATGGAGTCGGAAAGTCGCCCAAGGGCCAGCAGCGCGGCGAGGACCGCGACGGCGTAGACGCCGAACACGATCGTCGTCGTGATCGGGGTGAACCCCCACTGCCGCTGGTAAATCGCGTACAGCGGGGTCGGCGCGGCCGACCCGGCGAGCAGCGACACGACCAGCGACGCCAGCAGGTACAGGGCCGGCCGCCCGGTGATGCGGGCCCGGGGAACCCCCCGATCGGATGTGGCCGAACCCCCCGCAACCCCCGTGGCGGTGGCAGCGCTCGCGAGGACGGCAAGGTCCGCGCTGTCCGCCGCCAACTGGGCCGTCCCGCAATTCTGGGTCATAACGACTCCCGAAGCCCGATCTAGGTAGACCGGTCCGTCTACCGATGCTCTCATTGAATCAGACAGGTCTGTCTAGCGCAAGTGACGAAGTCGAGCCGATGAGCGTCCCCCGTGACAATCGTTTCCCTCCGCTCGTCACCCTGTTGAAAGGCTCCACTCGTCTGATAACAGCAAGAAGCGCGGAGCGCTCGCTGTCACGGTGCCGATCGGCGGACGGCGGCGGAATGACCGCCCCAGGCGTGGTGGTTACCCACGTACACAACGACTTTCGGAAGGGCACCCTCATGACCCGTACCGCCAAGATCCCCGACGCGACCCATCCGATCACGATCAGCCCCACCGGCTCCCGGGTGACCGTGCGCGTCGGCGGTGTCACGGTTGCCGACACCGACCGCGCGCTCTCCCTGGCCGAGGCGGACTACCCGGTCGCCCAGTACATCCCGCTTGAGGACGTCGACCAGTCGCTGCTCGACCGCACCACCACCCAGACTTACTGCCCGTACAAGGGCGACGCGAGCTACTACAGCGTCGAGACCCCGGACGGGACGGCCGAGACCGACCTCATCTGGACCTACGAGCACCCGTACCCCTCGGTCGCCGAGATCGCCGGCCACGTTGCCTTCTACCCCAACCGGGCCGAGATCACCGTCGCCTAACGCGCACGACATTGGCGTGGACGTCAGCCGCCTCATCACCCCGGCCCCAGCTCCGGGAAGTGCTCCTGCCAGATCTCGCGGAGCGGCCGCGGCAGACGCAGGCCGCTCCAGTCACCGTGGAGCAGGCTCGCGTTCAGCCAGCGGATGTAGTGCTCTCGCGTAAATGCCGAGGTCAGCACCGTCATGGGGTAGAGGTAGCGCTGCACCGGGTCCGCCAGGTCAAAGCGTCGGTCTCCCGACCAGGCCAGATCGAGAGGCAGCTCCACCACGCCGCCGCTCGGCCCGGCGAGATTTTCCAGGACAGGCGGCAGCTTGGTGCCAACTCCCGCCCAGCGGGAAGGCAGCCTCGGCACGGCCGGGAATCCGCGCTCTCCATGAACCCATTATCAGGCGGTTCGAAGCTGCGACTGAACAGGAAACGCCTGGGCCGCGGCATGACCCCATTAATCCGCTCGGCGGCTAGGGGCCGGAGGGGCGCCAGTTCCAGTGCGGGACCTGGCGGATGGGGTGCAGGTCCGCGTCGGTTTCCGCGCGGGAGTTCTGCTGGGCCACCCGGGCGCCGAATTCGACATGCTCGCGGACCGCTTGGCGGAAGGGCACGTCGTCGGGCATTCCGGCCTCGTCGAGGGCTTCGGTGTAGGCCGCGATGAACCGGTCGCGTTGCTCGTCGGTGATGTTGAGGTGGCGGTGGACGTCGATGAGGTACTGGAAGCCGAGCTCACGGGTGAAGCGGTCAGGCCCGCCGAAGGACTCCGCGGTGAACCAGGTTAGATGATCGACGTGGGTCGGGACGCGTTCGGTGAAGAGGGTCTTCAGCACCGGGTCGGCTAGGGCCTTGGCGTAAAACAGCTCCTCGAGGCGGTGCAGACCTTCGTCCCCGCCGGCGTGCTCGTAGAGGCTCTCCGTCACGGTGGTTCCTCCTTGAGTGGGCCTTATCGGCAGTCTAGATCCTTGGCCGATCGTGGCGGGTCAGCCCCGTCCGATGGGCCTGCGTGCAATCGAGGCGCGCCGCGTGGCGCGCGCCTAGTTCGTGCCGGCTCACTTATTCGGGATGGCTAGTGCAGCAACTCGTAAGTCCTTGACGGGGTACTGCTGCGGGCCTGGTCACTACCGGTGAGCAGCGGTCGTGCGACGTGGCTGCGGGCTGGCCGGCATTACGTTGGACGTTTTATCGGTGTGCCGTGTCATGATGGCAGTATGCCTCGAAAACGTGACCGCGATGCGCTGCAAATGGGGTGCAGCCAAGGTAAGGGCAAAACCCGCCATGGGATGATCGCGGACGGTGTTTCCGCTGGTGAATGCGATGCTATGCCTTTGGCTTGGTGTAGGCGATCTGCCCGGTTGGGGTGCCGTCCTGGCCGCATGATGGAAGGCGTGAGCGGACGAACGGAGCGCTGTTTCGATGTGGGGACGGGGATCCTCCGCAGGACCTTAACGCACACGGCTTCACCGACGAGGTGGCCGAGTTGGATCGGCGGTTCCCCACGGCGCACACGCGCGCCCATGCTGCCTCGAAGGGTCCGGTAGCAGTTGAAGAAACTTCCAATGGATATACCGCTGACCTGCGATATCGAAGGTTGGGCTAACCGTCGCGGATCTTCGCGGCTACGTTCTGTTCCGATTCTGTTCGGTACGTCCGTCCCTTGTCATTTTTTTCCGGGCACTGCGGATCGCCCTGCACCCATAAGGCGCGCGCCTTCAGCTAGCCTTCACGGCACGAAACCCCAGATCACAGCGACAGGAATGCCATCGGGCCACCCAACTGCTCATCAGCGCTGAACAGCGGAGGCTGAGGAGCGAGCGTTGCCGGTCAGCCAGTCGCTGACATCGGCGGCGAGTTCGGGGTCGAGGTGCTGCGGGGCGGCGAGCTCCGCGGGGCTTGAGAGGCCGGCGCCGGGAAAGAAGAAGTGGTTGTCAGCCGGATAGATGCGGATGGTGACGTCCGGGCGTCCGCCGAGGCCCGCCTGCCAACGGCTCAGGTCGTCGGCCACGGTGGCCTGGTAATCTCGGCCGCCCTGGCAGATGAGCATCGGCTTGCCGAGCGCGGCGGCGGTGGCGACGGGGTCGTAGTCGCGCAGGTCGAGCCAGTACGGTGCGGGCACGGCGAAGGGCAGCTCATCATCGGGGGTCTGCAGGGACAGGCCAGGGCTGTCGACATGCTCGGCCCAGGCGGTCATGGCCTCGATGGCGGGCTGCGCGCCGGCGGCCGTGGCGAGGTCGAGGGAAGCGAGGTAGCGGACCTCGCGCACCGCGGCCCATTGCAGCGGCTCGGCGCCGCCGGCCAGGATGACCAGCCCGGCCACGGACGGCTCGGCGACGGCGACCCGGGGGGCGACGGTGCCGCCGAGGCTGTGCCCGGCGAGGAAGACCCGGTCCGCGGCGACGGCGGGGTGCGCCCGCAGGAGGCGGACGGCGGCGACGGCGTGCGGGAGGTACTCGTCGGTCACGGTGAAGTTACGGTCCGACTTGACCTGCTCGGGATGGGCGTGGGTCACCTTGTCGAAGCGCAGGACGGCGACGCCGCGGCTTGCCAGTCCCCAGGCCAGGTCCTTCAGCGGCTTGCTCTTGGCGATAGTGCTGTCGCGGTCGACGGGTCCTGAGCCGCCGAGGACCACGAGTCCCGGGAGCGGGACTGCTGCCTTGGGCAGGGTGAGAGTGCCCGGCACGGCGAGCGGCCCCTCCCCGAGGATTACCTCCTGCTCGTCGAAACGGCCGGTGTCCGCGTAGGGCGGCGGCTGCCATCCCGCGGCCGGCCGGGCGGCATCGGCGGGCGTGAGCTGAAGCCCGGCCAGCTCGCCGGCCGCGGTCACCGGCGCCGTGAGCGTCAGCTCGCCGCGCTCGAAGCGCACGGGCACGCTCACCGTAACGACTCCTGCGTCTGCCTGCCCGCTGGACGGGGCCCCGATCGAGGTGACCGGGCCGAGTTCGGCCACCTCGGCATCCCAGGCGGCCTGGAGTGTGGCAGCCGCCACCAGCGGTCGCAGGCCCGCCGCGAAGCGATCGCGGATCTCACCGAACCGCCCGTCTCTGGCCAGGTCGATGACTGTCAGCGCGAGAGCTTCCGGCTCTGTAGAGGTCACAAGTTTTCACCCTTCTCGGTCTTCCGCTTCCGCTTCCGCGTCCCTCGCGGCGGCGGCTGGTCGCCTTGGTCCTCCGGCGCGGGCAGCAGGACGGTGTAACGCATCCGCCGTCGTCGGCCATTTCCCGGCGCGTTGGCGAGCCGGGACTGGGTGATCGCGGAAAGCTCCCGGAGGTAGTCGGCGAGCTCGGCGTCGGTGAGCCACATGGCGGCTGGCACGTCATCGCCTGGGCGGTCGAGCGGAAGATCGGCAACCCTGGCGGTCGGGGACCCGCGCGGCGTCCTGGACCTGAAAGCGGGCCGCAGGCACAACCAGCGGACCCGGGACTGGCGCGTCGGCCGCCTCATCCGGGTCCTGGCCGACAAGGCCGAGGCCGCCGGGCATCACCATGCGCCTAGTCGACGAGCGGGGCACGTCCTCGACCTGCCCGTCCTGCGCCCGGCGGGTCCCGAAGCCCGCCGGGCGAGTGTTTTCCTGCCCGCACTGCGGGCACGGCGGGCACCGCGACCTGATCGCGGCCGCCAGCATCGCCGCCCGGGCACCCGGCGGCGTCCCCATCCCCGCCACCCCGCAATGGGCGGGGATCACGCACCGTCGCGCCGGAGCGCACCTACCCGGTGTGCACCCGGCGCGGCGCGACCCCCGACGCAGGCCCCCATCACGGCCCGCACCCCGGAGGCACCTGGCCGGCACCGGCCCGCCCCCCGCACCACCACCCGGCGGCGGCGCGAGGGGAGTCGCTCGCAGTAACCGCGAGGAACGCCCAAGCCCACGACACCCGTCAAGGACTTGTGAATTGGTGCACTAGTGTGCCGCGCCTGAAATTTTCGCCATATATTCGGCGAGTGAGTTGAGGATCTCCTCGGCGGTCTTCGTCCAGGCGAATGGGCGGGGGTTCTCGTTCCAGGTCTCGATCCAGTGGCGGATGTCGGATTCGAGGGCCTGGACGGACTTGTGGACGCCGCGGCGGATCATCTTGTCGGTGAGGTAGGCCGAACCAGCGCTCGACCTGGTTGATCCACGACGATCCGGTCGGGGTGAAGTGGACGTGGAACCGGGGGTGGCGGGCGAGCCATGCCTGGACCTCGGGGGTCTTGTGGGTGGCGTAGTTGTCGCAGATCAGGTGGACGTCCAGGCCCGCGGGGACGCTCTTGTCGATCTTGCGGAGGAACTTGAGCCATTCCTGGTGGCGGTGGCGGCGGTGCAGCTCGCCGATCACGGTGCCGTCGGCGATGTTGAAGGCGGCGAACAGGCTGGTGACGCCGTGCCGGGCGTAGTCGTGGGTGCGGCGCTCGGGCATGCCGGGCATCATCGGGAGCACCGGCTGGGACCGGTCCAGGGCCTGGACCTGGGACTTCTCGTCCACGCACAGCACCACCGCCTTCTCCGGCGGGTTGTGGTACAGCCCGACGACGTCGACGACCTTCTCCACGAACAGCGGGTCCGTGCGACAGCTTGAACCCGTCGGTGAGGTGCGGCTTCAGGTCGAACTTGCGCCAGATCCGGCCGACCGAGGACCTGCTCAGCCCGCTGCGCCTGGCCATGGAGGCCCGTGACCAGTGGGTGGCGTCCCGCGGCATCTCCTCCAGGGTGGCGGTGACGACCTCCTCGACCTTGTCCAGCAGGATGGACGGCGGCCGGCCGGGGCGCGGCTCGTCGTGCAGCCCGTCCAGCCGCCCGGCGATGAACCGGCCCCGCCACCGGGCCACGTTGTGCTCGCTGGTCCGCAGCTCGGCGGCGACGGCCTTGTTGTCCTTGCCCTCGGCGCAGGCCAGCACGATCCTCGCCCGCAGCGCCAGCGCCTGGGACGTCTTCGCCCGCCGCGCCCACCGGCCCAGCTGCGCCCGCTCGGCATCGGTCAGGGCCAGCTCCGCCTTCCGCCGGCCCGGCCGCGGAGCGTCCGCCGAGCCCGCCCGCCCCGCGCTCAGCGAACCGCTCGCGCCACTTCCGCACCGTCTACAGCGGAAAGCCCCAGGCTCAGCGGCCACCCCGGAGTTCCCGCCAGCCGAGTCCGCGCACGCCAGCACGATCCGCGCGCGCTCCGCCAGCCGCGACGACCCCGGACCGCAGCAGCCGCTCAAGCTCCGCGCGATCCTCGCCGGACAGCGCCAGAGGCACAACAGGAAGCGACATAACGACAGTACTACGATACTTAAGTCGCAAATTTCAGGCGCGGCACACTAGATGATTGCAGCCAACGGGTTCTCCAGGCGGGCGGTGAACGCGGCCAGCCAGCGGGCGGCCAGAGCGCCGTCGATGGCGCGGTGATCGACCGAGAGGGTGCACCGCATCACGGTCGCCGCTGTCACCACCCCGTCGACGACGACCGGCGCAGGCCTGGCGGCGCCCACCGCCAGGATGCCGGATTGCGGCGGGTTGATGATCGCGCTGAACTCCAGCGTGCCGTACATGCCCAGGTTCGAGATCGTGAAGGTGCCGCCCTCGATCTCGTCCTGCCGCAGCCGCCGGTCCCTGGCGCGCTGGGCGAGGTCCGCGACCGACCGCGCGACCTGCGACAGCCGCAGCCGGTCGACGCCGCGAGAGCACGGGCGTGACCAGGCCGCCCTCGGTAGCGACGGCTATCGATATATCGACATTTTCATGGGCAAGCAATCCCTCGTCCGACCAGGTCACGTTGGCCTCGGGCACGTCGCGGAAGGCCGCCGCGGCCGCCATGACCACGAAGTCGTTGACGGAGACCTTGATCGAAGCCGCCTCGTTCGCCTGCCGCCGCAGCGCCAGGAGGTCGTCCACCACGCACTCGGTGGTCAGGTAGAAGTGCGGCACGGTCGCCTTGGACTCGGTGAGGCGGCGGGCGATGGCGCGGCGCATCGGCGTGTGCGGGATGAGCCGGGTGCCCGCGACCGGGGCGGCAGGTACCGATGGGGCGGCAGCAGGGGTTGCTGGAGCGGCGCTCGGGGGAGCCGGCTGGGTCCGCGCACTGGGAGCTTGTGCCGGGCGCGCCGCGATGAACTGCTCCAGATCGCGGCGGACGATCCGGCCGTTAGGTCCGGTCCCGGCGAGCGCGGCCAGATCGACGCCAATCTCGGCGGCGACGCTTGCGGACGATCGGGCTCGCGAAGATCCGAGTGCCTGCCTCCACCGTGATGGGATGGCGGCCGTTCGCCCCGTCACCGCCCGCGCTTGCGGATGTGGCAGCCGAGGGCGCAGGGGGGTGAACGACCAGGGCCGCGGGAACGGGCGTCCCCCCCAGGGCCGCGTCCATGTCGGCGTCGGTCTCGTCGGCGGAGACCAGGACCGCGATCGGGTCGCCGATCTCGCCGGTGTCGCCGACCGCGAGGACCAGCCTGCCGATGACGCCGGCTTCCTCTGCGGCGTACTCGACCAGGGCCTTCTCGGTCTCGATCTCGGCGATCGGGGTGCCGACGGCGACCGTGTCGCCCGGCTGGACGAGCCAGTTAGAGATGGCGGCCTCGGTCGCGCCGGCCAGGACCGAGGGCATCCGCACGACGGTTGCCATCAGCGGTTCACCCGTCCGAACCCCTTCTGCACCCGTTCCAGGGCGGCGGCGATCTCTTCGGTCTTCGCGATGGCGGCGCGCTCCAGGACCTTGGAGATCGAGGGGCTGGCTTCGCTGCCGGTCACGCGCTGCACCGGCTGGTCGAGCCAGTCGAAGAAGCGGCGCTGGATCTCGTCCGCCAGCCAGCCGCCATAGGAGGTGCCGAGAGCGCCCTGCTCGACGATCAGCACCGCGTTCGTCTTCTTGATGCTCGCGCCGACCGTGGCCCAGTCGAGCGAGGCCCGGTCGAGGAATCGCAGGTCGATGAGCTCGGCGTCGATGCCGGTCTGGTCGATCGCGGCGGCAGCGTGGGCGACCATCGACAGGTACGTGAGCACCGTGACGTCGGACCCGGCCCGCCTGATCGCCGCGCGGCCGAACGGTATCTGGTAGTCCAGGTCGTCGACGGGGATCTCGCCTTCGGCGCCGTACAGGTCCACGTGCTCAAGCATCAGCACCGGGTCGTCGATCGCCAGGGCGGCGTTCATCAGGCCCACGTAGTCGTACGGGGTCGAGGCGGCCATGATGCGCCAGCCGGGCGACGTGGCGAAGATGCCGGCCGGGTCCATCAGGTGCTGTGAGCCGTACCCGGACCCCATCGCGACCTTCGTCCGCAGCACCAGAGGCACCGGGTTCCTGCCGCCGAACATGTGCCGGGCCTTGCCGATCTGGTTGAACACCTGGTCGGCGGCGACCCAGAGGAAGTCCGGGTACATGAACTCCACGACCGGGCGGAACCGGCCGTCAAGCGCGAGCCCGCCGCCCAGGCCAGCGAAGGCGTTCTCGCTGATCGGGGTGCCGAGGACGCGCCCCGGGTACTTCGCGGGCAGGCCCTTGGTCGCGCCGTTGGTGCCGCCGTTGAGCTTGTGCACGTCCTCGCCGAGGACGACGATCCGCGGGTCGGTCTCCATCCGCCGGTCCATGACCCGGGCGACCGCGTCGATGAGCTTGCCCCGCTTGAGCTGCCCGGAGAACTCGGGCTGCTCGACCGTGCGGGCGCCGGCGATCTCGGACAGGTCGCCGCGGATGCCGACGTCGACGAACGCGGGATCGGGCCAGAGCTCCGGGCGGATGCGGCGCTGGCCGGGCTTGGCGCCGGGGTCAGGGTCGGGCTCGACCAGCGCGGCGGCCGCGTCGCGCACGGCGGCGACCGCCTGCTCCCGGACCGCCGCCACGCCGGCGGCGTCGATCAGCCCCAGCTTGATCATCTCGGCGGCGACCCGGTCCACGGGATCCCGGTCCCGCCAGGACGCCTCCTCTTCCTTCGTCCGGTAGCCGAACGCGGAGCCCGGGTAGGCGCCGTTCTGGTGGAAGAACCGGTAGACCAGGGCCTCGACGACGACCGGACCGCGGCCTGACCGCAGCCGCTCGGCGGCCCGCTCCATCACCAGATGCACCGCGAGCGGGTCCATGCCGTCGACCTGCCAGGCGGTGATGCCGAAGCCGAGGGCGCGGGCGGACAGCCGGGGCTCGCCGGTCGCTTCGGCCACCGTGGTCGAGACCGCGTAGCCGTTGTTCTCGATGAAGAAGCAGAGCGGCAGCTTCCAGGCCGAGGCCAGGTTCATCGTCTCGAGGACGGAGCCGATGTTGACCGCGCCGTCGCCGAAGTAGGTGACGGTCAGGTCGCTGGCGTCGTCGTCGCCGGCGCTGTGCCGCTGCGCCCAGGCGTTGCCCGCGGCCATGGGGACGCCGCCGCCGACGATCGCGTTGGTTCCCAGGGCGCCGGCTTGCAGCCACTGCAGGTGCATGGAGCCGCCGCGCCCGGCGCAGTACCCCTGGGCGAGCCCGAGGATCTCCGCCAGGGTGCGCTGGAGGACCTCCGCTACCTCGGCGGTCACCAGGCGGGGCAGGTCGAGGGTTCCCTTGGTGACGTGGGTGAGCGCCTTGGCCAGGAACTGATGGTGGCCCCGGTGCGAGCCGTTGACCGCGTCCGTCGACCGAAGCGAGACGATCGAGCCGACGGCGCCGCCCTCCTGGCCGATGGAGGAGTGCGCGGGGCCGTGCACGAGTCCCTCGCCCGCCAGCTCGAGGACGGTCTCCTCGAAGGCCCGGATCAGGTGGAGCTGGCCGAGCATGCTGGCGAGCAGCGCGGGGTCGGCCGCCTTCCAGTCTGCGGCCGTGCTGGACAGTGCGCTCCAGTCGGCGCTAGCCGATAGGCGCTTGACGCTCGGCATCCGCTACCTCCCTCTGCTTACCTTCCGGCGGACTCTCGGGCGCCCGGACGGGCTTCGCCTTGGTCCGGGCGCCGCCACGCTACCCGGAGAATGCATACATTTCAACAGTAAGCCGCGTGCGTTAAGGGGAAAAGCTCATAAGATTGCCGAAGATTGGATCCAACCTTGGCTTGGATGCAACCTCAGCCACAGGCGAGGCGTTAGCGGAGGACTCATGACGACAGGCAACGGCATCCCCGGGCTGCGCGGCGGGGACCACGTCGGGATCACCGTGCCGGACATGGCGCAGGCGCACGAGTTCCTGGTGGAAGTGCTCGGCTGCCAGCACGTCTACTCGCTGCCGGAGATGCGGCACGACGACGACTGGATGCTGGCCCACCTCAACGTGGATCCGCGCCGCACGGTCAGCGAGATCCGGTTCTACCGGTGCGGGAACGGGCTGAACCTCGAGGTGTTCGAGTATGAAGCCCACGAGGGGCAACGGGAGGTCCCGCGCAACAGCGACCTCGGCGGTCATCACGTCGCGCTCTACGTCGATGACATGGACGCGGCCGTCGAGTACCTGCGGGCGCACGGCGTGCGGCTGCTCGCCGGGCCGGTCGCCAGCGGCAATGCCTCGGCGGGGCAGCGTTGGCAGTACTTCCTCTCCCCCTGGGGGATGCAGTTCGAGCTGGTCAGCTACCCGGGGGGCAAGGCCTACGAGGCGGACGCGACGGTGAAGCTCTGGCACCCCGCGCGCCCGGCCGAATGAGCGGCACAGCGGCGGCGCTGCCGCCGCAGGACAACGTCGCCAGCCGCCGGATCGCGGACGCCCTGCGGGCCGCGATCCTGGACGGCCGCTACCTGCCGGGCGAGCGGATCAGGCAGGAGGAGGTCGCCGCGCGATCGGGCGCCAGCCGCATCCCGGTGCGCGAGGCGCTGCGGATGCTCGCCTCCGAGGGCCTGGTCACGCTGGTCGCCAACACGGGCGCCTGGGTCACCAAGCTCTCCCTCGACGAGTGCGTCGAGACCTACCTGATCCGCGAGCGGCTCGAGCCGCTGCTGCTGCGCGCGTCGCTGCCGAACCTGGACGAGGAGGCCGTCGGGCGCCTGGAAGTTCTCATCGCGTCCATGGAGGCCCCCGGCGGAGGAGTGGCGGAATTCCTCCGCGCCGACCGGGAGTTCCACCTGTCCAGCTACGCGGGCGCGCCGCCAGGGGAGACGGCGCAGATCATCGGCCGGATGTGGAACACCACCCAGCACTACCGGCGCGAGTTCAGTAAGCTCGCCGAAGGCACGGGCATGCGGCGTCACGCATCTGGAGCACCGGTTGCTGCTTGACTGCATCGGGCGGCGGGACGCCGACGACGCCGAGCGGGTTCTTGTCATGCACATCCGGCGGACCCGACTCGCGCTTGAGCAGCACCAAGAGCTCTTCAGTTAGCGTCGGCGCCGGCCTGCAATTGCAGCTGACTTGACAGGAGCGCCAGAAGCCGTCAAAGTTGCAAACGATTGCAGCTTTTATAATGTTCCCAAGCACTTACAGGCAGTCACCAAGGAGGACGTATGGCCGCCGCCGCCGCACCGACCGTCGGGTGGATCGGTACCGGGCGCATGGGCTACCAGCTCGCCCTGCGCCTGCTGACGGCCGGCTACGACGTGGCCGCCTGCAACAGGACGAGGGCGAAGGCCGAGCCCCTCGCGGAGCACGGCGCGAAGATCGTCGACCGGCCCGTCGACCTCGCCGACCGCGACATCGTCTGCATCATGGTCTCGGCGGACTCCGACCTCGAGTCGGTGATCAACGGCGAAGGCGGCCTGCTGGCGTCCGGCGACGACGCGCCCAAGATCATCATCGACTCCTCCACCGTCTCCACCGAGGCCTCCGCGCGCATCCGCGCAACGGTCGAGGCCCGCGGCGCGCAGTTCCTCGCCGCCCCGGTCAGCGGCAACCCCAAGGTGGTCGCGGCCGGCAAGCTCACGGTCGCCGCCTCGGGGCCGCGCGAGGCGTTCGACGTCGCCGAGCCGCTGCTCGCCGCGTGGGGCCAGCGGCGTCACCTACGTTGGCGAGGGCGAGGCCGCCCGCCTGGTGAAGATCGCGCACAACGTCTTCCTCGGCGTGGTCATCCAGTCCCTCGCCGAGATCACCGTGCTGGCCGAGCGGGGCGGGGTCTCGCGCGCGGCGTTCCTTGAGTTCCTTAACGACTCGGTGCTCGGCTCGACGTTCACCCGCTACAAGTCGCCGGCCCTGGTCAACCTGGACTTCCACCCGACCTTCACCAACGTGCTGCTCCGCAAGGACCTCCAGCTGGGCCTGTCGGCGGGCAAGGAGCTCGGGGTGCCGATGCCGCTTGCCGCGGCCGACCGACATGCTGATCGCGCCGGCTATCGGGGCCGGCGTACACCGGCCGACGACTTCGCTACGCTGGTGCTTGAGCAGGCCCGCCGCTCCGGGTACGCCATCGAGGGGGAGAACGTGCCGGTCGACGACGGGCTCGCGCCCGAGGTTCGGCAGGAGGCGTAGGCGATGTCTGGCTCGCAGCAGCTACGGCCCGCCGGGGTGCGCCCCATCGGCGCGCCCGGTCACATGGGCGTCGATTACGAGGAGCGCGTGGATTTCGCGCGGTTGCGCGACTACCGCATCAACCGCGCGACCGAGGCGCTGCGCGCGACCGAGTGCGGCGCCTTCCTGCTCTTCGACTTCTACAACATCCGCTACACCACGCAGACCTGGATCGGCGGCGCGCTCGGCGACAAGATGATCCGGTACGCGCTGGTCTTCCGCGACCGGGACCCCATCTTGTGGGACTTCGGCTCCGCCGTCCGGCATCACAAGCTCTACTCGACGTGGCTGCCCGAGGAGAACTGGCGCCCCGGGTTCCTCGGCTTCCGCGGCGCGGTCGCGCCCGAGGCCGGGCTGATGCGGGACGCGGTCACCGAGATCAAGGGGCTGCTCGCGGAGGCCGGCGTGCTCGACGCGCCGCTCGGCATCGACATCGTGGAGCCGCCCTTCCTGTTCGAGCTGCAACGGCAGGGCATCACCGTGGCTGACGCGCAGCAGCCGATGCTCGACGCCCGGGTGATCAAGTCGCCGGACGAGATCATGCTGCTCAACCAGGCCGCGGCCATGGTCGACGGCGTCTACCAGGACATCGTCGACGTGCTCAAGCCCGGTCGGCGCGAGAACGAGATCGTGGCCCTGGCGAACAAGCGGCTGTACGAGCTCGGCTCGGACCAGGTCGAGGCGGTCAACGCGATCTCCGGCGAGCGGTGCAACCCGCACCCGCACAACTTCACCGACCGCATCATCCGCCCCGGCGACCAGGCGTTCTTCGACATCATCCACTCGTTCAACGGCTACCGCACCTGCTACTACCGCACCTTCGGCGTCGGCTCCGCGACGGCCGCTCAGGTCGACGCCTACAAGCAGGCGCGGGAGTGGATGGACGCAGCCCTGGGCGCGATCAAGCCAGGGGTGTCCTCCGACACGGTGGCGCGCACGCTGCCGCGCGCCCAGGACTTCGGGTTCGATAGCGAGCTCGCCGCGTTCGGCCTGCAGTTCGCGCACGGCCTCGGCCTCGGCCTGCACGAGCGCCCGATCATCTCCCGGCTCAATTCGCTCGAGCACCCGGTCGAGCTGCGGGCTGGCATGGTCTTCGCGATGGAGACCTACTGCCCGGCGACCGACGGCATCTCCGCCGCCCGCATCGAGGAGGAGGTCGTGGTCACCGACTACGGCATCGAGATCCTCACCAAGTTCCCCGCCCAGGACCTGTTCATCGCGAACAAGTATTAAGAGCAGGAAGATCAAATTCGATCATCCTGAACGGTCCCGGGTTACTCCCTCACCCCAGCTTGCCCGGGCCTACTGCTCGGCCGCCGCGGGCGTGAAGCGATGCTGGCGCAGCCACGCGTCCACGGCCTCGTAGGCGCGCTCGCGGGAGGCGGCCAGGGACAGGAACACGTCGTGGCGCGCGCCCTCGATCGGCACCACGGTGGTCTCGCTGCCGAGGCAGCCCGCCCAACGGGCGATCTGCGTGACGTCGAGGACGGTGTCGGAGTTGTCACTCAGGTCGGTGTACGGGCCGGAGAAGTCGGACCTGGTGGAGCGGAGCACGAGTGACGGGACGCCGACGTCAAGCCCCCGGTGCAGCCGGGCGTGGCCCCGCCGCACCGCGTTCAGCCAGCCCATCGTCACCGGGAAGCCGTCCAGCGGCTTCAGGGCCAGGTCGTAGTCCCACTCGCCGGTGCCGCTGGTGTGCAGGGTCCGCCCGTACACGCTGGGCATCCCCTTGACAACGCGGAACGGCTGCGCCTTGGACAGCACCCGCAGCAGCTGCGTCACGGGCCCGCGCAGCACGGGCTTGCCCTGCAGGTCGAGCCACGGGCTGTTCAGCACGAGGCCCGCGACGGGCGCGACGCGCCCGGCCGCCCGGCGGCGGTCCAGCCACAGCGGAACGATCAGGCCGCCGGTGGAGTGGGCGGCGAGGACGACGGGCAGCCCGGGGTGGGCGTCGGCGATGATGGCGAGCGCGCGCTCGAGCTCATCGTCGTAGAGCGCGAGATCCGACACGTAGTGCGCTGTGTGGCCGGGCCGCCGCGCCCGCCCGGACTTGCGGTGGTCGAGCGCGTAGAACGCCAGGCCGCGCTCGGCGAAGAAATCGGCCAGCGCCGTCTGGAAGAAGTAGTCGGTGAACCCGTGCAGGTACAGCACGGCCCCCTGCGCGACCTCGCCGTCCCGAGGCTCGCGCCGCACGAGCACGGCGTCAATCCGGCCTTCCCCGTCGGGGTCGGCGCCCAGCTCAAGGACCGTCTGCGTGTAGCCGTCGCCCAGAATGTCCGGCTTCCACTGGATATCACCCATGACTCATCACCAACCGGAACTGTACACCGGCGAGCGAGGCCAGGTCCCCTCCGTCGGCGACGGGCTCCGGACGCTACCGGCTACCCGGGGCGGTCGCGATGTCGGCGGCGGAGACCGCTACGGTGCGGTAGCCGGGAAAGAACGCGGTGGTGTCTATTGTGACGCCGGGAACCGTGTAGCGGATGGCGAGTCCCAGCCTGCGCCTGCGCGTCGGATTCGGCGCCGAACGGTGCAGGATCTTATTCCTGAACAGCAGAAACTCGCCCGCGTGCAGCTCGATGCGAACCCGGTCGCGCCCGGCGACGTGGGCGTCATCGACGCGGGAGTCGAACTCCCCTGGCTGGCTGCGCGAAGTGGACGGCAGCAGGGCGCGGTGGCTGCCGGGAATCACCTCAAGGCAGCCGTTCGCCTCGGTCGCGTCGTCGATCGCCAGCCAGACCGCGAGGCCGACATCCGGGCTGAGGTAGTCGAAGTCGTGGTCCTGATGCCAGGGGATCTCGCCGTCGCCCGGGGCCTTGTTCATCAAGACCGAGTTCCAGACGACCAGGTCGGGGCCGAGCACCCGGGCGACCGGTCCGCAGATCAGCTGGTGCGCGCAGATGTCGTGAACGACCTGGCAATCCTGGTGCCTGGCGGTCCAGGGATCTCCGTGGCAGGGGCCTGGGGTGGCCGTCGCGGTGTCGATGGCCGCGCGGAGCTCGGCCATCTGCCCGGTCGTGCACAGTGGGAGCGGCGCGACGTAGCCGTCACGGTCGAGGGCCGTGAGCTGCTCATCCGTTAGTGACATGGGGGCCGCCTCCTAGGCGGAACAGGTCGATGGCGTTCCCGCCGACGATCCGCCGGGCGTCTGCCTCGGGCGCTGCCTTGAACACCGAAGCGACCGAGGCCCGCGAGTAGCCCAGTGAGCTCTCGAAGTGGGGATAGTCGGCCGACCACAGCACCCGGTCGGCGCCGATCCTGTGCAGGAGGTCGAGCCCGGCCGGGTCGGTGATGAAGGTCGCGTAGCAGTGGTTATACCAGTACCAGCTCGGGTCGTGGCTGAGTGTTACGTCCAGCTGACTCCGGAATGAGTGGTACAGCATGTCCGCGTCGTGGATCGCGCTTGCCACCCAACTGATGCCGCCCTCGAGGAACACGACCCGCAGGCCTGGATGCCGGTCGAACAGGCCGCCGTAGGTGAGCGCTCCCCAGGTGGGGCGGAAGCCGGCCATCTGGTTCAGCACGAACGCCGGCATGGACCCAGGCAAGTGGACAGGAAGGTTCTCGCCGATGTGGAAGCAGAGCGGCAGCCCCGACTCCTCGACGGCCGTCCAGAACGGCGCCATCTTGAGGCTGGTCCAGACGATGGACTCGCCGTCGACGTCCTTGCGGGGCTGGATCGGGACCATCACCGCCCGGGCGCCGAGCTCCTTGACCTCGCGCAGTGAATGACCGGCCTCGGCGGGATCCCAATAGTTCGGGATAGCGCAGAAGTAGAGTCGGTCGCGAGATTGGGCGCAGATTTCCGCCATGTAGTGGTTGTAGCAGCCGAAGACCCATTCCCGCATGTCGACGTCGCCCGCCACGTATAGTCCGAACAGCCGCTGCGGGAACAGCAGTTCCATGGCAATGCCCTCAGCGTCAAGGTCAGTTAGTCGTTCCTCGACGCTACTCATTCCCTCGCGGCATTCGAAGGCCTGGCAGAGCATCCGCGCCTCATCGGGGAACGGGGGAAGCTGCCCGTTCACGATGATTTGCCATCCGCCGTTCTCAAAGACCATGCGGGGCGCTTTGTCGCGCAACTCGGCCGGGAACCTGTCTATCCAGAGGTCGCCTTCCAGCCAGTGGCCGTCGGCCGATACCACCAGCGTGCCAGGCGGCACCCCGGGCGGCACGGCGGCCCCTGCGGCGCGTAGCCGCGGATCGCCGACTGACGTCACCTCAGGAAAGGCGAGGGTGGGGCGGATTGGCGTCGTTTTAGCGGAGCCGCCTGTGTCATCTTTTTGTCGTGCTGTCATTTTTCTGTCCTAAATGACCTCGGCCAAAGCATTCGCCGCCCTCTTGAATAAGTGCCGGCAGATGTTACTGTAGACCTTGTCGGCGCACTGGGCTAGTAGCGCGGGGCGGGGTGGATTTAAAAAGCCACGCTTGATCCTCCAGATTACTTACAAGGAGACGTTGCGTGAATAGCCGTCGGCGAGACGTTGTCCGACTATTCGAGGAACGGGCGCGGCTTGCTCGGGACGGCACCGCCGTGCTATCAGGCGAGGGCAGTCTCAGCTACGCCGAGCTGGACGCGCTTGCGAGCCGCCTGGCCGCCGGGCTCGCCGCTCAAGGCGCGGGGCCGGACCGGGTGGTGGGGATTGCGCTGCGCCGGTCGCCGTGGCTGGTTGTCGCTATTCTCGGCGTGCTTAAGGCGGGCGCCGCCTACCTGCCGATCGCGGCGGGCACGCCGCCGGAGCGGGTGGCGCGGATGATCGAGGACGCCTCGCCCGTCCTCGTGCTTACCGACGGTGATCCGGTCCCGCCCGCGATGGCCAGGCTTGCCCGGTTCGTGCCCGTGCGGTCGCTGCGCGATGATGGCACCGGGACTCGTGCGCTCCCGGCGGTGTCCCCGGCGAACGCCGCGTACGTGATGTTCACGTCCGGTTCGACCGGTCGGCCGAAGGGAGTGGTCGTCGAGCGCCGCTCGCTATCCGCCTTTGCGGACGCGATCGCGCCCGTGGTGCCGTTCCGGCCCGGTGAACGACATCTCGCGCTGACGACGGCCGCCTTCGACATCTCGATTCTCGAGCTCCTCATCCCGCTGCTGCACGGCGCAACGGTCGTGCTGGCCAGCGACGCGGACAGCGGCGAGCCGGCCAGGCTTGCCTCGCTCGTACGCGAGCACGGCGTCGCGTCCGTGCAGGGCACGCCGAGCCACTGGCGGCTCTTCCTCGACTCGGGTGACGCCACCGCGCTGGCCGGGGTCCGCCTGCTGAGCGGCGGCGAGCCGCTGCCAGCGACGCTGGCCGCCCGGCTTGCCGCGCTCGACGGGCAGGTGCTGAACCTCTACGGGCCGACCGAGGCCACCATCTGGGCGACGTCGTTCAGCCTCGCGCGACTGCTGCCAGAGCCGGGCACCGGCCTCCCCGCCGGGACCGTGCCGATCGGCACGGCTCTGCCCGGGTACCGTATCTACCTGCTTGACCGGGCGCTGCGCCCGGTGCCGCCCGGGGCGACCGGCGAAATTTATATCGCCGGCCGTGCCATCGCTCGAGGCTACGTGAGCCGGGGCGCGCTGACCGCTGAGCGGTTCGTGGCCGACCCATTCGGCGAGCCGGGGACGCGGATGTACCGGACCGGGGATCTGGCCGAGCGGACTCCGGCCGGCGACCTGGTGTTCGTCGGCCGGTCGGACAGCCAGGTCAAGCTGCGTGGATTCCGGGTGGAGCCGGGCGAGGTGGAGGCGGTTCTCGGGGGCCTCCCAGGGGTGGCCGCCGCCGCAGTCACCGTCCGCGACGACCGCCCTGGCGGCGGATATCTGGCGGGGTACGTGGTCCCTGCCCGCGGAAGGGCATTCGACCGCGCTGCGCTGCGCGCCGGGCTGGCGGCGCGACTGCCCGCGCACATGGTGCCGGCCGCGTTCACCGAGCTCGTCGCGCTCCCGCTGACCGCCAGCGGCAAGCTCGACCGTCGCGCGCTGCCCGCGCCCGACTGGACCGCGGCCGGCCACGGCTACCAGCCACCGACGGATGCCGCCCAACGGTCGCTCACTGACCTGTTCGGCCAGCTGCTGCGACTGGACCGGGTCGGAATCGACGACGACTTCTTCGCATCGGGCGGCGACTCGCTGCTCGCCGCCCGGCTGGTGGCGGCCATCAGGGAGACCAGCGGCGTCGTGGTGTCCGTGCGCTCGGTCTTCGACGCGCCGACGGTGCGGGCCCTGTCAGCCGCAGTAGCCGCCGCTCCGCCGGCCTGCAGCGGGCCGCCGCTGTCACCGGCGGCCGGGCCGCGCCCCGCCGCGGTCCCGATGTCCTACGGGCAGGAGGCGCTGTGGTTCCTGCACCGCGCGGACGGACCGAGCCCTGCCTATAACCTCCCGTTGGCCATCCGGCTGGACGGGACGCTCGACGCCTCCGCCCTGGCGGTCGCGATCAAAGACGTGACCAGGAGGCACGAGGCGCTGCGGTCGGTCTTGGAGGAACGCGACGGCCGTGGCTGGCAGCGCGTGCTGCCGCCGGAGGCGGCGGGACCGGAGCTGGTGGTCGAGACAGTGACCGAGCACGGTCTGCCCGCCGCGCTGCGGCGCGCGGCAGGCCGCCCCCTCGACCTCGCGACCGGGCCGCTGCGCGCCATGCTGTTCCGGATGGCGGCCGACCGGCACACGCTGCTGCTCGTCCTGCACCACACCGCGGGCGACGGCGGCTCGGTCGAGCCCCTCTGGCGAGACCTGCGGACCGCCTACGAGGCCCGCGCGGCAGGCCACGCGCCTGCCTTCGCGGCGCTGCCCGCGCAGTACGCGGACTACGCGCGCTGGCAGCGGGAGACGCTCGGCGACCCGGCGCGGGCCGACAGCCCCCTCGCCCGCGGCGTCTCGTTCTGGCGCGCGGCCCTGGACGGCGCGCCCGATGAGCTCACGCTCGGATACGACCGCCCGGCGGCCGGCCTCGGCGGGCCGCCGGCCCTGCCAGCTGGTTTCACGATCGGCGGCGGGACGACGCGGGCGCTTCGGGAGCTGGCGGCCAGCCACGGGGCCACGCTGTTCATGGTGCTCCAGGCCGCGCTCGGTGCGCTGCTCGCCACCCTCGGTGGCGGCACCGACGTGGTGCTCGGCACCGTGGTGGAAGGCAGGGCCGACCGGCGGCTGGCGGACACCGTGGGGTTCTTTGCCAACACCATCGCGCTCCGGGTGGACGTGTCCGGCGACCCGACGTTCACCGAGTTGCTGCAGCGGGTGCGGGCGTTTGACGTGGCGGCGCTCGCTCATGCCGACGTGCCGTTCCAACACGTGGTCGACGCAGTGCGGCCGACGCGCGCCGCCGGGCGCAACCCGCTGTTCCAGGTCATGCTCTTGCTGCAGGGCCCGCCGGAGCCGGCGCTTGAGCTGCCCGACCTGACCGCGCGGATCGAGGAGCTCACCCCCGGAGGAACCAGGTTCGACCTGGTCTTCTCCGTCCGAGAGCAGCCTGGTCCGAGCGGGGAGCCGGCGCTGGCCGGGGAGATCGAGTACAGCCAGGACCTGTTCGACGAGGAGACGGCGCGAGCGCTCGGCGACTACCTGGGCGTGATCCTGCAGTGGGCGGCGGCGGATCCGACCCGCCCGTTGCACCGGGTTCGGCTGGCCGGCGATCAGCGGGGAGAGGCAGCGGGGCCCGCCGACGACATCCTGGACCTTTTCGAATCGTGCGTGCGCGACGCGCCGGATTCGCCCGCGCTGGTCTGCGGCGCCGACCGGCTCACCTATGGCGAGCTCAGCGACCGCGCGGGGCGCCTCGCCGCCCGGCTCGCCCGGCTCGGCGCGGGGCCGGAGAAGGTGGTCGGGGTGGGACTCGGCCGTTCGGCCGACACGGTGGTCGCGATGCTGGCGATCTGGCGGGCGGGTGCGGTGTACCTGCCGCTCGACCCGGCCTGGCCCGATGCCCGGCTCGCGGTGGCGCTGCGGGACGCGGCCCCGGCGGTGATCCTTGCCGGGCCATCCCTGACGGGCAGGTTGCCCGGCCGGACAAGCCCGCGTCGTTTCGGTCGCCGCCGCCGCGGACGCCCTGGCGGACGACAGCGTGCGAGTCTGCGCGCAGGAGACCGGTCCGGCCGCGCCCGGGCCGGGCCGGCCGCGGAATCCGCTCCGCGGCGCGTACCTCATCTTCACCTCGGGTACCACGGGACAGCCCAAGGGGGTGCTCGTCGCGCATGCGGGGCTGGCCGGCCTTGCCCGTGCGCAGGCGGACCGGCTCGGGGTCAGTGCGAGCTCGCGGGCGCTGGTTTTCTCCTCGTTCGGGTTCGACGCGTCTGTCGCCGAGGTGGTGGTGGCCTGGGCGGCCGGCGCCGCGCTGGTCGTCGCGGACGACGGAGAGCGCCTCGGGTCGCCGCTGCGGGAGCTGCTGATCCGAGAACGGGTGACGCACGCGACGCTGCCGCCCGTGCTGCTGCGGCAACTGCCATGGGACGCCAGCTTCGCGGTCCGCGGGCTGATCGTCGCGGGAGAGGCGTGGCAGGCGGAGACCGTCGCCTCCTGGGTGGCCGGCGGGGTGCGCGTGCTGAACGGGTACGGACCGACCGAGGCCACGGTGTGCGCCACGATGGGCAGCCCCTGGACCTCGCCGGCCGGGATCCCGCGCCGGGATCCCGCCGATCGGGTCGTCGCTGCCAGGCACCGAGGTGCACGTGCTCGACCCCTGGCTGCGCCCAGTCCCGCCCGGCATCGCGGGCGAGCTCTACATCGGCGGTGGCGCGCTGGCCCGCGGGTACATCGGGCAGGGGGCGCTGACCGCGAGCCGGTTCGTCGCCGACCCGCACGGTGCGCCCGGCCAGCGGATGTACCGGACGGGCGACCTGGCCAGGCGGACGGCCGATGGACGGCTGCTGTTCGTCGGCCGGGCCGATGAGCAGGTGAAGGTGCGCGGGTTCCGGGTGGAGCCAGGTGAGGTCGAGGCGGCGCTCGCCGCCTCGGTCGGCGTCACCTCGGCCGCGGTGACCGTCCGGGAGGACGGGCCCGGCGGCCGCTACCTCGCCGGGTACGTTGTGCAGGCGGCCGGGGCGATCTACGACGAGGGGAAACTACGGCGTGAGCTGGCCGCGCGGCTGCCGCAATACATGATCCCCGCCACCTTGACCGAGGTCGCCTCGCTGCCCGTGACGGTGAACGGGAAGCTGGACCGGCACGCGCTGCCCGCCCCCGACCGGAACGGGACTGCCGCCCTCTACCGGCCGCCGCGCGGTCATACGGAGCGGATACTGTGCGAGTCCTTCGCCACGGCGCTGAAGCTGCCGCGGGTGGGGGCGACCGACAACTTCTTCCGCCTCGGCGGTGACAGCATCCTCTCGTTGCTGCTCATCAGCCACGCCCGGCGGGCAGGACTGGCGATCGGGCCCCGCGACGTGCTTGAGCACCCCACCCCCGAGTCGCTCGCCCCCGTGGCCATCCCCGTTTCGGCCGAATCAGGCCAGCCAGGGCCGGGCGTAGGCGCGCTCGCGGGCCTGTCGCGCGGGCAGCTGAGCGAGCTGGCGCGCCGCTATCCGGGCATGGCGGATGCGTGGCCGCTGTCGCCCCTCCAAGAGGGACTGCTCTTTCACTCGCTCCTCGACACCGGGCGCGGCGACTACGTGGTTCAGGTCCGACTTGAGCTGGCAGGGCACCTCGACGCGGGTCGGCTGCACGCGGCGGTCCAGGCCCTCGTCGACCGCTACCCGCAACTCGGCGTCGCGATCGTCACAGCCGACCTCGACCGGCCGGTGCAGGTAGTGCGGCCGGGGACGCCGGTGGACTGGCGTGAGGTCGACCTGACGGCTGCGGGCCGCGAGGGGCTGGCCGCCGAACTGGCTGCCGAACGGTCCCGTGGCTTCGACTTCAACCGCGGCCCGTTGATCCGGGTGGTGCTCGCGCGCCAGGGCGATGGGCGTCACGTGCTCGCGCTCACCAACCACCATCTGCTGTTCGACGGCTGGTCATTGCCCATCCTCGTCCGCGACCTGCAGGCGCTGTATGCGGGACAGCCGCCGGACACGCTGCCCCGGGCCCGCTCGTACCGGGACTACCTGGCGTGGCTGGCCGGGCAGGACCGCGCTGCGGCCCGGGATGCGTGGCGCGCTTACCTCGCCGGGATGGACGGGCCGACGCTGCTCGGCGCGCCCGCGATGACGACGGCGGCCGCGGATCCAGGCCGGGCTGGATCGCGGACGGTCCTTGAGGCGGAGCTGGCCGGCCCCGGGCTGACAGCGCTGGCCAGCTGGACCCGAGCCCGCGGCCTGACCCTGAGCACCGTGGTCGAGGCCGCCTGGGCCCTTGCGATCGGCGAGGCCAGCGGGCGCGACGACATCGTGTTCGGTGTGACCGAGTCGGGGCGCCCGGCCGAACTGGCCGGCGCCGAGGACATGGTGGGGCTGTTCATCAACACCGTGCCCCGGCGAGTACGGCTCCGGCCGGGCATGACGCTGGGCGATCTGGCGGCGGCCGTCCTCCACAGCCGGGCGCGGACGCTCGACCACCTGCACCTAGGCCTGCCCGAGATCGCGCGGGCGGCCGGCGGCGAGCTGTTCGACTCGCTGCTGGTGTTCGAGAACTACCCGGCGGACGCGACGATCGCGGTGGCGGACACCGAGCGGCTGACGCTGACGGCGCTGTCGGTCACGGACGCGACGCACTACCCGGTTACCCTGGCAGTCGAGCCAGGCGACCGGCTGCGGCTGCGGCTCGGCTACAACGATCGCCGGGTGACCGAGGCCGCCGCGAGCACGCTGCTTGCGCGCCTGCGGCAGCTGCTCGGCGAGGCGCCGGCCCGGACCGATGCGACGCTCCGCCAGCTGGGCGCGGTCGGCCGCCGGCAGCGCGGCCGCGTCGCGATCGGCGCTCCGTCCGCCTGGCCGGGCGGGCTGCGGCCAGGACGAGCTCCGCTGGCCTGACACAGCCATCGCGGTCGCGGAGCAAGCCAAGCGGACGCCTGGCCGCCGTTGCCGTGGTCGCGGGCGAGCAGCGGCTGACCTACCGAGAGCTTGACGAGGCCGCCACCCGGCTGGCCGGGTACCTGGTCGGCCTCGGGGCCGGGCCGGAGCGGTTGGTGGGCATCGCCCTCGACCGGTCCGTGGATCTGGTCACGGCCCTGCTGGCCACCTGGCGGGCGCGCGGTGCCTACCTGCCGCTCAACCCTGAGCAGCCCCGCGCGCGAATCGGCGCCATCGTGCGGGACGCAGGGCCCGCCCTGGTGCTGACCACGACCGCGCTGCGGGACGCGCTCGGCGGTGACTTGGGGGAGCGCGCGGTGGCGCTCGACGCGCCCGCCACCGCGGCCATGATCGCGGGGCTGCCCGCCGGTCCGCTGTCGCCGCGCGACCCGGCGGGCGCCGCTTACGTGATCTACACGTCCGGCTCGACCGGGACGCCGAAGGGCGTCGTGGTCAGCCACCGCGCGCTGGCCAACCACATGGCCTGGATGGCGGCTGACTACCCGCTGACCGGGGACGACGTGGTGCTTGCGCGCACCTCGGTCGGCTTCGACGCCGCGCAATGGGAGATCTGGCTGCCGCTGATCTGCGGCGCGACGGCGCACATCGCGCCGTCGGGGGCATCCCGCGACCCGGCCGCCCTGGCCGCGCTGATCGGGGCGTCCGGTGCCACCGTGATCCAGTTCACTCCGTCGCTGCTGAGCGCGGTCGCCGAGGAGTCGCCCGTGAGGCCGGGACCGGTCCGGCTTGTCGCGGTCGGCGGCGAGGAATTGCCGCTGGCGCTGGCGCGCCGGGTCGCCGAGCGGTGGCGGGCACCGGTCGTGAACCTCTACGGCCCGACCGAGGCGACGATTCAGGTCACTCATCACCGGTTCACCGTCCCCGACGGGGCCGTGCCCAAGGCGTCGCCGCAGGACGAGAAGGCGGCCGCAGCGGGCACCGTCCCGCTTGGCCGCCCAGTGGCGAACACCTGGCTGTACATCCTCGACCCATGGCTGCGCCCGGTGGGCGACGCGGCGACCGGTGAGCTGTACGTCGCCGGCGACGCGCTGTCCCGGGGCTACCTCGGGCAGGGCGCGCTGACCGCCGAGAGGTTCGTGGCGGACCCGTTCGGTGCCCCGGGGACCAGGATGTACCGGACCGGCGACCTGGTCAGGCGAACGGGCGGCGGTGAGCTGGTCTTCGCCGGCCGCGTGGACGCGCAGCTGAAGCTGCGCGGGTTCCGGGTAGAGCCGGGGGAGGTGGAACGGGTGCTCGCGGGGCTGCCAGGCGTGGCGGCCGCGGCGGTGACGGTGCGAGACGACGGTCCCGGCGGGCGTTACCTCGCTGGCTACGTATTGCCCGCCCCCGGGACCAGGTTTGACCCAGCGGGGCTGCGACGCGAGTTGATCGCGCGGCTGCCCGACTACCTGGTGCCCGCCACGCTCACCGGGCTTGCGGCGCTGCCGGTGACGGTCAACGGGAAGCTGGACCGGGGCGCGCTGCCCGCCCCGGACCGCCGCACGCTGGTCGCTGGCGCCTACCGGCCGCCAAGGGACGCCGCCGAACACCTGTTCTGCGGCATTTTCGGGCAGCTGCTCACGGTGGACCAGGTCAGTGCCGACGCGAACTTCTTCGCCCTCGGCGGGGACAGCATCCTGTCCATGCGGCTGTGCAGCCGCGCCCGTCGTGCCGGGCTCGACTGCACTCCGCGTGACGTGTTCGAGCACCCCACGCCGGCTGGCCTCGCGGCGGCGGCTCGCCCGGTCACGACGCCGCCCGTGAGCGCCGGCCCGACGCCGCCGCCTGATCCCGGTCGCGGCAGGCCGCTCACCCCGGCCCAGCAGGGCCTGCTCTATGAATCCATCCGCGACCAACTGCCCGAGCATGGCACCTACACGGAGCAGACCTGGTTCGAAATCTCCGGCCCGCTCGACCCGGCCCGGCTTCGCGCCGCCGCGGGGGCGCTCCTCATCCGCTACCCGAACCTGGCCATGACGATCGCTCGCGACTCGGCGGGCCGTCCCTGGCAGGTCAGCAAACCGTCAACGGTGCCATGGCACGACGCCGAGCTGCCGGCGGCGGACAGGGACGGACTGCTGGCGGCCGATCGCCTCGTCGGGTTCGACCTTGAGTCCGGCCCGCTGCTCCGGTTCACCCTTGCCCGGGTCGGCGCCGACCGGCATGTGCTGTTGCTCACCAATCATCACTTGGTGCTCGATGGGTGGTCGGTCCCGATCTTGATGGCCGACCTGTGGGCGCTGTACGCAGGTGCCGACCTGGCGGCGCTCCCACCCGCCCCGTCGTACGACGGCTACCTGGACTGGCTGTCCGGCCAGGACCAGGCGGCGGCGACGCAGGCGTGGCGCGGCTACCTGGACGGGATCGACTCACCGACGATCCTCGGCCGTCCTGGTGCCGCGCAGGCCCGGGAGTTCCACACCGGGATCGTCGAGCTCGGCGATGAGCTCACCGACAAGCTGCGGCGCCTGGCCCGCGACCATGGCCTTACCCTCGCCACCATCGCGGCGGCGGCCTGGGCGATGCTGCTGCACGAGCTGACCGGCCGCAGCGTGGTGGCCTTCGGCGTCACCGTCTCCGGTCGGCCCGCGGAACTCGACGGTGCCGAGCAGATGGTGGGGCTGCTGATCAACACCCTGCCGATGCGGGTCAGGCTCGCGCCTGACGAGGAGTTCGCCGCGCTGCTCGCCCGGGTTGCCACGGAGTGGGCCGCAATGCTTGATCACCAGCATCTGGGGCTGCCCGCGGCGCTGCGCGCCGCGGGCGGTGGCGAACTGTTCGACACGCTGCTGGTGGTGGAGAACTACCCTGAGGTCCCCTCTCCCGGGGCCGCGTTTCCCGGGGATCGGTTGCCGGACGCCACCGTCGCCCCGTTGACCGGAATCGAGGTCACCGCCTCAGGCGGCACCTTCTCGACCCACTACGCAGTGAGCGCGGTCATCGAACCCGGTCCGCGGCTGCGGGTCACCGTGACGGTGGACACCGGGCGTTTCCCCGGGCCGGCTGGGCCCGCCCTCAGCGCGGTGGATGCCGAGTCGCTGGCCGGCCGGCTCAGCGAACTGCTCGCCGCCGCGGCCGCCGAACCGCGCGTCCCGCTGTTCCGGCTCAGCCGGACCGACAGCGCCTGGGCGGCACCGCGGTCGGCCGAGGCCCCGGCCGCACGCGCGAAGACGATCGCGGCGGAGTTCGCCGCGTGGGCGGCCCGGTCGCCGGACGCGACCGCGCTGGTGCTGCCCGGCGAGGGGGACGACGCGGACGCGATCCTCAGCTACCGCGAACTCGACCAGGCGGCGCAGGACATCGCCTGCCACCTGCGCCGCCTCGGTGTCACCACGGAAACCCTGGTCGGAGTCTGCTTCGACCGGTCAGCCGAGATGATCGCCGCCATGCTCGGCATCCTCAAGGCCGGCGGCGGCTACGTGCCGGTCTCCCCGGACCTGCCTCGGCGGCGGCTGGCCGCCCTGGCCACGGAGGCCGGGCTGCGCTACGCGCTGACCGCTGACCGCTACCGGGACCTGTTCGCCGGCATTGCCGAGCATGTCGTGACGGTTGAGGAGACCGCCCGCGCGGTCGGGGCCGGAGGTAGCACGGTGCCCGCCGAGGCCGGTCCCGGTGCCTGGGCGCCCGCCCCGGTTGGCCAGCTCGCCTGCGTGATGTTCACTTCCGGCTCCACGGGACGGCCGAAGGCGGTGGCCGTCCTTCACGAGGGGGTGCTCCGCCTGATCAGGGATCGGAGCTACGCGGACCTGGGCCCGGGCAGGCGGCTGCTGCAGCTGGCCCCGGCTGACTTCGACGCCGCCACCTTCGAGATCTGGGGCGCCCTGCTTAACGGCGCGACGCTGGTCGTCATGCCGCCCGGGCAGGCGTCGGCGCAGGACATCAGGGCGACCGTCGACCGCTGCGGTGTCGATACCCTGTGGCTGACAGCCGGGCTGTTCGCGCGGGTGGTGGAGACCGAGCGGCACCGGCTCGGCGCCCTGCGCCAGCTGCTCGCCGGCGGCGATGTGCTATCGGCCGAGCATGTCCGGCTAATGCGGCAGGCGCAGCCAGGCTGCCTGGTCATCAATGGCTACGGGCCGACTGAGAACACCACGTTCACCTGCTGCTACCCGGTGCCGCCTGCCGCCGACCTGACGGATGGGGTACCGATCGGCCTGCCGGTCAGTCAGACCCGGGTGCGCGTGCTCGACGACTGGCTCCGCCCGGTCGGGCCGGGCGTGCCCGGCGAGCTTTACGTGGCGGGCGCCGGGCTCGCCCGCGGTTACCTGGGACGCGGTGCGCTGACCGCCGAGAGGTTCGTGGCCGATCCGTTCGGGCCGCCGGGCAGGCGCATGTACCGCACCGGGGACATGGTGCGGTACCGGGCGGACGGGGTGCTGGAATTCGTCGGCCGGGCCGACGGCCAGGTGAAGATCCGCGGCTTCCGCGTGGAGCCGGGGGAGGCGGCGGCCGCTCTCGGCCAGCTCCCTGGCGTCGGCCAGGCCGTGGTGATGGCGCGTGATGACGGGCCGGCCGGCCGGTATCTGGCCGGCTATGTGGTCGCCGGCGCTACCGGGCGGCTCGACCTGGACCGGCTCCGCGGCCAACTCGCCGAGCGGCTGCCCGGCTACCTGGTGCCCGCTACGATCACGGAACTCGGCGCGCTGCCGCTGACCGGAAACGGGAAGGTCGACCGGCGTGCGCTCCCGGCCCCGGACTGGCGGCCTGGCGCGGCCTACGCCGAGCCGCGCACTGCGGCCGAGCGGACGCTATGCGGCCTGTTCGCCGGCGTGCTCGGCCTGGACAGCGTCGGTGCCCAGGACAACTTCTTCGGCCTCGGCGGCGACAGCATCCTGTCCATCCTGCTCGTTGGCCAGGCACGGGGGCACGGTCTGACCTTCAGCCCCCGCGACGTGTTCGAGCACCCGACTCCGGCCGGGCTGGCGCTGTCGGCCGGCGGGGCCGAGACCACCGCCGAGACCACCGCCGAGACCACCGCAGGGGCGGCCGGCGCCGATGACGCGGTCGGCCCGCTGCCGCCGACGCCGATCATGCGGCAGTTGTTCGCGACGGGCGGCTCGCAGCGCCGGTTCCACCAGTCCATGTGGCTTCCCATGCCGGACGACGTGACGGCGGGCCGGGTGACCGCCGCGGTTCAATGGCTGCTTGACGCCCATGACGCCTTGCGGATCGCGGGCAGCCGCGACGCGGCGGGCCAGTGGCGCCTCGGCATCCGCCCTCGGGGCAGCGTCCGCGCCCAGGACTGCCTGACCGAGGCGGACGTGACCGGGATCGAGCCGGCCGAGCGGACCGCGCGGCTGACGGCCGCCCTGGCCGAGGCGGTCGCCGCTCTCGACGTCGAGGCCGGCACGGCACTGCGCGTGATCCTCTGCCGGGACACGGCCGGGCGCCCGCGCACGGCCTGGCTGTATGTGGCCGCGCACCACCTGGCGATCGACGGGGTGTCCTGGCGGATCCTCGCCGAGGATCTCAATGACGCAATCAACGCCGCGAACGGCGCCGCGCCCGACGTCACGCCGCCCGGTCCGGCCGGCGTGACCTTCCGCGGCTGGGCGGGCAGGCTCAGCGAATGGACGAAGACCCCCGACGTCCAGGCTGAGCTCGGCTTCTGGGACGACCAGCTGTCACGCGGCGCCCCGCTGCTGCCCGGCGTGGCGCTCGATCCCGCACTCGACACCGTCGCCACCGAGGGCAGGCTTCGGGTGGAGTTGCCGCCCGGGCTAACCTCGGCGCTGCTCGCCGACGGGCCGTCCGCCTTCCACGCCCGCGTCAACGACGTGCTGCTGACCGCGCTGGCCATCGCCGTCGCGGCCTGGCGCGCCGAAGCCGCCGGCCGGCCGGCCCGGTCCTGATCGACCTGGAGGGTCACGGCCGCGAGCCCCTCGACCCGGCCATCGACGTGTCCCGCACCGTCGGCTGGTTCACCACCCTGTACCCGGTCTGCCTGGACCTGGCCGGCCTCGACCCGGCCGCAGCGCTGGCGGGCGGGCGGGAACTCGGCGGCGCGCTCAAGCGGGTCAAGGAGGACCTGCGCCTGATCCCGAATCGCGGGCTCGGCTACGGGCTGCTCCGCTGGCTTGACCCGGTCGCGGGTGAGCGGCTGGCGGCCCGTCAGCCGGCCCAGCTCGGCTTCAACTACCTCGGCCGGTTCACGACGGCAGCGGCGCGGGAGCCCGGCGAGCACGGGGGCCCTGCGGCGGCGGGGCGCGGCGGCGGCGCGTGGGGCATGGCCGAGCCCGGCGGGCTCGGCGGCGGCGCCGACCAGGACATGCCGCTGCTCCACGTGGTCGAGGTAAACGCGATCACCGAGGACGGTCCCGGCGGGCCGCGGCTGTCGGCCGAGTGGAGCTGGGCGACCCGGCACCTCGACGAGCGGCTTGTCGGTGGCCTCGCGGAGCACTGGACCCGAGCCCTGGAGGCGATCGCCGCGGCGGTTGCTGACGGCGCGGGCGGGCACACGCCGTCGGATTTCCCGCAGGCGGGCCTGTCTCAGGCCGAGGTCGACACGCTGGAGGCGGCCTACCCTGCCCTGGCCGACGTATGGCCGCTGTCCCCGATGCAGGAGGGCCTGCTTTTCCACTCGCTGCTCGCCGACGGCACGGGCGCCTACCTCGTCCAGGTACGGCTCGGTCTGGACGGGCACGTCGACGCCGATCGGCTCCGCGGTGCCGTGCAGGCGCTGATCGACCGGTACCCGCAGCTTGGCGTGGCGGTGGTGGCCGAGCGGCTGTCCCGCCCGGTCCAGGTGGTCAGGCGCGGCGTCGGGGCCGACTGGCGTGCGGCCGACCTGTCCGGCGCGGATGCCGGCGCCGCGCCGGACCTGCTCGCCGCCGAGCTGCGAGCCGAGCGCGACCGCGCATTCGACTTCGAGACCGGGCCGCTGCTGCGCGCCCTGCACGTCACGCTCGGCGACGGCCGAAGCATGCTCGCACTCACCTGCCACCACCTGCTCATCGACGGCTGGTCGCTGCCGCTGCTGCTGCGCGACCTGTGGTCCCTGTACGCGGGCGACGTGGCGGCACTACGACCCGCCCGCTCGTACCGTGACTACCTGCGTTGGCTAGCCGGCCAGGACAGCGCCGCCGCAGCCGCCGCCTGGCGTGATTACCTGGATGGCGCTGAGCCGCTCCGGCTGGCCGCCCCGGTCACCGGGCAAGCCGCTGCCCCCGCCGAGCTAAGGGCGGAGGTCAGCGCCGCTGACCTGCGCGCCTGGGCGCGGGCGCGAGGCGTCACGCTGAGCGCCGTCATCGAGGCCGCCTGGGCCGTCGCCGCCGCCGAGTTGTCCGGCCGAGACGACGTGCTGTTCGGAGCGACGGTATCCGGCCGCCCGGCCGCGCTCGACGGGGTCGAGCACATGGCCGGGCTCTTCATCAACACAGTCCCCGCCCGGGTCCGGCTGCGCCCGTCGGAGCGGCTCGGCGATGTCTGCGCCGGGGTCCAGCGTGACCGCGCACGCGTGCTCGACCATCACCACCTGGGGCTGGCGGAGATCGTACGGGCCGCCGCGGACCCCGCGGCCGGCGGCGAGCTGTTCGACTCGCTGGTCGTATTCGAGAACTACCCCGCCGACAGCGCCGGCTGGGAACGACCGGCGGCAGGGGTCGTGATGGAGTCCGTCGACGTCGATGACGCGACGCACTATCCGCTAACGCTCTGCGTTGAGCCGGGCGACGCGCTGCTGCGGCTGCGGCTCTCCTACGATCAGGCGCGGGTCGCCGCGCCGCGGGCGCGGGTGCTCCTCGACCGGGTAACGACACTGCTCGCCGGGCTGCCCGCGCTAGCGGACACCGCGCTCATCGACCTGCGCCCCGTGCCGCCGCCGGACCTGCGCCCGGGTCCCGCGGGGGCGGTCACGGCAGGGGCGGTCACGGCGGGGGCGGTCACGGCAGACGGGGCGCCGCCCTGGCCTGATGTGGCCGCCGCCGTCGCGGAGCGGGCCCGGCTTGACGGTGCCGCCACGGCCCTAGTCTGGCCCGGCGGCCGGCTCAGCTACGCCGAGCTCGACGAGCGGGCTGGCAGGCTCGCGGGCTGGCTGGCCACGCGGGGCGCAGGGCCGGAGGCGGTCGTCGCCCTGTCCATGGACCGCTCGCCGGAGCTGGTGACCGGAATGCTGGCCGCCTGGCAGGCGGGCGCGGCGGTCCTGGCGGTTGACCCGGGCTACCCGGCCGCCCGCGCGGCCGTCCTGCTGGCCGATGCCAGGCCGGTGGTCACGCTCGACGAGCCGTCGGTCCGTGTCATCCTCGCCGGGGCACCGCCGGCGTCGACGGTCCCGCGGACACCCCCGCCTCGCGGGCTCCTCGGCGACCCCCGACGCGCGGCGTACCTCGTCTACACCTCAGGCTCAACCGGCGCTCCTAAGGGGGTGGTCATCGACCACTGCGCCATGGCCAGCAAGGTCGCCACGCTGAACGAGCTGCTCGGGGTCACGCCTGCGACCAGGTACGGCGTGACCGCCGCGGTCGGGTTTGACCCGCTCATCGAGCAGCTGTGGTGCGCCCTCGCCGCGGGCGGCACGGCGGTCCTGGTGCCGGAGGCCGTCCGGCGCGAACCAGACGAGCTGGCTGGCTACCTCGCCGGGCAGGGCGCGGACATCCTCAACCTCACCCCCGCCCACGCCGCCGAGCTGCTCGCCCACTGGGCCCACGGAGAACGGGCCGCCCCGGCGCCCGCCGCCCCGGCGCCCGCCGGCGCGGATCCCGCGGGCAGCGCCGGGCCGCGTCTTCATGCCCTGCTGATCGGCGGCGACGTGTTCCAGGGCGAGCTGGCCGCGGCGATCGCCGCGGCGGGCATCGCGCGCCGCGTGCTCAACCTTTACGGTCCCGCCGAGACCTGCGTGGACGCGTGCGGTCACGAGCTGACGGAGGAGGACTGGCGAGGCCCGGTGCCGATCGGTCGCGCGCTGCCCGGTTACCGCGTCTACCTACTCGACGGCTGGCTGCGCCCGGTGCCCCCCGGCGATACCGGTGTCATCGGTGAGCTGTACGTTGCGGGGGCCGGCGTCGCCCGCGGCTACCAGGGCCAGACCGGGCTGACCGCGAGCCGGTTCGTGGCCGATCCGTTCGGCCCGCCGGGCGCGCGCATGTACCGCACCGGAGACCTCGCTCGCCTGGCCGGCGACGGCGCCCTGGTGTTCGCCGGACGATCCGATGACCAGGTGAAGGTGCGCGGCGTCCGGGTGGAGCTGGCCGAGGCCGAGGCCGCGCTCGCCGCCCAGCCAGGCGTGGCGCAGGCCGCCGTCGCCGTCAGGAACGACGGCGCAGGCGGCCGCTCCCTGGCCGGCTACCTGGTCGCTGCGCAGGGGCACCGCCTTGAGGTTGACCAGCTTGCCGCCGAGATCCGTCGCCGCCTGCCCGCCCAGCTGGTGCCCGCGACGCTGACCGTGCTCGACCGCCTGCCGGTCACCATTCACGGGAAGGTGGATCGCCGGCTGCTGCCCGACCCTGAGCTGCGGGCCGCCCCCTACCAGGCTCCTGGCGATCCGGTGGAACGTGCCCTGTGCGATTCGTTCGCCCACGTCCTGGGCCTGGCCCAGGTAGGAGTCGACGATGACTTCTTCGCTCTCGGCGGGCACTCGCTGCTGGCCATCAGGCTGGTCAGCCATCTCCAGCGGATCTGCGGCTTCCGCGTCTCCGTGCGGATGATCTTCGACGCGCCCGCCGTCCGCCAGCTCGCCGCCGCGCTCCGCGACCGGCCCGGCCCGGCCGCTGCGGACGGCCCGTCGCCCAGCCGGGCGGCCCTGACCGCGGCCGAGCGGCCGCGGCTCGTTCCGCTGTCCTACGCCCAGGAACAGCTCTGGTTTCTCTACCGCATGGCCGGCGCCAGCCCCGCCTACAACATCCCCTTGGCAGTCAGTATCGACGGCCCGCTCGACGGGCCCGCGATCGAGTCCGCGCTCAGGGACATCGTCGGCCGTCACGAGGCGCTGCGCACGATCATCCGGGAAAGCGACGGCCGGCCCTGGCAGGACATCCGCCCGGCCGGCGAGGCCCGGCCCGCGCTCGTGACCGCACGGGTCACGGAGGCGGAGCTCCACCGGGTGCTGCGCCAGGCGACGGCCACCGCCATCGACCTGGCGGCCGAGCCTCCGCTGCGCGCGTTCCTGTACGCCGTCTCCTCCGATGACAGCGCGCGATCAAGCGTCGCCGCGTCGCCCGGCGGCCACGTGCTGCTTGTCGTCGTGCATCACATCGCCGCCGACGCCGTCTCGATGGAGGTGCTCTGGCGGGAACTACGGGCGGCGTACGCCGCCCGGCGCGCAGGCCGTGCGCCTTGCTTCACCAAGCTGACCGCGCAGTACGCGGACTTCGCGCGCTGGCAGCGGGCGGAGCTGGGCGACCCGGCGGACCCGGCCAGCCGGCTGGCCAAGGGCATCGAATTCTGGCGCACCGCGCTGGCAGGCCTTCCGGAGCGGCTGGCGCTGCCCTACGACCGGCCGCCCGCCAGTCGGCCGAGCGGACGCGGTGGCAGCGCCGGCCTCGCGATTGGCAGCGATGTTCTCGCCCGGCTGCGGGAACTGGCCGCCAGGCAGGGCACGACGCTGTTCACCGCGCTCTGGGCCGCCCTGGCCGCACTGCTCTCCGCCCTCGGAGCCGGGGATGACATCCCCCTCGCAACCCCCGTCGCCGCCCGCGGCGACGCGGAGACGCGCGACCTGATCGGCCTGTTCGTCAACACCGTCCTGCTGCGCGCGGACCTGTCCGGCGTGCCTTCCTTTAGCGGGCTGCTCGGACGGGCACGGGAGTCCGGCATCGCGGCGCTCGAGCACGCCGACATCCCCTTCAAGCACGTGGTCGAGGCCGTCAGCCCGGGTCGGGCGGGCGCCCGCAACCCGATCTTCCAGGTCATGGTGGTGCTCGCCGAGCCCGGCAAGCTCTCAGAGCCCGATGAGGTCACGGAGCTCACGGAGCCGGTCGAGCCGGGTGTGGCGCTGCACAGCCGCCCGATCGACATCCCGGTCGAGACGGCCAGGTTCGACCTCGTGGTCTCCTTCCGCGAACTGACCGCGGCGACGACAGGGCCATCGCACCTCGACGGCCTGATCGAGTTTGACGCGGACGTGTTCGACCCAGCGACGGCCGAGCGGATCGCGGCCCTACTGACCCGCCTGCTGCGGTGGGTGACCGAGCACCCCGACGAGCCGCTGCACCGCTTCGCGCCGCTCGACCAGGGTGAGCGGGAGACGCTCTTCGCCCGGTGGAACAGCGCATCGCAAGCGGTCCCCGCGCGCGACATAGTGACGCACACCGTCCCCGGTGGCGACATCGTGACGCTTTTCGAGGCAGCGGCGGAGCGGACGCCGGACGCGCCCGCATTGGCGTCCGGCGGCCAGCGGCTGTCGTACGCCGAGTTCGACGCCCGGGCGACCCGCCTCGCAGCCCGGCTCGCCGCGCGCGGGGCCGGCCAGGAGGCGGTCGTCGCTGTCGCGCTCAACCGCTCGGCCGACTCGGTCATCGCGATGCTCGCCATCTGGAAGGCAGGCGCCGTGTACCTGCCGCTCGACCTGTCAGCCCCGTCCGGCCGGCTGGCGCTCATCCTCGCCGACGCCCGTCCCTCGGTCCTCATCGCCACCGCGAGCACAGCCGCCCGGCTGGCCACTGTCGGCCAGCCCGGCGCCAAGCCGGCCCTCGTGCTCGTTGCGGCCGACCCCGCCACAGTCGCCCGCGCGGCGGACGCAGCCCCGCCGCCGCCCGATCCGATGCCGCCCCGCCCTATGCCGCCCGCATCCCGGCCGCGCAGGCCGGCGCAGGGCGCCTACCTGATCTACACGTCGGGCACCACCGGCCGCCCGAAGGGCGTCCTGGTACCGCACGCCGGCCTGCCCGCGCTAGCCCGCGACCAGGCCGAGCGCCTCGGGCTGACAGCGCAGTCGCGGACGCTCGCGTTCGCCTCATTCGCGTTCGACGCCTCGGTGGCCGAGGTGATCGTCACCTGGGCGGTCGGCGCGGCGCTGGTGGTCGCGCGGGGGGACGAGCGGCTCGGCGAACCGCTGCACGACCTCCTCGTCCGCGAGCGGGTGACCCATGCGACGCTGCCGCCCGCGCTGCTGCGCGAGTTGGCCTGGGACGACCCGGCGAGCCTGGAAGGGGTGCTCGTCGCGGGCGAGGCGTGGACCACGGACGTCGCTGCCGTGCTCCTAGCCGCCGGGGTCCGGGTGATCAACGCCTACGGGCCGACCGAGACCACCGTGTGCGCCACGATGAGCGAGCCCCTCCAGGCGCCATCGCCGGCGGCCGGCGCCGCCGTGCCGTCGCTCGGGACGCCGGTCAGGAACACCCGGGTTTACCTGCTCGACCGGTGGCTGCGCCCGGTGCCGCCCGGGGTAACAGGCGAGCTGTACATCGGCGGCGCCGGGGTTGCCCGCGGGTACGCCGGGCAGCCCGGGCTGACCTCGGCCAGGATCGTCGCCGACCCGTTCGCGGACCCGGCCGGCGAGCCCGGCGTGCGCATGTACCGAACCGGTGACCTGGCTAAGCTGACCGCAGCGGGCGAACTGCGGTTCGTCGGACGCGGGGACGACCAGGCCAAGCTGCGCGGGTTCCGGGTGGAGCCCGGCCGAGGTGGGCGCTGTTCTGGCCGGCCTGCCAGGGGTCCGCGCAGCGGTCGTCACCGTGCGCGACGACGGCCCCGGCGGCACCGGGGACCCCGGGCGGATTGCGGGCCAGGACCAGGGCCAGGACCAGCCGGATGGCCGGTACCTGGCGGGGTACGTGACGATGCGGCCGGGTACCGCGTTCGACGAGCAGGCGCTTCGCGGTGCGCTGCGTGAGCGGCTACCCGGCTACCTCGTGCCGGCCACGCTGACCGTGCTGAGCGCGCTGCCGATGACCGCGAACGGGAAGCTCGACCGCGGTGCGCTGCCGGCCCCGGGTCACACGACACGGGCCCTGCGACCCGCCACGCCAGGCACCCCTACCGAACGCGTGCTAGCGGACCTGTTCACCCAGGTGCTTGGCGGTCCGGGCGTCGGCATCGACGACGACTTCTTCGCCCTCGGCGGGCATTCCCTCCTCGCCGTCCGCCTTGTCAGCCTGATCGTCCGCCGCGGTGGCGAAGCAGGCCAAGCCGGCCAGGGCGGGCCAACGGACTGGGCGCGACTGTCTCCGCTCGACCTGTTCGAAGCGCCTACCGTCCGCGAGCTCGCCGCCCGCCTTGACAGTGCCGTCGCGGGGGCCGACGCCAGGTCCGTGGTAGTGCCGCTCAAGCCCGCCGGGTCGCTTGACCCGCTGATCTGCCTGCCGCCCGCGGGCGGCCTTGCCTGGAGCTACGGTGGTCTCGCCCGCGCGGTGCACCGGGACCGCCCGATCTACGGCTTGCAGGACCCGCACGTCGTCGCGGGGATGCCGGTGCCCGAGACCTTCGAGGACGCCGTCCAGCGCTACCTGGACGTCATCCGCGCGCTCCAGCCGACCGGCCCCTATCATCTGCTCGGCTGGTCCTACGGCGGCAATCTCGCGCACGCGATCGGCTGCCGTCTGCAGGCGCTGGGAGAAGAAGTTCCCCTGGTCGCGCTGCTTGACAGTTTCCGGGTCCACGACGCGACCGCCGCCGAGCCCGACGACTCGGAGGTCGCCGCCGGTCTCGCCGAGGCCGCGCGGAGCGGGGACCGCCCGTTCGACGAGCTCTCCGCCGTCCACGCCGGGCGGATCGCATCGATGGTCAGGCATAACGCGAAGCTGCTGGCCGCCGCAGGAAGGCCGGGGACGTTCGACGGCGACTTGCTGCTGTTCACCGCCCAGGCCAACGAGCGCGTGCTCACCGCCGCGCAGTGGGCCGAATTCTGCACGGGGCAGGTCAGCGAGTCCGTCTTCCCCTGCACCCACGGCCAGATCACCCAACCGCGCTGGCTCGCGCGGGTCGCCCGCGCGGTTGAGGCCCATCTCGCCAATCGCTGAATGACTGCGTGAGGAAATATGACTGCGTGAGGAAATATGACTGCGTGAGGAAATATGACTGCGTGAGGAAATCTGGATGGTGCTTCCACGGTCAAGATGCCTTTGCTTGACGGATTATGGCAATAGGTCTCATGAGTCATGGCGTGAATATGTCTGCTCGGATCGCAAGTTGTCATATAACTGTCATAAAGATATGCTGAAGAGTTGGCGATATACCAAGTAACATGACGGGGAAGCCGCCTGCCGACACGCGATCGGGCGCCGTGCGAGGTTGGAGGAGCGATCGTCGCCATGACCAATCCGTTTGACGATGAAGATGGGGAATTCCTGGTACTCGTCAATGACGAGGAACAATATTCTCTCTGGCCGTCCTTTCACGAGATTCCTGCGGGTTGGACTGCGACTGGGCCATCGGGTTCCCGTGCCGAGTGCATTGCGTGGATCGAGGATCATTGGACCGATCTGCGTCCGAAGAGCCTGCGCCTGGCAATGAACGGCGACGGATGAATTCCGGGTCACGCGCCATCGAACGGGTCACTGCCCGGGAGTTCGTCGGCCTTATCCCTGACCTGTGCGCGCGGTGCCGTCCAGTGATCGTCACTGACTTGTTCACCGACAGCATGCTCACGCAAGTCAACGACATCAGCGGCGCGCTGGAACTGCTCGGCCCCGAGCGCGTGACCTACACGGTGCGTTATATCGACGTGCATACCGAACGGGTGCGGCGTCATGTGCGCGGAGCCCGGATGATCCAAGGACCCGGCGGCCGGGAGGGCACCTACGCGGAGTATCTCGGCTTGGCTCTGCACGATACCCGGTACATCGTCACCGAGCAGGCCACCCCGGAGAAGCTGCTCGTCGACGTCGACTTGTCGGCCCTGGGGGTGCGCACCGTCATCAGCGGAAGCCCCAACCCGTACGGTCCGGTGGCTGCGGACGTCGCCTACTCGCCGATATTCGTGGCGGGTCCGGGTAACGCCTCCGACCTGCATTCCGACGGTGACGGCCGAGACGTCCTGCTCTACCAGGGATTCGGGCGCAAACGGCTATGCGTGTTCCCGCCGTCTGCGGGGCCGGCGCTGCACCCGGTCGCCGGCTACTCGACCGTCAAACTGGCCGAGATGACGGACGCCGAGCGTTCCGCCTTCCTCGACTACGCCGATGGCGTGGAGGCCGTCATGGAGCCGGGGGAGACCGTGTTCATGCCGGCTTACGTCTGGCACCACCTCGACTACCTGGAGACTTCGCTGTCTGTCGGGTTCCGCTTCGGCGGAATGACGGACCCGCTCGCCCAGGAACTGATCCGGCGCGTGCATTTCGATCACCACACCCAGCGCATCATCGCCGGGACCCGCGATCCCGCGATCGCGGAGGATTGCCGGGCAGCCGCGCGCGCGGTCCTCGCAGCCGCGGACCTCCGGTACCCAAGCGCCCGCGCCAAGTTCCGGGCCGTCCGCGCAGCGGCCGCCCAGCACTCGCCGACCGTGGCCGGCGCGTCCGGCCGTCGCTACCATGGCGGGCTGATCGAGGCCGAGGACTTCCTGGACGGCGCCCTGTCGGGTTTCTACAGCAGTTCCCCTGATGGACCCGGTTCCCATGACCGCCTCTGGCACGCGCGGGAACGGGTCAGGGATGTGGTGCGCCGCCGCGCCCGCGGTCTCGCCTACTGGGCTTAGACCATGGTCCAATGAGTCCGTTAGTACCCCAGGAGCCGGGCAAGCCGGGTCATCTGGCCAAGCAGTTCGGGCGGCATGCCCCAGGCCGGGTCGAATACGACAGGCCCGGGTTCCGGTATCGGCCGCAGCGCCGGGTCGGTCATGAATTTGTGGTCACCGCCGAGCAGGTTCCCGTTCGGGCCGTTGCTGGCGAAACACCAGTCCTCTGGATGGCGCATACGGGCGACAGTGGCGTCGTCGCACGGCAGCTCGAGCCACTCGCAGACGCGCTGCAGGGTGACCTCGGGGTCTCGCAGCAGGTCCTCGGCACGCACCCGGAGCCACTGGCGGGCAGGCATCGGCGCCAGCTTCCTCGCGATCCGCGAGTGGGATTGGAACCAGGCAAGCGCAGCCCGATCGATTTTCCCCAGGCCATCGCCGTCCCAGATGCGCGCCTGCTCGAACATCGATCGCTGCGTCGCCACCGGGTGGCGGGTCAGGTGGAGAAAGCGGGCGTTCGGATACGCGTTGACGCACGCGTCGAGCGCCGTGTCGGTGCTCGTGGAATCCGGCGACTTTTCGATTCCCGTGCGGGGCGCGACGATGTCGAGCAAGTGATCCATCAGCCGGACAGTCGGCCATTCGGGGCGCTCGGCCAGCCAGCGCTCAGCCCGGTCGATCGCCGCTGCCGTCTGCGCGCCTTCGTGCAGGTAAGCGACTGCGCGCAGCACGCCGGTCAGGTGATTGCGGAACAACTGGGCCTGCAGGGCGGGCTGGGCCGCGCCCTCGGTGAGCAGCCCGCCCACGTCCGGAGTCCGGAACAAACTCAGCTCGGGGAACCCGAAGAGATCCGGGTGCTGGGCAAGCATGGCGACGGAAACCGTGGAATAGGACCGAGCCGGGGCCAGCACGAACACCGGTGCGTGATTTGGTCGTCGCATGCGCCGCCATCCTTGGGCGACAGAGGCCCGATAGTAAGTCGCGCTTTGCACGCAGGATACCGTCCGGGCGGCCGAGCTCGGACCTGGTCAGAAACGTTCATAAATGTTCGCGCCTTTCCCTGGATCGGCCTCGCTTTCCCTGGGTCGGCCTTGCTACGGAAAGATGACAGAAGGACGTCACATTGCATCCGCTCAGATGGTTCAGTCCCGCTGAGCTTGTCTGCGCGCTCTCCTTGTGTCATCCCCGTATACGCGCTTCAATCGCAGTGGGGACTGGTATGCGAACTGTTCGCTTCACCGTCAGCCACTGCCACGGGTAAGTGGCTGGCGCCCTTCCTCTGCGCGGTCGCGACTGGCTCTCCTAGCACCCCGCGGCGGCGGAGGACCCGCAGGGCTGCTGCCGGTACGCCTGCCAGCTATCGGCGATGATCTGGCGCAGCGACGAACGGACCGGGATCCAGCCCAGGTCGGCGCGGATTCGCGCGCAATCGGCGACGAGCACGGCCGGCTCGCGGGCCGGCGGGTTGCGCCGCACATCGACCGGGCGCCCGGTTACCTCTGCGCAGACCGCGATGATGTCGGCGACGCTGGCCGATGTCGCGCCGACGTTGTAGACGGCGCATGCACCCGGTCGGCACCCGCCGAGGGCCAAGGCGAACGCGTCAGCGACGTCGGTCACATGCACGTAGTCCCGCACCGCGCTGCCGTCGCCGTTAACCTCCAGGTAAGGGGAATCGCCGGCGGAAACGGCCAGCGTACGGGGGATGATCCGGCTGGCGTCCCGGTCGGTGACCCCGCCATCCGCGCCGGCCACGTTGAAAATGCGCAGGCACGCCGCGCCGAGCCCGCCCTCGGAGGCTGCCTCCGTCACCGCGCGCTCCGCTGCTGCCTTCGACTCGCCATACGGGCTGGCCGGCGTCAAGGGCGTATCCTCTGCTATCGGCTGCCGCTCCGGCACCCCGTAGACCGTGACCGAGGACGCGAGCACAAACCGGCTGACCCCCGTCGCCCGCGCCGCGCCGAGCACGGCCGCCGTCCCGCCGGAGTTCACCGCCAGGTACTCGGCCGGCCGCTCGAACGATTCCCGCACCCGCCCCATCCCGGCCAGGTGACAGACCGCGTCTGTCCCCCCGACGGCCGCCGCGACGGCGCCCGAGTCCCGCACGTCCGCCCGCCGCACCTCAGCGGCGAATTCCGGCCGCCCGGCTGACTCGAGGGGCCTACTGGTCAGGGCCACGACCTCGTGCCCGTCATCGGCCAGACGCCTGCCCACCGCCCCCCCGACAAACCCGAACGCCCCAGTCACCAGCACGCGCATCGCTCCATCGTAGGCCGCCCGGAGGGGCGCAGCGGGATGGCTAATCGCGGTGGCCAACGCCATCCCTGCGGATAAGGTCGACTGGCAGAAATCGATTCACGACAATCTCGAGCCTCGTCTGACAAGAACAAACAAGTGACAGCGGGCGGGGCCTGCTGGCATCGGCACGACCCCGCCCCGCTTTCTTGGCTATGCGCTGTGTGATTCCACGACTCCTCCTGCCTGCCTGGGGCGGATCTGACCGCTTCAGTGCACCGTCGGCAGCGCCGGCCAACCGGGCTCAGCGAATCGCAGCGAATACTTCCTCAATCGCCTATCTCCACCTGCGGGAATGTCGGCTGTCGCGCGTCACGCTGGCGAACTCTGGAGAATGCCAGCGAAGGCCTGCCGCATGGGCGGCCGCCGCGAGAATCCGCCCGCCGCCGTGGGAGAGAATCTGGCCCCTGGTGCAGATGAATCTGGCCGGGCACGGTGCTTGACTGTGATCTGATGGCACGTATTTCCAGGGGGGATGCGGACCTGCCGCCCGGGCCGCCCCGTGACCTTGTCGACCTGTTCCGGGTGCTGCGGAGCCGAAGCCCGCTGACCGTCGGGCAGCTGGCGGTGCGCACCGGGATAACGGCCGGGCACCTCAGCGAGGTGCTGCGGGGCTGGAAGGCGCCGAGTCCCGGCAGCGCTGTCGTGATCGCGCGTGCGCTGGGGGCCGACGACGCCACCGCGACGCGCGCCCGCATGCTCGCCGAGAGCCTGGCAGAGCTCAACCGGTACCTGCGCGCCCGCTCGCGGAGATCCCCAGCTAGCTCGCCGCTGGGAACCGATGCCGTGCCGTCGATGGGCCGGGCATCGGCCGCGCTGGCAGCGCCGCCGCAGAGGGCGCCGCAGAGGCCGCCGACGTCAGCGCAGCAGCCCTTCGTGCCCCATCCCGCGCAGTTGCGCCGGACCCTGGCCGGTTCCCAGTTCATTGGCCGCGGCGCCGAGCTCGGCCAGCTCGATGAGGTGCTCGCGGGGATGGTGGCAGGCGATACACCGGGCTCGGCGGCTGTCACGGTCATTCATGGCATGCCGGGGATCGGCAAGACCCAACTCGGGCTGTTCTGGGCACACCGGCGCAAGTCGGAGTTCCCCGACGGGCAGCTCTTCGCGGACCTGCACGGCTTCGAACCCGACGGCGAACCTGCGGCCGCTATCGATGTGCTCCGGTCGATGGTTCGCGACCTCGGGCTGCCCGCGCGCTTGGTGGGCAGTCGCGAGGACGAACTCGTCGGTCAGTTCCGTAGCCTCACCGCGGGCCGTCGGCTGCTGATCTTCCTTGACAACGCTCGTGACGCGGCCCAGGTGGAGTCGCTGATCCCGGCGAGCGAGGACTGCCTGGTGCTGATCACCAGCCGGGGCGTGCTCGCCGACTTGGAAGGCGTCGGGAAGAGAATCGACCTTGGGCTGCTCGGCGTGCCCGATGCGATAAGCCTGCTGGCGGCCGCAGTGGGCGCCGAGTTCATCGAGGCGGCCCCGGGCCGTGTTGGCCAGTTGGTTGAGGCGACCGGCAGGCTGACGCTTGCCTTGCAGGTCACGGCGTGGCGGATCGCGGCCAGGCATCCACTGCAGCGGGAACGGGAACTCGACCGCATCCTCGCCGAGCTGACCGGTGGCGTCGGCGCGATGCCGGCCCTTGACGGCGCCAGCATCCAGGCGCGGCAGCTGACAGCCGTGCTGACCGGATCCTATCGGGCGCTGCCGGCGGAGGCGCAGCTGCTGTTTCTGGCGCTCGCCGCTCATCCGGGGGCGGAGTTCTCTGCTGCCGCAGCGGCCGCGCTGGCCGGTAGCGGAATCGGGGACCCGCAGCGGGCGCTCGGCACGCTCGCCGCAGCGCACCTGACGGAGCCGGTCGCCGCCGACCGGTACCGGCTGCATGACCTCGTCTGGGCGTTCATCCGCCAGCGCGCGGCCGGTGACGCGGACCACGTGGCCGCCGCGGGGCGGATCTGCTCCTGGTACGTCCACTCGGCGCGCAACGGCGATGAGGTGCTTCGCCCCGGCCGAATCCGCCTGGACCTGCTGCCAGCGCCCACCGGGGTAACGCCGGCGGCCTTCGCTGACCGGCCTGCCGCATTCGGCTGGTTCGAAGCGGAGCACGAAAATCTCGCCGCGACCGTTGCGCACGGCGTTCGCAACGGCCACGGTGCGATCGTCTGGCCGCTCCCGCTCGACATGTGGGGCTACCTGACGCAGACCAGACGTTGGGCGCAGTGGGTGGTGCCGCATCAGCAGGCAGCCGACGAGGCTGCATCCGCCAATCACCCGTCCGGGCAGGGCTGGCTGCTGAACAACCTGGGCACCGCCTACCGCGGCCTAGGCCAGCAGGGCCCCGCCAGGGACGCATTCGAGGCCGGGCTGGCGGTCCGGCGGAGCGTCGCTGACCTGCACGGGGAGGCCGATTCGCTGAAGGACATGGCGCTCGCCGCGCGGCTGGCAGGGGACCTGGACGAGGGCATCCGGTTGTCGGAGGCCGCCCTCGCCGTCATGGCCCGGCTGGAGACGGCGGATCTGTCGGGCACCGCGTCATCGCTGGACAACATTAGCGCCGCGCTGACGGCCCTCGGCCGTCTCGACGAGGCGCAGCAAGCCCGCGAACGGGCGCTGCGGCTCTGGAACGACATCCGCGGCACACGCGATGACCGGGCTTACGCCCGCTGCATCGCCGGCTTGGCCGAGATCGCCTGGCTGCGCCGCGACCCGGCGCGAGCCGAGTCGCTCTATCTGCAGTCGCTTGGCACCCTCGAGGCGATTGCGGACCACTGGGGGCAGGCCGACACGTTGCGTGCGCTCGGCGAGATCACGGCGGATGCAGCTCCCGCACGGGCACGCAATTATTGGGAACGGGCCCGCGTCCGTCTTGAGGAACTCGGCGCGGACGAGGCCGCAAACGACATTACCGCCCTACTCACCGCCTTGGGCGCGGCGCCCGGAGGGCGCGACGACGGGCGCTGATCGCCGCGGGTCGTCCACGATAGTCCCGGGACCGTCAAAGCCCACTTGATGTGCTGTTTAGCCGGCCCAAGTGTCATATTTTTGTCCTAGTTTCTCGGGACGAGAAAGGTTATGCTATCGACAGATCACCACGACTCAACGCGGGAGAACTCTGTTGATTATCGTTGTTATCATCGTGCTCATCGTGTTTTCTGGGCCGATTTACATGTATATTCGCGCGCGGCAGGTCGTCACCGTCGACGTGCAAGCCCTGAGCCTGAATGAAATCCTTGAGATCAGCACCAAGGCATCGATACCGGCGCTGCGCACCGTCGAGCGGAACGTCGGGGTCTTCACCGATCCCGAACTGCCAGGCGTCGTCGGGTGGAATGCGCGGAACGGCCATGTCATCGTCTCTTACTATGCCGTGCCCCTGGCGGACGGCACTGGCTACCGGGTAGCCGCGACTGCACGGCCGCAGGCACTGTTCAGGACGTTCAGCATGCGCGGCCTTGAGCAGGCGATGAGCTCCAAGCGGCCGAACGGCGGATCGGAGTACCTCGGCGGGGTTGTCGGCTCTTGGCTGGGCCAGAAGATTTGGCTCTGGTCGCACGCGCGGAAGGTGCTCTTCCGCCGCTGGCGGGCGTTCAGCGCGCTCAAGCGAGCCGATCAGCGCAGGCTTGCGGCCCTGACCGCCCAGCCCGCGGCGGTAGCCGGGCTCTCGTCCGAGTCAGGCGCAAACAGGAACGGCGCGTAAATCGCCAGTCCGGGCGTCGTCGTCGCGGGAAACGGGATCGCCGACGCGATTTGCGCGAGCGTCAATATCGATCGCCGGAGTGATATAACGACCTTCTGCCCAGAACTCAACCTGCCCGAATTCAACCTGCCCGAATTCAACCAGCCCGAATTCAACACCGTGCGGGATCCCGACGGGAATGGCAACGTGCTCGGCAATGCGCTGACTCATTCAGTTGGGGAACTCGGCGACGGCCCGTTTTCCGCCAGCTCGACAGTTCGGCCTGGATATTTCGATCAGGGCGGTTGAGTGTGGTTGGGGTGGCCCGGGTCGCGCACTAATGGCGGCGCGACCGCTGCGGCGACCCGGCGTAGAAGGCAGCGGGGGCGCCGGTTTACCAGCGGGGGCGGGCGTGGTGGTAGGAGGGGTCGATGGTGCGCATGTAGCCGGTGTCGTCCCGCTCGCGGATGCCGCAGCGGAGGTACTGCTCGTGCAAGGCGCCGAGGGCGTCCCGGTCGAGCTCCACGCCGAGGCCGGGGGCGTCGGGCACCCGGATCGAGCCGCCGGAGAAGGTCAGCGGCGAGCCTGCGATGACGTCCTCGCGCCGCCACGGGAAGTGGGTGTCGCAGGCGTAGTCCAGGTTCGGGGTGGCCGCGGCCAGGTGCGTCATCGCGGCGAGGCTGATGCCCAGGTGGGGGTCGGAGTGCATGGACACGCCGAGGCCGAAGGTCTGGCAGATCCCGGCGAGCAGCTTGGCCCGGCGCAGGCCGCCCCAGTAGTGCGGATCCGCCAGGACCACCTGGACGGCGCCGGTGGCGATGGCCGGGGGCAGGTGCTCGAAGGCGATCACGCACATGTTGGTGGCCAGCGGCATCGAGGCGTGCGCGGCCACCTCGGCCATGCCGGCGATGCCCTCGGTCGGGTCCTCCAGGTACTCGAGCACGCCGTCCAGCTCCTGCGCCACCCTGATCGCGGTGGCGGGCGCCCACGCGGCGTTCGGGTCAAGCCGGAGCGGATGGTCGGGGAACGCGGCCCGCAGCGCGCGGATCGCCTCGACCTCTTCCTCCGGGCGGGAAGACGCCGCCCTTGAGCTTGAGCGCCGTGAACCCGTAGGCGTCCACCAGGCGGCGGGCCTGCTTGACGATGCCGCCGGTGTCGAGCGCCTCGCCCCAGCCGTCCGGTTCCTGGCCGGGGTGCGCGGCCCACTTATAGAAGAGGTAGGCGGAGAACGGCACCGCGTCCCTGACCGCGCCGCCCAGCAGGTCGGCGACCGGTCGGCCGACCGCCTTGCCCTGGATGTCCAGGCAGGCCACCTCGAAGGGGGAGAACACCGGGTCGGCGGCCGGGGCGTCGCCGACCGTCCCCGAGGCGATGGCGTGGCCGCCCTGCCCGACGACGCCGGTGACCCGCCGGTAGATCTCCTGCGTGTGGAAGGCGTCCACGCCCTCGACGGCGTGCGCGACGGCGCGCAGCGCGGCCAGATGGTGCTCGTCCGCGTAGGTCTCGCCCAGGCCGGTCAGGCCGGCGTCGGTGGCGACCTCGACGACCGCGCGCAGCGCGAACGGCTCGTGCACGCCGACCGCGTTCAGCAGCGGGGGATCAGCGAAGGCGACCGGGGTGATCGTGACGCCGCTGATCTTCAGGGAGTCGACGCCGGGGTGGCCGCGGCTCACCCGCCCACCGCAGCCAGGCCGGCCACGAGGATGGCCCGCAGCTCGTCCAGGTGCTCGGGCGACGGGTCGACCAGCGGCGGCCGGACGGAGCCCGCGTCCAGGCCGCGCAGCCCGACGCCCGCCTTGACCAGCGAGACGGCGTAGCCGGGCACCTTCGCGCGCAGCCGGGTGAGCGGGTAGAAGAACTCCGCCAGCAGCCGCCGCTCCGCCGCGACGTCGCCGCTGGTCACCGCCTGGTAGAACGCCATCGACACCTCGGGCGCGAAGCAGAACGCCGCCGAGGAGTACAGCTCGACGCCGATGGCCCGGTAGGCGGGGACGGTCGCCTCCGCGGTGGGCATCCCGTTGAAGAACTGGAACGGCTTGTCCGGGTGGGCCGCGGTGACCGCGGAGACGATCTGGCCGAGCCGGTCCAGGTCGCCGAGGCCGTCCTTGAACCCTGCCACGGTCGGCAGCGCCGCGACCGTCACCGCCGAGTCCGGGTCGAACACGACGCTGCCCCGCTGATAGACGATCACCGGCAGGTCGGTGGCGGCGGCCACCGCCTCGGTGTAGGCAATCAGGCCGCCGGCGGCCCCGCCACCAAGTAGGGCGGCATCAGCAGCAGGCCATCGGCGCCGGAGTCCCGCGCCAGCCGCGCCAGCCGGACCGCCGTCGGCAGCGGCCCGCCGCACCCCGCGAACACCGGGACCGCGTGCTCGGCGACCTTGACCGCGGTGGCGACCACCTCCTGGTACTCCTCAGGCGCGAGAGCGTGGAACTCGCCGGTGCCGCAGGCAGCGAAGATCCCGCCTGGGCCGGCCGCCAGGCCCCGGCGCAGGTGCTCGGCCAGCACCCCCAACTCGACCGCGCCGTCCGCCGCGAACGGCGTGACCGGGAAGAACAGCACCCCATCGAGCATGACCCGTACCCCTCCCAGTCCATATCAAGGAACATTTATTATCAAGGAACATTTATTTTAACTGTGAAGCCCATCCGGGAATTAGGCCTTCCGCGCCCGGGGAATTGGGCCCGGCCATCGCCGTGCTGCTTGCCATGCTGCCTGCCAACCCGAATCAGTCATGAGCGCCGGTCGGTTCGCAGATCGCCGGGGGCACTGCGTCCGTGCCGACGGCCCTGCCGTCCGTGCCGCCGGTCCTGCCGTTCTTGCGAGCGGGCCCGGCGACGAGCATCGCGGCGATCGCGCCGAGGGCGCCGAACTGGATGGCCAGGTCGGCGAGGTCGAGCGAACCGCGGCCGGCGAAGGAGAGATGGATCCAGTCCACCACGCCGCCGCGCCCGAGCCCGGGGATCGGAAGAGCCGGTCGGCGAGGTTCCCGAGCGCGCCGCCGAGCACCGCCGCCAGGCAGAGCGCGGCGCCCCGGCTGGAGACCCGCACCGCGAACGCCGCCGCCAGCGCGGTGATTGCGAGGGCGGTGAGCGTCACCAGGATCGGGTAGCCGGACAGGATGCCGCCGCTCGCCCCGTGGTTCCTGACCACGCGGACGGTGAGCCAGCCGAGCGAGGACCCGTCGGCGATTCGCCCGGCGACTACCAGTGACTTGGTCACCTGGTCGGCGACCAGCACGGCGACCGTAATCCCGGCCGCGGCCCATCGCACGCCGCGCGACTTGGCGACGGCGGGGCGCGGCTTGGCTTCGGCGGGGTCCGGGCTTATTGCCACCCCCGGATTCTACGTCTTTCCGCGCAAACGTTTGCCGATGGCGGCCCGCGCTACAACCACGGTCCGTTCCGCCCAATCGGTGTTGATCTCGGCTCCGGCGCGAGCCCGCACGCGCCGACGGCCGCGGCCGACGGCGACGGGTTGCGGCGGGGCCCGGGGATGCTGCGAAGCTGGGTGCATGACGATCATCAAGCGCTCGGTGGCGGTGGTGGTGCGCGGGCCGGAGGCGGGGACGTTCCTGGTGGTGAAGCGGCCCGATGACCCCGCTGACCCGCTCGCCGGGGTGTGGGGGTTTCCGGCCGTGACCCTGACGGACGGCGAGGACGAGCGGGCCGCCGTAGTCCGCGCCGGGCGGGACAAGCTCGGGGTGGAACTGGCCCCGGGCGGTCGGCTCGGCCAGGGGAGCGCCGACCGGGGCACCTACCTGCTGGTTCTGGCGGACTACGAGGCCACCATCGCCGACGGCACCCCGTCCGTGCCGCAGCCGGACGCGTCGGTGACGCAGTACGTCGAATGGCGCTACGCCGCCGACCCGGCGGAGCTGGCCGAGGCCGCCGACCGCGGCTCGCTCTGCGCTCAGATCTTCCTCGAAGATAACAGCAAGAAGCGCGGCGCGCGGGTCGCGGAGGCCGGGCGGGTGGCGGAGTTCCGGCGCCGGGTCGGACTAGACAGCCTGATCGACGTGCATACCCACTTCATGCCCGGGCGGCTGCTCGCCGCCGTGTGGGCCTACTTCGACGCGGCAGGCCCACTGGTCGGGCGACCATGGCCGATCGCCTACCGCGAGGACGAGCAGGCGCGGGTGGCGAGGCTGCGCGAGTTCGGCGTGTCTGCGTTCACCGCCCTGCTCTACCCGCACAAGCCGGGCATGGCCCGCTCGCTCAACGACTGGGGCGCAGACTTCGCCGCCAGGACGCCGGGCTGCCTGCACAGCGCGACGTTCTTCGCGGAGCCGTCCGCCGCCGCCGATGTGCGCCGCGCGATCGACCAGGGCGCGCGGGTGTTCAAGTGCCACCTGCAGGTCGGCGACTTCGACCCGAACGACCCGGTGCTCGAGCGGCCTGGGGGCTGCTCGCCGAGGCGGGCGTCCCGGTTGTGACCCACTGCGGCTCCGGCCCGGTGGCCGGCCGCTTCACCGGGCCCGAGCCGATCGCGCGGCTGCTCGCTCGCCATCCGCGGCTGCGCATCGTGGTCGCGCACCTGGGCATGCCGGAGTACAGCGAGTTCCTGGACATGGCCGAGCGCCACCCGCGCATGCTGCTCGACACGACGATGGCGTTCACGCCGTTCATCGAGGACGCGGGGGCCACGTTCCCGCGCGCAGAGCTTGGCCGGCTGCGCGACCTCGGCGACCGGGTGCTGTTCGGGACCGACTTCCCGAACATCCCCTATCCCTACGCCGACGCCTTGGAGGCCCTTGAGGGCACTGGCCTCGGCTCGGCCTGGCTGCGCGCGGTCTGCCGAGACAACGCCGCGCGGATCCTCGCGCTCTAGACGGTAGCTGTGCGGGGCGACACGTCCCGTCTGCGCACCTCTGTCCGGGGTCTGGCCGACTCTCCGTGCCTGTATATAGGTACGTGACGTAGGTACAGTTACCGATGTGAAACACAGCGTTACCAGTGAGGGTATGATAATACTGATTCGGGGGTCTGTTTATGGTTGTTGCCCAGGTAGCCAGCCAGCGGGGGGCGCAGTCGCGGGATCGGCGCGACTGGTGGGAGTCTGCCGCCTGCCTGGAGGCGGACCCGGAGCTTTTCTTCCCGGTGGCCGCGCGCGGGCCGGGCAGGGATGAGATAGCCCGGGCCAAGGAAGTCTGCGCCGCCTGCCGGGTGCGCCGCCAGTGCCTCCAGTTCGCGCTGGCAACCCGGCAGATGCACGGGGTCTGGGGAGGTACCACAGAAGACGAGCGCCAGCTGCACGTGCGCCGAGAGCGCGAGCAGCGCGATCAACGGCCGCGAACACGACCAGGGCGCTGCCGCGCCCACTCCGCATGAGTTTTAGGTAGCTCTGCGGCGACAGGCTTCCCCGGCGGCGGCGTGGAGGACGCTTCGGCGGGGAGGAGAAGACGGCGGCTTGGACTCGGGGGAGCCGCCGTCTGCACGGGGGGGAAATCGGCAGCGGGCCGGGGGGATCGCTGTCGGCCGGGCAACCGGTGGAGACGGCTGGGGGGCCCTCTCCACCGGTGGCCACGGCGATAAAGCTCGGGGCGGTGGCAACACGCGGGCCGTCGGTTGGGGGTTGGGGGACCTCCGCCGGCGGCCCCGCGTCATGTTCGCGGTACCAGGAGGTCGGCTGCGCTGCGGTGGACAGGAAATCCGGCCAGCCACGGGGAGGTCCGCCAGCCAAGCTGGGGACCTCCCCGTGGCGGCACGATGCTTAGCCGGTCACCGGGAGGGTGGTGCTGACGGGTGTAGGAGTAGGCGCCGGCCTAGGGCTCGTGGCGGTCGGCGTCGGCGTGGGTGTCGTAGAGGTCGTAGCGGTCGGAGTCGGCGCGGGCCTGGTCGGCGTCGGCGTCGGCGTGGCCGTGGGTGTCGTAGAGGTAGTAGAGGTCGGAGTCGGCGTCGGCGTCGGCGTCGGCGGTGCGGTCGCGCAGGCAGGCACGGTGATCGTGTCGTCGTCGAGGGTCACGGCCCCGTTGCGGGCCAGTGCGCGCCCGGCGATGGTGTCACCGGTGTTCACCGAGATCGACGTCAGGGCAAGGATGCTGCCGGAGAAGGCGGAACTCGTGCCGAGAGTGGCGGAACTGCCCACTTGCCAGAACACGTTGCAGGCCTGGGCGTCGCCGATGAGGATGATGCTGCTGGCCGAGTCGGTGACGAGCGTCGAGGGGGCCTGGAAGATGAAGACCGCGTTCGGGTCGCCGCCGGCGTCCAGGGTCAGCGACCCGCCGACGTCCAGCGAGGAGGATGCTTTGTACACGCCGGGCGCGAGTGTCTGGCCGGCGCCGATGAAGCCGGGGACGTTAGCTGTCGGGCTTCGCCCGGCGGCATCGTTGTACGCGGTGGTCAGGTCGGACTGGGCGCCCGCGGCGACGCCGTCGGCGCTGTGTATGGTGCCGTTGGTCACGATGCCGGGCGGGAACCCGGTCACCGCGGTGCCCGGGCTCACGCCGAGGTCCCCGCTGATGATGCTCGGGCCGGTGTTGGTGACCGTCGTCCCGGCCAGGACCGCGAAGGCGCCGGCCGTCCCGAGACCCACCGGGGCTGTCTCGGCAACGGCGGGCTGAGAAGCGATGAACATGGCGATGGCGCCTGCTGCGGCCACGGGAACCACGGCCAGCCAGGCGTAGCCAGGCCGCCGGCGCGGGGCACGGCTGCCGATATCCGTCATATGCGGTGCCTTTCTCTAACGGCTAATCTCAGGAAATCAGGAGCCATGCGGGCCGTGATGCCCTGACACCCTTGTATGCATGGCCGAAAGGCCAATTGCACGCGTCGCTGGCATGCCGACGCTCATCCCGATTCAGGAATTCTAGACTAGGAACGGTACACGAATTCATCGTTGACGTGCGCGAACACGCCGTCGCCGTCACGGAAGTTCTCAGGATCGTCATCCACTACACAATCCGGACGTTAGTCACGAAATCCCTGGAAAGGGCCGCCGGCCTGCCGGGCCGTGGCCGCAAGCCCGTGCGACCCCTGCGCGTTCCGCCCGCCTGACGACGTTAGCCGCTGAAGGTAAAGCCAGTTTCGGTAGGGTGCGTGATCCGGTAAGGGGAGCTGACACCGTATCTGGCAAGGCGGCTGCCGGTGTTCGTCCGGTAGTGGCTGACGCTCCCGTTCATCGTCGGGATACGGGATCCGCCTGGCGAGTTGTTGTAGACCTCGCCGTAGCTCTGCGTCTCGGTGACGCCGCGAAAGCCGCCCGGCCAGTATGACTCGTGGATGTAGCCGAAACGCTTTCCACCGTAAGTGAACCAGACATTTCCGCTGGTGATCGAGTAGCCGAACTCAGGGCTCGTGCCTGTCGGCGGGTTGAACGAGCCTGGCTTAACCGAGGTTGATGATACGAAGCCGGCTTCATAGCCGTCGAAGTTCCCGGCCGTCCAGGCAGTCGTGAAGAGCGTAGGCTGCGTCGTCGGGTTTCCCCCGTCAGAGCTGACGCCGAATTCGAAGGCGTTACCGGCCGCGTCCCTGACGAAGGTCTCCGTTATGGAGTGGTTATCCTCGATAGAGCCGGTACGGTCCTTCAGGCTCTGACTCTCGATAAAGAAGTTTTCCGTAATCCAGCGCGGACCGGTAGAACCGGTATCGAAGCCGGTGGCCCAGGAGTACTGATGGGCGGGCGTGTTCTGGGTAGTGGAAAAGCTGGGGTCGTTCGCCGGGATTGGCTCGTGCACAGGGTGCTGCATACTGGCGCTAGCGCCGAGTGCTGGGAGTAGGAGACCAGCAAGCGCGAGGCCCGCGCCGACCGTGATCGTGGTTACGGTCCTGTTCATGATTCGTTTCTCTGAATAATTGGCGCCTGTAGCGCTGGGCTTTCTGCTTCAGCTGCTTATAGCGTCAGTGTCCCTCGCGAAAGTAGCCACGCGGTCTGCCGGGCGGTTGCCGTCTGGTAGCAGCCCCGGCGCGGTTTTCGACGTGATCGGTGTGATACGACACTCCCGGCAGACACGGGCAGTGGCTCCGCCGAAACCCGGCACCCGTCTGCTCACGAACGGGGATCATAGAGTGTCTAGGTCAATGACCTGAAGAACCGTTCCCGTGATCTGCTGCCCCGGAAGGTTTCATGAGCCAAGCACGTGATCTGGCCGACCGTTTCCACGAGCGCTGGCTGCACGCCAATCCGTTCGCCGCCACCATGTACGGCATTCCCGGGTACGACGATCTGCTCCCGGACAGCAGCGAGGAGGGTCAGCAGGCCTGGCGCGCCGAAGCGGGACGATACCTCGCCGAAGCCGCCGTGATCGCGCGCGGGCCGCTCACGCCGCCCGATGCCGTCACGCTCGACTGCACGAGGGAGGCTGCCGCCCAGGAGCTGGCGACCATCGACATGGCGCAAGAGGAGCACACCGTCACCGCCATGCAGTACGCGGGGCCCGCCGCGTTCCTCGCGGTGGCGGCCCGGACGGTCCTGGTGGACCCGGCGGCGGCCGAGGCCTACCTGACCCGCCTGCGGCGCAGCGGCGTCTGGTTCGACCAGATCGGCGAGCGCCTGCGGACCGGGGCAAGCAGGGGACGGCTGCCGATCGCGCCGCTCGCGGAGCGTGCCGTTAGCTGGGCCGAGGAGGTTCTCGCCGCGCCCGGCGCGAGCCCGGTTCTGTTGCCGCGGCCGCCGCACGGGTGGTCTCGGACGGCGGAGTGGGAACGGGAACGCGCGGCGGCCGCGGCGGAAGTAGTGCATCCGGCGCTCGCCCGGTGGGTCGCCATTGTCAGGGAGCTGCTGCCGCGGGCGCGGACGTCAGACCGAGCCGGGCTCGCCTGGCTGCCTGGCGGTGAGGCTGATTACGCGCGGGCGATCCGGAGCTACACGACCCTGCCACTGGCTGCCAAAGACCTGCACCAGATCGGCCTGGACCATGTCGCGGAGCTGGAATCCCGTGCGGTGGCGCTGGGGGCCGGCCTGGGCCTGTCCGGACGGGACGCGGTATTCGCCGCGCTGCGGGACTCGGCCGGGAAGCTTCCCCCGGAGGAGGCGGTCAGTCAGGCGGCGGCCGCCGTGCGGCGGGCCGAGGAGCGAGCAGGGGAATTCTTCCCCGACCCTCTTCCGCCGCCGTGCGAGGTAACGCCCATGCCGGAGGTCGTGGCCGTCAGCGGCGCGGCGCCGCACTACACGCCGCCGCGGCTGGACGGCGGGCGGCCCGGGACGTTCTGGTTCAACACCCGGCGGCCCACCGCCGGCACCGGATGGGATATCGAGGTCGTGGCCTTCCACGAGGCGGTGCCCGGCCATCACCTGCAGCTCTCCCGCCTGCAGCTGCTCACCGACCTGCCCGCGCTGCAGCGCCAGCGCAGCCTGGCGGTGTTCTCGGAAGGATGGGGGCTGTACGCCGAGCAGCTCGCGGAGGAAGTCGGGCTTTACGCCGACGACCGCGGTCTGCTCGGCGCGATCAGCACGTCCTTGATGCGGGCGGTGCGGCTGGTCGTTGACACCGGGATCCATGCCTACGGCTGGAGCCGCGAGCGGGCCCTGGAGTTCGCGGTCGAGCACGTCCCGATGCCACCGGAGTTCCTGGCCGCCGAGATCGACCGGTACGTGGTGATGCCAGGCCAGGCGCTGGCCTACCTCACCGGCAAGCTGGAGATCGTGCGCATCCGGGACGAGGCCCGTAGCCGCCTCGGCCCCGCCTTTTCGCTGCCCGCCTTCCACGCTGCCGTCCTGGACCACGGCTCTCTCCCGATGCCGACCTTGTCCCGCAGCATCGCGGACTGGATGGATCGCGTGGCCCCCAACCCGCCGGATCGACCGCGCGAAACTCAAGATCTTTAGTCTGAACGGACCGTGGTGTCTGCACCCGGCCGGCTTTCACCGGTCGACGAGGCTGGCCGCGACGGCGGCGAGGTGCGTGGCCGGGCTGCCGCGTTTAACGCGCGCCGGGGTTGCCGGGCTATCGCCGGGGGCCGCGCGGGCGGAGCTTCATCCAGGCCACGACGGCGACCGCCACCACCAGCAGCCAGGGCGTGAAAAGCAGGTGCACCGCGAAGCCGACGATGATGACGGCCACGACGGCGATGAGAGCAAGAGCGAGGATCCAGAGCATGGTGATCGGTCTCCATTCGGGTCGAACTGGCCGCGGTTCCCGCGCCCATGCCTCAAGGCTGCCGCCGACGGCGCCCGCCGTCGATCGGGATCGGCCCCGGTTCACACCCTGATCCGCCCCTGATGCACCTCCTGACGGCATCGGGGCCATCCCTGACCGCAGCCCAGCTGGGGACGGGGTGGATACAAGCATCGACAGCCCTGGTCAGTGAGGGGACCGTCGTTCCCGGGGCGCCGAACTGCCAGATGTCCCGGCCGACAACATGGAAGGGTGAACGGCCACTGACACGATGCAGGTAAGGCGGCCCGGGTGGTGGGCGGTGGCGGTGAGTGGCTGTGCTGGACCTGGCCGTCCGGCCCGTAGACCGAGACGGTGCCGTCGGGGTTCAAGACGATCTCCCAGCCCCAGCGGTGAATGCAGATGTCATGGTGGAATTGGCACAAACATACGCAGGAGTCGACGCTGGTCTTGCCGCCGTCCTTCTTGTGCTTGATGTGGTGGACGTCGCACCAGGCTGCCGGTCGGCCGCAGCGGGGCCAGGCGCATTTGTACCGGTCGCGCCACAGGACCGCGCTTCGGATGGCGGCCGGGATGCTCTCGGAGTAGCCGACGTCGAGCGGGAATGACGGGGTGCTCCAGGGGTGCTCGAGCAGGCCGCGGCGCAGGATCGAGGCGACCCCGGCGGGCCCGGAGACCAGGTCGACGGCCAGCCGGGCCAGGGCGTGCCGCAGCGCGTGCCAGGCCTGGGGCGGCAGCTGGCCCGGCCCGGGCCGGCCGGCGGTGAAGGCGGAGGCGTCGGCGGGTGAGGCGGCGGCGAAGGCGGACTCGGCGGCCCTGCCGAGGCGCTCGATCTGGTCCCGGTGCGCTTCCCGGTCCGGGCCGGGCCCGGCGGGCCCGTCCGGGTCCGGGCGCCAGCCGTCCGGGCCCTGGCCGGCCTCCTCTTCGCCGGGGCCGGCCCCGGCCGGGTGCCGGCCGGGCTGGGGTTCCCCGGGCGGGCCGTGGTGGCCGAAGGCGCCCAGGACCAGGTCGATCATCTTGTCCAAGGCCGTGGCGTCCATGGTCCCGGCGACGACGGGCACGATCATCGCGTCGCACGCGGCGGCCTCGGCGTCCTTCCCGGTCAGGTAGCCGCCCTCGCCGAGCAGCGCCCGGATCCACACGTCCTCCAGGCCGGATGCGCCCGGCATCGCGCGCAGGTCCCGGAGCGAGATGTTGGCCACGACTTTGGTGTCGGCGCCTGCGCGGTCGGGCACCAGCTTGGCCCGCAGCAGGAGCTCGCACGCCAGCTGCAGCGCGTCGTGGAACCGCTGCGGCGTTGTGCGGTCGTCCTCCGGGCCGGCTTCTTGCCGAGGGCCTCAAGGACGGCGGTGACGGCGGCGGCGCACTCGGGGGTCAGGTCGCCGCGGATCACCCCGGCGCCGGCGAACGTGGTCTCGATCTGCAGGCACCGGTCGGGGAACCCGCCCTCGGGGTCCTCGTCGGGGTGCTCGGCCTCCCACTGCGCCAGCGCGTGCGCGGTGATCACGGCCAGGTCCTCCAGCGACGCGCCGGCGGCGGCGGCCTCGGCGAGGATCCCCTCGGTGCCCTCGCGGAGCTCCTCGGGGAGCTTCCTCAGCCAGGCGGCGATCTCGCGGGCCCAGGACTCGGAGATCTCCCCGGCGGCCATGCCGCGCGCCAGCAGCGGGTGCTTCGCGATCGCCCGCATCCGCCGCACCGCCGCCTTCGCGTCCCTCTTGGCGAGCTTGCCCATCGCCGCCAGCCACGCCGACGAGGTCGCGTACCCGTCGGCGTCGTGGCCGTCGCGGGCGTCGAACCGGAACAGGAAACCGGCGTAGGCGACCGCGAGCTTCGTCTGGATCTCCCCGATCGACACCAGCGCCTCGCCCAGCGCGGCCGCCTCAAGCCCGCCGGCATCGCAGGAGTTCAGGTAGTCCGCGAACGCGACCCCCGCCCGCAGCGCCTCCGCCACGCTCCCGAAACCAGCGCTCCCGAAACCAGCGCTATCGAAACCCGGACCACCGGGCACGCCGTCCGCCGTGCACACCCCGAACCACCTCCCCCCGGATACCGATCCGAGGCCAGCTCCTCCCTTCAAGACTACTCGTGCTATCGATGTATCGCAATCTGTGATACCAAGATCTTTTATTCGATTTACAGTCGATCACAGGTGACGATGCCGATCGAGTTAAGCGGGTGGCAGCGGGGGATCCCTGAGGCGGCCGGGGCGGCAGCACGAAGGCGACTCGGACCTGGGGCGCAGCGGCAGGAACGCGCGGGAACAGTAATAGACGCCCTGCCAGTCCACCGCGACGCGCGGCAGTATCCGCATGACGCCGCTGCTGCTGGAAGGGATGGAAGAGAGTTGCCCGAGGAGGTAGGTTTCGCACGTGACCGTCGCGCCGCCGGATGCCAAGCGCGGGAGCTCCGAGCCGCTGTGGCGGGCGATCGCGGTTTTCAGGGTTCGCCAGCCTCGGCTACGCCATGCTGCGGCTTGCCGTCATCGATCGCGCCGACTACTCACGACCGGACTGGGCGTGGGCGGTGATCGTGGTGATGACGGTATGGACGATCGTCACTACCGTCGCGTACGCGCATCCTGACCGTCGCACCCGGCTCCTGCTGAGCACCGACCTCGCGGTCACCGCTGTCCTCCTGCTGAGCACGGCGGTGCTGCAGTCCCCGCAGGCCATGCGGCACGGGGTGACGCCGGTGACCGCGACGTGGCTGGCGGGACCCGTGCTGGCCTGGGCAGTTCGGTACGGCAGGCGCGCGGGCACGGTCGCCGCCCTGATCATGTCCGGCTGTGATCTCGCACTGTTCCGCGGCGCGGCGCTCAGCGTGGTGCTCAACGGCGTGGTGCTCCTGCTGCTGGCCGGCGTGATCGTCGGCCACCTGGCCAGGCTCGCCGCCGAAGTGGAGGCGGAACGCCAGCACGCCGTCGAGGTCGAGGCGGCCAGTCGGGAGCGAGAACGACTGGCCCGCAACATCCACGACTCGGTGCTGCAGGTTCTGGCGCTGGTGCAGCGACGGGGGCGGAAGCTGGCGGTATGGCGGCGGAGCTCGGACGGCTGGCGGATCAGCAGGAAGCCGCGCTCCGTGCCCTGGTGGGAGGCGGAGGGAGGCCAACCCGGCAGGCGATCTCGGGCCGGGCGCCTCGGGGACCGTGGATCTGCGCGCGGCTCTCCTGTCCGCCCAGACGGACCGGGTGACCGTGTCGGTGCCGGCCCAGGCTGTCCTGCTGGATAAGGCCGCGGCAGCGGAACTGGCGTCGGCGATGCGCGCGGCGCTGGATAACGTACGGCTACATTGCGGGGAGCAGACCCGCGCGTGGGTGCTGGTCGAGGATGAGCCTGGCTTGATCACGGTGACGATCAGGGACGATGGCCCCGGCATCCAGGACGGACGGCTGGCCGAGGCGGCAGCGGCCGGGCGGCTCGGGGTAAGCCACTCCATCCACGGCCGACTACGTGACTTGGGCGGGTCCGCCACCATCAGTTCCGCCCCCGGCGAAGGGACCGAGGTGGAACTTCGCCTACCGCGAGGGGTCGGCATACCGGTGGCGCGGTGGCCAGAACCGGCTTAAGGTGCGGACGTGGAACGCAGCGCACCGATCCGGGTTATGGTCGTGGACGACCATCCGATGTGGCGCGATGCGGTGGCACGAGACCTGGCCGAAGCCGGATACGACGTCGTCGCGACGGCAGCCGACGGCGCGCAGGCGCTGCGCGTCACCGGCGCCGCCCGGCCGGACGTCGTCGTGCTCGACCTGCAGCTGCCGGACATGTCCGGCGTCGAGGTGACTCGCGGCCTGTGCGCGGCCCACCCCGCAGTGCGCGTGCTCGTCCTGTCCGCGAGCGGCGAGCAGCAGGATGTGCTGGACGCGGTGAAGGCGGGCGCGGTCGGCAACCTGCTGAAGTCCTCCGCTCGCATCGAATTCCTCGACGCGGTGCGGCGCACCGCCGATGGCGATGCGGTGTTCACCCCCGGGCTGGCCGCCCTTGTCCTCGGCGAGTTCCGGCGGCTGGCCGCCGACCCGGCCGGGAACAGCGGGGACGCACCGAGGCTGTCCGAACGCGAGACCGGGATCCTCCGCATGGTCGCCACCGGCCTGTCCTATAAGCAAATCGCCACCCGGCTCGCGCTGTCGCACCGCACCGTCCAGAACCACGTGCAGAACACGCTGGGCAAGCTGCACTTGCACAACCGGATCGAACTGGGGCGGCGGGACTCTACTGGCGAGTATTAACGCTAAGGACTGACCTGCAGAGCGGCCCGAGGCAGTACGGGCAGGTCCCCTCGCTGACGCAGGCCTGCTCGCGCGACCACCAGGCGTCCCTCTCCTCGCCGGCCGAGCGCGGATCGTCGCGGGGCGGCCATTCCACGGCCGGCTACGCCCCGGCCTGGACGAGGGCCGCCGCGGCGGTCTTCTCGTCGTGCTCGCGGAGCATCCGCATGACGGTCGCCGGGGACGGGTGCTGGCCTTTCTTCTTTCCGGTGGAGATGACGAGCCTGCCGGCGATGTCGCGCAGGCTGAGCTCCTGCGAGCGCAGGTGCAGGGCGACCGCGAGCATGGCGTCGTCGGTGACGGCGGCGCCGCCGATCGACTTGCCCCGGGTGCGGGCCGACTCGTGGCCTTCCAGGGTGCAGTCGCGGATGTACTCGCGTTCCATCCCCGACAGCGCGGCGAGCACGGTGAACACGACCCCGGACGGGTCGTGCGAGCCCTGCAGCTCGCCGGTCAGGAACTCAAGCCCGATGCCGCCGGCGCGCAGCTGCTCGGCGAGCGCGGCGAGCTCGATGCCGCGGCCGATCCGCTTGTGCTCGTGCACGACGACCGTGACCGCGGCCCCGGAAGCGCGGATCTCCCGGGCCAGGGCGACGGCCTTGTCGAGCTCGGGCCGGGTGACCGCGCGGGTGGAGATGCCGCGGCGGACTACTAGTTCCGCGGCGGCGTGCGGCCCGGGATCTGCCGCGTGCTGTGCGCGGCGTTCCCGGTCCGGCGCGGCGGGGGAGGCAGCGCCGACCTGGCCGCCGCCGCCCGGCTGCTCGCGGCCGGGCGCGACGTGATCGTCTTCCCGGAGGGAACCCGGTCCCGGGACGGGCGGCCCGGGGAATTCCACCGAGGCGCGGCTCGCCTGGCGGCGGCGGCCAACGTGCCGCTGGTGCCCGCCGGGCTCAGCGGGACGGCTACGCTGCTGCCCCCGGGCGGCAGCGCCCTGAGTCCGCGGCGGGTCGCGGTGATCGTGCGCTTAGGTGCTCCGGTAAGCCTCGCGGAACTAGGGGGAACCGGCGGCGATGCCGTGACCGCCGCGACCGCGCAGACCCGCGCGCAGGTGGCGGCGCTGGTGACTGACTAGAACCGACTCCGCGCCGCGCCATACCAGCGGGCCCGCGAGCACAAGGACGACGCGCAGCCGATCCGGTAACAGCGAAGGGAATGGCTGGCCGCCCACGTCCGCCTGGCCGTTGGCGACGAGCCAGGCCAGGGCTTCGTGCAGGGCGTCGAGCGAACTGTACCGTGGCGCGTACCCGAGCACCTCGCGGGCGCGGGCGATGCTGGCGCTGATGCTGCGGGACGTGTGCTCGCGGGTGACCTCAGCGTGGCCCGGCCCGGCCCGGCGGGCGAGCTCATCCCAGCCGACGAAGTCCAGGACGGGTTCGCGGCCGAACCACCGCGCCACCCCGGCCGCTATGCCTCGCTGCGTCATCGCCTGCTCGGCGGCCACGTGGAAGCTGCCCCCGATCGCGGCCGGCCGGGATAGCGCGAGCTCGAATGCCTGCGCCACGTCGTCGGCGTGCACATGATGCAGGACGCCGAGGCCGTGGTCGGGCAGTGCGAGCGGCCGACCCGTCGCCAGGGCAGTCCACGCGGCGGGGTCGAGGTTCCCGGCCGGGGTGATGACGGGCCAGCCCGGCCCGCTGATGTGACCTGGGTGCAGGACCACCGCGGGGACCCCGCCCGCCCGGGTCTCCTGGCTCAGCAGGGCCTCGATCTCGGCCTTGCCCGTGCCGTACTTGCCGTAGGCGGTGCGGGGCTCGTCCTCCGTCACCGGCACCCGCAGCGAACAGCCGTGGACCCAGATCGTCCCGCAGTGCACCAGCAGCGGGCGCGACGGGCGCAGTGCCTCGACCAGCCGCTGCGCTGACGCCGGGGTGAAGCAGATGAGGTCGATCACCGTCTCCGGTCGCATCGCCGCGATCCGATCGCCGAACCTTCCCTCCGCGTCTTCCGCCTCCCGGTCAGCGGTGACCATGGTCACCGCGTCCCATTGCGGGCTGGCGTGGTACGGGCCGCGGGTGCCGCGGCTGACCGCGATCACCTCATGGCCCCGGTCCACCAGTCGCGGCACCAGGTACGTGCCGATGTGGCCGGTCGCTCCGATAACAACGACCCGGCTCATCCCACGGTCCCTTCCAGCCCCGAATCCCTGAATAGCGCGGCTAAGCAAAGCACAGATTATTCATTTTGGCGATTGGCTCGGGGGTGGGGTTCGCGATCAGGGGGCTATCGCCGGGGCCATCCAACCGCGTGGGTGCGGAGCCTCCGGTGCACGCGAGGTCGCGGCAGCAGGAAGTAATCCGCGCCCAGGTAGCCGGCCACCCGCCAGGCGGCGACGAGCAGCACCCCGAGAAGGATGAAGATTCCGTTTGGCCCGGCTGAGCCGCCCGTGATGTACATGATGTTGAGGGCGACGCCCCCGGCGGCGGCGGCCCCGGTCACGCAGCCGAGCAGCAGGCCGATGCCGACCGCGAGCTCGCTGACCGTGACGACGCGGCTGAACACTTGGGCGTGCGCGTCGATGTCGTTGAGGATGTCCACGTACCAGCCGTAGCTGACCTGGGCGTGGCCGTGGGCCTGGGCGCGGTGGTCGTAGGTGCTGTTGGCGCCTGCGATGAAGCCCTGCAGGCCCGCGGAGTGGGTGAACCAGTTGCTTTGGCCGGCGGCGGTCAGCTTCTGCCGGCCGGCAGAGAGCCACTGCCAGCCCAGCCATAGCCGGACGATCAGCCAGAGGATGCTCGCCTGGCGTGAGCGGAATAGCCAGCGGGTCCATGGCAGCTCAAGCGCGCCGTGCGTCGGCTGCTCGGTGCGGGTGGCGCCGGCGGCGGTCACCTGCGGCGTTTTAGTCGTCATGATCGTCGTCCCTTCGGAGAAGCTGACCGGTCAGCTCATCGCGTGTGAGGTAAGCGCGCCTGGTATCTCCGAGCTGCCCGTCTTTTTCCGGATTCGCGAAATAGCGGTTATCTTTACGCGGTGGCCCTCATTTCCCGATATCCGTCCATGGCCTCTCTTGCGGGGCCGTTACCTGGAGTGAAGATGGCTCCGAACTGTAGCGCAGTTCGATGTAGCGCGCGATGCCATCTCTTGCTTTCCGGTGGCTATCGATAACTTCGTACCTTCCTTTACCGATGCTCTGCTGCAAAGGTCGCTGCTTTTGTCGGGAAGGCGCATTTCATATCGAGCTCGCGGTTAACCCGCTCCAGCTCGGGAAGCCGGGCACGCTCCAGAGGGCTGAGTGGCTCCTCGGATTCCCCGTTCCATTCCTGGCCGTCGCGAACCAAGTTTCCCATCGTGGTCGCTTTGACCCGACTTCGCGCTACGTCAGCCTGCCCGTGATATGGCGAGCACCAGCCTGGCGACCTCTTCACGCAGTTACGACGAATATTTCTGGTATGCCTTCCCTCCACTTTTGAGGTGGGGGATTCGCTGGCTCGTGTACGCGGGATTAACTCTCTCAACTCGGCCGGGCGCCTTGTCGTCTAGGCGGGCAGTGGTGCGAGAATCTCGGCATGGGGAAAACACATAGCTCGTCACGGTCGGTCGGCTCCGCCGGCTCGCTGCTGAGCATCGGATCAAGCGGATCAATCTTGTCCATCGGTTCCACCGGCTCGATCCTGTGCATCGGTTCCGCGGGGTCGGTCCTCTCGATCGGCTCGGTCGCCTCGGTGGCTTCCATTTTTTCGGTTGGCTCGGCCGCCAGTACCGACTCCATTTTGTCGGCGCTGTCCCGCAGGTCCCTCCTGGCGTGGCGGTCGGCAGGCACCTGGCGGCGCGGTATTTCGCCGCCAGGTGCCGCAAAGTAGCTCGCCGATCTGTTCGATCAGCTCGGCGTGCTGGCCGACGGCCCTCAGCCGGTGGGAGGCGTCGACGGGTAGCGGTACTCGGCGCCCAGCGGGCTGTCCTGGAAGTTCGGGATCGTCTGCGTGACCCCTTGCTGGCTGGTGTAGGTCACCGCACCCACCGGGCTGACGGTGTAGTCGGCCTGGCTGGCGACGATGTAACCGGCCCGTGCGGCGTTGGACGCCGGCGAGAGGTCGCTGAACGTAGCGGGAGCCTCGCTGACGCCTCCGTTGGGGAGGTTCTCGACGATGTGGATCGCCACCTCGGCCGCGTGGTCGGAGGCCAGCACGCCATCGAAGGAATTCGGCCACCAAGGAGTGTCTGATATCCCTCTGATGATCAGCCACGGGATCCCCTGAGCCGCTGACGCGAAGGCGAAGGCCGTCCCCTCGTTCTCCTCGGCGTCGGTCTCGTAGAGGGCGTTCTGGGCCTCAATCCAGCTCAGCGGCTCGGTCCACACCGGTGCCTGCCCGACCACGCCGGCGACCATCTTATTGGTGACGGTTCCCGTGTAATTGGAGTCCCCGGTGGCGTCGGCCTGCGTGTCGGTCCCGATCGGCCCTGTCGCCTCGCCCAGCTTGAGCAGCTCCTGCGTGCCGGCGAGGTAGCTGACGAAGGCCCAGTCCGGGTCCGTACCGGAACCGGATCCGTAGGTGCTGGCGTCGGCCGGGGTCGGCGGCGGGGTGTCGTAACCGTTGAATGCCGGCCCCTTGCAGGTCGGCACCGGGAGTGTGGACCTCGATCCCCTCGTACGGGACCTGGTAGCCGGGACCGTCCTGGTCACCATTGCTTGCCGCCGGCATCTGGTAGTGGATGTCGGACTTATCCGCAACGAAGGCGCTGAGAACCACATCGCCCACATTGATGTCCTCGGCGTTGGCTCCGGCCGTACCCGAGAACAGCATCGCCGTCGGGTGGAAGTGCTGGATCAGCAGCGTGGCGGCCAGCTCGGCCGACTCGTCGATCTGGCCAGAGAAAACGTCGACGATCGGCTTGCCGCCGATCGTACCGGTGTAAAAGGTGTAGCCGTCGATGACGTTGGCCTTCGGGTTCTGCATGGCGGCCAGGATCGGGGCCTGCTCGAACCCGACCGCACTGAGAATCCCGACTCGGGCCGGATGGCGTCGCCGGGGAAGTCGTCGCCCAGACCGGCACGTCGCCAGCCCCGACGCTGACGACGACGAGCGCTCCAGCAGATGCCCATAGAAGAAATTTACGCGACATAACGCGTCCCAGAAATTTGCTGACCATTTCCCGCCCCGTGTGATGCCCTGCCCATCGCTAGCCCGGTCAGGCCAGCGCCCGCTCGATTATCACATAGATGAACGACCTTGCCTATATCGCCTGGATGTTGAATTTGAGGGTCGGGCTGGGGCGGGGCCTTCCGGATAAGGGGTTTAACCTGCCGGATAAGGGTTTTAACCTGCAAGGACTTTCACGGCGGCGGCCATCTCGGCGAGGCCTTCTCGCCGCGGCGAAGTACGCCTGACTTTGATCATCGGGTCGGGGTCCGTTCGGGTGTGTGCTGTGATCTGCAGGTTAGCGGACGGAGTCCGGTTGACTTGCACAGTCCAGATAACCGCCTGATCATCGCTGATGCCCGGTTCCCTGAGGAGGACCATCTCGACGTTCGCGGTAATCCGGCATTCCGCGCATCACTGAACCCGCAGGAAACACCAGATGGGCAACTGGGTGAGCGGCTTCACCCGCCGGAAGATGTCATCGTGCGGCGTCTTGCGATGAGTTCGCCGATCGCGCGTCGTCATACCTGGCGTGACATACGCACCGGTGAACGGCCTGAAGTTCTACTACGAGATCCACGGCAGCGGGCGGCCGCTGGTGCTGCTCCACGGCGGCCTGCTGACCATCGATCTCAGTTTCGGTCCGCTGCTTGAGCCACTCGCGGCGAGCAGGCAGGTAATCGCGGTGGAGTTGCAGGGCCACGGGCACACCGCCGACACCGGCCGCCCAATGACGATCGAGGCGCTGGCCGGGGACGTCGTCGCGCTCCTTGACCACCTGGAGATCGCCGAGGCGGATCTCTTCGGCTTCAGCCTCGGCGGTTTCGTCGCGTATGCGGTCGCGCTTGGCGCGCCCACTCGGGTTGGCAGGCTGATCGTCGCGTCGGCGGACGCCCATCGCCCGCCGGGCCGGGAGAGCGCGCCCCTCGGTGAAGACCGCATGCCGACGCCGGCCGACTTCCAGGCGATGCGCGACGCCTACGCTGCGGTCGCGCCCGATCCCGCGCGCTTCGACGAGCTCGCAGCCAGGGCCTCGGCGATGGTGCACGAGTTCCCTGGGTGGACCGACGAGCTACGATCGCTACGGGTGCCGACGATGCTGATCTTCGGCGACCGCGACTTCTCACCGCTGACCGACGTAGCGGAACTGCTCGGATTCCTGCCGGACGCGCAGCTCGCGGTGCTCCCCGGAACCACCCACATGGGCGTGATGCGCAGGCCGGCTGAACTGCTCCCGCTGATCACGCCGTTCCTCGGCGCGGGCTAAGAGTCGAAGCCGATCGTCTCGAATGCCAGGGTCCATCGCGTCGATGCAGGCGAAGCCGGGGGAGTCCGGCGAGTTCTCGGCGAACTCGCCGGCGAGCGCGTCGTGGATGGCTGGCAGGTCAGCGCACGGAGAAACTGGCCGTCTCGGTTATCAGCATGCCCGCGAGCGAGACGAGGTGTGGGCCCGCCGCCAGGTGCAGCAGCGCCGGGCTGATCATGTAGGTCACATCGCCAAGCGGATTGGCGGTGAGCGTGGCGGTGAATTTGCCGTCGATGGTCAGCCGCACCGGATGCGCCGGCAGGAGTCCCCCGGCGAGCAGGTACCAGGTCCCGGTGCTGACTCGTGTCAGCTGAATGCTGTTCTGCTCAAGCCCGGTCAGTTCGGCCTGCGCCTGCTGCCGCACGGTCCAGTCCTCGCCAGCCGCTCGGGTGGCCGCCACCAGGCCGGGCACAAACTTCGGTGCGTAGACCGTTCCCCAGCCGCTTGCCACGTCGAACCCGGGACCCGCGGCGAAGCCTGGGACGGTCACCTTGCCGTTCTTGACCACCGAGTCGTTGCCGCTGACAACGTCCGCGATGCCGTCCCTCGCACCGGCCGGGCCGAGCACATCATAAAGCGCGGGGTTGATCGGGCCAACGTTTCCGCCGTTGAGCTGGGTGGCGAGGGACAGCACGCCCGCCAGCATCGGTGCCGCCTCTGAGGTGCCATCCTGGGCGTCCATCGTGATGTCCGGCACCGAACGCATCGGGCTGCCGGTTATGCCCGCGACGCTGTTCTGATAGGCGGGGCGGGTGTACACGGAGGAGAACCCTGCGCCCTCGGAGAACAGACCGTCGACGTTCCACAGCGGGTCGGGTCCGACCCGTTTTCCTGTGGCGCTGAGGTTCGGAACGCTGCCGCCCACCGCCGTCACCCAGGGCGAGTCGTCCCACGCCGCGGTGTCCGGCGTGACCGATGTGTCCTCGCACTGCCCGTTCGCCACCGCGAGGTTCTGGACCACGCCGCAGTCACCGGTCGCGACAAGCACCGGAATGCCAGCGGCCGCGGCGGCCAGCTCGCCTGGGTCCTGGGCGAGGATCTCCGCGCCGCCGTGGCTGTAGGTGGTCTCGCCGGTCCCGTCACTGATGGATATGACGTTGGCCAGGTGCTGTCGGCTGATCGTCTCAAGCGCCTTCATCATCTCCGGCGGCGCGACCTGGCTCGCGGCGTCGTCGGTGATCTGGGTATCGGCCGGGGTCACGGAGATCAGGATCTTCGCATACGGGGCGATCAAGTGCGCCGTCACCACGTCAAGGGCCAGTTCGCCGCCCCATGCGTCGCACGAGCCGTAGCCGCCCAGCTTGACCATGCCAGGCGGGCACTCGGCCGGCAGCTTGCCGGCCGGGAAGATCGTCTGGATCTGAGGGTTGGGCAGGCCAAGCATCTTGTCGAAACCCGCGACGATGCTGCCGATCCCGCTGAGGTCCCAGCCCTCGATCACGGCGATGGTCGTGCCCGCGCCGTCGATCCCCTGCCGCCACAGCGAGCCGATGCCGTAGTCGTAGATATCGGCGACGCCGGAAGAGTTGGGTAGGCTCTTGTAGTCCTTGCTCATTTTCGCCAGCGCGGCGGTCAGCACCTTGATCTGCTGTTGCTTAGACGGCAGCCCGGCCGGGGCGGCCGCCGGAGCCGCCTCGGCCCCGCTGCCAGGAATGACTGCACCGATAATCCGGGCCCGGAGCGGAGAGGGCCGGCGGCGGAGGCCGCCGACATGAATGCGCTGACCGCCAATGCGGCCGCGATAACCGGAAAAGCGTACAACAATCGCCTGGTGGGCATGGTCCGATTCCCGTCGGTTTTCTCTTCACCACCGGCCTCCCGGCGGGCATCGTCCGGCCTGCCGCGACCGCATCCGACGATAACGGCAGTGCCCGGAGCGCGGCCACTTAAGGTCTGCGGAACGGGCACATGGCCATCCTTGTGAAGACCGCGGTCCCAGCGCAAGACCATTCACCGACCCCGGCTCTGGCGTATCGGGTTCACGCAACGCATTATCGCAGCCCAAAGCTAATCAACCTAGCGCTTGCTCGATCCGCAGCGACGCGGGACTATTCATCGCCGATATCGGCCAGGATCTCGCGCAGTTCGGTGATCAGCGGGTCGTTGTGGGGCAGGATGCGCTGCAAGCGGTCGACGGTGTCGCGCAGCAGCGCGCGGGCGTCGCCGTACCGTCCCAGCTGGCGGTACACCCGGGCAAGCTCCGCACGGCTGCGCAGCGTATCAGGGTGACGGGGGCCGAGCACCCGCTCGAAGCCGACCCGGGCCTGCTCGTAAACCCGCTCGGCCGCCACCGTCTTGCCCGTCCTCTGATAGGCAGCGCCCAGGCTGTACCAGGCCCGGATGGTGTCTAGGTGATCAGGCCCGAGGGTGCGCTCCCGGTCAGCGGCCACCCGTTTGTAGACCGATGCCGCCTCTTTCGCCTGGTCGCTGGCCAGGTAAGAATCGGCCAGGCCCTGACGCGTGGTCATCGTCTGCTGGTGGCGGGGTCCTTGGATGCGCTCCCGGTCCGCGAGCGCGCGCCGGTACAAGGTGACGGCGTCGGAATGCCGGCCCGCGGCAAGGTGGGCGGCGGCGAGCTCGTCCCGCGCGCCGAGCGTGTCGGCATGCTCAGGGCCGCTGACCATCTCAGAATCGGAGAGCACGCGCTCGAGGACGGAGACCGCGCGGTCGGGGCGACGGGCCGCCGCAAGAGCGTGGCCCAGACGGATCCGCGTTCCGATCAGATCATGGTGATCCGGCCCGAGATTCACGGCCTGGGTGTCGAGCAGCCGCTGAAACCAGGTGACGGCGTCGTCGGCGCGGTCGGCCGCCAGGCAGGCCTCGGCCAGCCGCTGCCCGGCCAGTATCGTGTGCGGATGCCCGGCGCCGAGCAGCCGGTCGCTGGTGGTGACCAGGTCGCGCCAGTGATCCACCGCGGGACCAGTCAGGCGAGCGTGGTCCAGGCTGTCCCCGGCCCGTAGCAGCACCGGATGGCAACCGTCGGCCCACAGCCGGTTTCCGGCGATCTGCCGCAGGGCCGCCGTGCAGGATCGCAGACCGGAAGCGGGCCAGCCGGGTAGCTCTGGTGCCGGCCAGGCCTGGAGCAGCGCCTCCGCGGCCAGCCGGGCCGCCTGATCCAGCATGCCTTCCGGCATTGCGGCTCGCAGCGCCGCTTGCAGCACTGGGCTGATCCGGACCATCGGCGGTGACGTGACTGGTTCGACGGTCAGCAAGGCGACGCGTTCAAGCGCCGCCAACGCTGCGCGGGCGGCCTCGCTGCCTGCCGCCGGGGCGGTCAGGACGGTTCCGGGAATGCCGTGTCCGTCGAGCAGGGCAGCCAGGGCCAGAAGCGACTGGACCGACCCGCCTGGGGCAAGCTGAGTAGCACGCTCGAACGAGAGCGACCACGTGACCGCGCTAGCGGACGGCAGTGCGCCAGACGGATCGGTCAGCTTCTCCTGCCAGCGCACGAAATTTTCTTGGTAGTTGTGGCACGACATCGCGGAGCTGGCGATCACCGCGCTGGCCTGAGTCAGCGCGACCGGCTCCAGGCCCATAGCACTGACCAGGTCTATCGCGCCGAGCCGCTGGCCCCGGTTGGCCGACAGCCTCTCCGTCAGGTAGCTGAGAGCCTCGCGCGAATTGAACAGCCCGACCGGCATGACCTGCATGCCGCGGGGGACGGCCGCGGCGTCGGCGCAGGTCACGAGAACCCGGCCGGCCGGGCCGGCCGGAGGCCGTCCAGGTCTGCCGGATCGGCCAGGTCATCGAGTACGACTAGCCATGAACGGCTGGTCTCGCCCAGATAGCTGAGAAACTGGTCGGCGACCGACTCGCAACTGCTCGCCTGGTCCCGGCCCGTCACGGAGGCTGTTGCCGCAGCGTAGCCAGACAGCACCGAGGCCCGGCTCGTCGCATCGATCCAAACCAGCAGGTCCAGCCGGCGCGACTGCCACAGCGACTCGGCCAAGGTCGCGGCGAGCTGGGTCTTGCCCGACGATCTCAGCCAGTTCCGCACAGCGGGGTCGGCCGCCGGGCCGGGGCCCGCCGCCCGGTCTGGGACCAACGCGACTGCGACTCCGGCCGGCAGCGCAGCCGCCAGGTCGGGAGCCGTCTCCAGCCGATCAGTGTAACCGTCGGCCACCGCAGGGACCGTCCCCGATCGGACCGGCCAGGACGGCCCGCCGGGCACCGCGCCTGCCCGGCTCACAGTTCCATTTCAGGAATTCGCGCGGGGGTGGCCCGCGACAGGGTCTGCCTTCGGAAAAAGGCGGGAGCGGTGACACGCATGTAGACGAAGCTGGCCAATCCGGCTAGCGCGGCAAGCGCGGCGATGATGAAGATCCCGCCGATCTGCCAGCCCAGGCCAGGCACCGTCCAGCTGGTGTAGCTGTTGGACGCCACCCAGTCGCTTTGCAGGCTGTAAGCGCCGGCCGCGAACATGATCACGCCGCCGAGGGCCGGCAAGATCCCGCGCATCCACAGGTCGCGGGCGCTGCCCGTCAGCGTGGACCGGTAATACCAGGCGCAGGAGAAGGCAGTCAGCCCGTAGTAGAAGGCGATGTAGAGCCCGATCGCGGTAACGGCGTCACCGATCGGGTTGCCACCGGAGATGAAGTTCAGCGGGATGTACAGCGCGACCGAAACGACCCCCACCACGATCGTCGACACCGTGGGGGTCAGGAACCGCGGATCGATCTTGGCGAACTGCTGGGGCAGCGCCCGGTACGCGGCCATGGACAGCGCGGTACGGGCGGCCGGCAGGATCGTCGTCTGGGTGGACGCGGCGGCCGAACTGAGCACCATCAGGATCAGCAGCCGGGACAAGACCGTGCCGAACCCGGAGGTTCCGAAGATCGCGCTCCCGGTCACCGACAGCACGTCGAACTGGTGCGCCGGGTTCGTCAGCCCGACCCCATTGGCGCCGACCCCGGCGAACGACTGCACGGCGACGATGACGATCGCGTAGGTGATCAGCAGCAGGACCGTCGAGATGATCCCCGCCCGGCCTGGCGTTCTGGACTTGTCTGCCGTCTCCTCGTTCACCGACAAGGCGGTGTCCCAGCCCCAGTAGATGAACAGCATCAAGATGATCCCGGACACGAACGCCGAGAGGGGCAGGTGCGACGGCGACAGCCAGCTGAGGCTCGGGTGCGCCGACCCCGGCGGGTTGCTGACGAATACCCTGACCAGTGCTGTCACCGACAGCACCATCAGCATCACGACTTCGATGGTCAGCAGCACCCGCTGGAACCTGGCCGAGAGTTCGATGCCGCGGTAGCAGATATAGGTCATCGCAACGATCCACACGACGCCTACCAGCAGCACCCAGCCGCCGGAGGCGTTAGCTCCGATCGCGCTGTCCGGTCCCTGGAACAAGAAAAACCCGTACTGCCCGGCTACCTGGGCCAGGCTAGCCATGACCAGGATGTCGGCCGCCACGGTGGCCCAGCCGCCTGCCCAGCCGATCGTCGGCCCGAACGCCCGGGTCCCCCAGATGAACGTGGTCCCGCAGTCGGGGTCGGCCTTGTTCAGCTCGCTGAAGCCGATCGAGCACAGCAGCATCGGCACGAATGCCAGCACGGCGATCAGCGGGGACTTCAGCCCGACGGCGGCCACTACGAAGAACAGCGTCGCGGCCAGGCTGTAGGCGGGTGCCGTTGACGCGACTCCGATAACAACGCTTGACACCAGGCCAAGGGCGCCGGTCTTGAGGCCTTTGTCTCTCGACTTCTCCACCGGTTGCATGCCAGTAGCAAATGTGGCCATGGTCCCCCCGCAGATGAGCCCATCCTGGCGGGAACACGCTGACCCGGAATCGCCTCCCGCAAATGAAGTTGCAGCATAACGGATGACCACTGCGGAAACCCGCATATTGGGATAATTGGCCGCGCTGAACAGCCGGGCGGTCAAAACAGCCGGGCGGTCAAAATCCTGCGATGGAACGCACGCTTGCCTTCGCGCCCGCCGGCAAGAGTCCGCCTCTTCGGCGAACGAGTCAAGCAGTGCCACGAGTCAAGCAGTGCCACGAGTCAAGCAGTGCCACGAGTCAAGCAGCGCCACGAGCCCCTCGTCCTCCTTGACATGCAGTCTCCAAGCTGCCTATCGTGACATGCAGCCTGATGGCTGCATGTCACGATGACGGCGGGACGAGCTTCGATGGATCAGGTGTTCAGGGCGCTGGCCGACCCCAGCCGCAGACGGCTGCTCGACAGCCTGAACGAGCGGTCCGGGCAGACCCTGCGCGAGCTGTGCGCCGGACTGGACATGGCCCGGCAGTCGGTGAGCAAGCACCTGGCGATCCTTGAGGAGGCGAATCTGGTCACCACAGTGTGGCGCGGCCGGGAAAAGCTGCACTACCTCAACGCCGAGCCGATCAACGCCATCGCCGACCGATGGATCAGGCGGTACGACCAACCCCGGGTCCGCGCGCTCGCGGACCTGAAGAAGGCCCTGGAGGAGAAACCGATGGACAAGCCAAGCGTGGTGTACGTGACCTACATCAGCACCACCCCGGAACGGCTATGGCAGGCGCTGACCGAGCCGGCCTTCACCCAGCGTTACTGGGCGACGAGCTTCATCACTGACTGGGCGCCGGGATCGACGATGACCTGGGACAACCACGGCGTCAAGATCAGCGACCCCGAGCAGGTCGTGCTCGAGTCCGACCCGTTCCGCCGCCTGTCGTACACCTGGTGCGCCCTCACGCCCGAACTGGCCAGCCACTTCGGCTTCGACGACGCCTTCCAGGCCAAGCTCGCCAGCGAGCCTCGCTCCAAGGTGACCTTCGAGATCGAGCCCAGGGGAGAAGGCGTCGTCAAGCTGACGGTCGTTCACGACGGCTTCGAGCCGGGCAGCACGGTCGCGGAAATGGTCAGCGTCGGCTGGCCCGACGTGATCTCCAGCCTGAAGACCCTCCTCGAGACCGGCACCCCTCTCCCTGCCTGATCGGGTCCCACTCCCGGCCTGATCGGGTCCCACCGGCACCGTGGTGCTCGCGGATGTCGGCCAGCGACTCGTGTGACTTGCCGGACTCACCGTCAAGGTGCGACGCTAGCGTCATGCGCCAGGTTCCGGACCCGGACCGCGACGAATGGATCGCGCGGCTCCGGGAACGTGCCCGGCTGGACGCGGACGAGCTGGTGCCTCGCCCCGGGTTCGCCGTCTACGGGCTGGGCGCGCCGTCGCTGCGGCCGATGGCCCTGGGCACCTGCGAGCGGTCGGGCCGTCAGTGGGAAAGCATCGGCCTGACCTACGGGAACGGGGTCGCTCCGGTCGGCCCTTGGGTCATGGTCACCAGCTCGATCGGGCACGCCCGCGAGCCCGAGGCAGCGCTGTTCGGCGCCATCGACGCGGAACACGCCCGGATAGCCGACCAGAATGAGGAGGAACCCGCCGAGCCGCCAGCGTACGCGCGGGCGGAGCTGACCGTCGGGGACCGCCCCGTCAGCGGGGTGGTCGCCCGGCACGGCAACGTGCTGGCCGCGCGGCTGGCGGCCGGCCCGGTGACCGTGACCATCGTGAGCCGCGGCGTCGAACTGGATCAGGTGAGGCTGGCCGCCGTCGACGACCTTGAACCGTACCTGCGCGGCCGTAGCGAGATGATCGGCCAGGCTGTCGAGCGCCGCCGGAACGAGCCGCCGCCCGTGCTGGAGCAGGCCGAAGGAATGGCCGCGTATCGCGCGCTGGTTGACGCGAGCCTCGACCGCCACGCCCGGCTCCTCGCGGCGCTGCGGGCCGGCCGGACACCCCGGTTCACGACCGCGGAGGCCGCCAAGAGGGGCGCGCTGTGGCAGCGCGCCGCCCGTGAGCTTTCCGACCAGGCCGGCATCGGCAAGCACGCGGCCGACGACGTCATCGCCTCGGTGGTCAACCAGCTGACCAGGCTGGACGAGCAGGCCCCGTGGTTCACCGGTGACGCGCGGCTGCGGGAACGCGCGATCGACGAAACGCTGCGGCACGCTGTCTTGGACGAGCCCGTTCCCAGCAGGCCGGCGCAGCAGGCGTGGGCCCGCTACCAGGCGGTGAAGACGTCCCTCGCGGGTCGCGAGCCCGATGCCCGCTTCCGGGCCGCGTTGACAGACCTCGAGCCGCGCAGCGAGGACTGGCTGGCGGCATGGGCGGCATGGGCGGCAGAAGCCTGAATCCTGCGGTCGCTCGTCATTGACCCTCGCGCGAGCCCTGCGGTAGGTAAGCAAACAGGTACGTTCCCCGGCCTCCCACCACGCTCAGCAGTGCCCCACTCGGATGCCAGGCTACCCAGGCCAACGGTCCCGCCGTGCGCAGCGCGCAGGAACAGCGGCCGGTGGCAATGTCCCACAGCCGGACGGTCTGATCGTTGCTGACCGTGGCAAGCATGGTTCCGTTCGGCGAGAACGCGCATCGGTCGGGCCAACTGGTGTGTCCACCAAGCACCCTGTCCGCCGTCCCGTCCGCGACCCGCCACAGCCGGACGGTCCGATCCACGCTAGCCGTCGCGAGCAGCGTGCCGTCCGGAGAGAACACGCAACTGTGCACCCCGCTCGCATGCCCGGTCAGAACCAGTTGCGCGCTGCGGGTGGCCATCGACCACAAGTACACGCTTCCGTCGGCGGTTCCGCTGGCCAGGAGGGCGCCGTCTGGGGAGAACGCGCAACTGCGCACGCCGGAAGGATGCTCGAAGACGGGGTCGTGGTCATATTCGGCCGGGATTTCTCTTGCTCGTGCGCCCGGGGATATTGTGATGCGGGGTTCCATCGGAGGCGGTCCAGAGCCGAATGCTCTGATCGTTGCTGACCGTCGCGAGCAACGCGCCGTCGGGAGAGAAGGCGCAGTCCCATACCGCGCCCTGGTGCGCGGTTGCCGCCAAGTTTCGCGCAAAACTCAAATTAGGGCCGTGGGCTGCTAAGAGCTGCCTGTTTGTCTTTGTCGCCTCGGCAGTTCGGCTTGTGCCGCCCCGCGGCGCTTGATGTCTGCTCCGGGTCAGTATTCGGTGTCGATGAGCCCCGCCGCTAGCCGATGAGCCCGGCGCGGTGGGCGAAGACGACGAGCTGCGCGCGGTCCCGCGCCCCGACCTTCGCCATGGCTCGGTTCACGTGCGTCTTCACCGTGGCCGGGCTCAGCACGAGCCGCACGGCGATCTCGTCGTTGGTCAGCCCGGTCGCCACCAGGGCGGTGATCTCCCGCTCGCGCTCGGTCAGCGCGGAAAGCCCCCGCAGCGCCTCCTGCGACAGCGCCGGCCCGGCCCCCGGCGTGGCCAGGAACTGGCTGATCAGCGTCCGGGTGGCGGCGGGGGACAGCAGCGCGTCTCCCCGGCTGACGGTGCGGATGGCGGCCAGCAGCTCATCGGCTTCCGCGCCCTTCCCGAGAAATCCGCTCGCTCCGGACCTCAGCGCCTCGAAGACGTACTCGTCGATCTCGAACGTGGTCAGGATCAGCACCTTCACCGAAGCGAGCTCCGGGTCGGCGATGATCTGCCGGGTCGCCGCTAGCCCGTCGAGCACCGGCATCCGGATGTCCATCAGCACCACGTCGGCGCGGGCCGCGCGCGCCAGTCGCACCGCCTCCCGCCCGTCGGCGGCCTCCCCGGCCACCTCGAAATCCGGATCAGCGGAGATCAGCGCCTTGAAGCCGCTCCGCAGCAGCGGCTGATCGTCGGCGATCACCACGCGGATGGTCACGGTGTCGGCTCCGCGACGAGCCCAAGCGGCTGGTAGGGCACCGCCGCGGTGACCCGGAACGCGTCCGGCGAGCGCGGTCCCGCGGTGAACTGCCCGCCGAGGGCGAGCACTCGCTCCCGCATCCCGGTAATCCCGTGCCGTCCGGTTGGAAGAAAACCAGGATTTGGAACGATCCGTGATTTAACCGATCCCCGTTCGCTCGGGCCGCCATCCCCCAGGTCGTCCACAGTGACGCGCAGCTCGCACCGGTCGTAGTCGAGCGTCAGCCGTGCCCGGCGCAGGGCGGAGTGCTTGTACACGTTGATAAGCGACTCCTGGATCACCAGGTAGGCGGCGCGGTCGGCGGCCGGCGCGAGCGGCACGGCGGTGCCCCTCATCTGGCAGTCGACGGCGAGCCCGGATCCGCGTAGCACGGCCAGAAGCCCCGCGAGCCCGTCAAGGCCTGGTGCAGGGATCCCCGTCGGCGCGACGGGATCACCCGGCTGCCGGAGCAGGCTGATGGTGTCGCGCAGCTCTTCGAGGGCCCTACGGCTCGCGGACTTCACGTGGCCAAGGGCCTCGCGGGCAGCCGCCGCGTCATCGACGACCGCCCGCCCCGCGACGTCGGACTGCACGCTGATAAGGGCGAGGTGGTGGCCGACGCTGTCGTGCAGGTCGCGGGCGATGCGCAGCCGCTCCGCGGCGACCCGGCGCCGCGCGTCCCGGTCGCGCTCAAGCTCCGCCCGTTCCGCCCGCCGCTCGACCTCGGCGAGGTAGGCGCGGCGGTTGCGCGAGGAATCCCCGGCGGCGATCGCCAGCCCGCCCAGCGCGGCGAACGCCAGGTTCTGCGGGCCGAGCGACTCCGGGGCGGCGACCGCGTGCGTGATGGTGAGCGCGGCGAGCACGCCGCCGCCGATGATCAGGCCGCGGCGGCGTTCGACCTGCTCGGCCACGGTGTAGAGGGCGATCGAAGGGGCGAGCAGAATCAGCACGCCGCTACCGTCCCCTGGTTCGGCGATGAACACCTCCGCGGCTATCGCGCTGACAGCCAGCGCGGCGAGCGGATGGAGCCGCCGCAGGCCGAGCGCGGCACAGGCGACCGCCGCGGTGCCGGCCGCCAGTGCGCGGGTACCGCCGGCCGCCGACGCGTGGCCGGCGAAGGCCGGCACCACCGTGACGGTGAACACCACGAGCGCGATCGTCGCGTCCGCCAGCTGCGCATGCCGCCGCACGGCCGGGCGCAGGCGGCCGATCAGGTTCATGCCCTCACGATAGGCGGCACCCGGGGTCAGGCCATCGGCCGTCCGCAGCAGCCGCCGCTGCCGCGCACGCGGTAGGCCGCCCTGCGCCTAGCGCGGACGCGGTACCTGATGTTGCCGCGCCGAGCCGGCGACACCCGCCCGCGGACTCCGCAAGGCTGATTCCGCAGGCTGATTCCGACATCGGCAACCCTGAGGGATGAACCCTATGAACGGCACCCTATGAACGGCACCCCTATGAACGGCACCATCGCGGTGCGCGGACTGAGCAAGCGGTACGGCGCCGTGAGTGCGGTCGACGCGCTGACGTTCGAGGTGGAACCAGGGATGGTGACCGGCTTCCTTGGCCCGAACGGCGCAGGCAAGACCACCACCTTGCGCATGCTCCTTGGCCTGGTCGCGCCGACAGCGGGCGAGGCGCTGATCGACGGCCAGCGCTACGCCGAGCTGGCCTACCCGCGCCGGGCGGTCGGCGCGGTCCTTGAGACGACCGGCTTCCACCCCGGCCGGGCCGGCCGCGACCACCTGCGCGTCCTGGCCCAGGCGGCCGGCATCCCCCGGTCCCGGGTCGAGATAGTGCTCGGCCAGGTCGGCCTCGCCGACGCCGCCGGCCGCCGGGTGCGCGGCTACTCCCTCGGCATGCGCCAGCGCCTCGGCCTAGCCGCCGCGCTGCTCGGCGATCCCCGCGTGCTCATCCTCGACGAGCCAGGGAACGGCCTCGACCCGGCGGGCATGGCCGAGTTGCGTGAGCTACTGCGCGGGCTGGCCGCCGACGGGCGCACCATCCTCATGTCCAGCCACGTGCTCAGCGAGGTGGCGCAGACCGTCGACCGGGTGATCATCATCGCCGACGGCACCCTCCGGAACGCCGGCCCGCTCGCCGAGCTGACCAGCGCGCACGGGGAGACCCTTGAGGCCGCGTTCCTGCGGCTGACCGCGGGCAGCGGCAGCACCCCCGCGGCCGGCGCGGGCACACCAGCCGGCCACTGAGTAAGAGCGGTCACTGAGTACATCAGCCGGTCGTGAGTAAGAGCCGGTCACTGAGTAAGAGCGGTCACTGAGTACATCAGCCGGTCGTGAGTAAGAGCCGGTCACTGAGTAAGAGCGGTCACTGAGTACATCAGCCGGTCGTGAGTAAGAGCCGGTCACTGAGCAAGAGCCGGTCACTGAGCAAGAGGAGAGCTACCGTTATGCAGTACTTGATCCGCTCCGAGGTTCTGAAGCTCCGCACCGTGCGCGGTCCGTGGCTGCTGCTTGCCGCCGGGCCGGTCCTCGTCATCGCCGGCATCAGCGGCCTGGTCGTCTCCGGCGCCAGCGTCCACGACCCGGCCGCGCAGGCCAAGGCGCTCTCGCACGTCGGCCTGACCTCGATCTTCGCGCTCCTGTGGGGGATCATTGCCGTCGCCGGCGAGTACCGGCACCGGACGATCACTGACACCTATCTGTCCACCCCCGCGCGCGGCCGGGTGATCGGCGCGAAGCTCGTCGTCTACGCCGCCCTGGCCGCCCTGGCCGGGGTGGCGAGCACCCTGGCCGGCGTCGCCGTCGCCGCAGCCTGGTGGGCGGAGAAGGGCGCCTCCTTCGGCTGGGGGGACTCGGCGATGTGGGCCACGATCGGCGGCGGAATCGCCTGGAACGCGCTCTTCGCGGCGATCGGGGTGAGCGCGGGCGCGCTGATCCGTAACCTGGCCGGCGCGGTCGCCGCGTCGCTGGCGTGGATCGCCCTGATCGAAGGGGTCGTCGGCCAGCTGATCGGCAACCTCGCCCGCTGGCTGCCGTTCTACGCTGGCCAGGCGCTCGGTGCCGGCGGCGCGGCCATGCTGCCCGAACGCCTGCTCCCGCGCGTTGGCGCCCTCGTCGTCCTCCTCGGCTACGCCGCGATCTTCGCTGTGGGGGCCCTCGCCGGCAGCGTCCGCCGCGATGTCACCTGACGGTCCTCGGGTCGATCTTCGCCCCTCCGGCGGCTACCCTCGGCGCGGTCTCAACCGGCGGCTGGAGGGGAACCACGCTCCCGTTCAGGATTAAGAGAGCTCTTAATTCTGGATTTCTCGGACTTTCACGGGCTGTTTGGCGTGCCGGTGCACCGCGCTAGCGGTGCGTCACCGTACCGGGCGTATGGTTACAAATCGCGATGAGACGGACGGCTGAAGTCAACCGTCGCGACACCTTCCGTTAACGGTGATTGGCCAGGATTACTACTTGTCTAGCCAAGATGTTGTCTAGCCAAGATGCCAAGGTCGCCCCACACCCTCGGGGCGGCAGGGGAGGGTTTTTACTTTGCGCGCATCCAAGGCGATCGCGGCCACAGCCGCCGCGGTCGGTTCCATTTTGCTTGTGGCGGGCTGCGCCAGCTCCTCGAGTTCCTCGAGCAGCTCCGCCGCCAGCAGCAGCACGGCGACCGGCGCCGCCACTACGGTGGACGCCAGCACCGCCACCTCGGCCGCCGCCTTCGGCGGCATGAGCGGCCTCGTCGCCGCGGCCAAGAAGGAAGGGCAGCTGAACGTCATCACGCTGCCCTCCAACTGGGCGAACTACGGCGCGATCATGAAGGCGTTCACCGCCAAGTACGGCATCAAGATCACCGACGCCAACCCCGAGGGCTCGAGCGCGAACGAGATCAGCGCGATCAACGAGCTCAAGGGCAAGAGCAGCGCCCCCGACGTCGTCGACGTGGGCAGCTCGTTCGCCGTCAGCGGCGACACCTCGGGTCTTTGGGCGCCGTACAAGGTCGCGACCTGGAACGACATCCCGGCCTCGGCCAAGGCCGCCAACGGCGACTACTACGCCGACTACGGCGGCTACGTGGCCATCGGCTACGACCCGTCGAAGGTGAAGACCCCGCCGACGTCGTTCAAGTCGCTGCTCAACCCGATTTACAAGAACCAGGTCGCGATCGACGGCGACCCGAGCCAGACCGGCTCCGCGTTCGCCGCCGTCTACGCCGCCGCCCTCGCCAACGGCGGTTCGCTGTCCAACATCGCCCCCGGCGTCTCGTACTTCAAGCAGCTGAAGGCGGCCGGCAACTTCGTGCCGACCGAGGGCACCCCGGCCACCGTGCAGTCCGGTGCCACCCCGATCCTGATCTGGTGGGACTACCTGCTCGCGTCCGAGGTCACGCCGGTCGTCAAGGGCTTCAAGGTCGTCATCCCGAGCGACGCCCAGTACGCCGGTTACTACGACCAGGCGATCAGCGCGACCGCGCCCGACCCCGCCGCCGCCCGGCTGTGGGAGGAGTTCCTCTACTCCACCGAGGGCCAGAACCTCTTCCTCGGCGGCATGACCCGGCCGATCGAGATGAGCGCGATGATCGCGAACGGCACGATCAACAAGACCGAGGAGGCGGCGCTCCCGACGGTGCCGGGCAGCGGCACGCTGGACCTGCCGACCACCGCGCAGAACACCGCCGCTGAGAACGTCGTCACCCAGCAGTGGCCGAGCGTTAGCGGCTGATAGTGGCTGACACGACCGAATTGGTCACGGCCCCGGGGTCCCAGGCGGGCCCCGGGGCTGGCCGCATCCCACGGCGGCCGGCCAGACTACCTAAGCCGCTGCAGGCGGTCGTCCGGCTCGCAGGCATCGTGCCGTTCGCCGCCTACATCATCCTCGGCCTGTTCATCCCGCTGATCGCGGTGCTGATCGGGGCGTTTCAGAACGCGTCCACCGGCGCGTGGACCTTCTCCAACATCGACATCGCCGCCCACGGCGCCTACCTGCAAGGGCTTCGAGAACTCGCTCGAGCTGTCGCTGATCGCCTCGATCCTGCCCGGCATCTTCGGGCTGCTGATCGCCTACGCGATCTTCACCGCCAAGGGCGGCGGCAAGGTGCTGCGGCAGATGGTGATCACCGCCTCCGGCGTGTTCGCCAACTTCGGCGGCGTTCCGCTGGCGTTCCTGTTCATCGCCTCGCTGGCCTCGACCGCGCTGATCACCGGGTGGCTGAACGACATCGGGCTGAACATCTACAACGACGGGTTCACCCTGTTCGACCTCGCCGGCGTGGCCGTGGTCTACATGTACTTCCAGATCCCGCTGATGGTGCTGATCATCCTGCCCGCGCTCGAAGGGCTCCGCCCGGCCTGGCGCGAGGCGGCCGAGAACCTCGGCGCGCGGTCCTGGAGCTACTGGCGGCACGTCGGCGGGCCGGTGCTGATGCCCTCGTTCCTGAGCTGCCTGATGCTGCTGTTCGGGTCGGCGCTGTCGGCCTACGCGACCGCCGAGGCGCTCACCGGCGGCACCATCGCGCTGGTCCCGATCCAGATCGGGACGCTGCTCAACGGCAACGTGGTGGCGGGCCAGGGCAACGTCGGCAAGGCCCTCAGCCTCGGCCTGGTGCTCATCATCGGCGTGCTCATGGTCCTGTACATCATGCTCCAGCGGAGGGCGGCGAAATGGCTGCGATAAGCCGGACGGGAGATCCTCCGGCTGTCGGAGACCCCGGCGAGGTCGGTCAGCGGGTTCCCCGTCTGGCGGTGGGTGATCCTGCTCATCGCCGGCGTCTACTTCCTGCTCCCGCTGTACGCGGCGATCCGGTTCGCCGGCATCAAGGCCTTCGGCTCGGTGTTCACCCAGCCGGGGTTCGGGGCCGCGCTCTGGATCTCGATCCAGATCGCGGCCATGACCTGGGTCATCACGATGGCGCTGATGGTGCCGACCACGATCTACGTGCACCTGCGGCTGCCCGCCTGCGCCGGTTCCTTGAGTCGATCACGATCCTGCCGATCGTGATCCCGCCGATCGTGCTCACCGTCGGCGTCCTCCAGGTCTTCCCGGTCGCAGCTCAAGGCGACCATGTGGCTGCTCGGCATCGAGTACGTCATCCTGGCGATGCCGTTCGCCTACCGCGCGATCGACGCGGGGCTGCGCTCCATCGACCTGAAGACGCTGACCGAGGCGTCGAGCAACCTCGGGGCCAGCTGGCTGACCACGATCTGGCGGGTGATCCTGCCGAACCTGGGCACCTCGCTGCTCTCGTCGACCGTGCTGATCGTCGCGCTCTGCCTGGGCGAGTTCACCATGGCCAGCCTCAACCTGGTCACCGACGTTCCCGGTCTGGATCGTCGAGTTCGACCAGCTGAACGCGCAGATCTCGGTCTCCGCCTCGATCTCGCGCTGGTCGTGACCTGGGTGTTCCTGATGCTGATCGTGCTGATCGGCAGCCGCCGGGCCCGCCGCACCGGCGCAGGCGAGGTCAACCTGTTCTCCGTTACCGCAAACACCAAGACGATTGGCGAGAGCTGATGGCAACGAACGCCGCCAACGAGACTGCGGCCACCAAGGCGGCCGATGGCCGCCGCGGCCGCGCGATCGCCCCGGTCGCGGGCACCCGCGAGGGCACCAGCGTGTCGCTGCGGGACCTCACCCGCGCCTTCGGCGCGTCCAGGGCGCTGGACGGGATGTCGCTCGACATCGCCCCGGGCGAGCTCGTCGCGCTGCTCGGCCCGTCCGGCTGCGGCAAGACGACCGCGCTGCGGATCGTCGCCGGGTTCGAGACCGCCGACACCGGCGAGGTGCTCATCGACGGCAAGGACGTCTCCGGCGTCGCCCGCCGCCAGGCGGGACATGGGCATGGTCTTCCAGTCCTACTCGCCTGTTCCCGAACATGTCCGCCCTGGACAACGTCGGCGTTCGGCCTGCGGATGCGGAAGGCGAGCGCCGCCGTCCGCCGCCAGCGGGCCGGCGAGCTGCTGGAGATGGTCGGCCTGTCCGCCCAGGCCGGGCAGTTCCCGCACCAGCTCTCCGGCGGCCAGCAGCAGCGCGTCGCGCTCGCCCGCGCGCTGGCCATCGAGCCGCGGGTGCTGCTGCTCGACGAGCCGCTGTCGGCCCTCGACGCGAAGGTCAGGCTGCAGCTGCGCGAGCAGATCCGCACCCTGCAGCAGCGGCTGGGCACCACCACCCTGTTCGTCACCCACGACCAGGAGGAGGCGCTGTCCATGGCCGACCGGGTCGGCGTCATGCGGGCGGGCAAGCTCGAGCAGGTCGCCGCCCCCGACGAGCTGTACTCCCGGCCGGCCACCGCGTTCGTCGCCGAGTTCGTCGGCACCATGAACCGGCTCCCCGGCGAGCTGGCGGCGGCGGCAGCGCGGTCACCGTGCTCGGCACCACCGTGCCGGTCCAGCCGGGCGGCCCGCCTCGGGTCCGGTCGACGTGCTCGTCCGCCCGGAGAACCTGACCGTCGCCGCGGCCGAGGGCGGCAACGGCATCGTCTTCATCCGCACCTTCCTCGGCGCGACCAGCCGGATCACGGTCCTGCTGTCGGGCGACACCGAGGTCCTGGTCGACGTCGCCGTCCACCCAGGCGGCGGCGATGACCCCGGGCGCCGTCGGTCGCAGGTGCGCGATCCCGTCGGCGCCGGTGCTCGTCGTGCCGCGGCGCGAGGGCTGACGCCGGCCGCGGCATCGGATCGGCGCTGACGGCGCTCGGCTTCCCGGCGGTCTGGCTCAGGCACAACTGCCCGTGTCCGGACTGCCGGGATCCGGTCACCGGCCAGCGGCTGGTGGAGATAACCGGGATATCGAACGGGACCGTGGCGACTGTCACCGCCGAATTGGCTGACTCCATCGAGGTGACGTTCACGCCCGGCGGCCACCGGTCGGTCTTCAGTCGCGCCTGGCTGGCGGCGAACGGCACCGCCGCCTCCCGCTGCGACGCGCGCGAGCCGCGCCGACCCGCGGACCGAGGACGGCAAGGTGCTGTGGCGCGGCGGCCACGCGGATCCTCCCGCGCCTGCCGGCGTGCCCGCCGCCGACTGGGCGTCTTACCCGAGCCGACGACGCGGTCCGCGAGTGCCTGCTCGACGCGGTGGCGCGCTACGGTGCGGGGCTGCTGCGCGGCGTGCCGCGCCGCGGACGGCATGGTGACGGCCGTCGCGGAGACGTTCGGGTACGTGCGGGAGACCAACTACGGGCGGATCTTCGACGTGCGCGTCGTGGCCGATCCCGGCGAACCTGGCCTTCACCAGCCGGGCGATCGCCCCGCACACCGACAACCCCTACCGGGACCCGGTGCCGACGCTGCAGCTGCTGCACTGCCTGCGCGACGCCGACCTGGGCGGAGACACGGTCCTCGTCGACGGGTTCGCCGCCGCCGCGGCGCTGCGCGGCAGCCGATCCAGTGTCGTTCGGCGTGCTCACCCAGACCCCGGTGCCGTTCAGCTATGTCGATAAAGAGGCCGTCGCTGACGGCCTGCCAGCCGCTGATCGCCCTCAGCCCGCGCGGGCGGATCGCCAGCGTCCGGCTGAACAACCGGTCGATGCAGCCGGTGCGGCTGCCCTTCGGCCAGGCCGAGGCGGTGTACGCGGCCTACCGGGCGTGGGCGGAGCTGGTCGCCCGGCCGGAGTTCGCGCTCCAGCTGCGGCTGGCACCGGGCGACTGCCTGATCTTCGACAACACCCGGATCCTGCACGCCCGCACCGCGTTCACCGCCCGGCGGCGCCCGGCAGCGCGGGCGACTCGGCGGCGGCGAGTCGGCGCACGCAGGCGCGCCGGCGAGCGTCACCTCCAGGGCTGCTACGCCGACCTCGACGGCCTGCTCTCCACCCTGGCCGTCCTCCGCCGCGACCGCGACCACTGACTGAGATAACAGCAAGAAGCGATCCGACGGGCGGACCGCATCCGTCCGTTCACCTTCGGCGCGTACGATCAGCGCCGGATATTTCATGAACTACCTGGGCTGGGGAAACAGCATGCCCACGACCATGTCACCGGTCGATGCGATCGCGGAACTGTTCGCGTCCGCCGGCGCGGCCGACTACCTGGGGGAGCCGGTCACCGTCGCGGCGCACCTGCTGCAGGCAGGCGCCCTGGCCGAGAAGGCCGGCGCACCGTCGGCCCTTGTCGCGGCCGCGCTGCTGCACGACGTCGGCCACCTGCGTGGCGCCGACGCCCTGGCTGACGGGGTTGAGATCAGCGGCCGGGAGCTGATGGCGGGCACCGACAACAACCACGGCGAGCGCGGCGCGCAGTGGCTGGCTCAGTGGTTCCCCGAGTCCGTCACCGAGCCGGTCCGGCTGCACGTCGCCGCCAAGCGGTACCTGTGCGCGGCCGAGCCCGTCCTACTTCGCGCTGCTGTCGGAGGCGTCCGTCTACACCCTGTCGGTCCAGGGCGGCCCGATGACCGCGGCCGAGGCGACGCGAGTTCGAGCGCTCCCCGCACGCCGCCGACGCCATAGCCGTCCGCCGCTGGGACGACCAGGCCAAGGACCCGTCCGCCGACGTGCCGGACTTCGCCTGGTACCGCCCGCTCCTGAGGTCGCTACTCGCCGCCGCCTAGACCGCCCGTTTCTTCTATCAGTCCGCGATGACGGGTCGGGGCTTGCCGGGGGCGACGGTGCGCGCCAGTATCCCGAGGGTGGCCCGCAGTGCGCTCTCCGGGATCACCGGGAAGATGGCCGCGTCCTTCCAGCTCTGCTCGGCCGAGGACCAGTCGTAGTAGGACGTCACCAGCGTCCCCTTCTCGATCGGCGCCAGGCGGTAGCCGTACACGTGGCCGAGGTTCAGTTGGCCGCGCACGGTCCAGGCGATCTCCCGTTCCGGCTCGAACGTGACGATTTCAACGGTGACGTCGTAGAGTCCGAGCGGGTAGTCGTTCAGCGCTTCCCTGTCCATGTGCACGACGAAGGTGTCGCCCACCTTGGCGACGACGTCGCCGCTGGCCTCCATCAGCATGCCGGAGCTGTCGATCGCGACGTGCCCGCGAGGATCGCTGAGCACGGCGAAGATCTCGGCCGCGGGCGCGGCCACCGCCCGTCGCACTTCGAGTCGTTCCACCATGCGCCCATTGTCGCGCGCCGGCTGGCGGAGACGCCACGGACACTCCGCCGCTATAGCCGTCCGCCGCTGGGACGACCAAGCCTGCGCCGCCACTCAGCCGAGCTGGGACAGTCCCTTCTGCAGATCGTCGCCGTTCATCACCGGGGCTAGCTCCACGCTGGCGTTCAGCTCCCTGAAGAACGGCTCCGCGAACGGCGGTATGCCGGACGCCTCCGGCAGGTCAAACACCATGTACGCGGTCCGCTGCCCGTCGAAGGTCGTAAAGTACATCGCCTCCGGCTTCCAGCGCTCGGCGGCGCGCTGCATGACCGCGCCCAGGGTGCCGTCCTTGATCGCCTGGTTCCCTGACTCAACCGGCATGCTGATCCTTGCCATGACACGCACGAGTACCCCCCGTTGAACTCTGGCCGCCCCCGGGGCTTGCCGCCACGGCCCGGCCCCCCGGATGCCGCGGCGCCCGCACGACCGCTAGGGCGAAGGTGACGGGAACCAGTCCGCGCACATCCGGTGCCGAACGCCGCCAGATGAACTGCGAACCATCCCGGACGGCCTGTACCCGCCGGCCAGAAGCGGCAACCCCCGCCCAGATCGTTTCCCGGAAGTCACGGCCTCCAAGAAACCCGGGGCGGCTCAGGATGCCTCAGGGCGAGATGGTGGCGACGAAGCCGTGCAAGTTGCCGTCCGCGTCGAAGTAGAAACCGCATGCCGTGTTGCCGTCCTGGCTGAGGCCGAGGATTTCGGTGCCCGCGGGGCCGGCGTTGGGGTCATTGAGGGAGGTGAACTGCCCGCGGACGTCCAGCCAGCCCTGGTAGACGGTGCCGGTCGTGTTGCCGTAGTAGCCGTCAAGGTCTCCACTGCTGCTGATGCCGCTCGGCGATGTGCCGCCTTCGCCGGGGCCGGTCGATCCTGGTGCTTGGAAGGGGCTGATGAGGCCGTGGGTGTCGACGAAGCCGTGGTGCAGGGCGTTGGCGTCAATGTATGTGCCCGTGATCGCGCCTGAGGCATTCACGGCATCGAGGTACGTGCCTTGCCCCTGGCCGGTCCCCGCCTGCGGGGCGTCGACCGTGGTGAAGGTTCCGTTCTGGTCGATAAATCCGTGCAGCGTGCCGTTGGCGTCGACGTAGCCGCCGACCACGGTCCCGCTGTCATTGATCCCGAAGGGCAGGGTCCCCTCGCCGCCGCGCTGCCGGCCGCAGGATCGTTGATCGGGCTGAAGATTCCGCTGACGCCACGAGGAAACCAGCCGTCACCAAGCTCCCGATAGCGGCCAAGCCCAGCGATCGAGCTCTGAGTCGACTACGCATCTTTGTCCCCCTATTTGGTTGACGAACCAGTCGAGGCCGTGGCGGGCCGCAGGCTACTGGCGCCCGATCCTACATCGGCATCGCTCGCAAAAGAATGCTCCGGCTCACGGCGCTGTTCGCACTGCGGACAGGCCCCTGCTTGAATGCCCTCCCGCAACTCACACTCACGTGGCCGTAAGCGAATTAGCCGCGACCGTTCAGACGAATGGTTTTTGCGGGTTTTTCAATGCGACTCGCGGCCGACCTCGTGCCCGCTGCCGCCGACCAGGAAATCCAGGTCGGCGCCGTCGCTGGCCTGCTGCACGTGCTCGGTGTACAGGCGGGTCCAGCCTCGGCTGGCGTGCGGCGGCAGCGGGTTCCACTCCTTGCGCCGCAGGTCGAGCTCCTCGTCGGCCACCTCGAGGGTCAGCAGCCGAGACGGGACGTCGAGGGTGATCCAGTCGCCGGTGCGGACCAGGGCCAGCGGGCCGCCCGCGGCGGCCTCGGGCGCGACGTGCAGCACGACGGTGCCGTAGGCGGTGCCGGACATCCGGCCGTCGCAGATCCGCACCATGTCCCGGACGCCGCGGCGGAGCAGCTTGGCGGGCAGCGGGACGTTGGAGACCTCCGGCATGCCCGGGTAGCCGCGCGGCCCGCAGTAGCGGATCACGAGCACCGTGTTCTCGTCGGCGTCCAGGTCCGGGTCGGAGACGACCGCGTAGTACGCCTCGGGGGAGTCGAACACGAGCGCCTGGCCGCGGTGTTTGAGCAGGTGGGCGGAGGCAGCGGACTGCTTGATCACCGCCCCGTCGGGCGCGAGGTTGCCGCGCAGCACCGCGGTGCCGGTGCCGGCCGGCTGGAACGGCGCGTCCAGGGAGTGGATGACGTCGCGGTTCCAGCATGGCGCGTCGGCGACGTTCTCCGCGACGGTGCGCCCGGTGACGGTGACCGCGTCGCCGTGCAGCAGCCCGCCGAGCTCGCGCATCACCGCCGGCAGGCCGCCGGCGTAGCAGAAGTCCTCCATCAGGTATTGGCCGCTGGGCTGGAGGTTCAGCAGTGTGGGCACGTCCTGGGCGAGGGCGTCGAAGTCGTCGAGGTTCAGCTCAACGCCCAGGCGGCCGGCGATGGCGAGCAGGTGGATCACCGCGTTGGTCGACCCGCCGATCGCCGCGTTCACCCGGATCGCGTTCTCGAACGCCGCGCGGGTCATGATTGCCGAGGGGCGCAGGTCGCTGTTCACGAGGTCCACGATCACCTGGCCGGCCCGCTGCGCGGTCTCGTAGCGGCGCGAGTCCACCGCGGGCCAGGTCGCCGAGTACGGCAGCTGCATGCCCAGGGCCTCGGCCATCGACGCCATCGTGGACGCGGTCCCCATCGTCATGCAGTGCCCGTTCGACCGGGCCATGCACCCCTCGGCGAACACGCACTCCTCGGCGGTCATCCGCCCCGCAAGCAGTTCCTCCTCGAACCGCCACACGGCCGTGCCCGAGCCGACGTCGGCGCCCTGGTACTTGCCGCTGAGCATCGGCCCGCCGGTGACCATGACCGCCGGCAGGTCCACGCTGGCCGCCGCCATCAGCAGCCCCGGCGTGGTCTTGTCGCAACCGGACAGCAGCACCACGCCGTCCAGCGGGTTAGCGCGGAACAGCTCCTCTGCCTCCATGGCGAGCAGGTTCCGGTAGAGCATGGCCGTCGGGCGAAGCAGCGTCTCGCCCAGCGCCATGGCTGGGAACTCGAGCGGGAAGCCGCCGGACTGCCAGACGCCGCGCTTGACCGATTCGGCCACCCGGTGCAGGTGCACGTTGCACGGCGCGAGCTCGGACCAGGTGGTGGCGACGCCGATCACCGGCCGCCCGTCGAACACCTCGGGCGTGAACCCCTGGCTCCGCATCCACGACCGGTGGTTCATCCCGGCCCGCCCGCTCGCCCCGAACCACGCCGAACTCCGCCGTGCACCATCGCTCGTCATGGCTCTATGTCTAGTTGGCAGCCCAGCGCTTTGGAAGACATCGGTAGCATTTGCCGCGTGACTGGCGTCACGTCGCGGCGGCCGGGCGGATCCTACGAAGGCTCGGGGCGCAGCAAGAGCGTGCGGGTCAGCGCGCTCCTGTTCATCCGCCAGGCCGCGACCGCGAGGATGATCAGAGCGGCGATGCCGGCCAGGATGTAGGCGTTGCCCGCCAGGAGTTGCAGCCCGTGCCAGTGGTACTCCGTGAACCAGGGCTTGTCGCCATCCGCGACGTAGACCGAGACCGGAGTGTAGTTGCCGGCCCAGATCATGCCGTAGTTGAACGCGCCCGCACCGGTCTCCGGCATGGCTGTCCAGGCTTCCTGGCCACGGGGCGAAGATCAGCAGCAGGACGACGGCCGTGGCCAGGCAGCCGGCTGACCGCGCGCCACCGGCCCTCACGCCAGGACCGGACGGCGTAATGCCCCGCGACCATCATGCCGGGCGCCACCCAGACCCAGTGGTGGTCCCAGCTGATTGGCGAGTCGAGCAGCCCGACGAGCGACGCGGTCACGATGGCCAGCATCCGGTGCCCGGCGCGGTCGAACAGAGCCGCGGCGACAAGGCCGACGACGGCCGCGACCACGAGCGCGACCCCCCAGGGGATCGTGGCCGCCTTGAGAGAGCCGGCCAGCCGTGTCACGAGGCCGTGCAGCGACTGGTTGCCCGTCCAGCCGGCGAACCCGGTCCGCCCGTCCTGAACGAACAGGCCGTTGAACCAGAAGTCCGAGGAGTCGCCCGGCACGACGATGAAGCCGACCACGATGGTGACGGCGGCGCCGGCCGCCGTCATGGCGGCCTCCCGGAAGCGCCTGGCCAGGATCAGGTAGGGGATGAAGACGATCGGGACGAGCTTGATGCCCGCCGCGACGCCGGTGCCGAACCCTTGCCACCAGTGCTTGCCCGGCCGGCGCAGGTCCCAGATGATCAGGGCCATCAGCAGCAGGTTGATCTGGCCGAGGAAGATGGTGCGGAACACCGGCTCGATCAGCAGCCCGGCGGCCGTGCCCGCCAGCATGCCGCCCGCCTTGACCCGGCGGTCACGGTAGCCGAGCCCGTCCATCGTGAACCAGGAGGCGATCAGCAGGAAAATCAGGTTGGCAACCTCGGTGAGCCGGGGCAGGACCGACCAGGGGATGAACGAGACGACGGCGAAGAAGACCGCCGAGAACGGCGTGTACGTGAACTGGAGCGAGTCGTTGTCCGCGGCGTGCCAGTCGTACAGCGACTTGCCGTTATATGGGGGGCTTACGTGCCGGACGATGAGCCCGCCGTCCCGGTAGATCACCAGGTCGGCCGGGTAGAACGTGTACCACCCCGGGCGGGTGTAGGAGTAGATCAGCCAGCCCGCGAGCACGATCGCGAACGCGGCGGCACCCGCGATCAGTACGCGGGTGCTCCGGTCCCGCTTCGAGGCCGCGGCAGGTCCTATACGTTCAAGCACTGAACTCACCGGTGATACGTTACCGGTAGAAATCATGCCATTTGCCCGCTCACCCACGAGTGCCAGCCGGACTCGTAGGAGCTCTCCCGGCGCCAGTCGTGGCGATGCGTGACAGCGCGGCAGGGCACCTGTAGGAAGGCACGATGGAGATACTGAAGCCGCCGCCCGCGGGCCTGCACGTCGGCGTCGTGTACCCGCAGATCGAGCTGGCCGGAGATCCGAACGCGGTTCGCCGGTTCGGCCGGGCGGCCGAGGACCTGGGCTTTGACCACCTGCTCGCCTACGAGCACGTGCTCGGCGCCGTTCACGCCGATCGAACGCCCCCGCTCACTGGCCCCTATACCGAGCACGACCCGTTCCACGACCCGCTCGTGATGTTCGCCCACCTGGCCGGCCTCACCGAGCGAATCGGCTTCGTCACCGGGATCCTGGTCCTTCCGCAGCGCCAGACGGCGCTCGTGGCACGGCAGGCGGCCGATGTCGATCTGCTGTCCGGCGGCCGGCTGCGCCTCGGTGTGGGGGTCGGCTGGAACTACGTCGAGTACCAGGCCCTCGGGGAGGACTTCCACACGCGCGGCGCGAGGCAGGAGGAGCAGATCGAACTGCTGCGCCGGTTGTTCACCGAGCCTGTCGTCGACTTCGCCGGCCGCTTCGACCGGGTTGACCGAGCCGCGCTCGTGCCTAAGCCGGCCCGGCCCATCCCGATCTGGCTCGGCGGATCCGGCGACGCCGCGTTCGAGCGGGCTGCCCGGCTCGCGGACGGCTTCATCTTCTTCGGCGGCGGCGCCGACCACGCCGCCGCCGCCTGGAACCGGCTGCGTGATCGCGTGGACGCCCTCGGCAGGCCGGCCGAAGAGTTCGGCGGGGACTATGTGGTGCTTCCCCAGGGCAGCGTCAGCGAGCTCACGGAGCAGATCGATGCCTGGCGCGAGGCGGGCGGCACCCATGTCTCGGTGGTCACGATGGGCCTCGGCTTGAATGGCGTCGACGATCACATCGACTACCTCGCCTCGGTCGCCGGCGCGCTCAGCAGCTTGTCATGACCGGCCCGCACCGGTACCGCGCACAATCCGGACACCGATGCCCGGCCGAGCGCGGTGGCGGCGCTCGCCGCGATCGCCGCGATCGCCGCGGTCGGCTCCGAGGCCACGACGGTCGTGGGCGTTCTCAGCGCGGCGGCCCGCGGGATCAGCAGGACGCTGGGCGCTTCGCTGTCCGATCCCTCTCATTGAATGAGATTCGGCTAGCCCGCGCGTCGGGCCCGGTCGCATGATCCACATCAGAACGTTTACTTTTGTTCAAGTCGAGGCCGTGATGACGCTGGCACCCGGGCCGGACGCCCGCTCGCTGCCGGTCATTCGGCTGACGGCAGGCGCCAGCCGAGAATCCCGCCGGCGCTGAAGGCTGGCGGCCCGAGCAGGCCGGTCAGGTACCGGCCGAGCGCCGAATGATCGGCGGTGACGGCGACGATCGCGGCGGCATCCCAGACCGTGAACTGCGTCCGCATCTGCGTGCCAGTCGGGATCGCCGGGGCGGCCTGGGGGAGGTGCCCGTCGCAGCGTCGCCGCCCGGCGACTGCGCCCACAGCCGGTTAAGGTACACGCCCGCTGGCGACAGCCCGCTGCCATCGGTTTCCGCCTGGCCGCCTTGCGTCGGGGCCCATGAAGTAGCCGCCGACCATTGAGGACGGCTCCCCGGTGTCCGCCTGCCACCGCAGCGGCTCGGTGAACGTCGACACCGGAATGGGCAGCACGAGAACGTGCGCGCCGGCCGGCAGCCGCAGCGCCGCGAAGGCCGCGGTCCACCCGGTCGGCACGCTGGGGTCGTAACCGGCGGGCAGCGGGCGCGGCACCAGCGGCCCGATGGCGGCCAGCACGGCCAGCGCGATCACCGCCCGCGCGATTGCCTGCCGCGTGATATCCCGCCGGACGGTCGGCCGGGGCGCCCGGCCCACCGTGCGCGGGCCGCGTCGAGGCCGAATGCGAACAGCGCCGCCGCCGCGCCGTCCGCGAGGATCGAGAATCGGTCGGGGATCACCGATCCGGTGACCGGAAGGGTCTGCAGCCAGTACCAGGGCAGCTTGATCCAGGCGTGCTCGTGCCCGCCGGCCAGCAGCGTCCCGCCGAGGGAGAGCACTGCGAGCACGATGAACACCACCGCCGTGACGCGGACCGTCGGCAGCCGCCAGAACAGCACCGCCACCGCCGCGAGCGCGATGAGCATGGGCCAGCCCAAGTAGGCCAGGTACTCCGGAGAGCCCGCCCTGGAAGGCCGCCCCGAACGCCGCGCTGGCGCGGGTGTGCAGCAGCATGGCCGCTGACGGCTGCACGAACCCGGCGAGATCGTTCTTGTAGTAGTCCGGGGTGAACGGGCTGCCGCGCTGCCGGATCGGCCCGAGGAACTGCTCCCACAGCGCGTAGCCCGCGCTCAGCGCGGCCACGGCGGCGGCAGCGGCGACGCCGTGCAGCATGTCGCGGGCCCGGCCGAGCGCGGCTCGCGGCAGGCCGACGGCTGCCACCGTGACCGCGATCACCGCCGCGATGCCCGCGTCGAACAGCAGCTCCTCGGTGATGAAGATCTGGGCGGCCGCGAGCAGGCCGAGCCAGGCCCCGCAAGTCAGCCGCGGGCCAGCGTCCCGTCCCGCAGCGCCCGGTGGCCAGCTGCAGAACGGCGTCGACGATAAGCGGCGGGAGCACCGCGAACTGGAGGTCGTAATGGCCCTGCGCCGACTGCACCAGGGCGGGGGAGAAGCCGTAGACCAGGCCGCCCGCCGCGGCCACCGGCATGCTCGCGTCCCACCGGCGGAGCACGGCGAACATCGCCAGCGCGGAGCCCGCGAAGCCGAGCGTGAGCAGCACGGTGATGCTGGCTTGCGGCCCGGCCAGCAGGGTCAGCGGCGCCAGCAGCACCCCGGGCAGCAGCATCGGTGTGTTCCACATGAGGTTGACGCCCTGCGGAGCGTTCATGCCGGCGGTGCTGAGCGCGGGCAGGCGCAGGTGGGCGACCGCCGTCGCGTCGTACCTGAAGAACCAGGCGAACTGGTCGCTGTCGTAGTGGTTGGCGGCGACGATGCGGGACGCCGGGTCCCGCCACAGCCACATCGTCACGGCCACCGCCGCGACCAGGTAGTACGACCCCGCCAGCCAGAACGATCGGGTGCCAGGCTCGCCGCGTGCGCATCGCGGCGGTCGCGGAAGGCAGCGCGGAAGGCAGCGCGGTTGACAGAGCGGACACAACGCCAAGGCTAGCCAGCCGCGCCGGACCCGTGCCCGGCTCATGGCCGGACCGGCAATCAATCCTTAAGGATTTCACCCGCCTGCGCGCCGCGAATAGTTCTTCCACGCGGGCGATGTTGCTATCGCGTAGTTATATCGCGCTATGGCGTAGCTACCAAGCGCTATCACGTAGCGATCTCGGTACGATCACGCAGCCGTTATCAGAAACGTCAGATTCCTGTAATGACCTGTATCGATGCGGCCTGATCAAGCACGGGAGGACAGCAGGCTAATATCCGGGATTTGCCGCATCGCACCTCCTATCTGGTCTAGCCTCCTCCTTTGAGGCGTTGCGGCCAAACACTCAACACGGAGGTGGATTGGATGCGCAATAGGTACCAGTCCGCATGGCGCCGTCGCACGCGAGATAGTCGCGCGGCGCGCCTGGCGGCTGCCCTCGCCATACCGGTGGCTCTGGGACTGGTCATCGGTGCGGTGATCGCGTTCTACGGGGGCTCGCACACCACAAACATCGAGCAGACGGCGCTCGGCGCTAGTCCCTCGGCAGCGCCAGCGCGTCGGCAGCGCGTCGGGCAGTGGCAGCGCGTCGGCCAGCCCGACGGCGACCTCGACCAGTCCGGTCGTCACCGTAGCCGCTGCCAACGTGAACTGCGACATCATCGTCCCGGCGCACCCGTTGACGGCGCAGGGGCTGGCGACCCCGTACCAGCTGACCGGCACGGACGGGATGTCCCCGGCGCGGTCCGGCTGCACGATGACCAACGCGGCCAACCTGGGGGCGTTCGTCCAGGCCACCATCCTGGACCCGGCCACGGGACGGCTCTGGGTCTACGACCCGCTGGTCATCACGGAGGGCACCACGCCGGCCGTGGCGCCGTCGGTGCCGAATCTTCCGGCGGGCGCGGTCGTCACGATCGACTTCGGGTTCAACGGCACCGACCTGTTCCAGGTGGGCGCCAGGTCGAACGCACTCAAGGAGGGCAACTGCGTCAACGGGCAGCGCGGCTCGATCTTCGGGCAAGTGGCGTTCTGCAACGGCACCAACTTCTTCAACGCGGCCTTCAAGGACGAGCGCGAGCACAAGCTGACCGTGCCGTCCGCGGGCACGTCGTCAAAGATGATCGCGACCGGCGGTGCCATGGGGACCGGGAAGACGTGCCCGGTCACGCGCAACTTCGAAATCGTCGACCAGGACCCGTCCGACAACGTCACCACCGAGTACCTGCTCAACCCTGCGACCGGCCAGACCGCGCAGGACACCGCGTCCAACGCGGGCAACATCGCGGGCTCCACGCTGCTGCTCAACGGCAGTGACAACACGCTGCTCGACGCGTTCATCGACCCGGTTTTCGGCTGCACCCCGTTCCTGGCGCCCGACCTGGCCAACAACGACACGCCGACCACCTCGCAGGCGCTGGATGAGCTGGAGGCCGCCGCCAACCAGCCGAAGGAAGCGGCCCTGGTCCCGGGGAACGACGAGATGGTGCTCAACTCCAGTGGCCAGGCCGACGCCGCGAAGACCGACCTGTACCGGGCGGAAATCGGCCAGGCGCCGGTGGACGCGGCGACCAACCGCACCAGCAGCCCGGCCATGTACTGCCGGAACATCATCGACATCCAGACGCCGTTCCTGGCCGCCAACCAGGCACTCCTCGCGACCGGCCAGACGCCGGTGGCGAACGTGGGTGACAACCTGTTCACCTTCATGGCCAACCGGCTCAACATGTCTTTCGCCAACCTCGCCTGCCAGAACTTCGGCTACACCAACCCGGTCACGGTCACCCTGAACGGCGCCGGCGTCGCCATCGCGGCCACCTTCGACACCACGGCGCAGAAACCGGCCAACACCACGGCGACAGCAATGCCGACCCAGGGACACCGCATGGGCCGCAAGCACCACAAGCTCATGGACCCGTCGGGCATGTAGGGAGGCCGCGTCAACGATGACAACGGAGAACAAGGAAACCGGCCTGCGCCCGCCGGAAGATTTCGAGCCGCGGGCAGCTGACGCTGCCGACAGTGCCACCCCGGCCGATGTAAAGGGTCGGCGACGGCTAAGGAAGCGGGTCGCGATATCCGTCGCGGTCCTCGTGGTGGCCGCCGGGATCAGCGGCCGTCAGGGGAACCGCGAAACTACAGATGAAGTACAGCTACGCGATTCCGATCAACACCGCCCTCGTGGACGCCGCCAAGATCAACGCGGCCGCACACGGCTCCTAGGGAGAACAGGGCTCCTTGGGATGCTGGCCCCCGCTCGCCGTTCAGCTGAACGGCGAGCGGGGACGGGGCAGCAGTTCGCCGTCCACGTAGAGATCGACCTTCTCGTTGTAGAAGCAGGCCAGGCCCGCGACCTTCTGGCTCTCGGGCAGCGGCGTGCGGTAGATCCAGACGAGGTCGGGGTGGACGCCGCGGCCGGTGTCCACGGACCAGTAGCCCGCGGTGCCCTTGTAGGGGCAGTGGCTGCTGGCGTCCGACGGAACGAGCAGCTCGGCGCGGACGTCGGGCAGCGGCAGGTAGTACCGGGGCGGCAGGCCGGTCTCGAACAGGATGTGCGGACGGACGGAATCGGCGACCGTGACGCCGTCTACCTCGACTCGGACGTGGCGGGAGCTGGCGAGGATGTCGACCCGCTTGTAGGGGTCCCGCGGGTGCGTGTAGACCGGCTCGTCCTCCTCCAGCCACTCGTCCATCGCCGGCCAGTCGATCCGGACCAGGTCGCGCAGCGCGGTCAGCGGGGAGTCGGGATAGCGCTTCGCCGCGGCCTCGGCGACCGCGCCCTCCACCCGGACGTTGAAAATCTCGGCGTCGCCCCTGCTCGGGGAGTGCTCCGTCTTGCCGGTGGGCTCTAGGTCGGCCGCCACGTCCGCGAGCGGCAGGTAATACGCCGGGTAGTTGGGGATCTCCCAGACCAGGAAGGGACGCCCGGTGTCGGCGACCAGGCGTCCCGCCAGGTAGGCGCGGACCCGCTTCGCGCCCTGCTCGACCCGTACCGACCCGCGTGAGTTCTCTTGCATGGCAGCCTCCGTTGCCAGCCACGCTACCCGCGGCGCGCCGACGGCACACGTCAGGAGAACGCGTCGATGATCGCCTGCGAGGCGCCGTTGGACCCGATCGGGTACATCGGGTGCGCGGCGTCAACATCGGCAGCGACGGGAACCACGCGTGCGTTCCTACGTGAAGCCCGAGTGATACGCGTGCGCTCCTGAGCTCGCGCGTTGGCGTCAGGAACGAAGGGTACGCAGGCCGGTGCGGATTTCGCTGACCAGGATCTCGGGCTGTTCCAAGGCCGCGAAGTGCCCGCCCTTGTCGGCCTCGCCGTAGTGGATCAGATTGCTGTAGGTGTCTTCGATCCAGCTTCGTGGCAGGCGTGGGATGTCTCTCGGGAAGACGGTCACCGCGACCGGAAGCGTCAGCTTCGGGCCGGCGAGAGTGCCCGCTTTGTTCTCCCAGTAGATGCGGCCGGACGACGCTGCGCTGTTGGTGAACCAGTAGAGGGATATCGCGTCGAGCATGTCGTCCATGCTGAGGGTGTCCTCGGCGAGCCCGTGGTTGTCGGTCTTGGACTGGAACTTCTCGTAGATCCAGGCTGCCTGACCAGCGGGAGAGTCCGCCAGGGCGAATCCGACAGTCTCCGGCTTCGTGCCCTGAAGGTGGTTCGACCCGCCGAGATCGCCGGTGTAGAGGGCGAGGGTCTCCACGGCGTAGCGCTGTTCGGGCGACAAGGTGTCGGGTATCTGCGCGGGAAAGGCGTACTGGGTGTTCAGATGAATTCCGAGAAGCCCCTCAGGTTGCATGGCCCCGAGGGCGGTGGTGACGACGGCACCCCAATCGCCGCCTTGCGCGGCCCATCTCGTGTAGCCGAGGCGCTTCATCAGCTCCGCCCACGCGCTTGCGATGCGCGATACAGTCCACCCGGTCTCCGTGGGCTTCTGGGAGAACCCGAACCCGGGGAGCGACGGGACGACGACGTCGAATGAATCGGCGGCGTCTCCTCCGAACGAAACCGGATCGGTCAGCGGGCCGATCAGCTTCAGGAACTCGACGATCGAGCCCGGCCATCCATGCGTGAGTATCAGCGGCATCGCATTGGGATTCTTGGACCTGACGTGGATGAAGTGGATGTCCAGCCCATCAATCTCGGTCAGGAATTGGGGGAAGCGATTGAGCTCGGACTCGAAGCGCCGCCAGTCGTAGCCGCGCTCCCAGTAGTCGACCAGAGATCTGGCGTTCGCTACGCGAACCCCTTGCGACCAGTCGCTCACCGTTTCCGGATCCGGCCATCGAGTTCTCGCCAGTCGCTGCTTCACGTCGTCGATCTCCGAATCCGAGATCGAGACGGTGAACGGGCGGACGAGGGTCGAGGTCGGTGGCGTCGGTGCGGTCATTGCCTTCTTCTCTTCTCCTGAGCTTCGAAGCACAACGCAACCCTCGTTGCACACTGGTGTGCAGTCTACTTCACTGCACACCAGTGTGCAACAATGGTGTCGTGCCCACCGAGTCCTCCCGTGTGCGCTCGATGAACGAGACACGCGATCGCATCCTCGACGTCGCCCTCGATGTGCTGGGAGAGAACCCCGACGCCGGAATGGGCGACATCGCCTCCGCTGCCGGCGTCGTCCGTCGCACGGTCTATGGCCATTTCCCCTCGCGCGTCGACCTGGTTCGGACACTCACGGAACGGGCCGTCACCGAGGTGACAGCCGTGCTTACCGAAGTCAACGCCTCCGACGCAGAAGCGGACGCGACGTGGGTCGAGTTCATCGCCCGCGTCTGGCCGGTGGCGCACCGGTACCGAGTGCTGTTGGCGCTGCGCCGTGGCGAGTACGGCGAGGCGATCCACGGCCTGCTCGGGCCAGTCGATGAGCTCCTCGCCGACCTCGTGAAACGGGGCCAGGACAGCGACGTGTTCGCACAGCACCTGCCGGCGGGCATTCTGAGCCAGGTTGCCTACGGCGTCGTGTTCGCCATCGCGGACAGCGACCTGTCGAACGGGACCCTCGGCGCCCGGGCAGCGACGATCACGAGCCTGCTGATGCTGGGAGTTCCCGAGACGCGCGCAATCGCTCTCGTGGGCGACCAGCCCTGAACCGCAGCACTCGAGCGGAGCCGCGGATCGTCCTGCGGTGCAAGGCGTGCGGCGCGGCAGGGCAGGGAGCGCGTCAAACGTCAAGGATGAACCGGGCAGCCGGGCTGAGCCGGGCGAACGTCTCCGGCCGCAGGTACTTTCTCTGGTCGAGCTGCTGCGCGTTGGCGCGGCGGGTGAAGTAGGAGTGCACCGCGCGGCGCGGGCTGCCGGTGCGGTTGAGGGTGCCGCCGTGCCACACGTGGCTGTTGAAGACGACGACGGTCCCGGCCGGGGCGACGAGATTCACCTCGTCCGGATGCGGGGCGGACGTGTCGGGCATCGCGTCGCGCGCCGACACGGTCAGGCGATGGGAGCCGGGCACCACCCGGGTCGCCCCGTTGCTTGAGGTGAAGTCGTCAAGCAGCCAGATGGAGTTGCACACCTGGTAGGGGCCGAGGCCGACCGGCCCTCCCTCGGCGTGCATCGCCTGGAGGCCCTGGCCGGGAAGGGCGGCGCGGCTGTTGAGCGACGACAGCTTGAAGTCGCCGAGCACATGGGCGACGAGGGCCAGCACCCGTGGATCGGTGAAGCAGACCTCGAAGATCGGATCCTTGTTGACGAGATCGGCCAGCCGGTCGGTCCCGGCCTCCTGGTGGACCTCCCGGCCGGCATCTCGCCCCTCGGCGGCCGTCAGCTCGGCTAGGCGGGTCCGCATGTTTGTGATCTGCTCGTCCGTCAGGATGCCGAGCAGCGGCGCGTACCCGTCGCGGTCGAGCCGCTCTTGCGTGGCTGCGTCCAGCGTGCCCTCGGTGACGCCCAGCTCAGCGAGCGCCGTTGCCATGTCCATTGCTGCCTCCAGTCCCCGTCTGTCGCTGTCTGTCCCTGTCGTGACTCCCTCTGCTTTCCCGCCCGCCGTCGCCTCTGATCGAACGACCTATCGTTAAGGTCTACCTCAAGAGGGGTCGGCGCGACCGCCACCGGCCGCGTCGGCGCAGTTCCGAACGGCGGGGGGCCGCATGACGGAGCCTGACTACCAAGCGAGGGCGGCGACCGGGGTCCGCGTCCTGCAGCGGTGGTACGTGCGTCGCACGGGCGTCTGGAAGACGGCCGGCTGGTGGCAAGCGGCCAACGCGCTCTCGGCGGTGATCCGGTACACCCGGCATACGGGGGACCGGCACCATTCTCGGGTCATAGCGCTCACGCTGAGGCATGCCCCGCGGGCGCACGCCAACTTCATCAACATGTTCTTCGACGATAGCGGCTGGTGGGGACTTGCCTGGGTCGACGCCTACGACCTGACCGGGGAGAGCCGGTACCTCGACGCCGCCCGGACGATCTTCGCGCACAACCAGACCGCCTGGGACGGCACCTGCGGCGGCGGAGTGTGGTGGAGCACGGACCGGACGTACAAGAACGCGATCACCAACGAACTGTTCCTCACCCTGGCGGCGCTGCTGCATCAGCGGACGCCCGGCGACCAGGAGTACCTGTCCTGGGCGCTGCGGGACTGGGAATGGCTCACCGCTCGGGCCCTGGTCGGCCCGAGCGGCCTGATCAACGACGGTCTCACCCGGGACTGCGTCAACAACGGCGGCCCCACCTGGACCTACAACCAGGGTGTGGTCCTCGGCGGGCTGGCCGCACTGTACGACATCACCGGCGATCGGGACTACCTCAAGCACGGGGAGTTCATCGCGGACGCCGCCCTGAGCGAGCTGACGAGCCCGCAGGGCATCTTGACCGAGCTATGCGAACCCGCCAGCTGCAATGGCGACCAGTCGCAGTTCAAGGGCATCTTCGCACGTCACCTGCACGAGTTCTACCTGCGCAGCGGCAAACCGGCCTACCGCCAGTTCCTGCTGGCCAACGCCGACTCCGTCTGGGACAACGCCAGGAACTCGGCCGATCAGTTCGGACTGCGCTGGACCGGCCCCTTCGATGAGGCGGACGCCAGTCGGCAGTCGTCGGCCCTGCAAGTCCTCATCGCCGCCGCCGCACTGACGGCCCAGCCGACGGGTGAGCCGTGACCGGCTGGCCTGGGATAGGGCGGCATAAGACGGGCGCATCGTTAGTTGTAGGATGCGAACTATTGATCATCTTTTGCCTGGGGGCTGACGTTGCCTGAGATGACCAGCCGGCGCCGTTATCTGGTGCTGGCCATCTGCTGCATGAGCCTGTTCATCGTCGGCATGGACGCCACGATCATCAACGTCGCGCTGCCGTCGATCGGCCGGGACTTCAACGCGTCCGTCTCCGGCCTGCAGTGGACGGTCGACGCGTACCTGCTGGTAATCGCCTGCCTGCTGATGCTGTCGGGGTCGGTCGCCGACCGGGTGGGCCGCCGGAGGGTCTTCCAGATCGGCCTGGTGGTGTTCACCCTCGGCTCGCTCGCCTGCAGTCTCGCGCCCAGCCTGGGCACTCTCGTCGTGTTCCGCGCGCTGCAGGCCGTCGGCGGTTCGATGCTCAACCCGGTCGCGATGTCCATCGTCACCAACACGTTCACCGACCCCAAGCGAGCGGGCCAAGGCGATCGGCTTCTGGGGGTCGACGTTCGGCCTGTCGGTCGCGCGCGGGCCCGGTCATCGGCGGGGCCCTGGTCGACTCGGTCGGCTGGCGCGGCGTGTTCTGGGTCAACATTCCCATCGGCGTGGCCGCCATCTTGCTGACCGCCCTGTACGTCCCGGAGTCGCGGGCGGCGGTCAAGAGGCGGCTCGACCCGGTCGGCCAGGTCCTGGTCATGCTCACGCTGCTCGCGCTCACCTACGGGATCATCGAGGGGCCCTCGCACGGCTGGTCGTCGGCGCTGATCCTCGGCTGCTTCGCGGTCGCCGCGGCGGCGCTCGGGGTGCTGCTCGCCTGGGAGCCGAGGCGCGCCGAGCCGCTGATCGACCTGCGGTTCTTCAAGTCCCTGCCGTTCTCCGGCGCGGCGCTGACGGCCATCACCGGCATGGCCGCGTTCGCCGGGTTCCTCTTCCTGATCACGCTCTACCTGCAGGAGGTGCGGGGCTACCGGCCGATGATCGCCGGCCTGTTCCTGCTCCCGATGGCGGTCGCGATGGCCTGCTCGGCGCCGATATGCGGCCGGGTGCTCGCCCGCAGCGGCCCCCGGATTCCGCTGCTCATCGCCGGAGCCGGGATCACCGTGGGCGGGGTGCTGCTCGCGTTCGTCACGGCCGCGCTCCCCGGTCTGGTACGTGCTGGTCAGCTGCATGGTGCTCGGATTTGGCATGGGCTGGGTGAACGCGCCGATCACCAACACCGCAGTAGCCGGGATGCCGCGCGCCCGGGCCGGAACCGCGGCCGGGATCGCCTCGACCAGCCGGCAGGTCGGCTCCGCGCTCGGCGTCGCCATCGTCGGCTCCATTCTCACCGCCGGGCTGCACGGCTCGATCGCCAGCGGGTTCGCGGCGGCGACCAGGCCCGCCTGGTGGGGGGTGGCCGCCATGGGCGTCGTCGTGTTCGCCCTCGCGCTTGTCACCACCAGCCGGGTGGGCAACGCCAGCGCCGCCCGCACCGCCGAGCTGATCGAGCAGGTCGAGAGCCCCGTCCCAGTCCGGGCGGGGTGACCAGGGCACTCCGGAGCGCGCCGGCCACGCCCGGCGCGGAGATCACCATCCCCGCCGGGCCGCGTGATTGTGCTGCTTACCTGCTCCCCGTCTCGTCGAGCAGGCGCCTCTCCTCGGCGGCGGACAGGCCCCAGCTCTCCGGGCCGCCGCGGGACAGGTCCCAGGAGAGGGTGTCGCGGATCGTCTCGCTGATCGGCCGGCAGGACAGGCCCGCGCCGAGGGCGCGCGAGGAGTCCACGTCGTCGAACGCCTCGTAGCCTTCCTCGCCGCCGATCCACAGCGGGATGCCGCCGGGCCCGACGCCCGCCGCGGTCAGGCGGTCGCTGGGAACCCAGACCAGCTCCGCGTCGCTGTACGTGGCCGTCCGGCATAGATCAAGCAGTATCCCGAACGGACGCGGGGTTCCCGTGAGGTTGTACACGCCGGACCTTTCCCGGTGGCAGCCGTCGAGCAGGAACTCCGCCAGGTCGCGCACGTCGATCACCTGGGTGAGGTCGCCGGCGTCGCCGGGGGCCAGCACCCGCCCGCCGGCCGCCACCCGGCGCGGCCAGTACGGGAACCGGTCGGTTGGGTCGTGCGGGCCGCTGATCAGCCCTGGCCTGCCGATTAGCGCCCGGCCGGCGAAGACCTCCTTGATGACCGCTTCGGCGAGGGCCTTGTTCGGCCCGTAGTTCTCGGGGAACGCCGCGCCGGGCTTGAGCTCCTCCAGCGGCGCGTCCTCCAGCTGCGCCTCGGTGGTCGCGTGGCTGGCGTAGACCGACACGGTTGACACGAACACGTACCGTCCGGTCCGGTCCCTGAAGGCCTCGGCGGAAAGCCGCGCTGTCGCCGGGTCGTAGCAGGCCACGTCGATGACCGCGTCGAACTCCCGGCCGTCGAGCGGTGACAGGTCCACGGTCCGGTCGCCGAGGACGGTCTCGACCCCCGGGTAAAGACCCGGGTTGGACTTGCCGCGGTTGAACAGCGTGACGCTGTCGCCGCGGCCGAGCGCGGCATCGACGATGGCGCGGCCGGCAAAGCGCGTGCCGCCGAGGACGAGGATTCGCATCCGCCCATGCTGGCACACCGCCGCCGCCCTGCGAACAAAAATCCGCTTCGGGCAGTGCGGCGAATCCAGGCAGCCCGGCGAAGATAACAGCAAGAAGCGCATCCGCGCGTGCCCGGCAAAGACGTTGGCGATCTCCGTCACTCTTAGTGACCTATGTCACTAACGGTAGCGTGGACGTGGTGCCATCCGGGTAGGGACAATCTCGCTGGGGGGACATGATGATCGTGACCATCGTGGGTGCCGGGCGGCTCGCTGAAGGCATCGCTGTGCGCATTCTGGCTGGTGAGCACCGAATTAGGGTCACTGACGCGGAGCCGGGCAAGGCAGACGCGCTCGCTGCCGGGCTGTCCGTGCGCGCCGGGCGGGAGGCCGACCGGCCATCACCATCCGTGATCGTCGCGGGGGTGTCGGAAGCGATCGCGGGCTCGGACGTGGTGGTGCTCGCGGTGCCCTACCCGCAGGGGCGCGCGATCGTCCGCGAGCAGGGGGCGGCGCTGTCCGGCGTCACCGTCGTGGACACCTGCAACCCGGTCGACTTCTCGACGTTCGACTCGCTGCTCACCAGCCCGGGTGTGTCCGCGGCGGAGGAGATCGCGGACGCGAACCCGCGCGCCCGGGTGGTCAAGGCGTTCAACACCACGTTCGCGTCCGCCCTGGTGGCCGGCTGGGTCGGCGGGCTGCCGCTCGACGTGTTCCTGGCCGGCGACGACGCTCGCGCCAAGTCCCGGGTCGCCGCCCTGGTCAGCGACGGCGGCATGCGCCCGATCGACACCGGCCCGCTCCGCCGCGCCCGCGAGCTCGAGGCGTTCCAGCTCCTGCACATGACCCTGCAGGGCCCCCTCGGCCTGGACTGGGCCAGCTCCATCAAGCTCCTCCCGTGATAACAGCAAGAAGCGGCCCGCCGTCCGCGCGCAAAGCAAGGCGGATCCCCACTCGCGGTAGATAACAGCAAGAAGCGCAAGCGTGCGTTGGATATTATGGGATGGTGACTGAGCGGAAACCACAGGGGATGGGGTTCACCTCGTGGGTCGACCAGCAGATCGCCGATGCCGAGCGGCGGGGTGTGTTCGATGACCTGCCAGGGGCGGGCAAGCCGCTCAACCTCAAGCCCAGCGGCGAGGACTACGGCGAGGCCTGGGTACGCGACTACGCGCGCCGGGAAGGCGTGCAGCCCGATGAGTTCCTGCCCACCCCGCTGCGGTTGCGCCGGGAGATCGAGCGGCTGGCCGAGGCGGTCGCCGGGTTCCGCTCGGAGGCGGAGATCCGCGAGGTCGCCGGCGACATCAACCGGCGCATCGTCGAGTGGCGGCGCATCCCCGTCGGCCCGCCCATCCACGTCCGCCTGGTGAAAGTGGACGACCTGGTCGCCCGCTGGCGCGCCGCCCAGGCCACCCGCCCGGCGACCGGCAGCGCCGACACCAACACCGGGACGGGCGCGCCGGGCGCGAGTCCACAGACATCAAAGCGGCCGCCGACCCAGCCCACCAGAACCCGCCGACCACGCTGGTGGCGAAGCCGCCGCCAGGCGTCCTAAGCCAAGGCAAACAGCGCCGGGGTGGAACTAAGAGATAACAGCAAGAAGCGCCTAGTTGCTGTAAGCGCGTCCGGAGATTGGGTGTAGTTAGCGGCGCTATTGGACGCTAACTACACCCAATAACGATCCCAAGCTTGCGGCGACAGATAACAGCAAGAAGCGCTGACGCGAAACAAAACAAAACCCCAAACGCACCAACCGCCACTCACGACGGCAGACGAACACCGCCCTCGGGATACGCCGCCAGCGTCTCGGGCCCGGACGGCGCGTCGCCGGAGTCGATGTGGCGGAGCACGCCGAGCCCGGGGTCGTTGCTCAGCACCCGCTCGATCTTCCGCCCGGCCAATTCAGTGCCGTCGGCGACGCAGACCTGCCCGGCGTGCAGTGACCGGCCGATGCCGACGCCGCCGCCGTGGTGGAACGACACCCAGGTTGCCCCCGAGGCGGCTGAGGTCAGGGCGTTCAGGATGGGCCAGTCGGCGATCGCGTCGGAGCCGTCGGCCATGGACTCGGTCTCCCGGTACGGGGAGGCGACCGATCCGGCGTCTAGATGGTCGCGGCCGATGACGATCGGGGCGGAGACCTCGCCGGAGGCGACCAGCTCGTTGAACCGGAGCCCCGCGACATCCCGCTCGCCGTAGCCGAGCCAGCAGATCCGGGCGGGCAGCCCCTGGAAGGCCACCCGGGAGGACGCCGCCTCGATCCACCGGTGCAGGTGCGCGTTGTCAGGGAAGAGCGACAGCACGGCCCGGTCGGTCGCGTGGATGTCGGCCGGGTCCCCGGACAGCGCCGCCCACCGAAACGGCCCCTTCCCTTCGGCGAACAGCGAGCGGATGTACGCCGGCACGAACCCGGGGAACGCGAACGCGCGGGAGAAGCCCCCAAGCCGCGCCTCGTCCCGGATCGAGTTGCCGTAGTCAAACACCTCGGCCCCGGCGTCCAGGAACCCGACCATGGCCGCGACATGCGCCGCCATGGACACACGGGCCCGCTCGGTGAACTCGGCCGGCTTGCGCTCGGCGTAGTCGTGCCAGTCTTCAAGGGCCACCCCCTCGGGCAGGTAGGAGAGGGGGTCGTGCGCGGACGTCTGGTCGGTGACGATGTCCACCTCGACGCCGCGGCGCACAATCTCGGGGAGCACGGTGGCGCAGTTGCCGGCCAGGCCGACCGAGAGCGCCGCCCGGTCCCGCCTCGCGGCGAGGCAGAGCCGCAGGGCGTCGTCGAGATCGGTTGCGACGACGTCCAGGTAGCGGGTCGCGACGCGACGGTCAAGCCGGGCGGGGTCCACGTCGATGACGAGCGCGACGCCGTCGTTGAGGGTGACGGCGAGAGGCTGCGCGCCGCCCATCCCGCCGCACCCGCCGGTCACCGTGAGCGTGCCGGCCAGCGTCCCGCCGAATCGCTTGGCCGCGATGGCGGCGAACGTCTCGTAGGTGCCCTGCAGGATGCCCTGGGTGCCGATGTAGATCCACGAACCCGCGGTCATCTGCCCGTACATGGTCAGCCCGGCGGCCTCCAGGCGGCGGAACTCCGGCCAGTTGGCCCAGTCGCCGACCAGGTTGGAGTTGGCGATCAGCACCCGGGGCGCCCACTCGTGGGTGCGCACCACCCCGACCGGCTTGCCCGACTGGACCAGCATCGTCTCGTCCTCGCGCAACTCGGTCAGCGTCGCCACCATCGCGTCGAACGCGCCCCAGGAACGCGCGGCCCGCCCGGTGCCGCCGTAGACCACCAGGTCGTCGGGGCGCTCGGCCACGTCGGGGTCGAGGTTGTTCATCAGCATCCGCAGCGGCGCCTCGGTCTGCCAGGACCGGGCCGTCAGGGCGCTGCCGCGCGGGGCGCGGACCGTCCGTGCGCCTTCCATAAAAACCAAATCCTTTCGAGTGAACGGACCGTGGTTACTCCATCAGCCCCATGATCGCGCTAGCGGCGCCGACGGGCTACAGAGGGATTTCGCTGGCGATCACCTCGCTCAGACGGCGGGCGAACCATCGCGTCAGTCGATCGGCAATTCGCATCGACATAACTGCCTTCCGAGCCGGTCTCCCCGCCTCAGTCATCTCCTCTTCTCTAACTATTACGAAATTGTCAATAGTTACTGAAGCGGGCCGACGGCGGTCTCGGCTGCGCGAACTGCGGCGCCGGTGGCCACGTAAGACACCGCGGCTTCGATCTCCGGGGCGAGGTACCGGTCGGTGCCGGGGCCGGGGACCCCCGGCCGGCCTCCGGTCCGCCGTTGCCGCCGGCTCGCAGGCCATCGACCACGGCGCGAGTGGCGGCGCCGGGGGAGAGGGGTGCGCGCAGGTCGAGAGCGCGGGCCGCGGTGAGCAGCTCGATCGCGAGGACTCTGGTCAGCCCGTCGACGCAGCGCCGGAGTTTGCGCGCCGCCGACCAGCCCATCGAGACGTGGTCCTCCTGCATTGCACTGGACGGGATCGAGTCGACCGACGCGGGCGCGGCGAGCCGCTTGAGCTCGGCGACGATGCCGGCCGACGTGTACTGGGCGATCATGTGCCCGGAGTCAACGCCCGGGTCGTCGGCCAGGAACGGCGGCAGGCCGTGCGAGCGGTGGGCGTCGAGCATCCGGTCGGTGCGGCGCTCGGCGATCGACGCCAGGTCGGCGACGGCGATCGCGAGGAAGTCGAGCACGTAGCCGACGGGCGCGCCGTGGAAGTTGCCGTTGCTCACCACGCGGCCGTCCATGGTGACCACCGGGTTGTCGATCGCGCTGGCCAGCTCGCGGTCGGCGACCGTCTCCGCGTGCGCGAGGGTGTCGCGCGCCGCCCCGTGCACCTGGGGGGAGCAGCGCAGGCTGTAAGCGTCCTGCACGCGGGTGTCTTCCGGCCCCTTATGACTCGCGACGACCGGGGACGACGCGAGGAGCGCCCGCATGTTGGCGGCCGACGCGGCCTGGCCGGGGTGCGGCCGCAGTGCCTGCAGGTCGGCGGCGAACGCGGCGTCCGTGCCGAGCAGCGCCTCGACCGACATCGCGGCGGTGATGTCGGCGGTCTTGAGCAGCGTGCGCAGGTCCGCGGCCGCGAGCACCAGCATGCCGAGCATGCCGTCGGTGCCGTTGATCAGCGCAAGCCCCTCCTTCTCGGCCAGCACGACCGGCTCGATCCCGGCGGCGGCCAGGGCCGCGGCAGCTGGTATCAGAGTGTCCCGCGCCCGGACGCGGACCTCGCCTTCGCCCATCGCGGCAAGAGCGCAGTGCGCGAGCGGCGCCAGGTCGCCTGAGCAGCCGAGCGATCCGTACTCGCGGACCACCGGCGTGATCGCGGCGTTGAGCATCTTCACGTAGGTTTGCGCGGTCGACAGCCGGACGCCGGTCCGGCCGGTGGCGAGGGTGGACAGGCGCAGCAACATCATCGCGCGGGTGACCTCGGCCTCCACCTCCTGACCCGACCCGGCCGCGTGCGAGCGGATCAGGGACCGCTGCAGCTGAGCGCGCAGCTCGGGCGGGATGTGCCTGGTGGCCAGCGCGCCGAACCCGGTCGACACGCCGTAGTGCGGCGCGCTATCGTGCGCGAGGATCTCGATGACCTGGCGGCTTGCGGCGATCTCGGCTTCGGCCTCCTTCGCCAGCGCCACCACGGCACCAGCCCTTGCGACCTCGACGACCTCGGCGAAGCTCAGCGGGCCGGTGCCCACGATGACGGTATTCACGCCTCTATGATGGCCCTGACCCCGTGACCAGCGGAAGCACGGGAACCAGGAGTCACGCGTGCCTCGGCCGGGAGTTTTCGCGGCTACGATCACCCTGACCCCGTCACCAGCGGAAGCACGGGAACCAGGAGTCACGCGTGCCTCGGCCGGGAGTTTTCGCGGCTACGATCACCCTGACCCCGTCACCAGCGGAAGCACGGGAACCAGGAGTCACGCGTCACCCCGGCCGGGGTTTTCGCGGTGCCATTGGGCGAGGAAGGTGGCCGCGATGTCAGCGGCCTCGGCCCGCATGGCCTTCTGCGGCAGGGTCTCGGTGGCGGCGACCCAGCGGCGGGCGATGGTGGCGAGCAGGTCGGCGCCCTCGTTGAGGGTGTGGCCCGCGTGGCCCTTGACGTGCGCGGTGGTCAGCTCATCGCCCCTGGCGCGGACCAGGCCGGCCAGCGTGACCAGGGCAGGGGCGGTGCCCTCGCGCCGAGGGTGCAGGTCGTACTGCGGGGGCATCCGGCCGGTCTCCCCGCGCTGCCACAGACGCAGGTAGCGGAGCGCGATCGTGGAGTCGACCAGGAGGGTCACCGGGCCGGCGACGAACCGCAGGGCCAGGTACGCGGCGCGGAGCTCGGCGATCAGCGCCCCGGAACCGCCGTTCACGTTGTCGTGCCGGTAGTCGCCCGCCTGGCACCCCCAGTGCCCGCTGGTGGCGAGGAACGCCCAGGAGCAGTGGCGCCCGTCGCCGCTGCACGACCCGTCGGTCGCGATGAGCACCGGACCCGCCGCGGGCACCCGTGCCTGGCCGGTCAGCGGCTTGCGGATGACGGCGGCGGTCCGGCGCGGCGTCGACGGGGTGCTAACCGAGGCAGGGACCGGGACTGCAGGGACCGGGGCTACATCGACGGCGGGGGAGCGCGGCACCGCGACGCTCGGGGGCGTGGCCAGCAGCCTGGCGTCGGTGAGGTGCCGGTGCGCCGCGTCGGTGTCGCCGCTGACTACGGCCTCGAAGGCGAGCGAGAGCTGCTCGGCAACGCCGATGTTGCGGGTCTTGCGCACGTAGCGGCGGAGCTGGGTGACCTGCGCCCGCCACGGTTCCCCCAGGAGTTCCTCGAGCTGAGGAGGATCCCCGGCAGGACCGGTGGGCATCTCGGTGGCCACGGCGTCAGTCTAGGTTCGCCGGCCGTCCCGGGCACCCGCAACGGCACCGGGACACGCCGGGTTGTTCCGGCGGGTTTGCCCCGATTCGTCGCCCGCTCAGGCCGAGCCAGATAACAGCAAGAAGCGTTGCGCAGCATCAACCCCCGGCCGGCTCGGGAAGATCCACATTTCTTGCTGTTATCTGTGAGACAGGCTATTCTGCTGGCCATGCCAGCCTTGGATGCCAGCGCCCCGGCGCGTGACGCAATCGACGAATTCCTCCGGCACCTCGCCGATCGCGACCTGTCCGCGAGCACCCGCCGGATCCGCAAGACCTTCCTCAACGAGTACCTCCGGCACGCCCAGCAGGCCGCCGCGGCCGCCGGGGCGGAGAAGCCGCTGACGGCGAGGGAGTTGCTGGACCCGGAGCGCACCGCCGCATGGCTCGCGGACGCGGCGGAGGGCAAGACCCGCACCCGCAACACCCTCCGGGGCCCTGACGCGGCGGCCTACCCGAACTCCATGCGGGTCCGCGCCGATACCGTCAACGCTTTCGCCGAGTTCCTCGGCGAGCCGGGGCGCGTCGACCGGCTGGCGCCCGCCCGCGGCTATCACCTGACCCCGGGCGACACCGAGAGGCTGCTGCACGAGCTCACCGTCAGACGGCCGATCCACGCCAACGCCATGACCGCGCTGCGCACCGCCGCCGTCGCCGCCGTCATCGCCGACACCGGCCACGGCGTCCCCGAGATAGCCGACCTGAAGCTCAGCGCGCTGCACCTGGACGGCGACGAGGCGCGCGCCGAGATCGACGGCGAGTCGTACCCGCTCACCGGGTCCACCGTGCACATCCTCACCCGCTGGCTTGCGGCCCGCGCGTCGCTGATCGCCGAGCTTGAGGGCAGCGACCCGGGCCACCTCTGGATCCCCACCAAGCCCGGCCGACCCCGCGGCGGCGTCCCGTCCGCCAAGCCCGGCATCAGCCCCGCCGCCGTCCGCACCCTGCACGCCTCGCACCGCGCCCTGGTCAGCCAGCTGCTCGGCACTCCGCTCCGCCCGGGCGCCCTGCGCGCCGCCGCGCTCGCCGTGATCACCACCATCGACGAGGAGTTACGCCTCCTGCGCGATCATGAGAGCGACCGCGATCATGGGAGCGACCAGGATGGAGCTACGCCTCCTGCACGATCATGAGCTGGTTCTTGTCCTGGTCGCGGAACGAGAACATCACCGGCACCCCGCCGTCGCCGCCCATCACGTCGGGGTCCACATCGACGCCGAGGCCCGCGAGCTCGGCCCGGTCGGCGGCGGGGTCAGGCGAGGTCAGCAGGATGCCGGTCGGCCTGCCTGGCTGGAAGTCATTCCGCACCGGGCCGAACGCGACGTTCGCGCCCCCGCCGGGCGGCGCCATCTCCACCCAGCGGTACCCGTCGCCGAACGGCATGTCGGCTACCAGCGTGAACCCGAGAACCCGCGTGTAGAAGGCGATCGCCTCGTCCTGATCCGCTACCGGCACGACCACCCGGCCCACCCTCGTCACCTGCGGCATTGTCATTCCCCTCTCACTGGAAAGCGTATCTCGATTATGACGCACGGTAATGCCCCGCCTCATCGCCGCGCCATACTTGGGGCGTGGATACCGTCGCGAAGCTGCAGATCAAGCCGGGCCATCGGGTCGCGGTCCTACCGGGTCGGCACTGACCTCAACCGCGACACCCTGGCCGCGGCTCTGGCCGGCGAGGGATCCAGCCTGTCCGTCAGGTCGCTATCGACGAGACCAGGTCGGCGCTTCGCTTCCGCCCGACCTGACCGCTCTGAGCACATCATGGCTGGCCGGCGAAGGCCGCGATCGCGGTGATCCCCGGGTGGTATCCGGACGTGGTGTCGACCTCGATCCACGGAAGGCCGAGATCGACCCGGTTGAACTCGCGGTGCCGCCGGAGGAACTCCGGCCGGTCGGCCGGAGTTGGGTCGGCGTGCGCCCGGCGTGTGCGGTCATCGGTGTTACGGTGCAGGATCCGCTCGAAGGCCACCTCGGCGTCCACCACGCAGTGTACGATCCGCACCGTCGCGAGCCCGAGAAGCGGCGTCAGCCGCGGGCGCCACACATGATCCTGGAACGCGGCCTCCGCCACGGTCGTCACCCCCGCCTTCAGCAGCAGCTCGATCACCTCGAAGAAGACCGGCAGCGTGCGCATTGTCAGGTCATCGTCGGCGCCGCCGACGAACCCGGGCGCGGCGTGCACCATGCCCTCCTTGATCTCATCCCGGCAGACCGCCGGGCAGCCCACCGCGCAGGCGATTTGGTGGGCGAGCGTGGTCTTGCCCGAGCCCGGTGGCCCGCTCACGATAATCAGGGTGGGAGTCATCAGCCATCCATTCTTGTCACAGACCGCCGGGCAGCCCACCGCGCAGGCGATTTGGTGGGCGAGCGTGGTCTTGCCCGTGCCCCCCGGGTCAGCGGGCGGCGCCGGCCAAGACCGCGGTGACGACCCGGGCGATGGCGGCGGGATCGGGGCCGCCGCCGGAGTCGGCGAAGAGGAGGTGGGCGGCCCCGATCAGGGTCGGGGCTAGCGTGGCGATGTCGGCCGCGGGCGCGATCCGGCCCAGGTCCCGCTCGGCGGCGAGGTAGCCGGCGACCATCGCGGTGGACTCCGAGACGAGGGGGATCCTGGACCCGGTGGCGGCGCGCAGCCGGGCGCGGAGCTCGTCACGCGCGATGATCAGGCGGATGAGCGCCAGCATCTCCGGTGCGAACAGGGACGGCAGCGCGGCGGCGAGGTTGCCCGCGACGGTGCCGCCGCCGGCAGCCGCGCGCAGGTCGGCGGCCTGGTCGGCGATTCGGGAGACCCGGGAGAGCGCGAGCTCGGCGAGGAAGTCGTCGAAGTCCGCGAAATGGCGGTGCAGCACGCCCTTGGCGACCCCCGCCTCGGCGGTGACGGAGCGGCTGGTCAGGCCGGCCGGGCCAGCGCGCAGCAGGATCCGCTCGGCCGCCTCGAAGAGCTGCCCGCGCGGGTCGCGGATGGCCACCCCTGTCGGCATCCGTCCATCCCTCCCCAGTTCGCCGCTTTGCCCGGCGGGCTTCTTGGTCTCGCTCCGCCGCCCTTCGCCGTGCGCGAACGCGCGGCCTCAAGTGGGCGGTCGCCCATTTAAAGTGGGCGCATGACCACTCTACCGCCAGAGCCTTCGCGGGGCGCCCCGATCGGACCGGCGCGGGCCGTCGCACGAGCAGCGGGAGGTAGCGGAGTCTTTCGGGTCAGACGCCGGACGCTATGACCGCGCCAGACCCGGTTATCCAGCCGCCCTGGTCGACCGGATCGTCGCCGCCAGCCCGGGGCGCCCCCCGATCCTCGACGTCGGCTGCGGTACCGGCATATCCGCCCGGCTCTTCAGGCGGCCGGCTGCCAGGTGCTCGGCGTCGACCCCGACGGGCGGATGGCCGAGCTGGCGCGCAGCAGCGGCTTGGACGTCGAGGTGGCGAAGTTCGAGGAGTGGGACGCGGGCGACCGGACCTTCGACGCGGTCATCGCGGCGCAGGCCTGGCACTGGGTGGATCCGGTCGCGGGCGCGGCGAAGGCCGCCGCCGTGCTGGGGCCCGGGGGCGGCTCGCGGTCTTCTGGAACGCGTTCCAGCCGCCAGCGGAGCTGCGCGCGGCCTTCGGTGAGGTGTATCAGCGGGCGCTGCCGGACTCGCCGGGCGGCGAGTTCTGGTCCCGGCCCGCCGTCGACGCCGTACCTGGTCGGATGCGGCAAGGCGGCCGATGCGATGCAGCAGGCGGGCGGGTTCGGCGAGCCGGAGACCTGGCGGTTCGACTGGTCCCGGCCCTACACCAGGGACGAGTGGCTGGACGTGGTGCCCACCTTCGGCGGCCACAGCCTTCTCCCGCCGCAGGTGCAGGCGGAGCTGCTCGCGGGGATCGGCGCGGCCGTCGACGCCGCGGGCGGCGCGTTCACCTTGGACTACGCCACAGTGGCGGCCACGGCCGCGCGGGAGCCGGGCGCTTCCCGGAGAACCGGATCCCCGTCCCGCTAGGCCCGCAGGGACTATTCGGCCGGAATTGAACGCTGAGCTTTTCGCCGCAGGTCGGACGACGATGGAGCGGTGTGGTCGCGCTAGCTCATCTCGGTTTGGACGTACCGGCCGGTAGGCGATCGGCCCACCTGGAGGACTGCAGCCCGACGATGCCGCCGATGACGAGGCCGGGAACGGGGAGCACCCCCACCCCTCGGCCTGCCCATGGCGCCGCCCTGCCGCGAGGGGCGTTGTCTTCGCTGATTCTGGTCTCCTTCGGATCGGGCACTCCGTGGCGGCCTGGCGGCGGCGCGTGCGAACCGGGCTGCGGGGCGGGCTGTCAGGCTGGCATCGCCCGCAACTTATCTCGCAGGGCGAGGAGTTGGCTGGTCAGGTCCGGGATCCTGTCGATGGGGTGCTCCGCGGGGATGCCCGCTCCAGCCAGGGGATGGACGCCACGGTGGCGTCGGGCTGGGCGAGGAGGGTCCTGGCGCGGCGGACCTGCTCCTCGTTCATGGCGGGCGGGCGTCCGAGGCGCTGGCCGCAGGCGCGGGCGGCGTCCAGGCCCTCGAGGGTACGGGGTGATGTTGGCGTGGAAGATCGAGGTGAGGCCGCGCCGGTCGGGCGTCGGTGGGGACCCGGTAGCAATCGCGGAAAATCCAACGAACCCGCCGCTGACCTAGTGTTATTCGAGTCCTTGGGACGGCTGACGATCTCTGTCGCTACGGTTCGTACTGGTTCCGGTGCTTCCGTGGAGGTTGTTGGGGTTGGCGACTCAGTTCTTCTCTGACGAGCAGATGGAGCGGCTGCGGTCGTACCCGGACATCGGCAGGGAGGAGCTGATCCGGTTCTTCACGCTGACGCGGAAGGACCTGGGATTCGTCGACAACCTGGGGCATGGGGGCGGGCGCGGGCCTGCGGCGCGGCTGGGGCTGGCCGTTCAGCTGTGCACGCTGCCGTGGCTGGGGTTCGTCCCCGATGACATCTGGTCCGTGCCGCAGGCCGCGGTGCTGCGGCTGGCGGATCAACTGGAGGTGTTCCCCGGCGCGCTGGAGCAGTACGGGCGGCGGGCGCAGACTCGCAGCGATCACCTGAAGGCGGTCCTGAAGTACCTAGACTGGAAGCCGGTGCCGACTGGCGGGGAGCCGCTGAAGGACCTGGAGCAGTTCCTGCAGGACCGTGCGATGGAGCACGACACCCCGTCCCTGCTGTTCCACCAGGCGGCGGAGTTCCTGATCGGCGCGCACGTGACGCGGCCCGGCGTGGTGACGCTGATGGAGATGGTCGCGACCGCCCGGACGGGTGCGGGCGCGCTGACGTCGGAGAAGGTCGTCCACCTTCTGACGGGGCAGGTGCGCGGCGACCTGGACCGGCTGCTGGTCCACGATGCCGGGCTCGGGATGACCCGGCTGACGTGGCTGACTACGCCTGCGGTGGAGGCGACGTCCGCTGCGGTGAAGACGGCGATCGAGAAGCTGCTGTTCCTTCGCGGCATGGACGCCCATCAACTGGACCTGTCGATGCTGCCCCGCGAGCGGCGCCGGTTCCTGGCCACCTTGGGCCGCCGCTCGACGGTGCAGGGGCTGGAACGGCGCGGGGAGCGCCGCTACCCGGTCTTGCTGGCGCTGGTCGCCCAGTCGGCGGTGGACCAGCTGGACGAGGTCATCGCGTTGTTCGACCAGGCGGTGTCGGCGCGAGAGTCCCGCGCTAAGGCCAGGACCGATGAGGCCCTGGCCGAGCGGGCAAGGAAGGGCGAGGCCCGCCAGCTGCTCATGGACGTGATCCTGCCGGTGCTGATCGACGTGGGCGTCCCGGACGAGAACGTGGGCGGGATGCTGCGGACGCGGATCGGGATGGACAGGCTCCGCGAGGTCGCCTCGGTGAACTGGAAACCGCTCCCCAGGGACCACGGTCGGCTGGCGGCGCTGGAGGCCTCCTACTCCTACCTGCGGCAGTTCACCCCGCACGTGCTGAACGCGATCGACTTCCAGGGCGGGCCAGGCACCGGCGACCTGATGGACGCCGTGGAGATCCTGAAGGACCTGAACCGAGCCGGCGGCCGGAAGGTCCCGGTCGGGGCGCCGGCCTCGTTCGTGCCCGCTCGGTACGCCGACTACCTGGCCAGGGCCAGCAAGAGCGGGGACGACACCGCGTTCCGGCACTACTGGGAAATGTGCACCGTGCTGGCCCTGCGGGACGGGCTGCGATCGGGCGACGTGTTCGTGCCCGGCTCCCGCCGCTACGCAGACCCGGGTACCTACCTGTTCACCCCGGAGCAGTGGCAGCCGCGCCTGGCCGAGTTCTGTCAGCTGGTGCGCAAGCCGCCCGGGGCGGCCGAGGCCATCGCCCAGGTGAAGGACGAGCTGCACCTGGCCCTCACCGACCTGGAGGAGACGCTCGCGAACAGCTCCCGGGCGACATCGGCGCGATCCGCCTGGACAAGGAGGGGAAGCTGGTGATCCCGCCGCTGTCGGCCGAGGACATCCCCGCCGAGGCCAGGGCGCTGCGGGACGAGCTCGCCTCGATGCTGCCGTTCGTACCGATCGCCTCGCTGCTGATCGAGCTGAATGCCCGCACGGACTTCCTGGCGTGCTTCACCCACGCCGGGGGCCGCAAGTCCGCCCAGTCGGTGGAGCTCAAGCGCAACATCCTCGCGGTGCTCATCGCCGGGGCCACCAACCTCGGGCTCACCCGCATGTCCGAGGCGTGCGGCGTCTCCTACGACACCCTGGCCTGGACCCAGGAATGGTACGTGCGGGAGGACACGCTCCGCGACGCCAACACCGTGATCGTCAACCACCACTACGGCCTGGAGCTGGCCGGGAAGTTCGGAGGCGGCACCATGTCGTCCTCGGACGGGCAGCGGTTCCCCGTCCGCGGCAAGTCCCTCACCGGCCGCGACATGATCATCCACGGCGGACGCGTCCTGTCGACTTACACGCACGTCTCCGACCAGTGGTCGACGTACGGGACGAAGCAGATCGTGGCGACCCACCGCGAAGGCCACTACACGCTGGACGAGCTGCTCGGCAACGAGACCGACCTCCCGATCCGCGAGCACGCCACCGACACCCACGGCGCGACCCTGGTGAACTTCGGCCTGTTCGACCTGGTCGGCAAGTCCCTCACCCCGCGGATCCGCGACCTCGGCAAGATCACCCTGGTGCGGGGCGACTCCCCGGCCGCCACCAGCGCCCGGTACCCGCACGCCGGGCCGCTGCTGGCCAACCGCTGGAACGAGGACCTGGTGGCCGGGTGCTACCCCGACCTGCTGCGCATGGGCGGGTCGCTGAAGTTCGGGGAGGCGACCGCGTCACAGACCGCCGGGAAGTGGTCGGCCGCCTCCCGCCAGAACACCCTCGCGGCCGCGCTCAAGGAGTGGGGCCGGATGCGGCGCACCATCCACGCCGCCCGGTACCTGTCCGACCCGGTCTACCGCAGGAAGATCTCCTGGCAGCTCAACAAGGACGAGAGCCTCCACGCGCTCCGCCGCGACCTGCACTATGCCCGGCAGGGCACCATCGTCCGCCCCCACCTCCAGGACCAGACCGAACAGGCTTGGTGCCTCACCCTGCTCACGAACTCGGTGATCTGCTGGACCACCGAGTACTACGGCATGGGCATCGGCGAGCTACGCGGCCAGGGCCGCGACGTTCCCGACGAACTGCTGTCCTTCATCGCCCCCGGCCATCGCGAGAACATCAACTTCTTCGGCTTCATCAGCGTCGACATCGAAGCCGAGCTCGCCAAGCTCATCGAAGGATGGCGGCCGCTGCGCCCCGCCACCGTCACCGAGTCCGGCACCTCCTTCATGCCCAACCCATGAACGGGGCCGGTACCAGACTACTTCCGACCGGTAACGCTGACCGTCCGAGTAGCTCCCTCATGTGCCGGTCCCTTCACCTTTGTTGCCGGATGTCAGCCAGCGGCCAGGAGCCGCCGGACCCATGCGGCCCGGGTCGCGGCCGCGGTTCGCGATAGCGAGGCTTGCGGGGCCATGCCGTCGAATCCGTGGAAGCCGCCTGGCCAGACGTGCAGCTCGCACTGGACGCCGGCCTGCAGCAGCCGGGTGGCGTAATCGATGTCCTCGTCGCGGAAGGTCTCGACCGAGCCGACGTCAACGAACGATGCGGCAGGCCGGCCAGGCCGGTCGCCCTCGCCGGCGCCGCGTAGATGCTGACGTCGCCGCCACCCCGGCGCTCGCCGAGCAGCGCGTCCCATCCGGTCATGTTGCTGGTGGCGTCCCAGATGCCCTCGCCGTGGAGTTCCCGGCTGCTCGGCGTGACGAACCGGTCGTCGAGCATCGGGCACATGAGCACCTGGCCGAGCAGCCGGGGTCCGCCCCGGTCGCGTGCGAGCAGCGCCACGCCGGCCGCGAGGCCCCCGCCGGCGCTCGCGCCGGCGACGACGATGCGGTCTGCATCGCCGCCAATCTCCGCGGCGTGCTCGCAGGTCCACAGCAGGCCCGCGTAACAGTCCTCGACCGGAGCCGGATCGGGGTGCTCTGGTGCCAGGCGGTACTCCACCGACACCACGACGGCGCCGTTGTCGACAGCCCAGTCGAGCACGCCGGCAACTCCGGTGCGACGGTCGCCGATGATCATGCCGCCGCCGTGGACGTGGTAGAAGACGGGTGCTCCCGCCGCCAGGCCCGCGGGTCTCAGGACCAGCAGCGAAATATCGGGAGAGCCCGCCGGGCCCGGCACGAAAAGGTTCCGCAGGTCGACGGTCCCGTTGCGCCTCAGGTCCTCGTCCGCGACCGCGAACATGGGGCTGGCCCGCAGCGCCTCGATGTCCCCAGGAGTGATGCTCGGCGACAGGTGCTCGTGCACGGCCGTCAGCACCGCGGCTAGCTCCGGATCGAGCGGTGGATGCGACGTCTTCATCGGCGGTTCCTTGGATTAGGGGTAGCAATGCCGCCACCGTTGCCTTGCAGAAACTGATCCTTCATGTCTTCGGGCCGCCGCTTCACTTTGGGCAGTGAGCGGGGCCTATGAAGGTTTCGGCGACCCAGTGTGCGACCTCGGCTGGATAGGGCGAGGCGAGGCCGAGCACGATGTGCCGGAACCCGGCGTCGATGGCTTCGGTAATCGCGCCCTGGGTGCTGCCGGGCTGGTGGTAGGAGACCGGCAGGTGGACCGAGCGGATGATCGAGGCAGGGTCCCGGCCGATCTCGGCGCAAAAGCGGTCCAGCAGCGCGCTGCGGCGGATGGCATCGTCGATGTCGCCGCCGGGGATATTCCACAGGTCGGCATGCTCGGCGACCACGCGCAGCGTCGCGGTGGCACGTCCCCCGATCATGACCGGCGGACGAGGCCGCTGGACGGGTTTAGGGTTGCAGAACGCTCCGGCCAGATGGTGGTAGGTGCCGTCGAAGTCGAACGGTTCGGGCTCCGTCCACAGGCGCCGGATGACCGTGCACGCTTCGGCGAAGCTTCCGGCCGCGTGGGCGAAGTCGTGGAAGGGCAGACCGTGTGCCGGGTACTCGCGCCAGGCGGCCGGCGGGCTTGGCCGGGAGCCCACGCCGATGCCGAAGTTAAGCCTTCCGCCGGACACGACGTCGACAGTCGCGGCGATCTTGGCCAGCACCGCGGGAGGCCGGAAGCGGTTACTGGTCACGAGCAGCCCGAGTCGCAGCCGTTCGGTCTGTGCCGCGAGGGCGGACAGCAGCGTCCAGCCCTCGAAGGCGGGGCCGTTCGGGTCGCCGCCTATCGGCAGGAGGTGGTCGAACAACCACGCGTGCTCGATCTGCGGGATGCTGTCCGCCTCGCGCCAGACCCGCAGGATGTCTTCGTAGGCGACCTGCGATGGGGCGGTCATGATGCCGAAGCTCGGCCTGCGGGCCGGCGCGAGAGGGCTGGTCACTTCGAGTCGATTCTTCCGAGCTTGCCGCTGGTCGCGGCCACGGCCTCACGCGCAGCAGGCCACGCACCGTCATCCACGCCCAGCGCGGTGCGCAGGTACGCCAGGGTGGCCTGCTGGATCAGCGTGACGCGCTCGGGGCTCTCGTCGGTGGTCCGCGTGTCGTTATAACCCTGGATGCCGCCGAGCCCGTGTTCCGCGCCGAACAGGGTCAGCAGGTCGGTGGCGCCCGGGCTGAGGCGGTAGCCGTCGGTGAACCAGTCCGGGCCGCGCACCGTCAGCGGGGACTGATCGTGGTCGCCGGCGACGATCAGGCTCGGCGTCTTCATCTCGGCGAAATCAGGGCTCATGAACGGGAAGTACTCGGCGGCGAGCGGGCTCAGGTCGGCGCCGCCGGCTCCGGGCAGGCAGAGCAGGACTGCCGCCCGGACTCGCGGGTCAGCCATGCTCTCGCCAGGCGTGCCGTCGGCGCCGGCGACCCGCGCGCCCGCGATCGTGCTCGCGGTCTGCGCGCCCCACGAGTGCCCGGCGGCCGCGATGCGGCCGTGGTCGACGCGCCCGGCCAGGCCGGGCACGGCGGCTTCGATGACACTGAGCTGGTCGAGGATGCCGGTCAGGTCGTCGGTCCGGATGCGCCAGATGAGCGGGGTGAGCGGGTCGTCGGGGGCGAGGCCGAGCGAGTCGAGGTGGGTGGGCTGGATGACGACGAACCCGCGGGCGGCCCAGAAGCCGGCCAGCGGTGCGTAATTGTCCATGGTCAAGGTCATGCCGTGGGAGAAGACGACGACCGGCAGGTCGCGGCCGGTCGTCGGCGCTGAGACCCGTACCCGCAGGTCCTGGCCGCGGTTAGGGGCCGCGAGCGTGACCGGCCTGACCGAGATGATCGGCGTGGTCGCGTCGGTGCCGGCATCGGCCGGTGCTGTGTCGCTCATGGGATGAGTACCTTCCTAGTCGGGGCATGGTGGCCCGTACCGCGTCGATCTGGCATGATGGATATCGGAGCATCACTCCGATCCGGAACGTTGCTCCGAATCACTATAAGGAACAGTGCTCCGCTTGGCAAGTGAGGAGGAGGCACCTCGAATGACGACGGCCGACACGCCGCCGCCTGCCAGCACTGGCCGGCGTAAGCGATTCGACGCCCGGCGCAACCAGCAGACGCTCCTGGACGCCGCCGCCGCGGTGTTCGTCCGTGCGGGGGTCGACGCCCCTGTGCGGGACATCGCCGCAGAAGCGGGCGTCGGCATGGGCACCATCTACCGGCACTTCCCCACCCGGGCCGACCTGGTGGTCGCAGTCTTCCGGCACCAGCTCGACGCGCTCGCCGACGCCACGGCCACTACCCCTGCGGCCGGCGAAACACCGTACGAAGCGCTGCGGTCATGGGTGGCCCGGTTCGCCGATTTCCTGGTCACCAAGCACGGCCTGGCCGAGGCGCTGCACTCGGACCAGGCCGGGTTCGAGAGCCTGCACGCCGAGTTCGTCGACCGCCTGCTGCCCGTGCTCGACCACCTGCTGAAAGCATCCGCCGCCGCCGGCCACACACGCGCGGACATAAGGGCCTACGACCTGATGCTCGGCATCGGCAACCTGTGCATCGGAGTCGAGACCTTCCCCGACTACCACGCTCGCCGCATGATCGACCTGCTCCTCGCTGGCCTCGCGCAGGCCGCCCCGGTACCGACGGGCCGCGAGCCCAAATAGCGCCCGCGCTGCCCGCATGCCTGCGCGGGACCCTGCCAGCCGATCGCGACGGGAGCATCCTGCTGCCACATCGCGATCAGCGCTCGCAGATTCCGATTCTGGCGCGCGCCGGCGCACAAGTCGAAGCAGCAGGCCTGCACTCAGGACGCCTGCTGGAGCGCCCGGTAGATGGTGCCGCGGCCGACCCCCAGCGCCCTGGCGATCTCGGCCACGGTGATGTCCCGGGCCTCATACCGCGCCCGGGCCAGAGCGACCTGGGCTGGGGAGAGCTTGGCAGGACGGCCGCCCGCGCGGCAGCCCGGCCCACCGCCGCCCGCTCGGCGATCAGCTCGCGCTCGAACTCGGCCAGCGCGGCGAAGATGTGGAAAACCAGCCGGCCGGTGCTGGTGTCGATCCCCTCATGCAGGAACGCGAACGCCACCCCGCGCTCGGCCAGCGCGTTGACAGTCTCCACCAGATGCCGAAGCGACCGGCCCAGCCGGTCCAGCCACCACACCACCAGCGTGTCCCCGGCCCGCGGGTACCCCAGGCGCAACGTGAGCTCCGGCCGCTCGGTCAGCTTCCCCGACGCTGTATCGGCAAAGGTCTTCTGGCAGCCCGCCGCGGTCAGCGCGTCAGTCTGCCCGTCCAGGTACTGTGAGGCGCCGGAGATCCGGGCATAGCCGACACGCTGGTCGGCGAGAGGTGCACAGGAAGGCTCATTAATCCCGATCGTGCACCGAAACCCGGCCCTGTGACGAAGGTTTCAGGGCATTGATTCCGGACTGAGTTACGGACGCCCGCCAGGCGCCAGAGCGCCGCTCATGCCGGTCCAAGTTGATCTTGTCCGTTACTGAGGACTTCCGGACACGAAGATCACCGTCACCCAGCGCTGCCCTGCCGGGCGATTCCCCGCCCCGCTGCGACCACGCGCAGGCTCCGGCCGAACCGGAACGCATGCTAAGGACCCTGCCCATCCTCGCCGGGATACCCCCGCTGACCTACCCGAACCGCCCTAACGTGTGATCCGGGTCCGATGCAGGTCCACCCCCGACGCACTGACCAAGTCCGAATAACACCACATCACCGCAGGTCAGCAGTGGGTTCGTTGGATTTTCCGCGATTGCTACTGGGACCCCTCGGTGAGCGCGCCCTCCCATTCGGCCAGCGCGAGGGTGTCCTGGATCATGAGGGTGTTGACCAGGCCGAGGCTGCTTTGGAGGATGTGAAGGCACAGCATCCCGAGCCTGGCCATGCTCAAGCACCGCGCCGCGCCCCACCTGGCGAGGATGTTCTGCCATGACGTGCGCCAGCGGCGTAGTGCTTAACCCGGACGCGAAGGGGCGGCCGACGTCGCCCCTTCGCGCAGTAGCCTCGCCCGTTCTGCGGCTACGGTCTACAGCTGGCAGCGCCAGCCGTTGACGTTATAGCTGACGAGGACCGCTTGGCTGCCCGGGTAGGCAATAGAGCAGTACGTCTGGAAGTCGGGGGCGCCGACCTGGACGAAGCGCAGGCCGATCCCAGGGGCTGACTCGTCGATGAAGTCTTCCGTGCAGTTCCACGAGTACGGGTTCGAGAAATTTGTATATCCGGCGTAGATGTTGAAGTAGTGGTAGTTAGAGACGGTATAGGTGTCCCTACACGCCTGATTCGCGTCGACGCTGTAATCGGTCGCAGCAGACGCCGGGGCGGCGCTTATGGCAGTACCAGCACCTACGACCGCAACCATGGCAAAGGCCAGGGCCGACTTTTTGCCGATATGGCGAGACTTCCGGAATGTCAGCACTTCGATCACCGCCTAAAGTTATCGCCGGGACCTTCCCGGGGACTGGTCAACATTAAATAACATTCACGAATTTGTAAAGCATTAAATTGAACGCAAATCAGTGAAAATAGTGGTATTCGACGACGAATTAATGCTCGCTTCACGACACGGCTCGCGAGCGCGCGCGCCGTCAGGGATGCGAAAGCCTCTATAATTTCCATAGCTTAGAAAAGGCCGCCTAATGGCGGTTTTCGTTCCGGCCGCCTTAGCCGTCCCGGGGTTGGGGGTTAGGCCGTGTCTAAGAAATGAGTAGACATTCGGGAAAGATGAAATCTCGTCAACCAGAGAAATCACACCTCCCACGCCGAGAAGACGCTTGTCCTGGGGTTATGCGGGTCGCTGGGGCCGGTGGGAACTCAGAGGTTATCTGTTACTAGGCCCGCTCCGCCCCCGGGCACTAGGAGCCTCTGCCGGAAAGAGGTACTTTCCCTTGTGACGCCTTCGATACGCGCGGCTGTGCAAAGGAGAGCAGATGGAGCTCGCTGGCGAGCAGGCGACCGCGGCGGGCTCGCCGCTCATCGCGGACGTGCCGCCCGGCAAGCCCGCCGTGATCATGGCCGACGGAAGCGGCCAGGTAACGTACGGCGAGCTGGAGGCCCGCAGCCGGCGGGTGGCCCGGCTGCTCGCCAGCCTCGGCCTGCGGGTCGGCGATCAGGTGGCGATCATGCTGGCCAACCGGCCGGAGTACTTCGAGATCGCCTGGGGCGCGCAGCGCGCCGGCACCTACTGGACGCCGGTCAACTGGCACCTGACGGCCGAGGAGGCCGCCTACATCGTCGCCGACTGCGGCGCCAGCGTGGTGTTCGCCTCGCCGGAGACCGCGGCGGCGGCCGCGCGGCTGCCGGGCGTGCTCGTGTTCGTGACCGGAGACGACCAAACCGAATTCCCTGGCGGCACCGAGTTTCCTGGCCGCCCCGGCCACTCAGGCGGACCCGGCCATCCAGGCCTGGCGAGCTACGAGACGGCGATCGCGGGGTTCTCGGCCGAGCCGATCGAGGCGGAGGTTGAGGGAAGCACCGTCTTCTACTCCTCGGGCACCACCGGGCGGCCGAAGGGGATCAAGCGGGCGGCCGAGTTCCCGCCGTTCGGCACGGGCTTGGCCCTGGATCAGGTGATGAACCTCGTCTACGGATTCGGGCCCGACTCGGTCTACCTGTGCCCGGGCCCGCTGTACCACGCGGCGCCGCTCGGCTTCTCCATGGGCACCCACCGCAACGGCGGGACCGTCGTCCTGATGGACCGCTTCGACCCGGCCGGGTGCCTGCGCGCGGTCGAAACGCACCAGGTGACGCACGCCCAGTTCGTGCCGACCCACTTCGTCCGGATGCTCCGGCTGCCCGAGCCGGATCGCCGCGGCTTCGACCTCGGCACCCTGCGCCGGGTCATCCACGCCGCCGCCCCGTGCCCGGCCGAGGTCAAGCGGCAGATGATCGACTGGCTCGGCCCGGTGATCTGGGAGTACTACGCCGGCAGCGAGGGCAACGGCATGACCGTGATCGACACGCCCGACTGGCTGTCGCATCCGGGCTCGGTCGGCCGCGCCATCTCCGCCGCCGTGCATATCGTGGACGAGCGCGGGCGCGAGCTGCCGGCCGGGCAAGACGGGCTCATCTACTTCGAGGGCGCGGCCTTCGAGTACCACAAGGACCCGGCCAAGACCGCCGGCTCGCGCGACGAGCGGGGCTGGTCCACCCTCGGCGACATCGGCCACCTCGACGCCGACGGTTTCCTGTACCTGAGCGACCGGCGCACCGACCTGATCATCTCCGGCGGCGTGAACCTCTACCCGAGGGAGATCGAAGAGGTGCTGTTCGGGCACCCGGCGGTCGCCGACGTCGCCGTGATCGGCCTCCCCGACCCCGAGATGGGCCAGTCGGTGGTCGCCATCGTCCAGCCCACCGGGCAGGAGGCGGGCTCGCCCGAGCTGGCGGCCGAGCTCATCGCGTACTGCCGGAGTCGGCTCGCCGCCTTTAAGTGCCCCCGGTCGGTGGAGTTCGTCGCCGCGCTGCCGCGGACGCCGACCGGGAAGCTGCTCCGCCGCCAGCTGCGAGCGGAGCGGCATCCCAGCATCTCGGCATCGGTGCCGCCGGCTGCTTCTCAGTGATGGAACAGGCGGAGGCCGGTTTGAACGTGGGCGATGCCGTGCGCGGCCGCGCTGTCGGCGACTTCGCTCGTGCGGCTTGACCCTCCGGGTTCCACGATCGTGGTGACCCCCGCGACCGCGGCGTGCTCCACGGTGTCACGGAAGGGCAGATACCCGTCGGAGGTCATCGTGACGCCGCTGAGGGTGGCGATCCACTCGTCCCGCCAGGTCATATCGTCGTAGCGGCCCCGGGCCTGGGCGCCGAACAGGGACTCAAATTCTCTCAGCTGCGCCGCCGTCATCTCCCGGCCGGCGAATCTGATCTGCCAGTTGAGACGGTCCTGTCGGCCCATGCCGCCGGCCTTGGGCAAATCATCGACGAATGGGTGCCTGCGCAGCCACCAGGTGCGCGCCTTGGCGCCCGCGAGCCGCACGCAGTCGACACGGTTCTGCTGCCCGGCGCCGATCCCGATGGCTGCTCCTGCGCGAACGAAGGCCACCGAGTTGGACTGGGTGTACCGCAGGGTCACCAGCCCCAGGAGCGCGTCGGCCTGGGTCGTGTGGTCGAGCGCCCCGTCGTCGGGCAGCACGGTGGTGACCGGCACGGTGTCACGATCCTGTTCGATCGTGACACCGAGGACGTCGCGTCGTTCACGGGCGGACAGCACTCGCTTGGGGTTCGCTTCGAGGACGAGGAACCCGCCGCCCCGCTTCGAGGCGAGGACCCCCACCGTGCCTGGCTCGAATCCCGGCGCGATGACCGCGTCGCTGATGACCGTGCGCAGGAACTCCGCGGTGGCTGGGCCGACTGGCCGCGACAGCGCGACGACGTCCCCGAACGACGACCTGGGATCCGCGTCGCGCGCCCGGACGTACGCCGACAGGAGGCCCCCGTCCTCGGTTTCGTCTACTCGCCAGATCCGTGCCGCCGTCGCGTCGACAGCGCCGGCCAGCGCTGCGCCGGCTGGCGAGACGTGCTTGAACGATGCGGCCGCAGGCTTCCCCGTTGCCTCGTCGGCTTCGCGGACGAGCTCGAGAGCGTTCAGCGCGTCGAGATAGTTGATCATCGACGGTTCCCCGTTGATCACGCGCGGGCCGTGCCCGGCGACGATCGAGGCGGGCTGGTGCGGGTTCATCCCGTATCGCATTGGCGTGCCCCTTCGATTGCTACCGAAGGGGCACCCAGGCGGTCGATGCCACTCGTTCGCTCCACGCCGGTCACATCCGGCTACGCCAGTCACGAAATTTACAGTACCCACACCGACCCCGGCCCGACTGCCGGCGACGGGCAGCCCTATTTGACCAGGGGGTCGCGCGGCAGCCCGAGTATGCGCTCGGCGATCTGGTTCCGCTTGATTTCCGAGGTGCCCCCGGCGATGGACATGGCCCGGTTCATCAGCACCAGCGTCGCGGCCATGGCGCCGTCGCCCTCGAGGAACGCCCCGTCCGGCCCGGCCAGCTCCGCCATGATCGCGGCCGCCTCATGCCCGAGCTCAGCCAGCAGCAGCTTGGCGACGTTCCCCTCCGGCCCCGGTCCGCCGCCCGCCACCGCCCGGTACGCGCTGCGTAGGTTCAGCGCGCTCATGGCCTGGGTGCGGGCGATGTGGGTACCGACCCGGCTGGCGCCGCCCGGCAGTCGCTCAGGATGAGCGTCGAGCGGGGCGATGAACGCCGTGCCGGGCAGGGCCATGCCGCCGTCGCCGCTGCCGATGCTGACGCTCTCGTTGCCGAGCGTGGCACGGGCCACGGTCCAGCCCCCGTCGACGGGGCCGACCACGTCGGCGTCCGGCACGAACACGTCGTCGAAGAAGACCTCGTTGAAGTCCGAGTGCCCGGTCGGCATCTTCAGCCGGCGGACCGTGACGCCGGGCGCGTGCATGTCGATCACCATCGTGGTGATCCCCAGGTGCTTGGGCGCGTCCGGGTTGGTGCGGACGGTAGCCAGGCCGAAGCCGGCCAGGTGCGCGCCGCTCGTCCAGACCTTCTGGCCGCTGATCCGCCAGCCGCCGTCCACCGGGGTCGCCTTGGTCTTGATGCCCGCCGCGTCCGACCCGGCGCCGGGCTCGCTGAACAGCTGGCACCAGCTGACGTCCTGATTGAGGGCGGACCGGACCCAGCGCTGAACCTGCTCGGGGGTGGCGTGCTGGACGAGGGTGAGGATCACCCAGCTGGTGATGCCGAGGCTGGGGCGCTTGATCCCGGCCTTGGCGAACTCCTGCTCGATCACGAGCTGCTCGATCGCGGCGGCGTCGCGTCCCCAGGGCCGGGGCCAGTGCGGCATCGCGTAGCCGGTCTCGATCAGCGCCTCCGTCCGCGCGGCGCCGTCCAGCGCGGCCAGCCGCTCGACGTCCGGCCTGATCGCCGCCCTGATCGGCGCGGCCTCGGCGGGCAGGTTGATCGCCGCCGTCCGGCGGACGCCCTGCCGCACCAGGTCGGTGGTTTCCGCCGCCGCCTGCCCGGCGTCCACGATCGCGGCGACGGCGGCGGCCCGCCGCAGGTACAGGTGCGCGTCGTGCTCCCAGGTGAACCCGATCCCGCCGTGCACCTGGATGTTGAGGCTGGCGTTGTCCGCCGCGGCGGGAATCGCCAGCGTCGCCGCGATCGCGGCGGTATAGCTGAACTGCCCGCCGTCGGCCCGGTCGGCGGCATCGGCGGCGCGGCCGGCGTCCCAGGTCGCGGCCGTGGCGAGCTCGGCCGCGACCAGCATGTTGGCGCAGTGGTGCTTGACCGCCTGGAAGGTGGCGATGGGGCGGCCGAACTGGACCCGGACCTTGGCGTACTCGGCCGCCTGCTGCGTCGTCTCGGTGGCGATCCCGATGGCCTCGGCCGCGAACACGGCCCTGGCGGTGTCGGTCAGCAGCCTGCGGGCGCCCGGGAGCAGCACGGCGGGCGCCGCGTCGAGCCGCACCCTGGCCGCCCGGCGGCTCTGGTCTAGGTTCACAGGAACCGTGGCGGTGATGCCGCCCGCCCCCCGTTCCACCCCTTCCACCACGGCGACGTCGTCGCCCACCGGGACCAGCAGGACGTCGGCCAGGTGGCCGCTGATCACCACCCCGGCGTCCCCGGTGACCGCGCCCTCGGCGAACACCGCGTCACCGCCGAGGGCGACCGCGCCGACCAGGCTGCCGTCCGCGAGGCCCGGCAGCAGCCGCCCCGCCACCCCGGCGGCCGCAGTGTCGGCCGGGACAATGTCGGCCTGGACAGTATCGGCCGCCAGCGCGCCGGCGAGGACCGCGCTCGCGATCACCGTCGGCACGAACGGTCCCGGCGCGAGCTGCCGCCCCATCTGCTCGGCCACGACCAGCGTCTCCGACAGCCCGAACCCGGAGCCGCCGTGGTCCGCGGGGATATGCAGCCCGAGCAGGCCAAGGCCGGCAAGTTCGGCCCAAAAGGCCGGCAGCGGCTCCGCCTCGGCCTCAAGGAGGGCCCGGGCGGCCGCCCGCGACCGGTGCTTGGCCAGGAAATCGGAGACGGTCCGCGCGAGGGCGCGGTGCTCTTCGGTAATGGCAATCGACATGGCTACATAGTCCCCTTAATTCCTGGAGTTGCCTACGGGGGGCACTTGGGCGTGGCTGCCATCAGCCCGGGATCAGCTGGACCTCACGCGGCTGGCCCGGGACTCCAGGTAGCGTTGCTCGGCGATGCTGGCGGTCGCCTTCGCGGCGCGCCGGTAGTGCTCGTACGCCCCGGCCGGGTCGCCGGCCTTCTCCAGCAGGTGCGCCCGCACCGACAGCAGCCGGTGATGCCCGGCCATCCGCTCGTCGCCGTCCAGGGCGGACAGCAGGGCCAGCCCGGCGTGCGGCCCCTCGGTCTCGGCCAGCGCGATCGCCCGGTTGAGGGTGACCATCGGGTTGGGCGCGATGCGTTCCAGGATCAGGTAGAGGGCGTGCACCTGCCGCCAGTTGGTCTCCTGCGCCGTGGCCGCGTCGGAGTGGGTGGCGGCGATGGCGGCCTGCAGCTGGTAGGGCCCGAGCGCCGGGCTGGCCAGCGACGCCTCGGCCAGGCCGGTGCCCTCGTCGACCAGCGCGCGGTCCCACTTGGCGCGGTCCTGCTCGTCCAGCGGCACGAGGTCGCCTGCCGCCGTGGTGCGCGCCTCCCGGCGGGCGTGGGTCAACAGCATCAGCGCCAGCAGCCCGGTCACCTCACCGTCCTCGGGGAGCTGCGCGTGCACCACCCTGGCCAGCCAGATCGCCTCCCGCGCGAGGTCCACGCGGTCAAACTCGGTGCCCGAGGAGGCGAGGTAGCCCTCGTTGAAGATCAGGTAGAGCACGTGCAGGACGACCCCGAGCCGCTGCCCGCGCTCCGCGCCCGCAGGCAGGATGAACGAGCTGCCGGCGGCCTTGATCCGCTGCTTGGCCCGGCTGATCCTGGCCGCCATCGTGGCCTCAGGGACCAGGAACGCACGGGCGATCTCGGCGGTGGTCAGACCGCCGACCGCCCGCAGCGTCAGTGCGGTCTGCGAGGCCGGGGTCAGCGTCGGATGGCAGCACAGGAACAGCAGGACGAGCGTGTCGTCGGTGTCCGGCACGTCCTCGGGCGCCACCTCGGCGGCCGTCGCCGACTCCCGTTCGCGCCGTGCGTGGTCACTGCGGATCTGGTCGATGAGCCGCCGGGACGCGACCGTCACCAGCCAGCCGCGCGGGTTGTCGGGCACTCCCTCGGCCGGCCACTGCACGGCGGCGGCGAGCACGGCCTCCTGCACGGCGTCCTCGCACCCCTCGAACTGGCCATGCCGACGGACCAGCGCGCCGAGGACCTGCGGCGTGAGCTCGCGCAGCAGGTCCTCGATGGCCTGCGCGGTCATGCCTCCAATGGCCCGTCGGCGAACATCACCTGCCGCACCTCGACGCCCAGGCCCTCGATCGCGGCGTCCGGGATCTGCGCTGCCAGCTCGATCGCCCGCTCCTTGCTCTCGCAGTCGATGAGGTAGAAGCCACCCAGGTACTCCTTGGACTCAAGGAAGGGCCCGTCGGTCACCACCGGCTGGCCGTTGCGCACGGACACCACGGCGGCCTGCGACGGATCGGCCAGGGCCTGCGTGGTGATCAGCTCGCCGGAGGCCTTCAGCCCCTCGATGAACTTGCCGTGGCCGCCGCCGAGGGCCGCCTTCTCCTCGTCGGTGAGCGCGTCAAGCACGACCGGGTTGATGTGCAGAGCGATCAGGAACTTCATCTTGTACCCCTCGTGGTTCCCGGGCCCCCGCTGGGCCCTTCGACTGACTGGTCGGAGCCGCCGCGCAAGTTTTGACATCCCGCCCGCCGTCCCCATCCCCGGCCTGGGCAAACCCGGAACAGGCGGAAGGCGGATCGCACCTCGTCGACGAGGTGACGTCGTCGCTCATGCCGCCAGTCTGGCCTGCGCGCAGGCAGTCATCAACCGTCCGTGCCGGCCTGGGCCAAGGCCCAGCCGTGGGCTGCTCGGCGAGGCCCCCGGCCCCGCCCAGGTGGCGGGCGCGGCGCTGCTCGTCATCGGCGTGCTGGTCGCCCAGGGGATTGTCGGGCGGCCGTCACAAGGCGATGAAATTCAAATTCCGTCGCCCGAACGCACGCGTGGCCCCGCCCCCACCGCTGACTCCAGCCCGCCTGCGGCCAGTCGGACCGCGGTCCCGTGACCGCCACCCGTGGCCCTGCGGGATGTCGCCCGGCGACTATTATCTGTGTCCCTGCGATCTGTGTCCCTGCGATCTGTGTCCCTGCGATCTGTGTCCCTGCGATCTGTGTCCCTGCGATCTGTGTCCCTGCGATCTGTGTCCCTGCGATCTGTGTCCCTGCGTGCCCGGGGCGAAGACCGCGTCGTAGCTGCCCGGAAGGACAAGCCCGCTGAGCCGCCACTCGGTGCCGGAGCGGGCGACGTGAGAGCCACGGTCCGTTCAGGCTGGTCAGGAATTTGATTTTGATCTTCCGCGTGCTGGCCTACCCTCGTTCGTGTGACTCGAAGCGAACGCGGAGTGACGCCACAGAGCGAAGACTTCTCCGCCTGGTACAACGAACTCGTCATCAAGGCGGAGCTCGTGGACCGCGGCCCGGTCAGGGGCACGATGGTCATCCGCCCGTACGGGTACCGGATCTGGGAGCTCATCCAGTCCGAGCTGGACCGGCGCATCAAGGAGACCGGGCACCAGAACGCGTACTTCCCGCTGCTGATCCCGCAGAGCTATCTGCAACGCGAGGCGGAGCACGTGGAGGGGTTCGCGCCAGAGCTCGCGGTGGTGACCCACGCGGGCGGCAAGCAGCTGGAGGAGCCGCTCATCGTCCGGCCCACCTCGGAGACGGTCATCGGCGAGTACATGGCCAAGTGGATCAGCTCGCACCGGGACCTGCCCCTGCTGCTCAACCAGTGGGCGAACGTGGTCCGCTGGGAACTGCGGCCGCGGATGTTCCTTCGCACGACCGAGTTCCTCTGGCAGGAGGGCCACACCGCACACGCCGACGAGGCCGACGCGATGCGGGAGACGATGCTCTCGCTGAACGCGATCTACCTGCGCACTGCCCGTGAGCTGGCGGCCATGCCGGTCATCGAGGGCGAGAAGACGCCGGGTGAGCGGTTCGCCGGCGCGGTCCGCACGTTCAGCATCGAGGGCATGATGCGCGACGGCCGGGCGCTGCAGGCGGGCACGTCGCATTACCTGGGGACGAACTTCGCCCGGGCGTTCAACATCCAGTACACCGGGGAGGACGGCCAGCTCAGCTACGCGCACACCACCTCCTTTGGCATGACCACCCGCATGATCGGCGGCGTGATCATGACGCACGGCGACGACAAGGGCCTGGTGCTGCCGCCCCGGCTCGCGCCCTACCAGGTGGTCATCGTGCCGATCGGCCGCGGCGACCAGGCCGCCGAGGTCACCGCGGCCGCGACGGCGCTGGCCGCGCGGCTGGCCGGGGCGGGCATCCGGGCGCACACCGACGACCGGCCGCAGCTGTCGCCCGGGTTCAAGTTCAACGACTGGGAGCTGCGCGGGGTGCCGATCCGGCTTGAGCTCGGCCCCCGCGACCTGGCGGACGGCAGCGCGGTGATGGCCCTGCGGCTCGGCGGCGCCAAGGAGCCCATCTCGCTGGAGGGCGCGCCCGCGCGGCTGGCCGACGAGCTGGCGGCGTTCCAGGACTTCCTGCTCGAGCGGGCCACCGCGTTCCGTGACGCCCGCACCGTCACCACTGACGAGTGGGACGACTTCACCAAGGCGGTCGCCGCCGGCTGGGCGCGTGCGCTGCACTGCGGCACGCCGGAGTGCGAGGAGGAGATCAAGACCGAGACCTCGGCCACGGCCCGCTGCATCCCGCTCGACGGCGAGCCCGCGTCCGGGCGCTGTGTCCGGTGCGCACTGCCGTCGGCGTACGGCAAGCGGGTCATCTTCGGGCGCGCTTACTAGGCGCGTCACAATCGGCCCGCGTCAGCCGCGCGCGCGGGTCATCAGGCTGTGGAACCAGGGGCGCTCCATCCCCGCAGCTCAGCCAATTCCTCTCAGCCAATTCCTCGCGTGACCGGGCCGGACGGGCGATCGTGGGCAGCAAGACGATCGGGTCCTCGTCGGGCTGAGGCGGGCACTTGCCGCGATTGCTAGGGGATATCCTCGCCTAGCAGGATTGAGGCGCAACGCCGCCGGGCCGGGCACGGCGAAGCCGAGGAGGACGTGATGAGCGGGCGAATGCTCGGCGGCCGGTACGAGCTGGGCGCTTCGCTGGGCGCGGGCGGCATGGCCACCGTATGGCAGGCCACCGACCGGCTCCTTGGCCGGCAGGTCGCTGTCAAGGTGCTTCGCGAGCAGTACGCCGTCGACCCGTCGTTCCTGGCCCGGTTCCAGCGCGAGGCCCGGCACGCGGCATCGGTCAGCGACCCGCGCATAGTCACCGTGTTCGACTGCGGCGTGGACGCAGGGGTGCCGTTCATCGTGATGGAACTGGTGTCCGGGCGGACCCTGCGGCAGGTCCTGGACCAGGCGCGGGCGCTGCCCGCCGGGGAAGCCGTCTCGGTCGCCGCCGAGATGTGCGCGGCACTGGAGGTGGCGCACGCCGCCGGGCTGGTGCACCGCGACATCAAGCCCGCCAACGTGCTGGTCACCAGCGGCGGGCAGGTCAAGATCCTGGACTTCGGCATCGCCCGGATGGCCCACTCCGCCGGCCTGACCCAGACCGGGACGCTGATCGGCACCGCCGAGTACCTGTCGCCCGAGCAGGCCGCCGGGCAGCAGGCCGGCCCGCAGGCCGACCTGTACGCGGTCGGCTGCGTCCTGTACGAGATGCTCACCGGCACGCCTCCCTTCACCGCCGATTCCCCCGCCGTGCTCGTCTACCGGCACGTCCACGACCAGCCCGCGCCGCCATCGGCCCGGCGCCCCGGCCTGCCCCCGCAGGTGGACGGACTGGTCCTGCGGCTGCTCGCCAAGGACCCCGCCGCCCGCCCTGGCAGCGCCGCCGCCGCCCGGGCCGCCCTGCTCGCCGCGGTCTCCGCCGGCCCCGCCGCCACGGTGGCCGGCCAGGCCGCGACCCCCGACAGCCAGGGGCTGACCCGCACGCTGCCCGTCACGGCCCCGCCGCCGCGCCGCACCTGGCCGCGGGTGCTGGTACCCGCGGCAGCCGCCGCCGCCGGGGCCGCGGCGGCGCTGCTGGCGGTAACGCTCACCAGCCACCCCGCACCGGCCGCAGCCGACCCGCCAGCAACCACGCCGACAACCGCAGCACACACCCCGGCGGCAACACCCACGGCATCCCCCACGCCAGCCCGCAAAGCGAATCCCCACGCCGCAACCGTCACCAGCCCCAGCACCCCCGCCGTGCCGACGATGGCCGCTGCCGCCGGCAACCTGGTCCGCGACCTGGAGGCCGGCGTGCAGGCCGGCCACGTGACCCCGCAGGCCGGGCAGAACATGTTCGGGCACCTGCAGCCGCTGCTGTTCAGCCCCGGCGGCCAGCAACCGCAGCAGGCCGCCCAGCAGGACCAGCAGCAGTTCCAGCAGATCGTCCAGGCCTTCGACCAGGGCACCAGCCAGGGGCAGATCACCGGCAGCACCACAATCACCACACTGCAAAACGACCTGAACGAACTCGACCGCACCCTCTCATCCGGGGCCGCGTAAACAGGCTTGCCGAGCCACCGCCCCGACCACTTCCGCATCGTCACCCTCCCTCCCGCCGACGACATCGACGCCGCCATCGTCCGCATCGAACGATTCCTCACCTCCTACACGCAGTAGCAAGAACCTGCGGTCAGCCCCGCCCCGTGACGTGGCCCGCGCGGCCCGCCTGCGGCGAGAGGAGTTGAACGCCCGTCACCGGCTACACCGCCGCAGTCTTCCCGGCCCGAGCACCCCATCGACAGGATCCCGGACCTGATCAGCCAGTTCGTTGACCTGCGAGATAAGGCAGTTCACCTGCGAGATAAGGCAGTTCACCTGCGAGATAAGGCAGTTCACCTGCGAGATAAGGCAGTTCACCTGCGAGATAAGTTGCGGGCGATGCCCGACTGACAGCCCGCCCGTGACCCCCGCGCGCGGGGCCATCGGCCGTCTCCGGTGCGCCCGATCCGAAGGAGACCAAGATCAGCAACGCTAGTGCCCCTCGCGGCAGGGTGGTGGCATGGGCCGGCCGCGAGCTTGGGGTGGTCCCCGCTCCAGGCCTCGTCATCGGGGGCATCGTCGGGCTGCAGTGCGGCGCGGCGCTGACGACGCGGCTCTTCTCGGTTGTGGGACCGGCCGGGGTGGTTGCCCTGCGGCTGGTGATCGCCGCCGTCGTGCTGATCGCCGCCTGGCGTCCCGGGCTCCGGTGGGACCGGGCCACCTGGGCCGTGGTGGCCGGCACCGGGACCCTGCTCGCGGTCCATCACCTCAGCTACTACGAGGCCATTGACCGGCTCCCGCTGGGGGCCGCGGCCACCGTGGAGTTCTCCGGGCCTTTCCTGATCGCCGCCATCGGGTCCCGCCGCGCCACCGACCTGCTGTGGGCCTGCATCGCCGCCGCGGGCGTGCTCCTGCTCACCCACTCCGGCTCCCACCTGAGCGCTTCCGGCCTGGGCTTCGCCGCGCTGGCGGGTTGCTGCTGGGGCGGCTACATCCTGGTTGCCAAGCGCCTCTCCCGCCTCGTCCCTGACGGCCGCGGCCTCGCCCTGGCCGTCGCCTGGGGCGCGCTGCTCAGCCTCCCTTACGGGCTGGCGCAGGCCGGGGCCCGGCTGTTCCAGCCCCCCTTGCCCTGGGCGCCGCCGTGGCGATCCTCTCAACCGTCTTGCCCTACTCCCTCCAGTTCGAGGCGCTGCGGCGGCTATCTGGGCGGGTCTTCAGCGTGCTCACCAGCCTCGAGCCCGCCGTCGGCGCACTGGCGGGCCTCCTCCTGCTGGGCCAGCGTCTCACCCTGCTCCAGTGGCTCGGCATCACCGCCGTCGCCCTGGCCTCCGCCGGCGCCTCCCGCGGCGCCGGCAAGCAGAAAGCAAGGGCCAGCACTGATGAGGCCCAGGCACCCGATCCGCGAGGCGGCGCTAGTGCGGAACCACCCGCCGGACCTGATCAACGTGGCGATGGAGCGCATCATCGAGGCCTCGCTTGAACTCCCGGCGTACTCCGCGCTGGACGATATGGCGGCCACGATCCGCACTGTGGTCAACGAGGCGATCTTCGCCGGCATTGTCGCCCGGATGGGGACGGAGGGCCGGCAGCGGGCGCAGGGCCTGCTGAAAACGTCAGGCTGGGTTCTGCCTGACGTATGAGGTGCTTGGCGGTAGGACTCCTCGAGTTAGTCCACGCAGAGACAGAAGGGGTGCCCCGCCGGGTCGAGGAAAACCCGGAAGGAGGTCCCGGGCTGGTTCTTGTGCTTGGTCGCGCCGAGATCGAGCACCGCGGCCTCGCCGGCGTCGAGGTCGTCGACGAACACGTCGAGATGCATCTGCTGAGGTGTTTCCTGAGCCTGCCAGTCAGGCGCGGTGTAGTCCTCCACCTGCTGGAAGGAGATGCACTGACCTTCTTCCTTGCGGATATTGGCCCAGCCGGGGGAGAGTTCGACCTTCCAGTCCAGCATCGCGCCGTAGAAGGCGGCGAGAGCGTGCGGATCAGGGCAGTCGATGACGAAACCTGGGTTGCGTGCGATAGCCATGCAAGGCACGGTACCCAGGGTTGCGGACGATCAACTTCCGGTTAGCGAGCACATGGCGCGCCGCCAACGCCGGCGCCGGCGCCACTCGCCCCTCTTGATCCGCCGGACGCGCAAGCCGAGGGGTGAGTATCACCCCTCGGCGCGCCGGTTTTCGTTCCGATGTTCCTCACGGGCCGTAATGGAGCACCTGCGCGCCTTGCCCGGGATGGACCTAGACGGCGCAGGTGGTCCCGAATTGCGTGCCCGGGCCGAGAACCTGCTCCACCACTCCACCACTCCCAGACGGGTCCAGCGCGGCCGTATCCATGCAACGGGTAACGGCCAGCGGTGCCCAGACCCTGGGGTCGGCCGACTGCGCCGCTCGACAGCCGTCTGCGGAAGCGCGCATTCGGTGCCAGGCTTCGGTGCTTAGTCCTCGCCGAAGGGGCGCAGTTCCATGGCGCCGCGGCGGGCGAGCGGGTGCTTGGACGCGACCTCGATCGCCTCGTCGAGGTCCTTGCAGTCGAGCATGTCGTAGCCCACCATGAGCTCCTTGGTCTCGGCGAACGGGCCGTCGGAGATGAGCGTCTCCCCGCGGCGCACCCGGACGGTGGTGGCGTCGCTCGCCTCCAGCGGGCGCCCTTCCAGGCGCACGCCCCGGCCGTCCATCTCCGCGACCCAGGCGTCAACGTCCATGCCGCCCTCGGCGTCGGCGGGGTCGACGGTCGGGTCGAAGCAGACGATCATCATGTACTTCACGGTTGCCTCCTGCTGTGCTCGGGAACTTCCCTCGCCTCACCGACGAACGGGAAACGGCCAGATCGACACCCACGTACGCTAGCGGGCATGACGACTGACGCCAGCCCGGAGGTGCGGTCTGCGGTCAGCGCCGCCTTCAGGGCCGAATGGGGCCGAGTCGTCGCCACGCTGATCGCGATCACCGGCGACTGGGACCTAGCGGAAGAGTGCGCGCAGGACGCGTTCGCCCGGGCGCTCCACGCTTGGGAACGCGACGGGGTGCCCGGTCGTCCAGGGGCCTGGCTGACCACCGCCGCCCGCAACCGCGCGGTTGACGTGCTGCGCCGTCGCGCGAATGAATCCGCCAAGCTGCGCGAGGCGGCCCTGTTTCAGCTGGCGGAGCCGTCAGGCGAGGACCTGCCGAAGGGCGGCGACAGCGGCATCAGCGATGACCGGCTCCGGCTCATCTTCACCTGCTGCCACCCGGCGCTGCCGCTGGAGGCGCGCGTCGCGCTGACCCTGCGGACGCTCGCGGGCCTGACTACCGCCGAGATAGCCCGCTCGCTGCTGATCGCTGAGACGACGATGGCGCAGCGGATCGTCCGCGCCAAGCGCAAGATCCGCAACGCCGCGATCCCGTACCGGGTGCCGCCCGCAAGCCTGCTCCCCGACCGTACCGCCGGGGTGCTCGCCGTCCTTTACTTGCTGTTCAACGAGGGTTACAGCGCTACCTCCGGGGCGGACGTGGTCCGGGCGGACCTGTGCGCGGAGGCGATCCGGCTGGCGCGGCTGCTCGCCCGGCTGATGCCCGGCGAGCCGGAGGCGGGCGGGTTGCTCGCGCTGCTGCTGCTGCAAGACTCCCGTCGTGCTGCCCGCACCGACAGCGAGGGTGAGCTGGTCACCCTGGAGGACCAGGACCGCAGCCGCTGGGACCGCGCCGAGATAGCCGAAGGGCTGCAGGTCCTCCACGGCGCGCTGCAGGTCGGCCGCCCCGGGCCGTATCAGCTCCAGGCGGTCATCGCCTCCTGCCATGCCAGCGCCGGCAAGGCCGCCGACACCGACTGGCCGGTGATCGCCCGCGTCTACGGTCAGCTCGCCCGGATCACCCCGTCACCGGTGGTGGAGTTGAACCGGGCGGTGGCGGTGGGCATGGCGCAAGGCCCGGAAGCTGGCCTTGCCGTGATGGATTCCCTGGCCGGCAGCGGGGCGCTGGCCGGCTACCACCTACTGCCCGCGGCCCGCGCGGACCTGCTGCGCCGCCTCGGACGGCAGGCGGAGGCGGCGGACGCCTACAGTGAGGCGCTCGTCCTGGCCGGCACCGACGCCGAGCGCCGATACCTGGCCCGCCGCCAGGTCGAGGCGTCCCGTCTTACTCGATAGGCCGGGCGCGCACGATCGGGGGGAAGCGGAGATCGGCCGCGGGCCGATCGGCTACTGGGGCTTGGCGCTGGGCACCGCGATCGGGGTGCCGTTGACCGCGGCCGAGCCAAGGATCACCGCCGCCGTCTTCGGCGGGCTGGGACACGAGTCCCTGACCGAAGCGGCCGGCAACGTCACCGTGCCGCTCCAGTTCCTTCTGCAGTGGGACGACGAGCACGTCGAGCGCCAATCCGGTCTCGCGTTGTTTGACGCGTTCGCCTCGGCGGAGAAGACGATGCACGCCAATCCCGGCGCGCATCGTGAGGTACCGGCCTTCGAGCTCAACAGCGCGAGCGGGTTCTTCGTCCGGCATCTCAGCTGGAGACAGTAACTGCGGAGAGGGAGTAAGCCGGGTCCGTTCCATAAGAAAAGGATTGATCTTTGGGAACGGACCCGGCTGACTCCCCGCAGCTCTCAGGTAGCGGGACCACCGCATTTAGTAGGTGCTGGGGCGGCTGGTGTGAGTGCGGCCGGAGGGGAGGGTCCAGCGGAAGACACCAGGTTCGGGCTGCTCGACCCTCCAGCCGGGGGCCTGCTTCGCGCGATGGTGGGTGCGGCACTTGGGGCCAAGATTGCACTCGTCCGTGGCGCCCTCCGGGTAGGGAGTGGTGTGGTCAAGGTCCGCGTGGATGGCCTGGGCCTGGCAGCCGGGGGCGGTACAGGTGGCGGTGCGCGCAAGGACCAGGTGCTGCAGCTTGCGGCTCGGGGTGTAGCGATCCTCGGCGTGCCTGTGATCGCAGGTTCCCTTGGCGATCGGCTCGAGGGCGATGTTCAGGGCGCGCAGAAGGTCGGCGAACTGCGCGGCCTGCGCGGTGTCGGGTCCGTCTGGTCGGGGCGGTGGATGTGCATCCGGCGCTGGAGGCGCCGCGGGAGACCAGGGGTGCTGTCCGGGGGAGCAACCGTGGGCGACAGCCGTGCCATCGGGGCCGATGACCGTCATGCACCAGCGAGTCTGGGGGTGCAGCGAGGCGGCGCGGACGACGTCTCTGGTTTCGTAGGGGTTAAGGAGACCCCAACTGCTCGCTTGGGAGGGCGTCGTATCCCAGCCGAAGAGGGTGCCCGCGGGGACGAGGAGGTTGATGACCGCGGGCATGGGAGCGCGGGCCGGGGCGCTCGGCGCCTCCATGGTCCGGCGCTGTCGTGGCTGCGTCGTCGTAGCCGGGGTCTTCGTCACGGTCGGGATCGTCGCCTGATCGGGGCCAGATGCCGATCAGTGCGTCTCCGTGCTCATCCGCATCCCCGTAGCCGTCGGCAGCTGGGTCCTCGGGGGAGTCCCAATTGTCGGCGGGACTCTCGGGGAGGGGCGTGTCCTGCAAGTTCGGGTCATCCGGGAGAACTGGATCGTCCGTCGGCGTCTGGTCGGCCTCTGGCGCCGGGTTGTCGGCCGGTGCCTGGTCGGCCGGTGCCTGGTCGTCAGCGGGTGCTTCTGGGACCGGGGCGAGGCGGTCGAAGGGGTTGCGGCCTTGAAGCAGGTCGTTGAAGACGGTGGCGCGTAGATGGTCGAGGTTGCCCTCGCTGCCGGCGCGGCGCAGCCGCAGGGCCATGGCGTGGATGTGGGCCTTGGAGGCCAGTGCGTCGGCGATGTCGAGCTCGCGACCGGCGACGGAGGCGTTTCCCGACCGTTCGAGCTTAACCTCGACCCGCTGGGCAATCCGCTTGGTGCTCTCCTTGCGGGTCTTCGCCGCCTCCGGGTCGAGCTTCATCTCAAGAGTCGCGGCCCGCCGGGCAAGCGTCTCAGCGCGGACCTCCGGCGCGGCTGCGGCCAGGATCTCGTCGGCCTTGGCCGCGTCTTCGGGGCTCAGGCAGCCGGTGTATGCGGCGATGATCGCGGCTCGCTCGGCATCGATCAGACCAGCGGACATGCCCCGCAGTGTGTTCGACAGGCGGGTCGTGAGGCTGGTGGCCGACTCGATCCACCGTCCGGCCTCCAGTCGGCTGATGAGCAGCTCGGAGGCCAGCTCGACGCCGGGGAATTCCCCGGACCGGCAGCCGGCCCGGATGCCGCGGGCCCTCGCGGTCTCGAATTCCTCGGCACGTCGGCGGCCGAACTCCGCGATCGTGCGCGTTTGCAGGTAATGGGCGCGGTTCTCCAGCCGCCGCGCCGCGTGCAGCGCGCCGACCAGCTGGTTGTCGGTGAGCCGCGACAGATCAGCGCACGCCTGCTCGGTCAGCGCGGCCAGCACCGGGCCGGGCTGCAGCACATCCGCTGCCGCGTCCTGGCCGAACTGCGGACCGAGCCCGTCGCCGTCCAGGCCATCCGGCCCGCATATGGCGGCCAGCATCGCAGGATCGATGTCGGCGGCGTCACCAAGGCTAAGCGTGACCGCCGGACCCTCGATCTCCCATGGTTCGGGCGCCTCATCGTCACGGCCTGCGGCGATCTCCCGCTCGCGCCAGGCCAGGTATGCATCCCACTCAGGGTCAGGGCCAAAGCCGTGGTCGGGAAGACCGCTCACGCTCTCCGGCGTCGGGTCGGACCCGGGCAGCTCGCGCTCGTCCATGTGCCGACCCTCCTTCCGGGTGATCATGAATATGAACTTCTATACACGAACATAATAGCGATCCGCACTGACATTTCAACCGAGCCAAGCCAGTGTTCGTCAAGATCTTTTTGGCATGTTGAAATGTCATGAAATCTCAGGTGCCCTGAGAGGGTGCCAGGAGGAAAGCGCCTGGCGGGCGGCGCTGCGCCACCCGCCAGGCGCGGCTGACGGCCCTTGCCGTCGGCTACCCCGTACAGCTGACGCTGGCAGGCGACGCGTCGCTGGTGGTGTAGGTGCCGCCGAAGCCGACGGTAACCGAGGCCCCCGCACCGACCGATCCGTTATAGGAGGCGTTGGTTACGCTGACCGACTCCCCGGACTGGGTGTAGGTGCCGTTCCACAAGTCGGTGATCTTCTCGTTCCCGGGGAACGTCCAGGCCAGCGACCAGCCGTTGAACGGGCTCTTGCCGGTGTCGGTCAGCACGACCTGTCCCTGGAAGCTGCCGGACGAGCCGCTGGACAGCGAGTAGGTCGCCGAGCAACTGGGGACGGTGGGTGCGGCTCCGTGGAGGTCGACGGAGAAGGAGTTGGTCACCAGGCCCGCGCCGCCCTGCCACAGCTCGAAGCCGGCCTCGACGTCGATGAGGTACCAGGAGGACTTGGTGTACCCGAGGCCGACCGAGTCCTGGGCCAGCGTCCCGATGTCCAGGTTGCTGACCGACGTGGCGGCGCTGGTCATGTCGAAGGTGACGGTGTCCCAGGTGGACTGCTTGCCGTACCAGATGTTGTAGGTGTGCCCGCCCAGCGTGACGCCGCTGGCGACCTCGGAGCCGTAGGGCTGGACGCTGCCGTTGTGGTTGAGCCAGACCATCAGCTCGGTGCCGTTGGGCTGGCCGGTGGTGGTCGGCGTCTGGTTGAACCAGATGTCGTAGGCCACGTCGTAGGCGCTGCTGCCGCCGGGCTGGGTGGTGCTCCAGCTCGTGGTCGCAACGCCGGACGTCAGGGCCGACACCTCGATCGGGGTGGCTGTCAGGCCGCCCGAGGTGCAGTTCCCCCAGTGACATCCCTGGTAGATCGACGTGTACGCGCCCGGTGCGCCGTTGGTCGCGTTGTCGATCGAGGAGTTGGCGACGGTGAAGTCGTTACTCCCGTTGGTGGTGATGCACTCGGACGCGCCCGAGCCGAACTCGTTGTTCTGCACCGTGTAGATCCCGCCGGATACCGGCGTCGTCTGCATCTGGCACAGCTGTGTGGTAGCCGCCTGCGCGCCCGCGGGTGCCATCACCGTCATACCGGCGGCGATAAGCGCCGCTGCTATCACGGCAGCCCGCCTCGTCCATGCCATTGCTGGTCTCCTTCGTTCGGGGGAACCACCTCACGGTAAAAACAGGGCAGCGCTGCTACCAGGAACCGCCACCGCCCCGTCCTGGCCCCGCCCGCGCCCCGCAGGTCAGCGTGGTGCGGCCGCCATGCGGCCAGCGCGCGGCCGTGAAAGTTTCTTCAGCGGCGGGGTCTCGGCGCTGTCGTGCACCAGGGCAACGAACCGGAGAATGAACTTGGTGTAGGCGCGATCGCGAAGCAGGTGACGACCGCCGCCAGATGCACGGCGAGCACCGGACTGAACGCGGCGGTGAGGTGCGCTGATTACCGTGGCAGAGGTCATGCGAGGTTGTGAGACTGCCGGTTTCCCCCCTCATCGGAGTCGGGGGAGGGGAGCGCAAGGCCGAGCAGGGACCGGGCGATCCTCTCGCCGATAACAGCGATCGGCATGTTGGTGTTGCCGCAGGTGACGGCAGGCATGATCGACCCGTCGGCAACGTAGAGACCCTCGATGCCGTGGACCCTGCCGTCGGGGTCGACGACCGCATCCGGGTCGCTCGCCGGCCCCATCTTGCAGCTACCTGCTGGGTGGTAGTAGTCCACGGCGGCGTGATCGATGAAGCGCTCGATCGCCTGCCTTCCCGTCACTCCCGGGCCCGGGCGCGTTTCCCGGCCGAGGAGCCTTCGCAGCTCTGGCGCGTCCGCGATTTCGCGCACCCGCTCGACGCCCTCGGCTAGCCGCGCGCGGTCATAACCGCCGGGGTCACGGAGATAGCGGTGATCGATCAGGAGCTTGTCACCGGGATCGGGCCCAGTCAGCCGCACGCTCCCACGCGAGAGCGGCGCCAGGCACGCGGCCCCCAGGAACCAGAACCATGTCGAGGCGTCCCGGCTGTAGCCGCCGACCGGGTAGATGTGCATGTCGAACCCCTGTCGGCAGTCGGCCGACGGGAACTTCGCGATCACCTGCTCGTTGGGCTGCCAGCCTGTTTCCGCCTGGTGGCGCTCCATCATCTCGGCCAGCTCGCCGCTTCCCTCGTACCAGAGCTCCACGCACGGCTGGTCGTGCAGGTTACGCCCGACGCCGGGGAGGTCCAGTGTGGGATTCACCCCGATGGCGGTCAGCTCTTCGGCGGGCCCGATGCCTGACCGGAGCAAGATCGCGGGGCTCCCGTAGGCGCCGGCGGACAGCACCACCCGCGACGCGCTGATTTCCACCAGCTGCGGGCCGTCCCGCACGGCCACGCCGACAGCGCGGCCGCCGCGGACAAGCACCCGCTCGACCAGGGCGTCGCCGGCCACTGCGAGCCGGTCACGGGCGGGGTCGATGTACGCGAACGCGCAGTTGACCCGGGTTGTCCCGTCGATGTTGACCGGGAAGGGGGCAACGCCGGCATTCTCATCCAGGTTGTTGAAGTCCTCGACCGCGGGGATGCCGTTCGCCACGATCGCGTCCCTGCTGGCGCGCTGGAACGGGGTCAGCTCGTCGAGGCCCACACGCCGCACCCGCAGCCGCTCCCACGCCGAGTCGAACAGCGGCGCAAGCTCTCGCGCGGACCAGCCGAGGTTGCCCGCGGCTGACCAGCCGTCATAATCGAGGCGGCTCCCGAATACGACTGCGCCAGAATTGTGGGAAGAGCAGCCACCGATCACGCGCGCGCGGCTGAATTGGATGGACGGCCGGCGAACTCGCCCGTGTAGCCCCAATCGTGGGACGACGCGAAGCTCCTCGCGTCGAGCAGATCGTCCGGCCAGCGGCCGCTGTCGGACGGTCCATAGTCCGGCCCGGCCTCCAGCAGCAGCGTGCTCTCGGGACTGCCCGCCGCGAGGCGCCCGGCGACTACCGATCCTGCTGTCCCGCCCCCGACCACGATGGTGTCCACTGCTCCGGGCAGGCGTGTAGCGATGCCCACGCGGGCCCTCCTTCCGCCGACTCGATCGTTGCAGTCGACGAGGGAGGCTGACAAGCCCGACCGTGGGAGGCGAAGCCACGGGTCCGTTCGAAGGAAAAATCTTTCAACCTTGAACGGACCGTGGTTCCACCTCACGCGGCCCATTTCAGATCCAGCGGGCGGCCGGTCACGGAGTGCTACGGCCGCCCCGGAGAAGCAGGCGGACTGGTCAGGAGTTCTGGGTGTCCCGCCAGGCAATCCAGTCACGGAATGCGGAGAGGTCGTAGTCGGGGCCGCCGACGCCGACCGTGAACAGCGATGCGCCAAGCGCGCGCAGCTTCGGGCCGACTTCTTCCGGGTTGCCGCTGACACCCACGGAAATCTCGATGGCCGCCGGGTCGCGCCCGACGTCGGCGCAGTGCTGGCGCAGGATGCCGACCTTCCGCTCAAGCGCCTCGCTGTCGCCGAAGCTATGCCAGATGTCGGCGTGCTTGGCGACCAGGCGGAGGGTCTTCTTCTCGCCTCCGCCGCCGATCAGCACCGGAATCTTGCGCGTCGGCGCCGGGTTCAGCTTGGCCAGCCGCGACTCAATGCGCGGCAGCGCCTCGGCTAGGTCATCGAGCCTGCCGCCCGCGGTCCCGAACTCGTAGCCGTACTCGTCGTAGTCCTTCTCGAACCAGCCCGAGCCGATGCCGAGAATCAGCCGGCCGTCGCTGATGTGATCGACGGTCCGCGCCATGTCGGCGAGCAGTTCCGGGTTGCGGTAGCTGTTGCACGTGACGAGAGCGCCGATCTGAGTGCGCGAGGTCGACTCCGCCCAGGCGCCGAGCATCGTCCAGCACTCGAAGTGCTTGCCTTCGGGCTCGCCGTACAGCGGATAAAAGTGATCCCAGTTAAAGACCACGTCGGCGCCGAGCTCTTCCGCCTCGGAGGCGGAGCGGCGTATCGCCGCGTAATCAGCGTGCTGTGGTTGCAGTTGCAGGCCCACGCGGACGGGCTTAGAGGTAGCTGTCACGAGCTGCCAGCCTAGCGTGAAGCGATCTGCGTCCTGCTCCCGGTGGGCTCCGACGGCGTCCAACGCGGGCGATTATCACGTGGTCACGGCGTTGCAGACGACCCCAGACGGGCAAGAGATCGCGATCGAGTTCGCCCGCCCGTCCGGTCCCGGATCCTCGCTCAGCCGGGATAGACGCCTTCCTACAGCAGCATCTCGACGCTAAGCTGCGTGACGTGCACCGGCTCTTTCCCGTAACGCCCCCGCCGCGCTCCTGAGCGGGGCGCTAGGCCACTTCCCTGCCATCGGGCAGCCCAGTCGGCGCCCCGCTTCCGCGACCTTTCCCCTCTCGTCGCAGGAGCGTTTTTCATGCCCATTTCCACCCTTTGCCTGGTGCTGTCCGGCTTGCTCTGGGGAACCGGCGGCCTCATCGGCACCCTCTTCGGCCGGGCAGCTGGCCTTTCCGCGATACCGGTCGCCACCTACCGGCTGCTCGCCGGCGGCGGGCTCATCCTCGCCTTCCTCACGCTGACCGGCAAGCGCTGGCCCACGGGACGGGCCGCCTGGACCCGGATCGCCGTGAACGGCCTGCTGTCCGCGTGCTTCCAGGGCTGCTACTTCGCGGCCATATCGCTAACCTCCGTCAGCCTGGCCACTCTCGTCACGATTGGCGGCACCCCTGTCATCGTCGCCATCGCCGAGCAGGCTCGCGGGCGTCGCGCCCTCGGCAGGGAGGGCGTGATCACCATTGCCATGGCATTGGCCGGGCTCGGCCTGCTCGCCGGCCTTCCCGGTGGCGGATTCAGTGAGACCGCAGTGCTGGCCAGCACTGGTATGGCGCTGCTTTCCGCCGCCGGCTTCGCCGCTGTCACGCTGATCGGGACGTCGCCAGTGACGGGCTTGGACGATCTGACCCTGAACGGCTTCGGGTTCATCCTCGGGGGCATGGCACTGGTCCCGCTGGCCGCGGCGGTCGGCGGCGGCCTCGGCTTCCGGCCGGGCCTCGTCTCGGCCGGGCTGCTGGCCGCGCTCGGGATCGGACCAACCGCCGTGGCCTACACGCTTTACTTCCACGGTCTGCGGAAAGCATCAGCCACCACCGCGGCCGTGCTGTCGCTCATCGAACCGCTCACCGCCGCCGTGCTCGCGGCACTGGTGCTCGGGGACAGGCTGACCGCGCCCGGCATCGCGGGCGCGGTCATGCTGCTGGCCGCCGTGGTCCGCACCGTGCGGGCGGACACCGTCTAACGACGGTTACCGCACAGGCGGTTAGTCACCGGACTCACCTGCTGTGGCTCACGTTAAAGGAGTTGCCTGTCTCGCCGCTGGTGTGGTGCCCGGCGGGACCGCGTCCCGCCGGGCCGGGCTAGCGGGCGATCTTGATGGTGTACTGCCTGGTAAGTCTTTCCCTAGCTGGGACCGAGGAGTCGGTGACAATGATCGTCACCTGATATGTGCCGGGCCGCAGCGGCTTGCCGCTCAGCACGCCGGTCTGCCGGTCGAGGCGCAGGCCCGGCGGGAGAAAGCCGCGGTTCACCTGCCACTGGTAGGGGAGGGTGCCGCCAGATGCCGACAGTTTCGCGGATTAGTTGACGTCGGCGCTGCTGCGCCCCGTCGACGGTCTCCTGGAAGGAGCCGCCGTAGGTGGTCGTGGTGTCGAGCCGGTAGTAGTAGGTCGTGGCGGGAGCCAGCCCGGTGAGCGAGGACTGGACGAGTTCGGCGCCGTCCCCGGAACCGGCGTCGGCCGGGGCGGTCGTGGAGCCGTAGGCGGTGGTGGTGCCATACTCGAACGTTTAGGTGACGTCGGTGGCGCCGGGCGCGATCACGCCGTTGAGGGTCGCGGACGTGGGAGTGAGGTCGCTGGCGGGGCTGGTGGTGCCCGGCTCGCACTGCGGCGACACCGATGACGCGTCGGCCTCGACGCCGTTGACGAGCCAAACGACCGAGGGGTTGAGCACCGGGTCGAAGGCGATGCTGAAGGCGGAGGAGGAGCCCCTCCCGGAATTACTACTTTACATAATGTACATTATCGGCACACGGAGGAGAGGGGGCGGAGCTGCCCGAACTGAGGCTGTCCCGTCTCACGGAAGTTGTCGAATCTTACTCATCTTGGCGAGCGGGCGCCGCAGGACGGCAGGCTGTCGATCCTCGACGAAGCCGAGCAGCGGCGTATTCGCTGGCTTGAAGGTCACCTCATCGAAATTGAGACAGGACGTCATCCCGAGGGCCCTGTTCGTGAGGCATGCGACCCTGATCTTCACAGCCTGGATGAACGCGAGCTGGCAAAGGTGGCCGAGCTCAGGGCGGAGGGCAGCCAGATCAGCCAGCGATCCCTCCAGCGGCTGCGCCACGCTGACCGGGACAACGGGCTCATCGGGCTTGCCGACAAGCGGGCACTGCGCTCGGGGAAGCAGCTATACCGCGAGACGCTCCGCTACGGCCACGACGAGTCGCCGGGAGAATCCCGGGTTTTCCATTCGCGCTGCCTGCCGACATGCGAGGGCCATTGAGGTTGCGGCAGGGTTCAGGCTACGAGCAGGCGGAGGCCTAGTTCTGCCGTGTCGAGGTCGGCGAGGTCGCTGTTGCGCTCGGCCCACCGGCCCGAGTCGAGGTCGTCGCGGAGGCTGCGCACCGCTCGCTGTTCGGCCCCCGGTCCGACCCTCGTCCACGCCGACACCGCACGGCGGACGTGGTCCTCCAGGTAAGCCCCGGGGCGGCGCCAGTAGGCCTCGAACAGGCCGTCAGTGCAGTCCCACGGAACGGGCACAGGCTCCGCGCGGGCACCGATCGCGCCGCCCAGCTCGGCCAGCGAGGGCCATCCGTTGAAGAGTCCAGCGAATTCGGGCAGGTAGTCGCGGGTAAGCCAGAACCGGTGATGCAGCACATCCTCGCTGGCATCGAACGTGAGCACAACGACGCGGCGGGCCACGCGCCGCATCTCGCGCAGCCCGGCGACCGGGTCCCGCCAGTGATGAACGGTGGAGACGGCCATCGCGGCGTCGAATGACTGGTCAGCGAACGGCAGGCTCTCCGCGGCGGCGTGCACGCACGGTGCCGCTCCAGCCGGGCGCTGCGCCCGCATGACCGCCGACGGCTCCACTGCGGTGACGTTACGGCCGGGGGGCTCATAGGAGCCGGTGCCGGCCCCGACATTCAGCACCGTCCGCGCGTCCCCGAGCGCGTCCCAGATCCGCGCGGCAATCCGCGGGTCGGTGCGCCGCGTCGAGGTGTAAGCGTCCCCGATCGCGTCGTACAGCCCCGCGCCGAACATCCCCAGTTGCTCCTCTGGCGTCATCTTCATTCCCTTCGCCCGTGCTTCGAGTTCCCGGTCGATGGCCGCCGCCAAGGCATCGGCGCGGTCGCGCTGTTCCAGCAGCAGGCCACGCAGCCGGCGCAGGTGCGCGGCCGCGTCGGCGGACGGGTCGCCGACCAGGGCCGCGATCTCGCGCAGCCCGAAGCCCAGCCGCCGGTAGGACAGCACCTGGCGCAGGCGCTCCACGTCGCCCGCCGAGTAGGCCCGGTACCCGGCCGCTGTTCGCGCCGACGGGCGCACGAGGCCTATCTCGTCATAGTGGTGCAGCGTGCGGACGGTCACGCCAGCCAGTTCGGCTACGCGTCCCACGGTCAGGTGCTCCTCCACGCCATCGACTATGCGGCATGACGTCACGTGAGGGTCAAGCCCCTGGCTCCCTGTAGCACGTCACGCGGACCTTCTCTGGAATCCACATGATGAGTGAGACAGCCAGGCGTTCTGGCGTCTCATAGCCGTGTCGCTTCGCAGGACTGGCGCGACATGGGAAGTTGGCGAAGGCGAACCGAATCGCCAAGAAGTTGAGACGACGCTCGACTGCCCATGCCGCACCTCGGATGCCTCCAAGGAAGGATGGCGCATGGACGTCGGATCACGCTCAGCCGCCCGCTCCCCCCGGCGATCGCGATGACGCCGAGGCCCGCAGCCGCTACGACCAGGCCCGCCTGCTCTAATGATTGGCGGACGGCCCAGGTGAGACCATCCCGCCGCTGAAGGGCCGGGCGAACTACCTGGGACGGCGGTCCGCTGGTGCCGGTGAGATGGTGCCGCGATCCTTTCCGCCTGCATAATCAGCCAGTGCCGGAATTCGCGCCCGAAGGGGTCACAGAGGTAGTCGCCGTCGACGGGGTCGAGCTGTTCACCCGCCGGTTCGGGGATCCGGCCCTGCCGCTGCTGGTGGTGGTCCACGGCGGCCCGACCTGGGATCACTCTTACCTGCTGCCCGCCGTCGCTGAGCTCGCCGACCTGGCGCACGTGGTGCTGTTCGACCTGCGCGGCTGCGGACGCAGCTCTCGCACCGCCCCGGTCGGCAGCCTCCCGGTCTCAGCGTTGCAGCCCGACCTCCTCGCCGATGACGTCGCGGCCCTCATCGGCCACTACGGGGCGCAGCGCGCGGACATGCTCGGCTTCTCCTACGGGGGCGGCATCGCCATCCGCGTCGTGGACCAGCACCCGGGCGTCGTCCGGCACCTGATCCTGGCCTCGACCACCGCCTACCCGGACCAGCGAGCGGCCGCCGATGACCAGCACCAGGCCAGGCCCCGCCCCGCGATCGCCTGGGACGACCCCGAGCTCACCGGGCCCAGCGCACCCGACGGGGCCCTCAGCCGGGCCATGGCCTACGCCGGCGCCCCGGCCGATATCTGGCGACACGACCGGCTCGATGACTGGCGCCGCGTGCTGGCGCGGGTCGCGTTCAGCAGCGACTGGAACCTCCCCCACACTCGCGGGCAGCTCCGGCCGGGCTGCCCGGCCGACGCCGAGGCCGTGCTGCAGAACTGGGCCGGCCCGGTCCTCATCCTGCACGGCACCCAGGACGCGACCCACCCGGTCAGCCACGCCCGCAAACTCCACACGGCAGTCCCGGCAAGCACCCTCGCGGAGATACCGGACGCCGCGCACATGGCCCACTTCGACGACTCCCGGGCCTGGGTCGCGAAAATACGCAGCTTCCTCGCTCCCGGAACATGACCAACGGCCCTGATCGTGGCGGCACGGCTCTCTGGTTACCCGTTACCGAGGTCCGCCAGGGCCAGCCGGTCGCCTATCTCGCCGGCGAGGCGGTCGAGCTGCGGTCCGCCGCCGCCGGCCGCATCCTTGTCGGCGACCCACTCCCCCGGGGCCCGGTCGTCCGGGGTAGGAATGCCGGCTTCGCTGCGCCACAGCACGTCGCCGAGTGCCTGGTGGAGGTGCCAGGCCATGATGCGCTCGACGGACAGTCCGCGTCCGGCGATCTGCTCGCAGTGGCGCGTGACCGCGCTCAGCAGCTCAATTCCGGGGCCCATACCTGGTCCCGGGAAGGCGCGCAGGTCGTATTCCGGATCGCCGGCGCCGGCATTCTCGAAGTCGAGGACCGCCATGAGTTCACCGCCGTACCAGACCTGCTTATCGCCGTGCACGAGCACCTGCGCGCGCTGCAGGACGCACCCTGCGGCGGTCTCCGACCATGCGACGGGTAAGCAAGCCGCCGGCGCCTCACGGCTTGGGCGAGGCCTGCGCCAGTCCCCCGTGCCACAATGCTGCGATGGGCTTTGATCTCGTAATACGCGGCGCGACTGTGGTCACGCCCGGTCGCCGGGAAACCGCGGACATCGGCATCGCCGACGGCAAGGTCGCCCAGATCGGCGGCACGATGACGGGCGCGAGAGAGATCGCCGCCGGCGGGCTGCTCGCGATTCCGGGTGGGATCGACGCGCACACGCACCTCGTGCACCAGGGGCTTCGCGACAGGTGCGAGCCTCCGATCTGGGTAGACGACTTCTGGTCCGGGTCGAGGGCCGCGATCACCGGCGGAATCACGACGATCGGCAACATGACCAACCCGGCGCGCAGCGACGATGGCACGCAGGAGACGCCCAGCGCCGCGATCGACCGGGAGATGGACGGCGCCAGCCGCGAAGCCGCGGTCGACTGGTTCCTCCACCCCATCCTCTACCAGCCGGGCGCGCTGCCAGTCGGCGAGATCGCCGCTCTCGCCGAACGCGGGCACCCGAGCATCAAGATGTTCCTGTCCGACCCGGACCTCGGGGCTGACGAGCGCGCCCTGCTCACGGCGGCCAGCGCCGCCAAGGCGGCCGGCTCGGTGACGCTGCTGCACTGCGAGGATGGCACGATTCTCAAGGAGGCGGGCGAGAAGCTGATCGCGGAGGGCCGAGGCGCGGTCGCTAACTTCCCGGACGCGCGCCCGCTCGCCGCCGAGGTCGCCGCGGTCGACCAGGCAATCGGCATCGCCAGCCGCACCGGCGCGCCCGTCTACATCGTGCACCTGTCGTCCGCCGCCGCGCTGGACCGCTGCCGCCGGGCCAGGGCTGCGGGCCTGCCGGTCTACGTCGAGACCCGGCCGCTGTACCTGCACCTGACCAGGGAACGCTTCGCCGAGCCGGACGCGGCGAAATACGTCGGGGCCCCGCCGCTGCGCGAGGAGTCCGACCGTGAGGCGCTCTGGGCCGGGCTCGCCGCCGGTGACGTCGACACGCTCTGCAGCGACCACGCGGCGTGGACGCTGCAGGACAAGCTCGACCCCGCGCTCACTGCAGTGACCGCCCGGCAGGGGGTGGCCGACCTCGAGACGATGCTGCCCATGCTGTACTCCGAGGGCGTGGCCGCCGGGCGCCTGTCGCTCGACCGGTTCGTCGAGCTGACCTCGACGAACGCCGCCCGGATCTTCGGCCTCTACCCGCGCAAGGGCGCGATCGCCGTCGGCTCCGACGCGGACATCGCACTGTGGGACCCCGGGCACCGCCGCACGATCGACGGGGCGCGGATGGAGTCGCTGTCCGGCTATTCGGTGTACGACGGCTGGCAGGTGCAGGGCTGGCCGCGGCTCGTTCTGCGGCGCGGCCAGATCGTGCTCGCTGACGGGGAGATCACGACCCGGCCCGGTGAGGGGAAATGGATCCGGCGTGGGGCTGCCGGCAAAGATAGCGCTGCTGGGTAGCCTGTCCAGCGTGACCCTCAGGGAATGCAAGTTGTGCTCGGCTCCGGAAACGGCGTTGTGCCTCGATTTCCGGACAGGGCAAGCGCGAGTCGATCAGCCCCCGGCCGATTGCGGTATGCCCGCCAGGGCAAGGTCCGGCTGCATCGGGCTCTTCGAACTGGCTGACCACAATTGAGGCCAGCACGGCTGGAGCCCGGACGCACCCAGGTTAAGGAAGGACGTTGCGCGTCCGGAGCCGAGGAGGCTGCTGGACAGCATGCAGGTGCCTGCGTTCTGCTCGCTCATTCCGCTTGGACCTGCACCCCGGACAAGCCACGCGGCGAAGGTTGTCGAGGCATACGGTGACGACACCGTGACCTCGAAAGCGATCTGCGTGAACGTGGCGGCACTGCCAGCGCCGACTGTCACCCGCAGGGCGCCTCCACCGTTGACGCCGAGGTCACCAGTAATGGAATCGGCGAGATCACTCATGGCGACCGCATTGCGCTGAGCCACTGGCTGCGCGATCTGGCTGCCCTCCTCGTCAAGGAAGCGCGAGGCCGTGGTGAGCACCTGGATGTCATACAGGACGCGCTGCGCATGCCGCTGGTCCACGGCATGCACGACGGTTCCGCCGACGAAGAGGGACGCCACGACCAACAGCGCGCCCAGCCACCACCAGCGCAGGCCCGAGTTCTGCCGCACATCCGGGAGGAGGCCTGATGCGGCGGCCGACCGCTCACCGGTCCCGGCGGATTCCCCGGCGAACGTCACTGACGACCTCGCTTGCCCAGCACTTCCTGCACAGTGCTGGCCAGGCGGTCGTAGTCGTCTGAGGTGTTGTACGGTGCCGCCGCGATGCGCAGGTAGCCGGCTCCGTCAAAGTGGACCGGGGCAACCTCGACCCGACGCCGTGACAGGGCCTCGTAGAACGAGTCGACCTGATCGGGAGAGGTGAGGGCGCCGTCTGGCAGTGGCACCAGCCGCATGGCGGGTGCGGGGGTGACCGGGAGCCGCTCAAGCGTGACGCCGAGGGCTTCGGCAACCCTCTTCTGGCCCTCGGCTACCAGGCTGGCAAGCCGGTCTACGGCGTCCCAGGCGCCCAGGGCTTCCCAGTAGGCAAGGCCGTCTGGGACCGTCAGCCAGCCGGCGTAGTCCCACGTGCCTGGGTAGTCGAACGACTCCGCGTGCCCGTCCTCGAGGCGCCAGCTGAGCACGGTCGACGTCACCGCGGCGCCCGGCCGACTCCACAAGATCGCGCTGCCGCGGGGCGTGTAGGCCCACTTGTGCAGGTTGCCCACCCAATGGTGGGCCCCAAGCGCCGCGATGTCATCGCGCAGGTGGCCCGGCGCATGGGCGGCATCGACCAGCACCGAGGCGTCGGCGCTGACGGCGCCGACGGCGGCGGCCACTGCCGCGACCGGGACGACGGTGGCGGTTGGCGAGGTGATTCGGTCGATCACGACCAGCCGCGTGCGAGGCGAGCAGGCGTCGGCGTACGCCGAGACGATCTCGTCGTCCTCCGCGCCGACGGGGAAGGCCGCCTCGACAACTCGCGCCCCGGCGCGCGCGGCGTGATGGCTGAGCGCTTTGCGGACCGCACCGTAGCCGTGGGTGCTGGTCACCAGCTCGTCGCCGGAACGTAGCTCCAGTGAGCCAAGCACGGCTGACACTCCCTCGGATACGTTGCGTACCCACGCCGCACGGGATGGGTCGATGCCGAGGAATCCGGCCGCGCGTTCCCGTGCCGCCGCGACCAGCCCGCCGACCTCGACTCGGTTAAACCGGTGCGGATTGCGTTCGGCCAGATCGCGCCATGCGGCGGCGGCCTGGCGCACGGCAACCGGTGCGACACCGAACGCGCCGTGGTTGAGGTGAAGAACGTCGGGGTCGAGGCCGAAGGCCTCTAGCAGCACAGGATCCACGAAGCAGATTCTGTCATCCGCGAACCCAAAACCGGTATCCCGAACGCACGCGCGGCTCCGCCCGGCAGGCCCAGTGCTGCTATCTGTCATCCGCGAACCCAAAACCGGTATCCCGAACGCTCGCGCGGCTCCGCCCGGCAGGCCCAGTGCTGCTATCTGTCATCCGCGAACCCAAAACCGGTATCCCGAACGCTCGCGCGGCTCCGCCCGGCAGGCCCAGTGCTGCTATCTGTCATCCGCGAACCCAAAACCGGTATCCCGAACGCACGCGCGGCTCCGCCCGGCAGGCCCAGTGCTGCTATCTGTCATCCGCGAACCCAAAACCGGTATCCCGAACGCACGCGCGGCTCCGCCCGGCAGGCCCAGTGCCCTTAGCGGCGCGAAGCACGCTCCCGTTCCAAAGCGCTGTGGATCACTGCACTCTTGACGGCGTCATGGCTGAGGGCTAACGTCTCATCCATATAATAGGAAACTTTACTATTAGATTTCCCGTGCGGGCAGTCGCCACTGGCCCGGTGGTGACAGGACTGGTGACAGGACCCTGTCGCGCGGCCGAAGGGCTCTTACTCGTCCGCTTCGTACTAGGCAAGGGGATCCATGCATGAGACGAAAGGCAACCCTGCTGGCAGCGCTGGCCACCGGCGCCACAGCCCTGGGGATCCACGCATGAGACGAAAGGCAACCCTGCTGGCAGCGCTGGCCACCGGCGCCACAGCACTGCTGACGCTCGGAGTGACCGCAGTTGGCGCCAGCGCCGGTACCGCGCATGACCCAAGCTCAAGGCCGCTGCCGTACCAGGTCTTCGCTCCTTATTACGAGATGTACGACACCAGCACTGACCTCGCCGCGCTGTCGCAGCAGTCGGGTTCCAGGTACCTGTCGCTGGCGTTCCTGGAAACCGCCGCATCCGGTTCCTGCACGGCCTACTGGGATGGCGACACCACCGAGCCGATCGCCCCGTCGAGCTACGGCAGCGACATCGCGGACATCCAGGCGCACGGCGGCAACGTAATACCGTCGTTCGGCGGCTACACCGCGGACACCACCAACACCGACATCGCCGACAGCTGCACGAGCGTTCCGGCCATCGCTGAGGTGTACGAGAGCCTCATCACCACCTACAACGTGCCTCGGATCGACCTGGACGTCGAGGCCGACTCGCTCGCCAACACGGCCGGGATCAACCGGCGCAACGAGGCGATCGCGATGACAGAGGCGTGGGCGGCGGCGCATCACCGGCAGATCCAGTTCTCCTACACCCTGCCGACATTCCCAACCGGCCTGCCGCCGGCTGAACTCGCCGTCCTGCAGAATGCCGTCGCCGACGGCGCCAGGATCGCCGCCGTGAACCTGCTGACGTTCGACTACTACTTTGGCACCCAGCAGGACATGGTGGCCGACACCGAGAGCGCCGCGGCGGGGCTCTTCGCCCAGCTGCAGTCGCTCTACCCGACGGCCACGGCGCGGCAACTGTGGCATATGGTCGGCGTCACCGAGATGCCGGGCATCGACGACTACGGTCCCGACGAAACCTTCTCGACGGCCGACGCGGCCACGATCCTGCACTGGGCGCAGCAGCAGGGCACAGGGCTGATCTCATTCTGGGCGCTGCAGCGCGACAACGGCGGCTGCCCGGGCACCAAGGGCGCCGGCGCTTGCTCCGGCGTGGCCCAGCCGACGTGGTACTTCAGTCACGTCTTCGAGCACTTCACACGGTAGCGGAAGACACTTTCTCGCCAGGCAGCTGCCGCAATCTCGGTCTTTGACGTGCCAGGCGCATCTCGTTCCCAGGCACCAGACGACTCTTGGTTCCCCGGCACCAGTCGACACGGTGGCTGTCCCGGGGCACCAGGACCCTTGTCGGGTCCTGGTGCCCCGGCCGTCGCCTCAGCCGTACTGAGGACTACTTGGCGTCGCGCTGGCGGAAGCCGAAACCGTCCGAGCGGGTCCGGGTAGCGGTGAAGGTGTCGAACTCCACCGGGGCCGGGTACGGGTTCGAAGCCGTGGCGGCCTGGGTGTGGTAGTAGGTGAAGGTCATCGTGGTCTTGTCGCCGGGGAAGCGGCCGGGGTCCACGTCGAACACGCCGATGCCCCATGGGTGGGTGGTGTCGGGGTCGCGGACCGCCGACCACGGCGCCACCTCGGACTCCTCCGGATTGGCCCCGGGCGCCTCGCCGATGAGGGTGTGGATCCCCTCGACCGGGTCCCCGTCGGTGTCCGCGACGTAGACGTCGTCGTGGCTCTTGGTGCCGCCGGTGCCAAGGACCAGGTGGACGAGGCCCTTGTCGGAGTCCACCTTGTCCAGGTTGGTGCTGACGACGTGCGGCCGCAGGTAGGTGCCGGAGTCGGTCCCGTGCACCGCGTAGCTGCGCTCGTAGTCGTGGTCGTGGCCTGCTAGGACGAAGTCGACGCCGTACTTGTAGAACAGTGGCATCCAGCTCTCGCGGATGCCTAGGTCGGAGCCGCCCGCGTCGGAGGTGGACATGGCCGGCTGGTGCGTGACGGCGACGATCCAGTCGACCGAGCCGTCGACCGACGCCTCGCGCAGCGTCTTCTCCAGCCACTTCTCCTGCTCGCCGGCGGAGTAGCCGAGCAGGTACTGGGCGTCGCCTGTGCTCAGGTACGTGCCGCAGTCGTTCTGGAAGCAGACGTCGTTGTTGTCCAACATGATGAACAGCACCGAGCCGATCTGGAACTTGTACCAGTTGCCCTCGAAGTCGGTGGAGTCGTTCTTCGGCAGGGCGAATCGGGTCTGGTAGGACAGGTAGCCCTGCGGGCCGTTGCCGGGCTCGTTCTCGTGGTTGCCGATGGTCGGCATCCACGGCCGGTTCGCGGACGAGAGTTGCGTGTTGTTGAAGTACTCCGACCAGACCTGCGGCTGGTACAGCTGGTTGGAGTTGGCGTAGGACAGATCGCCGTTGACCAGGTGCACGACCGGGTTGAACTGCTCGACCGACGCGGCGGTCGCCATGGCGTTAAGCGATGCCTTGGAGTATGCGGTGTCACCGCAGGCGATGTCGCCGACGCTGGTGAAGCGGAACGGCGCACGCCCCTCGGGCGCGGTGCGGAACGCGCTGGAAAGCTGGGTCTCGCCGTCGCTGACGATCTGGTACACGTAGTCGGTTTCCGGGTGCAGGCCCTCGATCCGGGCGTGCTGGGCAATCGTCTCGATGCCGTTGTTGGAGTCGGTGTAGGTGCGAGTTTCGGCCGCGATCCTCCGGCCGAAACCGCCCTCAGGGGTGCCGACGACCACAGTCGGGTTGGATACCGAGGTCGGGGTCACCCACGACACGACGACCTCGCGGGCCGGGTCCTCGCCGAAGGTCAGGTGAATTTGCTCAGCGGTGACCGTAGCGGCCTTGGCGGCCTGCTGCCATAGGACCGGGCCGCTGGCCACCATGAGACCGCCGGCGGTAACGCCGACACCGCCCAGGAACGACCGCCGTGAGACGCGGGCGCGCTCCATAATCTCCGTCATTACTGTCCTCCCGAGGGCAATCGCAGGCAAAACAGGGCGATACTCCCAGCCCGGAAAGGCGGCAAGACAAACGGAAGGTTACAGCCTTTGAAAAATAAACAGCCGTTAGATCCTGGCCGTAACGGAGACGACGACCGACCGCGCCAATCGGGACAGTGCACGGCGGTGCGGATTGAGGGTGTAGCTTGCATGCTTGGCAGACGGCGGCCCACCACGCCAATCGGGACAGTGCACGGCGGTGCGGATTGAGGGTGTAGCTTGCATGCTTGGCAGACGGCGGCCCACCACGCCAATCGGGACAGTGCACGGCGGTGCGGATTGAGGGTGTAGCTTGCATGCTTGGCAGACGGCGGCCCACCACGCCAATCGGGACAGTGTACGGTCCTTGTATGGAGGTCGCTGAACTGACGCATCTGCGCCGGGCCCGGGACTTGCTGGAACGCGAGTACGCGCGGCCGCTGGACGTCCCGACGATGGCGCGCGCAGCGCTGATGTCGCCGTCACTGTTCTCTCGTCAGTTCCGCGAGGCCTACGGCGACACACCGTACGGCTACTTGCAGGCCAGGCGCGTGGAACGGGCGATGGCGCTGTTGCGCCGTGGCCACATGTCCGTGACTGAGGTATGCATGGCCGTGGGATTCACCTCGCTCGGCTCGTTCAGTTCGACATTCACGCGCCTCGTGGGCGAGCCTCCGTCCGCCTACAAGGCGCGTGACCACTCGCGGCTCGCACCGGTCCCGCCGTGCATGACGCGCGCCTGGGCGCGCCCAGGGTGGACCGCACAGCCATGCAGGATTGGAGAAGCGCTCCCGGCCGGCCGTGCGTAGGGTTAGCGGCATGACACTTTCCATCACGCACACGCCCGTGTACTGCACTGACCTGGACGAGGCGCTCGCCTTCTACACCCAGCGGCTTGGCTTCGAGGTCCGCGACGACGTCCCGATGGGCCCGGAGATGCGCTGGCTCACCGTCCATGCCCCCGGTGACGATCACGACCTTCTGCTGGCCGCCGTGGACCACCACATCCCGCCCGCCGACCGGCAGGCGATGCGCGAGATTGTCGCCAGAGGGGACCTGGCGGTCTTCATCCAGGTCGAGGACCTGGACAAGACCTTCGAGTCGCTGCGCGCCGCCGGGACGGAGATCCTTCAGGAGCCCATCGACCAGCCCTACGGCGTCCGCGATGCCGGCGTCCGCGACCCCAGCGGCAACCACCTGCGGCTGAGCCAGCCGCTGGAGGCACGGGGCTGAGGTTCCGGTCTTCCTGCGCCGGCGACGTCGGTTGCAGGCCGGCCACTCCCCTCGCCTGCCCCGTTGTCCAGCAGGACTCAGCTATGACCCCAGAGCACCCGGTGCCACCACCGGCGGGTCAACAGCACCCGCCAGGTGAACTCACGCGGCCGGTTCCCATTCCAGCCGTGGATGCACTGGCCGTCGTCGAACAAGCAGTCACCGGGGCAGTTGCCGAGGCAGTGCCGACAGTGCCTTGCCCGCCTGACCTCGGGCATGTGCCACTCCACTGGGATCGTGCCGTCCAGGCTTCGCGGTTCTGCGTGCTGGCCCTCCCCCGGATCATAACGCTGGGCGTACTCAGCGGTCACGGGACGACGAGTTCCGCGTGGAAATGACGTCGGTGGGCAGATAGCGGCCATGCCGATGAAGATCGGGACGTCCGGCTGGCAGTACCGCGACTGGCGGGGCCGGCTCTACCCTGCGGGAGTGCCCCAGCGCCGCTGGCTGGAACACTACGCGCAGCACTACCTGACCGTGGAGAACAACAACAGCTTCTACCGGCTGCCGCCGCGGGAGACGTTCGAGAGCTGGCGGGAGCGGACTCCCGACGACTTCGTCATGACGGTCAAGGCCAGCCGGTACCTCACCCACGTACGCCGGCTGAGCAACCCAGCCGAGCCGGTGTCTCGGCTGCTCGGCGCGGCGGTGGGGCTGGGGCCTAAGCTCGGGCCGGTCCTGCTTCAGCTGCCGCCGACGCTGAAGGCGGACGCGGACGCGCTGGACGCGTGCCTGAAGGCATTCCGGACGGCGGCGGCCGCGCTGGGCGTGCAAGGACCGCGGATCGCGGTGGAGCCTCGGCACGAGAGCTGGTGGACCGAGGAGATCAGGCGGATCCTGACAGCGCACGACGCGACGCTGTGCTGGGCCGATCGGCGCGGCTGCCCGATCATGCCGCTGTGGTCGACCGCGACCTGGGGTTATCTGCGGTTCCACGCGGGCACGGCTCAGCCGTGGCCCAGCTACGGGCCGCAGGCTCTGCGGTCCTGGGTGGCGCGGGTGAGTGAGACCTGGCCGGATGAGGCCGATGTGTACGTCTACTTCAACAACGACCCGGGAGGTGCGGCAGTTATCAACTCCGCTCAGTTCGCCGGCCTGGCGCGCAAGGCCGGACGCAGCGTGACCCGCACGCCCGAGCTCGGCTAGGTGGCCGGTTCCTTATCGCAGGTCAAGGGCATAATAGACGTCACGGAGCCGACGATCCCCGCTAAACGCTGCACGGACCAAGCGCATTCGCCCCAGGTGCCGGATCTATCTCACGGAACACGCCGGACCTCACTCGTCATGTCGGAAGACGGGTTGACCAATAGTTTGCGGAAATAGATGGCGGATTCCTCGTATCCCAGTGCGCGGTAGAACGGTGCCGCCCGGCGGGTCGCCAGCGCGACCAGCGCGCACCCCGGCCGGCCGCCCATTGCTCGAACGTGTTCATCAAGGCCCTGCCGGTGCCTCGCATACGGTCGTGGCCTCGTACGACGATTTCCTCGACCCAGGCGACTGGGCCGTTGGCGTAGAACGTGAGGTGGCGGAATCCCAGCAGGTAGCCAAGGCTCTCGTGCCCGTTCACGGCTAGGAGCAGGCATGTGCCGTCCGAGGCGAGCAGGGCCGGATAGTTGACCTTGAACATTTCCGGGGAAAACTCGAACGATTGCGCGAGCTCGGCGGCGAGGGCGGCGACCCCATCGGCGTCACTGCCCTCTGCGTGCCTGATCTCTGCGTGCCAACCGGTGACGCTGTCTGCCTGAGACATGTAAAGGCTCCTATTCGGCTGCAACGACGGCGATGATAGGGCCGGACCACCCTATGAGCGTCGTCACCTCGATCTGCACGACGTCACCGAAACGCCTGGCCAGTCGGCCAGCGATGTGGTTATCAGGCCCGTTCCCGCGCCGATTTCCAGGATGCTCCGCCGCACCCCGGCCAGGAGCGGGGGCAGGTTCTTGCGGATCTTCGGCACGTGATCGTTCTCGTGGAACAGATCGTAGAACGGGATGGAGATGAAGTCCGTCACGGCGGGCCACTCTACGCTTCACGACGGGCGGCGGTCCCGGGCCGGTGATCAGCTGCAGCGACGGTGCAGCCGCACCCACGCGAGGGACTCGCCGGCAGTCATCTGGACCGGCGAGAAAAGCCCTTCCTGAGATAATTCATAAGATAATCACGAATTTATAACGATCCAGGAAGGCTGGTCGCTTGCCTGTCCGGCTGAATCGGACAGTTGGTTTAATTCAAATAGGGGCGCCGGCGGCAGCCTGGGGGCTGTGAACGCGTCGAACTGAACGATCCAGACTGTTGCCCAGAAGATGTGGACCCTCATGCCAGGTCACCTGAGGGAACTGCTCACCGCGCCGAACGGGGTCCGCGAGGAGAACCGTCGGGTCCTGCTGCGGGCGGTGATGATCAACCCCGACAGCCAGGCGAACCTCGGCAAACGGGCCCGGCTGTCCGCCGCCACGGTCTCCGAGGCGGTCCGGGCCCTGGAGGAGCAGGGACTCGTCCGCAGCGAGAAGGCCGGCCGGGGGGCCATCGTCCGCATGGCGGCGACGGTCGGCGCCGTGGTCGGGATCGAGTTGGGCCGCCACGGGGCGGCGGTCGTGGCCCGCCGGGTGGACCAAGACCACCAGGACGCGGCATCTAGGGTGCTCCAGGTTTCCCTGGGGCGCGGGGAGCGGCTGTGGCTTCCTGGCATCGTCCAGGCGGTCCGCGAGGTCGTGGACGAGATAGGCCAGGAAGACGTCGCGGCCGTCGGCCTCGGGGTGCCCTGGATGATCGACCCGCGCACCGGCACACTGGTGCCGCCCATGCTGCCGCCCTGGGAAGACGGTGAGGACCCCGCGGCGGTCCTGGTGGCGGGGCTCCGAGAGGACCTGAGGGACCGGCTCGTGGCGCCGCGGGTCGTGCTCGACAATGACTCGAACCTGATGGCGTACGCGGAGAGCATCTACGGTTCGCCGGACGCGGAGACGCTGATCGCCATCAAGGCATCCACCGGCATAGGCGCCGGGATCGTCGTCGGCGGTAACATCTTCCGCGGCCGGCGCGGGGTCGCCGGGGAACTCGGGCACACCTCGGTGCAGCCCGACGGCCGGTTCTGCGTCTGCGGCGGCCGCGGCTGCCTGGAGACTCTGGTCGGGGCGGATGTCCTCGTCGAGCAGGCGAAAACGGCGCTGGGCAGGTCGGGCGCCCCGGTGAACTTCGAGGGCCTGGTCATGGCGGCCGGCGAGGGCAGCGTCGCCTGCCGGCGTGTCCTCTGGGAGGCAGGGTTCACCCTGGGCCTGTCGATCGGGAACCTGTGCAACATCCTCAACCCAGACGTGGTGGTGCTCGGCGGGGCCTACGGGCGCAGCGGTGCAGTGCCGTTCACCCTGGATGCCTGCCGGGAAGGCATCCGCCACACCGGCATGCGCGCCGCCGTCTCCGAGGCGGACGGGTTCCAGGTCATGGCGAGCACGCTCGACTACCCCGCGGCGCACGGGGCGATCGCGATGGCCCTCCAGGGCACGACCTTCCCTGGCTGAACCCCGGACCGGCACCGTCCGCGTCCGAATCGGGGCGCTGTTCGATTCGAAGGGAAAGGTGCCCGCGGCGCGCGCTCATTCTTCGATTCGCGTGCCGGAGCAGTTTAATTCGGAATTCTGTGACTTTCGGGACGATATTTGGGATTCTGCCAGCCGGAGTGCCTGGTATGGCTATGATTCCTGCTGCGGAGTAACCTGAAGGCAAAGTTGAAGCAAAGCGCCAAGGTGGATTATTCTTGGCGAAGGAGTGTTAACGATGGCAAGACTCATTAATGTGCGGCCGTGGCGGCAGGGGCCGCCGGGGCGCCTGCGGGGCGTGCCCGATGCTGCCAGCGATGACCTGCAGGCCGTAAGGGCCGGCGGCCCGGACTTTTCCTACGTGCCACCCAGGATCATGATGGTCGGCCGTATTAGGAATCTCTCAACCGGAAGCTCTTCCAGTGGCAAGTCGGACGCTAACTCCCAGTTCTACTGGTAAATTCAGCCAGGACGCGCGGTTCCTCATCCGCCTTACGGAAGATAGCGCGCAGAGACTTCCGGAAATCGAGATGCTGGGCACGGGGCCTGATATTAGCCTCGAATGCCAAGAAGGCCGGGGCGGGCGCCTGATCATCCTCGGTGTCTGCCTGCTTGGCCCCGCGGAGGTAGCCACCGGGTTCTCGGCGGCGATGCGGGACGGGCGGCCGGAGCGGATCGCAGAGTGCCCGGGGGCGTACACGGCGATCATCCTCCGGGATGGTGAAATTACCGCGTATACCGATCCCGCCGGGCAGTTCCCGCTCTATTACTCAAGGCGCGACGGCGAGATGCTCATTGGCTCGGACCCCGCCGGGATCGCCGCCGCCCACCGTCGGGCTCCCGATCGGCTGTCGGCCGCCGCGCACATCGCCTGCCCCGGAATCCTCCCGCTCTGGTGGGGGCGGTCAGCCTACGTCGGCGTCGGGCGGGTGGAGGGGGGCATGACGCTTCGCGCGCGGCCCGGCCTGCTGGAGATCGACCCGGCCAGGCTCCCGCTTCCCGTTCCCGGTACCTCGCTGGGCGACGGGGCCGCCAGTCTCCGGGACGCCCTCGCCACGGGCATCCGCGCCCGGCGCGCGGGCGGGCCGGTCAGCGCCGACTTCAGCGGCGGCCTGGACTCCTCGTCCGTCGCCTTCCTCGCTGCGGGTAGCGGTGCGACTCCGGTGACGGCGGTCTCCTACCACCAGCCCCTGGCCCCCGCCGCCGACCTAGACGACGCCATCCGGCTGGCCGCGCTTTCGCCAGGCATCGACCTCACCGTCGTGTCCGGCTCCGCAGAAACCCTCCCCTTCGCGGGCCTCGCCGAGGTTTTGACGGGGGCCATGGCCGGAGCCGAGCCGGCTTCCCAGGTTCTCGCGGCGCGCCGGGATGCCAGGCGGCTAGCGGTCGCAGCGGCGTCCGGCACCCGCCTCCACCTAACCGGCGAGGGCGGCGACGCGATCCTGATGGCCGCCCCCTCGTACCTCGCGGACCTGGCTCGGCGGCACGCGCTCGGCGTCCTGTGGCGGCACTGCGGCGAGTACGCCCGGCTCCGGCACGCCGCGCCCGCCGCGCTGGCCGCACGGGCGATCAGGCTCGCCGGCACCTCCCCGGGCACCGCGCTCCGCGTTACCGCCGCCGACCTGGCACGGCCCGCAGCCGGATCCGTCGGCTGGGAGGGCCTCGTCTCCTGGTGGCCGCGGCCGCAGGCGGCAGGCTGGCTGACGGCAGGTGCCCGGCGCCAGCTCGCGGAGCTCGCCGGAGACCCCGAGACGGCGCGGGCGGTCCCGGCCGGAGTCGGCCCCGCGGACCTAGCGGCCCTTGCCGACCTGCGCCGGTCCGGCGCAGCCAGCCGTCACCTCCGCGCCCTCGGCCGCCGCCACGGACTGGCTGTCCACGCTCCCTTCCTCGACACGGCCGTCGTCCGCGCCGCGCTGAGCGTCGCCGCTGTGACCCGGGCCGACCCTGCGTCCTACAAGCCGATGCTCCGCGTGGCGCTCGCCGGACTGGTGCCCGCAGCGGTGCTCGCCCGGCGCACGAAGGGGGACTACTCGGCCGAGTACTACCTGGGCGCGCGCCAGGCCGCGGCCGAGCTCCGGAGGCTGCTCAGCGACTCACGCCTGGCGGACCTAGGAGTGATCGAGCCGGGTCCCGTGCTGTCCGCGCTCGACCGGATGATCGCCGGGATCGCGGTGCCCCTGGGGCCGCTGACCATGCTGGTCGCCACCGAGGTCTGGCTGCGAGCCCAGGCCGGTACCGGGACAGGAAAAGAGCCGGGCATGCTGACCTGGCAGGTCTCCGCGCACATCCACTACCGGTCCTACGAGCCAGGTAGCGTCGTCATCCTCGACGCCGACGAGGGCGAATGGGTGGTCCTCAACGAACTGGCCGGAGAGCTCTGGCGGAACTGGGCAGCCGGGACGGGAACGGATGAGGCCCTGCGTACCGTCGCGGCGCGGCACCCAGACATCCCGCCGGAGGACATCCGGGCCGACGCCCTGCACCTGCATAACGACCTCGTCCGTCGGCGCTACTTCCGGGAAGCAGCGCCCGCGGTCTCATCGGCTGCCCAGCACTCCCGAGCCCCGGGCGATGCCCCGCTCCCCGTTAGCCGCTCCGTAGGCGCCGCGATGGCCGCACCCCCTGCAGACCGCGCACGCCCCAGTCCCGGATGGCTCCGCAGCCTCCTCGCCCTTCTCTTCCTCGCCCTCGCCCACATCCTGCTCCGCTTCTCGTTCCGACGCTCTCTTGCGCTGGTCCGGAGATCCCGGCGATCCTGGTGCCGTGATGTGCTGTGCCTGGACGGCGCGTCACGGACGGTAGACGCGGTCCAGTGGGCGGCGCGCTGGTACCCTGGCCGCGCGGCGTGCCTGGAGCAGTCCCTCGCCGCCGTCCTGCTGGCGCTCGCGGCTCGGCGTCGGCTCGACTGGTGCCTCGGCTCGGCGCCCGACCCGTACCGGTTCCACGCTTGGGTCGCTGTCGACGGGAAGCCGGTCACCCGGGTGGACGACGACCCGGCGCTGGACCAGTACGACCTGATCCTCACGGCATAGCAGAATACTAACGACGTATCAGAATAGAAATTCCAGTTTCATGCGGTAGGGATATCCGCCTGACTTTAGGTGGATTCGGGGATAGGTTCCGAACATGGATGAGCGGGCTGTAGTGGCACTCGATGTCGGCGGGACGACCGTCGACGCTGCCTGCATTTCGGTCGAGGGCGGGCTGATCGGTCACATAGTGGCGAGCGGCAGCCCCGCAGCCAGGGCAGCGGACGAGATAGCGGACGCTCTCGCAGGCATCATCGCCGCCGCCCGCGCCCAGGGACCAGATCATCAGGTCACCGCCTGCGGCATTGCCATTCCCGGGCCGTTTGATTACGCGGCCGGCATCTCGCGCATGACGCATAAGTTTCAGGCGATTAACGGGATGCCGCTCGGGGAGGCCCTGCAGGCGAGGAGTGGCCTGCCCGTGTGCTTCATCAATGACGCCGCCGCTTTCGGGATAGGGGCCGGGGCGCGGCTACTGCCGGGCACGCGGCGGTTCGTCGCGCTCACCATCGGCACCGGGCTGGGAAGCAGCTTCATCGACCACGGCGAGAGCATCGAGTCGGGCGACCGCGTCCCGCCGGACGGCGAGGTATGGAACCTCCCGCTCGCGGGCGGAATCCTGGAAGACCGCGTGTCGGCCCGCGGCGTGGTCTCGCTCTACCGCAGGCACGCGCTCAACGGGCCGCTGAGTGCCAGGGAAGTGTCGGACCTCGCGCGCCAGGGTAACCAAGCGGCGGTCCGCGCCTACAGGGAGATGGGGACGTCGCTGGGCAGGGCGCTGGCGCCGGTCCTCGCGCGCTTCGCCCCGGAAGCGGTGGTCATCGGCGGAAAGGTCGGCCGATCCCTGCCGCTGTTCGGGCCTGCCTTTGCGGAGTCCCTCGCGGCGGCCGGCCTGCCGGCGGTTCCCATCGTGGCGGCGGACGGGAACATGTCGCTCTGGGGAGCGGCCAGCTCAGCCGCCGACCTGTCTCCCGAGCCAGCGGTCACGGCAGGTCTGCGTCACGCGGAAACGGCCGATGCGTCATGACCAGCCTAGCCATCCGGTAGACGGCCGTGAAGTTCGCGGGGGTGCCTGAGGAGTTCCGGGGTCGGCTGTATGAGGACGGCATGGCACTGGAGCTTTCCGACTTGCGGCTGACCGAGGTGCCTCAATGGGTGCGGGGCCTCGTCAATCTCACAGAACTGCGACTGCACGGTTGCAACCTTGCGGAACTACCCGGCTGGCTGGGGGAGCTGGCCAGCCTCACCATGCTGGACGCGAGCGACAACCGGCTGGCCACCTTGCCGGAGTCTGTGGGAAACCTGGCGAGCCTCCGCCATCTTGACCTATCTGGCAATCGGATAGCCGTCCTGCCCGAATCGGTGAGCCGACTCGAAGAACTGGAAACGTTTTTCCTCAACGGTAACCAGCTGAGCGGAGTGCCTGGCTGGATAGGGCGCCTTCCAGCCCTCACCACGCTCGGACTGGCCGGCAATCGGCTGGCCACGCTATCGGAGTCGACGGGGAGCCTGCGGCAGCTCGGATTCCTCGACCTGGGTTACAACTGGCTGACCGCGCTACCCGTGTCGCTGGCCGGTCCACTGGAACGCGGCCTTACCTTGAGGGCTGACGGCAACCCGCTGCCGGAGCCCTACCAGGAGCTCCTCGCCCGTGGCCCGCGCGACCTTGCGGCCTACCTGCGGTCGCTAGCCGACGCGACCCCGCAGTACGAGGCGAAGGTCGTCCTGGTCGGGGAGGGCGGAGTCGGGAAGAGCTCCCTAGTCGCCGCGATGCGCGGCGAGCCGTTTAACCCGAACCGGGCCACGACGCATGGCATCGAGGTCAAGCCGCTGGTGATGCCCCACCCGATGGAGCCAGGCGAGAAGCTGACCCTGCGGCTGTGGGACTTCGGTGGGCAGGAGGTCTACCGGGTCACCCACCAGTTCTTCCTCACCAGGAGAGCGCTCAACCTGGTGGTCTGGCACGCACGGCACGGCCAGGAGCAGGACCAAGTCGAGGATTGGCTGCGTCGGCTCCGGCTCCGGGTGAAGGCGGAGGCGCAGGCACTGGTCGTCGCCACCCACTGCGCCGAGCGGCTCGCGGACCTGGACTACCCCCGGCTGCGGAAGCTCTTCCCGGAGATGCTCCCGGATGGCCCATTCGAGATCGACAGCGAGACCGGCCAGGGGATTGGCGGACTCGTTGCCGCGATTGCCCGCCACGCCGCTGATCTGCCGCAGATGGGGCAGCTGATCAGCAAGCGGTGGGGGGCTGTCCGCGCCGAGATCCTGTCACGCACGGCAGTCAAACCGCAGATCCGGTACAGCGAATACGTCAACATCTGCCGGGAGCACAAGCTCACGGACCCGGAGACTGCCACCCTCGCCAGGCTGATGAATGACCTCGGGTTGGTCATCTACTTCGGCGACGACGAGGGCCTGCGGGACATCATGGTCCTGAACCCCGAGTGGCTCACCAGGGCCATCAGTTACGTCCTCAACGACAAGGCCACCGAGGACGCGGCTGGCTTGCTTGACCACCGGCGACTCCGGGAGCTCTGGAGCGGCACCGACGGGTATGACCCGGAGTATTACCCGTACTTCCTGCGGCTTATGGAGAAGTTCGACGTCAGCTACCGGCTCGACGAGGACGCGGACCGGTCACTGGTCACCCAGCTGGTCCCGTACCGGCGGCCCCCACTGCCCTGGGAGCCGGGCGACGCGCTGCCAGCGGGGATGCGGGCGCTGTCCCTGGTCTGCGAGCTTGCCGAGCCCGCGCCTGGCCTGATCCCCTGGCTCACCGCACGCCACCACGAGGCCTCCGTTGGCAAGCACTGGCGGAGCGGGGTGTTCCTGCACCATCCGATCAAGGCCTACCACTCGCAGGCCCTTCTCGAACTCGGCGGAACGGGCACGCGGAAGGACACGGAGCTCAGGCTCGACGTGTGGGCCCCCGCGCCCGAGCACTACTTCAACGTCTTGTGGGACTCCATCGAACACCTCATCACGCACCGCTGGCCTGGGCTGGAGTACCAGCTGCTCGTCCCCTGCCCCGGCCCGGCCGAAGGCCTGGACGGCGATGGGGCCCCCTGCCCCGGGCGGTTCCCGCTCGAGGACCTGATCCGCAAGCGCGGGAAGGCCAAGACCAGCGTCGAGTGCGGCAAGTGCGACGAGGACATCGAGATCGCGGAACTGCTCACCAGCTTCCCTGCGGCCGTCCAGCCGGCCGGAGCCGGGACTCCCGCCACCTTGGTCATCTCCGGGACCGTGTACGGCAACGTCGTCCAGGCCGGGGCCATCTCGCTCCCGGACGCCACCGCCGGCAAGGAGGCCGCTCAGGGCGAGGTCGCGGATCACCTCACCGTGCTTTCCGCGCAGCTCACCGACATCGCGTACGTGGTGCGGCGGACCCTGCGGGTGGTGTCGACCGAGGTCACGGACTGCCCCCGGATGTTCACGCTCACCGCGGCGGAGCGAACCCTCAAGACCCGCCTCCGGGCGGACCAGCACCAGTACAAGCTCACGCTCTGGTGCGAGCACCCAGGGGAAGAGCACCCGTGGGAGTCGGCCAGCTACGACATCCGCGAACCCAGGGAATGGGTCACCAGGATCGCCCCCTACGCCCGCGTCGTGCTGGCGATCCTCAAGGTCGCGGTCCCGGCCGTCGGCAGCATCGTCGGCGGCTACGACCCCGTCGTGACCCAGCCGATCGCCCAGGGCTACCTGTCCGCGACGGAGGCCGTCTTGGACGCGCTCCCGAGCGGGGACTCAGCCGGGCCCCCCGCCAGCGGCGGGGACCAGGGCGCGGCGCGCGAGCCCGGCACCGTCGGCCACGAGGGAGGTCTGCCGGTCGCCGAGGGCGAGGGCTTGCGCTCGCTGCGCGCCACGATCTTCGCCAACGACGAGGCCCGCGCCTTTGGCGGCCTCCGCCGCGTCATGTCCCCCTCAGGAGACCTGCTCTGGGTCTGCGCCCACCACTACCCCGTCTACGACCCCGGTCTCCCGGTAATCCCGTAGCGCGCGGGACTCAGCGTAATTCTGGGTGCGTCCGGGAGAAGATGGTCCTGAAGAGCAATTACTACAGCAAGGCGAATCTCGAGCGCCTCGCTAAGCTCTCCTCGGAGACCGATCGAACTGCAGCCAGTCTGCTTCGGGACCCGACTAACGGACGGCTGGCTGCCCCTGCCAGGCGTGCCACAATGCCGCGTAGCTGCCGCCGGCGCCGAGTAGCTCCTCGTGAGTACCCAGTTCGATGATCCGGCCGCCGGAGAGGACCGCGATCCGGTCGGCGTCTTGGGCGGTGTGCAGACGGTGCACGACGGCGATCACGGTCCGGCCGCGCACGACGGCAGCCAGGGATCGTTCCAGGTGCCTCGCCGCCCTGGGGCTCAGCAACGAGGTTGCCTCGTCCAGGATGAGGGTGCCGGGGTTCACGAGGATGAGCCGAGCCAGCGCGAGCTGCTGCACCTTCGCTGGGTCAAGCGCTTGCCCTCCGGTGCCGATCTCCCTGTCCAGGCCCAGGCGCCCGGCCCACTCCCACGCGTCCACGGCGGTCAGGGCGGCGGTCATCTCGTCGTCTCCGGCACCCGGTCTCGCGATGGCCAGGTTGTCTCGGAGCGTGCCGCGGAAGACATGATGCTCCTGGGTTACCAGCGCCACCATGCCGCGCCGCTCGGCGGGCGTCAGGCCTGCGATCTCTCGGCCGCCGACGGTGATGCTGCCGGCCTGGGGCTCCAGGATGCCGACCAGCAGCTTGGCGAGCGTCGACTTGCCAGCTCCCGAGGGTCCGACGATGGCGAGCCATTCACCTGGCCTGATGGTCAGGTCGATACCGCGCAGCACCTCATGACCCGGCTGGTACGCGTAGCGGGCGTCCCGCACGACGATGTTCGGCCGCTGCGGCCCGGTTGAGGTGCTGTTCCCGCCGGACGGCGCTCCCGCCACCGCTGCGGGCGCAGCTACCTGCGCAGCTACCGCCGGTGCCGGGGCAGGTTCACGGAACCGTGCGAGACCCAGCAGGCGGGCCAGTCCCGCGCCCGCCGACTGGAGCTCATTCAGCCAGTACAGGAGCTGGTCTACCGGGCTGGCCAGCTGCGCGGCGTACATGGTCGCGGCGGTGACGGCGGCAAGGGAAACCGCTTTGTGCAGGTAGAGCGTGCCGCCGATCATAACCATCGCGGCCACCGGCAGGGCATAGCTGACGTCGCAGAAAGGGAGGAAGATGTTGCGCAGCCGCAGCGTATAGCGCTCGGCGGCGTAGGACGCGGCAATGTCCCCGCTGACCCGGTCCATCCGGCGGGCAGTCAGCCGAAGCGCCTCGACCGTCCGGGCACCCTCGACGGTCTCGGCCAGGCCATCGGTCAGCCGGGAGTAGGAAGCGGCCTGGCGCAGGTAACCCTGGTGCGCCCGCCGGAGGTACCAGCGGGTCGCGCCGAACAGCACCGGCACCGGGACCAGGCACGGCAGCAGGAGGACCGGGCTGGTCAGCGCCAGGGCGCCGAGCGTGAAGCCGATCACGGCAACCGAGCGCAAGGACGCCGGGATCGCGGCGCGGACCGTGTCGGACAGCAGGTCGACATCCCGGGTGGTCCGGGTGATCAGGTCGCCGTCGTCCGCGTCCTCGATGATCTCCGGCGGCAGGGCCAGGATGTCCGCCACGAACTCCTCGCGCAGCGCGGCCAGGATCTTCTCGCCGAGGAAGGCCGCGGCGTACCCGGCGAACCGGAGCAGCACCGCCTGGACGGCCAGGAAGAGGCAGATCAGCGCGACCGTGCGCGGCACCGTGTCGTGGCCGGCTGACACGTCCGCGACCAGATTTCCGAGCAGCCACGGAACGAAGAGCCCGGCGATCGCCGCGACCGACTGCAGGGCGACTACCAGGCCGAATTCGGCCCGGTGAGCCCGGATGACGCGCCGCGCGTACGCGCCGAGCTCGCGGTTCGCAGCGACGGGCAGGGCGCTCATGCGGTGTTCCCCCGTTCGCCGCCGGGCCGGCCCTTTGGCTCGCTCATGCGGTGGCCATCCCGCGCTCCACCAGGGCTGCGTACCGCGCGTCGGTCATCAGCGACTCATGGCTCCCTTCCGCCGCTACCGTGCCGTCGATGACCAGGGCGACGTGGTCGGCCTGGTTCAGCAGCAGGATGCTCGTCGTGAACACGACGGTGGCGCGGCCCTGGCGTAGCCGTGCGATCCCCTCGGCCATCCTGTTCTCGGTGTTGGCGTCGACTGCGCTGGTGGGGTCGATCAGAATCAGCGCCTCCGGGGCGGCCATCAGGGCGCGGGCCAGCCGCAGGCGCTGCTGCTGGCCGCCGGAGAACTCCCGGCCCCCCGCTGCCATGATGTTGCCGGCCTGGTCAGGCAGCGCCTCGATGACGTCCCGGGCGGCGGCCGCGTCGATGGCCTCCCACAGCAGGTCGTCACCCGGGCCGGCGTCGGCGCCGACTAGCCTGTCCGCGGGATCGAGCTCGCGCCGCAGTACACCGGCGAACAGGTACGCGTCGCCGGGGGTCACCAGGATCAGCTCGCGGACGCCGGCCAGCGGCAGCGCCGCCAGCGGCTGGCCGGCGTAGGTCGCGCCTGAGTCGGAGTAACGCCCGAGTCGGTCGGACAGCGTGACCGCGTCAGCCCCGGAGCACACGACGGCGGTGAGCCCGTGCGCGGTCACCACCAGGCCGGAGTCTGGGTCGGCGAGGGCGCCCGGACCCGGCATGGGCGCCTGCTCCGGGCCGGGCCCGGGCCCGATGTCCGGTTCCATGCGGAGTAGCCGGGTGACGTTCGCGGCGGCGACATGGGCCTGCATGGCCTTGCTGACGGCGAACGTCATCCGGTTGACGGGGGAGACCAGGTAGGTGGCGTACCCGTAGAAGGCCACCATCTCCCCGGCGCTCAGCTGCCTGGCCAGCACCTGGCTCGCGGCCAGCGCCACCACGCCGACGAGCAGCGCGCTCGGCAGGAACGTGGTGGCCGCCCCCAGCATCGCCGACGACTGTGCCTGCCGTGCCGCCGTGAACCGGAGCTTCTGCGACCCGTCACGGTACCGGCCTGCGAATATGTCCCCGCCGCCGAACCCGCGCAGGACCCGCAGCCCCCGTACGATGTCGACGGCCTGGTCGGTAAGCTCGCGCTGCCGCGCCCGGACCTCGCCCTGCCGGGTGCGCAGCGTCCGGGACAGTCGGGTCGTGATGAAGAGGATGACCGGCACCGCGATCAGCACCAGCAGGCCGACTTGCCATGACGCGGTCAGCATGAGCGCCGCCACGAACGCGAAGGCGAAGACCCCGCCGACGCCGCGCGCGCCGGCCTCCAGCGCCTGGCCGATCAGGTTGATGTCGGAAACGCCGACGGTGAGGAGGTCCCCGGCCGACACGCGCCTGGTGACCGTCGCGCCCAGATCGCATGCCTGGCGGGTGACGAGCCGCATGGTCTGGTACGCGGGCCGGACCCTGACGATCATCTCGTAGCGTTCCACGAGCATGGCCGACACGGCCACGACAACGCCCAGCCCGAGAATCGCCAGGCCCCACCAGATCAGCGCCGCCTGGTGCCTGGCTATCAGGCCGGCGTTGACGGCCTCGCCGATCGCGGCCGGGGTCAGCGCCTGCGCCCCCGTCCACATCACGTTGAAGAAGCAGTCAGCCGCGACGATGCGCCAGTGAGTGGCCGCCATCGACAGCAGGTAGCGCCACGGCCCTCGGATGTCCGGCGACCCTGAATCCTCGCCGGGGAAGGCGCGCATGCCGAGGCCTCCTAAGGGTCATCAGGGCGGACTGACGGCACGCCATGGGCGGCCAGCGCCTCGTCAGCGATTTCAGGACGGGTACTCGTGGAAATCCGGGGGCCACGCATAGTACCCCGAATGCCAACAAGTTGTCTCCTGCGCGGTCCGCCCGGACCCGATCAGGCCGGGAGAGGGGCGCCGGTCTCGAGGAGGGTCTTCAGGCTGGAGATCACGTCGGGCCAGCCGACGCTGACCATTTCCGCGACCGTGCTGCCGCAGGGCCTTCTTCAGGTCCGCGAGCGCGCGGGCAGCTTGGAGGCTGCATGTCAAGGACGACTGGCCGCCGTACCTCTGTTGACAAAGTTTCGCCTGATCCAATGGAAAGTCACTGTTGGTCGATAGTATGTTCGCAGACAGTCAAGAGCGGCGGGGGCGTGATGACTACGAATCTTTTTGGACTCGGATCGGCGCAGGGGCGCCGCGATGACCACCGTGACGGGCGGGGAACCCGGAAGACAGCATGGGCGGCCGCAGGCAGCTACGGCCAGCGGCACGGCCGCAGAAAACGCAGAAATGACGTAACCCCGGCGATTTGCCTGACCTTTCGGCCGGTAGGGATCGTTCCGGGGTCTTCGGTCGTAACGGTAGCGCAGGATGGCGGGCCGCACAAATGAGAGCACGCGCTCCTCGGCAGTGGTCTTCCGCCGATCTGCCGCAGCTGCTGTCTCCCCCGCGATTCGGCCGGTACGTGAGCGTCGCGGGCTCCGCCGAGCGCGCGGCCGATCTCTACTCGTGGAACGGCAGGCTTTCCGGCGCCGTGCACGAAGAACTCGGCATGCTCGAGGTCGTGCTGCGGAACGCACTGGACCGCCAACTCGTCAAGTACCACCGGGTCACGCTCAGCGGTGACGGTCGCTGGTACGCCGACCCGCTGATGCCATGGCGATCGGCCAAGATGATTGACCAAATAGACAGAGCACGTGCGCAAGCCACCGGCAACTGGCGATTCCCTGAACTACAAGGCAAGGTGATCGCCGAGCTGACCTTCGGGTTCTGGCGATACGTCCTCGCCGCTCCTTATCAGAGCACGTTGTGGGCGCCGGCGCTCCGGCACGCTTTCCCTTACCTGAATCCGGCGCGGCGAGCGACGGTCTACCAGCTTGTCGACCGGCTCAACTCGGTGCGCAACCGCGTCGCGCACCACGAACCTATTCACTGTCTCAACATCGCCGCGCGGCACAACGAAGTGCTGCTTGCCGCAAGCTGGATCGATCCTGCCGCCGCCGCGTGGATCGCAGAGACGAGCCGGGTAACCACCGTCCTCCAGATGAGACCGGGCGTGCCAAAGACCACGACAAGCGGTCGTCCTTAGCGCCGCACCCGTCTGACCTGGAATTAAGATCCGGCCGTCATGCTTGCGGATCTCCCCCGCCCATCGCCGTCTTGCGGCCGCCGCGTGACCGGGCCGCCTGACGTCGGTGCGCCATCCTGCGGTCCTCTTCGTCTCCTTCGGTCGATCCTCCGGTCGTCGTCCTCTGTTCACCTGCAGGGCCGAGGCCGAGCATCTCGCTGGCGACTGCTGACCACAGCACCTCACGCGCGTCTTCCAGGACGCGCGGCTTCGGTGCCCGGACCTTGCCGACCGCGCGCAGCACTTCACCGGCCTCGAACTCTGCCGACTCATGACTCATGTGCTCACTCCTGCTCGGTCAAAGTCGCGTTCGATCAGCACCTGGCGCAATGTGGCTCGTGCCCGGTGCAGGCGGCTCCGCGCCGTTCCCTGCGGAACGCCGAGTACTTTCGCGGCCTCGGCGGGGCTGAGCTGTTCCCAGGCAACGAGCAGGAGAATCTCGCGTTCGGCCGCCGGGAGCGCCCGTACCGCCAACATCGCTGCCCTGGCTTGCTCAGCTGAGTCCAGCTGGTCGTTGATGTCATCCCAGGGATCAACCCTCGTCTCACGGATGGCCGCTGGCTCATCGCCGCTGCTGGTCCTCCAGTGCTCGCGCAGCACGTTCCGCGCGATCCCGTATAGCCATGGCCGCGCGTCGCCGTACCCGGTGTCGTAGCCGCTCCGCGCCGCGAACGCCCTAAGCCACACCTCGGACAGCAGGTCATCGGCCGCCTGCCGACCCGCCCGACGGGCCAGGTACCCGTGTATCGCGACCTCGTGGCGGCGGGCCACCTCCACGAACGCATCGGGACGGCCGTGCACGGATCGTGCGATCAGGACGCAGTCAGGCTCCACGCTGCTTATCGTTACGCCGATGTCGGCCATCCCGCTACCAGCACACTATTCGGCCGACGGATGATCATGCTGCCCTCGATAGCCTCTGGCCGGGTTCCTGCCGGATAGACGGCAAGTTCCAGGCTTCCAGCACCTGGCCTGCCCCGCCCATCCCAGACGGCGGCTCGCTCAGCCAGGTGACCGGCGAGCGCCGCACCACCGGGTCCGTAACCATGGACGGCAACCTTGAGGGGGCGATCGTTCTCCCCGAGTCCGGAGGGCACCGCGAGCGCCGCAACTCCGAGTCGGCCAGCGCTGTCGTATTGCGCGAAGCCACCCAGCGGCATCCGGCTGGCGATGCGCCGCTGGCCGTGATTCGCGCGCCCCTCGTGCCTGCCCATCATGTTCAGCCTGGACAGGTCAGGCTCAGTGAGGGCAAGCCACAGGTCTAGATCGGCCAGCTCCGCGACCCCGCCAACTCGCAGCCGCGAGGGGACAGGCACCTTCACCGCGGAGCCGGAAAGCGCCTCATACAGGGGGCCTGCCTCGGGCGCCGGCCCGTCGGCGACCAGTGCGTGCAGGCCCGGCTGCGGGCCGAGCGGCACAAGCGCCTCTGGTCCAGCGGAAGGGCCGGTCATCCGGATGAAGCCGCACCGGCGAGCCGACCTGCCGACCCAATGGGCCACTGCGTGCTCGAACGCCACCGACAACTGGATGCCCCGGACCGAGATCGGAGCCACGATCCGCCCGTCGGCGCCAAGCTGGGCGAGCCACCGCGGCGACAGATCCCACACGCCCGCGGTCACGATGATCCGGTCATAGGGCGCATGGCCGGGGACCCCGTCCGCACCATCGCCGCAGACGACCGTAATGCCTGCGAAGCCGGCCGCGGCCAGGCTGGCACGCGCCTGCTCAACCAGGTCAGGCTCCATGTCGATCGTGACCACGGACCCGGAGTCGCCGACGATCTCCGCGATCAGCGCCGCGTTGTATCCGGTCCCGGTCCCGATCTCAAGCACACGGTGTCCGGCGGCCAGCCCAAGTTGTTCGAGCATGATCGCCATCATGGCGGGCTGGGTTGACGAGCTGACCGGGAGTCCACCGGCATCCGACTTGGTCACGATCGCCGTGTCTTCGTAGGCCTGAGCTGCCGATTCCTGAGGCAGAAAGACGTGCCGCGGAACCGCGAGAAAGGCCTCGCTCAAAGACGCACCAGCCAGCCCCTTAACCCGCAGACTTTTCGCCAGTCGTGTTCTCTTTTCGGCTAGCCCGTCGGTGTCTTCACTGAAGTCTCGCGCGGTCATCCGTTGTATCCAATCTGACGCGTTGAGAGTGTCCCTACCCTGCTATTGCAGGAATCCCCCAGAGCGTTCGGCTGCGAGCTACGCGTTAGGGGTCCGAGTAACACCGGCGAAAAATCCAACGGATATACCTCGGTGGCTGATGAGGCCTGTCAGCCGGCGCCTGGTTGGCCGAGCCAGTGCGTGAACCAGGAACGGGTGCGTTCCAGGACGTCGATCCGGTGGGCGCGCTCGATGAAGGAGTGGTTCTCGCGCGGGTAGATCACCAGCTCGTGCTCGGCCCCGAAGTGGGTGAGCGCCCGGTGGAAGTACATCGCCTGGCCGACCGGGACGTTGGTGTCCTTCTCGCCGTGCAGGATCAGGACCGGGGTGGTGACGTTCGCCGCGTAGGAGATCGGGCTGAGCTGGTCGTGGCGGTGCGGGCCAGGTCCCTCCCAGCCGAAGCTGCCGCCCAGGACGGCTTCCGCCCGACCCAGTTCGCCGACGCCGACCTGCATGCCCCAGTCGGCTATGCCCGCGCCCATCACCGCGGCGCGAAAGCGGCTGGTCTGGGTGGCGGCCCAGGCGGCTATGAAACCGCCGTGGCTCCACCCGGCGACGCCGAGCCGACCGGGGTCCGCGACGCCGGCCGCCACCAGGTCGTCAACGCCGGCCAGGATGTCGGTCCACTCGCCGCGGCCCACAGCGCCGGCCACCATGGCGGCGAATGCCTGGCCGTGTCCCTGGCTGCCGCGCGGGTTAGGGTGGAACACCGCGAATCCGGCGGCGGCCAGCCACTGGCCCCACGACCACCAGCCCGCCATGAGCTGGTCGGCCCACCGGCTGTAGGGGCCGCCGTGGACGATCGTCACCAGGGAGAACGGACCGTCCGCCCGGCTCCGACCTGGCGGCAGGATCAGCACGCCGTCGATCTCCAGCCCGTCAGGTGACCGCCAAGACAGCCGCTCCTGGGCGCCCCAGGTGACGCCGCGCAGTTCCGGGCGGGTGTCGCTGATCCGGACGAGGGCACCCGGCGAGCCAGCGTGGACGTCGCGCGGCGCGTAGGCCGTGCTCGCCAGGACCGCGACCACGGTCGCGTCGTCACTGGCGGTGAGACCTGCGGCCTGGCCGGTCAAGCTCGCCACCCGTTCGAACGACGGGACCGCCGGATCCAGCCGGTATAGGGCAGTGTCCAGTCCTTCCGCGAACAGCGCCACCGGAGGACCGCCCGCGACCTGGACGAGCTCGTCCGGGCAGGCGGTCATCCCGGCGGTCAGGTCGACGGGCTCGCCCGCCGGGACGGCAACGTCGAGCACGGCAGTAGCGTTAGCGGGCGGCACGTGACGTCGATGACGTGCCGTCCAGCCAGCCCGGCGGCCAATGTGAGTTCCCCGGAGGCCAGGTTGAGCAGGCGCAGCCGGTGCCAGAGCCAGTGCTGGCGCACGGCCCGCTCGGACCAGACCATCACATCGTCGCCCTCGGCCTGGCGACGTTCGTCATCCTTGGTTAGCTCGTCACCGGACACGACGGCCACCATCTGGCCGTCGGCGAGCGGAACCAGCCCGGAGATCTCACCGCTACAGCGCAGGACGGGCTCGGCAACCCCGGCCGGCCCGTCGGCGGTGATCCGGAGACGGCGAAGCTCCTCGCCGGCGACGTAGAGCAGCCAGGCCGAGTCCGGTGACCAGCGCGGCAGCCGGGCGGGCACGCTGCCGTCGGTCAGCCGGGCCCGGACGCGCTCCCGCCGACGGGCGCGAGCCACAACTCGCTGACCCGCTGATCCCGATCGACCGCCCGAGAGGTGGTCCAGGCAACCCAGCGACCGTCAGGCGAGATCACCGGATTGGCCGCCTGGGTGCCATCCACGATCAGGTCCGCAGTCAGGGCCGCCGCTCCTCGCTTAGCTCGCTCACCCTGACATTCTGCCCTGGGCGGCGGCCAGCACGGGTGAAAAACAGCGCCCAGGTCGCTCAGTCGCGGGGGACCCGCGTTTCGGGCGGGCCCATCCAGGTACGGCCGTCGAGGAGTTCGCGCGCCGCGTCCAGGGCACCGGCGTGAGCCGCGGTCTCGGTTATCACGTGCAGGATGATCTCCCGGACGTCGTTAAACCGCCAGGTGTCAAATCCGGCCACCTGGCCGGCGGCGCATCAAGGTCGAGATCGGCGAGGACCGCGTCGGACGCCGCTATTTCCCGCCGGTACAACTCGAAGACGGCCGCGGCCGGCTCATCCCGTGACGGCTGCCATCCCGTGGGGTCGCCTCGCTGATTTTCTGTGGGCGCGGACCCGCGCCACCGCCTTTTTAGCGTTCTACGCTTCTTGCTGTTATCCCGCCAGCGCGAGAACCCGGCGCTCGCCACCGTAGTTGCTCGCTACCGGCCAGGAAACGGGCGGTAGCTACTGCCGTCAAGCGTGGACTCATACCGCCGCCCAGACGGGGTGGTCCACACCAGCACTCCTGGATGCGTTCGGTCCAGTTTCCAGCCGGGCCATAGGCCTGCCTCAATCTCGGCGACATGCCGCAGCAGACCCTCGACCAGCCCCTCGTCGTCCTCCTCTTCACCCCCGTAGAACTCGCCGCGGTGGGCCCCGGGCGGCGGGCGCCGTTACCGAGGGCCGCTCCTGCCCGTGCGACGCGGGTCGTGGCGGTCGCCGGCCTGCCGTGGCCGGGGCACGGCAGGCAATGCGCGGGTGGTCGCGGCGCGGGCGGCCGGCCAGGAGTAGACCAGCTCCTGCCCCACCCGGAGCCTGGCCCAGCGCGCCGCCTCCACCTGCAGCGCTCGCGCCGCTCGGGCCAGAACCGCGGGCGGCGGCACGGCGGCGGCATCGTCCGCGTCCGGGCCCGGCTCGGTCAGGGGAAGCACCGACAGCTTCGCGCGGGTGAGCCGCCGGATGTCATCGTCGGACGGAGAGTCGAGCATCGCGACGGCCTCGACCAGGTCGGCGAGCAGCCCGGCCCGCATGACCGGCTGTCGCTGCACCCGCTTCAGCTCGGCCGAGCGCTGCGCCGAGTGCGGCGGCAGCCGGCCCCGCACGTGCTCCATGTTCGTGTAGACAGCGCCGGCGGCGATACCGACCCAGAGGCCGTCGGCGATGGCAAGCTCCCGTTCCACCACAAGGCGCCGCAGGTCATGCGGCAGCCTGGCCCCCGGCGGGGTGAACTCCTTCATCCGGTAGACCACGCCGTCATCGCGCTCGATGACCGAGTAGGCGGCCGTATGGCCAGGGAACCGCCGGAACGTGATGCGCATACGCCCACTATGCGCAGGTCATCCCCCTGCGGCCTAACCATTTTCCGGCTGGAAACGCGGGCCCCGCGGGCCAGGCACAGACAGGCAGGTCCGGGAACCCACGCGTTCGTTCGGAAAATCTAAAATCCTTATCCTGAACGGACGGTGGCTTCGCCGGACAACCTCCGCCACCTCCCAACTGCGGGCCAGCGGATGGTTAGGGCCAGAGCCGTTCGGTGACCCAGCCGGCACCGGAGCGGCGGTAGCGCAGCCGGATGTGCTGGCGCTGATGATCGCCCTGCCAGAACTCCACCTCCGTCGGGTTCAGGACATAGACGGTGTGATCCGGCGCGACAAGCCGTGGATCGTCGGCCAATCGCCGCCGTGCCGCCTCCATCGCGCTGGCCAGCGCTGCCGGATCTGGCAGCACGGCGCTCTGCCGGCCCACCAGCGAGGCGATCCGGGCAGCATCCGACCGCGCCAGGAAGTCGGCATCGCGGGTCGCCCGGTCGGCGACCGACACCTGGCCGCGGAGACGGACCTGGCGGCCCTGCTCGCGCCAGTAGAAGCTCATCGCGGCCTGCGAGCTCGCCGCCAGCTGGGCGCCCTTGGTGCTGGTCGCGGACGTCGCGAACTGCCAGCTCCCGTCGCTGACGTCCTTGAGGATCAGGGTCCGCGCGTCCGGGCGTCCCTGGGCGTCGACGGTGGACAGCGTCATCACCTGCGGTTCGATGACCTTCGCGTCGATGGCCTGGCGCAGCCAGCTCACGAACAGGCCCACCGGCTCGTCCGGCACCTTGTCGGTGTCGAAGTCGGGCAGCGGCCGGTCGAACACCGGCAGATTGCGCAGCAGGTCGCGTATGGTCACGAAATCCCGCCTCCTATCCTTGCGGCGGCTCGTCGCTGTCAAGGCTGCCTGGCCAGAGGGGCTCGTGGCAACCGCGAACCGCGTTGCGCACCGTCGCGGGGACCCGCAGGCGATCGTCGGAGTACATCAGCCGGAGAGCGGAGAGGTTGTCATCGGGTGCCAGCGTGAGCTCGGCGAGCCGGTCGAACAGCGCTGCCAGGTCCTCGCCGATCGGGACGTCGGGCCTCGGCATCGCGCCCCAGCAGTCCCAGGGCAGCAACTCCACGTTCAGCAGGGCCGCGCCGTCGCGCATGAGGTTGGCGGCGATCCACCAGTCCCCGGCCTCCTTCATCAAGCTGAGCCCGAACTTCGCGGGGTCGGCCGCGCCCGAGCGGAACAGCCGCCAGGCCTCCCCCGCGACGAGAAACTGGTCGCGGGGCACGTCGGCCAGGTCGAAGTCGATCGGGAACCAGCCCCAGCTGAACGTCGTCGATCTGCGCGTCGATCAGCTGCCAGCGCTGCCGCCCCGAGTGCCAGTACTCGCACACCCAATGATCTTCGAACCACCCGGTGCCGAAGTACCCGCCGAACCCGCACCGCGCCCGGGCCGGGGTTCCATGCGCGCGGAGCAGGGCGGCCATCAGCACGGTGAAGTGCCGGCAGTTGCCTGGCAGCCGTGCCTCGGGCGGCCGCGCCACGTCAAGCGGCCGCGGGTCGCGCGCGGCGATCTCCGCCAGCAGGTCCGCGGCCCGCCGGACGTGCACGGTGCTGCGGTCCGCCTCGGACAGCGTCACCCCGTAGCCGCCCGCCATGTGCTCGTGGATGACGAGCCCGTGCAGGACCCCAGCGATGGCGGCGGGGTCGTCGGGCAGTCCCTTGAGCAGCGACGCGTGCTGGCCAGGGGACGTCATGGCTGCGGGCTGAGTGTAGAACTCGCGCGTGTCCTGGTCGTCGGCTCTCATGGGCGCGCCCTCCTTCTGTGGTGTCTCAAGAACTGACGGCACAGACACTACGAAATCATCGCGGACACCTCATGTCGGCGACCACGCGATTCACTGGGCGATCGCCGCCATCGGTCGATGAGAATAAGATCAGCCTCGACGGATGAGGTCGATCACGTGCTGGAGATCACCGACGCTCTGGTTCAGGGCACCGAGGAGCCGCCGATGCACCAGCCGGACCACCTGCACGCCGCTCGACTCCTCGCTTACGGGACCGCATCCACCCGCCTGTCCTTGCTGAGTGATCGTCAGCTCGGTGAGGCCGTGGCAGCCGCCGACCCGATCGGATTCGGCATCGGCGGCAGGTCCGCGGAACTGGACATCGATGGCACGCGGGTCTTCGTCAAACGGATCCCCTTGACGGACGTCGAGACGAGGCCGGAGAACACGGGGTCCACGGCGAACCTCTTCGGGCTGCCGATGTTCTATCAGTACGGAGTGGGCTCGGCCGGATTCGGGGCCTGGCGCGAACTGGCCGTGCACAGCATGACCACCAACTGGGTCCTCGGGAACCAGTACGCGGGCTTTCCGCTGATGTATCACTGGCGGGTCCTGCCCGACTCCCCTCCGGAGGGGTTCGCTGACGAGTTTGGGAGCATCGAAGTAGCCGTCGCGCACTGGGAGGGCTCGCCGGCCGTGCGAGAGCGCCTGGAGGCCATCGGCCGGTCTTCGTCCAGCCTGGTGGTCTTCCTGGAACACGTGCCACAGACGCTCGCCACGTGGCTCAGGGGCCACCGGGATGCTGCCCAGAAGAGCAGGGACAACTCGCCATACCCCTGGGTCGAGGAAGCCTTGGCACGCGGGGCCGCCTTCATGAGCTCGCACGGGCTCGTGCACTTCGACGCCCATTTCGGCAACATCCTCACCGACGGCCGACTGCTCTACTTCGCGGACTTCGGGCTTGCCCTGAGCTCCGACTTCGAGCTGTCAGAGGCCGAGGCAGGGTTCCTCTCGAACCATCTCGCCTACGACCGCTACTACACCACCAGTCATCTGCTCCGCTACCACCTGCCCGACGGCACGCGCGGCGAGCTGGCACACGATGCGTTTCTGAAGGAGTGGATCGCCGGCCGACAACCCGATCACGTCCCGCCCGAGATCGCGGCGATCATCGAACGCAATGCCAGGGCTGCTGTCGTCCTGGACGATTTCCACCACTGCCTGCTGACGGGGAGCAAGCGGACACCATTTCCGGCAGCCGAGATCGAGCGGGCTCACGCTGCCGCCTCAGCGCCTCGCTGAGAGGGCGCCCGCCGAACGTGCGATGGGGGGGTTAGAGGCATTGGATGATCGTCACGTCGTCGCGTTAGCCACGGCCCTATTTGAGGCTTCCGGTCTCAGCCCGGCAGATCCTCCGGGCGCTTTGCGGCGAGCTTGCCCTGCAACAGGCCGGTGGACTGTCCAACCTCGATGAGGTATCCGTCCGGGTCCCGCATGTAGCAGCGGATCTCCGCTCCGCGATCGATGGGCGGCGTAACGAACTCTGCCCCCTTCCCCTTCCACTCCTGGTAGCAGGCCTGGATATCAGCGACCCGCAGGTTCAGGAAGATCGAGGTGGTGTTGCCCGGCTCGTAGTCGACCACCGAAATGCCCGGCTTATCGGGCGTGGGCGGACCACCGGGGTTCATGATGATCCACGAATTGGCCAGGCTGACGATGCACGGGTTCTCGGGGAGGACCACATGGCCGCCCAGCACGCGGGAGTAGAAGTCCCGGGACCGCGCGACCTTGCGGACGGTGATGAACAACGTCATGACAATGCCCTCGGCGGGCGCAAAGTCGGCGAGGTCGATGTGAGACGCAGGTTCTGTCATGGGATTGCTCCAGTTCGGCAGCGTTGGCGGACGGTGGCGTTGGCGGACGGTGGCGTTGGCGGACGGTGGCGTTGGCGGACGGTGGTCCTGGTGATCAAGCCTTCCCTCGATGTGGCCGCCGCAGACCGCCTGGGAGCGAGATGGCAGCGGCACGCCAGGACCAGCTCACCCGGCTCACCCGGCTCGGCCGGCTTCAAGGTCTCAACGGCCGCCGTCTTCGGCTGGGCGCTGTCGGGCCAGCTGACCCACGGCGACCGGGGCCGGAAGCTGGGCGCCTACCTCCTGTTCGCCGGGATGGCGCTGGCGGTCACCGACGCGCTGCGCTGACAGCCGAGGCGACAGGCTGCCCCCAGGCTCCTTTCGTGTAGCGTGTGATATTGTAATAGTGATCACTATCCGAATTTCGGTTACCGGATGGGTTGCCATGGCGGCGAGACCTAACATCTTGTGGTTGTTCAGTGACCAGCACCGGGCCGATGTCGTTGGCGCGGCCGGACACCCCGTGGTCAGCACGCCGCACCTGGACGCGCTGGCCGGCGAAGGGACGCTCTTCGGCGGCGCCTACTGCCAGGGGCCGCTGTGCATGCCGTCACGGGCCTCGCTGCTCACCGGACTGCACGTCCGCGATCATGGCGTGCTGAACAACAAGACCGTGATCGCCGACGGGCTGCCCACCATGGTTCAGGCGATCCGCGACGCCGGCTATCACACCGCGACGATCGGCAAGATGCACTTGTACCCGCACCGGGACGGCGCGACTGCCGGGCTTGACATCATGCGCGGGTACGGGTTCGACGAGATTACCGAGATAGGCGGCAAGCTCGCGTCGGGCCGGGTGCGCAGCGACTACACCGACCATCTGGCCGCTCTCGGTTTGTACACGACGTACCGCCGGTTCGTGCGCCAGCGGGCGCCGGGGCTTGGTGCCCGCGCCGGGCTGCTACCCGGGCATCAGCCGATCTGGAACGTCGACCCAAGCCCGCTGCCTGCCGCCGACCACATCGACTCCTGGGTTGGCGATCAAGCCGCCAGCTGGATCGACTCGGTCGATGACCAGCGGCCGTGGTTCTGCTGGGTCGGATTCCCGGGACCGCACAATCCCTGGGACGCGCCCGCCGAGTTCGTCGAACGGTATCGTGACGCCGATGTCGCGCTCGACACCACTCGCCGCCCGGCCGTGCCCGAGGCCGGGCCGTTCCGGACGTTCCTCGACACCCTTCTTGACTACAGTTGCTCGGCGACGCTGACCGACGAGCGGATCGTCGAGGTCAGGCGGCACTACTTCGCCAATGTCACGCTGATCGACGCCGCGATCGGGCGGATCGCGGACGCGTTGCGGCGCCGGGGCATTGACGGCAACACGTGGATCGTGTACTCGACCGATCATGGCGAGATGCTCGGCACCCACGGCCTGCTGAACAAGATGGTGTTCTACGAGCCGTCGGTGCGGGTCCCGTTGATCATCCGCCCGCCGGGCGGCGGCCAGTCGCGAAGGTTCGACGGCCTGATCGAGCACGTCGACCTGACGGCGACGCTGGTCGAGGCGGCCGGCGGCAAGCCGATACCGGGCTCGCCCGGGCGGTCACTCGTCGACCTGATCGCGGGTCCGCCCGCCGTCCACCCGGGCCACCCCGCCGGCCCGGACCAGCCCGCCCCGCGTCCGGACCACCTCACCGCCGCTACCGCCGGCCGGGAGGTGGTGGTCAGCGAGAATTTCGGGTTCGGGATGTGGCGGACCGACCGCTACAAGCTCGTCGTCCACGAACCGGAACGGGTTCCGGTCCAGCTCTTCGACCTCGCCGACGACCCCGGCGAGGACCACAACCTCGTCCACGATCCGGCCCGGCAGGCCGTCGTGGCCGACCTCATGGACGCTTATGTCCGCCCCTTCCTGGCCGCCAAGCCCTAAGCCGCCTACCCCCGGCCCCCCGGCCGATGGATGTGCACATTAGAGGGACCGAATTTTACATTCGAATCGCTATCTGAATGATGGTTACTATATGAACATGGATGCAGACCAGCCGCAGCAGCGCCGGCTTACCCGGGCCGAGGCTAAGGCCCGCACCAGGACACTGCTGCTCGACGCCGCCGCGCAGGTCTTCGCCAGCCAGGGCTTCGCTGGCGCATCGGTAGAAAAGATCGCCGAGCGAGCCGGGTTCTCGATCGGCGCGCTGTACTCGAACTTCACCGGTAAGGAAGAGCTGTTCCTCGAGCTGATGGCGAGCCGGGCCAGCGACCGGGTCGCCGACACCACGCAGCTACTGCAAGACGAACGCGAAGCACCCGGCCGGCCCTGGGAGGCGCTCGGCCAGCAGATGATCAACGTGGCCGACAAGAACACGGAGCTCGCGGCGCTGCAGGCCGAGTTCTGGCTCTACGCGGTCCGTCATCCAAACGTCATGGAGACGCTCGCGGCCCGGGTACGGCAGCGTCGCGAGCCACTCGAGCAGCTGATCGGCAGCGAGTTCAGCAAAGACCGCGGCGGCTACGACGGCGACCTGGCCAGCCGCGTTGCGATCGTGGTGTCGGCGCTGTTCCAAGGCATGGTCAGGCAGCGGCGCATCGACCCGGACAACGTACCGGCCGAACTCTACGGAGACGCCCTGCGCTGGCTGTTCACCGGGATCAAGGCGACCGAGCGAGCAGCCCGAGGCGAGAACCAGTGACTGACTCCACACCCGATCAGACGGCCGTCAGTGACGCCATTGCCCGGCGCGAAAAGGTGCTGCGGGTGCGGTACGCGATCCTCGGCGCGGTGATGGCCTTCCTGTGGATCGGCAACAAGGGCGAGCCCGCCTGGGTACACGCGCTCCGACTGCTGCTCGTCCTAGCCACGATCGCCCCCTTGCTCACGCTCCGCCGGCGCTACTACGCCCGCCGCGCCGCCAGCAAACAGCAGGACCCCCGGGCCGCGCTGTACTGGCTGATCGGCATCAGGGTCGCGACGGTGACGATCGCCCTCGGGCTCGGCTGGCTGGTCGGCGACCTGTTCGCGCCGCACCACAACGATCCGGCGCGGCTGATCGCGCTCCGGCTCGGGCTGCTCGCGGTCACGATCCCGATGCAGATCCGGCTGGAGCGGCGGCGTCAGGCCATGGGCATCGTCCGGCCGCTGACGGTCCGGTCGCCCAGGATCATCGCGGCGAAGTTCGCGCTTGTGCTCGTCGCGCTCGGCGCGGAATGGCTGATCGGGATGTGGACGCCAAACGCGGACCTGATCGTGGCCGCGGGCCTGTTCGGCACCGTGGCGTGGTTCGGGCCAAAGCTCAACCGCTACTTCTTCAACCCGGCCGCGCGGTCAGGGCCTGCCACCCGGCAGGCGTCGGACGAGCCAACCCCCGACCCGGCCCCCGCGCAGGCCTGCGAGTCACAATTAGCGTCAGTTCGCAGGTGACCTGGCGTCACCGGCTGCGCGGGTCCGCAGTTGCTCGGCGAGGCGATCCATGGCGCGTTTGTTGCCGCGGCGGACCATGGCACGGACCAGCGGCGCGGCGAGGGCCTCGCCACGCGGGGCTCGCAGCCAGGCGGTTTCGAAGGTGATCCGGGTTCCCCCGCCTGGAAGGTCGGCCAGCGTGTAGGTCCCTGTCGCGGCGCGACCGCTCGCGCCGACGCTGCGCTCCACGTTCTGCGTCGGCCGCTCGGCTTCGATGACCTCTATGTCAATAGTTTCGGCGCGGCCGGCGGCGATGGCCGTTACCTTGGCCTTCGCGCCGACGCCCCGCGCCGGCCCCTCGCACCGCCAGTCGCGGAACATGTGGTCGGTGAAGAGCTCGTGGTTGGCGAGCACGTCGAGGAAGTCGTAGACATCCTCCCGTGGCTGGGACACGTCGATACTAACCCGCACTGGCTTCATGTACCATATGGTACATTTCATGTATGTGAGCGGCAATACTGCGAGGCAGCAGCTTCTCGACGCGGCGATCGAGTACACGGCGGAGCACGGGATCAGCGACCTGAGCCTGCGCTCCCTCGCCGCCGCGCTGGGGACCAGCCACCGGATGCTGATCTTCCACTTCGGTTCCAAGGAAGGGCTCTGGGTCGAGATCGCGCGCACCGTCGACCGGCGCCAGCGCGAGCAGCTTCGCGGTTTCCCGCCGGACCCCGGCCAGTCGCCGGGCGAGCTCATGCGCTCGTGGTGGAAGCTCTTCTCCGCCCCCGCGCTCTGGCCGTACGAGCGCCTGTTCTTCGAGCTATACGGCCAGGCCCTGCAGGGCCACCCGCATACCGCGGGGTTCTTCGATGAGTTCCTCGGCGGGACTATCGACTGGCTCGAACCACTCATCGCCGCCGCGGCGGCCAGCGGGACCCCGGAGCCGCAGGCGCGCGCGCACCTGCGGCTGGGCGTCGCCGTCACCCGGGGCCTGCTGCTCGACCTGCTCGCCACCGGCGACACAGAAGCGGCCGACCAGGCGATGGACACTTTCATCGCCCTGACCGAGAGGTGGATCGAAACGAACGCCGCGCCGTTACGCGGCTCACCAAGCCAGCGGAGGTGGCCCCTGGCGAAAGAGTTCTTACCAGCACCGAACGACTCGGGCACGACTCGGCTAGGAGAACTCCCGACGGATCGGGATCTCCCCCTGCGCGGTAGCCGTCAGCGCGGGGTGACACGACTCCTCCCATGTCACCGGCTTGGTGCGAGATTTTGATTGCAACGGTCTCGGTCAAGACAGTCCCGGCCCACGCTGTGTTGGTTCAACGCTTCTTGCTGTTATCTGGCCACCGGTTCGACCACCGATGCGGTGCTGCGAGCGTGCGTGGCCGGCCGGGTCCCTCCAGGAGCCAGTCGGTGACATGCTCGAAGCCAGAGCCAGGCCTTTCACCGTGCGTCGGCCCCCGCCAGTGATCGTTGGGTGCCGTCCTTCCGTCCCATGCGGTCAAGAATCGCCGTGGGGTGCAGCGCTGTCGAACGGTTTTCCCCTGGCCGCGGCCGCGAGCCGGTCGGCGAGGGCGGCGATGAGGGCGCGGAGCTCGTCCGGTCGCTCGACGAGGAACGGCCGGTCCAGCGACGCGAGCACCGGGGGCACCCAGTCGAGGCGCTGCGCGCGCAGCTCGACGCGGAACCACGGTTCGGTGCCGGAATTAGCGCTGCCGGAATCAGAGCCGTCCGCGGGCGGCAGTTCCTCGATGATCGCGACGCTGGCGGGGAGCCGGGCGCGGATCTGCTCGACCGTCGCCTGGATCCGCACGCTTACCTCATGCTGGTAGGGAGCCGTGGCGAGCCCGGACAGGACGTGCTGCGCCGGGTCGAATCCCTCGGGTGGCTCGAACGAGCCGGGACGCGTCCGCACGTCCGCGATGCGGTCAAGTCGGAAGGTCCGGTCCTCGCCGATGCCGGGATCCGCGCCCGTCACGTACCAGCGGCCCGAATGGGCGACGAGCCCGTACGGGTGCAGGGTGCGCTCGCTGCGCCGGCCGTCGCCGGCGGTGTACCTGATCCAGACCGGCCAACGATGGCGCACGGCGTCGGCGAGCGCGAGCAGGACCCCGGTCTCCGGTGCGACTGCCTCACCCGCTGTCTCACCCTGCGGAGCCGTGAATGCGAGGGAGCCGAGCAGGGCGTCGAGCCTGCGGCCGAGCCGCTCGGGCAGCACCCGCCGGATCTTGGCCGCCGCCGTCTCGCTCGCCGCGTCCGCGGTCGTCAGCAGGCCAGCGCGGCGGCCGGCCACCAGGCCGAGCAGCACTGCTAGGGCCTCGTCATCGCTGAGCATGAGCGGAGGCAAGCGGTATCCCGAGGCGAGCCGGTAGCCGCCGTAGCGACCGCGCACCGACTCGACCGGCACGTCGAGGTCGATCAGGTGGTCCACGTACCGCCGTACGGTGCGCTCGTCGACATCGAGGCGGCCGGCCAGTTCGGCCACCGTTCTGATGCCCCCCGACTGCAGGAGCTCAAGCAGCGTGAGAACGCGAGCGGTCGGTCGGGCCATGGACAGAAGTATCTCCCAAATACCGGGCGGTTTGTGTCCGGTATTAGTCCTAGCCTGCGAAGAGGGACGCAGAACGCGTCCGATGACAGAAGGAGACCACCATGGATTTCGTCTCGATCCGCATCATCACCGACGACGTCGCCCGCCTGACCGGGTTCTACGAGCGTGTCACCGGCGTGGAGGCGACCTGGTCGAATGAGGACTTCGCTGAGCTCATGACCGCCTCTGCCGTCCTCGCGATCGCCAGCACCCGCACCGTCCCGCTGTTCGCCCCCGGCGCCGCCCGGCCGGCCCACAACGCCACCGTCATCATCGATTTCCTCGTCAACGATGTGGACGCCCTGTACCGGAACCTGGCCGGCTCCGTCGAGGACTTCGTAACCGAGCCCTCCACGATGCCCTGGGGCAACCGGTCGCTGCTGTTCCGCGACCCCGACGGCAACCTCGTCAACTTCTTCACCCCCGTCACCGAGGCGGCCATCAAGAAGTTCGCTCGCTAGGCGAGCCGAGCCGAGCCGAGTACGGCCGGCCTTTCGGCTCTCCAGCGCCTGGCCGCCGACGAACGCACCGCCCCCGAGCTCCAGGCCAAGTCCCGGCACCTGCACCCGGGCAGTACGTCCCGCGGGCGGGCGGGTTAATGGTTGGCCGGCAGCTGGTCGAGTGCGTCGCGCGCCTCGTCCACGATGGGCGGGGGTACGTCTTCCATGCCCAGCACGTGCCTGAGTGCCTTGGCGTACGCGACGTCGCGGGTCTCGGCCGTCACCCGCGACGAGCCAGTTCTGGTGGCCTCGCTCGCCGGGGTGGACGTCGTGCTCGCCAGCGGAAGCCGCGCCGCAGGTGGTCCCGGGACCCCGTAACGGCCGGTACGGGGTCCCGGCACCGGCCGTTAGGTGCAGGTCACGCTAGACGGGGAGGCGCTGGCGCCCGATGCGGTGAAGCCGACCGTGGCGGTGGCACCCGAGGCGAGGGAACCGTCATACGAGGCGTTGCTGACAGTAACGGTCTCGCCGGACTGGGTATAGCTGCCGTTCCACAAGTTGGTAATTGTCTGGCTGCCGGGGAACGTCCAGTGAAGGGACCAGCCGTTCAGCGTCCCCGAGCCGGTGTTCTTGACGACCACCTGCCCTTGGAAGCCGCCCGACCAGCTGTTGGTCACGGAGTACGTGCCCGAGCATGTGCCCGAGCCGGAGGTCGTCGTCGGGGTCGGGGTCGGGGTCGGGGAAGTCGTCGTCGGGGTCGGCGTCGGGGTCGGGGTCGGCGAGCTGCCGTTGACGCTGACCGAGAAGGAGTTGGTCGCCAGCCCAGCCCCGCCCTGCCACAGCTCGAACCCGGCCTCGACGTCGATCAGGTACCAGGTGCTCTTCGAGTAACCGCGGCTGACGGAGTCCTGTGCAAGAGTGCCCACATCCAGGTTGCTGACCGAGGTCGACGCGCTGGTCATGTCGTAGGTGACCGTGTCCCAGCTGGACTGGGTTCCGTACCAGATGTTGTACGTATGCCCGCCAATGCTGACGTTGGTGGCGACCTCGGAGCCAAATGGCTGGACGCTGCCGTTGTGGTTGAGCCAGACCATGATTTCGGTTCCGTTGGGCTGGCCGGACGTGGTCGGCGTCTGGTTAATCCAGATGTCGTAGGCCACGTCGTAGGCGTTGGCGCTGCCGCCGGGCTGGGTGGTGGACCAGCTGGACGTCACCTTGCCCGTCGTCAGGCTGGAAACCTCGATGGGGGTGGAGGTCAGCCCGCCGGAGCTGCAGTCGCCCCAGTGACAGCCTTGGTAGATGGACGGGTAGGCGCCCGGCTCGCCGTTGGTGGCGTTGGCGATCGACGAGTTGGCGACCGTGAAGTCGGCGCTGCCGTCCGTGGTGACGCACTCCGACGCGCTGGAGTCGAATTCGTTGTTCTGCACGATGTACGTGCCGCCAGAAACCGCTGCGGTCTGCTCCTGGCAAAGCGATGTCGTGGCCGCCTGCGCGCCGGTGCTGCCGGCGATCGCGGCGATCCCGCCGCTCAACGCAAGTAGCAGCGCGGCGGTCATCAGAACAGGTTTCTTGTGGTCCATCGGGGCCTCCTTCGCGGCTGCGCAGATCACTAGCTGCGCAGACCCAGTTGGCGTCACCGTAGACATCAGTTGGGGACGCGCACAGGGGTGTAACACCCCTGTTTTGTGCGTATACCGGTAATGCCTGGTCAGGCGGCTCTAGCCAGATCCTGCGGCTGGTACGTTTCCGGAAAGTTTCAGGCGGAGTTCCGGATCACGAGCTCGGTGTGCAGCAACGCGGGGGACGGCGTCCGGCCTTCCTGGCGTCCGGCTCCTCCCGGGTTACCTGGTTCGCTCGCGAGGTGGACGAGCCTACGGGCGCCAGTGAGGCTGCGAATATGGCCCCCCGCTTCTTGCTGTTATCAAATGGATCTTGGCCCGCCAACGGACCGTCTGATTGTGCTGACAGGGCGGGTCTCCCCGTGCCGACGGCGTGGCCGAGCGCCTTGGGTCGGTGCAAGTGGCTTGACGCTCGCGCTTCTTGCTGTTATCTCAAGGCCCTGCCTGCGACTGCGTCTAATCTAATTTTGCTGGTCGCGGCAATTTGCCGGCCGTGAGGAAATCAAAATCATTCGGAGTAACGGGGAGTTGCTTTGCGCTGCCCGCCCATTACTCTCGGCCGTTTTTGCTGAAATCCCCGTCCATTTCCTCCGGCTCCTGGTGATCATCGGGATCGGACCGGGGCGTATTCTGACGGAACGGCGCGCCCCGGTCCGGGCGCGCACCCCGCTCAGTGGAGCCGCCATGCGTGAGCCCGGCTACTCCGACGCCCTCCGCGTCTTGCGCGGTGCCGCCGGTGGCGACCTTCAGCACGTGCTCGACGCGGCGTGCGAACCGATGCCGGCCTGGGATCCCGTGGTCTACCTGGCGGACTTCTCCGGCAACCTGCTATTCCCGCTGGCCGTCGGGGCGGCCGAGGAGGATGTCGCGGGTTCCATGGCGGGCCGGGCGTTCACCACCGGTCAGCCGGTGACCGCCGAGCGGGACGGGGCGGTCCGGGTGTGGGTCCCGGTGACGGAGCAGGCAAGCAGGACCGGGGTGCTGGCGGTCACGGTCCCGCACGCGGGTCCTGAGTTCCTGGAGCAGGTCGAACTGCTCGGTGTGTTCGCCGGCCTGGCCATCGCCGCCGCCGCGCGGGTCAGCGACATCCCGTACGTCCGGCGACAGGGGCGCGAGTTGTCGCTGCCGGCGGGCATGCAGTGGGATCTGCTGCCGCCGCTGAACACCAGAACCCCGGGCATCTTGATCGCCGGGCTCCTGGAGCCCGCCTACGACATCGCCGGGGACGCGTTCGACTACGCGGTCGGCGACCGTGGCCTGGATTTCGCGATCATCGACGGGATGGGCCACGGCATCTCCTCGACGATGCTGACCGGGCTGGCCGTCGGCGCTTACCGGCACGCCCGCCGGGGCGGCGCCGCGGTCCTGGACATCCACCGCGCTATCGATCGCGCGCTCGCCGAGCATTACGACGACGACTCGTTCGCCACCGGCATCGTCGGCAGGCTGACGTTCGCCACCGGCCGGCTGGAATGGTCATCGGCCGGGCACCCGCCGCCGCTGCTGTTGCGCGGCCGCAAGGTCGTCGCAGAGCTGGGCAATGAGCCGGTCCTGCCGTTCGGTCTGCGCGGCACGCCGCAGCTGTGCACCGTCGACCTCGAGCCCGATGACGCGATACTGCTTTACACCGACGGCGTGACCGAGGCCCGCTGGCCGGACGGTGAGCTGTTCGGGGTGCCCAGGCTCACCGACCTGATCGAGCGGGAAGCGGCCAGCGGCCAGCCGCCGGAGGAGATGCTGCGGCGCCTGGTGCAGGCGTTGCTCGACCACCAGCCCGAGGGGCTGCGCGACGATGCCACGCTACTGCTGGTGCAGTGGACCGGCCGCCCGTCGTGATTTAGCTTATTTAGCGGTTGTCCTGCGACAATGGGGGAAGTCGCAGCGGATGCGCACAGACACTGCAGGCACTGAAGGAGGCGGTCCGGCGGTAACCGACGAGCCTGGCGCCGACCCGAGCGAGCCGCAAGGCCGCTGGAAGCGCGAATGGCACCGATGGCGGGCCCGGCTGGCCCCGTGGCTGCCGTGGCGGCTGGTCAAGCCGGCGCGCCGCGGCGTGCTCATCTTCATCGTGCTGCTGGTCGTCGAGTACCTGGTGGTGCCGGAGCTCGTGGGCGCCAGCAAGAACCTGTACCTGCTGGGGCGGGTCAACGCCCGGCTGGCTCGTCGCGGGCATGGCGCTGGAGGGCGTGTCGCTGTTCTGCTACGCGGTGCTGACCAAGGTGCTGCTGCCGCCGGGCCCTAAGCCGAGCCTGTCCCGGCTGTTCCGCATCGATCTGTCGGCGGCCGCGGTCGCGCACGTCATCCCGGCGGGCACGCTGGGCACCGCGGCGCTCGGGTTCCGCCTGTTCACCAACGAGGGCATCTCCGCCAACGACGCCGGGGTGATGATGGCGGCCAAGGGAATCGGCTCGACCGTGGTGCTGAACGTGCTGCTGTGGCTGTCCCTGGTCATCTCCATCCCGCTGGCCGGATTCCGGCCCATCTACGGGACGGTGGCCATCATCGGCACCATCGTGCTGCTGGGGGTGGCCGCCCTGGTCGTCGGCGTCACCCGGGGCACCGGGCGGCATCCCGGATGCTGCACGCCGTCGGCGACAAGGTCCCCGGGCTGAGCGGCGACAGCCTCGAGCACGCCGTCCTGCGAGGCCAGCGGCACTCGTTCTCCATGCTGGCCAGGGACAAGCGCGTGCTGGTCTGGTCGCTGATCTGGGCCTCGCTCAACTGGCTGCTGGACGCCGCCTCGCTGTGGTGCTTCGTGGCCGCGTTCGGCCGCTCCGTCAACCCGGTGGAGCTGTTCGCCGCCTACGGGATCGCCAACGTGGCCGGCGCGCTGCCCGATGACGCCGGGCGGCCTGGGCGTCGTCGACTCGGTGGCCCCGCTGCTGCTGGTCGGCTTCGGCGTCACCCGCAGCGTGGCGACGCTCGGCGTGATCGGCTGGCGGCTGGTCAACTTCTGGCTGCCCATCCCGACCGGCGCCGCTGTCGTACGTCTCGCTGAAGGTGAAGCCGGAGCAGGGCAAGGCCGCCTTCCGGTCCGCGATCGCAGGCATGATGACGATGGTAGGCCCAAGTAATCGGCCGGAAACGGCGCAGGACGCGGCGGCGCCGCAGCAGGAGCCTGGGCAGGCGGCCGAGGACCTCGGGGAGGCGAAACAGGACCCTGGGGAGGCGCCGGAGGTTCGGGAGGCGCCGGTGCCGGATCGCGAGGAGGCAGAGGAGCAGTAATGCGTCTTGTGGTGATGTGCCATGACTAGGGCCGGGACCAGGCTCGACCTCACGCGGTCGGAGATCCTGGCGTTCCGGCGGCACGTCGGCGCGCTGTCGTCTGGACCGTGCCTTGACCTGGAACCGCGCGAGGCGCGCCTCGAGTGGCCGGGCGGCCTGCTCGTAGACGGGGAGATCGCCGGGACGTGGCGGCGCGCGGGCACGGTCTTGACGGTACAGCCCTGGCGCCGGCTGTCACCTGCGGAACGCGACGCGGTCGCGGCGGAGGCGGCGTCGTTGCCCCTGCCTGCATCCAGGGACAGGTCGCCGTCCGCTGGGACACTGCCGCCAGGTAGGCCCATGCCAGGTAGGCCCACCTGCGGTGGGCCCGCGAGACCGCGGGACGGGAAGCTCACCGTGATGTCGAGGCCGCCCTCGGGCCGGGGAAGCGCGGTGAGCTCGGCGCCGTGCGCGACGGCGATGGCATGCGACGATGGCGAGACCGAGCCCGTGCCCGCCGTCGCGCCGATGCCGTACCCGCTCGTCCCCGAGTCGCTGGAATGGCTGGAACAGCCGGTCAAGCTCGCCGGGCGGGATCACCGGCCCGGTGTTGCTGACCCGCACCACGGCCCGCCCGGCCGCCGTTCCGGTCTCGATCTTGGCCCAGCCGCCGGGCACGTTGTGCCGGATCGCGTTCCCGACCAGGTTCGCCACCAGGCTTTCCGCCAGCCGCGGATCACCGTTGGACGGCGCGGGGCCGAGCCTGGCGTCGATCTTGACGTCCTGGGTCACGGTCGCGGCGACGACCGCCAGGTCGAAGGGCTCCGGCCGGTAGATGCCGCGTTCGCTGCCCGCCAGCGTGAGCAGCGCGTCGATCAACTGCTCCTGTTGTCGCCCGAGCCGCAGGACTTCGTCGCCGGCGGCGCGCAGGGTGTCGACGCTGGCCTCCGGGTCGCCCAGCGCCACTTGCAGCACGGTCCGCTCGGCGGCCAGCGGGGTGCGCAGCTCGTGGGCCGCGTTGGCGACGAAATGCCGCTGCGACTCGAACGAGGCCTCCAGCCGCGCGAACAGGTCGTTCAGGGTCTGGCCGAGCCTGCTGAACTCGTCATCGCGGTCCCCCGTCCGCAACCGCCGGCTCAGGTTCGTGGCGGAGATGTCGCGCGCGGTCGCGACGATCGCCTGCAGCGGCCGCAGCAGGCGGCCCGCGAGCAGCCAGCCGAACCCGAGCGAGGCCGCGACGGCGATCGCCAGGGTGACGAACACGACGGCGATCTGGGGATACAGGCTAAGGCCGGGATGGCTGATCACGGGCGGCGCGGTTGATCCGACGCGTGTCGTCTCGCTGACCGCGAGGAACGGGATCGTGAGCACCACCAGCGCCAGGACGAGGAACACTCCCCCGTACAGCAGGGCGAGCCGGGTCCGCAGCGAGCCGGAGAACATCACTCGTCCCCGATCCGGTACCCACCCTCGCGGACGGTCTCGACGACCGGCGGGTCGCCGAGCCTGGCCCGCAGCCGCCGGATCGTTGACTTCACCGCGGTGGTGAACGGATCGGCCATCTCGTCCCACACCCGTTCAAGCAGTTCCTCGGCAGAGACCACCCGTCCCCCGGCGGCCAGCAGGCACTCAAGCACCGCGAACTCCTTCGGGCTGAGATCAAGCCGACGCCCGCCCCGCTGCGCTACCTGGCGGCCCGGGTCGAGGCTCAGATCGCCGACGACCAGCACCGGCGGCGCGGCCGGCGCGGACCGCCTGGCCAGCGCCCGGACCCGGGCGACCAGCTCGGCGAAGTCGAACGGCTTGGGCAGGTAGTCGTCGGCGCCAAGCCCGAGGCCCTCAACCCGGTCCCTGACCGTGCTGAGCCGCGGTCAGCATCAGCACCCGGCTGCCGGCGCCGCCGCGGTGATCCGGCGACAGACCTCGTCGCCGTGCACACCGGGCAGATCCCGGTCAAGGACCACCACGTCATAGCGGGTCACGGCCAGGTGCTCGAGCGCGTCGTCCCCGTCCAGGACCACGTCGACGGCCATGCCCTCCCGGCGCAGCCCGGTCCCGATGGACCGGGCGAGAATCTCGAAATCCTCGGCCACCAGCACTCTCATGCTTCCAGCATGACAGGCCACCCGGTGTCAGCCCGGTGTCAGCGGAAGCCTGCGGCCGACCCTGGTGACCGCTGCGCCCTGCGGCCACCAGGTGCTCAGGTCGTTATTGCGGGGCCTCGTCCGCGACGTCGAGGAACTCTCTGGCCATCAGCCCCATGGTTATGTCGCCAGGCTGGAGGGTGTCGGTCGCGACCGCGGTGGGATTGATCTTGATGAAGGGTGGGAGTTCCGGCTCGGCCCAGATGACCTGCCGCCTCTTGCCGAACCAACGCCTAATCCTGAGCATGAGCCAGAACTACCCGGCTAGCGGGATTTACACCTTTTCTCTAACTCGCGGCTAACTCCGTTCTCGTGGCTAACTCCGTTTCCTCGATTCGGCCGCCCGGTGTCAGACCGGTGTCAGCCGCAGGCACCGGGCTGACACCGGGTGCGGCGTAAAACTGGCCGACATGATCGAAGTCACAGAACTCCGCAAGCGGTACGGCGCGACGCAGGCCCTTGACGGCATGACCTTCAGCGTCCGTCCTGGCCAGGTCACCGGCTTCGTCGGGCCGAACGGCGCGGGGAAATCCACCACGATGCGGATCATCCTCGGTCTGGACGCGGCCGACGCGGGCAGCGCGCTGATCAACGGCCAGCCGTACCGGACCCTGCGGCACCCGCTCAGCCACGTCGGGGCACTGCTTGACGCCGCCGCGCTGCAGCCGAGCCGGTCCGCCCGCAACCACCTGCTCTGGCTCGCCTACTCCCAGGGCCTGACCGCCAAGCGGGTCGACGAGGTGATCGACCAGGCGGGCCTGCGGTCCGTGATCCGGCGCAAGGCCGGCGGCTACTCCCTCGGCATGCGGCAGCGCCTCGGCATCGCCGCCGCGCTGCTCGGCGACCCGCCGGTCCTCATGCTGGACGAGCCGTTCAACGGCATGGATCCCGAGGGGATCATCTGGATGCGCGGCTTCCTGCGCGCGCTGGCCGCCCAGGGCCGCGCCGTGCTGGTCTCCAGCCACCTGATGAGCGAGCTGCAGGACACCGCCGACCATCTGGTCGTGGCCGGCCGCGGCCGGGTGATCGCGGACACCAGCATGCGGGACCTGATCGCGGCCGCGTCCGGAGACCGGGTGCGGCTGCGCACCTCGCTCGCGCCGAGGCGAGCGGCCGCGCTGGGCATGCCGGGGCGACGGTCGCCGCTACGGCGTCCGATGTCCTGGCGATCTCAAATCTTTCCTCGGAACGGACGGTGGCGTCGCTCACCGCCGCCCATGTTCCGTTCAGCGAGGTCAGCGCGCACCGCGCCACCCTCGAGGACGCCTACCTGCAGCTGACCCAGGACGCGGTGGAATTCCGGGCGGACCGGCGCGCTCCGGCCCCGGGGGCCGAGGAGGCGGCGCGATGACGGACATCAGGTACCGCTGCATGGCGCGGCCGAGCGGCGACGCGTTCGGGCAGCTGCTGCGGTCGGAGTGGGTCAAGTTCAGGACCGTCCGCGGCTGGGTCGTCGGCCTGGTCGTCGCGGCGCTGGCGATCATGGTCCTCGGGCTCGGCCCCAGCGCGACGGGTTCATGCGGCAGGAACGGCCCGGCCTCGGACTGCGCCCAGACGCTCGGGCCCGGCGGGGAACCGGTGACGGACAGCTTCTACTTCGTGCGCCGGCCGCTGGACGGAAACGGCAGCATCACCGTCCGGATGACCTCGCTGACCGGCCAGATCCCCGACCTCGCCGGCGCACGGGAGGCAGACCGCAGCGGCCTGGTGCCGTGGGCCAAGGCCGGGATCATCATCAAGGCCAGCACCCGGCAGGGCTCGGCGTACGCGGCGATGATGATCACCGGCGGCCACGGCGCGCGGATGCAGTACGACTACACCGGGGACGCGCCCGCCAGCGCCGGCGCCGTCGTCCGCGGCGTCGCCGCGCTGGCTGCGGCTCACCCGGTCCGGCGACACGCTCACCGGGTACGACTCGGCCGACGGCACGCACTGGGCGAAGGTCGGCACCGCTCACCCTGGCCGGGCTGTCATCGACCGTGCAGGGCGGCCTGTTCGCCACGTCGCCGCAGTACGCGCAGACGTCCCTGGGCCAGCTCGCGCTTGAGCACGCGGCCCCAGCCAGGCGACCGGCACCTTCGACCACATCAGCCTCCGGGGCGCCTGGCCGGACGGCGCGTGGACCGGCACCGCCATCGGGGCCGCCGGCGGCCCGGCCGCCGGGCTCGCCCGGGGGTTTCACCGGCACAGCCGGCACGTTCACCGTGAGCGGGACCGGCGACATCGCGCCGTCGGTGTCCGGGGCGGTCAGGGATCGGCGTCACGATCGCGCAGACCCTCATCGGCGTGTTCGCCGGGCTGATCGCGGTGGCCGTCGTGGGTGCGATGTTCATGACCGCCGAATACCGGCGCGGCCTGATCTGCGTCACGTTCGCCGCGACCCCGAGGCGGGGCCGGGTGCTGGCCGCCAAGGCGGTCGTGATCGCCGCCGTCACCTTCGCCGCCGGGCTGGTCAGCGCCACCGTCGTGGTCACGCTCGGCCAGCGGGTGCTGCGCGCTCATGGCGTCTACGTCTGGCCGGTGACGGCGCTCACCGAGGCGCGGGTGATCGTCGGCACCGCCGCGGTGCTGGCCGTCGCCGCCGTCATCGCCCTCGCCATCGCGGCCGTGCTGCGGCGCAGCGCCGTCAGCGGTCGCCGCCGTGATCGTGGTGATCGTCCTGCCGTACCTGCTCACCGTGACGATGCCCCTCCTTCCGACGGGTCCCACGACTGGCTGGCGCGGGTCACCCCGGCCGCCGCCTTCGCCGTTCAGCAGACCCTGATCCAGTACCCGCAGGTCAGCAACGTCTACCCGCCGTCGGCGGGCTACTGGCCGCTAGCCCCGTGGGCGGGCTTCGCGGTGCTGTGCGCCTGGGCCGCGGTCGCCCTGGGCCTGGCGGCCTGCCTGCTGAACCGGAGGGACACATGAGCGCGAAGATCGGCGCTTCTTGCTGTTATCCTGGTGCGCCGTCGAGGCACGCGGACACCTGAGCGCGCTGCGCGCGGAGTGGACGAAGCTGCGCACGCTCAGCGGAACCTGGTGGCTGCTGCTCGCGGTCATCGCGCTGACCGCGGCGGTGGGCGGCGCCGCCGCGGCCACGGTGACCTGCCAGGCGACGGGCTGCGGCGAGGACCCGGCCAGGATCGCCTTGTCCGGCGTCAACCTCAGCCAGGCGGTCGTGGCCATCTTGGCGGTGCTCGCGATCAGCGGCGAGTACAGCAGCGGCATGATCGCCGCCACGCTGACCGCCATGCCGCGCAGGCTCACCGTCCTGTTCGCCAAGGCGGTCGTGGTGACGGGCCTGGCGCTCGCGGCGGGGGCGGTCGGCGTGCTGGCGTCCGTGCTGGCCGGGCGGCTTCTCCTGCCCGGCCGCGGGTTCACCGCGGCGCACGGCTACTCGCCGCTGTCGCTGGCCAGCGGGCCGGACCTGCGCGCCGCCGTAGGCTCCGTCCTCTACCTCACGCTGATCGCGCTGCTCGCCCTCGGCGTAGCCACCGCCGTCCGCGACTCCGCCGTGTCGATCGGGCTGGTGCTCGGCCTGCTCTACCTGTTCCCCGTCATCGCCAGCGCCCTCGACCCCAACTGGTCACGCCGCCTGGAGCAGATCGGCCCGATGAGCGCGGGCCTCGCCATCCAGGCCACCAGCGGGGTGCGCAGCCTGCCCCTCACCCCCTGGCAGGGCCTCGGCGTCCTCGCCCTCTGGGCAACCGCCGCCCTCCTAACCGGTGCCATGGCCCTCCGGCTCCGCGATGCCTAACGGCCGGCCTGTCCAGCCAGAACCCTCGTCTGGCCCGCGCTGGCTGCGCACGATGTTGCTGCCGCGCAGTGATCCGGGTCGCGCGGCCCGGTCACGACGTGGCATTCTGCTGCATTACTAAGAAATGCCTAAGTTGATCCGCTGGTCACGGCAAGCCTCGCGGCGGCGTCATCCGCCCAGGGCATGAGCGATGAGGGCAGCCAGCGGTCGTTGTGCCAGCGGGCCTTGACGCGGAACCGGGGCGGGAGGATGCCCAGCAGCGCCTCGGGAGTGGCGCGGTTGGCGGCGGCGAGGCGGCCGAGGAACGATGCCAGGGCCTCCCCGGCCACCGGGGAGGCTGGGATCCTGGGATCGGCAGCGGTGCCGGCCAGGGGCCTCGGGCTTCGGCCAGCGGCGCGTACCCGCTCATGCTCGGCGGGTGCAGTCGGGGCACGGGTGCGCCTGGATGCGGTGGCGCTCCAGTGCGTGGTAAATCGTTGACCTGGCGTTGCGAAGTCGAGATGACCGCCCTCTGCCTGCGCACCCTTCAGGCCACCCTCATCCACGTCAACACCCTCATGCTCCAAGACGTCCTCGCCGAAGAGGAATGGGTCAGGCTGCTCGGCCCCGCCGACCGGCGCGGCCTGACCCCGCTGTTCTGGTCGCACGTCCGGCCCTACGGGAGGTCCGCCTCAGCATGGGATCGCGCCTCCGGATCGGCAGCCAGGACGGGACCACCCTGTTACTCGTCCGGCAGGGCGAGTCCTGCGAGGCCGTGCTGGCTACGGGCCAAAGGCCATACCGCGCTTGCTGGCCCGGAAAGGAATGTCTCAGTCAGGGCGACCAGGGCAGAAAGCTCCCGAACCGATTTCATGCGCTGCCGCCACCGGTCAAGCAGTTCAGGGATCGGCGCGACGTGGCCACTGGGCGTCCGACGCGAGACCGTCCAGCCAGTCCCCTGTTGCCTTCTCATGCGGGACAGGAACGCGAATACCAGTGTGGAATCTGGCGCTGGTCGGCTGGCGCGAAGGCAAAGACCGGGGCCACAGAAACCCAAGGAATCGTTTAGGCCGCGGCGGTTTAGCACGGGGACCCTCGCGGCGGCTGAGCGGAGCTGACCGCGTTTGGAGTGGCACCGCGAAGATTCGTACGGCGGGTCGAATGCGTCCGCTGCCTGCTCCCGTGCCCGGCGCGTGTCCGGGCGCGAGAGCCAGCATCGGGTGCTGGCGTTGTAAACATTCACTTCGGTTGACGGTGAGTGATGGTGGCGCGATTTTGGCCAGGGTTGCTATGGAGAGATCGGCTGGGCCGGGGGGAGCCAGGGGTTCCCGGTCATGAGCTGGCGCAGGATTTCGCAGGCGCCGAGGCCGTGCTTGCGGACGGTGTCGATGTAGCCGCGGATGTCGAGCCTGTCCTGGGTGACGTCGTCGCTGGTCAGGCGCCCGGAAATCTTCTCGCCGTCGAATCCATATGTCGTTGCGGGAAGATAGGCGCTATGCGCCACGATGCTGCTTGCGTTGGTGTACCAGTAACCGGTGTCGCCGTCTGCGCTCGTCTGAAATGAGGCCGGCATATTCATGTAGTGGTTGTAATTGTCGTTGTCGCTTTCTGCTCAAACTGGCTGGCTGCCTTGCCGTACGCGCTGCGGCACTCAGCAGCGCGCGGGCCAGTTGTGGTCCACGAACAACCGCGAACTTCGGTCTGGGCACGCCGGGCCGAGACTGCGTTAACAGGGAACCATGACCTCCAGCGTCACGGAGCAGTTCTCAAGCGGCCCACTGCACGCCCTGGGGGTTTGGCGTTCCGCCACGGCCGCCTTCGAGCGAGTTGCTGCTCGCGTCCTCAACGCCAATCGTGACGTATGCCGAGGGGCAGGTCTCGAGGTTCGGGTGTACCGAACGAGTACCCTCTCGTCCGGAAATCTTTCACGAACGCCAGCTTGCCGTCGACCGTAACCTCCGCTGCAGACGGCTGACCGGGCCACTCACACGCCCACAGTCGCCCCTCGATGATGCAGACCTCAGGAAGCTGCCCATCGCCGACCATGGGCGCTACGACGGCGTCCGGCGACGGAAGCTCGCCCACCATGATCCACCATCTTTCCCGTGCACCCTCGCGCTTGCGGGTGAGCCCCATATCAAGGACCGATGTCAGGTCGCCTGTCCACGGTCGCCATGTAACGGGGGATGCTATGGCCGATTTATGGCGCATCGCGTCCGGGGGTGCTTGAACTGGCGCGGCTGTTCGCTACCCGCCAGTCATTGGCGGAGTACGATCAGCCGGTGACGTCAGGCGAATGGGGCATACAGGGCATCGGCGAGCCTCCGGAGATCGATACGTCCGTGGCGCATTCGGCGCGGATCTACGACTACATCCTCGGCGGCAAGGACAACTTCGAGGCCGATCGCAGGGCCGCCGAGGCGGCGATCGCCCGCAACCCGAACATGGCCGTCGCGATGCGCGCCAACCGTGCCGTGATGCGACGGATGACCGCGTACCTGGCGGGCGAGGCCGGCATCAGGCAGTTCCTGGACATCGGCACGGGGTTGCCCACCAGTCCGAACATGCACGAGATCGCCCAGCGGATCGCTCCGGAATCCCGGGTGGTCTACGTGGACAACGACCCGATCGTCTTGGCGCACGCCCGGGCGCTGCTTATTAGCACTGCCGAAGGGGCCTGCACCTATATCGACGCCGATACGCGCGATCCCGAGAGAATCCTGGCCAACCCCAAGCTGAGCAGCACGATCGACCTGTCCAGGCCGGTCGCGCTGATGCTGTTCGGGATTATGCACTTCCTCCCGGACTCCGACGATCCGCAGGCGATCGTCGCCCGCTTCATGAAGGCACTTCCGGCCGGCAGCTACCTTGCCATCCAGCACCCGACGGCCGACTTCTACCCGCCCGGGATCGGCAGTCAGAGCGCGTACCGCGGCGCGGGGATCCCGTTCCAGTACCGGAGCAAGGACGAGTTCGCCCAGTTCCTGTCCGGGCTGGAACTCGTCGATCCCGGCATCACGCCCATGTCGGAGTGGCGTCCGGAGATAGAGCCAGGTCCGCAGCCGAGCGCGTCCGAGGCCGGCGCATATGCCGCCCTCGCGAGGAAGTCATAGGTTCGACGCTGCGCGGAGCGGCTCGACGAGTCAGGTGCACGTTGCGGTCGCCGAGCCCGGCTGGCACTGGCTCGGCTGGCACTGGCTCGGCTGGAACTGGCCCGGTCGGACGGCGACGGCGTTACGGCTTGAAGGCGACGCCGCCCCACATCGCGGCGACCGCACTCGCCTCCTGCGGGGAGGCCGGCCGCCACTGCTGGATCGGGGTCACGCCCGGGTCGACGAGCTCAAGTCCGTCGAAGAAGCCGGTGACCTCCGCGCGGCTGCGGTAGGTGCTCGGCTGGGCGAGCAGCCGGTTGAGGCGGTCGCTCATGTCGGACATCTGGCCCATGTGCATGTCGTTGGGGACGTGCGAGATCGACAGCGAGCTCCCCGGCGGCACGGCGGCCATCAGCTCCTCGATGATCTGCCGCGGGTTGTCCTCGTCGCTGATCAGGTGGAGCACGGCGATCAGCATCACGGCGACCGGCCTGGTGAAGTCGATCGTCCTGCCCGCGATCTCGAGGATCTTGCCGGTATCGCGCAGGTCAGCGTCGATGTAGTCGGTCGCGCCACGCGGCCCGCCGCCGAGCAGGGCGCGGGCATGCGCCAAGACCATCGGGTCGTTATCGACGTAGACGACCCGCGCCTCGGGGGCAACGGACTGGGCGACCTCATGGGTGTTGCTCGACGCGGGGATGCCGGTGCCGATGTCGAGGAACTGCCGGATTCCCCGTTTCCCGGCCAGGTAGCGCACGGTGCGGGCGAGGAACGCGCGGTTGGCTCGGACGGAGGAGATTAGGCCGGGGAAAGCCTGCAGGGCCTCGTCGCCGGCGGCCCGGTCAGCCGTGAAGTTGTCCTTCCCGCCCAGCCAGTAGTCGTAGACCCGCGCGATGTGCGCCGTCCCGGTATCGAGCCTGTCCACATCGGAGATATCCAGGGAGTCATCCCCCGATTCAGATATTTCGGACATCATTGGATATTGCTCCGTCTCGGGTGTCGGCGCGGATTCCACGCTTATCTTACTGTGCCGCAATCGGCTGCTCCGGCTGGAAAAGCCAGCCGGAGCCGGCGACCATGACGCACCCGTGAAACCACTCGATCCCAGCTCGGAACCATGCCGCGAGGCGGCACGATCGCGCGGTTGGCCAGAGCGATCAGGACGGGCGGCCAGAACGATCAGGAATGGAGAAGCGCTGGTCACGCAGAGGCTACTAGCCTGACTGCGAGGGACGTCGAGCTACGACCTTAGGAGTGATCATGACCGGTACTCCCACCGAGGGAATCAAGACCGTGCTGCATCCCGTGTCCGACCTGGAGAAGGCCAAGGAGGTGTACACAGCCCTGCTCGGTGTCGCGCCGACGGCCGACGCCCCCTACTACGTCGGCTACGACACCGCGGGCCAGCACATCGGGCTGGTGCCGAACGGCGGGCCGCAGGGCATGACCTCGCCGGTGGCCTACTGGCACGTGGCGGACATCGAGGCGAAGCTGGCCGAGGTGACCGCCGCGGGCGCCACCTTGAAGGAGCCCGTGCGCGACGTCGGCGGCGGCCGCCTGGTGGCCACGGTCACCGATCCGGACGGCAACGTCCTCGGGCTGCTCCAGGACCGGTGAGCGCCGGCCGTCACTAGGCTGGTCTGGCGCGCGCAGCGCCCGGCAACGCCGCGTCTAACAACCGCGCCTAACAACATGGAGAGACGATGAGCAGGGCAACGAGCGCGGAAGCGCGGGCGTCCGCGCCGGGCGCGGCCGGCCGCCACGATCTGATCCGGGTGCACGGCGCGCGCGTGAACAACCTCAAGGACGTCAGCATCGAGATCCCCAAGCGCGCGCTGACGGTGTTCACCGGCGTCTCGGGCTCGGGCAAGAGCTCGCTGGTGTTCGGCACGATCGCGGCGGAGTCGCAGCGGTTGATCAACGAGACGTACAGCGCCTTCGTGCAGGGCTTCATGCCGACGCTGGCGCGGCCGGACGTGGACGTGCTCGAGGGGCTGACGACGGCGATCATCGTCGACCAGCAGCGGATGGGCACCGACCCGCGCTCCACGGTCGGCACCGCCACTGACGCCAACGCGATGCTCCGCATCCTGTTCAGCCGGCTCGGGAAGCCGCACATCGGCTCCCCTCAGGCGTTTTCCTTTAACGTCGCCTCGATCAGCGGGTCCGGCGCGGTGGCGTTCGAGCGCGGCGGGAAGTCGGTGAAGGAGCGGCGCAGCTTCAGCATCACCGGCGGCATGTGCCCGCGCTGCGAAGGCAGGGGCGCGGTCTCCGACATCGACCTGACCGAGCTCTACGACGACAGCAAGTCGCTCAACGATGGCGCGCTCACCATCCCCGGCTACACGCCCGGCGGCTGGGGGTACCGGCTGTACAGCGAGTCCGGGTTCTACGACCCGGCCAAGCCCATCGGCACGTACACCAAGAAGGAACTGCACGACTTCCTGCACCACGAGCCGGTCAGGATGAAGATCGCAGGCATCAACCAGACCTACGAGGGCCTGATCCTGCGGCTGCAGAGGTCCATCCTGTCGAAGGACACCGACGCGATGCAGCCGCACATCCGGGCGTTCGTGGACCGGGCCGTCACCTTCGCCACCTGCCCCGAATGCGACGGCACCCGGCTGGCCGAGCATGCCCGGTCCTCGACGATCAACGGGATCAGCATCGCCGACGCGTGCGCGATGCAGATCAGCGACCTGGCCGGGTGGGCCCGCGAGCTCGACGAGCCGTCGGTGGCGCCGCTGCTCGCCTCGCTCGCGCGCACCCTTGACTCGTTCGCCGAGATCGGGCTCGGCTACCTCTCGCTCGACCGGCCGTCGGGGACCCTGTCCGGCGGCGAGGCGCAGCGCGTCAAGATGATCCGCCAGCTCGGCTCCTCGCTCACCGACGTCACCTACGTCTTCGACGAGCCCACGGTCGGGCTGCACCCGCATGACATCGCGCGGATGAACGACCTGCTGCTGCGACTGCGGGACAAGGGCAACACCGTGCTCGTCGTGGAGCACAAGCCGGAGACGATCGCGATCGGCGACCACGTGGTGGACCTCGGCCCCGGCCCCGGCACGGCGGGCGGCACCGTCTGCTTCGAGGGCACCGTCGAGGGCCTGCGGGCCAGCGGCACGATCACCGGTCGCCACCTCGACGACCGGGCCGTGCTCAAGCCGGAGTTCCGCCAGCCGAGCGGCGCGCTCGAGATCCGCAAAGCGAACACCCATAATCTTCAGAACGTACGCGTGGACATTCCGCTTGGTGTGCTGTGCGTCGTCACCGGGGTGGCCGGGTCGGGCAAGAGCTCCCTCATCCACGGGTCGATCCCCAGGGGCGCGGGCGTCGTCTCGGTCGACCAGGGCGCCATCCGCGGCTCGCGGCGCAGCAACCCGGCGACCTACACCGGGCTGCTCGACCCGATCCGCAGCGCGTTCGCGAAGGCCAACGGGGTGAAGCCCGCGCTGTTCAGCGCCAACTCCGAGGGCGCGTGCCCGAACTGCAAGGGGCCGGCGTCATCTACACCGACCTGGCGATGATGGCGGGCGTCGCGACGGTGTGCGAGGTCTGCGAGGGCAAGCGGTTCGACGCCGCGGTGCTCGACTACAAGCTCGGCGGCCGGGACATCAGCGAGGTACTCGCCCTGCCGGTCGACGAGGCACGGGAGTTCTTCGGCGGCGGCGAGGCGAAGAACGCGGCGGCGCTCACCATCCTCGGCCACCTCGCCGACGTCGGTCTCGGCTACCTCACCCTCGGCCAGCCGCTCACCACGCTGTCCGGCGGCGAGCAGCAGCGGCTCAAGCTGGCCACCCACATGGGCGACAAGGGCGGGATCTACGTCCTCGACGAGCCGACCAGCGGCCTGCACCTCGCCGACGTCGAGCAGCTGCTCGGCCTGCTCGACCGGCTCGTCGACTCCGGCAAATCGGTCATCGTCATCGAGCACCACCAGGCGGTCATGGCGCACGCCGACTGGATCATCGATCTCGGCCCCGGCGCCGGCCACGACGGCGGCCGGATCGTCTTCGAGGGCACGCCCGCCGATATCGTCGCCGCCCGTTCCACCCTCACCGGGGAGCACCTCGCGGCCTACGTCGGCGCGTGACCGGGATTCTGCCACGGTCAGCTTTCGCGCCATATGCTGCTTTTATGCGACTGGACAAGTTCACGATCGTCGTCGATAACTACGACAAGGCCATCGCATTCTTCACCCAAGCGCTGGGATTCGATCTGGTAGAGGACTCCCAGGCGCTGACCACCAACGGAGGCCAACCGAAGCGGTGGGTCGTTGTCCGCCCGCCCGGCGCCGAGACCGGCATCCTGCTCGCCCAGGCGGACGGGGAGCGTCAGTCCGCCGCCATCGGGAACCAGGTCGCCGGGCGCGTCGGATTCTTCCTCGAGGTCGACGACTTCGACGCCGCGTACCAGCGGATGAAGGCGGCGGGCGTGCAGTTCGCCACCGTGCCGCGCACCGAGCCGTATGGCCAGGTGGCCGTATTCGTCGACGTCGCCGGCAATCGATGGGACCTGATAGGCCCGGGGGAACCGACGAGCTTGTTAGGCTCGGCGCTGGCGGTCGTGTTCATCGGGGGCAGCCGGCCTGGGGGTGCACGTCAAAAATGTAGGGTCGTTGGAGTTTTGGCTGGTAGGACGCCCGTTTCGGTTGTGACGTCGCCATGCCCTCTTGACAGCAGGGGTCCCCATGGGTGCGGAAACGAAAAGATGATCCTGGTAGCCAGCAAGCTGGCCGTTAGGCCGCTTCTGACTGCAGGATTGGCGCTACCGGTTTGCGTGCGCCGATGGTGGCTGGAACGGCGGTCAGCACCGCCATCGCGACCAAGGCGCCGAGCACCGTGGTGGCGAACCACGACGCTGAGGGGAGCGTTACCGCGCCGCCACTGCTCACGGCAGCGTACAGCCCGACGCCAGCCGGGACGCCAAGGATCGCCCCGGGCAGTGCGGGCACAGTTGGGACGCCGTCAGGCCCGCGCTGAGCTGTCGCGGGGTGGTGCCGAGCGCGCGGGCTAGCGCTGCGGGATAGCTTGCGTCGAGCACTGTGGCCCACGCGGTGAAGATCGCGTTGACGGCCGCCAGGATGATCAGCGCCACGGTGAGCACAACCATGACCTGGCTGACCGGGTTGGCTGGCGGCGCGCCCTGCACGACGGCGCCCCGGGCGGCGGCTGCCCGTGACTTGAGTGATAGATCAGGACCGCGACGACCGTGGTGACGGTGATCGCGGCGCCCACCGCGCTGAGCGCGCTGCGGCGGGGCCGCCGTGCGGCAAGCCGGAGCCCGAGCAGCAGCGGCACCGGCAGCCGCGCCGACAGTGCGGTCAGTCCGGCGTGGCGCCGTGGCGGCCTTGTCGTGTCGGCAAGCGCGTCCACGGTGCTGGTGCGCGCGGCGCGCGTGGCGGGGACGAGCATCGACGCGAGCGGGACTAGCAGGGCGATGGCCGTGACGAGCGCGACCATTGTGAGCGTTACCGGGGGCTCGGCGGGCGCGGACTGCAGTCCGGCGAAGAAGCTGAAGTTAGTGAGCAGCGGGGCGGCGAGCCGCCCCGCTGTCAGCCCGGCAGCCGCCGCGATGAGTGCCAGCATCAGGTACTCGGCCAGCAGCACGGCGGCGACCAGCTCCGGCGTGCCGCCGACGGCCTTGAGCAGCCCGGTCCGGCGGGTCTGCTCCGCGAGCCGGCCGCCGATCATCACGCCGACGCCGGCCACCGCGAGAGGCCGAGCAGCCAGCTGCCCACATCGAGGACCAGTTGCTCGTTGCGCACCTCCTTGGCGTCCTGGGCAGCGATCGCCTGCCACGACGTCCAGGGCCCGCTGAACCCCCCCGGGCCGGCGAGCGCCGCAGTCGCCGCCGGGCTGGCTTTCACGTCCAGCGTGTACGTTAGCGGCAGCGCGGACGTGGCCAGGCTAGCGGCATCAGCCCGGGTGAGCCAGGCCAGGCCGGGCTCGTTGCCTACTCCCGCGGGAGTGGCCATGAAGCCCGTCTCCGGATAGGGCGGGCTCGCCGCGGTGACAGCGATCCCGGCCACGCGGAAGGACCGCCCGTCCAGCGTGACCCGGTTACCGACATGGACCCCGAGCGCCGCAGCGAAACTGCGCTCCACGACCACCTCACCCGGGCGGACCCAGGTGCCCTGGGTGATCTGCGGCCGATCGATGGCAGCCGGTGACTGATCGCGTCCATCGGCCGTAACCCCTGCCGTGTAGCCGTCCGCCCGCATGACAACCGAGGCGACCGGGTACGGCCCGCCGATGGCTTCGACGCCGGCTCTCCTCGCCTGGGCCAGCACGCTTGGCAGTTCGCTCGCCGACACGCTGGTCGCGACCACGTCCGGCCCCGCTGTCGCCGCCCTGGTCTGCTCGTACGAGGGCATGGTCGCGGCCCCGCGAAGGACAAGTCCGAGCGTCAGCGCGGTGGTCGCCGCGGTGATCGCGAGCAGCACCAAGATGGCCTCGACCGGGCGGTGCCGCAGGTCGCGGAAGGCGAGGCGGCGGATGAGCAGGAGGCGTCCCACGGCCTAGCCTTCCGTTTCGAGGCCGGCGAGCTTGCTGAGGCTGCCCGTCGTGCCACCGGTCAGGCGGGTCTCGTCGAGGAACGCGCCGTCCCGCATGGTGATCAGCCGGTCGGCGGTGGCGGCGATCCGCGAGTCGTGGGTGACGATGACCAGCGTCTGGCCCGCCTCGTGCAGGTCGTCGAAGAGGCGGAGCACCTCCAGCGTCGCCGCGCTGTCCAGGTTGCCGGTCGGCTCGTCGGCGAGCACGATCAGCGGGTCGTTGGCAAGCGCACGGGCGACCGCGACGCGCTGCCGCTGGCCGCCGGACAGCGCCGACGGCAGGAACTTGGCACGGTCATTCAGCCCGGTCCGTTCCATCAGCTCAAGCGCGCGCTTGCGCGCGGCGCGGGGCGAGCGCCCGGCCAGCAGGGCGGGAAGCTCCACGTTCTCCACGGCGGTGAGCTCGTCCATCAGGTGGAACGACTGGAAGACGAAGCCGACGGCGTCGCGTCGCAGCCGCGCGAGGCCGCGCTCGCCCAGCTTGTCGATGCGCTGGCCGGCCAGGAGGATCTCGCCCGAGTCCGCCCGGTCGAGGCCGCCCAGCAGGTGCAGCAGGGTGGACTTCCCGCAGCCGCTCGGCCCCATGATCGCGACGGTCTCCCCGGTCGCGACATCCAGGTCGACGTCGTCGACCGCGCGAACGAGCGCGTCGCCGCAACCGTACAGTTTGCGCAGGGCACGGGCGGTCAGCAAGGCGGTCATGACTGCTTCCTTCGCGTAGTCCAGGTCCGTTCGCAGGCCTCGAGCCACCGCAGGTCCGCCTGCAGCCGCAGCACGATGCCTTCGAGCAGCAGCGCGCCGTCGGTGATGTCGGGCTCGGCGAGGGCAGCGCGCTGCGCGTCCCGAAGACGGCGCAGCAGTTCGCGGCGCTGCGCGTCGATGATCGCCAGGGGATCTGCGAGGCGCGCGGCGAACGCGGCGATCAGCTTGAGGTGGAACTCGGCCAGGTCGGGCCTGGGCCAGCTGACCTCGGCCAGCCAGGCCGCGACCCGGTGCTGGCCTGCGGCCGTGAGCTCGTAGACCTTGCGGTCCGGGCGAACCTGGCCGAGCTCGGCCGTCGCGGTCACCAGGCCCGCTTTCTCCAGCCGGGTCAGCGTCACGTAGATCTGGCCGGCGTTGAGGTCCTCGCCGACCGGGCCGAGCGCCTGCCTGAGCCTGGCGCGCAGTTCGTAGCCGTACGTGGGCTCTTTCGCCAGCATGGCGAGCACGACTTCCTGCTGCACGAGGGTATCTCCCCTCTAACGGTTAGCTAATAGATAGCCGTTATCCACTGTCATGTCAAATCCCGGCGGCCTGCCCGGCGGGGCCTGGCGCTAGGGTCCTGCGGAAGCGAGTTGCAAGGCGGTCACCGGCCAGCGCCGCACTCACCGCACAACTAGACGCCAGCCGCCTGCCCAGCCCAGCCCTCTAAACGATCTTGCTCACCTACAAAAATGACGTGCACCCCCGGCCTGGCGACCTCCGAGAGTTCGTCGCCGGACTCGGATACCCTGGTCGGCTGACGCGAAGCAACGGTCCGTTCCCCTCCATGGATTTGAAGGTTTTGACCTTCAGCCGCCGTAGCGGATAGCGTCGCTGCGCTTGTCGACCGGTCAGACCGCTTCGTGCCGGCGGGTGGCGGTCCAGCAGAGCAGGCCGGCCACCGGGAACGCGGCGGCGGTCAGCGTGGCGCCGGTCCAGCCCCAGCGGTCGTAGGCCTGGGCGCCGGCGAACGAGCCGAGGGCGCCGCCGGCGAACATCGTCGTGATGTACACGGTGGTGAGCCGGGAGCGGGCCTCCGGCAGCAGGTCGTAGATCACGCTCTGGTTGATGACGTGCGAGCCCTGCACGCAGGCGTCCATGACCAGCACGCCGACGACGAGCAGCGCCAGGCTGACCCAGCCGAAGTGCGCCCCGCCCAGGCCGATCGGGATGTAGGAGAGCGCCAGCAGCGCGAGCGCCGCTCCGCTGGCCGGCCAGCGGAGCCCCGGGCGCGCGTCGACGACGCGGCCGCCTGCCAGCGCGGTGAGCGCGCCGGCCGCGCCGACCAGCGCGAACAGGCCGATCTCGAGCTGGGAGAAGCCGTAGGCGGGGCTGGCGAGCAGGAACGTCACCGTCGTCCAGAAGCAGCCGAAGCTGCCGAACCCGCACGCCGCGATGAGCGACCGCCAGCGCAGCGACGGCTCGGCCAGCGCGACGTCGAGCACGCCGCGCAACTGCGCCCGGTAGGTGATGGACAGCTGCCGGCCGTGATCGGGCAGCGCGCGGCCGAGCGTGATCGCGGTGAGCGCCATCGCGACGGCGGCGATGGCGTAGACGGCGCGCCACCCGGCCAGCGCGGCGACCACCCCGGCGAAGGTGCGGGAGAGCAGGATGCCGATGAGCAGGCCGCCCATGAGCGTGCCGATCACCTTGCCCCGCTCGTCGTCGCTGGCCATCGTCGCGGCGTAGGGCACCAGCATCTGGACGACCACCGAGGTGACGCCGGCCAGCATGGCGGCCGCGCCGAGCGCGGCCAGGTTCGGCGCGATCGCGCAGCCGACCAGGGTGACCGCGCAGACGGCGAGCAGCCCGGTCAGCAGCGGGCGGCGTCGCACGATGTCACCGGCGGGCACGATGAACAGCAGCCCCGCCGCGTAGCCGAGCTGCCCCGCCGTCACCAGCAGCGACGCGCTGCCCTCGCTGACGTGGAGCGAGGTGCTGATGGAGTGCAGCAGCGGCTGGGCGTAGTACAAGTTGGCCACGGTGACGGCGCAGGTCACGGCCATCAGCCGGACCAGGCCGGGAGACAGGCGCCGCGTGGGCGATGCCCCGGGTGCCGTTCCCCCGCGCCCCGCCACTGCCCCGTCCGTTTTCATCTCCTCGGTTCCCGCGTTCCGCCGCTCGCTCATTCCCCTCCCGCGCTCCGGCCCTGTATCGCGTTAGGCTGAAGCTCGTTAGCCGAGGCAACTATTCCCCCCGTGTATTCCCACCTGTCGCTTTCGCCCTGTCCGACGAGCAGGTGCGGTTACGCAGCGGGGCGTGAGTACGCTGACTGCTGTGCAGGCCTCGATGATCTACAAGATCCTTTCCGTTACCGACTGGGAGGCCGCGCGGCAGGCGGGGCGTTTCAACGGATCGGCCGACGACCGGCGGGACGGGTTCATTCATTTCTCCGACACCGGGCAGGTCATCGGCACCGCGGCCAAGTACTTCGCGGGCCAGACCGGCCTGATGCTGCTCGCGGTGGACCCCGGGCGGCTGGCCGATCTGCGCTGGGAGAGGTCACGGGACGACGCTCTCTTCCCGCACCTGTACGGGCCGCTGGAGCTGGACGCGGTCGCCAGGGCAGATCGCCTGCCCGACGACCGTGACGCCGCGGAGGCCATAACCGCCCTGCTCCCCCGGTTACGGCCCCGCGGCCCGGCCGCCCCGGTCAGCCCTCGGCGGCCGGAATGATCAGGCAGCTGGCGGTGGCCGTGGCGACGAGCTTGCCTGTGCCGTCGAAGATCTCGGCGCGGGAGAACGCGACCCGACTGCCCGGTTTGACGACGGTGCCCACCGCCCGCAGCATCCCGCTGTCCCTGGTCACCGGGCGCGTGTAGCTGACGTTGAGGTCGACCGAGGTGTAGCTGACGCCCGCCTCGAGCGTGGTGCGCACGGCCAGCGCCGTCACCGTGTCGGCCATGGCGCAGACCAGCCCCCCGTGCACCATGCCGAGCACGTTGTAGACCGACTCATCGGGTGCTGCCTCGAAGACCACCCGCCCTTTCTCCGCCTCGACCGCGCGGAACCCGAGCAGCATCGCCAGCGGCGCGGGCGGCAGCTTGCCGTCCCTGAGGGCCCGCAGGAACTCCAGGCCGGACAGCCCGGCCCCGCCTGACGCCGTCACCATCGGGTCATACCACTGCACGGTCTTCGTCATCGGCGCGCCCCAGTCCAGCGCGTCACGCGGCGTGTCCTGCGGCGCGTTCGCCTGCCTCTCCTGCGTGTCCTGCGGGGCAGCGGGCCGGGGCTGCGCCTGCGCCAGCACCAGGTCCATCGTCTCCATGATCGAGATGGTCTCGTCCAGCGGCATGAGCGGGCTCTCCACGTCGCCGGCCGCCAGCAGGCGCGCGACCTCGTCGGCCTGATGGCGCAGGCCCCGGCCCTCGTGCACCGACTCGACGCGAATCGGGTCGCCCTTCCTCGGCAGCAGCGTCACGGCCGCGGGAGCGTAGAAGTCGCCCTCGACCTCGATCCTCGCGTCGGTGCCGACGATCGCGGCCCGGGTCGCGCTCCTCGCCCGGAGCGTGCAGGTCAGCACGGCCTGCGCGCCGCTGTCGTAGCCGAATAGCATGGACGTCTGCGCGTCGACGCCGGTGAACGCCGGGTCGCTGATTGACACGACCCGGCTCGGCGGGCCGAGGACCATCGATGCGAAAGACACCGGGTACACGCCCAGGTCAAGCAGCGCGCCGCCGCCTAGTTCCGGCGCGAACAACCGGAACCCGGCATCCTCGGCGAACCACTGGCCGTGGTCGGCGGTCACGGTGACGACGTCCCCGAGCAGGCCCTGCCCGAGCCAGTCACGGATGACGGCCACGTGCGGCAGGAAGCGGGTCCACATCGCCTCCATGGCGAACAGCCCCCGCTCCCGCGCCACGCCGGCGACCTCGCGAGCCTCGGCCGCGTTCATCATGAACGGCTTCTCGACCAGCACGTGCTTGCCGGCCCGGAGCGCGAGGATCGCGTTGTCGTGGTGCATCGGGTGCGGCGACGCGACGTAGATGACATCCACCTCCGCGTCGGCCACCAGGGACTCGTAGCTGCCGTGCCGGTTGGCGATGCCGAACTCGTCCGCGAAGCGGTCCGCGGACGCCTGACTGCGCGAGCCGACCGCGACGACAACGCCGGAATCGGTCAGCCGGAGATCGGTCGCGAACGCGCCCGCGATCCCGCCGGTCCCGAGGATTCCCCACCGCACTGGGCTGTTCACTGTAGTTACTGTCCCTCCGCCGACTGGTACCGGTCACCAGGGTCATTGTGGCCGGTATGACGTCTATCGTTCAGCACGGCATTCTCTGGCGGCCGACCGGATCACCCAAAGTTCATGATCATGGAATCCGCGCGCAGTCCTCGGCAGGACTGTCCGCTCTTCGAGAGGGCCTGCCATGCTGGAGCCGTGCTCCTGACCGTCTCAGCCGTCGCCGCCGCGGCGGCCCGTGCCGCCATGGCGGCCGCCGCCGGTCTCGGTGTGGCCTGCGCCGAGCCCGCGGTCCTCGCCGACGGCGCGAACGTGATCGTCCACCTGCGCCCGTCGCCGGTCGTGGCGAAGGTCGCCGCGAGCACTCCCGCCGTCCGCGCGAATCCCGGCGCGTGGCTCCAGCGGGAACTTGACCTCGCCCTGTTCCTGACCGGGCAGGCGCCCCGGTGATGGCGCCGAGCCGCGAAGTTCCCGCGACCGTCACCACGCGAGACGGGCACGTGATGTCCTTCTGGACCTACCTCAAGCCGCCGGCACGGGACCGCCCGACGAGGCGACGATCGGCTCGATGCTGCGGGACCTGCACGGCGTCCTGCGGACCTATCCGGCTGCACTCCCGGTCCTCGCCGCCGCTGGGCGACATCCCGGCCTTCCTGGCCCGGCCGCAGACCCTGCTCGACTGCCGCCGACGTCGGCCTCCTCACCGAGGCATTCAGCCGGCTGACCGAGCGACCTCGCGCCGACGGCGCAGACGCCCCGGTGCAGGTGCTGCACGGCGATGCCGGCATCGGGCAACCTCATGGCGGCCGGCGGCCAGCTGGGTGTGGCATGACTTCGAGGACACCTGCTGCGGGCCCGGTCGCCTGGGATCTCGCCGCGACGACCGCGAGCCCGCGGCTGGACCGCGTCCCGCATCCTGGCCGCCTACGGTGAGCCCGTCGACCCGCGCAACTGCGTGCCTGCGAGCAGCTCCGCCGGCTCCACCTCACCATCTGGTACGCGCCTGTACGCCGAGCGCCTCCCCGAATGCCGGCAGCGGGCAGCCGAACTGCTGGCACGCTGGCGGACGCCCTAGCCAGCGCCTTCCTGGCCCGGACGACCTGCGGCGAGACGGGGTGGCTACCGCGTCGCCGGCCAGACGGGGACCGATCCCCACCGTGCCTGGCTGTGCGATAACCCCGGGAGGACGTTCGGGTTCAGGGTGCCGGACGGGTCGAACGCGGATCGGATTCTCACGAATAGCGCACGCTCCGCGTCGGTGCGGGCCAGCGGAAGCCACTGTGCTTTCAGCGCGCAGATGCCGTGCTCGGCCGAGATGGAGCCCCCGAGCGAGGCGACGAACCCAAGCAGCGCGTTCTCGTGGCGGCCGTCGGCGGCTTGCGCTGGGACAAGGTTCAGCTCGGGCCCATCTGCAGGCGGGCAAGGAACGCCAGACACGGTAAGGCATTCGGAGAGCTCCGTTAGCGCCTGCATCCCCAAGAACGGCAGGGTGCCTGGGCGCGCTAGCGGCCCAGGCACCCTGATCCGTCATTCACGGTATTAGCCCGGCATCACGTTCCAGCCGGGCCCGATGAAGACCATGCCTTGCGGGCCGAAGGCCGGGCCGCGCACGTCCACCTTGGTGATGACGCCCGTCCACGGGTTGAGCTGGCCCAGGTAGTTCGGCGGGAAGCCCGGCCCGGGGCAGGTGGCCGGGGCGTTGCCCGCGTCGCATGGGGTGACCGCAACGAAGATCGACTTGGCCGGGAACGGGCCGGTCACCACGTCGATCGTGTCGCCTGCCGTGCTCGCGCCGACCAGCTGCCCGTGCGGGCTGCGCGCCCACGCGGTGTCATCGACCGACTGGGTCAGCCGCAGCACGGCGAGCTTGCCGCGAGACGGGTAGAAGATCTGCTCCTTGTCGCCCTGACTGGTCTCCATGAAGTCGTTGGCGAACCGCGGTCCCGACGATGGCACGTCCTCGTTGGAGTCGGGGTCGGTCAGCGCCAGCCTGACCCTCTTACCGTAGTTCTTGCCCGTGTTGGCGACAGTGGCCGTGGCCTCATCGAAGAACAGCGTCTTGACGGTGGCGACTCCGGTGGCGCGGTCGAACGTCACCGAGTACACGGCCGGGTAGGTCGGCTGCGGGGCCGGCTTGCCGCTCGTGCCGGGCGCTGACGCGCTGAGCAGGATCCGGCCATCCCAGATCGAGATGGCGTCGGTGCCGCCGTTGTGCGGTAGCGAGATGTCGTAACGGTAGTGCAGGACCTGATGCCCGGGCCGCGCGCTCGGCGTGATCGTGTAGATGCTTGAATGCGCGTCCTCGTTCACCGTGGCGATGAGCAGGTGCTTTCCGCTGTCGGCGGTGATGCCATCGCACTTGCCGTGCAGGTCCCACTGGGACACCACGTGACCGCCGGCTGTGAATTCCACGATGGTGCTGTCGGTGTTGCCGTCCGGGCTGGGCTGGCCTTGCGGGCCGACGCCGTTCTGGAACGTGGCGTAGATGTCGTGGCCCAGCACGGTGATGTCATCCGGGCTGGATAGTGCCTCGGTGCGCGCTTTCGTCTTGCCCGCGGGGATGAACGTGTGCCGCAGGTCAGCGCCGTTCACGATCACGCGCACCTGATATTGCGGCGCGTGGGCCGCGCTTTGCGGCGACGCGGTCGCCGCCGTGGCGCCAAAGAGCAGGCTCGCCGGCAGGGCTGCCGCCGCGGCGAGGATCGCCGCGGCGCGCCGGGCTGAAGTGAGCATAAAAGTCCTCTCCAAAGTTTACTAGAGAACCCTGTAGTACTCCTGAAGGCTGACGCGACGTCAATCGCCGCCCGGCGGCACGGTGAACGGAGGGTGTCGTTACCGGGCGCTTCCGGCCTATTCACCAAGGTGACGATGTTCTATGGGGTGACGGTGTTCTATCGCGCGGTGACCTCGTTCGTCTGAGCGCGTTCGCATTGGTTTGGCGTGCCCGCCTTGGGTAGTGGACGAAAACCTGAATCCTTGGCGCGCGATGGGCCAGAGAAGGGGCTGCAGGGTCGGCTAACCCCGAAGGCGGGCGAACATGTGGGAACGACTTGAGCGGGCTGAGCTGACATTCCAGCGACGGCCTCGGCGGCGGCCCGCCGGGCCGCCGCCGAGGCCGTCGCTGCCAGTCGGCACGGACCTGATACCGCAGATCAGGCACATTGTCGTGCTCATGATGGAGAACCATTCCTACGACAATTACCTGGGCATGCTGCCAGGTCGCGGTGAGGGTTTTCCGCTCGGCGACGACGGTAAGCCGGAGATATTCAATCCGGACACTGCGGGCGAGCCCATCCGGGCGCACCACCTGGCTTCGACGGTCCAGCGTCCGGAGGTGCCGTCGCAGAGCTGGCATGCCACCCACCACCAATGGGACGAGGGGAAGGTCGACGGTTTCGTCACCAGCACCCAGGTGGTCGTTCCCGCCGCGGGCGACGTCGACGCCGCCGATTGCGAGGGCGCGGGCGCCGCCGTCGGCATGGGCTACTGGACCGAAGACGACCTGCCGTTCTATTACGGGCTGGCCCGCACGTTCCCGCTGGCCGATCGCTGGTTCAGTTCGTGCCTCGGCCCCACCTTCCCTAACCGCCGCTTCCTGATCGCCGGGACGGCGCACGGCCTCATCGACGACGCGCCCTATGACCTGCTCGACGATCCGCCCGCCGGGACGATCTTCGACCTGCTGAGCAGGCACGGCATTTCCTGGGCCAACTACCATGCGGCGGCCGCGGACCAGTCCAAGTTCAGGCACTACGCGCGCCATAAGCGCAAAATGGCCCGTCGCCGGCTGCTGTCCACCGGAAGCCGTTTCCCCGCGGTGAAGAGCGGGGTCAAGAAGGACATCCAGTTCACGGCCGACGTTTTCCCCATCGGAATCGGCCGGTATATGCGCCGCATCCATAGCACTGACCAGTTTTTCGCGGACGCAGATAACGGGACGCTGCCCGCGTTCAGCATCGTGGATCCCGACTTCGACACCTATTCGGAGGAGAACCCGCAGGACATCCGGAAGGGCGAGAGCTTTGCCGCTGAGGTTATCAACCGGGTCATGCACGGGAAGGGCTGGCCGGGAACCCTGCTGATCTGGGTGTACGACGAGCATGGCGGCTACTACGACCACGTCGCGCCGCCCCCGGCCGTCCCGCCCGACGACGTCGAGGGACGCAGCCTGACGGGCAGCCCGACCAGGCTTCAGTCATTCCTGCGGCCCTTCTTCCCGCACGTAGTCAAGACGGAGAAAAACCTGACCGAGGGCCCGCATCGCTACGACCGGTACGGGTTCCGGGTGCCGGCGGTCCTGGTGTCGCCGTACTCCCGTGCCGAGTATGTGTGCAGCGAGGTGCTCGACCACACCTCAGTGCTCAAGCTGGTGGAGGAGAAATGGAATCTGCCGCCGCTGACCGCGAGGGACGCGGCGGCGGTTTCGCCGCTCGGCGCGCTTGACCTGACCGGGCCGCCAGCCTTCCTTGACCCTCCGTCGCTGCCCAAGCCCGCCATGACGTGGGGTGCCTGGTAACGCTGCCGCATCGCCGCTCGCGCTATGCCTGGGGACCTCGTCACGCCCTGATTCATTAGGGAAAGCCAGAACGATCCTCAGACGACTCTCATGGGGTAAGAGTTCGGCCTGTTGCTTTAGCGTGCCGTTTCCGAATGATGACTTTCCTGGCTTAATCATCTATTGGGTGAATAGCTGCTGATTCCGTCTACTTGATTTTACGGAATTCCCTCAGTCGCCACGCCGATACCCCGTGAATTAATAGAAGGTTGACTCCAGGCTGCTAGCGTCTGACACTGCCGCAATGTGCCGCTGACCAGGAGGGAGGGCGGGGGGACGACCGTGTTTCAGCGCCTTCTCGGCCCCGGCCGGGGTGGGGACCCCGGACGATCCCACCCCGGCCGGCGAGTACTTCGTGGCGTTCGACGAGCAGCCACCGCAGCCCAACCCCGGCTACGGCCCTTCATCATCGTTACGTCGGCCCACTCCTCGTCGATCAGCGACTGAGAGGGCTCCGGTGACGCCGTCATCGGCATCCACGGCCCGCTTGGCGAGGACAGCGAGATCGGCGCCACCGGGGCGCGGATCTCCCATGGCTGCATCCGTCTGCACGATCAGGCACTCGAAATGCTGGACGCGGTCCCGCCAGGGACCCCAATCGACATTGTCAGCTAGGCGCGCTGGAGCGCCCGCTAGAGGGGGTTGAGATGTTTTCCTTTGTGAGACGCAGGCTTACCACAGCCGCAATCCTCGCGGTCGGCGCCGCGATGGCAGGCGGCGGCCTCGCCGCACCTGCCACGGCGACGGCCGCGTCGGCACCGCGAAGCGATCCGACGATCACAATCCGGGTCGGCGGAATCCGCACTGCGGAAAACGGCCCGCCGGGGCCGCCCACGGCGTCCGGGCTCGCCGGGGCGACATTCCGGGTCACGCCTGCGAGCGCGGGCCTTCCTGACACCTGCGTGAGCACCGCCGCCGGGCTGTGCACGCTCAACGTGAGCGCCAACCGGACGTACACGATCGCTCAGGTCGGCGCCCCGCGCGGCTGGTTTGCGAGTTCGAGTCTCGACGCCGGGACTATAGGGAAGGTGACATCGCGCGCCTACAACACGCTCAGCGTCGCGGTGGGCACCGGCAACGTGACCATTCCGGTCGCGGCGTCGAACAGCGACACGTCTGCGACCGCCCGCAGCGGCACCTGGGCGCTTTCGCGGGATGATCCCGCGCTGCCCGAGGGCTGCGGGCTTCGGATAGCGCTGCTCATCGACCTGTCAGGCTCGATCACCCAAGCGATCCTGCCAACCTACAAGGCGGCGGCCAGGGCCTTCGTGGAGTCGCTCAAGGGCACCCCATCGAGCATCGCGATCTACACGTTCGGCACCACCGCCCCGGCGCCCGGTGCCAACAACGCCACCCTCGCTCCGGTTTCCGTAGCCAATCAGGCCGGCGTCAACACCCTGGTCAGCAAGATCAACAGGCTCACCGTCCCGACCAGTTCCGGCACGAACTGGGACGCGGGCTTCTGGCAGATCGTGCGGGATATGCCCACTTACCACTACCAGTCCGCCATCATCGTCACCGACGGCGACCCGACCTATTACGGGCCGTCGGGCAGTCTCGGGGGCAAGGGCAACCTCACCCGGTTCGCTGAGACGGAGAACGGCATCTTCTCCGCCAACGCGCTGAAAAACGAGGGAGCGGCGGTCCTCAGCGTGGGCATCGGAACCTCGAGCCACGGACTGCGGTATATCGACAACATCAGGGCCGTCTCCGGACCCGTCGAGCACAGTGATTACTTCAACACGGACTTCGACACGCTGAGCGCCGTGCTCGCCCGACTGGCGCTGCGTAACTGCGCCGGCCTCGACCTCGCCAAGAGCGCGGCCCCGGCGACCTACACTCACGCCGGCGAGAAGATCACCTACACCTACACGGTGACCAACCCGAAGTACTTCACGCTGCACAACGTCCACGTCACGGACGACCGCATCGCGGGGACGATCGCGTGCACGCCGTCTACGCTCGCGACGGGCGAGACGGCCACGTGCACCGCCGAATACACCATCAGGCAAGCCAACGTGGACGCCGGTCATGTCACCAACACCGCCAGCGCGACCGGCACGACGCCCAACGACGACGATGTCACCAGCCCGCCTGCGGACACGACCGTTAAGGCGATCCAGACCCCGGCGGTTCATCTCGTCAAGTCGGCGTTCCCGACCGAGTACGCCGACCCCGGCGAGACGATCCATTACACCTACTCGGTGACCGACACCGGGAACGTGACCCTGCACGACGTCACGCTCACCGACGACCGGCTCGGGGCGATCACCTGCCCGGCGACGACGCTCGCCCCCGGCGACTCCACGACCTGCCACGCGACGCACACCACCACCACGGCCGACGTGGACGCGGGCCACATCACCAACACCGCGACCGTCACCGGGCACCCGCCGACGGAACCCGCGGTGACCGGCACTGACGGGGACACCGTCCACGCAATTCACGCTCCGGCCATCCAACTGGACAAGACCGTGTCCCCTGCCACCTACAGCGGTGCAGGGGAGAAGATCACGTACACCTACACCGTGACCGACACCGGGAACGTGACGCTGCACCGCATCACCCTCCAGGACGACCGGCTCGGGGCGATCACCTGCCCGGCTACCTCGCTCGCTCCCGCCGCGTCCATGGCCTGCCACGCGACGCACACCACCACGACGGCCGACGTGGACGCGGGCCACATCGCCAACACCGCGACCGTCACCGGGCACCCGCCGACGGGACCCGCGGTGACCGACAAGTCCACGGAAACCGTCGACGCGATCCAAAGACCGCGCGTCCAACTCGAGAAGACCGCATTCCCGACCAGGTACAGAGCGCCCGGAGAGACCGTCACCTATACCTACACGGTGGTCAACACCGGGGACGTGCTGCTGCGCGACATCACAGTGACCGACGACAAGATCACCGGGACGATCGCCTGCCCGGCGAGCGCACTCGATCCCGGTCACTTTATGACCTGCCACGCCACCTACGTCACCACCGCCACCGACGTGACCGTCGGCCATGTCACCAACGTCGCCACCGCGACCGGGCTGGCCGCCGACCGGCCCCCCGGTGAGCGCCAGGGACGAGGAGACCGTCACGCTGTGCGCGCTGCCGGTCATTCCGGTGACCGGCTGACGACGGTCGTCATCCCGCCCGGATCCCGCCTGCGGGCCGCCGTGCCTAGGCCGGCAACCCGCAGGCGGCCGGGCAGGCCCGGGCTCGGGGCCGACGGGGCGGTCAGCTGTGGTGCGGGATGCCGTTGAGTGCGTGCTCGGCGTGGCCGACGACTTCGTCGAGCAGGCGGCGAAGGTGCGCGCCGCGGAGTCGGTAGAGCCGGGCGCGCCCCTCGGCGCGCTGGTCGACCAGGCCGCTCATCCGCAATTTCGACAGGTGCTGGCTGGCCGTGGTCGGGGTGCAGCGGGCGGCCTGGGCCAGCGCGGTGACGCCGAGCTCGCCTTCGCGCAGCGCCCACAGCAGGCGCAGCCGGGTCGGCTCCGCGAGCATCGTCAGATGGCTCACGGCGACCTCGACGTGCGCGTCCGACAGAGGCTGCCCGGCTGCGGCATGGCGGTGGCTCGCGGCCTCGAGAGGTGCTGGTTCGGGCGCCTGGGTCACGTTCAGTATCTTCTCACCTGCTCACCTGCGGGTTGTTGGCAAGTAACTAAGAGACGCATTATAGCTTCTCATCTTCACTGATGCGAATATGAGAGTATGATTCATGGCGTGCGCACCCTCCCCGTCCTCCTGCTCGCCGCGGCTGGGGTCGGCTTCGGGCACGCGGTGATGCCCGACCACTGGCTGCCGCTGGCGGTCCTGTCGCGCACCCGCCACTACCCCACGGGCAAGGTGGCGCGCCTGTCGCTGGCCGCCGGCGTCGCTCACGTCGTGGTATCCCTGCTGCTCGGCGCTGTGGTGATCGGTGTCGGGCTCCAGTTCCGCGCTGGCATCGCCGGTCACACCAACCTCGTGGTCGGCAGCATCCTGCTCGCCACCGGCGCCGTCTTCCTGCTCCTGGACCTGCGCGGGAAAGGGCACGGGCACGATCATGGCCGCCATAGCCACGACGGACTCGACGAGGACGCTCACGCCCCCGGCGGGGACGCTCACCATGATCATGACCACCATGGCCACGACGCGCACCATCACCACGAACACGAACACCACGAACACGCGGGTCACGGCGACGGCCGGACCGCTGTGCTGGACCGACGGGCAACGCGGACTCAGGCGCGCGGCGCGCGCGGCGGCCTCGCCGCCCTGCTCGTCCCCTTCGGGGCCGCCGCCTCCCCCGACCTGACCATCCTGCCGGTCTTCCTCGCCGCAAGCGCCCTGGGCGCCGGGGCCGCACTCGGGTCCCTCGCTGTCTTCACGATCGTCACCGTGGTCACCATCGTCGCCTTGACCATCACCACCGCGCTGGGCGCCCGTCTGCTGACGGCGCCCTGGATCGACCGCGGCGCGAACCTGCTCACCGCCGGGACCCTCCTGCTCATCGGGGCCCTAGTGGTCTTCGGCCTGATCTAACGCGCCCGCCGCGTCGGCGCCCGGCATGATGAGGCAGCTGCTGGTGGCCGAGGCGACGACCTTGCCCGCCTCATCGAGGATCTCCGCCCGGGAGAACGCGACCCGGCGGCCCGGCTTAACGACCGTGCCCACCGCCCGCAGGTTCCCGCTTTCCCTGGTCACCCGGCGCGTGTAGCTGACGTTGAGGTCGATCGAGGTGTACCCGACGCCCGCCGGGAGCGTGGTGTGCACGGCGCACGCTGCCACGGTGTCGGCCAGCGTGCAGACGTAACCCCCGTGCACCATGCCGATCGGGTTGTAGACGGATTCATCCGGCGTTCCCTCGAAGACCACGTAGCCCTCCCCGACCTCGACCGGGCGGAAGCCCATCAGCGCCGCGATCGGGGGGGCCGGCAGCTTTCCGTCCCTGATGGCCCGCAGGAACTCCAGGCCGGACAGGCCAGAGTCGGCCGCGGCGGCAGCGGTGATCATCGGGTCATACCACTGGACGGTCTTGGCCCTCGGCGCGCCCCAGTCCGGTGCCCCATCGGGATGGGCTGCCTGGTCAACCTCTGTCATGATCTCTCCTCGACGGCGCCGCCTCGCTGACCCGTCCCTTGCGATCTGCGGGCACCAGTGAATTTGGTTCTACAACTCACTAGGATACGGTCGTCGCCCAGGTTCATGGAGCGGGCCGCCTCTGGACGGGGCCGGATACGCTGGAAGGCGTGACAGATCGCGACACCCGCAGGCTGTCCTTCGGATCGGTGGCAGCCGACTACGACCGCTACCGCCCTCCCCCGCCGCCGCAGGCGCTTGACTGGCTGATCCCGTCTGACGCGACCGCGGTGCTCGACCTGGCGGCCGGCACCGGCGCCGTGACCCGGCAGCTGATCGGGCGGGCGGAGCGGGTCTTCGCGGTCGAGCCGGACGAGCGGATGCGCGCGGTGCTGGCAGCCAGGTGCCCGGAAGCAGTGGCGCTGGCCGGCCCGGGCGAGGACATCCCGCTGCCCGACGCCTCGGTGGACGCGGTGGTGATCTCCTCCGCCTGGCACTGGCTCGACCCCGACCTGGCCGTGCCGGAGATCGCCCGGGTGCTGCGCCCCGGCGGAACGCTCGGCGTGATCTGGGTGTCCAGGGACACCCGGGTGGGCTGGGTGGCCGAGTTCAACAGCCTGATGCGCGCGGCCCGCGAGGCCGGCGCCGCTCCTGACGGCCCGCAGTCGGACCGCGGGCGCCGCCGCGACGTCCGCTTCCCGCCCGGTTCGCCGATGTCCCCGGCGCAGGAGCACACGGTGGAGTACACGCTGCCGATGACCAAGGACGACCTGTTCGGGCTCCTCGGCACCTACAGCGGCGTGATCACCCTGGACCCCGACCGCCGGGCCGAGTTCTCCCAGCAGGCCAGGGACTTCCTCGACCGTCAGCCGTGGGACCAGATCGACCTGCCGATGATCTGCCGGTGCCTGCGGTCCACCCGGCTCCCCGGATAGTTCCGCGCCCGCCGCGTTCGCGCCGCGGGGGCCGCTCAGGCGGTCGCCTTCCTCGTCACTACCACGATGTAGCGGCATTCCTCGGCCGTCTCGTTACGGCGACCTGGTCGGCCGCTGGCTCGACCTCACGATGATGAGCCTGGCGCTACCTGAGCCCGATTGCGCCCGCCCGCTGACCGGGAGCGCGGTGCCGGCCAGGCGAAGCAACGGTCCGTTACTCGCGATGATTATGATTTTTCTCCTCTGCTCCGATACACGTGGTATCGGCCCCTGTGATCTTCATGACCGGTGGTCTTAACGTCAGCAGCGACAGCAGTCCGATGAGCTCGGTCAGCTGACCGGCGTCGAGTTCTCGCAATGCAGGGGGCGGCTCGGAGAGGATGCTGCTGGCCAGGGCCGCCGCGTCGCGGCCGGCCGGGGTCAGGCTGACGACCTTGCTCCGCCGGTCGCTCGGATGCGGCTGCCGTGCCACGAAGCCGAGCCGCTCGAGCTTGTCCACGATGATCGTGGCGTAAGGGCGGTCGACGCCATGCGCCTCGGCGAGCTGAGCGAGGGTCATCGGCTGCTCCGCGAGCAGGAACAGCACCCGGATCCGCCCGCTGCCCGCGCCCAGGCCGAGCCGTTCCCTGAGCTCCTCGCTGGCGCCGTGGGCCTCGACGAACTGCCGCATCAGCCGCCAGGCGGTGGCAGGCAGCTCAGCCGAAGGTCCGGCCGGGGCGCCGGGGGCGCCGGCTGGGTCAGGTGGCGGCGGCTGAGTCGCGGTCATGAACGGTGACGCCTCCCTGCGGCTCGGCGATGAGCAGGTCATGAGTCCGTTGTGCCGTCCGGCGGGCCCAGGCGCCGGTCGACGCGTAACCGACTCCGATCACTGCGAGCCCGCAACCGCAGACGACGGCCCAGCCGCCGTGGCTGGCGGCCGTGAACCCAGACCCTTCGTGACCGGCGACCAGCAAACCGGTCACGGCGACCCCGAGTGTGGCGCCAACCTGGCGGCAGGTCGATGCTATCGAAGCCGCGACCCCTGACTGGGCCGCCGGCATCCCGGAGACGGCCGTGTTGGAGATCGGCGGGTTGACGAACCCGAAGCCGACGCCGAAGACGACGTAGACCGCGACGAGCTCGGCGATCGGGGTGGTCGTGCTCACCGTCATGAGAATCCCGGCGCCCGCGGCGATGGCGACACCCGCGATGAGCAGCGCCCACCGCGGCCGCCCGGCGGCGACCAGCCGGCCCGACAGTCGCGCGGTCACCACGTTGGTGGCCGCCATCGGAAGGATCAGCAGGCCTGCCGTGATCGCGGAGTAGCCGCGTGCGCTCTGCAGGTAGATCGTGTTGAGGAACAGGAACCCGGCCAGCGCGGCGAACGCGGCGAACGCGGTCAGCGCCGCCCCGGTGAACGGCGCGGAGGCGAAGAACCGGGGGTCGATCAGCGGCTCCCGCCGACGTGATTCCGTGAGTGCCACGCCGACCCCGGCGACGGCGGCCGCGGCGTAGCAGCCGATGATGAGCGGCGACGACCACCCGCGCGCGGGCCCCTCGATGGTCCCGGCGGTCACCCCGGCGAGCAGCACGACGATCAGGATCTGCGCGACCGGATCCAGCCGTCGTGGCCGCGGCGCTCGCGACTCGGGCACGAACCGCTGGGTCAGCCAGATGGCGACCAGCCCGACCGGCACGTTGACCCAGAAGATCGCGCGCCAGCCGACGGTGCCGACCAGCAGCCCGCCGAGCACCGGCCCGACCGCGAAGCTTATCCCCACCACGCTCGCCCACACGCCCATCGCCCGGGCACGCCTGGCGGGCTCGGTGAAGGTGTTCGCGATGATCGACAGCGCAACGGGGTTGAGCATCGAGCCGCCGACGGCCTGGAGCATGCGGAACGCCACCAGCCAGCCGAGCCCGGGGGCGAGGCTGCACAGCAGCGAGCCCAGGGTGAACAGCGCCAGCCCGGTCTGGAAAACCCGTCGTCGGCCAAGCCGGTCGGCGAGCGATCCCGACAGCATCAGCAGACTCGCGATCACCACTGTGTAGCTGTCGATCGTCCACTGGAGGCCGCCGACCGAGGCGTGGAAGCTCCGCTGGATGGAGGGCAGGGCGATGTTGACGATGGTGACGTCAATCCCGACCACGAACAGGCTGATACAGCACGTGGCGAGGATGACGCCCAGTCGCCGACTCTGGTTCGGGTCAGGAAATTTCGTTGTACTCACACAACCAAGATAGTCATACAACTACATCCGTCAAGCTGACGGCCCCGGTCCCGGGTCGCTCCTGGCCGCCAACGAAACCGAGCGGGCCTTCCTCGCGGGGCAACTCACCGGGTTACTGGCGGTTGGCGGGGCCGGCGTTGGCGACGATGACCGCCAGGGGCGGGATGAAGAGCGCGACCACGGACATGATCACCGCCGCTAGGATCGAGAAACGCCAGATCACGGTCCAGGACAGCACGATCAGGACCAGGCAGACGCCCATCATGGAGAAGTAGGCCCGCCTCCGGGCGGACAGGCCGAGCGGGCCGGGCTGGCGCCGACCGCCGTCCGGTGAAGGGCCGCCGCCACCCGGCGCAGAGCCGTCATACGGTCCCTGCGACATCGCGGTCACCTGCCTTCCCCTCTTACGGACCCACCTTCCCCGCGAGACGCGGTGTATCCGCGTCCGCCATGTCGTCACGGCGGGCCACGGTGCTCCGAACGGGCCGGGACCTATCGAACTCATGGGGCGGGCCGGATAATCGGCATATGCCCGGAAGGCGACTGTTGCTGATTGCTGTGATCGCGGCGTGCTGCGCGGTCGCGGCGCTGGCCGGCGGAGGCACGCCGGGCGCGGCGACGGGGGCCTCGTCACCTGCGCCCGCTCGGACGACACCCAGGACGGCAGTGCCCTCGCTAGCGGCTGCGGCGCCGCAGCCGGACCATCGTCCGTCGACCGTCCCGTACTCGTCCGCTGCGGCGCGGGCGTGCGGGGCGCTGCCGAGGTTCAACGCGGCGACGGCGGACGAGATCATGGCCGGGCGGCTGACCATCGCGCCGTTCCCCGCCGCCACCATCGACCCGCGCCGGGACGGGGACGTCAACTGGAATCTCAACCCGTTCGGGAACCCGACCTGGGGCCAGGACTTCCGATCGGGTAGCTGGATCGAGGACCTGGTCGCGGGCTACCTGGCGGGCGGGCCGAGCGCCGACGCCTACCTGGCCCGGGCCGGGCGGCTCGCCGCGGGCTGGCTGCGCGCGCTGCCCGTCTCCGGCCGGGACCCGCGGACGCTGGTCTGCATCGCGCAGGCGTTCGGCGGCCAGGCCTGGATCAACGACCAGATCCCGCCGACCGTGAACTACTACGCGGCGCACTGGATGGGCGCGTGGAATCACGGCCTGATGCAGGACATCAAGCTGCTCCGCATCGGCTGCGGCTACCCGCCCGGCGCGTTCGGCGGTGACGCGCTGCGCTGGCGGAAGACCGCGGTCGCGCAGCTGATCGCCGCCTTCGAGCCGAACCCGCTCGGGCCGGCCATCGACGCCCAGGGCGCGGTCAACGAGCAGGCGACGCTGTACGAGGACTTCGTCTACAACCTGTGGCGGACCGCGCTGCCCGAACTGGCCGCCTGCGGCTACCATCTGCCCGGCTGGATCATGGCGCGGATCGCGAAGCTGCCGGCCTTCCTCGGCTCCGCGACCGAGCCCGACGGGGACCTGGTGCAGATCGGCGACAGCTACGTCGAGCACCCGGCGACGTCGCCCCGTGGTCGCGCGCTCGTCGCCGTGTACGCGCAGGCCGGCTACGTGTTCGGGCGGTCGGGGTGGACAGCGGCCGCGTCGTTCTACTCGCTGCGGTTCGGGCCGGGGCGGGAGATCCACGGGCACGAGGACCACATGGGCCTCACCTACTACGCAGGCGGTCGCGACCTCATCGTCGACGCCGGGCACTACGGCTATACCGCGACCGCGTACCGCGCGTGGCTCCAGTCCCCGGAGGCGGCGAGCACACTGGTGCTGCCCGGCGTGCCGTTCTCCTCTGCCGCCGCCACTTCCGTGGTGGCAGACCGGATCGGGGAGTACGGGCAGTTCTACGAGTTCTACGACACGGCCTTCGGCGGAGATCCCCGGTACCGCTCGGTGTACGTGAGCCAGCGGCCGGACCTGGTCATCGTCTTTGACCGGGCCAGGGGCGGGTCCGCCGGATCCGCCTACACGCAGCTGTGGCACCTGGACCCTTCATTGCGCGTGATCAGCCTCACCCGCTCTGCCGCAGTCGCCACCGCGCCAGGGACGAGCCTGACACTGGCCCAGGTGGCGCTGCCGGGACAGGCGATCTCGGCCGGGTCGACCCAGCTGGTGCGCGGCCAGACCTCTCCCTACCAGGGGTGGGTGTCGCACCAGATGCTGCAGCGCATCCCGGCCGACGTCGTCACGATGACCAGGACCGGGCCGTCCGCCGCCATCCTCACGCTGCTCGTCCCCACCGCTCCCGGCACGCCGGTGGCCTACTCGGTGACCGGCCCGCCCGCCGGCCCCTACCGGCTCCGCGTCTCGGTTGGCGCGTCCGTGACTTCCTACACCATCACCGCCGGCGGGACTATCAGCTAGACGGGCTCCGCCGCTGCCTGAACCTGTCGCTGGAGCAGCTCGCGCACGGTGATGGCCTCGGCGGCCGCGCCGCTCCCAGCACGCGGTGGGACCTTCCGGCGATCACGAGCGCCACCGCCCGGCGAAGAACGCCAGCAGGTAGGCAATGCCCGCGACCGCGGCCAGCTGGCTGTAGGGCGAGCCGCTCCGCCCGCGGGCGAGCTCGATGACGAAGCCCACGATGATCGCGATGATGACAGCAAGACCAGCGACCGCCGTGGCCCGCAGGTCGATCATCGCCCAGCGCTCGTCGCGGCCATCGCCGCGCATGCCCCGGATTGTCTCGCTCCTGCCCCCCTAGCACGAAGACGGCTCCGACAGCCGTCATGATGGCGAACGAGACGGCCCCCTCTCCCGGGTGCCCGCCCGCCCAGGATGCTCCCACAACCCCAGGCCCAGGGCCACCGCGAACCCAGGCAGGAACCACCTGTTCGCCCACCATCTCCTGCGGACTTCGTGCACGGGCCTTTCCTTCCTGTTGTCCATTAGCTCACGTCTCCGGGGCCAGCCAACGGCGGCCGCACGTCGCCCGGCGGCCGGCAAGCCCGTCCCTGTCGTAGCGCCACTCACCCCTGCTGCGTTTCTTCGTCCGCATCGAATACCTCCTCGACTGGCTGCTCGAAGAACCTGGCAAGGCCGATCGCAATCGGCAAGGAGGGCGTGTACCGCTCCGTCTCGATCGAGTTGATCGTCTGGCGGGAAACCCTCATCGCCGCTGCCAGCTGCCCCTGCGACAGCCCCTGGGCCTCGCGCAGCCTGGAGCGGGGGAAGTAGGCGAGATCGACCCGGTAGCCTGGCGCGGCGGCAGCTCCCGGCGGGACGGGCTGGCCGAGCAGCGACGGCACCCCGGCCATGAAGAAGTACCCGGTCGCCATCCGGGCGGCGTCGGCCGGGGCAGGTATAGGGTGCGTAGCACTGGGTGCGCAGCCGAAGCGGGCTGCTGATCCGTTTCGTCAGTTGGTCCGCGTAGGAGTCGCGTGTCACGCGCTCGATGATCATCTGGGCGAGGATGTAATTCGTGCGGCGGACAACACGTACCGGGCGCTTCTTCATGCCCGATGCGGATTTGTGGATCTCATGTCAGCTCCCTGGATCTGTTCTGGCGGGTTGGTCGGCCCAGTTGGCCAGCGCGGTGGCGAGGCCCTGGACCAGGCGGTCGAAGCTCCGGTCGATGTTGGCGGGATGCACGAATGTGGCTTCCAGGGTCACCCAGCCGTGCAGGGCGGCGCGCAGCACGCGGGTCGCGTCGATGGCGTCGTCGCCTCGCAGGTCGTAGCCGGCCAGGACGTCACCGATGATCTCTACCGAGGCCCAGTCGGCGGCTTCCGCCTCGGTGTCACCGGGGGCAGGAACCCGCTGTGCGGCGGCGTAGCGGCCCGGGTGCTGGAGCGCCCAGATGCGGTAGGCGTCGGAGAGGGAGACGATGGCGTCGCCGCGCGCCCGGCCGACGGTGGCCCGGGCGAGGATTGCGGCCAGCTCGTTCTTGGCTCGTACGGCGATGCCGCGTTGCAGGCCGTCCATGCCGTCGACGTGTTTGTACAGCGACGGATAGCGCACGCCGAGGCGGTCGGCCAGGGCGGCGAGGGTGAGGCGGGACAGGCCGATCTCGTCGGCCATCTGCGCGGCCTCGTCGATCACCCGGGCCTCGGTGAGGCCGGCTCTAGGCACGGTTGCTCACCGTGTCGGCGAAGCGGGCTATGGCGGGGGCGTTGGTGTCGCTGAGACGCGCCCGGCGGCCGCGCGTCGCGAAGGGCGGGGGCGAGGAATCGGCAGGTGCTCCGCAGGTCCCCAAAGCGCCGCCGCGTCGGCGGCGGCGCTATTGGCAGGTTTCGCATCGCTGTATCTCCTGTTAGGGGTCGCTGGTGTCAGGCGTCGCGGCGGCGCAGGAGGACCAGGGCGAGGGCGAGTGCGGCGGCGGCGTAGAGGGCGAACACGGCCAGGCCGGCCCAGGGGGACAGGGTAGAGGTGTCTTGGCCTGTGGTGAAGATGGCTTGCCCGGCGTTGCCTGGCAGGAACTTGACGATTGTGTCCTGGAGCGAGGCGGGGAGCGTTAGCAGCAGTTCGGGCAGGATGAGGATCAGTCCGATCAGGGCGGCGATGGCGCCGGTGCTGCGGCGGATGATGGTGCCAAGGGCGACGGCGAAGACGCCGAGGAGGCCGAGGTAGAGGCCGATCCCGATGACCGAGCGCAGCGCGCCTGGTGAGGCGAGGCTGACCCCGTTGGCGCCCATGATGGCCTGGCCGTCCAAGAAGGCGATCAAGCTGGCCACGGTGCCGACGGCGAAGGCGGCCGCACCGAGGACGCCGGCCTTGGCGATGATGACCAAGTGCCGCTGCGGGGCGGCGGCGAAGGTGGAGCGGATCATCCCGGTCGAGTACTCGGTGGTGATCACCAGGACGCCGAGGACGCCGATGGCGAGCTGGGCGAACAGCACCCCCGACAGGCTGGTCAAGATGGGGTCGGAGGTTCCGTGACCGGCGCCGGCATGGGGGGCGCTGTTGATGGCTCCGTAGCCGATCATGGCGGCGACGGCGGCGGCCAGACTCCAGTAAGTCGAGCGGACGCTGCGGGCCTTGGCCCACTCCGAGCGCAGCAGGTTCGGCAGGACAGGCGGCTGGCGGGTCGGAGCGCTCAGGGCGGCGCGGGCGACGGTGGTGGCGGTCATGATCAGGCTGCGCTTTCTAGAGTGGCGGGGGGGTGGCGTGGGTGCCGGTGCGGTACTGGACGCTGTCGTGGGTGAGGTCCATGAAGGCGTCTTCGAGCGATGCCCGCTGGAGGGACAGTTCGTGGATGGTGATGGCGTTGGCGGCGGCGAGGTCGCCGATGCTGTCGGTGGAGACGCCGGTGACGATCAGCTCGCCCGCGGCGGTGACGGTGGGGACGGCGCCGCGGGCGGCCAGGAGGGCGGCCAGGTGTCCGGCCTGGGGGGAGCGGACGCGGGCGGTGTTGTGGCCGCTGGCGGCGACGACGGCTTCGACGCTGTCGTCGGCGAGGAGGCGGCCCTGGCCGATGACGACGAGATGCTCGGCGGTGAGGGCCATCTCGCTCATCAGGTGCGATGACACCAGCACGGTGCGGCCTTCGGCGGCCAGGGAGCGCAGCAGGGTGCGGATCCACAAGATGCCCTCGGGGTCGAGCCCGTTGATGGGCTCGTCGAGGATCAAGATGGCGGGATCGCCGAGAAGGGCGGAGGCGAGCCCGAGGCGTTGTCCCATTCCGAGTGAGAACCCGCCGGCCCGCTTGGCGGCCACGGCGGTGAGGCCGACCATGTCCAGCACCCGGTCGACGCGGCGCTGGTCGATCCCGTTGGCCAGGGCCAGGCAGCGCAGATGGTTGCCGGCGCTGCGGCCGGGATGGAAGGCCTTGGGATCCAGGAGGGCGCCGACCTCGAAAAGGGGCTGGCGGTGGTCCGCGAACGGCCGCCCGTTGACCAGCGCCGATCCTGCCGTGGGATTGTCCAGGCCGAGAATCATGCGCAGTGTCGTGGATTTTCCGGCACCGTTCGGGCCGAGGAACCCGGTGACCCGGCCGGGATGGACGTCAAAGCTGAGGTGATCCACGGCGACGGTCTTGCCGTAGGCCTTGGTCAGCTCCCGTACCTCGATGCTCGGTGAGTTCGTAGCCATTGTGCCTGGTCCTTCCGGGTTGGAGATCCGTAGGCGGCTCGTCCCTTGGGGCCGGGCGAGATAGCTGGTCATCGCGGCTAGGCTCTGGTCCGTCGCCATAACGCTATGGTACATAGCTTTAAACGTATGGTCAATAGCCCGCCGATTCACTGGGGAACTGGAACCCAGCGCCGCTGCAGCTCGGCGAACCATCGCTCGACCTGGCGGCTGATCCACGACGAACAGGTGGGCGTGAAGCGCAGCCACTTCTGCACCGGGGGCGCCCTGTGCGCGGACAGGTTGTCGCAGATCATGTGGATGTCACGGCCCGCCGGGTACGCGCGCCGCGCCTTCCTGAAGCAGTCCAGGAAGTCCGCGCGATCGACCAGCGGGAGGAGCTCGACGTCGCCTGCGTTCCGCATGACTCCACCGAAGCCGCGATCGACACCTTCCCTGGCACGGCCTGTTGGGTGGGCGTCCGCGCTGATGGCGATGGCCGGTGGAGCGCGCACGCGCCGTATGGCCTGTCGGATGTGTCCAATCGCGTCGTACGACCCAACCCGGCACAGGCAACCCGGGAGGTCTAGGACGAGCGGTGGCGCAGCCAGTAGCTGGACCTGACGGTCATGGCGTGGCCCTCCGCGCCCGTCTGGCTCCCGCCGCTTTCGTTGAGCGACAGGGCCACTTCTTGCTGTTATCCGAAAGCGAACCGTCGACCCCGGTTAGCACTCGCGTCGCCCGCCCGTCATTTCCCGAATATCGGGTGATGGAGTCGGGCCATGGCACGGGGCGGGATCGGGACTCGGGTGGCGCGCGTGCAGTGGTGGACGAGAGTGACGGGCGGGCGCTGCGCTTCTTGCTGTTATCTGCGTGGCTAGTCGGTGCCGGACTTCCATGGCGGCGCGGTCGAGGAACTCGCCGTCGGGTCTGCGACCTCGCCGCCGGCCGAGGCGATCGCCTCGGCGCCGCCGCTGCGGCATCGTCCCCGATGAGCTCGGCCGGCGTGGCCGATCGGCCCGCCGCCGATCAGCGCGGCGTGGCCGCCGCCGAACATGCCCAGGCCGGCGTACTGCTCGAGCTTGGCCCGGGAGTCGGCGATGTCGAGGTTGCGCATGGTCAGCTGGCCGATCCGGTCCGCCGGGCCGAACGCCGCGTCCTCCACCCGCTCCATCGACAGCTTGTCCGGGTGGTAGCTGAACGCCGGGCCGCTGGTGTCGAGGACCGAGTAGTCCTCGCCGCGGCGCAGCCGCAGCGTGACCGTCCCGGTGACCGCGGTGCCGACCCAGCGCTGCAGCGACTCGCGGATCATCAGCGCCTGCGGGTCGAGCCAGCGGCCCTCGTAGAGCAGCCGGCCGAGCTTGCGGCCCTCGTTGTGGTAGGCGGCGAGCGTGTCCTCGTTGTGGATCGCGCAGACCAGGCGCTCGTAGGCGGCGTGCAGCAGCGCCATGCCGGGCGCCTCGTAGATGCCGCGCGACTTGGCCTCGATGATCCGGTTCTCGATCTGGTCGGACATGCCCAGGCCGTGCCGGCCGCCGATCGCGTTGGCCTCGAGCACCAGGTCGACGGCGGAGGCGAACTCCTTGCCGTTGATCGCGACCGGGCGGCCCTGCTCGAAGGTGACCGTGACGTCCTCGGCGGCGATCTCGACCGCCGGGTCCCAGAACCGCACGCCCATGATCGGCTCGACGATCTCGACGCTGGCGTCGAGGTGCTCGAGCGACTTGGCCTCGTGGGTGGCGCCCCAGATGTTCGCGTCGGTGGAGTAGGCCTTCTCCTTGCTGGCCCGGTAGGGCAGCTCGCGGTCGGCCAGCCACTGCGACATCTCCGCCCGGCCGCCGAGCTCGCCGACGAAGGCGGCGTCGAGCCACGGCTTGTAGATCCGCAGGCACGGGTTGGCGAGCAGGCCGTAGCGGTAGAACCGCTCGATGTCGTTGCCCTTGTAGGTGGAGCCGTCGCCCCAGATCTGCACGTCGTCGTCGAGCATGGCCCGCACCAGCAGCGTGCCGGTGACCGCCCGGCCGAGCGGCGTGGTGTTGAAGTAGGCGCGGCCGCCCGACCTGATGTGGAACGCACCGCAGGTCAGCGCGGCGAGGCCCTCCTCGACCAGGGCCGCCTTGCAGTCGACGAGCCGGGCGCCCTCGGCGCCGTACGCGCCGGCCCGGCCCGGTACCGAGGCCACGTCCGGCTCGTCGTACTGGCCGAGGTCGGCGGTGTAGGTGTAGGGCACCGCCCCCTTCTCGCGCATCCACGCGACCGCTACCGAGGTGTCCAGGCCGCCGGAGAAGGCGATCCCGACACGTTCACCGACAGGCAGGGAGGCGAGCACCTTAGTCATGGATGAAATTATATGCACACCACTGCATGACCATGCAACGTTATTATCCAAGATCCGCGCGGCGCGGCTAGACAGGCGCGGCCCGCCTCCCCGCTTCTTGCTGTTATCAGCTGCGGAGGCGCCGGACGGCGTTTCGCGACCTGTCACTTACGCCATCGACAGCGCCGGGTGTCGATGGCGTAGCCGACAGGTTGATGGGGTTGATGGGGTTGATGGGGTCGATGGCGAAGCCGACAGGTCGATCGGGGGTCGATGGCGTAGCCGACAGGATCCCAGACCGCGCGGCTGTCGCGTGACGCTTCAGCAACTCGCGCAACTGTGGGGTTCGGCTGCCCGTCTGTCGCGATCGCGCATCACCGTTGATAGAAAATCACTTTATGCCGGGAATGCCACTATTTCCCTTAAAAGGCAAAGATGGCAATTCCTCCTGCTTTACGCTTCCGAATACCTGCCCTGTAGGCCGCACATCAGGAGGAATATCCGTGTTCCGCTCGCGCCGCGCATTCTCGCGCCACCCCTGGCGATAGCCCTGCTAGCCCTAGCGGGCTGCGGTGGCCTGGCAGCTAACCGGAAGTACTAGTCCGAACGGGCTAGAGAAAGACAACGCTCAACGTGGCCGTCGTGCCTGCGGTCGATTCCGCCGGCTTTTTCGTCGCGCTGCACGAGGGCCTGTTCAAGCAGCAGGGCCTGACGATTCATTACACCCCCGCGGTCAGCAGCGACGAGGTGATCAACCAGCAGGTCGCCGGCCAGTACGACATCACCGGCGGGAACTACGTCTCCTATATCCAGCATTACGTGGATGACCACCAGCCGCTGGAGATCATCGCCGAGGGATCGGTGATGCAGGAGGGCACGCAGGCGATCTACACGATGCCGAGACCCGAAGATCACCACGCTCAGCGGAGCTGAAGGGCCACCTGCTCGGCATCAACGCGCCGCTCAACATCAACTACCTGCTCGCCGCCTCGGTGCTCACCGAGAATGGGATCAAGCTGTCCCAGGTGCGCTTCCCCACCCAGCCGATCCCGTTCCCGATCATGGCCGCCGAGCTCGCCGCGGGGAAGATCGACGCGGCGGCGATGCCCGAGCCGTTCGCCACCGCCGCCGAGCAGCAGTACGGCGCGGTCCCGCTCGCCGACCTCAACCAGGGCGCCACGGAGCAGTTCCCCATCCAGGGATACGTGGTGACCAAGTCCTGGGCCGCGCAGAACCCGGACACCCTCAAGGCGTTCATCACCGCGCTGGCGCAGGGCCAGGAGATCGCCGACACCAGCCGGTCCGCGGTCGAGCAGGCCATGGAGTCACTGCGGGGCCCGCAGAACGGCCAGATCGCGCCGATCGTCGCCTCGGTCATGGCCATCAACATCTACCCCACCGCGATCGACAAGGTCACGGATCCAGCGCGTCGCCGACGTGATGTTCCAGTTCGGGCTGCTGCAAGACCCGGTTCAACGTCATCCCGATGATCGGCCCATGACAGCCGCCGGGTCATAGTCGCGCCGGCGAACTTCTAACGACCTCGTTACGCGGTTCACCGGCGAGAGGCGCTGGCCGGTAGCGCTGAAGGCCGGCGCGGGCCAGCGCGGGGCCATCGCCGGCCGCGATCGCCAGCAGGCCGTTTGACGGGACATAACAGGCGCGGGCGGCGTTGTTGCGGGATACGTGATCACCGCACGCCACCGGTCAACGGCCCTGCTCGTCTCCGGCTGCTACTTCATGGAGATGCTCGACGGGACCATCGTCACCACGGCGGCGCCGCGGATCGGGGCGGCGCTGCACGCCCCGGCGACCGAGATCGGCCTGGTTGTCACCGCCTACCTGCTCACCCTGGCCGTGCTCATCCCGCTGTCGGGCTGGCTGACCAGGCGGCTGGGGAACCGGGTGGTGTTCCTGACCGCGATCGTGCTGTTCACCGGGGCGTCAGTTGGCTGCGCCGCCAGCGGGTCGCTCGGCGAGCTGGTCGCGATGCGCGTGCTGCAGGGCGCGGGCGGGGCGATGATGGTGCCGGTCGGCCGGATGATGGTGCTGTCCAAGGCGGCCAAGGAGGACATCCTGCGGCTGACCTCCTACGTGGTCTGGCCAGGGCTGCTCGCCCCGGTGATCGCCCCGCTGGCCGGCGGGCTGATCACCACCTACGCCTCGTGGCACTGGATCTTCCTGATCAACGCGCCGCTCGGCGTGGTCGCGTTCGCGCTCGCCTGGCGGCTGGTCGACGACGGGCGCGAAGGCCGACGCCGCCGTCCCGCCGCTGGACTGGGCCGGGATGCTGCTCACCGGGATCGGCCTGGGCGGACTCGCCTGGGCCGCGCACCTCGTCGTCGCTGCCCGCCCCGCCCGCCGCTGCAGACCGCGCTGATCTTCGCCGGCTCCGTGGCGCTGCTGGCCGTCGCGGTCTGGCACCTGCGCCGCGCGGCGCATCCGCTGCTCAACCTGCGGACGCTGAGCAACGCCACGTTCCGGGTCACCCAGCTCGGCGGCACCGGGTACATGCTGGTGGTCGGCTCGATGCCGTTCCTGCTGCCGCTGCTGTTCCAGACGCGGGTTCGGCTGGTCGCCGGTCAAGTCGGGCGCGGTCACCGCGTTCGTCTTCGTCGGGAACGTGGGGATCAAGCCGGCCACCACGCCGCTGATCAACCGGTTCGGGTTCCGGTCGGTGCTCGTCGTCTCCGCGCTCGGCACCGCGGTGCTCGTCGCGGCGCTCGGGTTCACCACCGCCGCGACGCCGGTCGCGCTGATCGCGCTGCTCGCCCTGGCCAGCGGCGTCACCCGCTCCACCGGGTTCACCGTCTACACCACGGTGGGCCTGGCGGACATGCAGCCGGAGCTGATGCGCGACGCCAACACCCTCGCGGCCACGTCGATGCAGCTCGCGGCGGGGCTGGCGATCGCGGCGGCGACGGTGGCGCTGCGCATCGGCGGCGCCGTCACCGGCAGCGCGGCCGGCCGCGGCGTCACCGGGCAGGGGGCCTTCACCATCGCGTTCTGCCTGCTCGCGCTGGTCGCGGTCGGCTGCGCGGCCGAGGCGCTGCGGATGGACCGGCGGGCCGGCGACGCGGCGCGCCGCCCTCGCGCCACCGCGAACGCCAGCCGCTGAGGCAGTATCACCGAAGGCGCATAACGATCCGCTTATCGGAGATATCGGGATATCGACGCTTTGCCCCGCCTGCCGCCCGCGCGCCGCGCCATGATCCAATGCCGCTGGCGACGGAACCCATCGCCCTGCCTCGGGCGTGAGTACCGCCCAGGGCGGCGGGAGCGCGCCGGCCGTCCCTGTAATTCCCGGGAAGCGCCAGCATCACAGTGACAGCTGCGAACTGAGCGGCCCTAGTGAGGTATAAGCCTGGCGGCATCGCCGCACGACTTGATCACGAAGACTTGCTCTGGCGCACATCTCGGGATGATCACTTTTGCTGGTAAGGCGAGGATGACGCGCCCGCGCCGCAACCAACCTAGCCGCCGCGTAACGCCCGTCTCACGCTGAGCCCCGGCCGCACCCCGAGCCATCCGGCGCCCGCGCGCCACTCTGCACCCGTTCCGGCGTGGTGCCCGGCCAACCACTTTCTATCAGTTCTGACCACGCCTCCGCCTGACCGGGAGATTCCAAAGCTTTTCCCGATGCTGACCGCCACCGCCGGAGAATCTCCCGCCGCCGCGACCGCCGAAGGCGAGAAGGCTTCCTATCAGTTTCGATCAGGAAAATCACCTCAAAGCGGACACGAAAGTGGTCAGAACTGATAGTAAGATGAAGTGGTCAGAAGTGATAGGAAGCTGACGGGTTCTGGGAAGCACGGTTGTCACGCCTGAGGCCATCGTGGCGTTGCGGCGCCGGATGGGGCGAGCAGGCGGCGGCAGCCCGGGCCGGCCCACTGGCGGGAGCACCCCCGCCAGCTAAAATAGGGCACCGTCTCCATGACGAGATGCTCGCCAGAGCCCGGAGACTTTCCTGCCGCGAAGACTTTTCGCGCATAGCACGAATTTCTTCCTTCATAAAAATCCTTCCCGGTCACGGAAACCGGACGCGAATCATCCCGCGGACCAGGGCACCGCTGATCCTGGCGCGCCCGGAGGATATCGACGACGCAGCAGCCGACTCGCACGGGCCGCGGCCCGGACCGGGGCGGCGGGCCACTGCCGCCTAACCGACCGGCCCCCCGCCAGCGCCAGTGCGCCCCGCGCAAGGCCACAGCCGAGACCACCCGTTCCCGCAACCCGAACCAGTGCCACGACCCCGCCTGCCCTCGCGCCGTCAACCGCGCCCGCCGTAACTCCCACCGCGTCCCGCCAGCCTGGTAAAACCCAGGTCACAGCATGATCAAAATAGGCTAATTTAAGAGGCATTGCGCCATGATCGCGAAGACATGATCGCGAAGACTTTCATCCCGGCGTAAATTTGAATCGTATAAGTGCACAGGTCTTCGTGATCACGAAACCGCTATCCGGAAATCGCCGAATTATCCGAAATATCCCATTCGACGGCTGCCGCCAGGAATTTTATTGGGTCGGCCAAATGCTGGCGGACCCCACGGCGGTGCCGATAACGTCTGCGACATCATCTCCCACCTCGCTGGACTGGCGGTTGACCGTGGTCAAACAGGGATCGCGGCAGCGATATCGGATATCACAGGCGAATATTCTGGCACTATTGCCCGAATTGTTCTCCGAGCCACCCGAGCGGTCGGTGGTCGCGCCCGGGCGGCTCGCCAGCCGGGGTGCCTCGTCCTTGATCGCACTGGTCGCGGGGGCAGTCGTGATGCTGCTGCGGATCGCCGGACGCTCGCCGCTGACCACGATCTGGGCCGAGGACCGCACCGTATTCCTCGTGCAGGCCCTCGCGAGCCCCTGGCGCCTGTTCTTTCCCTACGCCGGCTACCTGCAGCTGCTGCCGCGGCTTATCGCGCAATTCGTGTCATTCTTGCCGCTCCGCGACGCATCCGCTGCATTCGCTATCTCCGGCGCCGTTATCGCGTCCGCGATTGCACTTTTCGTCTTTCACGCGAGCGCCGGGCAGGTCCGCTCAGGCTGGCTGCGCGCACTGCTCGCGGCGGCGGTCCTGCTCCTTCCCGTCGCGCCGCTTGAAATCGCCGACAGCGGAGTCAACACCCCGTGGTACCTGCTTTTCGCGCTCTTCTGGGCCGCGCTGTGGCGGCCGCGCGGCCGCGGCGGCATGGCGCTGGCCGCGCTCATCGCGTTCCTCGCCGGAGCGTCCACCCCGATGGCGCTGGCGATCGCGCCGCTGCTCGCGCTGCGGATCGTAGCGCTGCCCCGGATCCGGGAGCACGCGGTGACGGCCGGACTCGCGGCCGGACTGCTGCTCCAGGTGCCGGTCATCGCGTCGGCGCGCAACTCCAGGGTCGGACCAGCTGGCCGGGCCCCGCGGGGTGCTCGACTTCGTCGCGCACGACGTGGTGCTCCCCGCGCTCGGCTGGCACCTCGACTGGTGGCTGCAGTCCGCCGTGGGCCGGAACGGCGCCACCGTGGGAGTCGGCTGCGTGCTCGCGGCGGTCTTCGGCGCGATCGCGATCACCCAGCCCGCGCGCGTCCGACTGCTGGCCGCCGCCGCGCTGGGGTGCGGCTTCCTGCTCGCGATCGCGGCGGCGACCCTGTCGCGGTGGGTCACCGCCGATACCGTGCACTTCCACATCGAGCCCGGCTCCCGGTACACGACGCTGCCCATCTTCCTGATGGAGGCGGCCGTGATCGTCGCGGTCGACAACATCGTGCAGCGCGCCCGCGACCGGGTGCGGGCCGACGATCAGGCGGCGGAGTTCAGCGTCACGCCCTGGACCGGCTGGGCCAGGGCTCGCGGCGCGACGGCGGCGGTGACCGCGCTCGTCGCGGTGCTATCCATCGGCTGGATCACCGACTTCCGCAACGGCAACGGCCGGGCCGGGGCCGCGCCGTGGGCGCCGATCGCCGGCCAATGGCTGGCGGACTGCCAGCGCACCCCGCAGGGCTCCCTCCGGGTCGCTTCCCTTGAGGCGGGCTCCGTGGTCATCCGCTGCTCGAACCTGCGCCGCTGAATCCCGAGCCTGCTCCGCATCTGATACCCGAGCCTGCCTGCCTGCGCTCTGCGCTTCTTGCTGTTATCCCGAATTGGGTGCCGCTAACCGCACTCCCGCCTCGGGAATGACCCCGCTGGCTGATTCCGCAGCCGACAGCGGCCCGCGACCGACAGCTGATTCCGCGGGCCGACACCGGTTCCATCCGGACTACGCCATAGCCCGCCTGGGCCATACGGGGGCAAAGTTCACTAATGATCATTGAATCCGCTCTAGCCTGACGCCGTGCTAACCAAGTCAAAGGGCGTGCTCATCGCGTCGGCGCTCGCGCTTGCGGGCTGCGGGCGGGTCCGTCGCGGTCATCCGGGCCGCGTCATCGGGGCCGGAGAACGTGGCGTCGGCCGCGCTGCCCGTGCCGATCGGGTCGGCGGCCACCGCCCGGGTGCCGACCCGCGCGGGATCCGCCGACGGCGCGGGGACCTCAGGCGCTACGGGGACCGGGGACGGGGACGAGCGGCGCCGCGACAACGGCCAGACGGACTCCGGGCTGACCGGCGGCACCACGGCATCCGGCCAGACGCGGCGCGAGCCGCCGCTGCTGCCGTCGGCCGGACAGGGCGACCAAGGACCGCTGCCCGCAGGGGCGCTGTCCGCCGACGGCGCCGTCCCCGGCGCGCTCGCGTCGGTACGCGCCCTCGCCGCCGCCCGCGCGGCGACCGCCGCGCTGCCGCACTCCCCGCAACTGCTTGGCGAGCTGGCCGGCTCGGCGGGCTGGGCCGGGAACGACGCCACCCCGACGCCGAGCAGCTCCGGCGCCGCCTCGAGCCGCACGGCCGCCGGCGCGTCCGCCACCGCGACGCCGGCCGTCGCCGGCGCGTCCGTCGCCATGACGCCGGCCGTCCGCCGCCGCTTCCTCGTCCGCCGACGCCCCGATGCCGGGGCTCGACGTGGCCGCCTACCAGCACCCGGTCACCAGCCAGTACCCGCACGGGGCGCCCATCGACTGGCCGCGGGTGGCCGCGGCCAGCTACCGCTTCGCCGCCGTCAAGGGGACCGAGGGCGACTACTACGTCAATCCCTGGGCGACCACCGACCTCGCCGAGGCGAAGGCGGCGGGCGTGGACGTCACCCCCTACCACTTCGCCATCCCCAACGTCAGCAGCGGCCAGCAGCAGGCGCGAGTTCGCCGTGGAGTACTCCGGGTACACGCCCGGGCTCGCAGACGCCGCCGCTGATGCTGGACATCGAGTACGACCCGTATGTGGCATCCGACGGCACCAACGAGTGCTACGGCCTGTCCGCATCGCAGATGACCGCGTGGATTTCCGCGTTCGTCACCACGGCACGGTCGCTGACCGGCCAGTACCCCATCATCTACACGACCGCCAACTGGTGGGACGCCTGCACCGGCGGTTCCGCCGCCTTCTGCGCCGACCCGATGTGGGTGGCGGCGTACGGGTTCGGCACCCCGCCGCTGCCAGCCGGCTGGCGGGGCTGGTCGTTCTGGCAGTACACCAGCGGCGGCACCGTGCCCGGCGTGGACAGCCCCGGCACAACCGACCTCGACCTGTTCAACCCGCACGGCGATCGGGCTGATCGACCCGGGCACCCTGGCCAGCCGCCCGCTGGCACGGGTGTCGGTCCCGATCGACTCGCTCGGCGCGCTGATCGGCGAGCAGCTGACCTGGACGGCGGCCGGCCTGCCGCCCGGGGTCCGGGTGAGCCCAGACGGCGTGCTCACCGGGATGATCACCAGCAACGGGTACCCGCTCGGCGCCGTGTCGTACCCGGCGAGGGTGACGGCGACCAACGCGGCGGGCGCGTCCTCGACCGTCACCTTCACCTGGCAGGTCGCCGCGTCCTGCCCGCAGCACATCACCCTCGGCGTCTGCTCGCAGACCTAGCGGCCGCCGCTCCGACCCTGCCGACGATCCCACCCCCCGCCTGGCGCTTCTTGCTGTTATCCATGACGGTCGGGGTCCCGCTCATCATTGGGTGTACTTAGCGGCGCTATTCGCCGGAAGGGACACCCAATCCTCGATCGCCCCACGGCACAGTGACGACGGCGCTAGTTCTGTTATCAGAGAGCGGCCGCGACAGCGCGGATCGCGGCTGCGCGCATCCGGGCGCGCAGGTCCGCGTTCGCGGCCCGGCCGGTCCGCGCCTCGACGATGCGCGGCCCGGTGCCGGAGACCGTGGCGGCGATCGCCTTGGCCACATCGCCCGGCCGCCCCGCGAGCGTGTAGGGGATGCCGAACGCACCCGCCAGCCGCTCGAGGGACGCCCCGTGCGGCGTCCCGAACGTCCGTTCGAACACGGTGAGGGCCGCGGGTTCGCCGGCCGCGCCCCGCCCGCCCGTCTGCCCAACCGACTGCGGGCCCGGCGCCCCGCCGTCCGGCGCCCCGCCGTCCGACACGCCGTCCGACACGACGCGGTCCGACACGCCGTCCGACACAACGCCGTCCGACACGATGCGGTCCGACACGCCGTCCGACACGACGGGGCCCGACATCCCGCGGCCCGACACCCCGCCGCCGAACCGGGCGGGCTCGAGCCCCTCGAAGATGCCGCCGCCGTCGTTGTTGACCACGACCACGCACAGGTCCGGCCGGGGCTCCCCCGGCCCGATCGCCAGCCCAGGCGCGTCGTGCAGCAGCGACAGGTCACCGATCAGCGCGAACGCCACCGCCCCGGGGTGGTCCGCCGCGTGCGCGAGCGCCGCCCCGGCGGCGGCGGAGAAGGTCCCGTCGATCCCGCTCGCGCCCCGGCTCGCGATCACGCGGGTGTCCGTCCGCGGCCGGCAGGAACAGATCTAGATCCCGAACGGACAGTGAGTTCCCGCACCACAGCACCGCGCGCTCAGGCAGCGCGGCGACGAGCTCGCGGGCAACATCCGGCTCCGACAGCGACTGATCGGTGGTCCGCTGCGGGCGCGTCGCCGTCCCGCCAGGTGTCGAGCACGGCGGCCGCCGCCTCGGTCGCCGCCGCGTCGGCCCGGCGCCACTCATCGAGCCAGCGTCCGCCAGCGGCCCTCGCCGCCCCGGCCTCCCGCCGCCGTGGCCCCCGTCGTCCCGGCCCCCATCGCCGCGGCGCCCGGCGCCCCGGTCAGCCGGATCGCGGCCGCCACGTCGGTCGCGGCGCGTTGTGGATCGGCCCACATCCCCGGTCCCTGCGCGACCACGACGTGCCTGACCGGCGCTGCCGCGTCGGTTGCGCGGGCGAGCCGGAGCAGCGCCGACTGCGGCCGGGACAGCCCCGGCCGGCCGGCCGAGACGACCACCTCGGGCCGGTGCGCCGCCATGAACTCCGGGCGACGCGAGCAGGTACTGGTACCCGGTGAGGGCGTTGCGCCCGCGCCGGGCGCCGGACGAGGGCTCGGCGAGCACCGGCCAGCCGGCCAGCTCCGCCAACTCGACTAGGGCCGCCGCGTCGTAGTCACCGTCCCCGCACACGACCACGCCCCGCTCGGCCCACGGCAGCTCAAGAGGCTCCGTGACCACTGCCGCCTCGCTGACCCGCGTCCACGGCTCGCCGTCCGGCCGCCCCTCCAGCGATTCCGGCCAGGGCGGGACAGCGGGCTGAGCGTCCGGCACCAGGGGGTCGCGCAGCGGGATATTCAGGTGGACCGGGCCCGGGAGGGCGCCAACCGCCCCGGCCGCGTGCGCCCACGCGCGGCAGGCCAGCGAGCGCCAGTAGCCGGCCATGCCCGGCAGCCGCTCGGGCACGCCGGTCTCGGCGTACCAGCGGACGGCGGACCCGTACAGCTTGACCTGGTCCACCGTCTGGCTGGCGCCGGTGCCGCGCAACTCCGGCGGCCGGTCGGCCGTGAGCAGCAGCAGACCGATCGCGGACTCGTCGGCCTCGATGACCGCAGGGTGGAAGTTGGCCGCCGCCGTGCCGGACGTGCACACCAGCGCGACCGGCCGCCGGCTCGCCTTAGCCAGCCCTAGGGCGGTGAACGACGCGGAGCGCTCGTCGATCCGCACGTGCAACCGGACCCGGCCCGCCCGGTCGAGCTCGTCGAACGCCATCGCCAGCGGCGTGGACCTCGATCCCGGCGCGATCACGACCTCGCGCAGCCCGCACCGCGCGAGCTCGTCCGCGAGCACGGCCGCGAACGCCGTCGACGGGTTCACAGGTACCGCGCCGCCGCGAGCGCCCGCTGCCGCCACGGCTCCGGGTCGGTCTCCCAGCGCGCGAGCGCGCCCGGATCGACCGGCGGCCGACGGACCGGGAGGTGTCCGCCCGCCTCGGCCAGCGGCGCGGCGGTCACATCGCCCTCGAGCAGGGACATCGTGGCCAGGCCGCAGGCGTAGGGCAGCGCGGGCAGGGCGGCGGCGAGGGCCACGCCGGCCGCCAGCCCGACGGAGGTGTCGACCGCGCTCGACACGACTGCCGGCAGCCCGCAGGCCTCCGCCACCCGGAGCGCGGCGCGGACCCCGCCGAGCGGCTGCACCTTGACCATGACGATGTCGGCCGCGCCCGCCGCCCGCACCTTGAGCGGGTCCTCGGCCTTGCGGATCGACTCGTCGGCCGCGATCGGAATGTCGATTACGCGACGTAGCTCCGCGAGTTCCTGCAGCGTTGCGCAGGGCTGCTCCGCGTACTCAAGGCCGTAGCGGGAGAGCTGGCGGAGCATCCGCGCGGCCGCGTCCACCGACCAGCCGGCGTTCGGCGTCCACCCGGATCCGCCCGCCGGGCCCGGCGGCGTCGAGCGCGTCCCGGACCGCGGCGACCCGTTCGATGTCCTCCGCCTCCTGCTGCCCGTTCTCCGCCACCTTGACCTTGGCCGTCCGGCACCCCGACGCGGCGACGATCTCGTAGGCGCGCTCGGGCCCGACCGCGGGCACCGTCACGTTCACCGGGATCACGTCACGGACCGGGGTCGGCCAACCGACCGTCGCCGACTCGATCGCGCTGGCCAGCCAGCGCGCAGACTCGGCAGGACCGTACTCGGCGAAGGGCGAGAACTCGCCCCACCCGGCCGGCCCCTGGATCAGCGCGCCCTCCCGGACCGTGATCCCGCGGAACTTGGTCCGCATCGGGATCGCGAACGCCCGCAGCGTCCCGAGCAGCTCCCGCAGCTCACTCATCCAGCCCGGCACTCCCTCACTCGTAACCTGACGTTAGTACGGGGTCTAACCTTATCCATCGTGACGAATCGGCCCCTGCACGCGGTGCTGCTCTCCGGCGTGGCGGACGCCTGGCCGGCTCACCGAGCCCCTCGCGCGGGCGCTCGACGGGACCGGGCCTGCCATCCTGCCGCTCGACTCCGGCGTGCCCGCCGCGCGACTGCGACAGCTCATCGACCTCTTCCAGCCCAACGTGATCATTGACGGTGACGGCGAAGCAACGGTCCGTTCATCCTCTTCTTCCGGAATTTCTCCCGGGGTTTCACCGGACACGGCCGTCATCATCACGACCTCGGGATCCACCGGAGAGCCCAAGGGCGTCGAGCTGAGCGCCGCGGCGCTCAGCCACTCGGCGCGGGCGACCCTGGCCCGGCTCGGGGCCCGCCCGGGCGAGCGCTGGCTGCTGTGCCTGCCGCCGACGCATGTCGCCGGGCTGCAGGTCCTCGTCAGGTCCCTGATCTCGGGAACTGAACGGGCGGTGGCTCCGGCGGCCACCGCCGACGCCCTCGCGGCCTCGGGGTGCGCGCACATCTCGGTGGTCCCCACCCAGCTCATCCGGCTGCTCGACGAGCCAGCCGGGGTCGCGGCCCTCGCCGGGTTCTCCTCGGTGCTCGTCGGCGGCGCGGCGGCCGGCGCCGCGGTGCTTGACCGGGCGCGGGCCGCCGGGATCAACGCGGTGACCACCTACGGGATGAGCGAGACCTGCGGCGGTTGCGTCTACGACGGGGTGCCGCTTGACGGGGTGCGGGTGCGGTCCGACGACGAAGGCCGGCTGCGGATCTCCGGCCCGGTCCTGATGAACCGCTACTTCGGCCGACCCGACCTGACCTCCGCCGCGCTCGGCTCCGCTGACCGAGACGGTGCTGACCGAGACGGTGCTGACCGAGACGGTGCTGACCGAGACGGTGCTGACCAAGGCGTGGAGTTCGTGACGTCCGACCTGGGCCGCGTCGAAGGCGGCCGGGTGGTGATCAGGGGCCGCGCCGACGACGTGATCAACACCGGCGGGCACAAGGTGATCCCGGGCGAGGTCGCCGCCGCGCTGTCCAGCTGCCCGGGGGTCCGGGAGGTCGTCGTGGTCGGCCGGCCAGACCCAGAGTGGGGCGAACGGGTCACCGCGGTGGTAGTCCCGGCCGACCCGTCTGATCCGCCTGGTCTAGAATTGCTACGTATCCATGTACGCGGGACGCTCCCGCGTTACGCTAGCCCAAGCGAGGTCGTGCTGACGGAGGCCATACCGGTGCTCCCGAGCGGCAAACCGGACCTCGCGGCCCTGAAGAAGGCAAGAACGTGACGCCAGCGGGAACAATCCCGGGCGCGGAGCGTTAATTAAGAGTGCCCCCCGCGATAGTCGGTAAAACCGGGCAGGGTTACTTATTGTCATCGGGGAAGTCGTTAAGTCGTGTTCGTTTTGACGGCGCATCGTATGCGCACGTGCAACAGATGGAGGCAGGTGTCTCATGCCGCGGATCGCAACTGCCACTTCGGCTCAGGACGAGGAGGCGAGCTCGTCTCGCGTGGATGACCTCATCCAGCGCGGTCGCAGCCAGGGCCACTTGTCGCTTGCTGACTTGCGGACTGCCTTCGAGCAGGCGGGGCTGACGCCCGGCGAGGCCCGCTCGATACTGCGTGAGCTGAGTGAGGCCGGCGTTCGGCTGGCCGACGAGGAGACCGAGGTCAAGTCGGTGCGCGCGAAGGCCAAGGCCGCGGCGCCCAAGACCGCTGCCGCCACCGCCAAGGCCACGGCCGCCGCCAAGGCGCCCGCTGCCACGGTCGCCGGCTCGACGGAGGGCGCTGCCCCGCAGCCTGCCGCCAAGCGGCCCAGGACCAAGAAGGCCGAGGCCGAGGCCGCCGCGCCGACGACCGCCCCCACCGGCCCTGCTCCGGCTGACGGCGACAGGGAGTTCGACGACGACGCCGCGGCCACCATTGAGGCCGACGTCGCCGCGTTCGCCGACGGGGTTGACCTGGACGACCAGACGCCCGCCATGGGCGACTCGGTGCACACCTACCTCAAGTCGATTGGCCGGACCAGCCTGCTCACCGCCGAGCAGGAGGTCGACCTGGCCAAGCGGATCGAGGCGGGCCTGTTCGCCGAGCACAAGCTGGACAGCGACCCCGACCTGACCCGAGAGCTCCGCCGTGACCTGGAGATGGTGGCCGAGGACGGGCGGCGCGCGAAGGCGCACATGCTCGAGGCCAACCTCCGCCTGGTCGTGTCGGTCGCCAAGAAGTACAGCGACCGCGGGCTCTCCCTGCTCGACGTGGTGCAGGAGGGGAACCTCGGCCTGATCCGTGCCGTCGAGAAGTTCGACTACACCAAGGGCTACAAGTTCTCCACCTACGCGATGTGGTGGATCAGGCAGGCGATCCAGCGCGGGTTCGCTGACTCCGCGCGGACGATCCGGCTGCCCGTGCACGTGCTCGAGATGCTCTCCAAGCTCTCGCGCGTCGAGCGTGACATGCACCAGAAGCTCGGGCGCGAGCCCACCCCGGAGGAGCTGGCGGTCGAGCTGGACCGGACCCCGGACCAGATCGAGGAGCTGCTGCGCACCTCGCGGCAGCCGATCTCGCTCGACTCCACCATCGGCGAGGACGGCGAGACGTCGATCGGCGACCTCATCGAGGACGTCGACGCGCCGGAGGCCTCCGAACTGGTGGACCGGCAGCTGATGGCCGAGCAGCTTCGCTCCGCGCTTGACGCGCTCACCCCGCGCGAGGCGACGATCATGGCGATGCGGTTCGGGCTCTACGACGGCAACCCGCACACCCTCGACGAGATCGGCCGTGCCCTCGGCCTGACCCGCGAGCGGATCCGCCAGCTGGAGAAGCAGTCGCTCTCCAAGCTGCGGCACCCCTCCCGGGCGCAGCCGCTGCTCGACTTCGCGTCGTAACAGGGCTTTACCCGCAGAATCGCTTTACCGCTTTACCGCACACACTGCGCCGGACCGACCTCCCGCCGGGTCCGGCGCAGTTTTTTTCTCCGCCGGCCCGCCCCCGCCTCTCCGCCGCCCGCCCCCGCCGCCCGCCGCCGCCCCGCCCCGCCTCCCGGCGTGTGCGCTAGGCACCCAAACCGCCTAGAGTTAGGCGTGCCGTGCACAACGGACGTAACGCGCGGAAGGGACCTGACAGATGGACAACGACGGCCTGCTTGACGAGCTCCAGGAAGAGATCGGTCCCGACTACTCCCCGCAGCTCCGCCTGGCGCAGGGGATGCTCAGCGGCGACGCGCAGGGCGCCGTGCCCTACCTGCTGTTCTCCATTGCCAAGTCCCTCGAGGACCTCTCGTTCCTGCTCGCCAACGACAGCATCAGCGTCGTCAGCGACACGGAGGAGTAATAACTGCGGATGCGGGCGGCGGTCGGTGGCGGCCACCGCCGCCACGGTCACGGCCGCGCAGGCGGCGAGGGCGATCTCGGGGAGCACCGGGACGGCCAGCGCGAGCAGCGCGAGGACCGCGACTCCGGCCAGCCGGGTCCACGGGATGACCCGCCACATCACGTACTTGAACGCGGCGTGCCCGGCGAGGAACAGTGCCGGGCCGCCGAGGATCAGCCAGCCGGACGGCGCGGACGCCACCGACGACGGGTGGGTGAGGATCTTCTCGTCCCCGGCCGCCGCGACGATGACCCCGGCCACCATCACCGGGTGGATGAGGTGGTAGGCGGTCCGGCCGAGCCGGCCGGGATCGTCGGAACGGGAGATGACCTCCGTGCTGGCGTCCGCCGAGCGGTCGAAGTACAGCCACCACAGCGCGACCGAGCCCGCGAAGGCCACGATGAACGCGGCGATCGAGATCGCGGTGACGCGGTTCATCCCGGACAGGGTGGCGCCGATGATGACGATCGACTCGCCCAGCGCGATCAGGATGAACGCCTGGCACCGCTCGGCGATGTGACTGCCCTCGATCGTCCAGTCCGCCGTGCGCGAGCGGCCAAGCCACGGGGTCGCGAACCCGACGATGCCGCCGAGGGCGTCCACGCCGACCGCCAGCAGCCAGAGCAGTTCCCTGGTGTTGCCGTGGGCGAGCCCGCCGCCCACGGCGAGCGCGCCGCTGGCGACGCACCACACCTGGATCCGCGCGAAGTTGCTGCGCAGCGGGCCGGCCGGCAGCGCGGCCACCATGAAGGCGGTGCGCCCGTTCTGCATGAGCGCGTAGGCGCCGCCGACCCAGAGACCCAAGTCGCCGAACGCATGCGGCAGCGCGGCGGACATCGCCAGGCTGACCAGCATCAGCAGCACGAGCAGCAGCCGCACCGCCATCCGCTCGGGGTCGAGCCAGTTCGTCACCCACGTCGTGTACGCCCAGGCCAGCCAGACCATCGCCAGCAGGATCGCGGTCTGCGCCGCGCCCGAGATCGTCGTCGCGCCGAGCAGGTAGTGCGAGAGCTGCGTGACCGCGAACACGTAGACCAGGTCGAAGAACAGCTCGATGTTCGTGACCCGCTGGTCGCTCGAGCGGTCGCGCAGCAGCCCCGGCCGAGGCGCGACCGGGGCCGCCGTGCTCACCAGGCGTAGTGCTCGGGCGCTGGCTTGTAGCCGGGGAAGATCTCGTCAAGCTGGCGAAGGACCTCGGCGTCGAGCGAGACCGCCAGGGCCCGCTGCGCGCCGTCGAGGTGGCCGAGGGTGCGCGGCCCGATGATCGGCGCGGTCACCCCGTCCTGGTGCAGCAGCCAGGCGAGGGCCACGTCGGCCGGCTCTTCACCCAGCTTGTCGCACAGGTCCTCGTAGGCGACGAACTTCTCCCGGTTGGCCTCGACCGTCTGCTTCGCCCGGCCGACCAGGCGGCGGCGCCCCTCCCGCTCCGACTTCAGCACGCCGCCGAGGAGCCCGCCGCCGAGCGGGGACCACGGGATCAGGCCGACGCCGTACGCCTTCGCGGCGGGCAGCACCTCCAGCTCGATCGTGCGGGCGAGCAGGTTGTACAGCGACTGCTCGCTGGCCAGCCCGGAGAAGCCGCGTGCCTTCGCGGTCTCGCTCGCCCGCGCGATGTCCCAGCCCGCGAAGTTGGACGAGCCGACGTAGATGATCTTGCCCTGGGTGACCAGGACCTCCATCGCCTGCCAGATCTCGTCCCACGGCGTGGCCCGGTCAATGTGATGCATCTGGTACAGGTCGATGTGGTCGGTCCGCAGCCGCCGCAGCGAGGCCTCGCACGCCTGGCGGATGTTGAGCGCGGACAGCTTGCCCTCGTTCGGCCACGTCCCCATGTCGCCGTAGAGCTTGGTCGCGAGCACGGTCTTCTCGCGCCGGCCGCTGCCCCCGGCGAACCAGTCGCCGATGATCTCCTCGGTCCACCCCGAGTGCCCGGTGGGGTTCTGCACGGCCTGCCCGGGCGGCCCGTCCGGCCGGCCGTACACGTTCGCGGTGTCGAAGAAGTTGATGCCTAGCTCGTGCGCGCGGTCCATGATCGCGTGTGCCGCGTCGGGCGGCGTCAGAGGCCCGAAGTTCATCGTCCCCAGGCAGAGCCGGCTGACCGAAAGGCCGGAACGGCCAAGATGTGTGTACTCCATGGCTCTAGTTTTTCATGCGCGCCCCGCGCGATTTCACGGGCACATCGGGATGGATCAAATGCATGGGACGGAACGCACGCGTGGCTGCGCGCACCGGCTTATGCTTTTCTCATGCGTCGTGCCGCGTTCCAGGGTTGGTGGCGTCCCACATCGGGACGGCTGCCGCGCTGAACGCGCGCTGAGCGACAACGGCCGTCCGCCGACAGCGGGGACGGCCGTTCTGTTTTTCCGGGGTCGTCCTTGGGCGGAGATGAGAAACCAGCCAAGGAGGCAGACCCTCATGACCAGCACTCTTACCGACAGTGCTCCCCAACCCGTTTCCGAAACCCTGGCCGCGGCGTTGCGCCGGTCGGCGGAGATCGAGGCGGTGATAGGCGAAGACGCGCGTGCGTTCCGAATCCTGACGGGCGACCGGCCGACCGGATACCTGCACCTGGGGCACTACTTCGGGACCCTCCGCAACCGGGTGCGGCTGCAGGACGCGGGGGCCGAGGTGCTCGTGCTCGTCGCCGACTACCAAGTGCTGATCGACCGGGACAGCGCGGAGCGGCTGGACGACTACGGGCTCGGGCTCGTGCTCGACTACCTGGCGATCGGGATCGACCCCGCGCGGTCGGTGATCTTCGCGCACAGCGCGGTGCCGGAGCTGAACCAGCTCCTGCTGCCGTTCCTGTCCCTGGTCACGGTGCCCGAGCTGCAGCGGAACCCGACCGTGAAGGACGAGATCGCGCACTCGCGGCAGGCGTCGGTGAGCGGGCTGATGTTCACCTACCCGGTGCACCAGGCGGCCGACATCCTGTTCTGCAAGGCGAACCTGGTGCCGGTGGGGCAGGACCAGCTGCCGCACGTGGAGGTGACCCGGCTGATCGCGCGCCGGTTCAACGAGCGGTACCCGGGGGCGGGCGGCACCCCGGTCTTCCCCGTGCCCGACGCGCTGCTGTCGGACGCGCCGCTGCTGCTCGGCACCGACGGCGGGAAGATGTCCAAGTCGCGCGGGAACGCGATCGAGCTGCGCGCCACCGCCGACGAGACCGCCGCCCTGATCAGGGGCGCGAAGACCGACTCCATCCGGCGCATCAGCTACGACCCCGCGTCCCGGCCGGAGGTCTCCTCGCTGGTGCTGCTCGCGGCACTGTGCGCCGACCGCGACCCGGTCGCCGTCGCCGACGAGATCGGCGACGGCGGGCGCGGCGGCGCTCAAGCGGGTGACGACCGAGGCGGTCAACGAGCGTTTCGCCCCGATCCGGGCCCGCCGCGCGGAGCTGGCGGCCGACGCAGGTTACGCCCGGCAGGTGCTCCGCGACGGCTGCGAGCGGGCGCGCGCGATCGCCGTGGAGACGCTGTCGGAGGTCCGCGCGGCGATGGGCATGCGCTACTAGGGGCTTTGCCGACGGCCTTCGGGTTTACCGGTTTGCGCGGCAACTGGCGGCGCGGCGCTCTCTGGTTTTCCGTGTTTCGTGTC
>CAVZUX010000008.1:0-39013 GCA_963778435.1 uncultured Actinomycetota bacterium
GCGCCAGGACCGGCGCGGCGGGCCTCGCGAACACCGGCCCCATCCCGCTCCCGGCCGCACGGGCATAGTCAGGTCCCACCCGGCCAGCATCCAGAAGCTCGGCAGGCCGTGCTCCGTAAGGAGCGAGCCGGCTCAGCCCGCGCTGGCAGGGGCCGTCAGGTGCCCGCCGAACACCCCGGTAACGGTGAGGACCGCGAGGAGCACGCCGACCAGGCCCACGATGACCGCGCTGGTCGCGGTGGCCTTGGCCCAGCCCGGGGTGCCGCCGCCGCCGCGCAGGATCCACGGCAAGAGCAGCGCGCCGGCACCGAACAGCACCGCCGCGGCGGCGAACGCCAACGCCCACCAGCCCTGGGTGTGCCAGGCGCTTGCATACATGTTCAGCTGCTGCTGAGCCGTCAGGCCAGAGCTCGGGGCATGTATCTCTTCGCTGTACTGGCCGTGGCCGATTACGACGCCGCTGGTCCAGTTCGTCGTAAGGGAGACGACCGCCAGGGCCAGGCCGGCGAAGCCGAAGCCTCCGCTCACCGCGCCAGTGCCCAGAACGCCGCGCCCGGCCGGGTCATCGTCGTCGATCTCGGTGAGCTCTTCCGGGAAATCGGTGAGCTCCTCCGGAAGATCGGCTTGTTCGTCCGGGGAGCCGACGGCGATGAGCGCGGACCCGGAACCGGCGTCCGACTCGCCCTTGTTCGTTGTGATATCGGTCATAGGCGGCCACCCTAGGGACAAAGGCTGAGAGTGAGCTGAACGAACGCTCAGGACCGGCAGTCCCCCTGGTCCGCCCCTGGCTCAAGGCGCCATGTCGATCGAGGTCCCGGCGCTCGCCGCTTATCGACCGAGCGTTGTCCGTGGGTCGCGTCCCATGAAGGCGGCGAGGCATTCCCACTCATCAGCACCGGGAGCTGGGGAGACCTCCGCCCCGAAGGGGCTGCTGGCTCGACCATGTTGCGGTACTGGGGTTTGATCATGGCCCGTGCCCCCTCGAGTGCCGGCAAGGCGAAGGAAAAGGGGCCAGCTTGCCGGTCTGTCCGGTGGCCCTGGCCAGGTCCCAGGCGTGCGCGGCCAGCTTTGCCAGGTACATGTCCACCAGGGTGGCTCCCGTGTACTCCTCGCCCCACGGCATTGCGTGCCTAGCGACAAGCTGGAATTGTCGCCCCATGCTTGCGCCGCCTCCTGCGCGGCGCTGCGTAGCTGACCGGGCGCGTCGGAGAGCTCCACGTGAGGGGACTCGTCTCCGGGCGGGGGGGCCTGCCCGCGGCCGAGAGCGGCGGCCCGACGGCCCGCTTCGACGAGGTGGTCGATCAGTGCGGCCACGTCGTACTTGGGGCACGGTGTCGGGTGGCCGAGCTCGTCAGCATCTATTCCTGACACGATCACCGCGGCGTTCTCGTAAGAATCCAGCAGCGTGCTTCGGCGGTCAGAATCGGCCATGCGGTTCCTCCTCGGTGTGACAGGCTAGCTACGCCGGTCGCCGGTTCGCGAGCGCACCGAAGGACGACTATCTCACTACCCGCACGGACGCGCGAATCGGCGTTCGACGCGCGCAGGTCGACCGGGACGGCGACCCGGACGATCTGGCGAACGCGGCCGAGGCCGCCTCCGGTATCCTTAGCGCTCCCGCCAAGCCTCACCCCCTACGCGGGCGACGAGCGGCTAGTCCGCGTCCTGGCCGAGCTCCGCTCCGGCGCCCGGCCGTCGGTGGATCGTCGCAGACGCTGTGATTCCCGTGCCCGTCCGCAGCCGGACCCGCCGTCACGCAGGACCCGCCTGCCGCCACCCTGGTCCTTATGGTCGGGCTCCCCGCAGCCGGGAAAACCACCCGGGCCAAAGAACTCGCCGCAACGCACCAGGCGCTGCGGCTGACCCCGGATCACTGGATGATCCCACTGTTCGGGGATTCGATGGCCGACGGCAAGCGCTGGGTGCTCGAAGGCCGGCTCATCTCGGTCGCCCTTCAGGCGCTGCGACTAGGGGCCAGCGTCGTGCTCGACTACGGGCTCTGGGGCCGCGACGAACGGTCGGCACTGCGCTGGCTGGCCCGGTCGGCGGGGGCAGCATGCCAGGTGGTCTACCTTCCCGTGGACAAAGACGTCCAGCTCGCCCGCATCGCACACCGCCAGGAAACAGTACCGCACCAGACATTCCCGATGAGCGAGGCCGACGTGGACGCGTGGCGGGAGCAATTCCAGGTGCCTGACGCCGCCGAACTCAACGGCGGCGAGATCCCCGCCCCGCCACCAGGGTGGCCGGGCTGGCCAGAGTGGGCAGTAGACCACTGGCCCTCATGCACCGACAGCTAACCCAACTGTCCTAACGGCGTTCGTGCTGGCCAGCGGTGCCGCTGGAGTATTACCACAGGCAAGCCGACGCGTCCGCACGGGCGGCGGACGTCGCGAGCATCCGCGCTCGCCGCCCGGCAATCCGGATGCGCCGGGGGTCTTCGAGCAGCTGCGCGCGTTCGCGCTCAGCCCGGCCCAGTCCGCCCTGCTGCTGCGCGGCATGGTCGGCGACTGACACCACTCAGGCCGGTGCCTGCCCGCCAGGCAGGACCGGGCATCAGCGCTGCCAGCGTCGATGCACAAATCCCGCAGGCCCTCTTCGACCGGTTCCGTGTTGGCGGCCATCGAGCGAGCCCGCGTACCGGACCACCTGCGGCTCCGGTTCACCAGCACGCCGTACCGAGCGGCGGGGCGCGATCCGTTCAGGCGAGGTGACTGTCCAGGAACTCGATGATCCCGTCGATTGCGCGCTCCTGGACGTCGTCAACCTGAGGCGTGCCGTCGGGCCGGCCTCCGGGAAGATGTAGCCGTGCAGCGGGTGGTCCCACGACACCCAGGTTGCCTGCTTGCCGGCGGCCGCAAGCAGGTCGTAGCTCACCCGGAAGATGCCCTGCAGGTGGTCGTCATCGCGGCCCATCACCAGGATCGGCAGGTCGATGGGCGCGATCCGCTCCAGCGCCAGGCGCTCATCGATGCGGGCCCGTACCCGCTCGGGGTCCTGCATCTGCATCTCCTCGATGTTGCGCAGGCCGGTGCTGGGTTCGACGAACGCCGACTCATCGATGGTCAGGCTGAGGAACTCATGGTTGGCGGGCTCGCACGCGACGCCGGCCCGCACCGCGCCGGGATACTGCGAGGCGAGCTTGAAGAGCATCTCGCCGGCATGGCTGACGCCGACGTGCCCGAGCCGCTCGGCGTCGATCTGCGGGTGCGCGGCGACGTGGCGGAGGATGGCGAGTTCATCCTCGAACTCCAGCGGCCCGCGGTTCATCAGTTCCATGCCCTGCCGGTGGTCGACGATAAGCGGGCCGCCATTGTGGTAGCCGAGCTCGACCTCGGTGCGGTAGCGCGCCCACGCACAGGCGTACCCGGCCTGGAGCAGCCGCTCCATGATGTAGCCGTGTGTCCGCAGGCGTCGCTGCAGCCAGGGGATCCCGCCGCCGCCGTTGCCATAGGCGAGGAAGACGAAAGGAAAGCTGCCCTCGTCGGCCGGCGTCCGCAGCGCGTACGGCGTGTACAGGCCGTCCAGCGTCGGGGCGAGGTAGATGCGGGCTGGTCGATCGGAGCCCTCGACGGGCTGGACTATCACCGGCTCGGTGAGGTCCGGGTGCTGCACAGCGACATCGGCCATCTCAGGGTTCCTTCCGGGGCTGCAGACGATTGCACGACCACGATGGCAAGCCGCGCCAAGATCCGCAACACTGGTCAATCTGCGTCGCGTGACGTCCTGGGTCGAGCACCTGGTGACCGTGCAGGTCGCAGCCGGGAAACAATTGGCTAGGGCGTCCGCTCGGCCACGGATCCGGCGGGTGCCCGCCGCGTGGCCCTCGGGGCATCATGGCCGGGACTGGTGCATTCACGGCGCATGAAGATCGTGTTAGCCATTCTCCAGCGCGATGGCTGTTCGCGCGGAGTGCCATAGTGTGCGGAGGTTCTCCCAGCCGGGATAGAGATCGACCATCCGGGCGACGATGCCGGCTGGCCGCTGGGCTTCGGCCAGCCGGCACATGGGGCCCGTCTCAAGATGATGCGCGTCATCCACGTTGAGAAGAGGATGACAGATATCATCTTGCTGGTCAAGCACGTCGACATCAGCAGCTGGAGGATCCATCGTGGGCACGTCTCAAGCGGCGAAGGCGGCCAGCCATGACCGCATCCTGGACATCGCCGCGGCGCGGCTACGCCGCGACGGCATCGGCAGCCTGGCCGTCGCCGAGCTCATGAAGGAAGCCGGGCTGACCCACGGCGGTTTCTACCGGCACTTCGACTCACGAGAGCATCTAGTGGCCGAGGCCGCGCAGCGGGCCCTGAGCCAGGGCAGCGCCTGGACCATCGCGGCCGGCCAGCTCGGCGGGCCGCGGGGATTCACCGCGCTCGTCGACGGTTACCTCAGCACCTGGCACCGGGACCATCCCGAGTCCGGCTGCGGGGTGGCCGGCGTCGCCGCCGATGCCGCCCGCGACGGCGGCCCGGCCCGGGCCAGCTATACCCGCCAGGTGCAGGAATGCCTCGCCGTGCTGGCCGACCTCACCGGCAACCCCGACCGCCAGGCCGGAGAGCGCGAAGCGGTCCTTACCCTCAGCGTCCTCGTCGGCGCGATCTCCATCGCCCGGGCAGTCGATGACCCCGACCTGTCCGAACAGATAATGGCCAACGCCGCAGCCGCACTGAAGCAGTGCATCCTGAACTAAAGATCCTCAAGGGCGCGGGCTGCGCAAAGGGGTGAGGTCGAGCCCGGCGCTGCCCAGGAAGTCGTCGAGGAGGCCGGGCCAGTCCCCGGGCGGCGATCGGGCCGGCCGCCGCCGGGCTGACGCGGGTGCTGAGGTTACGGGCCGCCTCCCGGTCGCTGGTCCCGGCTAAGACCAGCTCAGCCGCCGCCAGCCGCACCACGCACCCCGCTCCTCGGCCGTCAGCCCGCCACCATCGGGATAACTCACGACTCCGGCATACCGCCAGGCTCGCCGACCATCAGCAGAACTTGCAACCTCCGCCATTAAAGATCGTTAGCGGCTGTCGAGATGAGCGTCCGCGAGCTCCTTATCCAGAGGGTTAAGGGCGTTGATAATCCATTGCAGCGCCAATCACTTACATGGATCTATGTTATGCCATCGATTCGGAACAGCGCTACTGGGCGCCGCCTCGATTCCAAGGCGTTGGCAAGATACTCGGTCGCATCAGCATGTACGAATATCAAGGTGGACGCCCCTCCTTAGCGCAATGGCCGTCCAGGCAAGCGCCCACCACGCTGGTGACGGTTTTATGCGGCTCTCCCGCTGTCTTGGCCATGAGATCCAGTCGAGCCAGGAGCTGGCTTTCTGGCGCGCCCAGGTGCGGGAGGTTGCACGGTACTGGGCCACTTCCGGGCAGGAACTGGTGCGGGGGGCACACTGAGGCTAGCGACGAGCCCGAGGGGAGGGTGCAGTTGGCGGGCAATGGGGGTCGGGGGTACGGCTCGGTGCGGCTTGCTTCGGCCGCTGGTCGCTGGGTGCTGGCGGTAGCGGTGCTGGGCGATTCGTTGATTCTGCTGGAGGCGACGGTTGTCAACGTGGCATTGCCGACGATCGGCCGTGATCTCGGCGCGGGCGTCGCGGGGTTGCAGTGGACGCTGAACAGCTATGTGCTTACGCTCGCGGCGCTTGTCTTGGTGGGCGGTTCGCTCAGCGATATCTACGGCCGGCGTCGCATATTCATCCTGGGGGTGGTGGTCTTCGTGGCCGCGTCGGCGCTTTGCGCGGCCGCCCCGACGATCGGGCTGCTTGTTGCTGCCCGGTTCGTTCAGGGGATTGGGGGGGCTCTCCTTACACCAGGGAGCCTTGCGATCATCGAGGCGGTCTTTCATCCCGATGATCGCACCCGGGCGATCGGTGCGTGGGCAGGGCTGGGTGCGGTCGCGGGCGCGATTGGCCCCGCCGTTGGCGGGTACCTGACCGACGCGTTGTCGTGGCGCGCGGTCTTCCTGATCAATCTTCCGCTCGGGGTTTTTGTCGTCGTAGCCGCGGTTCGCCATGTGCCAGAGACCCGGGACCCGACGCATGCCGGCGGCCTGGATCTGCGCGGCGCCGCGCTCGCCACGCTGGCCATCGCTGCTGTGTGCTTTGCGCTGATCGAGGCGTCCGGGGGCCTGACACCAGCGGTGATTGCCGCCTCGGCCGTCGGCGTGGCCGCCGCGGCTGCCTTTGTCGCCGTTGAGCGGCGGGCCAGGCACCCTATGCTTCCACTGGAGCTGTTCCGCTCCCGCCAGTTCGCCAGCGCCAACCTGCTCGCGCTGGTCGCCTACGCGGCGCTCGGCGGCGTGATCTTCCTGTTCGTCGCGTTCCTGCAGATCACGCTCGGCTACACCGCACTTCAAGCCGGCGCCGCCACACTGCCGATCACCGTCCTGCTACTGACCCTGTCCACCCCATCGGGGGCGATCGCCCAGCGGGTCGGCCCGCGGATCCCGCTGACGATCGGAGCTGTCCTGGCCGGTGCGGGACTGCTGCTGATGGCGCAGATCCACCCCGGCGACAGGTACTTCTCCGCGGTGTTGCCCTCGCTGATCGTATTCGGGGTCGGTCTCGGCGTGCTGATCACCCCGATCACCGCGACGGTCCTGGCGAGCGTCGATTCACGGCACTCCGGGATCGCCTCCGCCGTTAACAACGCGCTCTCGCGCCTCGGTCAGATGATCGCGGTTGCAGCCCTTCCCCTTGCCGCGGGGCTTTCCGGCTCCGCCTTCGAGGACCCTGCCAGAATGGCAGCAGGCTTCCCGGTCGCCATGACCGTTGCCGCAGGGGCGTCTTTCGCAGCCGCGCTGCTCGCCTGGACCACGATCAGCAACGACGCCCTGAGCCGATCCGGTACGGACACCCAGCAAGTACCGAAGGAACTTCCGCCGTCCCTCAAGCGACACTGCCCGGTGGCCGGCACTCCGCTTGCCGCGTCCCCGAATTCCCCGCCCAGTTCCCGCCCGGCGACGGCCAAGGAGCCGTGACTGTCAGCCAACGGGACCCATCGTGCGTCGGCTCGCACTTCCATCCGCTCACAAACCTGACCGGCCATAGCCACAAGATCGTCTGCGTGGGCGGCGGCCCCGGCCGGCGACGGGCCTCGGCCGTCGCTGCGAGGGCAAGCACGTCGCTGAGGTCACCGCGACAGACTGAGCGTTTCAGCGAGACCGGGAACGCCACGCCCCGTCCGGCTCGAACAGACAGACGCGCCAAGGCTGCCGCCCGGTTCCCGCCTACGATGGGCAGATCGACCCGGGGTGCCATGGCGGACGATCAGCGAGGCGGCCAGCGTGATGACCATCTTGTGCCGGCGCGGCGGGCGTTATTATGGGCTTATGGCTGCTGCTCCGCATTCGGATGACGTTCACAGGCTCGTGGACATGCTTCCCGCTGGGCAGATCGAAGCGCTGTATGTACTCCTTCGCGGCATGCTGCCGGAGAGGGGCGAGTCTCCCCAGCCGGTCGAGAGCACGCGCTCGCTAGAGGAGTGGAGCCCGTCGCCCGAGGCTCCCGTAGTCCGGAGGCTAGCGGTCGCGGGCGTAGCGCGCGGGGACCATGATCTAGCCGCGCGGACCCAGGAGATTCTCCGCCGCGAGCTCGGACACCCGGACGAGTGATCATTTTGCGATACCGGCGCACTTGTCGCGCTGCTCAACGCCGCGGATGACTATCACGCTGCGTGCAGCAATTTGTTCGCCACGTATCCCGGTCGGCTGATAGTGCCCGGTCCGATCCTCACCGAGGTCTGCTACATGGCAGAGAGTCGGCTCGGCTCTGAGACCGAGGCCCTGTTCCTCGATTCTCTCGCCAGCGGCGAGTTCGAACTCGAAGCCGTAGACGCATCAGATCTCGCGCGAATGGCGGAATTGGTGCGCAGGTACGCGGACTTCCCGCTCGGGGCAGCGGACGCGTCAGTCGTCGCCGTCGCGGAGCGCCTGAAGACAGCCAGGATCGCAACGCTTGATCATCGCCACTTCCGCGCTGCGCGTCCCGCGCACTGCGACGCTTTCGAACTGCTGCCCGCACGCTTCTGACCGTCACCGGAGCTCTCGGAGACACCATATGCGACACCGGGGGGACCATGAAGTTCTCAACGACGATCGCGTCGCCGCTAACGGTTCCTGGCCACCCTGCCGGTTGATGGGCAACCAGCTGGCGGAGTGCCTGGGGGCGACGAAGTCCATTCTCCCTCGTCACCAGGGCCTTGCTCGGCGTCCTGAGTGCCGAGGGCGTCGGCCCGCCTGTCGATGTTCTGTCTTCGGACCTGGTGCGCAGGCGGTGCTTTCGCCCTGCCTGCGCTGTGCGTCCCGGTGTCCTGCGGGTCAGGGGATCACGACGATCTTCTTGCCAGGTGAGGAGACCTGTGCCTCCCAGGCCTGCGTGGCTTCGTCCAGCGAGTAGGTGGCCGTCGGCAGCTTCAGCGAGCCCGCTGCTGCGAGGGCCGCTACGTGCCGGTAGCTGGCGATGACGTCGGCCGGCTTCGCGCAGTGTCGCGCTGAAGCCGATGAGCGTCAGCTGTGCGGCGCGGAGCCATTCGACATGGAATGGCGTCCCGTCACCGCCTGCCGCGCCGACGTTCAGGTAGCGGCCGCCTGCCTTCAGGCAGGCTAGCGCGGTCTCTGCCCACTGGCCCCACACCGGGTCCACGACCAGGTCCACGGGACCGCCAAGAGAAGCCAGCTGGTCGGGTAGCGGCTCCCCGCCAAGTAGCGCCACGCCGTCTGCGGCGGGAGAAACCTGCACGAGGCGCTCGGGATCGCGGCCGGCCGCGATGACGCGCTTGGCGCCGGCCAGTCGCGCGAGCTGGATGACGGCCGTGCCCAGCGGGCCGGTTGCGCCCAGCACCAGGACGCTGTCGCCCGCCTGGATCCCGGCCTTGCGCAGCGACAGGTCCGCGCTCGTGCCGACGACGCCGATCGCCGCGGCTGCGACGCTGTCGAGTTCATCCGGGACCGGGATGCACGTCGCGCGGCTGGTCAGCAGGACCTCGGCTATCCCGCCGTCGACGCCCGGGACCAGGCCCGCGGGCACGGCGGCGCGCACTCGCAGCCCCTGGTCAGGCCCTGCCGCGATGGTACCGACTGCCTCGACGGCGGGAACGTACGGAAGCCGCGGCGGCCCGGCCCGGTGATGCCCTGAGGCGATGTGAAGGTCGACCGCGTTCAGGGCTGCCGCCTCCACCCTGACAAGCACGAGGTCGCCGACGGCTGGCGACGGGTCGGGATAGGCGGTCACGCGCGGTGCGGCGCCGAGGGTGTCGATCACTGCGGCCTTCATGATTACTCCTGCTCCTTCGCGGCGGGCGGGCTGTCTTGAATGTCGGTTCGTCCGGCTGCCGGCGCCGAATGCGGTGTTCGCGAGCGATGCGAGCTCGACTGCGACAGCGGCCGGGCTGGTCGTGTGCGGGAGGTGGCCGCTTTCGATGACCACGAGCCTCGATCCGGGGATCAGGTCCCGGGCCGTCTCGGCGGCGCGGAGCGGCAGGACGGGGTCATGCCGTCCCCAGATCAGCACGGTAGGGGCGGTGATGTCCCCGGCCTGGCCCCGGAGGTCGTGCTCGGGGAGGGTGAAGCTGTGCCAGATCTCGGTGACCGCCGTCACCCCCGGACTGGTGCGCGTGATCGCGATGGCGCCGGCCCGCGCCCGGTGATCGGCGGCGGCGCGCGGGCGCGTGTACGCCCGGGAGAACAGGGGATAGATGCCCCGCGCAAACCAGGGGCGGCTCATCAGCGCGCAGAATACGCGGCCTGAGAGCCGGGAGCCCTCGAAGCCGCCGCCGTCGATGATCATCAGGCCCTTGACCAGGTCAGGTCGTCTGATCGCCAGCCGGGCGGCCACGTTGCCGCCGACCGAGTTGCCGACCAGGACGGCGCCGGCGGGCGCGAGCGAGTCGAGGAGTTCCTCGACGATCTGGGCTAGCCGCAGTTCGGTGGACGGCGCCGTCCCGGCCGGGGACGAGCCATGGCCCGGCCAGTCGACGCCGATGGTGCGGAACCCGCCGGGAGCAGTTCGCGGACCTCGTCGTAGTCATGGTGCTCATGGCCGGCGCTGGGCAGCAGGACGACTCGGGTCGCCGCTGCCGTGAGAGTCGTACGCGACCGTTCCCGCGGACGTCGGCATTATAGTCATGGGCTGAGCCTAGCACAATGACCGACCGGTCGGTCATTGCGTTCTGCTCTCCGGCAGCGGCGGGCATATACTCCGCGCGATGGGAGACGGAACCAGGGCAGCCGGCGCGCTGCAGACACGCGAGGCGCTGCTCGACGCCGGCGTGGCACTGGCGGAGGAGCACGGCCTCGCCGGCGTCAGCGTGAACATGGTGGTCGCCCGGGCGGGGGTCGCCAAGGGGACCTTCTACGTCCATTTCAAGGACCGCGCGGCGTTTGTCGATGCCATGCACGCGCGCTTCCACGCCCGGGTCGAGGCCGCCGTCGGCGAGGCGGTCGCGGGACTGCCGCCCGGCGCCGAGCGGCTCTTCCGCGGCTCGGAGGCTTACCTCGACGTCTCGCTCGCGAACAGGGGCGTCAAGGCGCTATCGCTCGAGGCCCGCTCGGACCCGGCCGTGCAGGGCTCGATGGAAGCGCGGCGCGAGCGCCTCGCAGCAGCGGGCGTGGCCGACCTGGAGGCCATGGGCTGGGACGACGCCGAAGCGGCGGCGCAACTGCTGGCAGCGATGACCCGGGAGATCTCGGTACTGGAATTCAACGCCGGCCGCCGGCTGCCGGCGCCACGGCGCGCGCTGAAGCGGTTCCTCGGGATCTGAACAGCCGCCGACGGTTTCGCTCACAGTGGTTACCTCCGCAAGTGGATTCCATTTGGTTAGCATGTGTGTTCTAATGGATATCAAGCCGACCTAGGTGGCAGCCGCCGATCCGTCGCCGCGGGCGGACGGCAGGATCCGCGCCGCCGATCAGGCCGGGATCGGAGCCGAAAGAAGCAATCGAGGGGTGATCGTGATGCCCGAATTCGAAAATATAATCTATACAGATGCCGACAGGCTGGCCATCCTGGAAAACCGGGCCGCTGAGCTTGAGCGGCTGCTGCTGCTGGTCACGCGCCCGGAGGGCGACGCCCACCCGAATGTGGCCGTGCCCTGCAACGCCGTGCCCGAGGGCGGCGAGCGCCACGCTGCGTGCTTTCAAGGGCGGCGGCTCCGGGGGCGGCGCTCCTGCGGCCGACGGACGGACGGAGGCGCTCATTAACCGGGGGCGGCCGGGCTCTCGCCGGCCGCGGCGCCGGCGGCTGCTCGCACACTGGCGGCTGATCGCGGCAGGGATGGTCGCGCTGCTCACCGGGGTCGTCGTGGCCCTAGTCGCAACGCGCGGTTCGGGCGCGGCCTGGCCGGCGAGCGTGGCGACGGTCCAGGCCGAGATCAAGCAGGCCTGCGCGAACCCTGATGTGGCGGCCGAGCCCAGCGGGTTGAACTTCGCCTGCGCCAAGGACACCAGCCAGGTGCTGTGGGTGTTCGCCTTGCTTACCAGCGGGGACAACCCGAACTTCGTCGACCAGTCAACCGGCCGCGAGGGACTGGAGCCGGTCACAGCCGGCGCAGGGCGGCGACATCGCCTGGTCCCTCAACCTGCACCACCCGTACGACCCCGCCAGCCCCATCGACAGCCTCGCCGTCGCCGCGCGGGCGATCAACAACATCATCAGCGGCGCCGCCCTGACCTCCTCCACCGGGAGCGCGCTGATCGAGCCGGGCCTGGAGAGCAAGGCGGCGAACTGCCAGCGGTACACCGGCTCGGCGAAGCTGGCCACCAGGCCGGGCTACCCGGCCGCGTGCGCGTCACCGGTTACCAGCGCGTCCGGGCAGGCGGCGCTGGTGAGCGACGTGTTCCAGCAGTGGATGGACGGCACCCCGTCCCGGATCGCGAGGGAAGCAGGCGTGCTGTTCGCGAACGCCGACAATCCCGGCAACCCCCAGGTCCGGGCCATTCTCGCCAGCCTGCCCGCCTCCGGCGGGTAACGGCGAAGCGCCTGGCACCGGAGGCGAGCGCGGGATGAAAAGGAGAGTCAGCGACCGAGAAGCAATCTGACCCAAGAAGCAGCTAAACGGCGGTAACCGGCGACGGGAGGAGGGTACCCGTGAGCATCGCCAGGAAGGCATGGTGGCAGCAGGCGACGGCGCTTGTCACCGTGAGCGCCGGCGGTGTGATCACCGGGTTCAACTTCGTTCCGGGCGCCGCGACGCTGACCACGCCAGCCAGCGTGCCGCTGCACCAGCTCGCGCTCGAGCAGGCGGCACAGCCCGACACGGCCGGGAAGGCAACCGCCAGCGACGCACAGCTGCGGGCCGCGATCGTCAACGTGGCCCGCTACTACCTCAGGCTCGCGAAGACCAAGACGCCCGCCCAGATGGAGGCGCTGATCTGGGGCGAGGTCAGCAGCGACGGCACCGACCACGGGCCTTCCTGCGCCGCGTTCGCCAGTCTCACCCTCGAACTGGCCGCCCAGACGACGGGGCTGCGCAGCTGGGTCACTGGGGGGACCACCTATCCCTGGCCGCTGCCGACCTGGGCGGACGTGCGAGTGGACACCAACCCGGCCTCGCCGCAGATCACCTCCGTGGTGGCCGACGCGCAGGCGCACGGACGCTGGCACCCGCTCGGCGACGGCTACATCCCTCAGCCCGGCGACTGGGCCGTTTACGACGGCCACGTCGCAGTCGTCATCAGCTACTCCGGCGGGGTCCTCGACACCATCGCCGCCGACTCCCTGCCCGGCCTCACCGTCAACGCCCACTCCTCTTCCGCACCGCTCGCGGACCAGGGCATCGCCGGCTTCGTCGACAATGGCAACCTCCAGCTTGCAACGGGCGACACGTCCGGCCAGGCCGTCAAGACAGCGCCGCAGTCAGGCAGCACGGCCCCGGCTAACGCCAAGGCTGCTCCCGCGAAGGCGAAGGCGAAGGCAGCGGCTGCAGCCACCGCCGCGGTCCCCGGCCTGCCTGACGCGGTCGCGCTCGCGGGGACGGGCGGCATTCCCGGCGCTGGCCCCGCTGCGGGGAACGGCGGCACGGGCGAGCCAGCGAAGGCGGCGGTGCCCGGGGTCCTCGCCACCGGTCAGCTCCTCGGCAAGCCCGCCGCGAGTACCGCGCCGCGGCCCAAGTCGCCCACGTCCGCTCCGGCGAACGTAAAGCCCGCGCCTGCCAGGCCATCCCAGTCGGTCACGCCGGCGCCGGCCGCGTCCCCGTCGTCGGCCAGTTCGTCCCCGAAGCAGTACGCCACGCCGGGGACGCGGAACCAGCAGGCGTTCATCAGCCTGGTCGCGCCCGGCGCCGTCGCCGCCCAGCAGCGCTATGGCGTGCCCGCATCGGTGACGATCGCCCAGGCGATCGAGGAGTCCGCCTGGGGCCAGAGCAGCCTCGCGGCCCAGTACCACAACCTGTTCGGCATCAAGGGCACCGGGCCCGCCGGAAGCGTCACCCTGCCGACTCAGGAGTACGAGAACGGCGGCTGGGTCACCATCGACGCACAGTTCGCCGTCTACCGCAACGACGCCGAGTCCATCGCCGGCCACGCGGAGCTCCTCGCCACCAGCGGCTACTACGCCCGCGCGATGGCCGACCGCGCTTACCCGGACGCGTTCGCCAACGACCTCACCGGCGTCTACGCCACCGACCCCGACTACGGCGCCAACCTCATCGCCCTGATGAAGCTCTACAACCTCTACCAGTACGACACGGCCCCGACGGCCCCGCCCTCCGCCACCCCGGCACCCGCGCCTTCGCAAACCAGCGCTTCGGCCAGCGGCAGCATCCCGGGCGTCTTTCCCCGGGGAGGTCGCCTCCGGCGTTGATCGCGTGACGGGAAACGCGAGGCACCCTCAACGTCGAGATCGTCAAGAAAGCGTCACAATCAAAATACAGATGTCGAACGGATGCGTGTTTCCGAGCGGCCCGCCGCGCGGTACCAGGCGCAGCTGCCGAACGCGGTGACGGCCGCCCTGTTCGCACCGCCAAAGGATCCCTGGGCCGGGGCGAGCACCTGTACCGCGACGTGGCCGCGACCACGGGCGGCAGCTGGAAGCTGCTGGCGGCCGCCGACTGGATGCAGTGCAAGGCCGACCCACGCTACTCACCCGTGCAGGGCGAGAAACTCGGAACGGTCAACGCCGACGGTACCTCCTACCCCACCAAGACCGCCGCCCTCGCCCAGTGCGCCGCCGACCTCATCGAACTGTCCGCCGCGGTCTACGGCATCGACCTCACCGCCCACCGCCCGCTGTCCGTCCGGGAGCTCGCCGCCGCGTTCGCCGCGTTCCGCTGGGGTGCACTCCTCAAGCGGCACAGCGTGTCCCCGATGGAATTCCCCTACTCGGTAGCCGGCCTTACCGCCGCGCACCAGAAGATGCACTGGCCGCCCGTCAACGACCCGGACACACCGGACCGGCCTGGCGCGCGCTTCCGCCAGCCGTTCGGCGCAGTCCCCGTGGTCCTCAGCCTCGGCTACCCGGCCACCGACTAAGAATTGCGGTGTGTCATTACCGAAAGAGCAGATCCCCGGCGTGAAAATGGCTTGCCGCATGGGGCTGTTCCGGACACAGTTCGCGCCCCAGGCCGGTCCATCGGGCACGGAACCGGCACCGACCGACGCGTGCTGTCGCGTATGCAGCGCGGAGGACGATCAGCGTTGGGGCGGGCTAGGCCCAGGGCTACCGCAGGCCCCGCGGAAGAGCATGCATTGTGATTAGATGCGCGCTATGCGATATCTGATCTCCCGGCAGTGGTCCGTGCTCCAGGACTTCGACATCACCGGGGAGTCTGGCGATCTGCGCTACCAGGTCCGCGGCAACCTGGGAATCACGCAATTCCTGACCATTACCGAGCCGACCGGCCAGCGTACGGCGCAGATCACCAGGACGCCGTTCACTACCCGGCATCAGGTGATCATCGACGGGCGCCAGGCCGCTGAGGTCCGGCATCAGTTCCTCGGCTGGAACAACTGCACAATCGACTCGGCGTCCGGGCAGTTCGTCGCACAGGGCAGCTTCCTGGGCTGGCAGTACACCATCAGCCAGGGAGAGCGAGTCGTCGCCGCGCTGTCGAAGCAGGGCATCCTGCCTTCCGCCTTCGAGGTCGACACGGCCGACGGGGAGGACGATCTGTTCCTGCTATGCCTGGTCCTGGCGATCGAGCAGATCCACCGGGAGCGCAAACGGCGCTGAACGGCGTCCTGGAATCCAGCTCCAGCAGGCCTGGGGAATCAGTGAGTGATCGCCTTGTTTGTTTTGCCGGGAACACCTGGCAGGAGATCGAGGCCTTGCCTCAGCCCGTGTGTTGGGCGGTTCAGCGCGCGATCTAGAGAGGGCGGTGCGACCTTCTACATGCCATGCACGGCGGTTCCGTCTGAGGCTGTCCGAGAAAGTCTGGTTTCCGCAGGTCGGCGCGCAGCAACAGTCTGATGTTGTCGCGGTGGGTTTGCCGGAATCGGGGTCGCAGTCACTATTTCAGTCACTGGCTTTCGGGGCCTCCAAGCCAAAGAGCGGCCGACCGTGGCCATCCGAAATACTGATACCGAGGTGACACTGACTATCGACGACAGGATCGTCGCAACCGCTGCTACCCGAGCAGTTGCTCCACGTGGGCGCCGACGGTCTCGTAGGTCGTCGCGGCCCGCTGGTCGAGGCTCAGGAGAGTGGCATTGTGCTCGGCGGCGGTGAAGGCGATCAGTGCGTCGTAGGCGGGTCCTCCGAGGATCTGCCCGGCGGCCACCGTGGCGAGGAGCTCCTGGTAGCCGTTCTCGGACAGGGTGAGGAAGGGGTCGGTGAAGCGCTCGGTGATGAACGCGTGGACGATGTCGGGGCTGGCTCTGTGCGGGGGCGGCAGCCTTGTCAGTACCGAGTAGGACTCGACGGCCGCGTGCGCGATCAGGCGGGGCCGGGCGGTCATGGCCTTGCGGGCGATCGCGTGGTGCTCGTGCCAGCTGGCGAATGCGGCGATCACCACGCTGGAGTCGACGGCCTTCACCGGCGGGTGCGCTCCAGCGTCTCCCGTACCATCCCGGCCGTGAGCACGGGCATCTCGACGTCGGCGACCGCCGTGACGCCGTCGCCCTCGTCGACCAGTCGCATGGGCGTCGGGGCGGGCACGATCTCCAGCCGGCCGTCTCGCTCGGCGATCTCGAGCGCCTGCCCGGCGGTGAGCCCCAGGGCGTCGCGCAGGGCCTTGGGGACCACGACGCGCCCCGCGCCGTCAATGGCAGTTCTCATGCCAATAATCTACCATCTCAGTCTCTGGCCGCTGCCTGCCTGCGCCCGGGAATCGTCGCTCAGCGATGTCCTGCTCATAGCAGGCGATCACATCTTCGAACCGCCGCGCGTCCTGCAGCGCCGCGCCGAGGTTGGTCGGCGCGTCCCCCTCGCGGTGCCGGTCACCGGTCTCCTGGAAGTTGGCCGCCGCGTCCTGGAGACCTGATCGCCTCCTCGAACCGCCGCACCTCCCGCAGGGTGATGCCGAGGTTGGTCAGCGCCCTGGCTTCGAAGTCCTTGTGGTTCAGTTGGCATGTCGTATCTGCCAGCGCGCAAGTCCGATAGCCCCGCGATTGCGAACGATTTCCACCATGCGCGGGGTTCTTGATCAGATTGTCGTTTTCGGCGCCTGCCCGATCGGGGCAGCTCACCCTATGATCCGATGAAACGCCGGAGCGGCGTCGCAGCGCCTGGGTGGGGGTGGCAGTGAGCCGTGCGTTTATCGCCAGCGGGATAAGGGTCGGCGCAGCTCTGCTGGCGAGTGCCGGGGTTGTACTCCTAACGGCGGGGATAGTGGTCCCCGGAAGCGCCCAGGCGGCCATGATGGGACCGGAGACCGCCGCCCGTCCGTCCGTTTCCGCAGTGTCGCCTGTGGCTGGCCCGGCCGGCGGCGGGACGACCATCACGGTCCACGGCACGGGGTTCGCTAGCGGGGCGCTGGTGACCGTGGGCGGCCGGAAGGCGCGGGGCGTGCGGGTGAAGTCGGCCGGGCTGCTCACGGCGGTCGTTCCGGCGCACCCGGCCGGCGCCGCGGTGATCGTCGTGACCGACGCGCACGGGACCTCTAAGGGCAGCGTCCGGTTCGAGTACCTGAACAGGCCGTCCCTCGCCGGCATGTCCGCGAACTCGGCGCTGGTGACTGGCGGCCAGGTCATGACCATCACGGGCAGGAACCTCTCCTATCCCACGCGCGTGCTGTTCGGCTCGCTGCCCGGCAGGATCTTGCCCGGCGGGACGGCGGCCAGGCTGCGGGTGCAAGTGCCCGCGTCATGGGCGGGCACAGTGGACGTAACCGTCACGACCTTGAGCGGGACAACAGGGCGCACCGCCCGGGACCGGTTCACCTACGAGAACCCGAAAGGACGGCTGAGCGGGAAGCTCTCCCCGTCCGCTGCGACCGCGGTCGCAGCGCCCGCCGGAGTGACGGCGGTAACCGGCGGCCCGCAGGCCGGGCTTGCGACCAAGCCATGGACAGTCACGATGGCACCAGGCGCGACGGTACCTGCGGTGGGCAGGGCCTTCCTGCTCAAGCCGGGAGGCAAGGTCTACCCCGGCGGACTGGCAGGAACGGTCACGGCGGCCGACGCCGCCGCGGGCACCATCACGGTGGCCCCGGCTACCCTCGACGCGGCCGTGTCATCGGCGACGGCGGAGTTCACCGGCCCGCTCGGCAACGCAGACGCCGCGTCAGCGCCATCAGCCGCGACGAGCAGCGTCGCAGCTCCGGAACGCCCCGCCGACGGCTCGCTGACCAGCGAGATCGACTTCGGTGCGATCGACGCGTCCGAGCTGGCCTGCGACGGACTTGACGGCAAGAACGTGAAGGTCACCGGGTCGTTCAGCCTCAAGCTCGAGGATGTCGAGGCGAACGTTCAGGTGCAGGCCGGGTCGGCGGCCAAGCCGATCGTCGACGTGTGGCTGTCGTACCAGCCGACCGTCGCAGCGAGCCTGACGGCGGAGGATGAGGCGTCATGCTCGCTGCCGCCGTCGTTCCAGAACGAGCACGAGAAGCTGTTCTTCCTTGGCGACACCGGGGCCACGATCGCGATCGCCCCGGATGCGTCGTTCACCGTGAGCGTCGGAGGCACGGTCACCTTCTCCCAGCACAGCTATCGCTTCCTCGGCCTGGTTTCCAACCCGGACGGGTCGATCAGCAGGTTGTCCGGGCAGCGCTCGGATCCCGCGACGGCGACCGTGTCCGCGGAACTGAAGGTCGAGGCATACGCCGGAGTGCAGGTCCAGGTTGGCTTCCTGAACGTGATCGGGGTCGGCATGTCGATCGGCGGCGGCCTCGCGGGCACCGCCGACTCGGACTGGCCGCCGCTGGTGTGCCTTTCGGCGTACCCGTTCCTGCGCGCCACGCTGTACGCATACCTGAACCTGTGGGTGAAGGAGTGGAGGCTGCAGTCCTTCCAGGTGGAGCTCGACCTGCCGAGCATCGGCAACTGCACGCCGCCATTCAAGATGTACGGCATGGGGATGGACGGGTACCTCGGGGACGGGGAGACAAGCAGCCCCGCCGAAATTCCCGGCCAGGCGACCGCCATCTCGGACGCAGGAGGGCCCACCTACGCCCTGCAGGAAGACGGGACCGTCGACAGCCTTAACTCGTACACGCTCAAGGTCACCCCGCTCCCGGGGCTCGCGGGCATCACCCAGCTCGTAGCCAACGGCGGCAACACGTCCTATGCCCTCCGCGACGACGGCCGGGTCCTGGCGTGGAATACGCCTGGAGCCAGCGGGAACGGATACCTCGGCAACGGCACGACGAAACACTCGGCCACGCCCGTCCTGGTGAACGGGATCACCACCGCCATTGCCATCTCGGCGGGAGCCGACACCGCATACGCGCTGCTCAGCAACGGCACGGTCATGACCTGGGGTGGCAACGAGGTCAATCAGCTCGGGGACGGCGGCAACGAGCCCTACGCCGCCACGCCGAAGCTCGTCCCCGGCCTGACCGGCGTCCGCCAAGTCGCCGGGGCCGGCCAGGGGGCGTTCGCCGTCCTAGACGACGGAGCCGTCATGAAGTGGGGCTGCGACGCCGCCGCCGCCTCGGTAGCGCCGTCCGGCGTCCATATTGTCCAGCCCACGCCCGCGCCCGTCCCCGGCGTGACGAACGCCATCGCGGTTGCCGGGGGATCCTACGCAGGCTACGCACTCACCGCGAGCGGCGCGGTCTGGTCCTGGGGCACCAGCTTCCTCGGCTCGCTCGGCCGGGGAAACAACAAAGCCGAGTGGTACAACCCGGCCCTCATCCCCGGACTCCCGCGCATCACCGCGATCGCATCGAGCGTGAGCCAGGCGGGCTACGGGATCGGAGCCGACGGCCACCTCTACACCTGGGGGGATCTCACCGAAGAGACAAGCGACAGTCATGACGCTCCGACCGAAGTTCCTGGGCTCTCCCGAGTCCTGGCGGTCGGCGCGGGCCAGTTCGGCGCCTGGGCCACCGTGGCCGGCAGCTGACCACCGGCAGCGCGCCGGTGAGCACCGTCACCGACCCTATACATAGCGATCTCCGCCCAGAGCTGCCGGCGCAGCTGAGCAGTCTCCCGATGAATATTAGATGCGGTCGGATCGGCAGCAGCGCACAGAAATCGCAAATCTGCCGCCGACCTATTGCGCAGATGCCGGAGCTCAGCTAGGCATTGCACCGACCTTCTGCACGCCATGCACACCGGTTTCGTGCGGGTGGCGACCGGTCCCCATTTCTGATGGATGTCACGTTTCCAGGGCCGCGGGACGCGCTTTGTCGTATCGTGCTGCGCTGGATGGGCGTGACAGCCAACAGAAGGGAACACGATGCGACGCCGTACAGGCTTTCGCGCACGGAGACGGTCAATGACAGTGGCGGCGGCTATGACTGGCGTCGCCGCAGTAGGGCTGGCCACGGCGCCGGCTATGACTGGCGTCGCCGCGGCAGGGCTGGTCACGGCGGCCGTCGTGCAGGCGAACTGGACGCCGATCACCACCATGACGGCCAGTGATTGGCAGGGGAACTCGACCGTGGTCTCGGTCGACAAGGCCGGCGATTTCCTGAGCGCATGGTCCGGCATCAACAACAAGTCGACCGACTGCTACAGCTACATCCAAATGCGCATCAGGTCGTATGCGGGCAAGCTCGGGCCGGTTCAGACGCTCACGCCGTGTGGGCCCCCGATGGTCTTCCCGGCGGTGGCTTCCGCCGCAAACGGCGACGGAATCGTCGCCTGGATCAACACCAAGACCAGCGGGGTCGAGGCGCGCCGCGTGTCGCCGACCGGGAAGCTCGGCCCGGTCATCACCGTCACGCCGGAGAACTACCGGGCCTACTCAGTCTCCGTCGCGATGTCGCCGACGGGCCTGGCGCTCGTGACCTGGGACGGCGAGCCCAACGCGGCCAGGTTCATCGCCACGAATAATGCGCTTTCCAAGGTGATCGGGCTCGGCGGTGGCGCCGTGACGGCGCCAGCCGTGGTGTTCAGCAAGAGCGGAGCCGCGACCGTCGCCTGGACGGAGGACGGTTTCGCCGAGGCGGTCGCCAGCCGGATCACGCCCAAGGGCCTCGGGACGGTCAAGGTGATCGCGGGCCAGGCAGCCAGCACGGTCTACGGTGTGCCTGAGATCGCGGACGACTCCAACGGAGATACTTACCTGCTGACCAGGGTAGACGCCAGCAGCGGCAGTAAGACGATCTACCACCTCCTGCTCCGCAAGTGGAGCGCGTCCGGCTCGCTCGGCGCCTCGGTGCAGGTCGCGAAGCCGGTAGACAACGGGATGCTCGCCGTCGACGGTGCGGGGGACGCGATCGTCACATGGAGCAACTACATCAACAGCAGTACGTCGGCGGTTTACGGTCGGCACGTCTCGCACACCGGGAAACTCGGCCCGGTCGTCCGCCTTGGCACCGGCTTCGCGCCCGCCGTCGTCGCCGACTCAGCAGGAGCCGGACTCGTCTACTGGCAGTCCACCCCGCCTCCGGGCCCGCCAGGGACCTCGACCACGGGCAACTCGGGAACGCCTACCAAGGTGTACGGCAGGCGCGTCACCGTAACGAACGGGGCGTTCAACGGTCAGCTCACCCTCACCTCCGACGGCGGCATGGCCGACGCCGCAGTGTCGCCGACGGGCAAGCTCGCGGTGATCTGGGAACAAAGCTCAACCCCCTGGCCCGTTCAGGCCCGCTTCGACCCGTGACTCACCGCGCCGAGCAGCGGAGTACAGCAACCCAGGCGCGCTAGAGCAATCTTGAGCAGCCATCCGTCCGATCCAGGCCCAGGCGTATCAGCGCCGCCCTTGGAGCCCCTCCCGGCGGAGCGACCTCCCAGCGGCGCTTGTCCCTCGCCAGCAGTCTCGCCGCATCGGCGCAGGTCACCTTGGTCCCCGGGGCCAGCGTGATCATGAATTCGAGGCGACCCGCAGCACGCTGGCCTGACCGCGGTCCTCCATGAAGCCGCGCAACTCAGAGCAGGACCCGCTGGGGTGCTCGCAACGGGCTGGGTCGGCTGATTACGCGGTGGTGGACAGGTCGACCTCGATCGGGAAGGGCACGGTGGCTTTGACCAGCCCGGTGAATACATCGCCGTCCCGGTATCGCCTGCTTGCGGAGTCGAGCAGGTAGGTATAGACGACCGGAATGTGGGTTAGGGTCAGTTCCACTCGCCAGTAAAAAGGGATGCCGACGCTCGCGTACTGGTCCAGCTTCACGACCCGGTCGGTGGTCTCCGACCCTGGTGAGACTATCTCCACAGCTAGGAGAACGTGCTCCGGGCGGGTGGGCGTGATGTCGATCGTGTCGGCCCGGTACACCACGACGTCGGGGCGGCGGTTGGTCAGTGGCACGTCCTGGAGTCGGACGTCGAAGTCGGTGTCAGCGTTCCACTCCGGGCCGGCCGCGGCGTCGAGGGCGTTCGCGAGGAGCCGGGCGAGGCGGTTACGCCGCTTGGAGGCGCTCGGGCTCACGGCCACCATCCCGTCCACGATCTCGATGCCGGCGCACTGCTCCTCTGACCACGACTCGTATTCATCCGCCGTGACCTGGGAGTGCATCCACTGCGGGGCGATCATGTCCACGCTCATGCGTTACCCCCTTGAGCACCCGATAGGCCTCGCAAACGAGAAGTCCCATCGTACCGTGCCTGCCCTCATCCCCGCCCGGGTCAAAGGGCGTCCACGCCGCCGCGAGGGAGATTTCGCGGTAAGGGTCAATGTCGGGCATGCCGCCGACCGCGAGGCGCCACCTGGTAACGGCGACCGAACGGCGACCCGTAAGTGGTCTTCTGCATGGAGTTCGGTCCACTGAACCTGCAGCCTGGGCCAGGCAGGCAGTGGGCTGCGGGCGGGTCCTGGGACCGTTCCGGCGTGTCAGGGACCGGAGCGGTACAGGCACGGCTCCCAGGATCATGTGGCAGGAAAGTATAACCGAATAGCTGCATCACCAGATCGAAGAGTTTCTTGGCCGAGCGATCCAGGCGAACAGAAAAAGCCTCAATTTCAAACGTCGACCATGAGGCTCCGTATGGTTGATCTCGAGGCCGCAGAGCTGTGCCATCTGTGTCGGCTCGGTACAGGTAGTCATTCAATTGATAGAGATTTATATTCGGCCGATCCGGAGCTGGCGTCCTGCTGCCTGCTGCTTCAAGGTGACGGCATAGCGTGCCGTTTCGAGGGAGTGGCTCGGCCGCGACCGCGATGTCCGCCTATCTGGCTCTTGCAGCCCTAGCCCGGTTCATGCCTGGCGGGGCGCTGATCGGCGCTCTGGGCCTGCGGCGCTATTATCACGGCAGTGGCAGCGGCAGCGAGGAGTCCAGTGACCTCGTCACAGTGGCGAGCAGCCAAGCGCTTCGCGCCGGTCCTGGGCCGCCAGATGGCCTATGTGGAATCCGGGACCGGTCGGCCTATCGTGCTGTTGCACGGCAATCCCACCTCGTCGTACCTATGGCGCTCGGCGCTGCCCGCTCTGGAGGGCCTGGGGCGATGCGTCATCCCGGACCTGATCGGCATGGGCGACTCGGACAGGCTCGGCGCCGACGATTCCGGACGCTATACCTTCGCCCGCCACCGCGAGTCTAGTGCGAACCTAGACGCGATGGCCGCCGCATCACCGAGTTGCATGCCCAGGCACTAGCCGCGGCAGCCTGGGGAGAGCTTCACGCTGCCGGATGCGCGCGATGTCGAGAACATCCCGCATGACCACGAGGTCCACGTAATCAGCAAACCAGGACGTGCGCGCCCGCGAGGTTTGCCTCTGGAGGATCATCGGGAAGCCGCCAGCTAGGATCCGGTTCACGTACTCGTCCCTGCTGCCCGCGGGGACTGCCGCTGGCGGGATTCGTTCCGGGTCCTGCCACAGCAGGTCAATGAAGCGCTCACGGTGACCGTCAAGCTCCCCTTGAGACAGCGGAAGCACGTTGACGACGTGCGCCCGCCCGGTGAGCGACTGCGCGGCCTGCGGCAGCACGGTGTACCTCGTCGAACCAGTCTGGGACGAAGCGTCCCGGACCGGTGTCCCGGTTCAACTCGGCCTTGACCGCGTCCAAGGATCTCGGGGACGTGCTGGAACTCATCGATGAGCACCGGTCTCGGGCCTGAGACGATGAAACCCGGATCCGCGGCCGCGGCTTCTAGTACAGGCTTTGTGGGAAGATTTACAGGCTACTTCTGGGAAGACTCACACAAATATTTGGGAAGACTGGCACTTCTGGGAAGTCTTCGTGCTGCCACTGCCTGGGCCGCCCGCTCTGAAGCCGCACCTGGCAGCCGCCGTCCCTGCCTGCGGCCGGGTCCGCAACGACCGGGGGTTATGTGCACCATCGCCTTCCCCGCCACCGCCACCGCGTCCGCAGCCGGGCGTCGCGTCGCGTCCCGGCCGGGCCCGGGCCAAGGTCCACCCCCGATGTACCGCTTCCGGGATTCGTCCCAGTAGCTGAAGCCCAGCCCCAGCATGGGGTGGGACGACCTGGTCTGATCACGCGCCACCCACGGGTTCACGAGATCGCGATCTCCAACTTAAGAAGCAGAGAGGGTCAAGCCCGCCGAGGCAGACTGGTATGAAGGCAGTCACCTCCAACTGTGCCGGGGACTGGCACTGAGCACCGGCTGGCCGGTGATACTGCTCATCGGCGTCCCCGTCTACCGCCACCCGGCCCGCGCCCGCGACCCCGGAATCCCCGGGCCTGTCCGCTCTCTGGGACGTCACGAAAATCCTCAACGCCCTGTCCGCAGCCTGGACGGCTTCAGCGATGTTCGGGAAGCCGGCTGGCCCAGACGTCATGGAAACCGACCGCACCCTGACCATCGCCATCGACGGCCGCTCCGGTTATGTGGTTGGCGCGCGTGTCTGCGACTCCGGGCCGCTAGGTAAGTTCTTCCACCTGCTGGCTGAATACTGACATCTGGGACATGAGCCGCTCGCCCAAGAAGGCGGCGACGATCCCGAGGTTCTCGACGATGAGCTGGGCCCGCGCCGTCAGCCGCTCGAACTCTTCGCTGCCGCGGATGCGCCCAAGTTTGTCCTTATCGCCGCGCAGCAGGAAATACCCGCCAAGCTCCCCGCCGTGTGGCTCGAGGATAACCGGCTCGAAGCTCTCGATCTCGCCCTCGCGCTGCAGCCCGGAGTAATACTCGAAACTTTCGTTGAAGACCTTGATGGCCTGTTGCTCACGGCCTCGCACCGGAGCCCCGAAGCCGATAAAGAGCCCTGCGTCTGCCATAGCCTGCCCCCTACCGCGTGGTCGCCGTCAGACGTGCAATCCGCCTGCCGACTACGGCGCGTAACGTTCTGGCGCCTCATGCCAAGCGTAACGCGATCACGTGGAGTACGGTAGCGGTGACGGACACGATGCACAGGCCGATTCTGGAGGCCTGGAGCGGACGCCCGGGTCCGTCCTACGCCCCCTGAGGCGGCCTCGATCACATGCGGCGGGACGTGGCGCCCCAGCTATAGCTGGGCGTCTGCATGCTATGCACGCCAGTTTCGTCAAAAGTGGTCTGGCTGGGTCTGCTTTGTGCAGGTCAGGACGTCTCGACAGTCTGAGATAGTCGCGCGCGCCACGTGCTCGATCCAAAGGTGACCCGCGAGTCCGGGATCGGCACTGCGGGCAAGAACATGGCCCACCAGCGGGAGAAGAAGCTCGTTGACGTCACCGCCGGAGCGGCGCTGGGGCAGGCGACCCTTAACGGAAACCGGAAAGAGAGAGCACAGGACAACCGAGCAAGGCCGCGACCCAAACATGCGGCTGTGGTCACCAGTCTGTCACCCACAGAATGGCGGCGACGTCGTGGCTCATGATGTCCTCGTCGGGTGTCCGCTTGCGCGCCGCGGTGGTCCGGATGTCGGCGTAATACTCGCGGTCTGTGCGCCATCGGGCCGGGCCGCGCCATTCAGGGAGTTCCGCGAACGTGCCGACCCATGCATGCGCGAACAGCACCAGTGGTTGGGCTGGCCTGGTGCCGACGGGCGGAGGCGGTGCGGAAATTCCGGCTCGACCGCATACTCGACTTCACGGTGCTCGACGTGCCCGCCTCGTTCCCGGAGGAGGCGGAGTGGGCGGACGTGGACGCGGGGCTGTTCCAGCCGTCGGAGTCCGATGTGCTGGCCGAGCTTGAGCTTGCCGCCGGGGCGCGCTGGGTAGCTGAGTACTACCCGTGCGATTCGGTGACCGAGTTGGGGGAGGGACGGTTGCGCATCGCGATTCGCACCCCGGACGCCAGCTTGATCCGGCGGCTGGCGCTCCGCCTCGGCGAAGAGGCGAGGGTGACGGCCCCGGCCGCGCTGGCCGAGGAGGTCCGTTCCGCCGCCGCAGCGGCGCTTGCGCTCTACGACTGAGCCGGTGCTGTCCGATCGGCGGCTTTTGGTGGGATTTTAACTAGTTCCGTTCTCTATCGACAGTTCTGCCAACTGATGATCTCTATTTTCCAAGGGTGCACGTGAGTCGGCAGGCACGACTCGAGATAACCGCCCCGGCGGGCGGGGAACCGGCGCCACCGCGGCGCTGGCGCGCGACCGTGCGCCGACTGCTCACCGTGACTGCGATCGCGGCGGTGCTGGCCGGGCTTTTCTGGTGCTATCTGCTTGCGTCCAGGACCCAGGGCGCGGACTCCGACTCGGCCGGCATGGTGGTGCAGGGCTGGGACATGGTGCGGCACGGCAACCTGCTCCTGCACGGCTGGTTCATGGCCGATGTGTCGTTCTACACGGTTGAGATACCGGTGGACGGCCTGGTCGCGGCGGTGTACGGGTTCCGGGTCGACGTGATCCACGTGGCCGCGGCCATCGAGTACGCGCTGCTGGTGCTCTTCGCCGCGCTGCTGGCGGCCGGCGCGGCCAGGGACCGGCGGCGCGGCAGCCGCGAGGCGTGGGTCCGGGCCCTGATCGCCGCCGGAATCATGGTCGCGCCCGGCCCCGGGGCGGGCTTGGGCGTGCTGCTCGGGGGGCCTGACCACACCGCGGTCGGCGTCCCGGTGCTGATCACGCTGCTGGTCGTGGACCGGGTGGCGCCCCGCCGCTTGCTGCCTGCCGCCGGCGCCCTCCTGCTGACGTTCGTGCTGCTGGTCTGGGCGCAGCTCGATGACCTGGTCGCCACCCTCAGCTGCGCGATCCCGCTGGCCGTGGTCGGCGCCGCGTCCGCGGCCGCGTTCGGGATCGCGTTCGGGGTCCGGCGACTGGCCGGCCTGGCCCGCCGGCGGCGCGGCCGGCCGGCGGTCCCGCCGCGCCCCGCTCGCCACGGCGCGCAGTCGCCTGGATACGATGCCGCGCTGGCCGTGCTGGCGGCCGCCTCCTTCGGCGTGACCGAACTGCTGATCAAGGGGATCTGGCACGCGGGCGGGTTCTACCTGCGCGCGATCCCGGCGGTGTCGCAGATCTCCCACTGGGCGACGATCTCGGCGCAGCTGCAGGCTCTCGGGCAGAACCTGCTGATCCTGTTCGGCGCCAACTTCTCGGGGATGCCGCAGCCGCAGTCGGTCTTCGCGTGCCTGCACCTGGTCGGCGTCGCCGTCGCGCTGCTCGGCCTGCTCATCACCATCGCCCGTTGGCGGCGGGCGGACCGGGTGACCCGGGTGGTCGCCGTCGGCGTCATCGTCATGCTGGCGGCCGGCGCGGCGAGCCCGCTGATGATCCCGGTTGGCGGCACGCACGAGATCGCCGTCGTGCTCCCGCTCAGCGCGGTGCTCGGCGGCCGGGTCGTCGGCCGCTGGCTGGCCGGCTTCTCCGCCCGTCCCGTCCCGTCCCGGCGGCTCGCTCGGGTCGGGCTGGCGGCGCGGGCGGCGGTGGCCAGCGTGCTCGCCGTCGTCGGGCTCGGCCTGCTGTGCTGCCTCGGCTACGTCGCCGCGCAGCCGCCGGAGCAGCCCATTGAAGCCCCTCTCGCCGACTGGCTGGCGGCGCACAACCTGAACAGCGGCCTTGGCGGCTACTGGAACGCGAACATCACGGCACTGGTCACCGCCGGCAAGGTCCACATCGCACCGCTGATCAGCGGCGGCACGTACGGCTATCTCTGGGTGGCCAAGCAGGGCTGGTTCAACCCGGCCGTCTCCTCCGCGAATTTCATCGTCACGACCTCGCAGCCGCAGGCGGGCGGCAGCGGCCTCGATCTGCACGAGGCCCTGGTCTGGTACGGCAAGCCCGCCAAGATCTACCCGTTCCAGCAGTACAGCATCCTGGTCTACCACCGCAACCTGCTGGAGAGCGTCATCCAACCGGTGCCCAGCCAGATCTACCTCCCGCCCGGCCTTTACCGCGGCGCCGGCGAAGTCCTTCTCGTCCTCCCTCCCGGGCATCGCTGATCCTCCCCTTCCGCGGCGGCCTGACATGGTCCCAGCGCAGTACCCGGGCCTCCTCGGTGCGGCTCCCATCCAAGAGCCAGTCTTCCGCAGCACGGTCCGCTCCGAGAGCCCGTCCACTCCGTGCGCCAGCCAGTCCTCAAGCGCGTCGCCCACGGTGTACCGCCGCCGCCGCCGCAGCCCCCGGCGTCTGTCTCCTTATGCAGTTCCCGAAGCTTGTCGCGGACCTCGACCTTGGTGTTGCCGCTGACCTTCTTGCGGATGCGCGTCACGGCCGGGCTGAAGCCCAGATCCACCGTGGCGTCCGGAGTCCGGTGTAGAAGGGACGGGCGCGGCTCGGAACTCATGGTGATGTTAGGCGATAGCACTGACAATCTATGGCTGTTGGCCGTCCCGCTGGTGGTGACGATGCGTGGCCGCAGCTGGCGGGCGGGTCCAGTGAGTCAAAGACTCGACCGACTGAGCCGTTGCCACGTTCACTTCCCGGACGACTGAGCCCGGCTGGAAGTTGGCGGCGGCTTGGTGATCCCGGTTACCTGATCGGATGAGCCAGGTCTGCGCAGACCACCCCACCACAGCATCCAGCTGTAACCTGCGGGTTTGCGGTAAAGGGGGTTCTGTTCCTCAACCTCTAGGGTGTCCCCACCTCTGGCGCGTCGTCCGAGTTGTTAGCGTCCACGGATGTGGTGTATGGAGTACCTGATCCCGATGTGACGGTTTGCCCTCGTCCGGCGTGTTGCCGTGACGTGAGGCGGCCACCTCGTGATCCTTCGAGATGCGTGAATGTAACGAAGGAGAGCGAAGTGGCCGTAGTTGACATTGTGCCCGTTCCGGGCGAGTCGTTCGAGCAGACCATGACCGCGGCGAGCCCTGACCTGCTGCGGGAGATGATCCGGACGTTCGCCCAGAAGATGATGGACGCCGAGGTCGAGGTCGGCGTGCGGCGCGGGCTATGGCGAGGTGAGCCCGGCGCGGGTGAACTCGCGCAACGGCTACCGGCCGCGGGAGTGGGACACCCGGGCCGGCACCGTCGAGCTGGCGATCCCGAGGCTGCGGCACGGGTCGTACTTCCCGTCGTTCCTGGAGCACCGCCGCCGCGCGGAGCGGGCGCTGGCCTCGGTCGTCGCAACGTCCTACCTGCTGGGCGTCTCGAGGCGGCGGGTGGAGAAGCTCGCCGCCTCCCTCGGCGTCACCGGCCTGAGCAAGTCGCAGGTCAGCGCGATGGCGTCCGAGCTCGACGAGATGGTGGAGGGGTTCCGCTCCCGCAGGCTGGACGGCTGCCCTTACACCTTCGTGTGGATCGACGCGCTGACGCAGAAGGTCCGCGAGGGCGGCCGGACCGTGAACGTGCACTGCCTGGTCGCGGCCGGGGTGAACTCCGGCGGGCACCGGGAGATCCTCGGCGTCGACGTGACCAGCAGCGAGGACGGGGCCGGGTGGCTGGCGTTCCTGCGCGGCCTGGTCGCCCGCGGCCTGTCCGGCGTCGCGCTGGTGACCAGCGACGACCACGCCGGCCTGGTCTCCGCCATCGCCTCGGTCGCTGCCCGGCGCGGCCTGGCAGCGGTGCCGCACGCACTACCACCGCAACCTGCTCACCCGGGTGCCGAAGTCGGCCCAGCCGTGGGTGTCCACCCTGGTCAGGACCATCTTCGAGCAGCCCGACGCGGCCTCGGTCCGCGCCCAGCACGCCCAGGTCGTCAAGGCCCTGGAGGCGAAGCTCCCGCAGGCCGCCGCCCACCTGGACGAGGCCCGTGACGACATCCTGGCCTTCGCCGGCTTCCCCCGCGAGGTCTGGCGCCAGATCTGGTCCGACAACCCGCAGGAGCGGCTGAACAAGGAGATCCGCTGCCGCACCGACGTCGTGGGCATCTTCCCGAACCGCGGCTCCATCATCCGCCTCGTCGGCGCCGTGCTCGCCGAGCAGGACGACGAATGGGCCGAATCGCGGCGCTACATGGGACCGGAAATACTCGCCGCCTGCCGGAAAGCAGCGGATAAGAACGAAGGCGGTGAAACAGGAGTCACCAGTGATGCTGAATTGACAATTGAGGCGATTTCCGCTTAAATAGGAACAGATCGCGCGGTGGTTTCTCATACACCACCTCTGTGGACGCGGCCTTCGCTGTGGCCGGTGTAGCGGGCCGGGCTGGCTCATGCCGCGGTCCATCCTTCGGCCTGCTCGATGCCTGGGCTGAGAGGGTCTCGAGTTCGCTGATGAGCTCGCGCAAGAGCGGGGGCGCGCGGGTGCGCTGACGCCGCACGCCGCTGGCCTATTTGAAGTTCGGGGCGGGGATGATATGCCCGCACCTGGGGCACGGGTCGTTGTGCAGGTTCCGGGTCCACACCTCGCTGTGACAGTGCGGGCAGGTCACCTTGACGTTGCTGCTCATGGTCAGCCCTCCATTCCGTGTTCGCATCTTGGGGGCGTGGGAGCGGGCACGCCCGCCCCGACCAGCCAGTTCACGATGGCGCGGGCGCGGATCGCGGTTTGCAGCAGGGCTTGCTGTTCCGGTTCGCTCACCGGCGTGTGCGCTGCCCGGCACTGATTGTCGGTGCACAGTTTGTTGTAGAGCCCGGCCTGCTCTGCGGCGAAGTCGGGGAAGTTGACCCGCAGCCACTGGCAGGCGACCTTGGCGATCTCCGGGGTTGCCGTGGGGTCCGGGTCCCCGTCGACGAACTTGCGGAGCAGGGTGCGGACTTCCAGCGCTTCCTCGGGTGATATCCGGACCCGGAACGACTCGCCGTGCACGCATGGGGGCGAGTCGGGTAGCGGTGCGCCGACGTCGAGGGTCAGCCATTGCACGATGTGCCAGGTCCGTTTGGCGGCGGCCTTGTGTGCGCTGGCTTCCCCGGCGGGCAGGTTGTCGTGTGCCGCGGCGCACAACTCGCCGACCCGGAACCGTTCCCAGTCGCTTGCGAACTGCTTGGCATGGTCTTGATGGTTTGTGTGCAGCCATGCGCAGACTTGCTCGATGTGCTCGCCGGGCATCAGCGGGTCGGGATAGTTATGGTTGGCGAACCGGTACAGCAGTTCGCCGGCGTTCCCCGGCGTCAGTTGACCTTCGCAGGCGTACATCACACGTCCCTTCCGTGGACAGTGCAGTTGGCTGGCGCGGGCCGGGATGCGCCCGCGTCGACCAGCATGTTGATCATCATCTGGCACCGTTCCGCGTACTTACTGGAGCTGGCGCGTTCATCTTCGGGCAGAAGATACGCCAGGTGTACGCGCCGCACAATAGACGTGCCAGCGACAACGAATTTATCGGCCCGCAGCCCAGCCGAGGAATAGAACCGGGCGCTATGCGCGGGGGAATCCTGTCCCCGCCACAAGACCACCAGAGTGCCGAGTCGGCGTTCGGCGTGCATTGCTCTGACCGTGCATTCTGGAACAGTCACTGATCGTGGCGATGAGACCGACCTTGGGCCATACCAACAGCTTCGCTAAACACACGCTCACGGTGGTGTCGCTGGTTCGCGTTAGGACACCGCCACGACCAGGCTCATGGCCGCGGCGAGCGTCGGCTGCTGGGAATGCCCGTCAGTTGGTGTCTTCTTCGCGCTGCTGGCCCAAGCACGCTCACCACGGCGGCTCCCGCCGACGAAGGGTCAACAACCCGCCTCCCGTCGACGACGGTAGCGGTTGTCACTGTCACGAGCGTCGGCAACGAAGACGGCGGTCGCGAAGCGTTCCAGGGTCGTCTCTGACAAGACCTCCCGGTCGAAGTCGTCCTCGACCTCAGGTCGACCTCGGGTCGACCTGAGGTCGAGGACGGTCGCGCGACCGGGGCGGCGGCCGCCGGGGCCGCCCCGGAGGGCGGCACTGCGAGCAGCGCCTCGGCAAAGGCCCCGTCGGCCGCCTGGCCCCGCAGCGCATCGGAACGCCACCAAGGCAAGCAAACGCTGCGGGACTTGCCCGGCATTGTAGAAGACAACAGGTTGCGGCCACATAGAAGACAAAGGGTTGCGGTCACCTGGTTACGCCGACTCCGAGAAGGCTAGGATTCCCGGGTCGGCCCGGGGCGCGCCTGGGCCGGAGGCCGCTTGCCGTGCCGCCTGCGCATACGGCTCCGCGAGGAGGTAATTCGCGATTCCGGCGATCAACGGGCGCCCGGTGATCAGCCGCGTCGACATGGCCGCGCGCGGCGTCCCGCCCGGCACGGTCGATGGCTGGTACCGCAACCGGGCCAGGACGGGTCACCCGGAGAAAGCCGGGCGGATCGGCCGGACGGACTACTGGTACGACGATGAGTGGACCGCCTGGCACCAGGCCCACCAGCGGGGCAAGATCGAGTCGCTGACCCGGGTCGACCGGGACGGCGACCCGGACGACCTGGTGAACGCCGCCGAGACCGCCCGGATGCTGGGCTACGCCAGCCGGTACGTGATCCACGCCAACCGCCGCCTCGGCTACTTCCCCGAGCCCGACGCCTACGGCACCGCCGCCCGGGGCCGCCCCGCCCCGCTGTGGAAGCGGTCGACGGTGTGGGCCGCGGCCGACAGCCGCCCGGGCACGGGCGGCGGCCACAAGCCCGGCACCCCCGGCGCCCCCGCCAAGCCGCACCCCTACGCGGGCGACCAGCGGCTCGACCGCGTCCTGGCCGATCTCCGCTCCGGCGCCCGGCCGTCGGCCGCGCAGCTCGCCGCGGAGTGGGGCGTGAGCCAGCGGACGGCCGCGCGGATCATCCGCGCCGCGCGGGCTGTCCTTCGGGAATAAGAGCTTTCGATGGAACGGACGGTGGCGACACCTTGATGCCAGCTGAATATGTTAGTACCTTAAAGATGTCGTCAGGGCGGCAACCTGACGGCGACCTCACGGAACGCACCAGATGAAGGGCGGCTCATCATGGTTTCTGCACCTCCCGTACGACGGCGGCTCGTGGGCAGGGCGCTGCGCCGGTACCGCGAAGGCCTGGGGTTCACCCTGGACGACGCGGCCCGGATACTGGAATGCGACCGCTCGAAGATCAGCAGGATCGAGACCGGCCAGCGCGGCATCCGCGGCAAGGAGCTGCGGGAGCTGCTCGCCGAGTACGGCGTCGCGGGGGAGCAGCAGGCCCTCCTGGCCGCTGCTCGCGGACCCGCGGGGCGCGTTCGGCTGGTACCGCGACTACGCCAGATGTCCTGCCCGGCCCCTGGCAAGGACTACCTGGCCCTGGAAACCGCGGCCAGCGGGATCGCCGCCTACGACGCTCAGCAGGTCCCTGGGCTGCTGCAGACCCCGGCCTACGCCAGGGCACTCGCCGAGGCCGACCCGGCCCTGGCCGATGACGCCGCGCGGGACCGGTCGGCGGAGGCGGTGATCGCCCGGCAGCAGGCGATCCTCGCCGAGTCACCGGATGTCCACCTCGTGATCGGGCAGGCGGCGCTGCACCAGCAGGTGGGCAGCGCGGCGGTGATGGACGAGCAGATCGGCGCGCTGGCCGAGGCCGCCGGGGACAGCGGCACCGTCACCGTGCAGATCCTGCCGTTCGAGTCCGGCGCGCACGCGGCGGCCGGCGACGGGTCGCTGGCCCTCCTGCGGTTCGTCGGCCCGCCCGGTCTTGGGCTGGTTCACGTTGGCGGGATCGGCGGCGGGGTGTGCCTGGAAGGCCGGGACGACCTGGAGGCGTACGCGCGGGTCTTCGAGCAGCTGCGGGCATTCGCGCTCAGCCCGGCCCAGTCCGCCCTGCTGCTGCGCGGCCTGATCGGCGACTGACGCCAATCCGGGCCGGTGCTTCCGCGTAAAGGATGCTGGAGCACCGGCCCCGGCCCGCGAGCTGCCGCCCCGGCCGCGAGCACTCCCGAATGGGATCGCGTCGGGCAGCAGGCCGCCCGCAGGGCCTGCCTCTTGGAGCTCCGCCCTAGCGAGGGATGAACTATGCGCACCTTCCTTACCTCCGCCGTTCCCGAGCAGGTCGGCTCGGCGCTTCCCGGTGAGGTTCTGACCCGCCGGGCGACGGATAACCGCCTCGATCGTCGTGATGACGTTCGCGCTCTCGGTCGAACTGCCCGTCAGACGGACCGGATAAGCGCCTCGGCGGAGCCGGTAGAGCCGCCGAGCGCACGTTCCACGGCTCCGCCGAGGTTTCCCGCGCGATCCCGGCGGCCATTCCGACGATTATCTCATCGTCATATATATCACCCTGATATTGGCCTAGCCATTGCTCCCGTCCTAACGTCACTTCATGAGGTTCCCAATCCGGGAAAGGAAGTGATCCCCTTGACGGGAAAACCGCACGCGGTGATGACAGGCGGGCCTCCTGACGCCTGATGACCTGCTTCGTGCTCGTGCTCGTGGTCGCGGGAATGGCGTTCCTGCCCGGCGGCATGGCCGCTGGATTCATCATGTCCATGATCGGCGCCCGCGCGAAGGGCAACCGGCGGCTGCCCAGCCAGCGGAGCACACCGCTGCAGACCCTTACCCGCACCACGCTGGGCGCCAGGACCTGGCCCGGGAGCCCGGTCGTCCACGGCGACGGCGAAGACCACTGACCACTATGCAACCCGAGCCCGGCACTCCCTCCGGCCGGACGCGCCCTTAACCCCACAAGCCCAGCCCGCGCAATTTCCGGAATCATTGGCGATACGCCAATCCATGATCCCGGTGAACTCCCCACCTAGCGGAAGCGATTCCCCCATGCCTGCAATCACGGAAATTCCTCTCACCCGCACATCTCGGATATCCAGGGAGGCGGTAATGACGCCTGTTATCCCCGTCGAACCGCCCGGCCGGGCCGCGCCTCCAGCCGCCGCCTCGAGGGACGGCAAGCAGACCACCCACAAGCGCGCGGAGGGCGGACGGTTATGGCCCTGACCATCCTGGACGAAAGCATCAGCAGCGACCGCACCGTCCACGCCGCGCGCCTCGCACCCGGCGAGCAGCACGTGTGGGAAGTGTCCTGGCTCCCCGGCCGGTACATGACCCGCAACACCGCCATCACGGCGATGACGATCGCCGAGGTAGCGGGCCAGGGCGACCTGCACGCTGGGCGCCGGCTCTGGGGCCACATCCAGGGCTGGGCCGCCGAACTCGGCATGACCGTACCCGACGCCCTCGCCCGGACAGCCACCCCGCCGGGTTGGACGGAAGCCGGGCTCAGCGTTCTGTCAGCCGACCCCGGGGCGGCCGGATGAGCGCACCGCACCCGCGTGAGAACCCCCGGCGCGGCACAGCGCCATCGGCCGCTGCTGCCACCCCGCCCAGGGCAGAAGAGCCGGAACCGGGCCTCCCGGCCGAGCGGCTTGCGTACTCCGTCGACGAGGCCGCCCGCCTGACCGGCCTGTCCCGCGACCTGCTGTATGACCAGATGCGGCAAGGAAACCTCAATTCCCTCAAGGTCGGCAGACGCCGCCTGATCACCCGCCAGCACCTCGAGCAATTCCTCGCCATCACTTCCAGCTCTGAACCGCCCTCAGCGCACGGCACGGCCGCCGGCCTTTAAAACGGCCGGCGATGAGCCCCGGCCGTCGCCGCGAGGGCAAGCTCGCGCGTGACCTGGCCCTGCACGAGTGGTTGATCGAGTACGGCACTGCCGAAGCCGACGCCCCGGCAGTTCCGTCGACCACATCACGGCCCGCCGCATCGCCATCACGCTGTTGCCCGCTTCTAGGAAGAACCAGACTTCATCCGCGGCCTGATCCAGTTCGCCTAGACCGCCTCACCCATGACCTGAAAGCCCGGCTGCGCCAACAGGCCCGGTCAGCCACCCTCCCGAACCGGTCCCACGGCGCCAGTCTCTTGCAGCACTCCTTCGCCCGCAGCACCCACCTCGTCTCCATCAGAACCGACTTCGGCGCCGTCTGTGACCAGATCGACCAAGCCGACGTCATGCTCGGAGACCTCCGCGACCGGGTCATCAACGGCCAGGCCCGCCCCGCGTCGCACCCGCTTGACACTTCCAGCCGCCAGCCCATCGCGATGGCGCGCCGGGTGAGTGGGCCGGCCAGACTGTCACCTTCATCCGCGACGTGCGACAACGTTCGTTCCCCGAAATGGGTACAATAGTTGCCATGGCTGATTCGACGCTGGTCCGGCTCGGTTCCATCGCGGAACGTCGGTGGGGCCTAGTTACCACCTCCCAGGCCAGGGACGCTGGTGTCTCCCGAAAGCAGCTCGCCCGGATGGCCTCGGCCGGCGCAATCGAACGCGTGGCGCAGGGGGTCTACCGGATGGCCGGGGCTCCGCTGCAGGATCACGAGGCGATCTACGCTACCTGGCTGGCCTTGGGCGGCGCGACCGCGCCCCGTGCGGAGACCGGAGTGGCGCCGGTCGTGGCGGCCGGCGTGACCGCGGCCGTGGTTCACGGCATCGGTGATTTCTTCCCCGCTGGGTTCGACTTCATCGTGCCCGCACGCAAGGGCACCCGGCTTCCCGGTGTGCGACTGCGTATCCGGAGGCTGACCCGCGACGAGGTCATTCCCGTCGCCGGGCTGCCCGCCCTGACCGTGGAGCGGACCCTCGCGGACCTCATCGAGATCGGGACCGACCTGTCTCTGGTCGCCGGCGCTGCTCGCGACGCGGTCCGGGCTGACAAGCTCGTGGCACCGGATCGCCTGGTGTCCTATCTCGACCCCATCGCGGCCCGGCGCAAGAGCGACGGCAGGTCACTGGCCAGCGATCTGCTCGAGCTCGCGGGCGTGCGTCCGGATGGATGGCAATATGGCTGAGCGGAGTGGGGCCAGGCGCGAGGGATATGGCGATTGGCGCTCACTGGAGTTGGCGATCAAGGACGCCGCGAAGAAGGCCGCCCGCCAGGCAGGACCGGGCATCAGCGCGGCCAGCGTCGACGCGCAAATCCGGCAGGCCCGCTTCGACCGGTTCCTCTCCCGTGTCTTCGCCCAGGGCGAGCAGTCCGAGTGGCTGCTCAAGGGCGGGATGAGCATGCTCGCCCGGGTGCCGCGTTCGCGCACCACCAAAGACGTGGACCTGGCAGCCTTGCGCGCGTCCGATCTCGCTGAGGCGGAGAGGGCACTGGCCGCGCTGGCAGAGGTCGAACTCGGGGATCACCTCACCTTCCGCCTGATTCGGTCCACGCCGACCGGCCTCGGGGAGAACCAGCCTGGCGTCGCGACGCGGCGCTACTTTTTCGCCTGCATCGACGTCGACCATGACACCCAGGTCGACATGGTGGTCGTCGATGTCGTCGTCGGGCCACCGCCCGTCGGACGTCCCGAAGTGGTCGAGCCGGCTAACCGGCTGCACCTGCACCGGCCGCTGATCACCTTCCCCTACCGGCTCTACCCGGTCGCCGACCAGGTCGCCGACAAGGTCTGCGCGACGATGGACACCCATTACCCCGGCGGCAAACGCAGCAGCCGCGTGAAGGATCTGGTCGACCTGGTCCTGATCGCCCACACCCAGACCGTCGACCTGGATGAGCTTCGGGTAGCAATCGCCGCCAAGCGAGAGTTCAGTAGGATCGGGCCGTTCGAGCACTTCGATGTTCCCTCCGAGTGGACCCATACCTACCCCGCGACCGCGAAAGGTGTCCCGGTGGCCGAGTCTTTCTCGGCGCAGACTGCGGCCGGCCTCGTAGCGTCCTTCGTTAACCCGGCGCTCGGCAAACGCTCGAACCCAGCTGTCTGGGACCCGCAGGCTCTGGCCTGGATTCCGGACACGAGCGTCCCAACGGCGGGCCCGGTCGCTTGAGGCGCAAGTAGCCGCCTGATTGAGAGTTGGGAGTAGGCGCTGCGGGCCTGGCCGGTTGGAAGAGTCAGGTCGTAGCGCTGAGAAGTCCCGGTGTGCTGGCTCTGTAGCCGCCTGCCGACCCGATTGCGTGGCCTGGCTTTCGAATGACATGCCTGCCCGCCGGGGCCATCCCCCGCGGCGTGGCTCAAAAGAGGCGCGAGTGCTGTCCGGCCCTGGAATCAGGCGTGTCCGCTGCGGATCTTCATCAGGCACGGGAAGAGGAGGCCGGTCATGGTTGCAGTGATGATCGGGATCGATCCGCAATCGATTCTCCATGGAGAGGGCCTGTGAACAGCTCAAACGCAGAGCTGAGGCTGGGCAATCAATAACAATTAAATCAACTGAAGATCTCATCCATCACTTCGGCACCGCGAGTTAGCGCAGGCACGATCTGATGCCGGTAAACCAGCTCAGTCGTAGCCGTCTGGTTGTGCCCCGCCAGCAGTGCGATCGCCTCAACCGGCACCCCGTGAGCCGAAAGCAGCGACACGAACGTATGCCGCAACTCCCGCGGCACCCACGTCTTCCCCAACCCGGCCGCCTCGGTGATCACCCGGAACTGCCTCCGCACGTTGTGATCATCCATCGGCGTCCCCACCGCCGAGGCGAACACCAAACCATGGTCCTTCCACAACGGCCCCGCCGACAGCCGGTCCTTCGCCTGCCGCACCCGATGCTCCCGCAGCGCCTCAACGCACTTTCGCGGAAGCGCCAGCGTCCGCCGCGACTTCGGCGTCTTGGTGTCGCCCCCGGCCCGCCACACGAACACCGCCACCTGCTCGTGATCGAACCCGGCCTCGCTCACCGGCCGCCACTGCCCGTCCACCCACGCCACGACGTGATCCCAGCGCAGCGCCCGCGCCTCCTCGGTCCGCACCCCGGACAGCAGCGACACGACGATGTACGCCTCCAGCGCCGTCCCCTCAGCCGCCGCCATCAGCGCCACTGCCTGCTCAAGCGTCAGCGACTTCGACGGCCGCCCCGCCAGCTGTCCCTTCGGCGCGTCGACCAGCGCGGCGACGTTGCGCCCCACCAGGTCATCGCGCTCGGCGTGCCGGATCGCCCGGGACCAGAACGTTGTGCGCGATCTGCGCCGTCCGCGTCGACGACCGCCCCGCCAAAGCCGCCAGCGCCCCTGCACGTCAGAAGCGGTCAGCTCCGTCAGCCTGATGCGACCAAGTTCCTCGCTCAGCGCCTTCACGATCGTGCCGCGGTACAACGTCACGGTCCGCTCCGAGAGGCCGTCTACCCCGTGCGCCAGCCAGTCCTCGAGCGCATCGCCCACGGTGTACCGCCGCCGCGGCCGCAGCCCCCGGCGTCTGTTTCCTTATGAAGTTCCCGAAGCTTGTCGCGGACCGCGACCTTGGTCTTGCCGCTGACCTTCTTGCGGATGCGCGTCCCGGCCGGGCTGAAGCCAAGATCCACCGCCCCGATGTACCGCTTCCGGGATTCGTCCCAGTAGATCGAGTCCTCGCCATGCCCGCGACGCTTGCTGGTGGCGTGCGTCATGACCCCAGGGCAAGCCTTTGGATCCGAGGCTTGCTCCCAGCGCCATGTGTTCGAAAATTGTACCTAGCCTCATATTTTGTTGTGCGCCGGGCAGGACTCGAACCCGCGACCCG
>CAVZUX010000009.1:0-13942 GCA_963778435.1 uncultured Actinomycetota bacterium
CGCCCAGATGGCCGACTGGTCCGCATCGGTCCTCCGCAACGGCCTTGGCCGCTACGCAGAGGCGCTGGCCGTGGCGGAGCCGGCGACCGAGGAGACCTACTCACCCTTGAGCACACAGTTGGTCCTGCCTGAACTGATCGAAGCCGCCGTGAGAACCGGACGGGCGGACCTTGCCAGGCAAGCACTGGACCGGCTTTCGGCAATGACAATTGAGGGTTCCGACTGGGCGAAGGGTCTGGAGGCGCGCTCGAGAGCCCTGGTTAGCGAAGGCCAGGAGGCCGAGCAGTGTTACGCCGAGGCCGTGGAGCGGTTGGGCTGCACCCCGCTGCGGCCCGAGCTTGCCCGGGCCCACCTGCTCTACGGCGAGTGGCTCCGCCGCGAGAACCGGCGGCTCGACGCCCGCCACCAGTTGCACGCCGCATACCACCTATTCACCGCGATCGGCGCCGACGCATTCGCCGAGCGCGCGCGCAGGGAACTGCTCGCCACCGGCGAGAAGGTCCGCAAACGCGAGGTCGACACCTACAACCGCCTCACCCCGCAGGAGGAGCACATCGTCCGGCTGGCCCGCGACGGACGCACCAACCCCGAGATTGCCGCGGAACTATTCATCAGCACGCGCACCGTCGAATGGCACCTCCGCAAGGTGTTCGCCAAACTGGGCATCACCTCCCGTAGGGACCTCCATAGCACCTTGCCCGCGCGAGGTCAGAACGCGCCTGGGGTCGGCCGGGCCACATGAACGTTTGCTGCCGGCCATTTCCTTTAGCCGCTGCTCCCGAGGGCGAAGAGTCGCAGGCGCCGCGGGCTGATCGCAGGTCCCTGGTTCCCCGGCTGGGGGCCACGCGTCCTCCTGCACGCGTGCCGACCAGGGTTTTGCACGGGTTCAACGGATCTAGCCAAGGCGCGATCGTGAAGCAACGCCCGCTAGAGAAGGAGGCTCTCATGACCTCGTTGCCCACCGCCCCCGAAGGCCCCGGCTCGGCTTCCGCGGCGACCCTGGTCATCTGGGGGAACGCGATCGCTATCCAGCCCTGAGCTCGCCGAGCCCGACCACGACGACGTCCCCAACCTGGACCGCGTCGAGCGCCTGCCCGACGCCTCGCACTGGGTCCACCACGACGCAGCCGAGCGTGTGACGCAACTGCTCACCGACTTCTTCGCCCCCGCCCTGGCGGGCCAGAAGAACTGACCTGTGCGGGTTCCCGGCATCGCCCCAGAAGAAGAATCAACCGAATCTGGAGGATTATGACATGTCGACGATGACCATGCCGAACGTCGACTTTCGGACTATCGACGGGGTCCGGATCCGGTACGCCGACAGCGGCAGCCCGCAAAAGCCGACGGTCGTCCTCACCAGTCCGTGGCCGGAAAGCGTGTACGCGTTCGTGCCGATGTGGGCGTGGCTTTCCGATCACGCACGTCTGTTCGCCGTTGACCTGCCGGGTCTGGGAGGAAGAGCCGGTCAAGTACGCCTCGGCCGTCCTCGACTCCATCACGGGCAACCGGCCATGACGCAGCGGAGCTAGTGATGACTCAGGTGTACAGCACGCTGCGGGTCGCCCGCAGCGACGGGGGTGTGCTCAACGTGGTGATCGACGCGCCGCCCATGAACCTAATCGGACCGGAACTGGTGGCCGACCTGGTGAGCCTTCTCGGCGCGCTGGAATCCGACCAGGAGACCAGGGTCGTAGTGCTGGAGAGCGCCGACCCCGACTACTTCATCCCGCACGTCGACCTCACCAAGGTCGCGGAGTACACCGCCGAAGCCGCCAAGGCGGGCGGGCCCGGTGACGCGTCGCTGGGCATGTTGTGGCACAAGCTCAGCGAGCTCCCGGTCGTCACGATCGCAAAGATCCGCGGCCGGGCCCGCGGGGCGGGCAGCGAACTGGCCCTAGCGTGCGACATGCGGTTCGCCGCGCGGGAGAACGCCATCCTGGGACAGATCGAAGTCGGCGCGGGCACGCTGCCGGGCGCGGGCGGCGTGCAGCACCTGGCCCGGCTCCTCGGACGTGGCCGGGCCATGGAGGCGATTATCGGCGCGAACGACTTCGACGCAGCAGTGGCCGAACAGTATGGCTGGATAAACCGGGCCCTGCCTGATGCTGACCTGGACGCGTTCGTGGCCCAGCTGGCCCGCCGCATCGCCTCGTTCCCCGCCGACGCGGTGCGGACGGCGAAGCGGGTTCTCAATGAGCTGACCATGCCCGGCGCGGACGCGATCCGCGCCGACGCCCGCCGGTTCCACCAGCTGGTCGTCTCGGACGCGGCCCAGGACCGCACCGCCGCCCTGTTCGCGCAGGGCCTGCAGACCCGCGGCCCGCTCGAATTCGACCTCGGCGACCGCATCGGAGCCCTATGACAGTAGACCGCGACTCTACGGACCGAAACCAAACAACCTGGACCAGCTCAGCCCGGGACCTCGGTCCTCGGATGCCTCTCGTAGGCGATCGCTGCGATGAGCGACGGGGATCCGTGGCGGCCCGGACGCGCTCATCTTCACCCGAACGCCACCGCGGCCGGCCTTGCCAGGGCACAAGATCCCGGCAAGGCGTGGCGGATGGCGGCGCTCAGGAGCGAGTCATGACGACCTTGATGGCACCCGTGTCGGCGGCGCGCGAGAAGGTGTCATAGGCACTGGTGATGTCGTGGAGCGCGAAGTGGTGCGTGACGAACCGCGCCACGTCGATGTGCCGGGCGGCGACCATCCGCAGCAGGGTCGGCGTGGAGTAGGTATCCACCAGGCCGGTCGTGATCGTGACGTCCCGGCTCCACAGCCTCTCCAGGTGGAGCGTGGCGGGTGCGCCGTGGACGCCGATGTTCGCCACCCGGCCGCCGGGACGCACCAGGTCCGCGCACAGCTCGAAGGTGGACGGGGTTCCGACGGCCTCGATCGCGACGTCCGCGCCTAGGCCATCGGTAAGCTCCTTGACGAAGGCCACCGCGTCGGAGCGCCCGTTGTTGACCGTCAGGTCCGCGCCGAAGCCCTTCGCGGCCTCCAGTCGCGCGTCCGCGAGGTCAATCGCCACGATGTGGCCGGGCGAGAACATGCGCGCCCCAAGGATGGCGGACAGGCCGATCGGGCCCGCGCCGACGATGGCGACGGTGTCGCCGGGGGCCACCCGGCCGTTGAGGACGCCGACCTCGTAGCTGGTGGGCAAGATGTCGGCGAGCATGAGGATCTCCTCATCGCTCACGCCGACCGGGACCTTGTAGGTCGAGGTGTCGGCGAACGGCACGCGGACATACTCCGCCTGGGTGCCATCGATCATGTACCCCAGGATCCAGCCGCCCCCGCCGAGGCACTGCCCGAAGCGGCCTTCCCGGCAGAACCGGCAGCGGCCGCAGGCCGACACGCACGACACGAGGACGCGGTCGCCGACCGCAAGCGTCTTGACGCCGGAGCCTATCGATACGACGGTGCCGACCGCCTCGTGGCCGAGGATCCGCCCGCTCGCCACCTCGGGAGTATCACCCTTGAGTATGTGCAGGTCAGTCCCGCAAATGGTCACGGTGTCGACCTGGACGACGGCATCGGTGTCATCCTGGATCGCGGGGTCGGGAACGGTCTCCCATCCCTTGGCACCAGGGCCGTGGTAGACGAGCGCCTTCATAGCAGCCTCCTTGAGTATGGAGCGACGACCTTGCTTTAGCAGCCCCACCGCGATGGCAGGACTCGCCAGCCGCTCCTACTCGCCCATTCTTGCGGTGAGTGATTTGCACGAATAGAGCACAACGTCCTGTAATGACCGGACGGCTGCCCCCAGGAACCCTGTGGTTTCAGAGCGTGCGGCGCGCCGAATCGAGCGTCGGCGGGCCTTGTGCCGGTGCTGGAGGTCCGTACCAGGCCGGCCCGCCGCCAACGGCGGCGGGATGACCGCGGCACGGCGCGGCTCGCCCGACGTCCTGCGCGGGGCCTGCCCGGTGGTCGGCAGCTTCGGCGGCAAGGACAAGGGACTGCGCGGCGCGGCGGCCCGCCTCGACGGGGCGCTGACGGCGGCGGGTGTGCCGCACGACGTGAAGGAGTATCCGCAGGCGTCGCACGGCTTCCTCAACGACCACGGGACCGACGGCAGGGTCCCGCCCGTGTTCGCCGTCATGGCCAAGCTCTCTGGCATGGGCTACCACGAGGAATCCGCTAACGACGCCCGCCGCCGCATCGTCGCCTTTTTCGCCGAACACCTCAAACCCTTATCCCGAACGGACCCGGCTTACTCCCGTCCGCCATCTTCCTCTCAACTCCGTGACGGACCTCGGTACCTCGGTGATCGGGCCGCAGGCTTCCGGTTCCTGGTCCGACCGCAGTAGTTGGGATGCTCACCGTAACCTCGCTGCTATTCGTGCTCGCGGCCTGAAGCTTCTGATTCAAGTGCGGCGGAACTGCGCCCCGCCGCGAGAATGGCAGTTTCGGAAGACTGGCCGGTGTTGCTACTCAGAATGCGGCCTGAGTTGGCTCTTTATCTGCAAAGGCAGGCAAAGCGACGGCGGTGGCCGTATCGTGTGCTGTAATCGCCGGGTCAGGGTAAATAGTGGTTCCGGGCAGGGACTTCTTCGGGTTGGGTCGGCTTGGATACAGCGGTGGCGTCAGAGACGGTGCAGGACAGCTGGCCGCTGGCGGGGTCAAGGAACTGGGCGAGAGCGTAGGCGGCGGCCCAGTGGCCGGCGTCATTGAACGGGTGCGCAACGAACTGGCGGGGAAGTGGATGGCGGGCCGGCTGACGCCGCCCGGCGGGCGGCCCTGTGCTGAAGGGGAAGGAGACGGCGATGGGGAGCAGGCTCGCATGCGCGGCCGTGGCGGGGCTGGCGCTGGCGGCGGCCGGCCCTTGCCGGCCCCGCGAACGCAGCCCGGGCCGGGGCCGTGGTGCCGTCGCCAGGGTCGGTGCCGGGGGGCATCATCTCCACCGTGGCCGGCGGTGTCGGCGGGCCCGGCCCTGCGACTTCGGTTGCGATCGGTCCGTGCGGCGTGGACTGGGCGGATGGCTGGCTGTACATCGGGGACGGCTCGAGCGTGCGCCGGGTGAGCACGACTACCGGTGCACTGACGACCGTGGCCGGGGATAACGCGGCGGGCCCGGCAGACGATAGCGGTGCCGCCGTCAGCAGTGGGATCGGGCAGGCGTGCGCCACGGTGCTCGACGGGGCGGGGAACCTGGTGATCGCAAACGGCTCGCAGGTGCAGGTGGTAGCGGCCAGGACGGGCACGTTCTACGGCCAGCAGATGACCGCGGGCGACATCTACACGGTGGCGGGTCCCGCTCCCCGTTACGGCGGGCCTGATGGCGATGGCGGCCGGCCACCAGCGCCGCCCTGTCTACCGCAGCGGGCGTGGCCTTCGATCAGGCCGGGAACCTGCTCATCGCTGACTCCGCGAGCGAGGAGGACTGCTATCACTGCGGGCCGCTGGGTTCGCTGGTGCGGGTGGTAGCGGCCAGGAAGGGCACGTTCTACGGCCAGCAGATGACCGCGGGCGACATTTACACGGTGGCGGGCGCACAGTCCCTCAAGCCCGCGGGCGACGGCGGCCTGGCCACCCGGGCCTGGCTCGGCACCTCGATCGCGTCGGCCTGGCCGGACCGGGCGGGGAACCTGGTCGTGGCCGACGGCGGCGAGGATGACACGTACGACGTGCTCGCGCCGTCGGTGCGGGTGATCGCCGCCGTGACCGGCACCTTCTACGGCGTGAAGATGACGGCCGGGCACATCTACCGGGTGGCCGGCGACGGCAGGACCGGCAGCACGGGCGACGGCGGACCGGCCACGAAGGCGTCGCTTGAGGCTGCCGGAAGCACCGTTGTGGACGGTGCGGGCAACCTGGTGATCGGCGACGAGACCCGGGTGCGCGTGGTGGCCGGCAAGACGGGACGCTTTTACGGCCAGCAGATGACCGCTGGGCACATCTACGGCATCGCCGGGACCGGTCAGGCCGGGTATTCCGGCGACGGCGGGCCGGCCGGCCGGGCCCGGATAGCAGCCGGAACGGTCGCACTGGACGCGGCAGGGAACGTGCTGCTGGCCGACGGCAACCGGGTGCGTGTGGTTGCGGTCGGGTCCGGCTCCTTCTACGGCGTGAAGATGACGACCGGGCACATCTACACCGTGGCAGGGAACGGGAAGACGTTCTCCGGTGACGGCGGGCTGCCGCTGCTGGCCGAGTTGAGCACCCCAAGCGGGGTCAGCGCAGACGGGGCGGGCGACATCGCCTTCGCCGCCGTGTCCGACGGTGGCGGCGCCCCGGACACCACGGTGGACCTGATCGCGGCCCGGTCGGGCACGTTTTTCGGCAGGCGACTGACCGCCGGGAGGATGTACGTGCTGGGCGGCAACGGCATCGAAGCCTCCCGGGGAGACAAGGGCCCGGCCCTCGACGCCGAGTTCTGCATCGTGATTCCGGGCGGCGCCGCCGTGGCGTTCGACCACAGCGGCAACCTCGTGGTGGCCGACGGGTGCGATAACAGGGTGCGACTGATCGCCGTCAGGTCCGGCCGTTTCTACGGCCAGAACATGGCCGCCGGCGACGTGTACACCATCGCCGGCACCGGCGCGAACGGCTTCTCCGGGGACGGCGGGCCAGGAGTCAAGGCCACGCTGAGCTTCCCAATCGGAGTCGGGGCAGATCACTACGGCAACGTGCTCGTCGCCGACGCGGAGAACAGCCGGGTGCGGGTGATCGCCGCCGCGACCGGCACGTTCTACGGCCAGAAGATGGCCGTCGGCCGCATCTACACCATCGCCGGGGACGGCAAGGCTGACTCCGGCGGCAACGGCCACCCCGCCGTTAAGAGCTTCATCACCCCGCAGGCAGTGGCGACAGACGCGGCCGGAGACCTGATCATTACCGACGCCCTCTATCGCGTGTGGCTGGTGGCGGCCAGAACCGGCACGATGTACGGCCAGAAGATGGCCGCCGGCGACATCTACACCATCGCCGGCAGCGGCGCGTTCGGGGAGTCCGGCAGCGGCGGCCCGGCTAGCAAGGCCAAGTTCGCGGCCCTGGGCGGCGTGACCACCGACCGACACGGCAACGTGATCTTCACCGACTGGGGCGCCGATGTCGTGTGGGTAGTGGCGGTCAGGGACGGCATCTTCTACGGCCAGGCCATGACCGCCGGCGACATCTATGCCGTGGCCGGCGGCGGTGCCACCCTGGGCGACGGCGGTCCCGCCACCAGTGCCCTGCTCAGCGACCCGTTCGCCGTGGCCGTATCCCCCGCCGGCAGCCTGCTCGTAAGCGACGCCTACGACAACCGGCTGCGGGCGATATCGCCATAGCCCGCCTGTGTCAGGAGGCGGGCGTCGGCTGCCTGCCAAAGATCCACGGCGCGAAGATCACCATGCGGCCGTCCGGGTCGTGGAACGCGACCGCACCGGCCGGCAACCCCTCCGGCCCCTCGTATCGCGCACCGTCACTGCCGATCATGGTTTCATCCTCCCAGGCCTTCCATATCCACCACATCCGCCACGAAAATCTAGTTCCTTGGGTTATCTCGCACTGTGCCTGAGCACAGATCGTCCGTTACGGCGCCTCTGACGACGGATCATGAGTCCAGTCCGCGGCCGTGCCCATTGCCGGGCCGGTAACGGGTCACGGGCCTGACGCCACGTCCTTATTCCCCGGAACCGCGTCTGGGGCTGGTCCGGTGAAGTAGTGGCCCTGTTCGATGTCCTCGATGAGGCCGGGGTGGGTGGGCTGCCAGCCCAGGAGCTCCTGCGTGATGGTGCTAGAAGCGGGCATGTCCCTGCTGAGCAGGGGCACGAGCATGCCGCCGAATTCTTCGGCGGGCAGGGACCGGGCGGGCAGGTTCAGGTTCCGGCCGATGGCCTCGGCGATCTCGCGGACGGGCACGCCTTCGTCGCCGACGGCGTTGAGCACTGCGCCGGCGGGAGCCTGCTCGATGGCTAGCCGGTACAGGCTCGCGGCGTCCTTCACATGGACAGCGGGCCAGCGGCTGGTCCCGTCGCCGATGTAGCCGGCGACGCCCTTAGCCCGGGCCGCGGCGATGAGCTGGGGAATGAAGCCGTGGCGTTCTCCCTGGCCGTGCACCGAGCGGGGCAGCATGATCAGGCAGGAGCGGACGCCCCTGTCTGCGGCAGCGAGGGCCGCCCGCATGTTGGTGATGCGGGCCGCGATGGGCCCGGCGGCGATGAGTTCGTCGCGTTCGGTCGCGGGTCGGCCGGGTGTCACGAGCGTTGCGCCAGAGATCACCAGGGGCTTGCCGGAGCCAGCGAGTCCGGTGGCAAACGTCTCGATGGCCTTGGCATCGGTCCGCGTCGCAGCCTCGCTCACGCTGGGCACGACAAAGGCGAGGTGGATGACGGCGTCGCTGTCGAGGGTGCCGACGCGCAGCACGTCGGTGTCGTTCAGGTCACCGCGCAACACCTCGGCGCCCATGTCGGCGACTGCTTTGGCGGAGGCGTCCGAGCGCGCTAGCCCGAGGACCTGGTGGCCGGCGCTGATGAGTTCGGGGACGACGGCCGAGCCGATCCAGCCCGAAGCGCCGGTGACGAAGATACGCATGGAAGGTCTCCTTGATTGTGCTGCCGGTGAAGAGGATGCGCGGCGCAGGCGCCACGAGCGCAACGATGCGATCCAGTCGCATTGACTCTACCATGCCGATGCGACTGCATCGCATCAACCTTCTAAAGTGATGCGATCCGATCGCGTCGCTTAGGATGTGACAGTGAGCAGATGGGCACCGAATGCGCGCGAGCGGCTGGAAGACGCCGCACTGGACCTGTTCGTGGAGAACGGCTACGAGGAGACGACCGTCGCGCAGATCGCAGACCGCGCGGGAATGAACCGCGCTACGTTCTTCCGGCACTTCGCGGATAAGCGCGAGGTCCTCTTCGGCGGGGAAGACGTGCTGGCCGGGCTGTTCGCCGACGCCATCCGGGCCGCGCCCCCGGAGGCGACGCTCACCGAATGCCTGCAGGCGGCGCTCGCGGCGGCCGGGGTCGCGATGACCCCCCAGCTGCGGCCCGCAGCCGCCCGGCGCAGACTGGTGGTCGCGGCGAACAGCGAGCTGCAGGAGCGTGGACTACTCAAGCACGCCCGGGTCACCAAGTCGATCACCGCTGCCCTGTGCGAGCGAGGCACAGACGAACTTACCGCGCGGCTGGGGGCGGAGACGGGCATGCTCGCTTTCAGCGTCGCGTTCGAGCGCTGGATGAAGGCGAACGATGACGAACCGTTCCCGCCCTTCGCCGATGCGGCCCTGAGTGACCTGCAGGCGCGTGCCGCCGAACTCGTCCTCCCGTCCCGCCTTTCAGCTTGACGCGGACTCCGAGGAGCAGACAAGTTACCTCCCCAGCGGATCTTAGCCAGTGCGGGCGTAATGTGGCCGACATGTCATCAGGGCTGCGACTGGAACCGGTAACCCAGGAGAACGTCAGGGCCGCCTGCAAGCTGAAGCTACGGCCTGACCAGGAAAATCTCGTCGCCCCGGTCGCCTGGTCTCTGGCTGACGCCTACACGGTCCCCGATATCGCATGGCCACGCCTGATCTACGACGGCGACCAACTGGTCGGTTTCATCATGGCCGTATTTGATCTGGATAATCCCGACGATCTGTTCCACAGCTACCTGGTACGGCTCAACATCGGCGCCGAGCACCAAGGCAGCGGCTACGGCTCGTTCGCCGTCGAAGGCCTGTGCCAGGAGGCCGTGCGCCGCGGACAGCGTCGGCTGACCGTGTCCTACCATCTGCAAGAAAACGGCCCGGAAGGCTTCTACGAACGTCTGGGGTTCCGTCCCACAGGTGAGCACAACCAAGGTGAAGTAGTAGCCGAGCGCATCCTCACGCCAGACGCGAAGGCCAGTCGGGCCACAGCTCGAGGATAGGCAGGGCTGATCACACGGCGAGCATGACCCCAAACGCCAGTTAGCCCAAGCACACGGGCGTGGCAGATTACCCGGTTGGTAGTGCCGCAGTTCCCGGCGCAGAACGGTTGGGGTAGGGCACTCGCGGCTCCCCGCGCTCGCTAGCCTGCATGGTTACTGGGGGAACCGTCTGCGCCGCCCGGCTGGTGTGATCCGGCATCGTTCTTCTGAAGGAACGCCCGGCCGGCGTTGCCACGCGCGATGTCCTGTGCCGAACGGCCGGTTTGCTCCAGGTAGGCATGCGAGTCGGAATGGTCCTCCGGGTTGTTTCCGCGGTTCACTATCCGGGGGATGCTGATGGCCACGGCGCTAATCAGAAGTCCGAGCACAGCAGCGAGTATTCCAATAATCACGAGAAGCGTCTTCCCTGAGTCTGTGGATTATTTTCTTCGGGGCCAGGCACGTGCCCGCCTGCTGCACGGGCAGCTCACAGCGGGACCGGGCGGTTGGCGGTGATCCCGTAATCGTCGCCCGCCGCGCCGACCAGCAGTCCGAGCGCGGCGGTCACCGCCGCCCGCTCCGCGGGCGCGAGCCGCGCCATGATCCGGGCCAGCTCATGCCGCCGCCACGCGTCGGCGGCGGCCACCAGGTCCCGGCCGCTGGCCGTCAGTTCGAGCGTCACCACGCCGCGGTGCTGCGGGTCGGTGCCGCGGGCAACGTGCCCGGCGGCGACCATCCGGTCGGCCAGCCGGGTAACGGTCGACGGGTCAAGGCCGAGCGCCCGGGCAGCCTGCCCGGACGGCGCCGGACCCAGGTCGGCGAGCACGGCCAGCAGCCGGAACTGCGGCAAGGTCACCGCGGAGTCCAGCACGTCCAGGCTCCGCAGCGCCACCCCGGCCAGCACCCGCGTCGCCGCCTGCAGCACCTCCGCGGTCCCGGGCGCGAGCGCGGGGCCTTCGGTCTCCTCTACCGATGGCATCGAAGCTAGCCTTCCGCCTTGTGGTCGATAATGCATGATACAAGTATTGTATGGCACAATCATTGACGGTGGCGCGGGCGGCGGCGTGGCTGCGGGCCGGGCGCGGCGGCATGTTCCTGCTGGCACTGCTGGTGGGCGCCGGCGCGGGGCTCGGGGCGGTGGCGTTCCGGTACCTGGTCTACTTCTTCACCTGGCTGGCGACCGGGCAGAGCCAGTTCGGGCAGGACGGGCATGTGGGCAGCAGCCACCTGCCCTGGCTCGGCCTCGGGTTCTTCGTGGTCATCCCGGCGATCGGCGGGCTGCTGTACGGCCCGCTGATCTACAAGTGGGCGCGGGAGGCTCGCGGGCACGGCGTGCCCGAGGTGATGGTCGCGGTCGCCGACAACGGCGGCCGGATCCGCTGGCAGGTCGCCGTGGTCAAGTCCCTGGCCTCAGCGATATGCATCGGGTCGGGCGGCTCGGTCGGCCGCGAGGGGCCGATCGTGCAGATCGGCTCGGCGCTGGCCTCCAGCGTCGGCCAGTGGGTGCGGCTGCCGGAGAACCGGCTGCGGATCATGGTCGCCTGCGGCGCCGCGGGCGGCATCTCGGCGACGTTCAACGCACCCATCACCGGGGTGTTCTTCGGGGTGGAGATCATCCTGCGCGAGTTCGCCGTCGACGCCCTGTTCACCGTCATGCTCTCGGCGATGATCGCCGACGCCGTCGCGATCCCGTTCCTGGGCGACAAGCCGTTCCTTTCCGGGTTCCCGGCCGGCATCACGCTCGGCAGCCCGCGCAACTACCTGCTCGTCGCCGTGCTCGCCGTGATCGCCGCGCTGATGGGCCTGGCGTTCAAGAGCGTGCTCTACAAGATCGAGGACTGGTGCGACGCGCTGTGGAAGGGCCGCCCGGAGTGGGCCAGGCCCGCCGTCCTCGGGCTCGCGTTCGGCCTGCTGCTGCTAGCGCTCCCGCAGATGTACGGCGTCGGCTACCCCGTCATGTTCAACACCACCGCCGGCGACTACGCGATCTGGTTCCTGATCGTCCTCGCCTTCGGCAAGATCCTCGCGACCAGCGTGACGATGGGCATCGGCGGCTCCGGCGGCATCTTCGCCCCCTCGCTGTTCATCGGCGTCACCACCGGGATGGCCTACGGCGACATCATCGACCACCTCTTCGGCGCCGGCGCCGGGCAGCCCGCGCTGTACGCCGTGATCGCGATGGGCGCGGTGTTCACCTCCGCCACCCGCGCCCCGCTGACCTCACTCGCCAGCGTCGTCGAGATGACCGGCGACTTCTCCCTCACCCTGCCCGTCATGCTCGCCGTCGCGATCGCCACCGCCGCCTCCCGGGCGCTCAGCTACGGCACCATCTACACCACCAAGCTGCTGCGCCGCGGCACCGACATCGACCGCGCGGCCCCGTGGCGCGCCGTCGGTGACCTGAAGATCACCGACGTCATGCGGTCCTTCCCTGCCGCGCTCCCCGTCCCGCCGGACGCCAAGGCGGCCGCGGCCGACCGGGACGGCACCGCAGGAGACCAGGGCAGGAAAGCGCTCGCCGGGCCGATGACCTACCGGCACGACGTGCAGGCGCTGTTCGCCTCGGAATCGCTCGGCCAGTCGCTGCGCCAGCTCGCGGTCTACGGCCGGGACGGGCTGCCCGTGGTATCCCCGGACGGGCACCAACTGGAGGGCTGGGTCACCAGCGAGGGCGTGCTGCACGCCCTCGCCCACCGGGTCACCGGCACAGCCGCCCAGACCGCGCATCCGCAGACCGCCGCCGACCCGGAGAACGACGACGCGCAAGCCGCACTTGAGCAGCCGCCCGCCCCGCTGCCCGGCTACCACGTCGCCGAGATCACCGTCACCGGGGACTCGCCGCCGGCCGGGCAGAAAATGGGCGACGTCAGTTGGCCGCCGGCGAGCATCCCGGTATCGGTACTGCGGGCCGGCTCGCTCCTTCAAGCGGACCAGGGCATCACCCTGGCCGCCGGCGACCGCGTCAGCCTGCTCATCCCCGGCGCGCAGGACTCACAGCGGCAGGACGCGGAGCTATCAGGACGAGGACCAGCCGGCCGTTCGCCCACGGACGGGAACGGCTAGCTGGTTCACCCGTTAGCTAAGTAGCTCCCAGCGCCACCCGTTATTGTCTTCGCAGATGATCGCCTTACCGTCACCGGCAATCCCGGTGAGTCCGTGGTCGGCATCTGGGCAGAACTCACCCGGCTCGTAGCAAGTTCCCTTGGAACTGAGCGGGTAGCAGGCGACGGGCGGCGGGGGAGGCGAGGCCACCGTCAGAGACCGCTTCCCAGAGGCCGAGGGCCCGAAGTCGGCGTCGCCACTGTAGGTCGCCGCCAGCGAGTAACCGCCGACTGCGAGCCGCTTCGCGGACAGCGTGTAGCTGCCCGTACCCGACTTCAGCCTGATTACAGCGAGCGTGGCCCCATTGGCCTTGACGGTGACCGTCCCTCCGGGCGTTCCTGCGTATCGAGGAGCGACCTTCACCGAGATCTTCTCCGACCCCTCGCTGCCATATGTCACGTTCACCGCCGACAAGGACAGGGTCGACCCGGACGATGCCTTGGCAACGAACAGGGTCCCCGCGGCCGATGCCGACGAGAGGACATTGCCGCTGCCGCCGTAGATTGCGGTGATCTTTTGGCGTCCGGTGCCCAGTCTGGCCGGCGAGGGAGAGCACGCACCCCCAGCGGACCTCAGCGTGATGACGCAGATCACCGCGCTACCTGCCTTGACCGTGACGTGCCCGGTCGGGGTGCCGCCGTGAGCCGGCTTGACTGCAACGGAGATGCGTTCGTGCCCCTCGGCCCCGTAGGTGACCTTCGCCCCAGACAGGCCCAACGTCGTCTTGGACGATGTCTTGGCGACGGCTAGATTCTTCGGCACGGACGTCGACCCCGCGTAGTGGGCGTCGCCGGCGTAGGACGCGGTGAGCTTGGTGGTTCCCCCAGCGAGACTGGCGCGGCCGCCAGCGTGTAGGCGCCCCTGCCGGACGTCAACGTGATGACGCGGATCGCGGTACTGCCTGCCTTGACGATGACATCCCCGGTCGGAGTGCCGCCGAGGGCCGGATTGACCGCCACGGAGATGCGTTCGTTCTGTTCGACCCCGTAGGTGACCTTCGTCGCGGACAGCGACACGGTCGTT
>CAVZUX010000010.1:0-41516 GCA_963778435.1 uncultured Actinomycetota bacterium
CCTCGGGGCTCTTGTTAATGGCGCAGTCGATGAGGCGGTAGAAAAGGCGCTGGCATCCGACAAGGGCAACATGAACAAGAAGGGCGAAGATCAGCAGCATAAGGCGTGGATGAGCAACCCCTACGATTATGTGAGTTCTCAGGGGCTTTGGAGAGAGCGTCCTTCCCGTATCGTATGGGAAACTCTTCGATCCATTTCTTATCGCAATCCGATCATTTCCGGGATTATCTCGACTCGTGTGGCAATGATAGCGGCGTTTTCCCAGCCTGCCAGGTTAAGGGAGGCCTCGGGCAACCCGCCGCTTGGATACAGGATTATTTCGAAACATCCCGGTAAAAAAATGACGGAGGGCGAAAAAAAGTTCGCGGAAAAGCTTGAGGACTTTATCTGGTCATGCGGAATGGAGCCCCCTGGGACCGTATATGATCGGGATAATTTCGAGAACGCGGCTCTGCGCAAGACGATCAGGGATTCTCTCACTTTTGACCGGCCCGGTTCGACACCCCCGGGGTGCGGACCATCGAGGACCTGGCGACCGGTAACCACGCCCCCGGCTGACCGGCAGATGAAGACGCTGGTTACGCTCGACGGCGCGGCTCACGCTGGTTCTGCTCCGCGGCGACCACGCCCTTGAGGAGCAGAAGCTCATCGACGCCAACCGCGCGCGCGGTCGCCCCGCCGAGGGGCGATGAGATCTTCGCCGCGCTCGGCGCCGCAACCGGGTCGTCGGCTCGGTTGCTGTCGCCGACCTGCCAAATCATCGCCGATCTGGGCCTGCGGGACCGGTCCGGCATGGTGACCGGCGCCAACACTGACAACGTGCACCTGCGCGGCGTCGACGTGGCCGGGACATCAGCGTCGGCAATTGGGCGGACCTGCGCGCAGTCGCGGCGGGGGAGGGGTGCGCGCATTGCGGGCGGCCGCTCACGGTCATCAAGGGCATCGAGGTCGGCCACATCTTCAAGCTCGGCTACAAGTACTCCGACGCCATGGACATCACGGTCTCCGGCCCGGACGGCAAGCCGGTCAGGCCGATCATGGGCTGCTACGGCATCGGGGTCGAGCGGGCGATGGCGACCTGCGTCGAGGTCCACCACGACGCGAAGGGCATCGTCTGGCCGGTCAGCGTCGCCCCGTTCGAGGCCGTCGTCGTGGTCGCGCAGCAGAACGACGCGACGGTCGCCGAGGCGGGGGAGCGGGCCTACCAGGCCCTGCTCGAAGCCGGGGTGGACGTGATCATCGACGACCGCCCGACCGGGCCGGCGTGAAGTTCAGCGACGCCGAGCTGGTCGGCATCCCGTTCCGGATCACGATCGGCAAGCGCGGCGTGGCCGCCGGCACCGCCGAGCTGACCGACCGCGCCACCGGCGAGACCGAGGTGGTCTCCTTGGACGACATAGCCAAGCACGTCCGCGAAGCCGTGGCCCAGGCCCTCACCGCGTAGCGGTCGGCCCCGCCGCGAAGCCACTCTGGTGGCGTGGCTGCGTCGCTGGGGTCGCGGTAGTGCTTCCCGCGCTGTCGGCTCCGCCCGGAGAAGGGCGATGCTGGCCGGCATCGCCGCCTCCGACAGCATCTGCTGTGCCCGTCTCCGCTCGAGGCACCGGGGTGATGACCACCGCGGAGCTGCGGAACTCCTCCGCCGCGCTACACCCAACGGCGCCGAATTGGCAATGGGTGCAGCTCGCTTAGAGTGAGATCACGAGTCACCCGTGTTTCCGAGTTTCTCGGTGAGTCGGCTGAGTACCGGAAGGGATGCGACCTGCCCGGCGTCCGGCGGGATGCCTGACAGGCATGGGTAATTTGCCGTACCCACATCTCTCCCGATGGGCCGATGATGGGGTGCATGAGCCACTGTGACGATGTGCCGCCGGACGATGGGGAGTTCCTCGAGGTCGGTCCGAAGCGTGACGTGGCTGGCGTCCTCGGCGTGCGCCGACGGCCGAGGTTGCTGCTAGCTCTGGTGGCTGCCGGGGTCGTGGCCGCTACGGTCGTCGCCGTTGTTCGCTTCGGCAGCAGGCCGCCCGGCTCCCCGCCCGCGCGTGCGGCCGCGGCGGCTGGCTCGTCGTCCTCCCCGGGCTCGTCGGCGGTGGCGAGTTCCGGTGCGCCTTCGATGTCGCCGGTCTCGGTCATGAACCTGGGTCACCCGTTGCTCGGGGTGGGCGCGGGGTGGGAGCTGTTCGGCCGTGGGTCCGGAGTAGTCGTCCGCATTGAGTTTGCGCGCGGCCGCATCACCCGGACCGCCCTTCCGGCGCTGCAGAGCAGCGGGCCGGTGTCGTTTGTCATCGACGCGGAGGGGGCTCTGGTCCGCCCGATTGACTTCGTGACCGGCTACCTGATCCCGGATGGCCAGCCGGCCCGCGTGGCTCCCGGGGCGTTCGGCACCGGCGGGCCGGCGTTCCCCGGCCCGGACCCGCGGCATCTGTGGGTGGCGAGTGGCGCCGTCGGCGATCGGATGGTGCTGGCCGGGATGGACGGGCGCAGCACCGGTGTGCCGATCGCCGTCCCGGCCGGAAGTTCACAGCTCAGCGCGATCCCCGACCAGACCGGGTACCTGCTCTTCCCCGGGATTGGCGGCGTCTATGACGTCCGGCCCGGCCGGACCAGCCGGGTCACCACCGGCACGCTGCTGGCGGTCGGGCCCACCCGCTGGCTGACCGACGAGTGTGACAACCAGGCCCGCTGCAGGCCGGTCGTCATCGATCGGTTCACCGGCGCCCGGCACGCGCTCAACGCTCGCCTGTACCAGGCCGAGTATCCCGCCGCCGGCGTGATCTCACCCGACGGAACGGTGGCCGCAGTCCTGGCCGGATCGCCGTCGACGAGGATCGAGATCATCAACCTCGCCACCGGTGCTGAGCATGCTCTCCCGCTCCGCATCGTCTCGGTCGATGATGGGGGGGAATCGATGGTCTGGTCGCCTGACAGCCGCTGGCTCTTCCTCGCCGCAAACGACGACCTCTACGCGGTCGGCTCGCGTACCCGAGAGATCACAGATCTTAGCCACATGCTCGGTACCGCGCTGCCGGCACTCACTCAGCTGTCCATCCGCGACCGCCGATGAGTCTGTGGGTAGATAGTCAGGCCGCAAGGCCGAAACCGGAGCCGAACGAGGTCACGTTGTCGCTGGTGAACAGCGTGTGTCGCACCGAGCGCAGCACAACACCGACGCGGCACACGGCTACGCGCGCCGCTTCATGCCCGGCGCCGCACGGCTGGCGAGCGGCGTTGAGGCGATCACCCGCCGCCCTAGATTCTTAGTTCGAACATGGTCGCCTTGTCAGGCGATTGTGATGCAGTATTCTGCCGATGTGGGCATGACTTCGGGACCCGCTGAGACATCGGCTGGGGTCCAGCCTCGCCGTGGTGCGGGCGGCATGGTGAGCCGTCCAGCACTGGTATGAGGCCAGCCAGTTCGGGATCGAGACGGTCATCGTCATGCCGGGAGCGTTCACTCACGGCACCGAGCACTTCCCCAACGCCAGCCAGGCCAGCGACCAGGCCGTCACCGCCGCCTACACCGCCCTGGACCCGCTGGTCGCCCGCAACGAGGAAGCCAGCGCGAGCCTGGTCGCCCCCGGCGTCGACGACGACCCGGCCACCGTCGCGACCGAGATCACCCGCATCCTCGCGCTCCCCGCCGGGACTAAGCCCGCCCGCAGCGTCATCGACTTCACCGCTACCGGCGACCCCAGCGCCGTCACCGTCGAGCAGGTCAACGCCCTCGCCCGCCAGCACCAGCAGAACTTCATCACCCGGATGGGCTTCGGGCAACTGCTGACGATGCAGCCCTGCCCCCCAGGCCCACGGATAACGGTGCGGCGGGCGCCCGGTGGCGCGCCCGTTGGTGTTCGAGGCCGCGCCTTTCGCGCCACGACACCAATGGAGCATCACCGAGCGCCCGCCACACAATCGAGCGTTCGTTACTCCTCCAGGGCCGCTGCCTCGCGGTCGCGGGCCTGGTTGCGGAGGGCGCGGAGCACCTCGTCGCGGCCCTCGTTGAGCAGCCGGCGCAGGGCGGCGGGGGGCTCGGGGACCGAGGCCAGGTAGGTGTCCGTCGCCTCGACCGTCGCCTCGTCCACGGCGCAGACCGAGTAGCCACCCTCCACGAGGTCCTGCGCCATAGCCGACGACCACTCCCGCCACACGTCGCCGACCGTGGCGAAGTACTCCGGCCGGTACGGCTCGACCAGCGCACCGCTGATCGGGATCGGCGAACCCGGCAAGCGTGGCGCGGAACATCGCGATCGTCAGCTTGCCGTCGGTCAGGGTCTCCCAGGTTTCCCGCTTTCCCTTGACCGAAGGCACGGCCGCCCGGCACGCCGCCGCCTGCCGCTCGCCCGCGTCGGTGGCGTCCGAGGAGAGCTCCGCGTCGATCGCCTCCTCGCCGCGCACCCCCCGGCTGACCAGGCGGCGGAGCAGCGCCCAGCGCAGGTCGGTGTCGACCGCGAGCCCGTCGAGCAGGGCCGTGCCGTCAAGCAGCCCGGCCAGGAACGAAAGGTCGGCCGCGGACGTGGCCACCCCGGCGAACGCGCGCACGTAGGCGAGCTGGTGGTCGGACCCGGCCGGGGCGGCCGCGAGCAGTGACCGCAGCGATGACGCCATCAGCGCGAGACCCTCCGCGCGCCAGGAGGGCTCGGCGTAGTTCCGCACCGCCAGCGCCGCCTGCCGCAACAGCGTCTGCACGACGCTGATGTCGCGCACCGAGTCCACGCCGCCGAGCACGAGCCGGACGTAGTCACGCGCGGCCATCTCCCCGTCCCGGCACATGTCCCAGCCCGCCGCCCAGACCAGGGCGGCGGGCAGCGAGGAGGTGAACGAGCCGATCGAGGCGACCGCGGTGCGCAGCGAGTGCTCGTCGAGCCGGATCTTGGCGTAGGTGAGGTCCTCGTCGTTGACGAGCACCAGGTCGGGCTGGTCCTGCCCGATCAGCTCCGGCACCGGGGTGGACGCCCCCGACACGTCGGTCTCGATGGCCGCGGTCCGGGTAAGGCCGCCGCCGGTCAGCGAGTAGAGGCCGATCGCGATGCGGTGCGAGCGCAGCACCGGGTGCGAGGGCGCCGCCTCCTGCACCACCGAGAAGGACGTGAACCGGCCGGCCGAATCGACCGTGTACGACGGCCGGAGCGTGTTGACCCCCGCGGTCTCGAGCCACTCCCGTGACCAGGCCGCCAGGTCGCGCCCGGAGACGTCCTCGAGCGCGGCGAGCAGGTCGGCGAGCGTCGCGTTCCCGAACGAGTGCGCGGCGAAGTACTTGCGCACCCCGGCGAGGAAGTTTTCCCGGCCGACGTAGGCCACGAGCTGCTTGAGTACGGCCGCGCCCTTGGCGTAGGTGATCCCGTCGAAGTTCACCTCGACCGCGTGGATGTCGGGGATGTCGGCCGCGATCGGGTGCGTGGAGGGAAGCTGGTCCTGCTTGTACGCCCAGGCCTTCCACGCGGTGGTGAACGTGGTCCACGAGTGGGTCCAGCGGGTCGCCTCGGCCTGCGCGGCGGTGCCGGCCCAGGTGGCGAACGACTCGTTCAGCCACAGGTCGTCCCACCAGCGCATGGTGACCAGGTCGCCGAACCACATGTGCGCCATCTCGTGCAGGATGGTCTCGCCGCGCGCCTCCCGGGAGAAGTCGGTGACCCGCGACCGGAAGACGTAGTCCTCGAGGAAGGTGACCGCGCCCGCGTTCTCCATCGCGCCCTCCTTGAACTCAGGCACGAAGAGCTGGTCGTACTTCCCGAACGGGTACTTGATCCCGAACGCCTGGTGGTAGAAGTCGAACCCCTGCCTGGTTACCTCGAAGATCTCGTCGGGGTCCAGGTACCTGGCCAGCGACTGGCGGCAGAAGATGCCGAGCGGGATGCCGTCGTGCTCACTGCGCACGACGTGCCACGGACCGGCCGACACATGCGTGATGTAGGTCGCCATCAGCGGTGTCGGCGGGAAGTGCCAGCGCCTGACCCCGGCGCCGTCGGGCGAGCCGCCCTCGACGTCGGCCGCCATGTTGGACACGACCATCCAGTCCTGCGGCGCGCGCACGATGAGCTCGTAGCGCGCCTTCATGTCGGGCTGGTCGAAGCACGCGTAGATCCGGTGCGCGTCGAAGGTCTCGAGGTCGGAGTACATGTAGACGTTGCCGTCGGCCGGGTCAGCGAACCGGTGCAGCCCCTCGCCGCTGCGCGAGTAGGCGCACTCGGCATCGACCACCAGCGTGTTCTCCGTGGCGAGGCCGTCGACCGTGATCCGCTGGCCGTTGAACGCGCCCAACGGCACGGGCGCGCCGTTGAGCGTGATCGAGTGCACCTGCGGTGCCTCGAGGTTGAGGAAGGTGCCGGAGCCTGGCCGCGCGCAGTCAAAGGCAATGGTCGATATGGAACGGAAGGTGGTGTCTCCGCCAGTCAGATTTAGCTCAACCCGGTAAGAGCGGACTTTGATCAACTCGGCACGGGTCCGCGCCTCGTCACGGGTGAGGTTAGCTGTCACCAGGTGACCCCTTCACAATCGCCATGTGTCTTTGTATTCGGTACTGATCTTCCCACGTCGGGCCGGGACATCCGCCCAGACCATCGCGCGCGTGTCGGTGACCATATCCCGATCGCCGCGCGCGGGTGATGGTCTTCCTCGCCCGGCCTCGGTAGGCTTCCCGTTATTATTACACGCAGTGTCCGATTAGTCATCAGACGTGACCAGCTTGGCTATGGCTGTTTCACCAGCGGCCGCGCGTCGGACTGCGATCGCTCTGGCAGACTGTTCCGGTGCGCGTATACCTGGGATCTGACCATGCTGGCCTCGAGCTCAAGACGGCTCTGATCGGGTGGCTCGGCGAGGCCGGCCACGAGCCGGTCGACTGCGGTCCCGCCAGCTACGACCCGGAAGACGACTACCCCGCGTACGTGATGCGCGCGGCGCAGGGGGCCGTCGGCGACCCCGGCAGCCTCGGCATCGTGATTGGCGGCTCGGGCAACGGCGAGCAGATCGCCTCGAACAAGATCCCTGGGGTCCGCGCGGCGCTGGCCTGGACAACGGAGACCGCCCACCTCGCCCGCCAGCACAACGACGCGAACGTGCTCAGCCTGGGCGCCCGGATGTACTCGATCGAAGAAGCGCTCGGCTTCGCCAGGGTCTTCGTCGAGACCCCGTTCTCCGGCGAGGCCAGGCACGCCAGGCGCCTGGCCGAGATCGCGGACTACGAGAAGACCGGCGGGCTGCCGCCGTTGCCGCACGCCTAGCTTCGGTGCCGACGACGCCGCCGCGGCGTCGGCATCGGCGCTGTCCCGTCGCCGGACGGCCGCGCCGGCGCGGCCGTCGGCATCGGGTCGGTCGGCGCGGTCGAGGCAGCCGGGGCTGTCGGGGCCGCCACGCCCGCTGGGGGGTGCCCGGGCCGGCTCGCCGCGCCCGCGCGGCCGGCTGCTTCCTCGCGCTTGGCCGCCGCGGCCATCTGCTCGTCACTCGGCCGCGACACGTCCCGCGCCCGCATCGCCCCCGACAGCGTGATCCTCATTTTCCCAGTTTCATGCAGATCCTCAGTGCCGGCCAGTCCCAGGTGCCACCGTGTGCCAACCGGAGTCCCTAGAAGATCCTCGGGCACCAGGGGTTCGGGTCCCAGGTCATGGCGACGGAAAGGCGCCCGAGCGTGCCCGGCCGCAGCTCGGTGACCAGGCCGGCGGCGGCGACCGCGCCGAGCCTGGTACCGCCGAGGTAGGCCGCGCCTAGTTCCCTGACATCGAGCGCGATGTCGGCCGGGTTGTCGGTCCGAGTGCAACTGGCAGCGCCGTCGCCGTCCGCGCCGTCCGCGCCGTCAGCGCCGGCGGCCCGCAGCCGCCAGCGCCCGGCGTTGGCCGGCAGCAGCTCATCGGTGACCTCGAGGACCACGTCCACCGGGCCGGCGTAAGCGCGGCGCGTGAGCGCGGCCGGCAGGTCGATGATCCGTACCCAGAGGTTGTCAGACAGTTGGAGCCTGGCCCGGCGCGAGTCGAGCAGCTGATAGAGCAGCGGATCGTCCGCCGGCCGCAGGTCCGCGGTGATCTCGGTGACCAGGTCCCGGCTGAGCAGGTTGCGCCAGAGCGCCGCGCCGGCCGCCGGGTCGACGTTCATCAGCTCCCAGACGGTGAGCGCGGAGTCGGGCAGGACGGTGCCTTCCTCCCAGCGGGCGACGGTCCGGTAGAGCGCGTAGCCGCGAACGCCGCCTTCATCTGCGGCCAGTAGGCAGCGCAGCGGGCTAGCCCCGTGCCGTTCCTCCTCGGGGTCGTCGAGCACCCGCTCCCACCATTCGTTGTCGCGCTCGAAGAATCCGGGCTGCCGGGCTGCCACGGCGGCATAGACCTTGGCCAGGTCCCCGACGACTTCCCCCGGCTCGGCCAGCCGGAGCGTCAGCGCAGGGTCGACGGGCGCTGTCGCGCTGAAGGCGCCCTCGCCGCGGCGGAACCGGAAGAATGCGTGTGAGGACGCCCGTCCGTATCCGTACCGGCCGTACAGCGGCGTTTCCGAGGCCCATAGCGCCGCGATCGGCTCGTGCGCACGGGCCGCGATGTCGGCGAGCTGGCGGCGCATCAGCGAGCGCAAGGTGCCGCGCCGCCGGTGCGTTGGGAGCACCGCGACCATCGATACGCCGGCCGCCGGGAGCACCGCGCCCGGCACCACCATTAGGAGGCTGTAGACGCCCGTGGTGCCGACGAGGTCGAGGCCGGCGGGCAGCCCCGAGTCGAACGCGGCCAGCGATCGGTCCGCCTCGAACTGCCTGCGCATCCTCGGCCACCTGGCGGCGGGTGTCGGGCCGGAGTTGAACGAATGCTCATGAACCCGGCGAAAGGCGGCATACTCGTCATCGGTGATGGGACGGATCGCGTACTGGTCTGCCATGATGGACTTCTTATCCCGCTAGGCCTGCTGGACGCGAATCTTTTTCGCTGACCACGTCGGCAGGCGCGACACTAGGGGAGAAGGAGCGTGGACGGCGTGCGAGACCGGCGATCTGCGGATAATCTGCGCGGGTCATGAGAGTTCCGGCAGTCCCTTCGGCAGCGCGCTGGGCAGCGCGCTCGCTGCGGCGTGCCGGCGAATGGCTCTCCGATCAGGCCAGGCAGCAGTTCATCACCAGGAACCGCCGGGTCGCGGCCGGGCTCACCGTGATCGCGATCGCGATCGCCGTGCTGGCGGTGCAGCTGTCCGACCGGTGGTTCTCGCCCGGTGAGATGATCCTGCCGATCCTCTGCGGTGGCCTGCTGCTCTGGCCGAGGGCGCTGCGCATCCTGATCGCCGTCGTGGCGGCCGGGCTCATCTACGACATAGTCGAGGACAGGGCCGGATTCGGGATCGCGGTGACCATCGCGGCCACCGCCTACTTCGCGGACGTGCTCTCCAACACCAGGGGCAAGCTCGGCACCAGAGGGCTGCGCGCGGACCGGATGATGATCGAGTTGCGGGACCGCATCCGCGCCCAGGGCACGCTGCCGGAACTGGGCGACGGCTGGGCGTCGACGGTGGTGCTGCGCCCGGCGGGCGGCTCCTCGTTCGGCGGCGACTTCGTGGTCTCCTACAGCGACGGCAAGACGCTTGAGGTGGCGCTGGTCGACGTGTCCGGCAAGGGGATGGACGCCGCCACCCGCGCCCTGCTGCTCTCCGGCGCGTTCGGCGGCGTGCTCGGCTCGGTGCCCAGGGAGCAGTTCCTGCCCGCCGCCAACGCCTACCTGCGCCGGGGAAGCTCGGACGAGGGGTTCGTGACCGCCGTCCACCTGTCGATCGACCTGGCGTCGGGGGAGTACACCATCTATTCAGCGGGCCACCCGCCGGCGGCGCGGTACGACGCCAACACCGGCGAGTGGCGCACGAGCCGCGCCCGCGGCATCGTGCTCGGCGTCGTCCCCGACCTGGCCGCCGTCCCCGATGTCCCCGACGATGGCGTGCTCCACCGTGGTGACGCGATCATGCTCTACACCGATGGCCTCGTGGAGGCGCCGCGCCAGGACATCGACGAGGGCATCCAGCGCCTCCTCGGCGAGGCCCAGCGGCTGATCGTCGACGGCTTCAGGACCGGCGCCCCCGACCTGGTGACGACGATGCAGCGCACCGTCAACAGCGGTGACGACTGCGCCCTGGTCCTCGTCTGGCGCTCCTGAGGTCAGGCACACCGCAGTAGAACCCGAAGTCGGGGAACAGGCTCCCTACTTGGCGGGACGAAGGCCGTGGCCGCCGCCCGCCCGCTCTTCGCTCGCACCGTCGCGGTGCTCGCCGAAGGCGCGGACAGCGAAGGCGGCGGCCTGTGTGCGCCGTTCCATGCCCAGTTTGGCGAACAGCGCCGATATGTAGTTCTTGACGGTCTTCTCCGCCAGGAACATCCGCTCGCCGATCTGCCGGTTGGTCAGGCCGTCGCCGATGAGCTCGAGGATCCTGCGTTCTTGGGGAGAAAGCGACGCGAGCGGGTCGTTTTTCTTCGGCTGATTGCGCAGCCTTGCCATCAGCTTGCTGGTGGCCTGCGGGTCGAGCATGGACTGGCCGGCCGCCACCGTGCGAACGGCGCCCACCAGGTCGCTGCCGCGGATCTGCTTGAGCACGTACCCGGCCGCCCCGGCCATCACCGCGTTGAACAGCGCTTCATCGTCGCCGAACGAGGTCAGGATCAGGCACGCCACCTCCGGCATCCGGGAGCGCACCTCGCGGCACACCTCGACCCCGTCGCCGTCGGGCAGCCGCATGTCAAGAACGGCCACGTCGGGCCGGAGTGCGGGGATGCGGGCCAGCGCGGAGGATGCGGTCCCGGCCTCGCCGATCACCTGGATATCCGGCTCCGCCTCAAGCAAGTCACGGACGCCCCTGCGGACGATCTCGTGATCATCGAGCAGGAAGACCCCGATCGGCCGCGAAGTTGATCCGTCTGCTGCCTGGCTCGTCACAGTGATCACCCGTCCGTCGTCACCCATCCACATCCTTTATCGGACGGAACGGGTGGTGTTCCTTCTCTCACGATAACGACACCCCCGCCTGCGGGCCCAAGGACTTTGGTCCCGTCTCAATGTGCCATATGGCCTGCACGCGGGGGGATCCGGTCCCTGGTTACAAATCGCGTCGACTGCCTACGCTACCGGGCGAACGTTGCCCGCACCTGACGTGCGATCTCTATATCCTCGCGCGCGGCGATGAGGAGTGCGCGCACCGCTGCGTCGGGCGCGCCGATCTCGCGGTCCCCGGTGCCCCCGTCGTTGGACGCTGGGTCGACGGCGATGCCGAGGAAGCCGAGACCGTCCATCGCGCGCTGGCGGACCTCAGCCGAGTTTTCGCCGACGCCGCCGGTGAAGACGATCGCGTCGAGCCCGTCCATTGCCGCGGCCATGGCCGCGATGGACGCGCGGAGCCGGTGCAGGTACGTCTCCCTGGCGAGTTCGGCGCGGATGTCGTCGGCGGCGGCCCGCGACAGGATTTCGCGCATGTCGGAGGTCCCGGCCAGCCCGTAGAGGCCGGACCGGTGCTCCAGGGCCGAGGCCAGCTCGGCGGCCGGCATGTGCACGTGCTCTTCGAGCCAAAGGACGAGTCCGGGATCAACCGATCCCGATCTGGTGGCCATCACCAGGCCGTCCAGCGGCGTGAATCCCATCGTGGTGTCCACCGACCTGCCGCCGCGGATTGCAGCGAGGGACGCGCCCGCGCCGAGGTGGCAGGTGACGAGCCGAAGGCTGCCGACGTCACGTCCGAGGAGTTCCGCGGCTCGCCGCGACGTGTACGAGTGCGACAGCCCGTGGAATCCGAAGCGCCGCAGGCTCCAGCGCGTCCGCCACTCCTCAGGCAGCGCGAACGTGGCGGCGGCAGCGGGGATGGTGGCGTGGAAGGCGGTATCGAAGCACGCCACGGCGGGCACAGCGGGGAGCACGGCCTGCACGGCGTCCAGGGCGGCGAGCGATTTGGGCTGGTGCAGCGGCGCCAGGTCGGTCAGCGACTCAAGCCGGTGCCGGACCTGGTCGTCGATCCGGACTGGCCCCGTGAAGAGTGTGCCGCCGTGCACGATCCGGTGCCCGACTGCGTCCACCGGGCCAAGCGACTCGATCGCCGACTTGATCTCCGAGACCTCCGCCGTACCGCGCGGTGCGGGCAGATCGGCGCCGGCCGTGACCGCGTCGGCCGGGTCAAGCACGCGCAGCTTGAGACTGCTTGACCCGGCGTTGACGACCAGGACCCGCCCGAGTGCCAAAGGGGCGGGCGTGCTCACTGCGGCCACGTCCAGTTGGTGATCTCCGGGGCGTCCTCGCCGAACTCCCTGGTGTAGGCGCGGGCCTCGATCCGCTTGTCGCTCATCAGCTGGCGGAGGTGCCCGGCGCGCGCGGCCAGCCCGGGGACCCGGTCGATCACATCGATGACCAGGTGGTACCGGTCCAGGTCATTGAGCATCACCATGTCGAACGGCGTGGTGGTGGTGCCTTCCTCCCTGTACCCGCGGACGTGCAGGTTGTTGTGCCCGTGCCGCCGGTAGGTCAGCCGGTGGATGAGCCACGGGTATCCGTGGTAGGCGAAGATGACCGGCCGGTCGGCGGTGAACAGCGCGTCGTACTCGGCGTCGGGCATGCCGTGCGGGTGCTCGGCGGCCGGCTGCAGCCGCATCAGGTCGACGACGTTGACGACCCGGACCTTCAGCGACGGCAGGTGCTCGCGGAGCAGGGACGCCGCTGCGAGCGTTTCCAGGGTCGGGACGTCACCGGCGCAGGCGAGCACCACGTCAGGCTCGTCGTTGTCCCCGTTGTCGCTGGACGCCCAGTCCCAGATGCCGGCGCCGCGGGTGCAATGGATGATCGCCTGGTCCATGGTCAGCCACTGCGGCTGCGGCTGCTTGCCCGCGACGATCACGTTGACGTAGTGCCGCGAGCGCAGGCAGTGGTCGGCGGTCGACAGCAGGGTGTTGGCGTCCGGCGGCAGGTAGACCCGGATGATCTCGGCCTTCTTGTTCATCACGTGGTCGATGAAGCCGGGATCCTGGTGCGAGAACCCGTTGTGGTCCTGCCGCCACACCAGGGAGGAGAGCAGGTAGTTCAGCGACGCGACCGGCCGCCGCCAGGGGATCTCCCTGGTGGTCTTGAGCCACTTGGCGTGCTGGTTGAACATCGAGTCGATGATGTGGATGAACGCCTCGTAGCAGTTGAACATCCCGTGTCGGCCGGTCAGCAGGTAGCCCTCCAGCCAGCCCTGGCACAGGTGCTCGGACAGCACCTCCATCACCCGGCCGTCGGGGGCCAGGTGGTCGTCGCCGTCGATGATCTGCCCGTCGAAGGCGCGGTCGGTCACCTCGAACACGTCCTGCAGGCGGTTGGAGGCGGTCTCGTCCGGCCCGAACAGCCGGAAGCTCGCCGGGTTGCGCGTGATGACGTCCCGCAGCCACGTTCCCAGGGCCCGGGTGCCCTCGGTCTCGGTGGCGCCCGGGCTGGCGACGGGGACGGCGTAGTCGCGGAAGTCGGGCAGGTCCAGGTCGCGCAGCAGCAGGCCGCCGTTGGCGTGCGGGTTGGCGCTCATCCGCCGGTAGTCCCGCGGCGGCAGCGCGGCCAGCTCGGGCGCCAGCGTCCCGTCCGGGCCGAACAGCTCCGCGGGCCGGTAGGACCGCAGCCACTCCTCGAGCTGGGCCAGGTGCGCGGGATTGCCGCGCACGTTGGCGATGGGGACCTGGTGCGCGCGGAAGGTGCCCTCGACCTGCACTCCGTCCACGGTCTTCGGCCCGGTCCAGCCCTTGGGCGTGCGCAGCACGATCATCGGCCACTGCGGCCGGGTGGGATCGCCCCGGTCGCGGGCGCGCCGCTGGATGTCGTCGATCTCGCGCACGCAGGCGTCCATCGTGGCGGCGAGCTGCTGGTGCACCAGTTCCGGCTCGTCGCCCGCCACGACGTGGGCGCGGTACCCGTAGCCCTCCATCAGCGAGACAAGCTCGTGCTCGGGGATGCGGGCCAGCACGGTGGGGTTGGCGATCTTGTACCCGTTCAGGTGCAGGATCGGCAGCACCGCTCCATCGGTGACCGGGTTGAGGAACTTGTTCGAGTGCCAGCTGGCGGCTAGCGGCCCGGTCTCCGCCTCGCCGTCGCCGATCACGCACGCGGCGATCAGCCCGGGGTTGTCGAAGACAGCGCCGTAGGCGTGCGCCAGCGCGTAGCCGAGTTCGCCGCCCTCGTGGATCGAGCCTGGTGTCTCGGGGGCGGCGTGGCTGGGGATCCCGCCGGGGAACGAGAACTGGCGGAACAGCGCCTCCATGCCGGCCGCGTCGCGGGTGACGTGCGAGTAAATCTCGCTGTAGGTGCCCTCAAGCCACGCGTTGGCAACCACGGCCGGGCCGCCGTGCCCGGGGCCGGCCAGGAAGATCATGTCCAGGTCCCAGGCCCTGATCACCCGGTTCAGGTGCGCGTAGAGCAGATTCAGCCCGGGGGTCGTACCCCAGTGGCCGAGCAGCCTCGGCTTGACGTCCTCCGGCTGCAGCGGCCGGGCGAGCAGCGGGTTCGCCATCAGGTAGATCTGGCCCACGGACAGGTAGTTGGCCGCCCGCCAGTAGGCGTCGATCGTCTGCAGTTCGCTGCTGGACAGCGGCGGCTGCTCGGTTGTCATGACCGGATTCATGGCTTGCCTTTCAGCGTCTGGTCGTCGCGGACCTTCTGATCCTCCGGGTCTGCGCCCCGGCGCGGTAAGGCCATTGGTCCCGGAGCGGCGGTCCGGGAGGTCCCCGCCCACGGAAGAGTTGCTAGGCGGGACCCGCTCACTAGCCAGAGATCAGGCGCTCTGCGGCGGAACGATGACCACCGGGCCGTGCGCGTGGCTCACCACGGCATGGATGACCCGGGCCGGCCCCGGCACCAGTCGGTCGTTCGCGTTGTGCCTGCCCAGCACCACCAGGTCGGCCCGCGCCGACAGGTCGGCGAGTACCCGTCCCGGGTGACCGTGCACGACATCGCGGCTCGCGTCGACGTCAGGGTACTTGCCCCGGCAGTCGTTCAGCAGGTCGTCCAGTTCACTGGCTGTCCGCTCGGAGTCGTGCGAAGCCGGGAACTGCCACGCGTGGACGGCTAGCAGGGCCGCCTTCCGCAGGTGGGCCTCCTCGAAGGCGAACGAGAGCGCGGCGCTGCAGTCCTCAGGGCTCCGTATGCCCACGGCAACCAGGTGATCGGTGGCCGTGGTCTCTTCCCGTACCACCACGACCGGGCACGAGGCGCGCAGGGCGGCGTAGCGGCTCACCGACCCGAGGGTCATGGCGGCGAACGCGCCGCCGCCGTGCGATCCGACGACGAGCAGCAGCGCGCCTGAGCCGCTGCTGGTGACCGCCTGGGCGGGCGGGCCGTCCACCGCGTCGGTGTCTATCAGCAGGTCAGGGGTCACGGCAGCGGCTGCGCTTGCCGCGCTAGCCAGCGCCCGGTCACGCTCGTGGATGAGGTGACTGGCGACGGTCTCGAATCCCGTGGCCTGTGCTGGCGCCTTCATCCTCGGCAGCATCTCGGCCACGGACACGATCCGCAGGGGCGCGCCCCGGAGCACGGCCTCCCTGGCGGCCCACTCGACCGCCCGCTCAGCTTGCGCCGAGCCGTCGGTGCCGACCACGATGGGCTTGGTTGTCATGATGTGCTCCTAATGATCCACGTCGCTCTCGGCACCAGTTCACCAGCGTACTGAGGACGCTCTCAGATAAGAAGGTCCCGGCACGCCGGGACCTTCGGGCCTGTCAGGGAGCACCGCACCCGGCCTGCTGCACGACGACACCATCGGAGTTCGCAACGCGGTCGTGCTCGGCCCGGCTTGCTGCTGTCCCGCCAATCCGGTGGTGCGAGTGGTCATGCCCGCGACCGCCGTCCGTCCCCACCGCACCGAACTACTGCTGTGCGGCCATCACTACCGGGTCTCACGCCCGGCGCTTGCCTCCGCCAACGCCACGGTCACCGAACTCCTGGGACCGGAGGGAAGCCCGCCAGACGCGCTGCTCCCCGCTCTTCTCGGTCCCCGCGTCACGGTTGGCTGACACGGTCCGCCGCGACCTTCGGATGGTTTTCCGGCTCGGCCTGGATGCCGAAGGTCCCAATCGCCAAGTCCGAAAGCCCATGTCCGGCGACGGCGGCCAGGGGCAGGCTGGAGGCATGGGAAGCATGGGTACATCTAACTGCGGCCCCGTGGTGGTCGGCATCAACGGATCGCCGAACTCGATCGTCGCGCTGCATCGCGCGACGGACACGGCACGCCGTCTCGGCACTGATCTCACCATTGTGCTCGCCGTGGCGCCGCGGGCCAGCGACCCGCTGGTGGCCGCCGAGCGCGACCGGCTTGACCGGCTCCTCCGCCGGGAATTCCCGGGCGGGACAGGCGTGCCATCGCGCTGCCGGGTGGAGCGGGGCGACCCCGCAGTGATCCTGCTGCGCGCCAGCGTCGGCGCGCGACTGCTCGTCATCGGGACGCGCGAGCACTCCGCAGCCAGCGGCCTCTTCGGCAGCACCACCGTCTCGCGCTGCGTCGACAACGCACTCTGCGCGGTCGAGATCTGCGCCGACCAGCACGCGTCGGCGGCCTAGGCGCGGCAAACGAGCCTGCCGCAGGCGGGATGTTAATCCCTGATCAGGGGGAGGATCGCCCCGTACCGCGCTCGCCGGGCGCGAGTTCGACTGGGGCGCCCGGCGGAAGCTGCCGGTGGCCGGTGGTGAAGCTGGCGGTGGTGGAGGCGCCCAGCATGGTGCCGGGCGCGTCGTCGAGGTATTCGGACTGGCCGACGGTGGTGGTGACGATCGGAGGTGGGTGCCCGGCGTTGGCGTAGGCGAGGTCGCCGGTGGCCGGGTCGAGCACGGCGTAAACGACGGTGGCGAGTGCGTCCGGCAGCAGGGAGTCGGCTTCCGCCGTCAGCCGCGGGCCGTTTTCCCGGGCCCGCGACCTTGCACCGGACGGGTATCCGTCGTTAACTGGCAAAAAGCGGCCCGGCTAGTCTGGACCAAGCGCTCACCCGCCGCTTGGGCCAACGATGGCGGGAGCGGTTGCGAGTGATCAAGCTAGATCTTCCTCAGCGGTACGGCGCCGACCCGGTGGCTTCCGCCCTGGGGAGGTCGGCTGCCCGGGCCCTGCCGCGTAGCATGGCCGGGGCAGCCCCCGAGGGGAAGCAGCGATGACCGGCATGGCGGCAGGTGAGCACAGTATGGCACCGGGCGGGGCGGGTGCTGCGGATGCGGCCGACGCCCTGGGCTTTCCCGACGTGCCGCGGCTGGAGCTGGAGCAGCTGTTGGTGCAGCTGGTGGACCGGGCCGGCGACGTGCTGGCCGCGCAGGGGCGGCTGCGTGGTCTGCTGCGCGCCAATGCCCTCGTAGCGGGAGACCTGAGCCTGCCGGTGGTGCTTCGGCAGATCGTCGGCGCCGCCCGTGACCTGCTCGGCGCCCGGTACGCGGCGCTCGGCGTGCTCGGCCGCGACGGGGAGCTTGAGCAGTTCGTGCACGTCGGCATGGACGACGAGCTGGTGGCGGCGATCGGCGACCTGCCCTGCGGCCGCGGGATCCTGGGCCTGCTGACTGGCGCGCCGACCCCGATCAGGCTCGCCGCCCTCAGCGCTCATCCCGCGGCGGCGGGTTTCCCGCCGGGGCATCCGCCGATGGGCAGCTTCGTCGGCGTCCCGGTCCGCATCGGGGAGGAGGTCTTCGGCAACCTGTACCTCACCGAGCGGACGGCGGGCGGGGAGTTCACCGCCGACGACGAGGAACTGGCGATCGCGCTCGCCGCGGCCGCCGGCGCGGCGATCGCGAACGCCCGGCGGTACGCCGAATCCGAGCAGCGTCGCCGCTGGCTCGACGCCTCGGCCCAGCTCACACCGCTGCTGCTGGCGGAAGACCAGGGACAGCCATACGCCTTGATTACCTCGCACGCCGCGGCCGCCGCGGACGCGGACTTCGCCGTCCTGGCCGTGCCCGGCGACCCGGGCCAAATGATCGTGACGGGCGTCGTCGGCTCGCTGGCCGCAGGACTGATGAGCCGGACAGCGCCGCTGGACGGCTCGCTGGCCGGGCAAGTGATCGGCAGCGGCAAGCCTGGCCTGATCACCGGCGACCGTCTCGAGGCGGCAGCCGCGGCACTCGGCGCCAGGATAGGCCCGCTGATCGCCGTCCCGCTAGCGGCAGGCGAGCGGGTCCTCGGCGCGCTGATGCTGGGGCGGCTGGCCGCGCGCCCGGGGTTCACCGAGCGGGACCTGGACATGGCCGCCTCGTTCGTCGGCCACGCCGCCGTGGCCATGGAGCTCGCTGAGGCCCGCGCCGGACAGATCCTGCTGGCCCAGGCGGAAGACCACGACCGGATCGCGGGCGACCTGCACGATCAGGTCATCCAGGCATTGTTCGCCCTCGGCATGCAACTCCAGAGCCATGCCGCTGGCAGCGACCCGGCCACCGCCGAGCGGGTCAACGGGTACGTCGACACCCTCGATGAGGTCATTAGGGGCATCCGCGCCAGCATCTTCGGCCTCCAGCAGCCCCGCCAGGCCCCCGCGGGCCTGCAAGTCCGGCTAATGGAGATCATCGACGAGCACGCCCCGCAGCTCGGCTTCACCGCCGGCCTCAGCTTCACCGGCCTGCCCGGTCCCGATCTCGATGAGGCGCTGGTCCACGACATCCTGGCCGTCACCCGCGAGGCCCTGTCCAACTGCGCCCGCACGCCGGCGCCAGCGCCGTCACCGTCGCCCTAGCGTGCCAGGACGGGCTGATCACCCTCGACATCACCGACAACGGCCGCGGCCTCGGCCCCCCGCCCGGTCCAGCGGCCTGGCCAGCATGCGCCGCCGCGCGGAAAACAACGGCGGGACCCTCCAGATCACCGCCCCGGCCGGCGGAGGCACCTGCCTGACCTGGACCGCCCGCCCACGTCAGTAAGCGGGATAACGCAAGCACGTCGAGGGGGCCCCGGTGACTATCGTCGGCGCCCCTTCCAGTCCCCCGCATTCATCGCCCGGGTATCGTGTGGCGGCGGTACGGCGAGTCCTGCGGGTAGCTGAGCCGGTCACGTACGGCGACGACGCCCTCCATGTGCCTGATGGCGTCGATGATGTCGTAGGCCGACCATGGTGGTTTCCGGCGTGCCCTCGATGGTGACGATGCCGTCCTTGACGGTGACGGTGAACCTGCCGGGGTCGCACAGGAACGTGCCCGGGATCAGGTCCTGGGTGACCTGGTGCCGTATCTCCGCGTCCGGTCGGCTGTACACGCTCAGCACGTCGGAGCGGGACACGATGCCGATCAGCGTCCCGTCGTCGCTGATGACCGGGAGCCGCTTGACCCGCTGGTTGTACATCAGGCGGGCCGCGTGGGTGACCGGCTCGTCGGGGCCGATGGTCACGGGCGGCTTGGTCATCAGGTCGGCCGCGGTGACCGCGTTCACCTGTGACCGCACGCGCTGCCGCGTCAGGCTCTGCAGCGTCCTGGGCACGGTGCCCTCGAGTGCCTCCTTGGTCAGCAGGTCGGCCTCGGAGACGACCCCGATGACCTTGTTGTCGTCGTCGATGACGGGGAACGCGCTGACCCGCTGGTCGCTGCAGCATGGCCGCCATCTCCTTGTACGGGGCGCTCTGCCTGACGGCGATCACGTGGGTGCTCATGACGTCCTTGACGGTGGAGTTCATGGCTGTTGCCTCCTGTTCAGGTGCCCGTCAGATGTTCTCGGCGGGGATGACCACGACGGGGCAGTGGGCATGGTGGGTGACCTGGGCTGCTGACCGAGCCCATCAGCAGCCGCTTGAACCCGCCGGCTCCGCGGGAGCCGACGACGAGCATGTCGGCGTCAGCGGCCGCCTCAAGGAGCGCCTCGGCGGGCAGGCCGGTGACGGCACGGACGGTGACTGACGAGGGCCGGGATTCGGGGTCGATCTTCTCGAGTGTCGCTGTCCGTCTCTTCCTGGGCCATCTCGCGGGCCTTCTTGGCCAGGTCCTGGTCGCCCGGGTAGAGGACGGGGCCGCCCCAGTACCCGGCGACGGCCTGCTGGACAGTGAGCACGGTGAGCGGTGCGTGGCGGACCGCCGCTTCCCTGATCGCCCACTCAAGGGCGTGGCGGGAATGGTCAGAGCCGTCGATACCGACGATGATTCCTGGCATCTTGCTCTTCTCCTTACCTGACCTGCTTCTTCACCTTCAACGCTAGGCTCGCCGCCCGGCGGCGGTCAGGGCCGAACGTCCCGGCGTCCGGGCCTGCCGGCCTCCTGTGACCGGACCAAGGGCCGTAGCCGCGCGGGAGTGAACGGTGCAGCGCGCGAAGTCGTGGCAGAAGCCCTGCCGTTTAGGGACCTTGTGCCCTCGGCAGCCAGGGGCGGCGGCGGGCATCCTGCTTGTCATGGATGCGACAGCCCAGCGCTCGAACAGCTGTCGCGGGATGAGTGCATGCGGCTGATGGGCTCGGTGCCCGTCGGCCGGATCGTCTATACCCGGCAGGCGCTGCCCGCGGTCGAGCTTGTCAACTTCGCGCTCGTCGACGGCGACATCGTCATCAGGACGAGTGCCGAGGGCAAGCTCGCCGCCGCGACCCGCGGGGCTGTCGTCGCGTTCGAGGCCGACAGCGTGGACCTCGGCGAGCACGCCGGCTGGAGCGTGACCATCGTCGGGCAGGCCCGGGCGGTAACCGACGGCGCGGAGATCCGCTGCCTGGAGCGGGTGGTGCCGCCGTCATGGGTCGCGTGGGAAGGTGACCACTTCATCCGCATCTCGCCGGCGATCGTGAACGGACGGCGCGTCAGCGGCCAGCGACTTACAGGAGGCATCACGATGCGCGTCGTCTCTGAACGGCAGCTAGCGATCGTGCTCGGCGCGCTGGCAGGCACCCCGAGGGTCGTCGTCGGCGGTAACTTCGCCACCCCGTGGCGGGCCCTGGCCGTGCTGGACGGCACGCTCGCGCGGTACCGGCTGTTCGCGCTGAACGCGCAGGCAGGAATGCCCGACCGGGAGGGCGTGACGCTTGAGTCGCCGTTCGTCGGGCCGGGCATGCGCGGGCAGAGCCGGCTGCGCTACTTCCCCTGCCGCCTGTCGCTGGTGCCCGCGCTGCTGAGCGAGGTCCTGCCGCCGGACGTGGTGCTGGTGCAGACGTCAGCGCCGTCGGACGGCACCGTGTCGCTCGGCACCGAGGTGAACGTGCTGCCCGCCGCGATCGAGGCCGCCCGGTCCCGCGGCGGGCTGGTGATCGCGCAGCTCAACCCGCGGGTCCCGTACACCTACGGGGACTCGGTGCTGCCCTGCGACGCCGTCGACTACGCGATCGAGGCGGAAGCGCCGCTGGCGTCCCCGCCGGAGCGGCCCGTGGCGGAAACGTCCGCCAGTCATCGGTGACCGGGTGGCCGCCTTGATTCGGCGACGGCGCGACGCTGCAGGCTGGCATCGGCGCCGTCCCGGACGCCGTCCTGGCCGGGCTGCACCGCAGGCGCGGGCTGGCCGTCTGGTCGGAGATGTTCAGCGACGGCGTGCTCGGCCTCGCCAAGGCGGGCGCGCTGGACCCGGGCCAGCCGGTTACCGGGTCGTTCGCGTTCGGCAGCGCGGACCTCTACACCTGGATGGACCGCAACCCGGACGTGCGGATGCTGCGGACCGAGACGGTCAACGACCCGGCGCGGATCGCCCGGCGGCCGCGGATGACCTCCGTCAACAGCGCGCTTCAGGTCGACCTGTTCGCGCAGGCCAACGCGACCTGGGTCAACGGGAGGGTCCATTCCGGGTTCGGCGGGCAGACGGACTTCGTGGTCGGCGCGCTGCACTCACCCGGGCGGCCAGGCGATCATCGCGCTTCCGTCCTGGCACCCCAAGGCGGACGTGTCCACCGTGGTGCCCAGGATCGACGGGCCGGTGACATCCTTCCAGCACAGCTTCATCGTCAGCGAGCAGGGCGCCGCCGTGATCTGGGGCCATGACGCGTCCGGGCAGGCGGGGCAGATCATCGACCACGTCGCCCACCCGTCGGTCACGGGAACAGCTCCGGGAGGCCGGCCGTTCTCTCGGCTTGCGCCTCTAGGGGCGGCTATTCGCGCTCGGCCCCTGCGCCTGGACGGGCGCGCACCGGGACCCGCCACTCCAGCCTGGTTCCCGGTCGCGGGGCCGCGGGCTCGGCCGGGCTCAGCCGCAGCTCGCCGCCGAGTTCCGCGGCGCGGCTCCGCGAGGTTGCGCAGGCCGCTGCGCCTGGACGGCCCGGGCGGGATGCCGGTTCCGTTATCGGTCGCCGTAACGGTGAGGAACCCGTCATGGTCGATGTCCACCGTCACGTCGGCCCGGGTGGCGCCCGCGTGCCTGGCCATGTTCGACAGCGCCTCGCGCAGCACGATCAGCGCCTGCTCGGTCAGTTCCTCGCTGCTTGAGCGTGCGCAGGCCGGGGCCGAGCCGCAGCGACGGGGCGAAGCCGAGCATCTCCGTCATCTCCTCGACCAGCCGGACGATATCGGCGCGCGGGTCCGGCTGGACCTCGGCGTCCCTGGCCTGGAGCGCGAAGATGGCGCCGCGGATCTCCTTGATGGTCTCGTCCATCGCGTCCACCGCGCGGGTGATGCGGTCGGCGACCTCGGGCCGGCTGATCATCGGCGTCGTCGCCTGCAACGACATCCCGGTCGCGTACAGCCGCTGGATGACCAGGTCGTGCAGGTCGCGGGCGATCCGGTCCCTGTCCTGGTACACCGAGAGGCGCTCGGCCTCCGCCCGGCTGTCCGCGAGCTCGAGCGCGACGCCGGCCTGGGCGGCGAAGGAGGCCGCGAACGACGCCTCCGCCGCCTGGAAGGGCGCTCTGCCGTGACGGCGGCCGATGGTGAGCACGCCCGTCGGCCGCCGTGCGCGCCGAGCGGGAACACCACGGCGGGCCCGATGTGGCTCATCGCTGCCCGCGCCGCCGCGGCGGCGCGCTCGTCGGCGGCGAAGTCGGCGCTGATCACGGACTCGCCGCTGGCGAGCACCTGGCCCGACAGCGACTGGCCGACCGGAAGGACCAGGCCGCGAACCGCCTCCGCGCCGTCCCCGTCCGCGTAGGCGACCGTGAGCCGGCGGCCCTCCTCGTCAGGGAGCGCGAGCACCGCGAGGTCGGCATCCGACAGCTCGCGCGCCTGGCTGGTGATGCGCGCGAGCACCTCGCCCGGCTCCGCGCCGGACAGCAGCTCCGTGGTGACCTCGGCGCTGGCCTGGATCCAGCGCTGGCTGCGCCGGGCGGCCTCGTACAGCCGCGCGTTCTCCACCGCGACTCCCGCGGCGGCGCCGAGCGCGAGGAGCACCGCCTCGTCATCCTCGGTGAACTCCCCGCCGCCGCGCTTGTTGGTGAGGTACAGGTTGCCGAACACCTCGTCCCGCACCCGTACCGGGACGCCGAGGAACGACTCCATCGCGGGATGCCCCGCAGGGAACCCCGAGGACTCGGCGTGGGCCGAGATGCTGGCCAGCCGCAGCGGCTGCGGTTCCTTGATCAGCAGGCCGAGCAGGCCGCGCCCCTCCGGCCAGTGGTGGATCTGCCCGATCTCATCCTCTGTCAGGCCAACCGGGATGAACTCGGCCAGCTGCTTGTCGTCACCGATGACGCCCAGCGCCCCGTAGGTCGCGTCCACCAGCCGGACGGCGGTCTCCACGATCCGCCGCAGGGTCGACTCCAGGTCGAGGCCGGAGCTGATGGCGATGACGGCCTCGAGCAGGCCGCGCATCTGGTCCCTGGCCCCAAGCACCGCCTGCAGCCTGCCTTGCAGTTCAGAGAGCAGCTCGTCGAGCCGTAGCTGCGGAAGGAAATCCTGGCTGCTGCTGACGTCAGGGTCCACCGGATCGCTCCTTCCTGGCGGCGATGCAGCGTCAGCGTACCGGCTGCGGCTGCAGCCGGGTAGGCGGGGGTGAACCGGGCTAGGGACCTAGGGCATCCGGCCTGGTGAGGTCCGGCCCTGTCGGCCGGCGGCCGGTAAGCGAAGCCGTGAACCACGCCAGGGAGCGCCCGCAGCCCGCAGGACGCGGGGGCATTGCGACCGCTGACACGATGCGCAACGGCGCGGCATGCCGCTGCGCCTCCTGAGCGGCCTACAGCTGGCTGCCCACGAGGACGGCCAGGTCGGCGAGGCGGGCGGTGTAACCCCATTCGTTGTCGTACCAGCCGAACACCTTGACCAGCGTCTCGGCCGCCTGAGTCAGTGGCGCGTCGAATACGCAGGACGCCTGGTCGCCGATGATGTCGCGGGACACGATCGGGTCGGTGCTGTAGCGCAGGAGGCCGGCCAGCGGCCCGGCGGCGGCGGCCGCGGCGAATGCCTCGTTCACCGCCTGGGCGGTCACCGGGGTGCCGACGACGACCGCGAGGTCGGTGAGCGACCCGTCCTGCACGGGGACCCGGACTGCGACCCCGTCCAGCTTCCCGGCCAGCGCGGGGATGACCTCCCCGGTCGCGCGCGCCGCGCCGGTCGTGGTCGGCACGATGTTCACCGCGGCCGACCGGGCGCGCCGCAGGTCCTTGTGCGGCCCGTCGAGCAGCATCTGGTCCCCGGTGTAGGCGTGGATGGTGGTCATGAACCCGCGTTCCACGCCGAACGCGTCGTGCAGCACCTTGGCCATGGGCGCCACGCAGTTCGTGGTGCAGGACGCGTTCGAGATCACGTCATGCCGGAGCGGGTCGTAGGCGCCGGAGTTGACGCCGAGCACGACCGTGAGGTCGGCGCCCTTCCCCGGAGCGGAGATCAGTACCTTCCGCGCTCCGCCCTTCAGGTGCGCGGCGGCCGCCTCGCGGCTGCGGAACTTGCCGGTGGACTCCACGACGATGTCCGCGCCGAGGGCGCCCCAGTCGATCGCCGCCGGGTCCCGCTCTGACAGCACCGCGATCCGCCTTCCGCCGACGATCAGCGCCTGGTCGTCGAATTCCACCTTCTGGCTGAACCGGCCGTAGGTGGAGTCGAATTCCAGCAGGTGCGCCAGCGTCCTGGCGTCGGTGATGTCGTTGATCCCCACCACTTCCAGGTCCGCGCGCTCCTCCGCCAGCCTGGTGAACGCTCGCCCGATCCGGCCGAAGCCGTTAATCCCAACCCTCGTTGCCATCTGCTTCTCCTTTCCTGGTTATCCGCAGCCTCGTTCCGGTGCCCGCCGTCGGCTAGCGGCGTTGGTCGGCTGGCGCCGGGACCTTCGGCCCGCATGGAACCGAGGCGTATGGCCCTGCCCCCGCTGCAGATGGCGCGGAACCATGGACGTTGTAGCCCGTACTGGTCAGACGAGATGAGAGTGATGGGCAGCAAGCAGCGAAAACCCAGGGCAACGCTCGCGGGCAGGTTCGTCCGCGGGCGGCAGTTCGACCACAACCCGCTGCGACGCGCAGCTGACCGGGTCAGAGACCATCGTGTTGGTCGTGCTCCTGGTGGCTTTCCTAGTCGGCGCGCCGCTAGCCGCGCAGGCATCGGGTTCGTGGGCGCACACGATGGCGCAGCGGGCCGAGTTCGCTCAGGCAGCGACCCGGCGCCAGGTCACGGCCGTCGTCCTCACGACATCAGCAACGCCGATGGTTGGATCCTGGGACCAGGATTCGATCGCGCAGGCACGCTGGACCGCACCGGACGGCACGGTAGTGACGCGCGAAATACCCGTCCCCGTCGCCACCAAGGTCGGCGCGACGGTCCCCTTGTGGACGCCCGGGACGGGCAGCTCACCTCACACCCATGGGCGACTCGCAGGTGGCATCCCTGACGGACCTCGGCGAGATAGCCGGGGCGGCCGCCGTCGCGCTGCTGCTCACCCTGGTCGGAGTGCTAGCCCGTCGGTCGCTCGACAAGCGCAGGATGGCCGCGTGGGACGCCGACTGGCAGGCGACCGGGCCGCGCTGGACGACCCGCGCTTAGCAGAAGGGGAGCCTTCATGAGGATCGTTGTCGCCCTTGGCGGGCGCGTCTGGCGACGGCATCTGCGAAGCCATGACCGTAGTCCCGAGGCCGCCGGGACTTCACGCCGTGTCGGCAAGGCTGTCCCGGCGGAAGACTTGAGAGTGAGCCGAAATAGAGGGGAGTGAGCGCAGATGCCACGTAGCGACATTCACCTTGATGCGATGCTGCGCCACCTTGGTGCGGCGTACTACGAGTCGCTGCACGGGAGGGCCACACAGGCGGACCTGACGCAGGCGGTGGACACCGTGCAGGTGCATCTAGACGAAACCGAGCCTGGCGGTCCGGGGAAGGGCGGGCCGCCCCGCCAGCCCGGGCTGGACTCCCACCCCAGGGCGCACCAGTCGGTCGCTGACCGACTGGATGGCAGGGAGAGGGAGTCGGTCATGGAGAAGCAGGAACACCGGATCGTGGTCGGCGTCGATGGCTCGGAACCGTCCATGGCCGCGCTGCACTGGGCGATCCGACAGGCCAAACTGACCGGCGCCTCCGTCGACGCGGTGGCCGTGTGGCGGTATCCGACCGGATACGGCTTGGGGGCGATCCTCGGCGAAATCGACTTCGAGGGCGATGCGAAGAGGACCCTTGCCGAGGCGCTCGCCGGAGTCAGCGCGCTGGACCCAGAGGTCCCGGTCCGCCCTCTGGTGGCCGAGGGGCAAGCCGCCGAAGTGCTGCTGCGCACGGCTAAGGGAGCGGATCTGCTCGTGGTGGGAAGCCGGGGACATGGCGCCTTCACCGCGCCGCTAGTCGGGTCGGTCGGCTTGAACTGCGTGCTTCATGCGCATTGCCCGGTCCTTGTCCTGCGAGACGGGCACACGGGAAGCTGATGCCGGTTCTGGTGCTGCTGCGTCACGGCGAGAGCGTCTGGAACGCGATGGACGTGTTCACCGGCTGGATCGATGTCGGCCTGAGCGAGCACGGCAGGCAGCAGGCGCAGCAGACCGGTGCGATCCTCGCGAACCACGGCTTCTTCCCGGACGTGGTCCACACGTCGGTTCAGCGCCGCGCCATCGTGACGGCGGACCTCGCGCTCGCTGCCTGTGGCCGGTCATGGGTTCCGGTGCGGCGGAGTTGGCGGCTCAACTCCAATCACTACGGGGCGCTGCAGGGCCGGGGTAAGGCCGAGGTCCGGGCTGGGGCAGGGGAGGAGCAGTTCACGGCCTGGCGCCGCGGTTTTCGCGTGCGCCCGCCGCTGGGCGAGCCGGACGACGATCCGCGCTACGCAGCCCTCCCCCCGGACGCCCGGCCGCGCGGCGAGTCGCTGCACGACGTGAGCGTGCGTCTCCTACCCTACTGGTGCGACGCGATCATGCCCGACCTCTACCGGCATGGCCGCGTTCTGGTGGTGTCGCACGGCAACACGCTGCGGGCGCTGGTCAAGCACCTGGAAGGCGTCAGCGATGACGCTTCCTCCGGCCTGGAGATGCCGAACGCGGTTCCGGTGTGTTACCGGTTCGAGGCGGGGCATGCCATCCGGCTGGCGTAGAGTCTGGGTCGTCAAATCTCCTCCTGGTATGTCAGCGTCCTGTCCGGCTCGGCGGGTCAGCTCAGCTTGGCTTGACGATGGCGACGGGGCAGGGTGAGTAGTGCAGCATCGCCAGCGCTACTGACCCGAGAGTCTGGTCTTTAAAGCCGCGCCGGCCCCGGGCACCGATGACGAGGAGCTGCGCGTCGAGGGCGGCCGTCATTAGCGATGACCGTGGTGATCCTGCCTCAAGGCGCCGCGCCACCATGATGTCCGGATGCGTCTTCTCCTGGCGAGTCATCTCATGGTCGAATTCTAGTTCCATCTGGTCCACTTCACCGAAAATGCCGGGCGCGTCCGCCAGGGCGCACACCGCCTCAAGCGGCGCACGGCGCAGCGCGGCTTCCTCGAACGCCAGGGTCAGCGCGTCCCGCGAAGCGGGCGATCCGTCGACGCCGGCCACGACATGACCGGCGTCGGCGTTCAGCGCCCTCCACTTGCCCCGTACCACGACGATTCGGCCGCACCCGTGGGAGGCCAGGTGCCAGGGAACAGAACCGAGAAGCATCCCGGGCAGCGCACTGTGGCCGCAGGCTCCCAGGACGGTCATCTCTGCGTCCTTGCTGCGCTCGCATAGTGCCAGAGCGGGTGGTTCATCGGTCACCTCGACCCGGATCAAGGAGCTGCCGACGACCGACTCGGCGTAGCGCAGTCCCTCGCCAGCCGGCGCTCGCCGCGACCGGCGGCCCGCCTGGCCACATCGCACGGCGGCGGCTGCCCGGGCGGCGCCAGATCCGATGCCAGGAAGACGGTCAGCCGGGTCCGGCGGTCCCGGGCCTCCCGGGTTGCCCAGCACAGCGCATCGTGACCGCAGGCGGATCCGTCGTATGCCGCCAGGATTCCGTATTCCGTCATGTTCTTGCCTCTCCCCCCAGAGGTGTGCCACCAAGAACGCCTTCTACCCCGGCAGCATGTACGGCCGGGTAAGCGGCCCGGTGTCTTCGTGGCCGTGCGGGCGGATCATCTCCAGCGCCTGCCGCACGCATTCTGCCGGCACCCTGCCAGCGCTGTCGTTACCGCCTCCTTGCGTGTCGATCACGGTCGCCGCGGGCCACGCGTCCGCCACTGCCGCCATCTGGTCCGCGACGCCTGGGCTCGCGTCGGAGACCCCCTGTCCCCGCGTCCTGAGCCGGGCGGCGGAGAGGTCACGGGAAGCGGTGCAGCGGACTTGGACCAGGTCCGCGCAGATGGTCGCGGCCGCCACTTCCGCCGCTTCCTGCTGCCAAGCCGACGTGAAGGACGCGTCAGCGATCACGGATTCGCCGTGAGCCAGCAGGACGGTGGCGCGGTGCAGCATCTCTGTGTAGGTCCGTTCGGTCCATTCCGCGCTGTAGATGCCCGCCGCGTAGGGCGCGCCCGCGCTCGTTTCGACGGGCAGACCGGCCATTTCCTTGCGGATCCGGTCGCTGCTGAGGACGGTGGAGCCGAGGCGGTCAGCGACCGCGTCCGCCAGCGAGGACTTCCCCGTCCCCGGAAGGCCGCCCACCAGAACCAGCGTCACCGCACCCGCGCGCAGATGCCGCAAGGCCAGCTCGGCCAGGCGGCCCGCATCGTCCCGGGCCTGAGCGTCTCCCTGCAGGCAGGCGACCTTCGCGCGCACGAAGGCCCGGTAGGCGATGTAGTGGTGCCGCAGCGACCCGGGTGCGGGGTCCGCAGTGAACTCTATATAGGCCGACATGAACTCGCCCGCCAGTGCCGGCGCCCCGAGGCGTTCCAGGTCCATGGCCAGGAACGCGGCGTCATCGAGTCCGTCCACCCAGCGCAGCCGGTCGTCGAAGTCGAGGCAGTCCAGGACCCGCGGCCCGTCGTCCAGGCAGAAGATGTCATCGGCCAGCAGATCGCCGTGCCCGTCGATGACCCGCCCTTCCCGGATGCGGCCGTCGAGGAGCGGCCCCCGGCCGGCCAGGAACCGGCAGGCGAGCCGCTCAATCTCGTCGACCTCGCCGGCGGGCACATGGCCGGACGGCCCGTACGAGGGTGGGAAGAGCTGGCGGGCTTCGCCAATGTTGTCCGCCCAGCGCTCGCGCAAGGCTTCGCGGCTGCCCTGCTCCGCGATGCGCGGACCACGCGGCGCCTGCGCGTGCTGAACGGCGAGGACGCGTGCCACCTGGCGCAACGCCGCCGCAACGGGTTCATGCCGCTCGATCATGGCGGACAGCCGACGGGCAGCCGGCATTCTCCGCATGACGACCAGGTGATCGCATAGCCGTCCAGCCGGGTCGAGTACCTCGGCCACGCCGAGGTACTCGCCGGGCGCGAACCTGCGGTTCAGCTCAGTCTCGCGCTCGCACGCCGCAGCCCGTGCCTCCGGTGTGCTGAAATCGAGAAACCCCAGGTCAACGGGCTTCTTGAGCTTCCAGGCCCGGTCGCCCGCGAAGAACACCACGGCCGAGTGAGTTTCGGCTACCGCCGCCCAGGGCTCCCCTGACCAGCCCCTGACTGCCTGCACTGGTGTGATCATTGAATTCCACTCCCCCTTTCTCGTCCGATTCGCGTTCAGTCACCGCGGCCTTTGCCGAGTCTGTCGATGACGTCGACGACTCCGTCGATGCTCCACATCAGCCGGATCGCGACGGGGATGAGGTCACCGTGCGGTCCCGCTGTCGGGTCGAGTTCCCCGGTGAGAGTCACGACGCCGTCCTGCACGGTGACGTCGGCCTTGTCCTCATCGGCCGGCAGCACCTCCGTGAGCAGCTCGCGGATGTCGGACGCGATGTCCTCGTCGGGGCGCAGGAAGACGCTGAGCAGCTCGCGGCGGGTAACGATGCCGAGCAGCCTCCCCTTATCGTTGGTCACCGGCAGCATCCTCAGGTGGTCGGTGTTCATGAGCCTGGCTGCTGCGGGGACCGTAGCGTCCGGGCCGATGGTGACCGCCGGCGTGGTCATCAGCTCGACGGCAATCAGCGCCGGGTGCTCCACATCGCGAGGCTGCCCTGCCGCCTCGCCCTCGGCGCGCAGGCGCCGCGATGTTCTGGCCTGGGCAGCGAGCAGGTCGTCCTCGGTGACGACGCCGACGACCTTGCGCTCCGGTCCCAGCACGGGCAGGCCGCTGATCTGGTGCTCGGCGAGCAGCCTGGCGATCTCCTTGTACGCGGTGCCTCCGTGCACCGTGACCACGGTCGTCCGCATGACGTCGTGCACCCGGCGGTCCCAGCCTCGTGACCGACGCCGTCCGGTCACGTGCTCCTTGACCGTGTCCAATGCCCTGGTGACGTCGGCCACCGTAGCGTCGCCCTGCAGCGATTTATAGTAGGCCGCCCCCAGGTGGCGGAGCATCGCGTCCATGAGAGTGTCGGCGCGTCGCATTCGTGCTACCCCCTTCTCGTTGCAGCGGGCCCCATGCCGGTCGGTGGAGCGCCTGGGCAGGTTACGATCGGGCCGGTAGGCGCGAACGAACCTGACCAGCCTGGTTGTCCGCTGCAGTGACATGGCCCGCCACAGACCGCTGTTCCTCTGCGGACAAGACGAGGAAGATCCTCTACCCCGGCCGCGATCAGGTCATCTGCTACTCCTGAACTGCTGCATATCTTTCATTCAGTCATCATGTCGTCGCACATCGTAGGGCCTTTGGTCCCAACTTCCCACCTGCTGGCCGCGGGATCGTGTCGTCCTTGCGTTCTTCCGGCAGGCCGGGACCTCTGCCCCTGTCGTCTGACATGGGACGGCGGCAGTGTTGCGCTATGAACGCCCGCAGGAAGTCCGTTGCCGCGCTGACCTGACCTGCAAGCAAGTCGGCAGGCAGGCACGAACTCTTATTAGGAGGAGACCGTGGCAAAGACGGCGATAGGCGTGGTCAGCGAGACCACGCCTGGTGAGCGACGAGTCGCGCTGGTGCCCGACGTCGCCGCGCGGCTGCGCGGGGTCGGCATGGAGCATGATGTATGAATGCCGCGGTTGAGGTTGAAAGCGTGACGAAGCGGTTCGGCGGCACGCTGGCGCTGGATGACGTGTCGTTCAGCGTCGGGCAGGGGGAGGTCCTGGCGCTCCTGGGCCCGAACGGGGCCGGGAAGACCACCTTGATCCGGGTGCTGACGACGCTTCTGGCGGCCGATACCGGCCGTGCTCGGGTGGCGGGCCTGGACGTCCGGAAGAACGCCAGGGCGATCCGGTCGGTGATCGGCCTCGCGGGCCAGTACGCCAGCGTTGATGAGCTGCTCACCGGCAGGGAGAACCTCGAGCTCATCGGGCTCCTCTACCACCTGGGCAAGGCGACGTACCGGCGCCGGGCCAAGGATGCCCTGGAGCGCATGTCGCTTACCGGCGCCGGGGACAATCAGGTCAAGTCCTACTCGGGCGGCATGCGGCGGCGGCTTGACCTGGCCGCTAGCCTCATCGGGCGCCCGCCGGTGCTGTTCCTGGACGAGCCGACCACGGGCCTTGACCCGCGGACGCGGAACGACCTGTGGCGGTTCATCGAGGAACTCGTGGCTGAGGGCACGACCGTGCTCCTGACGACCCAGTACATGGAAGAGGCAGAGCACCTGGCCCAGGCCATCGTCGTCCTGGACGCCGGGCGCATCGCCGCCCAGGGGACGGCCGACGAGCTCAAGGACCAGCTGGGCGGCAACCTCCTCGAGGTCCGGGTGACCAGGCGCGCCGATCTTGAAAAGGCCGCCTCGCTCATCACCGGCCTCGCCAGCGGGCCGCCTCGTCTTGATGCCGGCCTCAACCGCGTCACCCTCCCGGTCAAGGGGGGCGCCCGGGTGCTCATCGCGGCCGGGCGCGCGCTCGACGACGCCGGCGTCGAGTTGGAGGACCTGGGGATCCGGCGGCCCTCGCTCGACGACGTCTTCCTGGCGATCACCGGCCACCCGGCCGCCCCAGGCGACGACCAGGGCCAGGCACCGCACTCACGGGAGGCAACCCATGACTGACATGGCAACCAGGCCTCCCGCGGCCCTGACCACGCCGCTGACTCTGAGGCTCGCCGTCCGCGACATCGGGGGCATCACCCGGCGCAACCTGCTGCGGATCATCCGCACACCCCAGCTGCTGTTCATGTCGATCGTCCAGCCCACCATCATTTTGCTGCTTTTCCGCTACGTGCTGGGAGGGGCCATCCGCGTTCCTGGGCTCGACTACGTCAACTACGTCGTCCCCGGCATTTTCCTCGAGGCGGTCCTGATCGGCGGCATGACCACGGCGCTCGCCCTGGCCCAGGATCTCCAGGCCGGGATAGTCGACCGTTTCCGGAGCCTGCCGATGGCCCGGTCCGCGTTCCTCGCGGGCCGGACCCTGGCCGACGTATGCCGCAGCGTGCTGGCGCTGGTGTTCATCATCGGTCTCGGGCTGCTCGTCGGCTTCCGGTTCCACAACAGCGTTGGTGCGTGCCTGGTCGGCATCGCCTTGATCATCGCCTTCGGCTATGCCTTCAGCTGGGTCTACGCCGCGATCGGGCTGGCCGTTAAGGATCCACAGACTGCCCAGATGGCCTCCATCCTGCCCATGTTCATTCTCTTCTTCGCCAGCTCCGCGCTGGTCCCCGTGTCCACCATGCCCGGCTGGCTGCAGCCATTCGCCCAGAACCAGCCCGCCACCGTCACCATCAACGCCGTCCGCGCGCTCTTCGAAGGCGGGGCCGCCTATCACGACCTATGGCAGGCAGCCCTGTGGTGCGCAGGAATCTTCGTCGTCTTCCTGGCGATCTCACTGAATCTCTACCGGAAAGCCACTGCCTGACCGGGGGACGTTTGTCCTGCCGATCCTTGCCATTCATCCCTACTGCACTGCGGCCGCGCGGCGTGGACTAGGGACGGGGACCGAGACTCAAGGAGGTGGAACCGGTGAAGACGTGGTTCATAGTGGGATCAGCGGCGGCCACGGCCGTAGGCGTGGCGTTGCTGGCAGGCAAGGACGACATCCGCCGCTTCTGGCGGATGCACAACATGTGAGAGCGGTCGCGAGGGCCTAAGTCCATTCCTAGCCCACACCAGCAGTCTAAATTGCTTATTAGAACGAGCTAAGCGATAAATGTGCCGAGTCTGCAGCATGTTAAGGCCACACTATTCCGGGAGGTTGCTGTGTCGAAGTTCGTGTATGACTTCACTGAGGGCAACAAGGACCTCAAGGATCTTCTTGGCGGCAAGGGGGCCAACCTCGCCGAGATGACGAACCTTGGCCTGCCCGTGCCGCCCGGCTTCACCATCACGACGGACGCCTGCCGGCATTACCTGCGGCACGGCAGTACGCCGGACGGGCTCGACGCGGAGGTCGCCAGCCACCTCGCCGCCATCGAGGAAGCCATGGGCCGCACGCTCGGCGACCCGGCCGACCCGTTGCTGGTCAGCGTCCGGTCCGGGGCGAAGTTCTCGATGCCGGGCATGATGGACACCATCCTCAACATCGGCCTGTCCGACGACTCGGTGCTGGGGCTGGCCAAGCAGGCCGGCAACGAGCGTTTCGCGTGGGACTCCTACCGGCGGCTGATCCAGATGTTCGGCAAGACGGTCCTGGGGATCGACGGCGAGCAGTTCGCCAGCGCGCTCGACCGCGCGAAGAAGGCCAGTGGCGCCGCATCGGACACCGACCTGGACGCCGAGGACCTGCGGAACCTGACGTCCTCCTACAAGGAGATCGTGCGCGAGCAGGCGGGCCGCGACTTCCCGCAGGACCCGCGCGAGCAGCTGGACCTGGCGATCCGGGCCGTCTTCAACTCCTGGAACGCCGACCGGGCGGTGCTGTACCGGCGGCAGGAGCGCATTCCCGCCGACCTCGGCACGGCCGTGAACGTGGTGGCGATGGTCTTCGGCAACCTAGGCGACGACTCCGGCACCGGGGTCGGGTTCACCCGAGACCCGGCGACCGGCGCGCGCGGCGTCTACGGCGACTACCTGCAGAACGCGCAGGGCGAGGACGTCGTGGCCGGCATCCGCAACACCGTCCCGCTGCAGGACCTCGAGCGCATGGACAAGGCGTCCTACGACGAGCTGATGTCGATCATGGCCGCCCTGGAGGGCCATTATCGTGACCTGTGCGACATCGAGTTCACGATCGAGCGCGGCAAGCTCTGGATGTTGCAGACGCGGGTGGGCAAGCGGACGGCGGCGGCGGCCTTCCGCATCGCGGCCGAGCTGGCAGACGAGGGCCTTATCGACATGGACGAGGCCCTCACCCGGGTCACCGGGGCCGAGCTGGTCCGGCTGATGTTCCCCACGTTCGACACCAGTGCCAACGTCACCAAGATCGCCGTCGGCGTGAGCGCATCGCCCGGCGCGGCTGTCGGCAAGGCCGTCTTCGACCCGGCCCACGCCGTAGAGCTCGCGGCCGCGGGGATGGCGGTCATCTTGGTCCGCCGTGAGACCAACCCGGACGACCTGAACGGCATGATTGCGGCCAAGGGCGTGCTGACCAGCCGCGGCGGCAAGACCAGCCACGCGGCCGTGGTCGCCCGCGGCATGGGCAAGCCGTGCGTCTGCGGCGTCGAGCAGCTCGACGTGGACACCCCCGCCAGGAGGCTGACCGCACCAGGCGGCCTCACGATCGCCGAGGGCGACGTGATCTCCATCGACGGCACCACCGGCGAGGTCTACCTCGGCGAGGTACCAGTCGTCCCCTCCCCGGTGGTGCGCTACTTCGAGGGAGAGCTGCAGCCCGGACTCCAGCGAGGCCGGCGAGCTCATCCGCGCGGTGCACAAGATCATGGCCCACGCCGACGGCAGGCGCCGGCTGGGCGTGCTCGCCAACGCGGACAACGCCCCGGACGCCGCCCGGGCCCGCCGGTTCGGGGCCGAAGGGATAGGCCTGGTCCGGACCGAGCACATGTTCCTTGGCGAACGCCGCCAGCTGGTCGAGGATCTCATCCTGGCCGACACCGGTGACGACCGCCAGCGCGCGCTGGCCGCCCTCGAGACGCTGCAGACCAGCGACTTCGCGGAGATCCTGACGGCCATGGACGGCCTGCCGGTGACAATTCGCACGATCGACCCGCCGCTGCACGAGTTCCTCCCTGACCTTACGGACCTGTCGGTCAAGATCGCCCTGGAGGGCGATAAGGCCACCGACAAGGAGAGGCGGGTACTGGCCGAGGTCCGGCGGATGCACGAGCAGAACCCGATGCTCGGGTTGCGCGGCGTCCGGCTCGACCTGGTCATCCCCGGCCTGTTCGGCATGCAGGTGCGCGCCATCGCGCACGCCGCCGCGCAGCTCAAGCGGGCAGGCAGGGATCCGCGCCCGCTGATCGAGACCCCGCTCGTCGCCGCCGTCCAGGAGATGGAGGTTGCCCGCGGGCTGACGGAGAAGGTGCTCCAGGAGGTCGAGGCGGAGACGGGCGTTCACCTGCAGGTCCCTATCGGCACGATGATCGAGGTGCCCCGGGGGGCGCTGACCGCCGGCTCGATCGCCCGCAGCGCCGAGTTCTTCTCCTTCGGCACGAACGACCTAACCCAGATGACCTGGGGCTTCTCCCGTGACGACGTAGAAGCCGCGTTCTTCGCCAAGTACTTGCAGCTGGGCATCTTCGGCGTCTCGCCGTTCGAGACGATCGACCGCGAGGGCGTCGGCCAGCTCGTGGAGCTCGCGGTCCAGCGGGGCCGCGCAGCCCGGCCCGGCCTCGAAATCGGAGTCTGCGGCGAGCACGGCGGCGACCCCGATTCCGTGCACTTCTTCCATGAGGTGGGCCTGGACAACGTGTCCTGCTCGCCGTTCCGCGTCCCAGTCGCCCGACTTGAGGCGGGCCGCGCGGCGGTCACCAGCGGCGGCAGCGACACAAGGTGAGAAGCGATATCAATATGATATCATAATGATAGATGATCGGGTGGCCGGCACCGCAACCCTCAGGAGGCATCCCGATGAACGCGCCCAACGACGACACCGCTTGGAAACGACTGCGCGGGTGGTGGCTAACTCCCCCCCGACCCGGCCTGCAACGCCTGATCCACCCATGGGAGTACCGCCGCCTCCGCTTCTACGGCGTCACGCGTATTGCCGCTGGCAGTGTCGCGGCCGCCGCGGGCTTCATCTGCCTCTCGTACGGCGCCTACGGATGGGCAGCCTTCTTCCTGGTTATCGGGGCGCTGAATATCGCGGGTGGCTGCTGGGATCTGACCATCGCCCGCTCCGCATCTGCCCGGACCTGAGCCCGGTCAGACGCCCGCAGGGGCGACGATGCCCGTATTCGCGAATATTAGCCACGGTCCGCGAGGATCGTTCCCGGCCAAAGCTGAGCCGCCGGGACGGAAAACCCCCGGCGCGGTGACTGTGAACTTTCGCCTGATAAGAGGCTACCCTCTAGTTACCGAGAGTACGTGACCATAATCTATATGTACGCGCGCCCGAAAGGGTGGACCTGATGGAGCCTGGTGCCCTCTCTCTAGGATTGATCCGGCCGAGATCGCCGCCGGCGGCCACGCGGACCGCCTCGCCCTGACGGCACGGCTCGTGACCAGCCTGTCAGTTTGCCCAAGGCAGCCATATCGTTCGACTAAAGGACGCTGACATACCAGGAGGAGATTTGACGACCCAGACTTTTGGTGAACACGAGCACCGGATCGTAGTGGGCGTGGACGGATCGGATCCTTCTAAGGCCGCGCTGGCCTGGGCGATCAGGCAGGGCAGGCTTACTGGAGCAACGGTAGAGGCACTCATTGCCTGGATATTCCCCGCAACTTACGGACATCCGGTGCCCGTGCCGCCCAGCATAGATTTCGAAGAAGTTGCGAGAGAGGTCCTCACCCTCGCCATCGCTGACGTGTCCAGCCCGGACGATCAGGTAACGATCAGGCCGAAGGTCGTCGAGGGCATTGCCGCCCAGGTACTGCTGGATGCGTCAGCTGGAGCTGACCTGCTGGTCGTGGGCAACCGCGGTCACGGCGGGTTTATCGAGTCCTTGCTCGGCTCGGTAGGCCAGCATTGCGTGCACCACGCGAAATGCCCTGTCGTGGTAGTCCGGGATTCAGTCACCAGCGGCTGAACACTTCACAGCCCAGCCGACGCCGGCGCTGACAGCCTCGCCGAATCGCTGTCCTACTTCCCGGCCGGAGCGGACACCGATACCGGCCCGCCGCGGAAACCCTCGCCGTGCTGCCCGGTGTGGACCTGTCAAGCCCGGCCGAGGCCAGCCTGCCGCGCACCTGGATCTCACTGCTGCGCGGCGCAAACGCCGCCCCCTGGTGACAAGCGGGCCTTGCATACTCCAAATGGAGCCGCCGTTCGCCGGCCATACGGCCCTCCCGCGGAAGGACGGGACACGACAGGACTTTTGGCCGTAGCTTGCTCACCTGCGGGCTGCCTAGCCTCGTCGTATGAACGACGTGAGCAGAACTAAGCACCGGCCCGGGAAGGTCCGGTCCGCATCGCCTTTGAGACGGCAGAGCTGGCCTGGCTCGGATTCCAGCCACTAGAAGCGGTCTTCGCTGTGGTCGGAGTGATCACGATTGCCCTCGCCTGGCGGATGCGTGATACGGCAGATCCACAACACCAGAGACTCAAGTTCCCTCATGAGCACGTCAGTAACGAGGCATAGGGCGATCACCATCGATGCGCCCAGGACACAGCCCGGCCAGATGGGGAGAGAAAGATGAGCGGGACGGAGGCTATTACGCCAGAACCGGACGCATTGGCCGACGGCCAACAGGCCGTCCCGGCTGCGCATTCGGTCGACCTGCGCAAGACGTATGGGGCCGGACAGGCGGCGGTGCACGCCCTGGCCGGTGTGAGCGTGGCCTTCGAGCATGCCCGATTCACGGCTGTCATGGGCGCGTCCGGTTCGGGGAAGTCGACGCTGATGCAGTGCATGGCGGGCCTGGACCGGCCGACGTCGGGACAGTCGTTCGTGGGCGGCCTGGACATCGGGAGCCTGGATGACGCCGGGCTGACCCAGCTGCGCCGGGACCGGATCGGGTTCGTGTTCCAGTACTTCAACTTGATCCCGACGCTGACCGCCGCCGAGAACATCACCTTGCCCGCCGCCCTGGCGGGGGCCAAGGTGGACCGGGAGTGGCTCGGTTACCTGGTGGGGCAGCTGGGTATCGGCGACCGGCTGACGCACCGTCCCGGTGAGCTGTCCGGCGGCCAGCAGCAGCGGGTGGCGTGCGCCCGGGCGCTGATGAACAAGCCGGACCTCGTCTTCGCCGACGAGCCGACCGGCAACCTGGACTCCAAGTCCTCCGCGGACCTGCTGGCGTTCTTGCGCCGGTCGGTGACCGAGCTGGGCCAGTCGATCGTGATGGTGACGCACGATCCGCGCAGCGCCGCGTACACGGACCGGGTCGTCTTCCTGGCCGACGGGAAGGTGGTCGGCGAGCTGGTAAAGCCGACCGCCGACTCGATCCTGGAGCGGATGCGGACGATGGAGGCCTGACATGTGGAAAGTGACCCTGAAGGGCATGCTGTCCCATAAGCTCCGGCTGGCCCTGACCGCGTTGGCAGTCGTCCTCGGGGTCACCTTCATCTCCGGGACGTTCGTCTTGACCGACACCTTGAACAACACGTTCTCGGTGCTGTTCAGCAGTGTGTACCAGCATGTTGATTTCGCGGTCCGCGGGGACCCGCAGCTGGGCAGCAGCGGCGCGGAAGCGGTCCGCAACAAGCTGCCCGCCTCGCTGCAGGCCACCGTCCGCCGGGTGCCCGGCGTCGCGGCCGCCGAGGGGGAGGTCGAGGGCTACGCCCAGTTCGTGGCCCGCGACGGCAAGCCGATCGCGACGGGCGGCGCGCCTGCCCTCGGCGTGAACTTCGACACCGATCAGCAGCTTTCCAGCCTGCACATCATCGCTGGCGGCCCGCCGGTGACCTCCGATGACGTGGTGATGGACGCCGGGACCGCCGGGCAAGTACGGCTTCACTGTGGGGCAGCAGGTCCGCATCCTGTTCGCCGGGGCGCCGCAGACGTTCACCATCAGCGGCATCGCCGAGTTCGGGTCGGCGGGCAACCTGGCCGGCGCGAGCCTGGCCGCTTTCACGCTGCCCACCGCGCAGGCCGTGCTCCAGGAGCCGGGCCAGTTCGATGACATCAGCGTGGTGGCCGCCCCGGGGGCCAGCAAACCAGCAGTGCAGCGGGCCATCGCCGCGGTCCTGCCGGCCGGGGTGCAGGTGGTCAACCAGCAGACCCTGATCAACGAGAACACCGCCGCGATCAGCCAGGACCTGTCGTTCTTCTCCACCGCGCTGCTGGTCTTCGCGTTCATCTCCTTGTTCGTCGGCGGGTTCACCATCTTCAACACCTTCTCGATCACCGTCGGGCAGCGGACCAGGGAACTGGCTCTGCTGCGGATCGTCGGCGCCAGCCGCCGCCAGGTGTTCCGCTCCGTGCTGGCCGAGGCGGCCTTCACCGGGTTGGTCTCCTCGGTGATCGGCCTGAGCCTGGGCGTGCTGGCCGCGCTCGGGCTGGAGGCGCTGCTGCGCGGGTTCGGGGTCACGCTGCCCACCGGATCGCTGGTGTTCGAGCCGCGTACCGTGTTGGTGGGCCTGGCCGTCGGGGTGGGCGTGACCGTGATCGCCGCGATCAGGCCGGCCCGCAGCGCCGTGCGCATCCCCCCGATCGCCGCGCTCAGCGATCGTCAGGCCGAGGGCGACGTCTCGCTGCGGCGCCGGATCATCGGGGGCGCGGCGGTGGTCCTGGCGGGAGCGGTTCTGCTGGCGATCGGGCTCGCCGAGCCGGCCATCGCGCTGGTGGGCGCGGGCGCGGTCGGCATCTTCGTCGGCGTCGCCATGCTCTCCCCGGCGATCGCCCGTCCGCTGTCCAGCGTTATCGGGCGTCCGCTTGCCCGGCTCCTCGGGGAGCCGGGCAAGCTCGGGCGGGAGAACTCGATGCGCAGCCCCCGGCGCACCGCCCAGACCGCCTCGGCGCTCATGATCGGCCTGGCCCTGGTCGCCGCGATGTCGGTCTTCGGCGCCTCGCTGTCGAAGTCGGCCACCAGCAGCGTGGACCAGGCGATCAGCGCCGACCTCATCGTGACGGCCAGCGGGACCGGGGAACTGAGCGATTCGGCGCCGGCCAAGGTATCGGCCGTGCCAGGCGTCACCGCAACCACCACCGTCTACAGCGGGCAATTCGAGGTCCAGAACTCGCTCGCCACGCTCAAGGCGGTATCGGTGGCGCACCTGGCCGACACGCTGATCCTGCGCATGACCGCGGGCACCTCCGCCGCCCTGGCCCGGGGGGAGCTGTTCATCGACTCCACCACCGCCGCATCGAAGCACCTGACCGTGGGCGACATGATCCCGGTGACGTTCGCCCGGACTGGTCACTCCACTCTGCGCATCGGCGGTGTCTACCAGGCCAACGCCCTGATCGGCGGCTACCTGGTCAGCGTCGGCTTCTTCGCCGGCCACTTCAGCAGCCAGCCGCCAGCCGCGCTGCTCGTGCAAACAAACGGCAGCGTCTCCGTGAACAAGGCCGTCACTAGCGCCCTGGCCGCCTACCCGAACGCCCAGGTCCAGACCAGGGCTCAGTTCGAGCAAACCCAGGCCGCCGCCGTCAACCAGCTACTCGGGCTCGTCTACGCCCTGCTCGCCCTGGCGGTGCTCATCGCGCTCATCGGCATCGTCAATACCCTCATGCTCTCGGTGTTCGAGCGCACCCGCGAGATCGGCCTGCTCCGGGCGGTCGGCATGAAGCGCCGCCAGGTCCGCACGATGATCCGGTCCGAGGCGGTCATCTTGGCGATCTTCGGCGCCATCATCGGGATCATCGTCGGCACCGGGATGGGCGTCGCGCTGGTGTCTTCGCTGAAACAGCAGGGCATCACCGACACCGTCGTTCCGGTGTCCAGCCTGGTGGTCTTCCTGCTGCTCGCCGCCCTGCTCGGGCTGATCTCCGCCATTTGGCCCGCCCGCCGGGCTGCCCGGCTAGACGTGCTCGCCGCTATCGCCGCCCAGTTATGCACGCACAGGGGCGCCTGGCGGCTCGGCGCCCATTGCCCGCCCGACCCGGGCGAGGTGGTCCCCGGCCCAGGCACACCGCCATGGCCACTGCCGACCCCTATGCCGCCTGGGTGACTCGGGCGGGTGCCGCGCAGGAACAAGAAGGCGCGGGCGCGGCGGTTCACCTGACGATCTCGCGTACCTGATCGACCAGCTCTCCTACTGCTGCCGCCACTTCCGCGGCCAGTTCGGTGCCGAAGCCGAAGTCGCGGCCGACCACGGCGAGGACCGTGAGCCGCGCCGGGCAGAACGCCGAGCGCGCGGGCCAGCTCCACCGTGTCGGCCAGGCCGATGCCGTGTGAGCCGGCAGCCGCCGTTCGCTCGGCCGACCAGGGCGCCCGGCGCGAGACG
>CAVZUX010000011.1:0-47922 GCA_963778435.1 uncultured Actinomycetota bacterium
AGCCTCAATCGTTCAGGCGGTTTGAGGTCTGGTTACTGATTGTGCTGGTATCCGTTTTTCGGCCTCATGTCCGTTTGTCCTTGGGGGGAGGGTGCGCGGGGTTCCCGGGGTGCCCGGGTGCGCACCGGCTCCGACCGCGCCGGGTGGTCTCCTTCCGTGTTGCTGGGATGGTCCGTGCTGGTCAGGCGGGTGCGGGCAGGGCGCAGAGCCGCTGCCAGCAGGTGAGGAATGCGTCTTTCCATGGCCAGTCGGGGCTGATGGCCAGGGTCCGCTGCCTGGCATGCCGGGCGAGGCGGGCGGGGATGTGCCAGACCCGGTAGCGGAGCGTATCGGGGTCTGCTTCCCGCAGGTCGCCGTCGTGGCAGCCGAGGAGGCGGGTCCAGGCGGCGAGGTCGGCGGCGATGTTCGCGGCGATGACCCAGCCGCAGTTGACCTGCCAGGTCTTCGACGGAGGTTGCGCAGGCCCATGGCCTTGGCGGTGCGGACCCCGGCGGTCTCGACGCAGGCGTGCTCGGGGTGCACCACGTCGATGTACTGCGGGTGGTGGCTGCCGGGGAGGCCGTGATCCCGGCGCCGGGGATGTTCGTGCAGATGACGGAGTACTGCCAGCCGGTTTCTTCTCGTAGTCCGTCAGGTTGCGCATGTGGCGGCGGGACGGCTTGACCCGCCGCACGATCCACGGAGCCCTGCGGGCCAGTTCTCGGCGCGGCTCATCAGGCCGGTGATCTCCGCGACGTCCTTGTCCTCCTCGGCGGTGCCGTCCTGGCCGGTGCCGGGCTTCCACGCGCCGGCGGGGACCTGCCGGATGGCGTCCTCGTCGGCTGCGGTGATCATCCACCCGCAGGTGAACAGGACGTTCCGGCGCGGGGAGGCCAAGGACAGCAGGTGCGCGACCAGCTCGTGGCTGGCGCCGGCCCCGTCGACGCGGACGAGGACCCTCCCCCGGAACCGGGAGGGAACCTGCCGAGCGCGGCGGCCAGCACCTCCTCGTGATCGGTGAAGGTGTTCGAGCCGGCGTTGCCGGGGTGGAGCTTCATGGGCCAGGCACTCGCGGGTGTTCGCGCACCAGGCGCCCAGCGGGTGGAAGCCGTAGCCTTTTTTCCAAGTGGGGGCCGCGCCCTCCTTGTCGGAGCTGGCGGTGACCAGGGTGGCGTCCATGTCGATCACCGCCCAGCCGGCCAGCGTCTTCCCGGCGATCTCCAGACGGGAACCCGGCCGGGGTCTTCTCGATCAGGGTCCCACGCGTGCGCGCGGGCCCTGGCCCGGGCGCGGGCGATCTTGCCCAGCGCGGGCGCCGTCCCGGCCAGGTCCAGGGCGCGTCGCACCGTCGGCCCGCTCGGCGCGTCCCCGAGCACGGGGGCGAGATGGGCGAGCAGGGCGATGTCGCTCATGCTGGTGGCCCCGAGCGCGATCGCCGCGGCCAGCGACACGAGCACGGCGCCCCGGTCGAAGGCGGGCGACGCGCCCTTCTTCCGCAGCGCCCCGCTGAGCTGCCCGGTCAGTCCCGCCTGGTCGGCGGCCTTCCGGAGCAGGATCGCGCCAGGCGTGGCCGACCAGGCCCCCGCTCGGGCGGTGACCTTCAGGGCATGGTCCCACCCGTTATGCTGCATGGCGAGGAGCGCTCCAGTTCAGGGGATTAAGGCGTGTGGTAACCCGTAATCTCCCACGAGCCGGGGCGCTCTTCGCCCTTAAAGCGGGAAGGGACAGCCGCTTCACGGCCCGGTCCCTTCGCATTTGCCGTAACACTGATCGCCCCGCACCGATAAGGTGCGCCATCCCCGGCCCGGCCAGCGAGGAAACCCCTGGTAACAACGCCGACCAACCGTCATCCCGCTCATCTGGCCATCAGCGCTGAATAGCGGAGGCTAGTGAGGCGTCGGCGTAGTAGTCGCCAACCAGGTCGTTGGGGACGTTCCTCGTCAACGAGTCGAGCAGGAGCTTGCGCTGGTAGTCGCGGTCTGCGACCTCTCTATTCCGTCAGCGTCCGTCATGACCAGGAAGCGCGTCAGCGGCCGGTCGAGGACTACGTGGTCGCCCAAGATCGCGGCCGATTAGGGGTTCGGCGGCGTAGCGGGCGAGCAGGGAGAGATCCGCCCCAGTACCGCCCCCATCCACCAACCGGATGCGGGTTGGATCGTCCCACTCGATGCCGAGGGTCGCTCATGACGCGCGGCACCAGCTTGAACTCGGTGGCGCCCTCCAGGGCGATGACGAGAGCCGGGAATGGCGACACGCGCAGGTGGGTCAGCACCGCGTCGAGCGAGTCCGGCCTGAGCGCTCAAGCCCTTGCTGCGATAGCGGGGCGGATAAGCTGGGCGCCGCTCGTCGTTCCTGCTGGGCCTGATGTTCTTCGGCGAACCGGGTCAGGATGTCCGCCGCCAGGCGGTAACTCCATCGCCACTTGCGGCGTCCCCGCGCAGGCTGTTCCACGCCTCGGCCTTGGCCCGGCGGATGAGGTCATAGAAGTCGCCGGTGTCGTCGCAAAACGTTGCCCTGACCCGCAGGTCCGTCACGGCCTGCTCGATCTGGTCCAGCGTCAGTCCCAGCCATTCGCGCATCTGTTCGCGGTCAAAGGCCTGGAACGCCTGCTGCCACACATCGAAGTCTGGCCCTAACTGGTGCGTGATCTGCGGCCAGTAGTAGGTGTCGAGCGCCGACAGCGCTGATGGCGAGTTGCCGCCACAAGGCGGCTATGGACCCCGAGGGTGGGCGCGTTCGGCAGGTCGGCGTCTGCGAGGTGCCACGTGGACGGTGCGGCCGTCGGCCCGGGGCTTGAGCAAGCTCGGCGACGAACGACCTGGCGGCGTCCAGGCCGAGGAGTTGGTGCCGCGAGTAGAGGTAGCCGGTCTCGACGGTCGGCCATTGAGTTCACCGGTGTTCAGTCGGCCAGGGCTCAAAGCCAACCGCCGTCGGATCACTCACTCGGCCTTCGGCCACCCCACGCAGCAACTCATTGATGAAGGTGGTGTGTACGTGTTTGGCCGTAAGGCTGTCTGAGATGTCGATACCCGGCAGGTCAGGGCTGGGCGTGAGGTCTACCCGGAACAGGGGGACCAGCACCCCTCCGCAGTGCAGTTCCTGGAGCGTCTGGTCATTGACCGGCGGCAAGGAGCGGTCGGCGCGACTGCGGCGCTGCGTCGCAAGCTCAGCAAACTCTTTCGCGCTCAGGAGGCCAACCTGGCTGAACGGGTACGGCAGTTCGAGCAGGTCCAGGCTGGTGCGCGTCGTAGCGGCGCCAGCCGCGCGCACGGTCGAGTAGAGCGTGGAACTTGGTGGTGCTTCGACCGGCTCGGATGCCACGGACTGCCTACCTCATGCGGCTGACGAATCGGGCGCCTCGGTGCGCCCATCCGTGCACCATACAAGCTGCTGGTCGCCGAACCTGGCGAACCGACGAACGACGGGTACGGCGCGGTCCGCCCCCCTCAGTTCCGTCACACCTTGTTGCCCTCGACTGGCTGGAGTGCGGCGACTCCGAGGGCGACCTGACGGAATGGAGCGACCGGTCTCTTCTCGACCTGTCCGCCGACGACCTCCAGATCGAGCGGCCCATCGCCGCTAAGCCTCGATCCACCGAGTGAATGCCGGGTGTGGCAGTTTCGGGTTTTCGTTTCTGCGGGCTTGTTTTCGGGCGTGTTTGCGCTGCCGCTGACTGGTTCTGCGGCTTGTCCACAGGTCCTGTGCCGGGGTCGGGGTCTGATGGCCGTTGCGGCCGTGGGGGTGGGGACCATTCGGGGCGGGTCAGGCCGCTGCGGCGGGCGGGCCGCAGGCCGCGTCCCACAGGTTCAGCCATTCCCGCTCGCGGTGCCAGCCTTCGGGGAGGTGGAGGGTGAGGCTGCCCCTGCCGTGGCGGGCGGTGCGGGCGGCGACGGCGATCAGGTCGCGGCGGATCGTCGCGGCACGGGACTTCGCGTAGGTCAGGCTGGCCAGCGCTCCGGCGGCGCGCAGCAGGTTGTGCGCCATGGCCGCGATGGTCAGCCATGCGGCGTTCGCAGCGAAATGACCTGATGGCAGGTGAGCGAGCGGGCCGCCGGTCACGTCGGCGAACACCTGCTCCACGATCGCGTGGCCGCGGTGCTGGCCCTCGGCCTGGATCAGCTCGACCGGGGAGTCGGTGAAGACGGCGTGGTGGCGCCAGACGGGGAACAGCTCGTCCATCCCCTCCGCGGCCTTCTTGTTCTGGTCGCGGACCCGTCGCACGATCAGGCGGGCGGCGACAGCCTGGCCTTTCCTCTTCGACGTGAACGCCGTGTACCCGGTCTCGGCGAGCGCGTCGGAGATCCAGCAGCCCAGCTGGTCGTCGAAGATCGCCTGCGGGTACTTGATGGCGGTCCAGGCGCCCTCGGGAATCGCGGCGATCGCCGCGCGGACGCTGGAGTTCATGGGGACGGTGACGGAGAACCGGGCGCCCTGCGCGCGGATCGCGCCGATCACCGAGGCGGTAGTAGGCGGAGTTCATCGGACGATGATCATTCCCGTGCAGCCGCAGTCCCGCGCGGTGCCGATCGCCTGCACCGCCAGGCTGGCCGCGCCGCGCGCGGAGGCGGCGTTCCCGCCGCGCAGGCGGGTGGCGCCGATCACCGGCGCTGCGATCGGCGTGCTGATCGACCGCGGCCAGCGCGTTCAGGCCTCTGACCAGGACTGAATTCCCCTGGATCTTGGTGTGCCCGAACTTCGCGCCCTGCTTGGCGTGCCCGTAGACGCGTTTCTGCATCGAGTCGATGTCGACGAATGCCAGCACGTCCGCGCCGGGCAGCAGCGGCGCCCGGCGCGCGAGCGCCGCGAGGAGCCCCGGCTGGCCTTCTCCAGCTGGCTGACGTTCCCCCAGGCGTAGGAGCGGAGGAACGACCCGAGCGTGGACGGGGCGCGGACCCCGCCGAACACCGTCCCCATCGCGCCGTGCCGCAGCAGGTCCATGTCATCGATCGAGTCCGCGCCCGCCGCCATGCCCGCGACCAGGCACGCGACCTTCAGGCCCGCGTTCGACCCCGCAGTCGCCGGCCGGGCGGACGTGCTCCGCGACCAGGTCCTGCAGCCCGGCGCGCTCGGCGAGGGCCATCACCGGGACCAGGCCCGGCGTGCGACACGAGGTGCGGGTCATCGAACGAGGCGCGGTCTTCGCCAGGGCATGCAACAATCGCACTTACAAGGTGTCCTCTCGAACCGGGCGATGGAAGCGTCGATACTCCCATTCTCCCAGCTCAGAGGGCACCTTTCACGTTAACGCGCCCGAAAGCACCCCTATTTGGCCGGTGGATCGAGGCTAAGCACTGTGGCGGCAACGTCTACTGATGATTGGGGTTGCCGCCTCCTGAACCGCTGGCACCTCATGCCACAAAGCAAGCAGAGACCAATCCCATCAGGTGATGGGATTGCCCTTTTTGGGGGAATCAACGGAACAGGAGGGATCACATCGCTTCCAGGCGGGCGCATATAGTGCGTATCGTGTCACTATGCGCAAGGGACACGATGCAGCCACCGACAAGGTGGTCTTGGAGGCGATTCCGTATTGATATTGACGAACGGCGGGCTCTCCTTAATCAAGTGTACAACGGTAGCGCTTACTCGCCTCGAGCGGGCGCGCATATTTCAGTCCGCAATATGGCCGCGCGAAGCGAACTCATTGGGGAATTGCTTGACACTTTCCTGGCATCGGACTCGCTAGCCGATTTCGTTGAATGGCTCTTGACCTGCGTCCGTGTCCATTCACGGTTGTGTCCAGAACGCAAAGGAGGGGCTGATGTAGCTCTGTTCTGAGCGGTGCTGCGTGGGAGATGAAGGTGTGGCCCTTCGGAGTCGCCTTGCAGGAGGAGGCTTCAAACCGCCTCATGCTGCGTTGGCTGAAGACCGTCGTGGTGAACGATGAGGAAAAGGCGCCCTTGAGGCGTCAGGTGGGGACCGGGAAGGCGAGCGAAAGCTAAGCGTCCGATGACGTGCCGAAATGGACAAGGACGACATCGAAACCGGGGTGTCCGTGAGATCCCGGGATGAGTCTGGCGGGTGCCTGCTTACTGGCCAGGCGGTGTCCGGCATTCAGGCGACGCGAGCCCGGTCTGCTGCTCCTGCGCGGAACTGGAGAAGGCGTGCCCGGATATGCCCTGGCCTGCTTCCGGCCGGGGGACAGGGAGCGTCCCGAGCGCCCGAAGCGTGAGGGACTGAGTACCGTTGCCGGGCTCGCCGGCGGACCGGCTCGTAGTAGCGGTGAGGCCCGTGTAATGCGGGCGGAGCGAAGGGGCCGGGTCGTTCGTGGCTTTGTTCGTTCGGTCAACCGGGGTGACCTGGGAGGAATCGCGTGGGCGAGCTGAAGTCGCCGGGCAAGTCGTTTGAGATATCGAAGCTGGGAGTCTGGGAGGCGTATCGGAAGGTCAGGGCGAACCGGGGTGCGCCCGGGGTGGATGAGGTGTCGCTGGCGGAGTTCGAGAAGGATCTGAAGGGCAACCTGTACAAGATCTGGAACCGGATGTCGTCAGGGACGTACTTCCCGCCTCCGGTGCGCGCGGTCGAGATCCCGAAGGGCCACGGGAAGGAGGGCGTCCGCGTTCTGGGCGTCCCGACGGTGGCCGACCGGGTCGCGCAGACGGTGGTGGCCAGGGTGCTGGAGGAACGGGCCGAGAGGATCTTCCACCGGGACTCCTACGGCTACCGGCCGGGACGCGGCGCGCTGGACGCGGTGGCCGTCTGCCGGGAACGCTGCTGGCAGAGCGACTGGGTGGTCGAGTTCGACATCCGCTCGTTCTTCGACAGCGTGCCCTGGGAGCTGGTCATGAAGGCGGTAGGCTCGGTCTGCGACCTGCCGTGGGTCCTGCTGTATGTGAAGCGGTGGCTTGCAGCGCCGCTTCAGCAGGCTGACGGCACCTTGACGGAAAGGCACCGCGGAACCCCGCAGGGATCTGCGGTGTCGCCCGTGCTGGCTAACCTGTTCCTGCACTGGGCGTTCGATGCGTGGATGTCCCGGGCCTTCCCGGGCGTGCCATTCGAACGCTACGCAGACGACGGGGTCATCCACTGCCGCGACAGCGCCGAAGCCGGGCGGGTCCTGGCGGAGCTGACGGCGCGGATGGCCGAAGTCGGGCTGGAACTGCACCCGGACAAGACCCGGGTGGTCTACTGCCAGGACAGTCGGCGGCGCGGAGAGCATCCGCACACGTCGTTCGTGTTCCTGGGATTCGAGTTCCGGCAGCGCCGGGTGCGAACCAGGTCCGGGGAGATGTTCTCCGGATTCAACCCGGCTGCCAGCAAGGACGCCCTGAAGAAGATGAGTGAGCGGGTGCGGTCCTGGCGGCTGCACCTGCGCACGGACCTGTCCGAAGCGGACATCGCACGCTGGATCAATCCGGTCGTGCGGGGCTGGATGCAGTACTAGTGCGCCACGAGGCGCTGCTGTTTCGGATGGAGGTGAAAGACCGTCCATCTCCTCGCTGTCGCAGCAGCGGGGGGAAGCTGGAGGCAGCCTGAGCCACGGGTCGGTGGGGAGGGCGGGAGCAGCCTCGACGAAGTCGCGCCGGTTCAGCACTGCCGGATGGGCCGGGCGCGGTGAGCGAGACGGGAAGGTATACGCGAGGAACCGGTGCTGTTACGTCCCTTGAGCATCCGCCAGCTCGAAACCCGGTGGATCTGGGCTGGTCAGCGGTGCGCACCCATTCTTCATGACGGATGGGGAACTCCTGGCCGGGTCTTAGTAGCCAGGGTCAGGAGGCCATGGTGAATTGCCTGCGGCGTAACCATGGCGAGGCCGCAGGGGCAGAGCCGGGTGCCTATCCCGTCAACCGGACAGCAGTGAACGTGGGAACCGTCCGCGTGCGTTCCCCGCGTCTTCCGTCATCCAGGCGGGAGGGCGGGGATAGGCGCGACGCCTGCCGAAGGCGCGGACGGGACGGAGCCGCCGTAGTACTCCGGGCCGGGGAAAGCCCGTGCACATGGGGAAGGGCGGCAGCGTGTCAGTCAAGGAGGGAAGGCAATGTCCGAAGATGCGCTGGTGAATACCGGCGCTGTCACCTGGCCGGATCCGTATTCGGCTGGGGTGGCGGTACGGAGTATGCAGATCAAGTTGCACCGCTGGGCGGGAGAGGATTCCTCCCGCCGGTTCAGTGGCCTGTTCAACCTCGTTTACGACCCGGCGTTCCTGGTGCACGCGTGGGAACGCGTGTCCGGGAATAAGGGGGCACGGACACCGGGTGTCGACAAGGCCACGGTGGCCATGATCGAGACCTGGGTCGGGGTGGAGGAGTTCCTGGGCCATATCCGGGACTCGCTGAAGTCGGGCGAGTTCGGGCCGGTCGAGGTACGGCAGGTGAGGATACCTAAGGGCACTACCGGGAAATTCCGGAAGCTCGGCATCCCGACTGTTGCCGACCGCGTGGTCCAGGCGAGCCTGAAGGCAGTACTGGAGCCCATTTTCGAGGCGGATTTCAAGCCGTGCTCGTACGGGTTCCGCCCGAACCGCCGCGCGCAGGACGCGATCGCCGAGATCCATCACTACGGGACCAGCGGGTACCGCTGGGTACTAGAGTGTGACATCAAAGCCTGTTTTGACGAAATTGATCACACGGCATTGATGGATCGCCTCCGGGCGAGGATCAAGGACAAGCGGATAGGCGCGCTGGTAAAGGCATTCCTGAAATCCGGGGTCCTCACCGAGCTCGGAAATCGGGAAGAGACACTGACCGGCACCCCGCAAGGCGGAATCCTTTCCCCGTTGCTCGCCAATATCGCCCTCTCGGCGCTGGACGATCATTTCGACCGGCAATGGCATCAGGAGATGGGCTCAGACGGGCAGCGGAGAAAGCGCAGGCGTGACGGCCAGGGCAACTGGAAAATCATCCGCTATGCGGATGATTTTGTTCTCATGGTACATGGGGACCGCCGCCACGCCGAGGCGCTGCGAGAGGAGGTGGCGGCCGTGCTCGCCCCGATGGGGCTGCGGCTGGCACCGGAGAAAACCGCCGTGGTCCACCTCGACGAGGGCTTTACGTTCCTCGGCTTCGATATCCGCAGGCTGCGGAAACGGGGAACGCAGAAGTACTACGTCTACACCAAGCCGTCCAGGAAGGCCATCCAGGCGGTCAAGGACAAGGTGAGGACCAAGACGTACAGGTCAACCCGTCACATGGGCCTGGACGAGCTGATCGCCAGCTTGAACAGGTCACTGGCGGGGTGGGCGAACTACTTCCGGCACGGGGTCTCCAAGGCCGTGTTCAGTGACGTCGACAGCCACGCATGGAACCGGCTGATGCGCTGGATACGCGCCAAGTACAAGAACGGAACCCACCGGATCGGGATGCCGGAACTGCGCCGCCGCTTCTGCGACCAGGGATGGCGGTTCGCCTGCAACGGGGTCGTGTTCACCGGCGCATCCAGCGTCGCAGTGACCCGCTACCGCTACCGCGGCAGCACCATACCGACCCCCTGGACCCCGGCACCAGCCCCAGGCTGATGACCGGCGGGCAAGACACGCGGAGCGCCCGTTGCGTGGAGACACGCACGGCGGGTGCGGCGGGCGGGCCGGGGAAACCCACCGGGGGCAACCCCGGCAGGGCGCCCCGGTCCGACCCAACCGGGGCTTTCTATCGTTCCGAGCTGTATCCCCTCCTAGGCCGCATCAACAGTTACCTGATGCGGTGGATGCGGAAGAAGTACAAGCGACTGCGGAGGCGGAAGAAAGCCCAGAAGGCGTGGGAGCGGGCCGTAATCTCACGGCCTCGGTTCTTCGCCCACTGGGTGTGGATCCCGTCAGTACCGCGAGTCTGGTGATCAGAACGACAAGAGCCGTATAACGGGAGACCGTTACGTACGGATCTGTGAGGGCCGGGGGCTTTCCCCGGAGTTCAGCCGGACTGAAGGCCCGTCAGCGGGAACCCGGGGGTGCATGGGCCGGATAGGGGGTTCCGGTCCCTGGGTTCGCGGTCAACGCGGGGGCTGGTCCTCGGCGACGCTGGCGAGGAGGTGTCGTGCGGCGGCGGCGTACCTGATGGCGGTTTCGTCGCCGATGCCGAACACGGAGGCGAGGTGGAGCGGGTCGGGGCCGGCGGTGAGGGCCTCGTCGAGCTGGCGGTCGACGCGGAGCTGCTCGAGGGTGACGCCGAGGCCGCGGAAGAAGCTGGTGAGCCAGTTCTCGCTGACGGGCCGGGTGGTCATCGCTGCCTGGTTGTTGACGAGCAGGTAGGGGCTGGTGGTCCGGGGCCAGCGCTCGCGCCGCCAGGCGAGCCATTCGGTGATGAGCTTCCTGGTCAGGTCGTCCAGCGGGCGGGACTGGCCGCTGACGGTGATCCGCCGGTTGCCGAGGTCGATGTCGCCGAGGGCGAGGTGCCGGATGGCGTCGGGGCGCAGGGCGTGGACGGCGGCGAGGGCGAGCGCGAGCCGGGCGGCCGGGGTGACGGCGGCCTCGGTCGCGGTGCTGATCCGTTCGGCCGGCAGCGGCAGGATCATCGTCTCGGGCCGCGGGGTGCTGCGGATGCGGGCGGCGGGGTCGGCGAAGGTCATGCCGTTCTTCTTGCAGTGCCGCGTCAGGGACCGGAGCGCGGTGAGGGCCTTGCGGCGCTGGTGGCCGCGCAGCGCGGCGGCCGCCGCGGCGGCGTCGCGGGCGGTGACCTCGCGCAGGTGACCGTATCGCGAGGACCAGTCCTGCAGGAGCGGGTGCACGCTGCGGAGGTAGATGCGGGCGGTGTCCGGGTTGCGGGGCAGGGACCGGGACGTGCCGTGAAGCAGGGCTTCCAGCCAGCTGCGGGCGCAGTCGGCGATGCCCGGCGCCAGCGTGGCGAGCTTCGCCTCGGCCCACTCGGCGAGGGGAAGGACGCGGTCGTCGTGGAGCAGCCCGGCGACGGAGAGGATCTCCGCGGTGCGGGAGACGCTCAGGTCGCGGGGCCGCAGCGCCGGCTCGAGGGCGGACCAGGGGATCTTGTCGCCGGGGACGTGGCTGGCGAGCATCACGGCCAGCGCCCGGCGGGTCTCTTCCTGGATGCGGGGGTTCCAGCCGCGGGCCTCGCCGAGCCGGGAGGCGATGGCCCGGGCCTGCTCGAGGGCAGGGCAGGCGATCGACGCGGCGGTCCAGTGCCGGGCATGGAAGCGCAGGGACTGGCCCGGGGCCGGCAGTTCCGGCTGCTCCCAGCGGGAACCGGCAGGCACGGCAGGGCCGGGGTCCTCGTCGGGCCGGGGCAGTCGGGGGCGGCGGGTCATCCTGGCGACGCCGGCGAACGACAGCTGGTGCCAGCGGACCGCGGCGAAGTCGGCGGGGCCGAGGTCCGGTGCCCTCCTCGCGGTTCCCGCGGCCTGGAGGGCGGCCTGCAGCCAGCAGTTGCGGCAGTAGCTCTCTTTCAGCGGCCGGGGCCGGCGGCAGGAGCCGCACGCGCCGGGCTCGTGACGGCGGGCGAAGTCGTAGCAGCCGCGGCAGACGCCCGAGTACAAGATGCCCCAGGCATGGCATGCCGGGCAGCTGCCGGCGCTCACGGCGGGGGCAGGGACCGGCCGTCGCGGCGCCGGGGAACGACGGAGGTCGTCGCGGCGGCTGCCACCGCCGGCCGCTGATCGCTCCCGTCCGGGCGGGCGTCCGGGACGGGCTCGGGGACGAGCAGCTCGCCGATCTCGCAGCCGAGCACGGCGCAGATCACGTCGAGGTCGGCGAGCTTGACGGCGTTCGGGCTGCCGGACCACAGGCCGGACATCTTGCCCGCGCTGATGACCAGGCCGCGGCCGGCGAGCATCTTCTGCAGCTCGCTGGCCTTCCAGATGCCGCGGCTGGCGGCGGCCAGCCGGAGGTTCCACTTCATGACCGTCCCTCTCCCCGTCTGCGAGCCGGCCCGGCGGCGCCGGCTGCAGCCATGTCTACCAGGGGGAGGAACGGCGGGCAGGGAACGGGGCCGGATGCTCACGGCATGTCCCGGTGCCCGGAGGCGTGCAGCACGGCTCCGGCGACCAGCCGGGCATTGCGCCCGTCCAGGCCGGCGACGGCGTCCCGCAGATCGACGGGGATCCCCGCGGCCAGGCTGGCGGTGACCTGGAGCAGGCGGCGTTCCCCGCCCGAGCACGGCAGGCCGGCCCCCAGGGCCGCGGCCGCGGCCGGCCAGTCGATGACGGCCATCTGCGTCCCGCTGCCCGGGCAGGCCGTCACGGTGACGAACCGGCCGGCGAAGTCGTCCCGGTCCAGCCAGGACCCTGCGATCAGCAGCCCGGCCGCCGCCTCTGCGCACAGGTCGCCGTCCGCGTGGGCGCGCAGCGCCCCGTCCAGGAAGCCGCTCACCGGGACAGTCCTTCCAGCCGCATCGCGGCGCGTTCCTGCCCGGCGATCCACGCGTCCTCGACGTGAGTGGCGTGAACGTGGACATATCCCATCGTCGTGGCTACCCAGGCATGCCCGAGTGCCTCCTGGATCGCCAGCAGGTCCATCCCGCCCAGATACAGCTGCGAGGCGCAGAAGTGCCGCAGCACGTGCGGCGTCAGTGCCTTGTCCCATTCCGGCAGGTGGGCCGCCGCGGCCGCGGCCAGCCCGGCCCGCAGCACCTCGGCGCCGGCCCGGGCGGCGGTCCCGTCCGCGTTATGCCGCTCGCTGGGCAGCAGCGGGGCGCCGTGCCGGGCGAAGTCGTCGCCGAACAGGCCCCGCACGTCCTCGACGAACCAGCGCAGCGTCCGCCCGGCCCCGTTGATCAAGGGGACCATCCGCTCCCGCGGACCCGACCCGCGGGCTCCCTTGCCGTGACGGACGTGCAGCTTCCCGAACCGGCCCAGGTCCCACCTCACGTCGTCCAGGTCCAGCATGCGGGCCTCGTTCACCCGCAGCCCGACCTCGGCCATCAGCCGCGCCGCCGCGTAGTTCCGCGCGGCCGGCGCGAACTTCCGGCACGTCGCCAGCTCCCCCCGCCACCCCGCGAACAGCCGGCCGACCTGCGCCTCCCCGGGCGGGATCCGCAGCGCCGCCCGCCCGCCGCCCCGGGGCCGGTTCACCTCGTCGACCGGGCACTCGGCCACATGGCCGGTCAGCTGGTAGATCTCCGCCTTATGGCGGAGCTCCAGGAACGCGAACCACACCTTCAGCGCCTGCGCCCGTTTGAGCCGAGTGTTCTGCGCCGCGGCCCGCATCACCTTCCCGAGGTACTCATCGGCGTCCGCCGGCCGCATCTCCCACAGCGGCCGGCCGAACCACGCCCGCACCTGCTCCAGGTTCGAGACGTCAGCGCTGATCGTCTTGTCCGACAGGCCCGCCGCCGCCCGCGCCAGCACGAACCCCGCCAGCACGTCCGTCTCGAACGCCGCCACCATCTCCGGCCCCTCCGGGACACGCGCCTCCCGCATGTCCCGCACCACCGCCAGCCCCATCCCGCCCCCGTCCCGATCTTCACTCCCGTCACCAGAACATCAGCAGGAACGATAAACCTTCACCCAGAGTGAAGAACCGTCAACACGCCGACAGCAGGGCAGGAAGAAGCGGGAACGCCGGCCCCAGGCAGGATCTCGCACGCACGGCACGGACAGGTCGCCAGGGAACCCAGAACTTATTAAATAGCCCATTCTTGACCTGCTCAACTTGGAGTACATCGAGCAGAACCTGTACCGCTCCTGCGTCGTGTTCGACGGGCAACGGCCCCGGCTTTACGGCGGTCAGGTCGCGGCGCAGGCTCTGTACGCGGCCGGGCAGACGGTCCCGGCCGGCCGTCTGCCGCACTCGCTGCACGGCTACTTCCTGCGCCAGGGGAGCACGCTGCGGCCAACCGTCTTCGAAGTCGAGCGTGACCGCGACGGCTACTCGTTCTCCGCCCGACGGGTGGTGGCCATCCAGAATGGCGAGGTCATCTTCAACATGGCGGCATCGTTCGCCGAGCCGAGGTCGGGGGCGGACCTGGACGCCGAGCCGGCCCCGGAGCCCCCGGCGCCGCAGACGCTCCCGGTCTGGACGCGGCACTCCCATCATGAATCGTTCGATTTCCGGACGGGTCAGACGGAGCAGGACGGCTACCGGGCGCCGAGCAAGTTCTGGATCCGGTGCACGGCGGACCTCGCCGATGACCCACTGCTGCACGCGGCCGTCCTCACCTATACCTCGGACATCTCCAGTGGCCTGATCGGCTTTGAGAGCGACGACGCGCAATCGGGGCCGAGCCTGGATCACGCGGTCTGGTTCCACCGCCCGGCGCGGATGGACGAGTGGACCTGGCAGGACCTAGTCCCGCAAACGGCCGCCGCGGGCCGCGGCCTGTACACCGGGGCCGTCTACAGCGAGTCCGGGGCGCGCCTGGCCACCATCGCCCAAGAGACCCTCTTCCAGGCACCGAGAAAGGCTTAGCCGCCCCCGCTGGACGGAGTACGAGGGCTGGCTTTCGCACCCTGAGTTGGAGGGCTCTTATGTGCAGTGGATTGTCATCCCCGACTTTTTCGGCTACATAATAACCTTCCGCGCACCATCCGCCGATTGCCTCACTCTGGAACCCAACATCACCGCTATGCTCGATAGCTGGAATTGGACGGGCTGACTCCCTGTCCGGTGCGCCCAGACGGATAACGCGGCGGATAGTGTGACCGGGTGAAGGACGCGGCGGTCAGGTCAGCAGGCGCGGGTTGGGCGGCGTGCGCCGTGGCGGTGATCGTGCTGGCGGGGGATCAGGTGAGCAAGTCCCTGGTGCTCGCCGCCCACCCCGGCCCGAGCGGCGGCGGCCTGGTCTCGGTCAGGCTGGTCCGGAACACCGGCGCCAGCTTCGGCCTTGGAGCGGGGCATCCGATCCTGGTTGTGCTGGCGGCCGTGGTGGTCATCGCGATCGTGGCGGTGCTGCTTACCCGTACCCGCAGCAGAGCCGCCGCGCTCTGTCTGGCCGCGGTGCTCGGCGGAGCGCTGGGGAATCTGGCCGACAGGCTCTTCCGGGCGCCCGGCCTGGGCCGAGGCGCGGTGGTCGACTGGATCCATGTCGCCTGGTACCCGGCCACGTTCAACATCGCGGACCTGGCCATCCGGGTCGGCGCCATCGGCGCGGTTGTCGCGCTGCTCGGCATCCGGGTGCGGGGTGCGTCCTGGCGAGCGAGACGGTCGCCCGGCCTGGATTCGCAGTGACACCGGCACACCGGCGGACCGTGGCCGCGATCGAGGCCGAGCTCGGCAGGCTCATCCGCTACGACGACGAGTCGATCGTGCACGACGCGTGGATCCGGCAGCGGTACGAGAAGGGCTTCGCCGCCAGCTACGCTCCCGCCCGGTCAGCGGCCGTGCGTACCGCCTGGCACGAGGCAGGCCACGCGGTCGCCGCGCTGTCGGTGGGAGCGCGATTCAGCTCGGCGAGCATCCGGGCCGGCGGATCGACGTCGGGCCGGGTGCACTCGATCCGGGGCGGCGGGGAACTGGCCTTCGTCATCGATGCGGCGGGCCAGGTCGCCGAGCGGCTCAGAGACTGGACGCTGCCGGAATCCGACGAGGAACTCCGCAGCTGGCTGGCCAGCTGGCGCGCCGACGGCGGCGACGCGCGTCGATTCCGGGCTGGCCTGCGGGACCGGTTCGGCGACCACGAGGTCGCGGCCTGGCGGTTCACCGCGGCGACACTGACGCCGCTGCGGCTGCAGATCCGCCAACTCGCCCGCGCGCTGCTCGTCCACCCCAGCTATCTGCCCTACGAGGTCGCCGAAGCCATCGCCGGCCTCCGCCCGGTAACGCCAATCGCTGACGGTGGCGACCGGTCGGCCCAGACCTAGGCCCAGACCTAGGCCAGGGCTATGGCGATGGCGTGCAGGGCAATGCCCACGCCGGCCCCGACCACCGTGCCGTTGATGCGGATGAACTGCAGGTCGCGCCCGAGCAGCAGCTCCAGCTGGCTCGAGGTCTGCTCGGCGTCCCAGCGCTGGATGGTCCCGGTGACGAGGCCGGCCAGCTCATCGTGGAACTGGTTGGCGAGTGCCCTCGCCCCCGACTCGACCACGCGCTCGAGGCTCTCCTGCAGGCTGGTATCCGAGCCGAGGCGCCGCCCACCCGCGGCCAGCGCATCGGCCAGCCTGCGGCGCAGCTCAGATTCCGGGTCGGCCGCCTGGATGCGCAGCGTCTCCTTGGCGTTCTTCCACAGCGACGATGACCAGTCACGGAGCAGGGCGCTGCCCAGGATTTCGCGCTTAATGTTCTCCCCGCGCTCGCGCAGCTCCGGGGAGGTCTCAAGCCGGTCGGGGAGCCCGGCGATCCAGTCCTCGAACTGCTTGCGGGTCTCATCGTCAGGATCGGCGGCCATCGCCGCCAGCCGTTCGCGCAGCCGGGCGTAGAGGCGGTCGAAGGCCCGCCCGTACACCATGTCGGGCACCCAGCGGGGCGCCTCGGCCTCGAACCGATCGCGGAGCTCCGCGTAATGCTCGGCGAGGTAGCGGTCGGTGCCGGACGCGATGGTGTCGAACAGCTCGGCGTGGTGCCCGCCCGTGATGATGATGCGAACGACCCGTCCGGCCAGCGGGGCCACCTCGATGGAGTCTGCCGCCCGCGTCAGCTCGGCCGTCAGCACCCGCTGGACGTCCTCGTCGCGGAGACCGTCGGCCGCCCGGACGACCATGTCAGCGGCGTGACCGGCGAAGCGGGCGGCGTTGCCGGGGTCGGCCAGCCAGTCGGCCAGCCGGGAAGCGATCCGGGCAGAGCCGATCCGCTCGGCCAGAACGTCTCCGTTGAGGAAGTTCTCCTGCACGAACTGGCCCAGCGTGGCGGCGAACTGGTCCTTGCGCTCGACGATCACCGCGGTGTGCGGAATCGGCAGGCCCAGCGGATGACGGAACAGGGCCGTCACCGCGAACCAGTCCGCGACGCCGCCGACCATCGCCGCCTCGGCGCCGGCCTGCAGGTAGGTAAGAAAAGTCCCGTGCGCGCCGACCGCCGTCACGACCACGAACAGAATCGTCACCGCCCCAAGCAGAGCGGTGGCCCGCCGGCGGGCGGCGGCCAGGCGGCGCGTCCGCAACTCCACCGACTCGCGCTTGATCGTTGATGCCGGCGAAGCGGACATCGGCGCGGCAGGTTCCATCGGACAGCCCCCGGTCGGTCTGCGGCGCGTCAGATGACCGCGACCGCGTCAGGCGAGTGATTCCCTCCAACAACATAGGGGGAACCGGACGGTGCCGACGCTCACTGCTCCGGTCACGCACACGCCGAGGAGAGGTTGACGATCGCGGTGGTCAGGGTGGTCGTCGCCTGCGTCTCGGTTTCCGTCATGGACTTCTGAAGCGCTGTAATGAACGAGCCGAGGGCGGCCTTGCCGCCGGGCGAGGTCAGCTTGGCCTCGGCAGCGGTGAGCTTGGCGATGTAGGCATTCAAGGCCACCTCGGCGGTGGCGGGCGACTCGGTCTGCAGCGGCGTCAGCGTGGAGACGACGCTCGCGCTGATCGGGTTGATGATCGTGCAGTCCGCCGTCGACGGCTTGGTGGAGGAGCCGGTCGCGGTCGAGGTAGCCGGGGCCGAGGCCGACGCGGCGGCGGACGTCGCCGACGCGGCCGGCGTGGAGCTTGACGAGCTTGATGAGCTTGACGAGCTGCAGCCCGCGATGAGGGCGCCGCTCGCGGCTAGCGCGGCCAGGATGGAAAGCGATGAGCGTCTGGACATATCAGGAACCTCCATGGGAGTGAAACGGAGCGTTGCATCTCATGAGAATCTGGTTCTACCATAAGGATCAGGCAATGTGATCTGCATGGCAACGGGAAATCTCATCGATCCCACGGCAGAAGGGACGTCACGTGCTGCCGAGCGACGCCAAGATCATCTCGGTCGATGACCACGTTATTGAGCATCCTCGGTTCTGGCTAGACCGTCTACCCGCGAGGTACTACGGCGTCGCCGCGTTGAACATCGTCGCGCCGTCCGGGCGATTTTCCCGGGGCAGCGGGGTGGAACACGGGACCGTTCAGGATGAAAAGACTTTTGAATTCTCCTGAACGGTCCCGTGCGGTGCCTAATGACCCGAGTCGTGACCTGACTCGCTGCCCGTCGGCGCCGGCGTGGTCTGCGCGAGGCCCGCGAGGAGCAGGTCGATCATGTGGCGAGCGTGGTAATTGGGGAAGGTCTCGGCTCCGATGCACAGGTTGCCGATGCCGAGCATGAGGTCGTACGCCCGTATGTCCGCGCGTGTCTGGCCGGCCGCGACCGACGCTTTCAGCAGCTGGTCGAGCACGGGCACCAGGCGGTCGACGAACTCAGTGTGCAGGCTCTCGAACCCGGCTTGGTCTGAATGCAGCGCCTCGGCCAGGCCGTGCTTGGTGACCAGGAAGTCGGCGAACCGGGCAACCCATGACCGCAGGGCGTCGTATGGGGTTTCGCCTGCGGGGTTACAGGTGGCGGCGGCGAGCGCGTCGAGCTGGTGCCGGAAGACCGCGACCACCAGGTCGGCCCGGGTGGGGAAGTGCCGGTAGATGGTTCCCATGCCGACACCCGCCTCGGCGGCGATGTCTCGCACGGGAGCGTCGACCCCGGCACGGATGAACACGACGGCGGCGGCGTCCAGGAGAGTCTGCTGGTTGCGCCGGGCGTCGGATCGCTTAGGGCGGCCGACGGGGGCGGGCGGCGGTGCGTCGGCCGTCGTCATTCGAGGCGCCTCCCTTCTGCCTGGCTAATACGGAGCGGCGATCCGGATCTCCATCATGCCAGATCGTTGCGGTTGACTGGGTCAACGAATTATCGTTGACCCAGTCAACCACAGGGGTGCCGATGACCGGTTCGAACATCGTTGAGCACGGGACGGCGGACCCGACGGCCGCGCAGGTGGCCCAGGTCCGTGCGTTCAACCGCTTCTACACGAACGTCATCGGCGTGCTGCACGGCCTGTACCTTGACTCGCCCTACACGCTGACGGAAGGTCGGCTGCTCTTCGAGATCGCCAGGCACGGCAGCGTCGAGGTGTCGGAGTTGCGCCGGACGCTCGATATAGACGCCGGCTACCTGAGCCGCGTGCTAACTCGGTTTGCGGCCGAGTCCCTCGTGACCAGGCACCGCTCGGCGGGCGACGCGCGCCGCCAGGAGATCCGCATCACGGACGCCGGGCGCTTCGCCATGGCGGAGCTAGACAGGCGCTCCGCCGGGCAGATAGCCGTGCTCCTGCGAGGTGCCGACTGCGACCGGCTCCTCAACGCGATGCGGGTGATCACGGCAGAGCTCGGTCGGCCGGGAGAACGCGACGTCATCGAGCCAGAGACCAGCCCCTCCGCACACGAGACGGCGGCGCAGAGGGCGGCGGCTGAGATGCCCCAAGGCGAGACGACCGGACGCGAGGCCGCTCCGTGTGTCGTGACGCTTCGCCCGTTGGCGCTCGGCGACCTGGGCTGGGTCCTGCAGTGCCACGCGACCATCTATGCCGCCGAGTTCGGCTTGGACGCCAGCTTCGAGGCGGTCTGCGCGCGCATCATCGCCGAGTACACCACTCTGCGCGACGCTCACCCGGGCCGTACCGCAGGGTGGATCGCCGAGGTTGACGGCGTGCCAGGCCGGCTCGGTCTTCTGCGTCCCCGACAGCGAGACCACGGCCCGGCTCCGCCTGCTTATAGTCGAGCCCTGGGCGCGCGGCCTCGGCCTCGGCGCAAAACTCGTCGCGCAATGCCTCCAGTTCGCCCGCGAGGCCGGCTACGACGACATCACCCTATGGACCAACGACCGCCTGGCGGCGGCCCGCAAGGTTTACCAGGCAGCCGGCTTCATCCTGGCCAGTGAGTACTCCGACAACGCCTTCGGCCACCAGATGATGAGCCAGACCTGGTCCCGCCGCCTCTGAAAGACCTGGTCGCGCCCGCTCTGACTCCGTTCGAAGTAAGCCCGGCCGCCTCTGGCTACGATCGAAGGAACGTGTGGCTGGAGAACCGCTTTGACTTGTGCCACTTGCGGTGAGGGGAAGGGTCCGTGAGCGCTTCTGATGGCAACATGCGCACCACTGCCAGGGTGGCGCTCATCGCGCTCACGGCGTCCACCGCTTCGCTTGACGTCACCGCATTCCTCCGGCTGGGCGGTGTCTTTGCCAGCGTCATGACGAGCAACCTGGTCTTCGTCAGCATCGCCGTCGTCAAGACCGAAGCAGCCTTTGGCACGCGTTGCGCAGTAGCCATCCTCAGCTACGTCGCCGGCGTCGGCATCGGCTCTGCAATCGCCCAGCCATCCGGACAGGAGAACCGCCTGGGGACCCGGCAGCTCAGCCTGCTGCTGACCGGAGAACTGGCGATCCTAGTTGGCTACACGATCTGGTGGATGGTAGTTGGCGGCCATCCGAACGGCTGGACCCAACTAGTGCTGCTAGGCGTCATCGCCTGCGCCATGGGCGGCCAGAGCGCCGCCGCCCGGCAACTAGGTAATCCCAACACCAGCACCACGTACCTCACCGGCACCCTGACTTCCCTAGTTAGCAGCCTTGCCGGCGGCGACCGCCCCGACCCCGAGGCGGTGACCGTCATACTCGCCCTCCTCGCCGGCGCCGCCGCCGGAGTAGGTCTCCTCGAGGCCGCCCCGATCACCGTCCCGCTGCTGGCCCTAGCCGGCGTCGGCACCACGGTCGCCCTCTCCTGGCGAATCGGGTCGCGCATTTAATGGCGCCGTTGGCCGTCGGTTTTAGCGCCCTCTAGCGCACTGACCGTCAGTCCTGCCGCATCCCCCATCGACTCTGCCGGGTTCAGCTGTCCGCCCTGGCTCCTCACTGTCGGTTCATCCGCCGCATCCGCCGCATCAGCGACTCTGTCAAACCCAACATGTCCGATTTGCCGGTATTGCGGGGTACAAAAATGTATCCGTTTAGTAAGCCTCCAGTCGTGGAAATCAGCAATAAAACGGAGTAATGTTCGAGTATGAACTTCAGTAGCCGCCACTAGATCGAACGGGAAGGGGGAGCGTCACATGGGACACCAGCCAGACCCAAACGCCGGACCGGTCGGAGACCCGGATCCCGAGCCCCCCGCTTCCTCCAGTTCGCCCGCTCCTACCGGTTTCCCTAGTTCTCCTAGTTCTCCTAGTTCCGGCGGTTCGACCACTCCTTCTGCCTCTCCTGATTCCGCCGCGTCTCCCGCGTCTCCCGCGTCGCCTGACCCCTGCGGTTCTCTTTCTCCTGCTTCTCCTGCTTCTCCTGCTTCTCCTGCTTCTCCTGCTTCTCCTGCTTCTCCTGCTTCTCCTGCTTCTCCTGCTTCTCCTGCTTCTCCCGGTTCGGCCGGCTCGCCAGATTCCTCGGCTTCCCAGGGCTCGCCAGGTTCCTCGGGTTCCTCAGATTCCTCCGATCCCCCGGGCCCTGCTGACACCCCCGGCCCCACGGGCGGGCAGGCGGGTCCGGGCGGGGTGCCGCGGGAGGAGCTGCTGGCCGGGTTCGCCCGCGGGGGCCCCTGGGACGCCCGCCCTCCAGGCCCGGACCTGGCCGCCGCCCTCGCGACGGCCGCCGGCGCCGAGTGGAGGTGCCTGGGTGCTTCGGGTGAGCAGCTCATCGGGGTGCTGGGCGGGCTCGCGGCCCTGGAGTCGTGGGCCGCGGCGGGGAAGCTGGGGGTCATCCGGGCGCTGATCCGCGACGACGACCCGGCGTTCCTGGGCGGCTCCCGTCACGGGGACCTCCCTGACGTCTGGGATGACGCACTGACCGGCGAGATCGCCCTTGCGCTTGCCGCCTCGGTGCCGTCGGCGGACAAGACCATGCGGTCCGCTTGGGAACTCGGCGCCCGCCTCCCCGAAATCGGCGCCCTCCTGGAAACCGGCGTCCTCGACGCCCCCAAGGCGAGGCTGATCGCCGAGATCTTCCAGGACCTGTCCGATGAGAGCGCGGGCCGCGCCGAGGCCCTCATCGTCTCGGAGCTGACCGAGCCGCCGGCCAAGACCTACGCCCAGGTGGAGCACATCGCGACCGCGATCGCCCTCATCATCGACCCGCAGCTGGGCGAGCGGCGCCGCAAAGCCGCCGAGAAACACGCCGCCCGGGTGCAGATGTTCCGCGAGCGGGCCGGGACGGCCGGCCTGTCCGGCCGGGACCTGCCGACGGATCAGACGCTGGCGGCGTACGCGAACGTGAACGCCCGCGCCGCCGAGTACAAGGAGTCGGGCGTGTTCGCCAAGGCGCGGATGGACCAGCTCCGCTCGGCCGCCTACCTCGACCTCCTCAACGGCGTGACCGCCGAGGATCGCATCGCCCACGGTCTGCTCACCGAGCAGGCCCCCGCCGACGACCAGGCGGACAAGGACCCCGCGCCGGCGGCCGGTCCTCGTCCGGGCGGGGACGACTGCCCCTGCCTCGAGTGCGACGGCAGCTGCCTGCCCGACGACGACAGCGACCCCGACGCCGACGGCCCGGACGCCGATGGCCCGGACGGCGACGGTCCCGATGACAACGATCCCGGCGGAGATCCCCGTGACCACGGTCCCGACGGCGGTAACTCCAGCGAGGGCGGCCCCGGCGCCGGCGGCGGCGAGCCGGGTCAGGTACGGCGCCGGCGCCGGCGATGGCGACTGCCACGGCGCGGGGCCGGGCGATGGCGGCCGCCCAGAGGGCGGCCCCGGCGGCGGCCACAGGGGCGGCGAGCCCGCTGGCGGGCCTGGAGCGGGCTCAGCGCCGCCGCCTTCCCGATCCCGGGCTTCGACGGCCGGGCCGCACCCGGTGCTGCAGGACCTCATCGTCCCGCTGGCCACGCTGCTCGGCCTGGCTGATGCCCCCGGCGAAGGACACGGACTCGGCGCCCTCGACCCCGACCTATGCCGAACCCTCGCCGCCACCGCAGCCGCAAGCCCGCACACCACCATCTGCATCACCATCACCGACACCGACGGCATCGCCATCGGCCACGGCTGCGCCAAACCCCGCCGATCCCTCACGCCGACCGTCGGCGGGCCTGCCCCGCCCCTGGTCGCGGTCCCCGCCCGCATCAACCTCACCACCACCGCAGACCGGCTGACTGAACTGCTGTCCGGACAGCCTGGGCCCCTCGGGGGCCCGGCACCGCCGCCCGCGCGGGCGCCGGGCGGCTGGGCGCTCGCCCCGGGCGGCCTCCCCGATACCTGCGCGGCCTCAGGCCCGCCGGGCGACCCGGACTGGTGCGGCACCTGGGCGCTCACCCTGCCCGGCGGCCGGGAGCTCACCGCGCGCCTGGAGCCGGTGGCCACGTACGAGTGCGATCATCGCCTCGAGTCGCACGCGTACCAGCCCAGCGACCGGCTCCGGCACTTCGTCCAGGTCCGCGACTACACGTGCACATTCCCGCCCTGCTCCCGGCACGCCAGGGACAGCGACTTCGAGCACGCCGTGCCGTACGACAAGGGCGGCAGGACCTGCGCGTGCAACGCCGGCGCCAGAAGCCGACAATGCCATCGAGTAAAACAGTCGCCCGGCTGGAAGGTCACCCAGCCGAGGCCGGGATGGCACCAGTGGACGACCCCGCGCGGCAGGACCTACACGCAGGGGCCTAAACGGTATCCGGTGTGACTGCCTGACTCCCGGCGTCGGGCAGGCGGCCCAGCCGAGCCCGTTGATCGATTTCGTCTCGGTCTATCCTGATGGCCAACTGTCATGCTTCACGATCGCGGTCGTTCCTTGATACCGCTTGCGAGCAGGTCTGTCACCTCAGCGATGCGCGCCGCGCGCAGATCTGGTCGGCGGGTCGTCGCGTCGATATAGCGCAGGTACGCCTTGCGGTAGAACTGCGCCAGCGTGTCGAAGAAGGCCCCAGCGGCCGGGCTGGCCTCCAGAGCCACGGCGATGTCGTCAATGCTCAGCCTTGGCGCCCCACGTCTCATCGGGGTTGAACGGGACTGCGATGATCCCACCTCCACGAGGGCCAGCAGCGACGCGAGCGCCAAACCGCATAACGAGCATGCCTTTTATCCTGGCACGACGCGGGCCGAGCCGGTGAACTCGGCAACGAGCTCCGCCATCCGCTCGCGGTACGCACCCGCGTTGCGGAGCTTGATCTCCTCGTAGCCGCGGACCATGTCGGGCAGCCCGGCGATCTCCACGGCGAGGGCGTGGTTGTCGGCGGTGAGGCCGTCGGTCAGCCGCGTGATCACGTCGCGGTACTCGGCAACGAGGGCCCGTTCCAGCCGCCGTACCTCGGTCCGCCCGAACGGATCGAACGGCGTGCCGCGCAGGCGGCGCATCGCGACCAGGGAACGGAACGCCGGCCGGAACCAAGGACCGAGGCTGATCTTGCCACGCATCCCGAGCAAACGCAGCACCGGCGGGTGCAGCCGGTACTCATAGCGCGCCCCGCTCCCGAACTGCTCGGTGATCTGCCTGGTCACGGCGGGATCGAGGGACAGCCGGGCGACCTCGTACTCGTCCTTGTACGCGGCCAGCTTGAACAGGTTCGCGGCCACCGTCCGCGCCAGCAGATCGCCCCGTTCGCCGCCGGTCGCGTCCGCCTCACGCGCCCGCACCTGCTCGACGAACTCGGCGTACGCGGATGCGTACGCCGAGTCCTGGTAAGCGGCCAGCTCGGGCACGCGCACCGCGAGCAACGCCGCCAGCGACGTCTGCTCAAGCGACGACAGCTCCGGCTCGGGCTTCTCGGCCGCCACCGCCGGCTGGCTGGCCGACAGCCGTCCCTGGCGGAATGCCATGATGTTCGCCTCCACCGCCACGCCATTGAGCCGGATGGCATGCTCGATCGCCTCCGCCCCGATGGGCAGCGCGCCGACCTGGTAAGCGACGCCGACGAGGATCATGTTGGCGTACTGCTCGTCGTCGAACAGCTCCCGCGCCAGCCCTGCCGCGTCGAGGAACCGCGCCGACGCCACGCTCCCCTCGACCGCGGACATCACCTGCCCCGCGCCGGGGAAGTGACGGCCGGTGTCCACCACCATCTGCCCCGTCGGTACCTCGGCGGTGGAGACCACGGCCACCGTCCGCTCCGGATCGGCGACCCGCAGGTTGGCGCCGTCGGTGGCGACCAGCGAGTCGCAGCCCAGGTACAGGTCGCATTCGCCGTCCGCGAGCTTGGCCGCCTGCTCGGTCGGACGCGCGGCGATCTTCAGATCCGAGACGACCGCCCCGCCCTTCTGCGCGAGGCCGGTCTGGTCAAGCGCGCGCACGTGCCACCCCTCGGTGGCGGCCGCGGTAGCCAGGATCTGCGCGATGGTCACCACGCCGGTTCCCCCGACGCCGGTGATCCGCAAGGCAAAACCGTCGGCATCGAACGCACGCGTGGGTTCCTGCGGCTGGTCCACCTGCTTTATCTGCGGCCGCACCCGCGAGGCCGGGGTGATGCTGAGGAAGGAGGGACAGTCGCCCGCGAGGCAGGAGAAGTCCAGGTTGCAGGAGGACTGGTTGATCCTGGTCTTGCGGCCGAACTCGGTGGCCACGGGCTGCACCGACAGGCAGTTGGACTTGGCCCCGCAGTCGCCGCACCCCTCGCACACCCGCTCGTTGATGAACGCCCGCTTGGCCGGCGCCTCCGCCTTGCCGCGGCGGCGCTTGCGGCGCTTCTCCGCCGCGCACTCCTGGTCGTGCACCAGCACCGTCACGCCGTCGATCGCCGCCAGCTCCCGCTGCACGTCAAGCAGGTCGTCACGGTGCCTGATGTCCGCACTGTGCCTGATGTCAACACTGTGCCCGAGCTGACGCCGCAGCCCGGCCGGGTCGTCGGAGGTGACCACGACCTTGCGCACGCCCTCGGCGACCAGCAGGGCAAGCAGTCGGTCGATGGGCAGCTCGCCCATCGCCTGCTGGCCGCCGGTCATGGCCACCGCCGAGTTGCGCAGCAGCTTGAAGGTGACGTTGACCCCGGCGGCGACCGCGGCGCGGATCGCCAGGCTGCCGGAGTGGGTGAAGGTACCGTCGCCGATGTTCTGCACAAAGTGACGCTGCTGCACGAACGGCGCCATGCCGATCCACTGCGCGCCCTCGCCGCCCATCTGGGACAGCCCGGTGACCGAGCCGACCTGCGCCTCGGGCATGAGCAGGACCATCGCATGGCAGCCGATCCCGCCGCCCACCAGCGTCCCCGGCGCGACCTTGGTGGAGGAGTTGTGCGGGCAGCCCGAGCAGAAGTACGGCGTGCGCGGCGCCAGCGTCAGCGTGATCCGCTTCCGTCGCGGCCTGGCGGGCACGGTGACGGCAACGCCCGCCGGCTCGAGGTGGCGGGCCAGGCCGGCCGCGACGGCGTCGGAATCGAGCTCGCCGAACGAGCTGAACAGCGGGGACCCGTCGCGGCCTCGCTTGCCGTACACGGCGGGCGCGCCGGGCCGCCCGTAGAGGACCGACTTGACCGCGTCCTCAAGGAACGGGCGCTTGTCCTCGACGACGACGATCTCGTCGAGTCCCTCGGCGAAATCGGTGACGACGCTGGGCTCGAGCGGGAACACCACGCCCAGCTTGAGCAGCCGGATGCCGCTCGCGTCCAAGTCGGTCAGCTTCAGTGCGTCAAGCGCCTGCCGCAGGTCGAGGTAGGTCTTGCCCGCGGCGACCAGGCCAATCTGCGCCCGCCGTGCGCCGATGACGGTGTTCAGGCCGCTGCGGCGGATGTACTCGACCGCGATCGGCAGCCGGGTGAGCCGCTGGCCGCGTTCGAGTTCGGCCAGCTGCGCGCCGAGCAGGTGCGCGCTCGGGCGGTGGCGGTAGGCGATCAGGCCGTCGGGGAGACAGGACAGGTCCGGTGGCGTCCATCGCGCGCAGACCACTGCGGTGGACGCGCTGTCGGCGACGGCGGTGGCCACCTTGATCGCCGACCACAGGCCGCTGGCGCGCGACAGCTCCACCGCGTGCAGGCCGTGCAGGAGGACCTCGGCCGGGTCGGCCGGGTAGAACGTCGGCAGGGCCAGGTCGGCCAGGGCGAGCTCGGACGCGGACGGCACGGTGGAGGACTTGGCGGCCGGGTCGTCGCCCACCAGCGCCACCGCGCCGCCGCTGGGAGTCGTGCCGATCAGGTTGGCGTGCCGCAGCGCGTCGGTGGCCCGGTCAAGGCCGGGTGCCTTGCCGTACCAGATGCCGGTGACGCCGTCGTAGGTAGCGTCGCCGACGCCGCTGTGTTGATCGGACCTGTCTTGCTGGCTGGCAATGCCGATCAGCTGGGTGCCGGACACCGCGGTCGCGGCCAGTTCCTCGTTCAGTCCCGGCTGATGGATGACCCGGTGCTCGCGCAGCAGGTTGCGCTGCCGGGCCAGCTCCAGGTCGTAGCCGGCCAGCGGCGACCCCTCGTAGCCGGACACGTAGGCGGCCGTCCGCCGGCCGGCGTGCTCGTCGTGCCTGGACCGGTCGAGCAGCATCCGGACCAGCGCCTGCAGCCCGGTGAGGTAGATCGTTCCGTCCTGGCGTAGATAGCGCTCGTCGAGCGTGGATACGCGCGCAGCCGTCATATCGATAATCTACGCGTCGGTGCGCTTCTATCCCCTGAGATGATGCATCGATGACGCCCACGATCGTGCTGCCTGACGGCGATCCGCACATGGCCGCCCTGCTGTCCCGACCCGATTTCGCCGCCCGGCTCGACCGGCTCGGCGGGGCGCGGCTCCACGCCGACTTGCCCCGTGACGACGACGAGCTGATCGCGCGGATCGGCGACGCCACCGTCGTCATACTCGGCGCGTATCTCACCGGCCCGGTGCTGCGGCGGCTGCCCGCGCTCAAGCTCGTCTCGTTCACCGGCACCGGCGCGGCGACCTTCGTCGACCTGCCGACGGCGGCCGAGCGCGGCATCGCGGTCGCGAACGTCGTGCATTACGGCGACGCCGCCGTCGCCGAGCACGCACTAGCTCTCGCCCTCGCGCTGGCCAAGAGCGTGGTCGGCAACGACCGCGCCGTCCGCGCGGGGGAGTGGTACGTCGGGCAGGGCATCGAGTTGGCCGGCAAGACCGCAGGGATCGTCGGCTACGGCGGCATCGGCGCGCGGTTGGCCCTGCTGCTCGAGGCGATCGGCATGCGGGTTGTCGCCTGGACGCCGCACCCCGACTGGGACCGGCTGACGTCACCCGCTCAGCGGTTCGTGGAGCTTTCGGACCTGCTCGCCGCCGCTGACGTTGTCTCGCTCCATCTGTCGCTGACCAATGAGACCCGAGGCATGATCGACGAGCCCATGCTCCGCTCGCTCAAGCCTGGCGCGCTGCTGGTCAACACCGCCCGGGCCGAACTGATCGCCCCAGGCGCGCTTGAGCGGGTTCTCGCCGAGGGCAGGATCTCGGCGGCCCTCGACGTCTTCGAGACCGAGCCGCTCGCCGCTGACTCGCCGCTACGCGACCTGCCGAACGTCGTGCTCTCCCCGCACCAGGGGTATAACACGCCGGAGAGCCTCGAGCGCATGCTCGACGTCGTCGTCGCCAATATCGAGAGCTACCTGTCCGGCCACCCCGCCAACCTCGTCGCCGCCCTGGGGCGGGTCACTGACACTCCGGCTGCCGACGGGTAGGCCGGTTACGCGAGCGCCCCGGCGATGAGATGAGGGTTAACTTCGCAGGTCAGCGCAGAGCAAACCCCCAGGAGATACGTAGTGGACAAAGGCCGATATTTGGTGAGTGATCGGCTCACTCACACATAGACTCACCGCCGTGACCCCCAAGCGAAGCACGCACAAGCGATTCCCCGAGGTGATCGCCGCCGCCGTGCGAGTGTTCGCCAAAGACGGCTACCGGTCCGCGCACATGAGCGATGTGGCGCGGGAGGCGGGCCTGTCGGAGGCGGCACTTTACCGGTACGTCGATGGCAAGGAAGATCTGTTCGTGCTGGCGATCAGGCACGCGCTGCTGCTCGAGCCGCTGCCGGGGGCGGACGACCCGGGCGGCGCGTACCCGCTGAAGGCGCCCCCGCTAGCCGAGATGATCCTCCAAGCGCACGAGTTCGTGGCCGAGGCGATTCCGTTCGGATCGCTTGCGGAGGCGCTGGAGGTGCCCGAGACCGACGACCCGGCGGCAGAGCTCGAATCGATCATGCGCGAGCTGTTCACCCTGGAGGAGCAGACCAGCTCAGCCGCCGACATGATCGAGCGCTCCGCCCGCGAGCTGCCCGAGCTCGCCGACCTGCTGAACAGCGGAATGCGAGCCCCGGTGGTGGCCGCGCTCGCCGGCTACCTGGAAAGCCGCGCTAAAACCGGCCTGCTCCGCACCACGCCGGACACGGCGGCGACCGCTCGGCTGGTCCTGGAGACGCTGACCTGGTTCGCCCGGCACCGGCTGTCCGACCCCTACGGAGCTGCGATCGGCGCCAAGCTGGCGCAGGACACCGCCGTCGACGCACTGCTGCACGCCCTAGTCCCCCCGCAGTATCTGGCAGAGCAGTATCAGGAGCGCCTGTGAACGCGATTGAGGTCAGCGCCCTCACCATGAGCTACGGCGATCGCCACGTGCTGTGCGGCGTCGACTTCGAGGTGCGCAGCGGCGAGGTCTTCTGCCTCCTTGGCCCCAACGGCGCCGGCAAGACCACCACCGTCGAGATCCTCGAGGGCTTCCGGCAGCGGACCAGCGGCACTGTCGGCGTCCTCGGCGTGGACCCCGCCGCCCAGCCGACCAAGCTGCGCGAGCGGATCGGCATCGTGCTCCAGGAGTGCGGCTTCCCCCGCCAGGCCCGGGTGAAGGAGCTGATCGACTGCTGGCGCTCCTATTACCCCCACCCGCGAGCCACCAGCGACCTGCTGCACGTCGTCGAGCTCACCGAGGACAAGAACACCCAGGTGCGCAAGCTGTCCGGCGGTCAGCGCCGCCGTCTCGACCTGGCGCTCGCGCTGGCCGGCGACCCGGACCTGATCTTTCTCGACGAGCCGACCACCGGATTCGACCCGGAGTCGAGGCGGCGCTGCTGGGAGGCGATCGAGAACCTCCGCACGCTGGGCAAGACGGTCCTGCTTACCACCCACTACCTGGACGAGGCGGAGCGGCTGGCCGACCGGGTGGCCATCCTGCAGGCCGGCAAGATCCAGGTCGCGGGCACGGTTCGGCACGTCGCCCGGCAGGCGGCCGTACCGACCAGGATCTCGTTCATCGCACCGCAGCGCCTGCGCAGCGGCGAGCTCAAGCCGCCCACCTGCCTCGAACTAACGGTCAACGGCGAGCAGGCGGTCTGCCTGACCGCGTGCACCGAGTCCGCCTCCGTCGCACTGCGCGAGCTGCTCGCCTGGTCCGCCGCCAACGACCTCGGCGAACTTGACGACCTGTCCGTCGTCGCCCCTACCCTGGAGGACGCCTACCTCCACTTGGTCGCCGGAGGCGGCCAATGAGCCGGGTCGTCACCCTCGCCGCCCGCCAGGCGCTCATGGAGCAGCGCACCTTCTGGCGCAGCGCCGAGTACGCGCTCTTCACCTTCGCCCTGCCGCTCGCGCTGCTGCTGCTCATCGGGTCGACCACCGCAAACGGGGACCTGCCGGGCACGGACGTCGAGGGACAGATGATCTTCGTCCCGTCGATCATCGCCTTCGGGGTGATCGTCGCCGCCTACGTGAACCTCGGCGCGAAGCTAGCCACCCTCCGCCATGACGGCGTGCTCAAGCGGATCAGGACAACCCCGCTGCCGGCCAGCGCGTACCTGTCGGGTTTGCTCGGCTCCACCGCCGCCACCACCCTCGCCATCACGGCCAGCGTCATAGCGATCGGCGCGATCGCCTTCCACGCGGTACCGAGGATCAGCGGGCTGCCGGAGATCGCCGGCGGCCTCGTCCTCGGTGTCTGCTGCTTCGGCGCCCTCGGCGTCGCGCTCAGCTCGCTCGCCCGCAGCGCCGAGTCGGCCGCGCCGATCGCCAACGCCAGCTACCTGCCGATCGCGATCATGTCCGGCATCTTCGACCCAACCTTCAGCGTCCCCAGCTGGCTGTCGGCCATCGTCGCCCTCCTCCCGGTCCGCCCCCTCGCCCAGATCCTCGAGCAGGGATACACCCCGGTCGAGCACGCTCCCATCACCGACGTCTTCGTCCTCCTCGCCTGGACCGCCATCGGCTGCGCCCTGGCCGCCTGGCGCTTCCGCTGGCACTAACCATGCGGGGCGTGCTCCAGCGCCGTCGACGCCGGCCCGGCTGGAACGTCGACCTTCCCATTCCCGGCCGGTCCGGCGCGATGACCCGCACCGTCGCTGGGTCCTCCGGCCACATCTCCGGGATGGCGAGCCGCGAGCCGGGCAGGCCGTGGAAAAGGAACAGCGGCGTCCCGGCGGCGAGGCCGTATTCGGCGTAGCCGAGGACCCTCCCGTCGGCGAGACGGATGGCTTGATCAAGACGGCCTGCCTGAGCCTGCACTTGCCTCACTCCCTTGCCTGGCGTGCTGCCGTGCCGAAGACGGGCAGGTGCCGGGATGCCAGCGCCAGCCGTCTGCCGGCCGGAGCGGTGCCCTGCGGTGGCGCGCTGGTCACGAGCTGCAGCTTGTGCTGTCGGCCACAGAGGATGAGGGACTCCGGCGGCGGCTCGCCCAGGTGCTCGGCAGCGAGCTCAGGCAGCTGGCCGGACTGCTCGAGAACCGGGTCATCGACCCCAGCCTCCCCGAGCTCGCCCGGCAATCGTGCCTGGCGCTGACCGCGCTGGCCAGGTCGTCACCAGACACTCAGCGTTATCAGGCATGACTGGGCGCTTAGTGATCCGAGGTCAGCCGCTGCGCCCCGCCGTGCCATCGGCGGGGCGCTGTGAGTGGGACGGTTACGGAAGCTGGCCGGGCTTTTTGACGATCGCGATGCCGAGTACCGCGCCCCAGCCCATCACGTGGCCCTTATTGACGTAGCGGGTGCCGTCGGTGCCGACCAACGCGTGGTCCGCGACCGCCACCTCCTCGAAGCCCATGAAGGTGTAGGTCACCGGGTCGATGACGATCTCTTGCTTAAGGTAGCCATCGATCCGCCAGAAGCCCAGGCCGGTCCGCCCGGCGAGGTCGGCGGCGGACTCGAAGTGCACGCCGGGCAGTTGCTGCAGGACGCGGTAAAGCGACGCCTCCAGCTTCGGCGGGATCAGGACACCTTGCGATGGCCCGGCCGAGAACAGGGTGTAGATCGCGTCGTAGATCTTGTCGTCCCGGGTCATCGTCCCGTTAGGCGCTTCAGTGGTCAGCAGGACCCGCTCCAGCGCAGCCGGGTCGGTGGGAAGCGAGCTGAAGTAGGAATAGCTAACGCTGTTCCATCCGCCGAAATTGGCGCCGGGGGTGCATCCCAATGTCCCGCCGTTGGGGTCGATCGTGAGCTTGCCGACCACGGTGCGGGCGGCCGGCAGGCTCGCCGCGACGCTGGGGACGGAAGCCACCGCGCACCCGCCCGCGAGGTACCACGTCAGGTTGACGTTCCGCTCGTCCGGCGGGCCGAACAGGTACCCGCCGCCACCGCCGGAGGAACCCGCGAACTCCGTCTTCACCACGATCCACTGACCTGGCCGGGGGGGACTCGCGGGCGCGGCGGCGACGCGGGTCGCGAAGTCGACCAGCTGGGTCGCGCTGCCCGCCCGCCCGTACTGGGCCTGGCCGGCCAGGGTGCGGTCGGCTGCCCGGACCAGGCGACCACCTGGACGGGGCGGGGAGCATCCGGGGTTCCCGGCGAGCCGGTGACACCCACCGCCGCGAAGGCGCCCGCGGCCACCGTGAGCCCGAGCGCGCCGGCCAGTGCTGGCCGGTGCCAGCGGCGGCGCGGGCGACCGGGCCGGGTTCGCGAGGAGGGGCGCCGGTGGCCTGCATCCTGGGCGCGCCACCATCCGGCAATCAGGTGACGGTCCTCCTCCCGGAGGGCGGTCATCACCGCGTGTTCGACAGGGGCGCTGTCCGGCGCCGGGACCTCGGCGCGAAGGCTGGCCAGCAGCTCTAGCTCGTTCACTTGCGGGTCTCCTCATCGTGCTGGGCGGTCGCGGGGTTGAGGTCGGCCAGTTGCCTGCGCAGCCGCTGCCGGGCGCGGCTGATCCGAGACTGGACGGTGCCAAGCGGCGCTCCGGTCGCGGTGGCGATCTGCTCGTAGCTCAGCCCGGCCCACGTGTACATCAGCAGCGCGTCCCGCTGACTAGCGGGCAGCTTGGCCAGCGCTCCGGCCAGCCGCGGCTTCACCGCGGTCGCGCAGACAGTCGCGTCCACTCGCTCGGTGAACGGCTCAGTGACGGGGTCGGTCCCGGTGCGGGCCAGCAGCCGCAGCTGGGCTGACTCGCTGCGCCAGTGGCGGTGCACCAGCCGGGTCGCGATCCCGTACAGCCAGGGCAGGCAGTCGCGCCCGTCATCGGCGTAGCCGACCCGTTGCCGGAACGCCACGAGGAACGTCTCGGCTACCACGTCCTCGGCGGCCCCCCTCCCCGGCGCCGATGCGCCTGGTGACGTACCGCTGCAGGGCGGGCGCGTGCCGACGGACGAGGATAGCGAAGAGCTCCGGGTCGGCCAGGGACTCCCGGAAGATGACGGCGTCCGGGCCGTCATCCTGGACCCGCGCCAAGACCAGGGCTTGCGGCGGCGGGATGGTTCCTTGCTCATCAGCTCTCACAGGCGGCCTTCCGTCTATGGACAGGACACACCCTTATGCCAGCAGCGTGCCGCCTTGTTCCATGATTTCCGCCGACCACGTAACCGAGGTAGCGATGGATCTTCTGCTGTGGCGGCACAGAAGCCCCACCCGCGCCGCCCTCAGCGTCGCCCTGCCGCTGGAGCGCTGGAGCGAGGCGACCGAGGAGCACACGGCGATCGTTCTGAAGTCGGTGGCGGGCGCTCATAGAGCGCGAGATAAAGCGCGAGATAACTAGTGTTGTGGCATGACAGATGGTACGGAATTCGCTGCCAGGGGCTGCCGGTCGGCATTGGTGACCGGTGGGACAAGCGGCCTTGGGCTGGCGATGGCGGCAGCGCTGGCCGGAGCTGGACTCCGCGTCGCGGTGGCAGGCCGGTCGGGGGAGCGGGCCGCCGAGGTCGCCGGCCGGATCCCCGGGGCGTTCGGTGTCGAGCTGGACGTGCGCGACGAGGGCTCGGTAGCCCGCGCGATAGGGGAGGCGTGGTCACGGCTGGACGGCATCGACCTGCTGGTGAACAACGCCGGCATCGGAATGCGCACGGTCAACCCGAACTTCATGATCGAGCCGCGCGGCTTCTGGGCGGTGCCACCGGACGGGTTCCGCGATCTGATCGCAACGAACCTCACGGGCTACTTCCTCGTGGCGCGCGAGGTCACGCCGCGGATGCTCGCCGCCGGCGACGGCCGGATCGTGAACATCTCAGTGAGCCAGACCACGATGACCCGGGCGGGCTTCGTGCCCTATGGGCCGTCCCGGGCGGGCACGGAGTCGCTGTCCCGGATCATGGCCGCCGACCTGAGCGGCACGCCGATCACCGTGAACCTGCTGCTCCCAGGCGGCGCGACCCGCACCGGCATGGTCCCCGACGAGCACGCGGCCGGGCTGCGGAACCTGCTTGAGCCGGAGATCATGGGGCCGCCGATCGTCTGGCTGGCCTCGGCCGAGGCGTCGGAGGTCAACGACGAGCGAATCGTGGCCGCCGAGTTCGAGCAGTGGCTGGACGACCGGCAAAAGGCCTGATCACCCGGCGGGCCTGATAACCCCATTTCCCTAACGACTACAGTCGAATACAATGTCATACATGGTAGCGACAAGCCCCTCGTCCGTCCGATTCGAGCCGCGCGTATTTGAGCGGCTCTCCGCGTTCGTCGCCGTGCACCAGGAACTGACGCTGTCGAGTGCCACCAGTCGACTGGTCGATGAGGCACTCCGGGCGCACGAGCACCCGTTGATCACGTTCAAGGACGGCCCCGCCGGTCGCAGGGCCCGGGTGGTCGGCGGTCCCGACGTCTGGGAAATCATCGGCGCGGTGCGGTCGGTCAGGACGGCCGAGCCGGAACTGGCCGGAGATGAAGCCCTCATCGTCGTCGCCGAGACCTCCGGCGTGCCGATGCCATTCCTGCGCGCGGCGCTCGCCTACTGGGGTGACTATCCGGAGGAGGTCGACGCCTTCCTTGACCGGGCGCGTGCCGAGGCCGTGCAGGCGCAGGCGGCCTGGGAACGGCAGCAGGAATTGCTCAGCGGATGAGCCGGCGAGCAAGTGACGGGCCTCGAGACAAGCCTGACGCCCTGCTGCTTGACGAGATGTTCTCGCCTGCGATCGCCATCGAGCTAACGTCGCGGGGGATCGACTGCCGGGCCGTTGCCGCCGACATCTTGCTGCGCGCGCAATCAGACCTGGAGATCTTCGACACCGGGCTGTTGGAGGGCCGGGTCATCGTGACGAACAACGTCCCCGACTTTGAGAGCCTGCGGCGGGCGCGCGAGGCGTTCGGGGGAAAGTCGCCTGGCCTCATCTACACGTCCGACCTCACGTTCCCCCGCACCAAGGTGTACGTCGGCCGGCTCGTGGCAGCTCTTGAGACGGCTTCCTCCAGCCATCAGGCGGCCCGTCGCGGCGGCGTCCTCTGGCTGCGACCGCTGACCTGATGCCGATGCGCGGAGGCCGCTGGGTTCGAGCGGCTGCCCTGACTAACAGCGGCTTGCTCGCTGTGTTCGCTTCCTGTGTCTGCCGGGCGCGGTAGGCCGCGACGTGCTGGCGGTTACCGCAGTTGCCGGTGTCGCAGTACATGCGTGACCGGTTGCGGGACAGGTCGATGAGGACGGCGTCGCAGTCGGGGGCGAGGCACTGGCGGAGCCGTTCGGTTTCCCCGAGGCGGACCAAGTCGGCGAACGCGAAGCCGGCCTGCGCGGCGATCCGGTGGACCAGTGGCGCGTCCGCTTTGGTGACGTGCAGGTGCCAGGTGCCGTTATGGTCGGTCAGCCAGGGCCGGGCGCCGGACTGGTCGAGCAGGTCGTTGGCAGTGGCCGCCACGGAGGCAGGCTGGCCTGCCGTTTCCCAGGCAGCGAGCAGTTGCGATCGCAGCATCCGTACGGCGTCCAGGTCCGCCGGGCTTCCCGGGCTGCGCGGAACCACTTGGTGGGCGTCGAGGAACTTCTCCAGCGCGGCGCTGTCCGGGAGCGCGTCCGTCTTGCCCGCCCTTCCCGGCTGCGAATTCACGAGGTCGGCCGCGAGAACGAGAGCTGCCGTCGTGTCATGAGCAAAAGTCACATTGACTCCTGAGCTGGGGCTGTCTAGCCTCATGAGCGTTCAGTCTATTTGGTGGTGACATTCGTGCTCGCAGATCTTCCTGGCAGGCGGCCTGCCGTGACCGCGGTGGCCGGGGCGACGTGCATCTCGAGCTCGGCGGTGGTGATGCAGCTCGCGGGGAGCTCGCCGAGCATGACAGCACTCGCCCGGTGCGCCTTCGCGCTGCCCGTCCTGGGTGTACTGGCCTGGTGGGAGCGCCGCCGCGGCGCGGCCGCGATGACGGCGCGGAGCCGCTGGCTGGCCCGGATCGCCGGGGTGTTCCTGGCCGGCGACCTGATTCTGTGGAGCCACTCGATCGCCGACATCGGCGCGGGGCTCGGCACCGTGGTCACCAACCTGCAGGTCGTGCTCGTGGCGCTCCTGGCGTGGGCCTTTCTGGGGGAGCGCCCGCACGGCTCACTCCTGGCCGCGCTGCCCGTGATGCTCGGCGGCCTAATTCTAGTCGGCGGCCTGGCGGGCACGGGTGGTTACGGCACGCACCCCGCGATGGGCGCCGTCTTCGGACTCGGCGTGGCCGTGCTTTACGCGGTGTACATCCTCATGCTGAGGCAGGCCACCGCGGACCGGACCGTGCGGGGCGGAGGACGCGCGCCGGTGGTCGCGCCACTGCTGCAGGCGACGGTCGGCGCGACGGCCGGGTCGGTCGTGCTCGGCCTGGTCCTGCGGGATTTCCGGCTCGGCCCGGCGTGGCCGGCGCTCGGCTGGCTGGTGCTGCTTGCGCTGACCTCTCAGGTGCTCGGCTGGCTGCTGATCACCATGTCAATGCCAGGGCTTCCCGCATGGCTTGTCGGCGTCCTGCTGCTGGTCCAGCCGGCCGGGTCGCTCACCCTCAGCGCGGTATTCCTCGGCGAACGCCCGTCGTCGCTGCAGCTCGTCGGCGTCGCGGTGATGCTTGCCGGAGTCTTGATCGCAGCGAGCGGGCGCCGTCCACGGCGCCCCGGCCGCCGGCCGTACGTAGGAGAATTGCCCGCGCCGCTCGCTGAGTGGAATGCCCCATAATCCGTCCATACACGAAAGGCGCTCGGCCGTACAATGCGCCCCGCGTGTCACTGAAGTTCGGCGGAATCTAAGCTTGACCCATGGCGAAATGGAGTCCACTCCAGTGGCCAGTGGTCCGGCAGGTGCGCAGCGGTGACCTGCTCGGGCGCGGGCCGGCGGTAACCTCTGAGCGCACTCGCACGGTAACCGCGCGCACGTCGACCGCCGACCGTGTCGTGCAGAGCGTCTGCCCGTATTGCGCGGTTGGCTGCGGCCAACGGATCTTCGTCTCCGGCGAGAAGGTCGTCCAGATCGAGGGCGACCCTGACTCCCCGATCTCGCGTGGCCGGCTGTGCCCCAAAGGGGCGGCCAGCAGGCAGCTGGTGAATTCACCCGGCCGCCAGATGAAGGTCCTCTACCGCGCACCGCACGCGCGCGAATGGCAGCGAATCGACCGGGACACCGCCATCGAGATGGTGGCCGACCGGTTCATCGAATCGCGCCGCCGCCACTGGCAGCAGTACGACGGCCAGGGACGCCTGCTGCGCCGCACGATGGGCATCGCCGGCCTGGGCGGCGCGACCCTCGACAACGAAGAGAACTACCTCATCAAGAAACTCTTCACCGCCGCCGGCGCCATCCAGATCGAGAACCAGGCCCGTATTTGACACTCCGCTACTGTTCCCAGTTTGGGAACCTCGTTCGGACGCGGAGGCGCCACCCAGAGCCTTGAGGACATGGCCAACGCTGACTGCATCGTCATTCAGGGTTCCAACATGGCCGAGTGCCATCCCGTGGGCTTCCAATGGGTGGAGGAAGCCAGGGCGCGGGGGGCGAAGGTGATCCACGTCGATCCGCGCTTCACCCGCACCTCTGCGATCGCGGACAAGCACATCCCGATCCGGGCCGGTTCCGACGTGGTACTGCTCGGCGCGCTGATCAACTACGTGATCGGCAACGACCTCTGGTTCAAGGAGTACGTCGTCGCGTACACCAACGCCGCCACCCTGGTGAACTCCGACTTTCGTGACACCGAGGAACTCGGGGGCCTTTTCTCGGGCTTCGACCCTGGGACCGGCCAATACGATCCATCGACCTGGGCGTACGCGCAGGGCGAGGACGGCGCCGGAATCCCCGACGGCACTTATGAACACGGCGCCAGCGCCTCGGCTCGCGCGGCCGGCGACGAGCATGGCAGCCGCGGCGCGGCCCTGCCGCACGCCCGGGTACTGCGCGACGAGACCCTTAAGAACCCGCGAACCGTCTTCCAGATTCTCAAGCGTCACTATGCCCGCTACACCCCGGAGATGGTCCGGGACGTCTGCGGCATCAGCCTGGCCGACTTCGCCTACCTCGCCCGCACGATCACGGAGAACTCCGGCCGCGAGCGGACCACCTGCTTCGCCTATGCCGTCGGCTGGACGCAGCACACCCTGGGGGCGCAGTTCATCAGGGGCGCCGCGATCCTGCAGTTGCTGCTCGGCAACGTGGGCCGCCCTGGCGGCGGCATCATGGCGCTGCGCGGGCACGCCAGCATTCAGGGTTCGACCGATATCCCGACGCTGTTCAATCTCCTTCCCGGCTACCTGCCGATGCCTTCGGCGGGCAGGCACGACACCTTCGCCGATTACCTGGCGGCGGCCGCATCGAAGCAGCAGAAGGGATTCTGGGCCACTGCCGACACCTACATCATCAGCATGCTCAAGGCATGGTGGGGCGACGCCGCCCGCGCCGACAACGACTGGGCCTATGACTACCTGCCCCGGCTGACGGGACCCGCCGGTACCTACCAGACGGTGACCGCCATGCTCGCCGATGAGGTCGACGGTTACTTCCTGATCGGCCAGAACCCGGCGGTGGGGTCCGCGAACGGCCGGCAGCAGCGAATGGGCATGTCCCACCTGAAGTGGCTGGTGGTGCGGGACCTCAACATGATCGAGTCGGCTACCTGGTGGAAGGACGGCCCGGAGATCGCCTCCGGCGAACTGCGCACCGAAGACATCGCGACCGAGGTGTTCTTCATGCCGGCCGCGAGCCACGTGGAGAAGGCCGGTTCGTTCACCCAGACGCAGCGGATGCTGCAGTGGCGCCACAAGGCAATCGACCCGCCGGGTGACTGCCAGAGCGAGCTGGACTTCTTCTATCATCTCGGTCACCGGATCCGCGAGAAGCTGGCCGACTCGACCGACGAACGCGACCGGCCGCTGCTTGATCTGACCTGGGATTATCCGACCGATGAACACGGCAATCCCAGCTCCGAGGACGTGCTGGCGGAGATCAACGGGTACCGCTGGACCGGCCCGGACGCCCGCGAGCCGCTCTCGTCGTACACCGAGCTGCGGGCCGACGGATCGACGACCGCCGGCTGCTGGATCTACACCGGGGTGTACGCCGGCGGTGTCAACCAGGCGGCCAACCGGGTGCCTGGCGGCGGTCCGGGGCGGAGCCAGTCGGAGTGGGGCTGGGCCTGGCCGGCCAACCGGCGGATCCTCTACAACCGGGCCTCGGCCGATCCGGGCGGAAAGCCGTGGAGCGAACGGAAGAAGTGGGTCTGGTGGGATGAGGAGCGGCACCGCTGGGTGGGCGACGACGTGCCCGACTTCGTACCCGACCGCGCCCCGGGCAGCCGTCCCGACCCGGACGTCGGTGGTCCGGCCGCGCTCGCAGGAGACGACGCGTTCATCATGCAGGCCGACGGCAAGGGATGGCTGTTCGCCCCCAAGGGCATGATCGACGGGCCGCTGCCTGCGCACTACGAGCCGCAGGAGTCCCCCGTCGTCAACGCGCTCTACCCGCAGCAGCAGAGTCCCGCCCGGATCACGTTCCCGCGGACCGACAACCTCAGCGCGCCGAGCGCCGGGGCTCCCGGCTCGGACGTGTACCCCTACGTGTTCACCACCTACCGGCTGACCGAGCATCACACCGCGGGCGGGATGAGCCGCTGGCTGCCGTACCTCTCGGAGCTGCAGCCGGAGATGTTCTGCGAGGTATCGCCGGAGCTGGCGGCCGAACGCGGCCTCGAGCCCTACGGCTGGGCCACCATCATCTCGCCTCGCGCGGCGATCGAGACGCGGGTGCTGGTCACCGACCGGTTGACCCCGCTGCTCATCGGGGGGCACATCGTCCACCAGATCGGGCTGCCGTATCACTGGGGCGTGGGAAGCGAAGCCGTCGTCAGCGGCGATTCGGCCAACGACCTGCTCGGCGTCACGCTCGACCCCAACGTGCAGATCCAGGAGTCCAAGGCCGGGTCCTGCGACATCCGCGCGGGACGCCGGCCGCAGGGCGAGCAACTGCTCCGCCTAGTGACGGAGTACCAGGTCCGCTCCGGTGCCACGATCGCCACCGACAACGTCCGGATCACCGATCCCGCGCACGAGATTTTCGATCCTGCGCCAAGGCATGACCAGCGGAAGGGGGAGAGCTGATGCCTCAGCTCACCGGACCTACCAACCCCGCGGCCGACGCGCGGTGGACGGACGTCAAGCCGCGCAAGGGCTTCTTCACTGACACCTCCATCTGCATCGGCTGCAAGGCCTGCCAGGTGGCCTGCAAGGAGTGGAACGACAACCCGCGCGTCGGCGACCTGGAACTGCTCGGGTCGTCCTACGACAACACCGGCGGCCTTGGGGCCAGCACCTGGCGGCACGTTGCCTTTATTGAACAGGGGCGCGAGCGCATCGAACAGGCACGGGAGAGCGGCCGCGCCCTGGTCGACCTCGGCATGCCGAGCGTGGGAGCGCCGAAGCCCGCCGACCCGGCGCCGGCGGACGCAGCGCTCCCGGATATGGCGCAGGCGGATACGACGCCCCCGGATACGCCGGAGTTCCGCTGGCTGATGTCGTCCGACGTGTGCAAGCACTGCACGCACGCTGGCTGCCTCGACGTCTGCCCGACGGGTGCGCTGTTCCGGACCGAGTTCGGCACGGTCGTCGTGCAAGACGACGTCTGCAACGGGTGCGGCACCTGCGTGGCCGGCTGCCCGTTCGGCGTCGTCGAGCGCCGCAGCGACGGCACGGCCGCACCGAAGAGCAAGCGCGGCGAGCGGAAGGGCGAACAACCCGACGTTCCCAATCTCGGCGTCGCCCAGAAGTGCACGCTGTGCTATGACCGCCTCGTCGATGACGAGACGCCCGCGTGCGCCAAAACCTGCCCGACCACCTCCATCAAGTTCGGCGACCATACGGATCTGGTGGCCACGGCCCGGGAGCGGGTCGCCGAGCTCCACGATCAGGGAAGGACCGAGGCGCGCCTGTACGGCGCCAACGAACTCGACGGTGTCGGCGGCACGGGGTCGGTCTTCCTGCTGCTTGACGAGCCGGAGGTATACGGGCTGCCGCCGGATCCGCGGGTGCCCACCGCCGATTTGCCGCAGATGTACAAGCTGGCCGGCCTCGCCGCCGGCGGAATGATCGCCGCGGCCGTGCTCTCGTTCATGGGGGGGCGCTCGTGACCACCTCGGAGTACGACAGCCTGCGCCCGCCAGAGCCAACAGGCCGGGGCAAGCGCAACGGCGGGCGCCGTCGCCGTCGGACGGGCCCGGCCGGCGGGGACGGCTCCCGCGAGATGCCGATGGTGCCGGAGGCGGAGTTCACGTCCTATTACGGGCGTCCGGTGGTCAAGCCGGCGCCGTGGGGTCCCGAGATCGCCGCGTACCTCTTTCTCGGCGGGCTCGCCGGAGGCTCGGGCCTGCTGGCCGCCGGGGGACAGCTGACCGGGCAGGATACGCTGCGTCGCAACTGCCGCCTGGCGGCGATAAGCGCGGTCGGGCTTGGGGCGGGCGCCCTCGTGCGCGACCTCGGCCGGCCGGAGCGCTTCTTGAACATGCTGCGCACGATCAAGCTGACCTCACCGATGAGCCTGGGCTCGTGGATCCTCAGCGCCTTCAGCACGGGCGCAGGAGTGGCGGCGGCAGCCGAGATCGACCGACTGACCGCTGAGCGGCTGCCGCTTGGCCCGCTGCGCCGCGTCCTGCGGACGGTCGAGGGGCCGGCGGGACTGGAAGCAGCAGCGTTCGCTCCACTGCTGGCTGTGTACACGGCGGTACTGCTCGGCGACACGTCCACGCCGACCTGGAACGCCGCTCGCCAGGAACTGCCTTTTGTTTTCGTCAGCTCCGCCAGCCTGGCCTCGGCCGGCCTCGCGATGGTCACGACGCCGGTCGCCGAGACTGCTCCGGTCCGCAAGCTGGCCGTGCTCGGCGTCATCGGTGATCTCGTCGCGACGATGACAATGCACCGGCGGATGGACCCCGTCGCGGCCGAGCCGTTGCATGAGGGCAGGGCAGGCACGATGATGCGGTTGAGCGAGGCGCTCGCCGTGGCAGGCGGGGTCGGGACGCTACTGGGCGGGCGCCGCCGCAGCATCGCCGCGGCCTCGGGGTTGGCGCTGGTGGCCGCGTCGGCGCTCACCCGGTTCGGCGTGTACGAGGCCGGGATCCATTCTGCCAAGGACCCGCGTTACACGATCGAGCCGCAGAAACACCGACTTGCTGCCCGCCGCGCCGCCGGCATCACCGACGATTCGATCACCACGGTCGGCTGAAGCCGGACCGGATGGCGTGCCAGGCGCGGTACTTGGTGTACAGCGCCTGGCACAGGCCGCCGGGGCGACCAGGCGGGATCAGAAGCCGATGGCTACCTGCACGTACTGGGCGTCGGTGCTATTGAAATCGGAGGACTGGCCGTTGTCGTCGTCGTAGGCGAAGCCGTACTGCAGGCCGTTGACGGCAACCGAGTGCCAGAACGCGGAGTAGTAGTTGCACGGAGCGTTCTGGTAGTAGTCAGACGGCGTGTTCTGCACCGTCGTCGAGAACTGCGCCACACAGCGGTTCAGGGCTGCGCACAGGGTCGGGTCACCGTTGAGAGCCGGGGTTCCTCCGCCCTGGCACCCGAAGACCTCCTGCGTGGTCTCGGTGGCGCCCACCGACGCCGCGTAGGCGGTCATGTAGCTGGCGTCCGCTCCGCCCGGCTGGAAGGCCGCGACATCGCCGGGCGCGGGGATGTTGTAGGGCGCATCCACGGTGGCGAGTTGCTGGAACGCCGCGGGCACCGAGTTCTCGAACTGCTGGAACAGCGCGGTCCTGCTCTCCGAGAACACCTGGTCGTCCTCCCCGACCACGGTGTCGGTGCCATTGGAATTGTGCAGGTGTATCGCCAGCGGCAGCCCGAACGCGTCGACGCGCGAGGTGTCAGCGTTGATAGTCGTGCCGCTGGAGTTCAGCTCGATGAAGTCTTGGTACTGGCTGCCGGGCGCTCCGAGGTAGAAGTAGATGCGGCAGGAGTTGCACGACGCCATCGAGTAGTACGGCGATTGGGCAATCGACTCCTCGACGCCGTTGACATCCCAGTAGACCTCGCTGTCGGGGTACTGCCCGTTGGTGGCGTTGATGAAGTCGAACTCGATGGCGCCCGACGTGCTCGGGATACTGCTGGTGTTGCCCCAGAACGATGCCGGGAATCCGCCGTAACCGCCGCCTCCACCAGAACCGCTGGTCGTGGCGAATTGCAGGTACCAGTAGTTCCAGCCGCCGTGGTCCTGGTCGACGGTCAGCGTCTGCACGCCGGCCGGCAGCGTCACGGTCGTCGTCACCGTGGTCCAGTCCTGGTAGCCGCCGGTCGCCGGCGCGGTGACGTTCCCGCTCAGGTTGGCTCCCGAGCTATTGGCGATGTGCAGCGCGTCAGTCACCGCGGTGGGCGAGGCCAGCCGCAGGCTCACGGTGTAGGTGCCCGCGGTCGCGACGTTGACCGTGTACTTGAACCACTGCCCGGTCGCCGTCCAGCCGATGTCGTACCCGCACCCGGTATCGGCGCACACCTCCAGGTCGACCCCGTCGGACCGGTAGCTGTTGGCGGAGCCGTTGACGGCGTTGACGTTGTAGGCGACGCCCTGCCCGCCGGTGTCGTAGTTCGCGGCCAGCACCTTGCCAGGCACCGCCGCCGGCGTCCCGCCATAGGGCCGGTCACCGCCCGAGCCGCCCCCGCCCGAGGTCGGGGCGAACGTCATGAAGTGCAAGTTCCAGCCGTTGGAGTCCTGGTCGACGGTGAGCGTCTGCTGCCCGGCCGGCAGGGTGACGCTGGCGTCGACGGTGGTCCAGGTCTGGTAGCCGCCGGTATTGGGGACGGCGACCGCGCCGCTCAGGTTGGTGCCGGCGGAGTTGGCGATGTGCAGCGCGTCGGTGATCCCGTAGGGCGATGCCAGCCGGAACGCGACGGTGTAGGTGCCCGCGGTGGCGACGTTGACGGTGTATTTGAACCACTGGCCTGGTGTGGTCCAGCCGATGTCGTAGGGGCCGCCGGCCGCGCTGGTGTTCTGGGTGTCCGCGGTCCCCTCGAGGTCCACCCCGTCGGAGCGGTAGCTGTTGGCGGAGCCGTTGGTGGAGGTGACGTTGTAGGCGACGCCTTGCCCGCCGGTGTCGTAGTTCGCCGCGTACACGGTGCCCGGCACCGCCGCCGCGGTCCCGCCGAAGGGCGCGTCGGTGGCGGCGAAGGCCGCGTGCTGCGCGCCGCTCACCAGCGTCAGGCCGACCACGACCGCGGCCGCAAGGGCCAGGCGGCCGAGACGGCCGAGGCGGCCGAGACGGGCCAAGCGTGACCAAGCCCGCCAGGATCCGGCCAGCCACGGGACGTGAACTGATCCCATTTCTCTTACTCCCTCTTCTCATTCCCGGCCCAGGTTGAGGCTCTTTCCTATTCGCGGCCGGGGGCGTCCCATATGTCGATGGAACTGATCCAGAAGAACGACAGGGTGCTGGCCGGCGCCACGGAGAGTGATCGTGCCAGCAATGGCGGCTACAGCCACGTAAGCAAGGGACCTTAGTTACCGACAGGTAAATTTCGGAGTCCTGCGAATGCATGTGGGGGTCGTCGCCTTCGATGCTCGTGATGCTCGTGATGCTCGGCTCGCGGAGGAATCTTGACCCGGCAGGGGCTATTCGACGCGGAATTTTCCGTAAGGGCGAGTATTCCCCTAGAGCGTGCGCGCGCCGTCGGCTGGCCAGCCGGCCCCGGCCGCGCCTCGAACGGCGGGGAGGACCACGGCCGACACGTCTCACGTGCACAGATGGCTCCAGATTCGGAACTTATATTAAGTTGTGATCTAAGCAGCGTCCTTCGGGCTCGTCAAGGGGAAGTGACGCAAGCGGGGAAGATAGGACGCTCGGCGCGGTGCCGCGCTCCGCGCGCCTCGGATGACCGTTATGCGCTGGTTGCCCGAATTTCATCACCGCGAGAACGTGGCGCTGGGAGAGCTTGTTTTCCGATAATGCTGGGAGTTGTGCCGCTGCGGGCGGCACACAACTCCCAGCACTATTATCGATGTTCGTGATCTGAGTAGGCTTATGCTGACAAATTCGGCGGGCGCGTCACTGGAGCGCCATTATAATTCACGTGATGCACCCAGCCGCGGCTTCATCACGCCATTCCGGCTTAGCCGATGAGGAACGATACCGTCACGAGGAACATTGAGTCAGCTATCCGCTTATCACCTCAGACGACCCCGGCTGACCAGCCGCTTGCTCGGCGCGAGCGCGAGCGTGGTCGTCGGCGGTGGCGGTTACGGTAAGTCTGCCCTGGCCGCCGAGGCGGCCGAGTTCCTCGATGTGCCGGTGATCGTCACCGCGCTGGAATCCGCCGGCGTGTCGGCTGCCTTGCTGCCGTACCGGCTGCGCTCCGGCCGCCGCCCGGGTAGGACTGTCCGACCTCGCCGCCCAGATGGCTCAGGCGACGCCCGCCGGGCCGGCCGGCGTGCTTGATGCGCTGCTCGAGGCGCTGGCGGGCAGCGGCGTCATGATCGTGGTCGATGAGGTGCAGCACGCCGAGCCGGAGGCGCTGGCGCTGCTCACCCGCCTCGCCGGGCAGCTCGGAGCGGACCAGCGCCTGCTGCTCATCGGCCGCGAAGCCCCGTCCGGCATCGCGTCATTGCGCCGCAACAGCGCCGCGGTGTGGCTCGGCACCGCCGACCTCGCGATGACCACGCCTGAGGTTGCCGCGCTCTGCCGTGAGGGCTTCGGGCTGGCGGTCTCGGAGGCTGAGGCCGAACGCCTGCGGGCGGTCACCGGCGGCTGGACCGCGGCGGTCGTGCTGGCGGCGAGTCAGGCCAGATCGGCCGACCAGCCACTGCTGGCCGACAGCGCGCGCGGCGCCTCCGAAGCGCAGGTGCTGGCCGGGCTGGTCGAGCAGATGCTGAGCGGAATACCCGAGCCCGCGCGGTCGGCTGTCGTCCAGCTGGCCCACCTCCCGCTGCTGCGCGAGCGGCTCGTGGAGCGCGCAACGGGCGTACCAGGACTGCTAGCGATCATCAGCCACGCAGGGCTGCCCTTGCAGGAGAGCGCCGACGGCTGGTTCAAGCTCATCGATCCCGTGCGGCACCTGCTGGTGGCGCGCGGCCCCGCCGAGACTGGCGGGCTGACCGCCGCGGCGGCGGCCTACGCCGAAGAACGCCGCCCTGACCTCACCGCCGGCCTGCTGATCGGGGCGGAGCGGGCGAGCGAAGCGGCAGCGCTGCTCGCCGCGATGAGCCCGCGGGAAGCCGAACGCCTCGGACTCGATGAACTCACCCAGCTGGCAGGCGGCTGCCGGCGGCCGTACTCGACGAGCATCCGCGGATCCTGCTGCACATCGCCCGCGAATGCGAGCCTCCGGCGGCGATCCACCGACGGCGCAGGCACTGAACCAAGCGCTCGCCGTCCTCGGCGAGCCGCCGATCGACCCCGAGCTCGCCCGCGAGGTCAGAGCCGAGCTGGCCCGCGATCTCGTCCGCGACGACGATCCTGAGGCTGCCGAGGCGCTTGCCACCGCAGTGCTCGGGCAGACGCTCCCCGCCGAGGAACGCACCCGGGCCCGGCTGCTCGACACGTTGGGGCGCGTCGCCGCCCGGTATAACGACGACGAGCACCTGGCGATCGCGGCCGACCGGCTGACGACGGCCGCCCGCAGCTACCGGAACCAGGGGCTGTGGAGCTGGCTGGCCTACACGCTCGCGATACTCGGCTGCTGGGTGCACGCCCACCGAGGTCTTTTGACCAAGCGGTCGCCGCCGTGGACGAGGCTCTGGAGGTCATCCCCGACCGGAGGCAGCAGCGTGCGGTCCTCCTTACGTTCCGGGCCGAGATCCTGAACCAGATAGGCCGGTACGAGGAAGCCGCGGCCAACCTGGCCGAGGCCGAATCGATCGCGCAGGTCATCGGGGACGTCCGGGTGCGAGCCTACGCCGCGTGGGAACGGGCGCGGGGACTCTCGCAGCGGGCGACGGGCCAGGAACGCTGGCGGCGATCGGCGCTGCGGAGTCTTTCCCGGTCGGACTGGTTCGACGGCTGCGGTGGCGAGTTCCTCGCCGACGCCGCCGACTTCCTCGACCGGGTGGGCTACCGCGACCTGGCGCTGCAGTACCTGGACCGGCAGTGCTGCAATCCGAGCACGAGGACTTCGAGGTCGAGCGGGCGACGGCGATGATCATGGCCCGCAGCGGTGATCCGGAGGAGGCCGAGCGGAGGCTGCTGGCGCTAGCCGCCTCACCGTGGTGCGAGCCGGTGGAACGGTGGCGGGTGCAGCTGCTCCGGGCGCTCGCGGCCGAGCGCCGTGGCGATCCGGTAGTGACAGGCCTCGCGCTCGACGCGCTGGAGATGGCGGCCAGGCTCGGTCATCCCGGACTCCCGCTGATCATCGAACGTCAGGCGTAGCTTCATATGATCATCTGGTGTCAGCTCCTGGTGTCGGCTATGATCTATCTGATGTACGGGTAGCTTAAATGTTATGATTATAAAGTTGGGTCGTTCTTCAAGTAATTTATAAGCTTGGGATGTGTGTATCGTGTTTCTCCCACATCCGGCGCAGGGGGCTGAGCGTTTAATCCAACGTGCTTCTACATCACCGTCCGGGGTTAGCACGGGTTCATCAAACACTGGAGCACTAGACTCAATGAGCTTTTGGTCTGTATATGGTTCATCACTGAGCCTGAAGTCCTTTATGTCTTTAACCACAATTGAGCAGGGTTGGGGTGGTGATAGCACCAGTTTGATCTGCTATAAGCTTTTGTATATATTGTATGTTTGTAGCATCTAGCAATACATC
>CAVZUX010000012.1:0-27974 GCA_963778435.1 uncultured Actinomycetota bacterium
GGTGGCGCAGGCCGATCTCCCGGCCGATACCTGGGCGGCGCACGCGGACGCGGCAGTGCGGCGGCTGTCCCGGGCGCTGCCGCCGGACCTCAGGGTCCGTGCGATCACGCCCGCCCCAGCGGGATTCGACGCGCGGTTCTCCGCGCTGTGGCGGCGGTACGCGTACCGGATCTGCGATGATCCGGCCCGGGCGGATCCGTTGCGGCGGCATGACACGCTCTGGAACCCGCGCCCGCTCGACCTGGCGGCCATGAACGAGGCCGCGTCGCTGCTGCTCGGCGAGCATGACTTCGCCGCCTTCTGCCGCCGCAGGGAGGGCGCCACCACGGTCCGCGCGCTGCGCCGCCTCGACTGGCAGCGCGATGCCGACGGCGTTGCGGTCGGCTGCGTGATCGCCGATGCGTTCTGCCACAACATGGTGCGCGCCCTAGTCGGCGCGCTGATCCCGGTCGGGGAGGGCAGCCGCCAGCCGTGCTGGCCGGCCAGGTGCTCACGGCGGCCGTCCGCAACCCCGGGGTGCAGGTCGTGCCACCGTACGGCCTCTGTCTTGAAGAGGTCCGCTACCCGGAGCCGAGCCAGCTGGCCGCCCGCGCCTCCCTCACCCGCCGCGTCCGCACCGCAGCGGACTGAGTTTCCGCCCCCGGCCAGCTACGTCGTGGCGCCGGGGCTGGGTGCGGCGCCGGTGACCATGCGCTGGCTCAGGCTGATGTTGGCGGTGCCCGCCACTAGGTCGCTGCTGAACTGCTCGAGCTGGTTGGCCTCCGCCGTGGACGGCGCGGCGCCGCTGATGAACTCAGACCAGGTCAGGATCAGGTAGTGGCCCTTGAACTCCGCCTCGACGACGCCCGTGCCCTGGCCGAGCTTCTTGGCGACGCCCTTGCTCGCGGCTAGCGGCGCGATGAAGTCGTTCTCATCGACCACCTTGCCCGCGCGGTGGGCCTCGGTGGTGGTCAGCAGGTTGATCACGCCGATGGTGCCCATGATCTTGCCGTCACCCGACACGTAGCTGGCCCGCAGCACCTGCGTGCAGTGCCCGTCCGTCAGCTGCGTGATCAGGTTCGCCCCGATCACCGCGTTGGAGCACGTCTTGTCCACCTTGGTGGTGGCCAGGGTGAACGAGCTGGTGATGTGACCGTTGGTTTCGTTGTCGACCACGGGCTGGAAGAGCTCCCCGATGGTCAGCGGCGTCGGGTCATCGCTGCGGTCCTCGATATGGCAGTAAGTCCCGTACACCTTGACGCACGACTGGGCCGAGGGCTGGGCTCCCACGGTCGGCAGCGGGCCCGCGGAATTGGCATTCTTCGCGGCCGAGTGCGGCTTGAGCAGGAAGACATACGCAGCCGCGCCGGCGACCAGCACGATGGCGACCGCAAGCGCGGCCAGCCCCAGCGGGCGCTTGCCGCGGCGACCGCCTTGGCCGGCAGGCTTGCCGGCGCGCTCCTTGGTAGAGGCCTTCTTAGCGGCGCCCTTCTTGGTCTTGCTGCGCCCGCTCTTACCTGTCTTGCCTGCGCCGGGCTGTTCCGTGTCCTCGCCGTACGGGTCCTGGTAGAGGTCGCCAGCGGCCGCGTAATCGTCGTAGCCGACCGGGTTGTCGCCGCCGGACGCGGGGTCATAGCCGACCGCCGGGTCGTTGTAGTCGTCGTAGCCCCGTCCGCCGGCCTCCCGGTAGGAGCCATCCGGGCCGTATCCATCGGCATAGCCGCCGTGGACCGTCGTCGGGTAGTCCCCGGTCGGGTTGCGGTCGGCCGCGGGATAGCCGCCGCTCGGATTGCGGGTCGTCGGGTAGTCCCCAGTCGGGTTGCGGTCGGCCGCAGGGTATCCGCCGCTCGGATTGCGGACCGTCGCGGGGTAGCCGCCGGTCGGGTTGCGGTCGGCCGCAGGGTAGCCGCCGCCCGGGGTACTGACCGCGGTCGGGTACTCGCCGGTCGTGCCGCGGAAGGCCGTCGGGAAGCCGCCGCTCGCGCCGCGTCCCCCACGGTTCGCAGGTGGTTCGCCGCCGTAACCGGGGTAAGGACCGTAATCGTCGTCGTACTGCTCCTGCGAGCCGGTGCCCGGCACCGCCTGCGGGCCGGAGACCACCGGCCGCTCGGGCGCGGGCAGCTGCGCGCGGCCCTGCATCTGCCCCGGGCCCTGCGGCTGGCCGGGCGAGGGCGGGTAGCCGCGAACCGGATTGCGCATCGCCTCGCGCGGGCCGGTGCCGTACTCGTCGATGATCCGGCCGTTCAGCGCGTACGTGCCGGTGTCAGCGAAGCTGGCGCCTGAGGCCGCGGCGGGCTGCGCGCCGTACCAGTCGTTCCCGGCGTCCTGGCCCGGGTAGGCCCCGGAACCGCCGCCGTGCCGCGGTGGGTACCCGCCCTGGGGGCTGCGGCCATCATCCGCCGGCTGGTATGGCTGTAGACCTCCGCCGGGCGTCCCGTAGCCAAGCTCAGGCGGCCGGTCGTAGTTCTGCTGGCCGTAGTTCTGCTGGTCGTAGCCGGGTTGCTGTCCGTACGGACCGGCTGGGCCGCCGGGCTGCTGGTAGCCGTAGTCCGCCGGACCGGCATACCCGGCCGACTGGTCGTACCCGGCTGGTTGGTCGTACCCGCTGGGGTCACCGTAGGGCGCCTGCGCCCCGTACGCGTCGCGCTGGCTGTACTGTGCGTCCGGCCCCTGTGCTTGCGGGCCCTGTGCTCCCGGGCCCGGCCCAGGATCCTGCTGCGGGTAACCCGCGTAGCTGCCGCCGCTCTCATAGCCGTAGCCGACGCTGCCGGAGGCGTAACCGTCGTAGTCGTCGTTGCCGTAGCCCTGCTGCGTCCCGTCGATCCACGAACCCGCGCTGCCTTCGCCCGAGCCGGGCGACGACGGCCTAGGCGGCTGCTGTCCCCAGTTCGCGGGCGGCGTGCGGGAGGCGTCCTCACCCCGGTATCCCATGTTAATGAGGGTAGCGTCCGTATCAGCTCGGCAAGGGGCGTCTCTAGTATTGGGGTGCTAGAGGGGCCGTGGGCGGCGCCGGAGCCGCCGCTGCCCGGCGCTATGATGACGGCACCCGGAGCGGCGACGGTGCGGTAAGCTGAGTCGATAAACGGCAGGGGAGTCTGCGCGCTTTGGCAGTATGCGCGGATTCGAGTATGCTGCATTGGCGTCATCCGCGACGAGCAGCATTTCCCGCTGCGATGACCCGACACCCGGGTCTTGAGGATCACGAACCACATGCGAAGGCTAAACGACTGTGCGCACTTTCAGCCCAAAGGACAGTGACATCACGCGTCAGTGGCATGTCATCGACGCCACCGACGTCGTGCTCGGCCGCCTGGCCAGCCATGTGGCGGTGCTGCTGCGGGGCAAGCACAAGCCCATTTTCGCTCCGCACGTCGACACCGGTGACTTTGTCATCGTGATCAACGCGGACAAGGTGGCACTCAGCGGCACCAAGCTGGAGGACAAGCGCGCCTACCGGCACTCCGGATACCCGGGCGGCCTTCGCTCGATCAGCTACGCGGACATGATGGCCAAGCACCCGACGCGGGCCGTCGAGAAGGCGGTCAAGGGGATGATCCCCAAGAACTCGCTTGGCCGTAAGACGTTCAGCAAGCTCAAGGTCTACGCGGGGCCGACGCACCCGCATCAGGCCCAGCAGCCGCAGCCGTACGAGATCCGGCAGATCTCCCAGTAGTAGTGCCGCAAGGAAGCGTGAGGAAGACCAACGTGGCTGAGCCCACTGGCGTGGAGACGCCCGCAGACGACGCGGCATACTTGACCGAGGAGTTTGCCGAAGAGCCTTTTGACGCCGAGGACGCCCCCTCGGAGTACACCACCGAGTCCGCCGAGGTCGGCGGGCCGCGCGCCGCCGCGCGTCGTCCGGTTGTCACCGGTCACGCGAACGGGACGGGCCGCCGCAAGGAGGCCATCGCCCGGGTGCGCATCGTGCCCGGCACCGGCCAGTGGACCATCAACGGCCGGACCCTTGACTCGTACTTCCCGAACAAGGTTCACCAGCAGATCGTCGGCGAGCCGTTCGTGACGCTCGGCGCCGAGGGAAACTTCGACGTGATCGCGCGCATCGTCGGCGGCGGCGTCTCCGGCCAGGCCGGCGCGCTCCGGCTCGGTGTGGCCCGCTCGCTGATCCTCGTGGACCCGGAGAACCGCCCGCCGCTGAAGAAGGCCGGCTTCCTGACCCGGGACCCCCGAGTGACGGAGCGCAAGAAGTACGGTCTCAAGAAGGCCCGCAAGGCGCCCCAGTACTCGAAGCGCTAGTCGCCGGCTGGTACCCGGATCGACCGACATGGGCCGACTCTTCGGTACTGACGGTGTGCGCGGGGTCGCTGGGGTTGATCTGACGGCTCAGCTCGCCATGGACCTGGCGGTCGCGGCGGTGCCTGTACTGGCACCCGCCGCGACCCGGTTCAATGGCGCGGGCCGACCGGTCGCTGTCATCGGCCGCGATTCGCGGGCCTCGGGCGATTTCCTCGAGGCCGCCGTTGTCGCCGGGCTCGCCAGCTTCGGGGTGGACGTGCACCGCCTTGGCGTCATTCCGACGCCAGGTGTCGCCCACCTGACGGGGGCTCTCAACGCTGACTTCGGCGTTGTCCTGTCCGCGAGCCATAACCCGGCTGCGGATAACGGGATCAAGTTCTTCGGTCGGGGCGGCGTCAAACTGGCCGACGAGATCGAAGACGAGATCGAGGCCGGGCTGTACGCCGCGCGGAGCGGCCGGGCGCGTCCAGCGCAGGCGCCGGCCGGGTTCGGCCGGGTTACCGATGCGTACTCGGCCAACGAAACCTACCTTGACCATCTGCTCGCCACCCTCTCGTCGCAGGCGGCGATGTCCGGTCGCCCGCCGTTGGCGGGGCTGCGGGTGGTGGTGGACTGCGCGCACGGCGCCGCCTACAGCATCGGACCGCGCGCGTTGCGGCGGGCCGGCGCCGAGGTCGTCGCGATCGGCGCCGCTCCCGACGGGGAGAACATCAACGCCGGCGTCGGATCCACTCACCTGGAGACGCTCGCGGCTGCGGTCGCCGAGCACGGCGCCGACGCCGGCCTCGCGTTCGACGGTGACGCGGACCGGTGCCTGGCCATGGACGGCGACGGTCAGCCGCTAGACGGAGACCAGATCCTCACCGTGCTCGCCTCGAAGCTCAAGCGGTCCGGCCAACTGGCCGGCGACGCCGTGGTGGTCACCGTGATGTCCAATCTCGGCTTCCACCAGGCGATGCGCGATGCGGGCATCAGCGTGATCGAGACCCCGGTCGGCGATAAGCACGTGTGCGCCGCGATGCGCGACGGCGGCTACGTGCTCGGCGGCGAGCAGTCCGGGCACATCATCCAGCTTGACTACGCCACCACCGGGGATGGCGTGCTCACCGGCCTGCACTTGCTCGCCGCGGTGAACAGCGCCGGCATCCAGGTCTCGGCTGCCGCGAAGCTTATGACCAGGTACCCGCAGGTTCTGGTCAATGTCCGGGGGGACAAGGACCGGGCGATGACCGATCCCGCGGTCGCGGCGGCGGTGGCCCAGGGGCAGGCCGAGCTGGGCGACGCGGGACGGGTGCTGCTGCGGCCGAGCGGGACCGAGCCGGTGATTCGGGTGATGGTTGAGGCCAGGCAGACCGAGCAGGCCGAGGCGGTCGCCGGGCGGATCGCCGATGTGGTCCGCCTCGCAGTGTCATGACGGGGCGCGATGTCATGACGGGCGCGATGTGATGACGGCCGCGGTGGCATGATCGTCGGCGTCGGCATCGACGTCGTCGAGATAGCCCGCTTCGAGCAGGCGCTCAACCGCACGCAGGGCCTTGCCAGCCGCCTGTTCACAAACGGAGAGCGCATCCTGCCGCCGCACTCGCTTGCGGCGCGCTTCGCGGCCAAGGAAGCCCTGGCCAAGGCGCTTGGCGCCCCGCGCGGCCTGCTCTGGACCGACGCCGAGGTCGTCACCCGCGACGGGGGACGGCCGTCGCTGCAGGTCTACGGCACGGTCGCCGCCGCCGCGGGCCGCCTCGGCGTCACCCAGTGGCACCTGTCGCTGAGCCACGACGCCGGCATCGCCTCCGCCGTCGTCATCGCGGAGACCGACCGCCCAGCCGGCCTCGGCTGGCCCTAATGGGGTCACCGGGGGAGATAGAGCCTTAACCTCAGCCACCACAAACCATGGGGCGCCAGGGGGGATGCGTTCGAGGCGTGGCAGCGCGGCGAGAAGCTGCCACCTTCTGGGGGCATCCGCCGGCTGAAACGGGCGGCCGGCCGAGAGGCGCGTCACGTGGCGGCAGCGCGAGCGCGTCCGAAGGGGCAAGTGACCCTGCGCAGTGAGGACGCCCCGCCAGGCTCGGCCTGGCGGGGCGTCGGCACGTCGAAGCCTGCCCGGGCGGTCCGGTTGCCCTTCCTCAGCTCTTGTTGAATTTGGTCAGGTCGGCGTTCGCGGCCGTGATCTTCGAGTTCGCGCTGTCGAACGCCTTGGTGGCGGCCTCGATGTCTCCAACGGCCACCCCCATGTCCCCGGCCGTGTACTCGCTCATGCCGGTGTTAGCGTCGATCGCCCCGGTCGAGTAGTCGCGGGCCGCCGCGAGAAGGTTCCCGCGCATGCCGGGGACGCAGGGCGGCCCCGGGTCGGCCTCGAGGCTCTGGGCGTCGGACTGGATGGCGCCGGCGGCGGACTGGACGCCCGAGACGTCGCTGGCCGACGCGCCGCCGTCGCTGAGGTCGGCTGCGAAGTTCTGGGATGCGGTGGCGAACAAGTCGAGGTCCCCGCCGAACGCGCTGACCGTCTGGCGCGCGCCTCCGCTGGCCCAGTCCTGCGCCTGGATGAGGCAATCGGGTGCCGACGCAGCCGAGGCGGAGGAAGACACCGCGGTGGCCACGGCGGCCGGGGTCGAGTCCGAGGCCGGCTTCGACGATGACGGCGACGCGGCGGCCGAGGCAACGCCCGCGATGAGGACCACAGCTCCGGCGGCGATGAAACCGGTGAGCACCTTGTGCCGCGCAGGCCATGACTTACGACGGTGCGGCTGACCCGGTCCGTGCCCGGGCTGCTGGGGAGTCCGTGGCGGCTGCCCATGGCCGGGCTGCCCCCACGTGGGTGCTGGCGGCTGCGGCCCGGGCGCGTACTGCGGCTGACCGGGATAGGGCTGCTGCTCGTACCCTGGCTGCGGCCATGGCTGGCCCTGCGGCGGGAAGGGCGGCTGGCCGCCCCCGATGCGCTGCTGGTGGTAGGCCGGGTCATACTGCTGCGGCTGCCACGGCTGATCCTGCGGGTACTGCTGGCCGTAGCCCTGGGGCGGGTACTGGGGTTCCTGTCCCCAATTCTGGCCATCCGTCATCTCTGGTCCCCCCTGCGCAAAACGTCATGAGAGGCACCGAATTCACCCCCTTCCATGACGACGCACCGACGATGGGGGCGGTATACGCCGTGACAATGCCGGTTCCAGACTGTTGCGCTGGCGTTACGGAAAGTCCCTATTAGGAGGGAAAGTCGCCGTTGCAGAGGCCGAAATCCCCACACGCCGTGGTGATTTCGGCCTCTGGCATTTGCGCAACTCCGTCCGCAATAACCGGTGGCGGAACCGAGTCCCCCGGCTGATGATCTCGTTGTCCGGATTTTCCGTTCTTTAGGCCATGAGTAGCGAACCAGGCGGGATGCGCCGTCGCAGCCAGCAGCAGCCCCGCAACCAGGCAGTTACAGTCAAACTTTCGAGCTCCGAGAAAACCGTGATCCAATCGGCCGCAGCACGCCGCCACCTGTCCCTCGGCGCCTACGTAGCCGAGGTGGCACTCGCAGCGGCAGGAGGCCGGACAGTGCCGGTCAACGACACCGAACGGGAGTTGCTCCGCGAGCTGATGCCGATCGGGGCGTTCCTGGAGGGCTGCTTCAGCCAGCTCTACGAGGCCATGAAACGCCAGGAGGCAACCGGGGTGCCGGACCCTGACCTCAAGTCGACGCTCGCCCGCGTCGAGCAGTCGTGCGACAAGGCCAACGAGGTGACGCTCAAGGTGTCTCGGCTGCTGCCGTCGCTGCGCCGCAAACGCTGACGGTCGCCAGCGAGGCCGAGGCGGGACGGCGACCGCGCTAAGGACTCCTTGTGCATATCTTGGTACCCCCGCGATCTCCATGCTCAATTCGCCGAGCGGCCCCCGATCACCCAGAGCCGCCGCCTCGCCTTGATCCACAGGTTCCTGACCGACCAGCGCATCGACCTGCGCACCCGGGTTGCCGGGTGCCTCCTGCTGCTCTACGCCTAGCCCGTCACCCGGCTGTCCCAGCTCACCCTGGACGACATCATCACCGGCGGAGACGGCCAGGTCTCCATCCGGCTCGGCAGCCCGCCGACCCCGGTCCCCGAGCCGTTCGCCGCGATGCTCACCGAGCTGGCCGCCAACCGGGCGAACATGAACACCGCCGTCAACCCCGGCTGCCAGTGGCTGTTCCCCGGGCAGCGCGCCGGGCTGCCCCTGATGCCGGTCAGGCTCCGCCGCCAGCTCCACGAACTCGGCGTCCCGGTCACGCAGGCCCGGACGGCGTCGTTCCGACAGCTTGTCCTCCAGGCTCCGCCGCCGGTCGTCGCCCGCGCCCTCGGCTACAACTACGGCACCGCCGCAGAACACGCCGTCGCGGCGGGCGGCACCTGGAACCGCTACGGGCGGCACGCCGCAGCCCGGCCAGGCAGCACCAGTGAACGTCCCCCCCGACGCCGCCGACGCGATGGAACTCGCCCAGCTCCTTGACTTGGCGCGCGACTGGCTGGCGTCGATCCCGGGCGGCTCGGCCCCTCCCTGGAACGCTTCATCGGCAGCCCGGCATACGGCGTCGAAGCCCTCCGCTTCGACCTCGCCAATTTCGTGTTCCTGCTCGGCGGCAACGACGGTGAGCACTTCACCGATCCGGCCGGGACCTTACCCTGAAAAAGCGGCTGCCGGATACTGGCTTTATGTCACCGGATAACGGTTCGCGCTGGCGCTTCAGCCTGCTGGCGCTCATCTTGACGTCCTCCCTGAACATTTCCATGAACAAGGTGTCTGCCTCGGTCCCGTGGGCGGTTGTCTACACGGTGGTGTTCCTGACCGCGGTCACGATCGGGGTCGGCCGGGTGCCCAAGGGAACCAAGCTGGCCGAGGCGCTCCCCTCCGTCCTGCTGTTCCTCGCGGTCACAGCGACCGCGCTGGCCATGATCATGCCACCGTCGTGGAAAGGTTCCGTCACGATGACCTCGGCGGGGCTGATCGCGCTCTTCGTCATCGCCTCAGAGAACCGGGCGGTGGCCCTGGCTGCGCTCGCGGGGGTCGGGCTGGTCGCTTTCGGCCTTGTCGGGCTGGTCGGCGTTGGCATGTCCGGTATTTCCGAGCATGTCGGAGCGGCCTACGTCGGCATGTGCGCAATGACCATGGGACTGTTCCTGCTCAGGTTCCGCGGGGAGCTGTTCTCCGGCCCGGCGCGGGTCACCATGGAGAAGCTGCGCGAGTCCCCGGAGCCCACGTGGCTCGGGGGGCTGACGCTGGGTTTCTGGGTTGTCGCGTACGGCGTCAGCGCGGCAAATGACAGGATGCTGCTCGCAGCGGTTCCGCTCGAAATCGGGAGCCTGTCCTGGATGGGCGTGATGCTCGTGTTCTGCATCAGCCAGGCCGGCAAGCGGCAGGACGCGCTTGCGGGAGCGCTGGCGGCCCTTTGCGGGGCGTCGGTCTTCGCGCTCGGGCTGCAGTGGTCCAGTGCCCCTGTCCTGGGATCCATCGTCGTCGCAGCAGGGGTGGTGCTCGCCGGCTCCGGCCTTTCACTGCTCGACTCGACTGGCGCCATCACTGCAGCCCACCGCTGGCTGACTGACCTGGTGACACCGCGACCGCTCGACTAGGGGACTCTTGGAGTCCGGCAATGCCCGCACCTTGATTCCCGTCTTGGCAGAGGACGAATACGACACAGTTGAATCCGACAGTGCACCAGTAGGCTCACTTCAGCACATCAGAAATCCGTGAGTCAGCTCACGGATCAGCGTGGACCGAGGAATGGTTACCGGTGGGTAGTATCCGCGCCGCTGTCTCGGTCTGGCAACCCCGGGGCGGCAAGCAGACTCCCGCGTGCTTTCCGTGCAGGGACCCCTGCTGCTCGAGGGTGCGGCCCCTGGTCGACGTCGTGTAGGCGCCTGCGGCTTTCCCTGCGTCCCATTCGCGGGCGGTGGTCAGGTGGTAGAACGTGGTCAAGATTCAGCTCCCGAGTAGTTGGCGTGCTTCCTCGTCGAACGCGGCGACTTCGGTGTCGCCTGAGCCGTACCGCCGTCGCAGCCTCTTGCGGAGGTCGCGGGCGTACACGGCCGCGCGGCCCGACTGCATGCCCGCCGTCATGCCGAGCGCCCGGCGCCCCTCGCCGATCGCGGCGTCCCGGTCGCCCTGGACGCGCGCGGTCGCGATGACGAGCCGGTTGAACACGCGGGCGCGCGCCAGGCCCGCGGCCATCGCGTCGGCTTCCGCCCCTCGCTCGAGCGCGGCGGCCCAGTCGCCGGCGTCGCGGAGCGTGTGCGGCGGTGCGGGCGGCCAGATAGGCGGCGTCGAAGTAGGCGAGCTACGGCGGCGTGTTCTCCTCCGTAGCGCTGGCGAACTCCCGCTCGCACGCCGCCAGCGACCGCGCGCACTCCGCCCGGTCTCCGGCCAGGGCGTGGCCGTTGGCCTCCAACTCGTGCGCCTCGGCGAGCAGTGCGGGCACCCCGGCCGCGCATGCGGCGTGACGGGCCGCGCGGGCCAGCTCGAAGGCGTGGTCGGGGCGCCCCAGGTGGATCGCCCGGTGCGACCGTGCGGCCAGCACCTCGCCTATCGTCCCCCGGGTGGAGATACTGGTCGTCCCCCGGGGAGATACTGACTTCATGCGAGAAGCTCACCAGGTTGCCAAGGTCCGCGCCGCTGAGGCCAAGCTGATGGCGCTCGTCCCGGACGGCGCGCTCATGCAGCGGGCGGCCGCGGGGCTCGCCTCCGTCGCCGCGACCCTGCTGCGCCAAGAGCCCGGCCACCTCTACGGCGCGCGGGTCGTGCTCCTCGTCGGCACCGGCGATAACGGCGGGGATGCGCTCTACGCCGGGGAGCGGCTGGCGCGGCGGGGCGCGGCCGTCACCGCGATCCAGGCCGGATCGCGCATGCACCCAGGCGGCGCCGCCGCGCTCAGGGCCGCCGGCGGCCGGTTCGTGGCCGTCGTGCCGCCCCGTGGACCCGATGACACCCAGCCCGACGTCGGCGCCCGCTACGACGCCGGGCGACGACGCGCGGCACGCCATCGGGCACGCTGACCTGATCATCGACGGGCTGCTCGGCATCGGGGGCAAGGGCGGCCTGCGCGAGCCGTTCGCCACCCTCGCGCAGCTCGCGGCCAACTCCGCGGGGACCACTCTCGCGGTCGACCTGCCGAGCGGCATCGACGCCGACACCGGGGAAGTCGACGGCCCGGCGGTCCGCGCCGACGTCACCGTGACGTTCGGCACGCTCAAGCCGGGTCTGCTGATCGATCCGGGCAGCGGCCACGCCGGGGTTGTCGAGCTGGTCGACATCGGCCTGAGGCCGTACCTCGACGCGCCCCCCGACGCGAGCGCCCCGCAGGCCGCCGACATAGCGAACCTCCTCCCGCGCCCCACGGCCGAGTCGGACAAGTACCGGCGCGGCGTGCTCGGGCTGCTGGCGGGCAGCGATCGGTACACCGGGGCGGCCCTGCTCGCGACGGGCGGCGCGGTCAACGGCGGCGCGGGCATGGTCCGCCTGGTGACAGCCCCGAACGCGGCGGCGGCCGTCCGCCTCGTCCACCCCGAGGTAGTACTAACCGAGCTGCCAGGTGAAACAACGGACCGTTCAAAAGAGAGAGTTTTTTCGCCTGCGGAGCGCACGTTCCAGTTCCCCGGCGACGTGGGCCGGGTGCAGGCCTGGGTCGCAGGCCCGGGGATGGGGACCGACGCGGCGGCGGCGGACCGGCTCGCAGGGGTCCTCGCGACCAACCTCCCGGTGCTCATCGACGCGGACGGGCTCGGGCTGCTCGCCAACCACCGGGAGTTGCTGCCGCGCGCCGCGCCCACGCTGCTTACCCCGCACGCAGGCGAGCTGAGCCGCCTGCTGCGGGCGGACCCGGCCGATGTGGCGGCTCGGCGGCTTGAGCACGCGCGGCGCGCAGCGGACGAGTTCGGCGCGTGCGTGCTGCTCAAGGGATCGACCACGGTCGTCGCGCCGCCGCACGACCTCGACCCCGTCCTGATCAACACGACGGGGACGTCGTGGCTGGCCACCGCCGGCACCGGCGATGTCCTGGCCGGGCTCGCGGGCGCGCTGCTCGCCCAGGGCTTGCCGCGCCGCAGGCCGCGGTCGCCGCCGCCTACCTGCACGGCCTCGCCGCCCGGATCGCCGCCGGGGAGAAGGGGGGCGGCGGCGAGGCCCCGATCGGCGCGTCCGACGTGGTGGCAGCGCTGCACGCGGCGTTCCTCGCGGTCGCGGGTGGTGGCGGGAACTGGGCGTGATCTGGCCGTAGCATTGTTCGCTATGGACAGCCATGCGGAGGCCAGCGTCGAGCTCGGCGCGATCACCAGGAACATCGCGGCGCTGCGCGCGCACGTGGCGCCCGCCGCGGTGATGGCTGTGGTGAAGGCCAACGGGTACGGCCACGGCGCGGTTCCCGCCGCCCGGGCGGCGGTGCGCGGCGGCGCCGACTGGCTGGGCGTTGTGCACGTCGCCGAGGCGCTCGAGTTGCGGGCGGCCGGGCTCCAAGAGCCGATCCTCTGCCTGCTGGCCGTCCCCGAGCACGGCCACGCCGAGGCCATCGCCGCCGAGATCGACCTGTCAGCCGGATCGACGGGCATGGTGCGCCGGCTGGCCGCCGCCGCAGTGGTCGCCGGCGCCCGGCCCGGGTCCAACTGAAGGCCGACACCGGGCTGAGCAGGGGCGGTGCCACGCCCGCCGACTGGCCGTCGGTGCTCGCGGCCGCAAGCGAGGCCCAGGACGCTGGCCGCATCACCGTCGTCGGCCTCTGGTCGCATTTCGCCTCCGCCGACGAGCCGGGCAACCCCACGATCACGGCCCAGCTCTCCGCGTTCAAGGAGGCTCTCGCGGTGGCGGAGAGCGCGGGCATCACCCCCCAGGTGCGGCACATCGCCAACACCGCGGCCGCGCTCGACGTGCCCGGCGCCCGCTACGACCTGGTGCGGGTCGGCGGCGGGAGCTACGGCCTGGCCACGCTGCCCGGCGGCGCGCCCGGCTGGCTGCGGCCGGCGATGACCCTCCGGGCGCGGCTGGCGCTGGTGAAGCGGGTTCCCGCCGGGACGGGGGTGTCGTACGGGCACCGGTACACGACGGCGCGGGAGACGACGCTCGGCCTGGTGCCGCTCGGCTATGCCGATGGGATACCCCGGGCCGCGATCGGGCTGCCGCTGGTGTCCGCTCGAGGCCGGCGATGGCCAATCGCCGGGACGGTCTGCATGGACCAGTTCGTCGTCGACTTCGGTGACGAACCGGTGGCCGAGGGGGACGAGGTAGTTCTCTTCGGCCCCGGGGATGACGGCGAGCCGACCGCGCAGGAGTGGGGCGAGGCGCTCGGCACGATCTCTTACGAGATCGTGACGGGCATCAGCGCCCGCGTGCCCAGGTCCCACCATGAGTGAAGGTCCCGCCATGAGTGATGAGAAAGAATCCAGCTCGAACGGCCGCGTGGCTCCGTCCCTCCGGTCAGCCGGAACGGTGCTAGCGCTCACCGTCTCGGCGGCCGAGGAGATGCGCGAACTCGGGCGGCGCCTCGCGTCGGTGCTGACGGCGGGGGACCTGGTCATCCTCAGCGGCGGGCTCGGCGCGGGCAAGACCACGCTGACCCAGGGGATCGGGGACGGGCTGGGGGTGCGCGGGCCGATCACCTCGCCCACGTTCGTGATCGCCCGGGTGCACCCGCCGCTCGCCGCCTCGGCCGCCGGCGGCAATGGCGCGGCGGGGCGCGGGCCGGCGCTCGTGCACGCCGATGCGTACCGGGTTGGCAGTGTGCTTGAACTTGACGACCTGGACCTGGACACCGACACCGCGTCCTCGGTGACGGTGGTGGAGTGGGGCGAGGGGCTGGCCGAGGGCCTGTCGGCCGACCGTCTTGAGATCACCATCGCACCGGTCGCGGCTGCCCGCGACGGGATGTCCGAGGCGGAGTCCGCGGTCGTGACGGGGGAGGTGGCAGGCGCCGACGGCGATGGGGACGAGGATTGGGACGCCGAGGGCCGGCCGCGGACCGGCCGCGCACGGTGGCGATAGCCGCCGTCGGCGAGCGCTGGGAAGGCGTCGAGTTGCCCCTCCTCGGTCTCGCTGATCGTCTATAGTTCGGCTTTGTACAGTTCAGATTGGCCCAGCCGCCGCTGCGCCTGGTCTCTAGGTCACCAACCCCTCACCGGAGGCATGCCGTGACTCAGCATGGGTCATTCCCCGGTCGGCCCCGTGGCCGCCGCGCACGTCACCAAGCAGACGTGCCCGATCCAGAGGGGTACGCGGCGCCGCCGCAGGACGAGCGCGAGTTCCCCGACCTGTCCCCGATCCGGCCCAGGGACGCCCGTCCACGTGACGGCCGCGTGCCGGGTGACTGGCCGGGACAGCCGGACCAGTCAAGCCAGCCCGGTCAGTACGGCCAGCCCGGTCAGCCGGGCCGCGGCGGCAACGGCGGCTACGGTGGCGGATACCCGGCCGCCGGAGCCGGGTACGGGCAGTCAGGCCCCGGCCAGGTCGATCCCGGCTACGGCGCTGGCCAGCCCGGGGGCGGCCAGTACGGCGGCTACCCCGGCGGCGGCCCGGCCGAGCCGGGCCAGGCGCCCTGGCCGGACCAGGAGTGGTCGGCGCAGCAGTCGGCCGGGCAGTCGACGGGTCAGTCAGGTCTGGCGCCAGCCCAGCAGCCCCGGGCCCGCCACGCCCAGCCACAGCAGGCGCCGGCCGAGCAGGATGAGCCGCAGTGGCCTGCGGCGCAGCAGGCGAAGCAAGAGGAAGTCGTGCCGTCCTGGGCCGAGCCTGATTCAGTGGAGGCGTTCTCCGCGCGGTGGCATCGGCGCGGTCTGGACTCCCGTGACGACCGCCGTTCGGGTCGGCGCAGTCGCCGCCGGATGCTGTTCGCAGGCGGAGGCGTGGCTGCGGTGGTGGTTGCCGTGGCGGTGTACTTCCTGATCGGCAGCGGCAACGGCCCGGCGAACCTGGGCTTGGGGTCGCTGGTGACCAGCTTCCTGCCCGGCGAGGTGCAGTCGGTCCCTGACGCGTGCAACACGGTGCCGGTCGCCATCGTGAGCCAGTACCTGCCGGGTAAGCCGAAGCAGGCGGCGCCGCCGCTGAACAGCGGCACCAACAGCCAGTGCACCTGGACGCTGGACAATGCGCCCACCTACCGGGTGCTTGAGGTGCAGATCGAGGCGTACACGCCGAGCGCGCTGGTCGCGAACAGCAATGGCACCGGCCTGGTCCCGGCGGGCAACGGCAGCGCCACCTACGCGGCCGAGGCGTCCTTCGCCTCCTACGATTACAACCTCGTCCATCCGGCGGCGAAGAGCGGTCAGCCGGCCGCCACGGTCGCCAACGTATCCGGCATGCCAGGCGGCAACGACACGTCCGCCTTCTCGGCCAGCCAGGTGTTCGACCGGGGCGGCGCGACTACCGACGAGGCGACCGTTTACGTTCGCTACCGGAATGTCGTCATCATCGCGGTGATGGAAGGCCTCGACCAGACCTCCGGCGCCAAGAAATACGGCCCGGTAGTCATGAGCGACCTCGCCACCGCGGCGCAGACGGTTGCCAAGCAAGTGGCCAGTCAGATTGTGCACTGAGCCGCTGACTAAGCAGCGCAACAGCGGACCGTGGCCCGGAACTGAGCTGCAAAGTTGGCTTTGATGGCATAGATTGCGCTGAACTCCGGCAGCGTCGACTACGCTCATTTGTCGTGCTGCTGCTCGGACTTGACACCGCTACGCCCGCGGTGACGGTGGCGCTCCACGACGGCGGCCAGCCACTGGCCCAGCTCGTCACCGTGGACGCGCACCGCCACGCGGAGCTGCTCGCGCCCTCGATCGCCAAGGTGATCGCCGACGCGGGCGTATCGCAGCGGGACCTGACCGGGGTCGCGGTCGGGGTCGGCCCCGGCCCGTACACCGGGCTGCGGGTCGGCTTGGTGACCGCAAAGGTGCTCGGCGCCGCGCTCGGCATCCCGGTCTACGGCGTGTGCACCCTCGACGTGATCGCCGCCGACACCGAGGGCGAGCGGTCCTTCCTGGTGGCCACCGACGCGCGCAGGCGCGAGCTGTACTTCGCGCGTTACGACGAGACCGGGCGCTGGGCGGGACCGGACGTGAGCGCGCCCGGGCTCATCCCCGATCGCCAGCTGCCCGTCGCGGGCGAGGGGCCGATGCTCTACCCCGAAATCTTCCCCAAGAGCACTGGACCGGCCTATCCGGCCGCGGCCACCTTGTGCCGGCTCGTCGCCTCGGCCCTGGCCCGGGGCGAGAAGGTAGCGGGCGACGGCGCGGTCGCGGCCGTCGGCGGACGGCGGACGGTCCTGCTGCCACCGGAACCGCTCTACCTGCGGCGGCCGGACGCCCGCGAGCCGGGCCCGCCGAAGCGAGTGACCCCGTGACGGCCGGATGGCGTCGGCGTGACGCGGTCGGCCCAGGGAGGGCGGGCGCTGCAGGGAGGGCGGGCGGCGGAGAAGGGAGTGCGGGCGGCAGAGAAGACCAGCCCCGGCTGCGCCCCATGGTCACCGCCGACCTGGCGGACGTGCTCGCCCTGGAACACGAGCTGTTCCCCGACGACCCGTGGACACCGCAGATGTTCGCCGACGAGATCGTCCAACCACCGGAGAGCAGGCTCTACCTGGTCGCGGAGGCGGACGCCGACGACGGCGGCGTCGAGAAACGGAACATCGCCAGCGGTCCCGACCCCGACGCGGGGCCCATGATGGCGGGGTACGCCGGGATGCTGTTCGTCCCCGGCGGACTCCAAGCCGACGTGCTGACGATCGCGGTCCGTGCGTCCCACTGGGGTCTGGGGATCGGGTCGGCGCTGCTCGACGCGCTGATACAGGCGGCGCGGGAGCGCGATGGCGCCGAGGTCTTCCTTGAGGTGCGGGCCGACAATCCCCGGGCCCACGGGCTGTACGCGCGACGCGGATTCGAGGAGATCGGGGTGCGCCGGGGCTACTACCAGCCGTCCGGGGCCGACGCGATCGTGATGCGGAAGGACCTGCTGCGGTGAGCAACCTAACCGATGGCCCGCTCGTGCTCGGCATCGAGACGTCCTGCGACGAGACCGGCGTGGGGATCGTGCGCGGCCGCCAGCTTCTCGCCGATGAGGTGGCATCGTCGATGGACCAGCACGCCCGGTTCGGCGGCGTGGTGCCCGAGGTTGCCAGCCGCGCGCACCTCGAGGCGATGGTCCCTGTCATCGAGGGCGCGTTTGCCAAGGCCGGGGTGCGGCCGGACGACATCGACGCGGTGGCGGTGACCGCCGGGCCGGGCCTGGCAGGCGCGCTCATGGTGGGCGTGGCGGCGGCGAAGGCCTACGCCTATGCCATGGGAAAGCCGCTGTACGGGGTCAATCACCTGGCCGCGCACGTGGCGGTGGACCAGCTCGAGCACGGACCGCTGCCCTCGCCCTGCCTGGCGCTGCTGGTCTCTGGCGGCCACTCGTCGCTGCTGCTGGTGCCCGACGTGACCGGCGAGGTGCGCCCGCTCGGCGCGACGATCGACGACGCGGCGGGCGAGGCCTACGACAAGGTGGCCCGGGTGCTCGGCATGCCCTTCCCCGGCGGCCCGCCGATCGACCGGGCCGCGGCCTCCGGCGACCCGGCCGCCATCAGGTTCCCGCGGGCGAAGCTGCACGACGGCAGCTACGACTTCTCGTTCGCCGGCCTGAAGACCGCGGTCGCCCGCTGGGTGGAGGCCCGCCGCGACGCCGGCGGAGCCGGTGCCCGTCGCCGACGTGGCCGCCTCGTTCCAGGAGGCCGTGGTCGACGTGCTGACTCGCAAGGCGGTCGCCGCCTGCCGCGAGCACGGCGTCACTGACCTGGTGATCGGCGGCGGCGTAGCGGCCAACTCCCGCCTCCGGGCCCTGGCCGCCGATCGCTGCGCGGCGGCCGGCATTCAGCTCCGCGTCCCTCGCCCCGGCCTCTGCACCGACAACGGCGCGATGGTGGCCGCCCTGGGCGCATCCCTGGTAGCCGCCGGCCGCACTCCGTCCAGCCTTTCCCTCCCCGCCGACTCCTCCCTCCCGGTCACCGAGGTCCTAGTCCCCTGACTAGAAGCCCCATCAGCCGAAGCGGCCGTGGACGTAGTCGGCGGTGCGCGGGTCCTGGGGGTCTTCGAAGATGCGCTCGGTGGAGCCTGATTCGACGATGCCGCCTGGTTCGTTGGCGGCGGCGAGGAAGAAGGCGCAGTAGTGCGAGACGCGCTGGGCCTGCTGCATGTTGTGGGTGACGATGACGATCGTGACCTGGGAGGAGATCTCGGCGATGGTCTCCTCGACGCGGCGGGTTGAGGTCGGGTCGAGGGCCGAGCACGGCTCGTCCATCAGCAGCACGTCGGGGGAGACCGCGAGCGACCTGGCGATGCAGAGGCGCTGCTGCTGGCCGCCGGAGAGCGCGCCGCCGGGGGTGGAGAGCCGGTCGCGGACCTCGTCCCAGAGGCTGGCCCGGCGCAGGCAGGACTCGACGAGCGAGTCCTTGTCCTTGACCTTGACCTTGATGCCGGAGAGCCGCAGGCCGCTGATCACGTTGTCGTAGATGGACATGGTGGGGAACGGGTTGGGCTTCTGGAAGACCATTCCGATCCGGCTGCGGACGTGCTGCGGGCGCTGGCTGGGGTGGTAGATGTCCTGCCCGGCGAGGAGCACCTCGCCGGAGAGCGCCGCGCCGGGGATCATCTCGTGCATCCGGTTGAGGATCCGCAGGAACGTCGACTTGCCGCACCCGGACGGGCCGATCAGCGCGGTCACGGTGCCCGGCGGCATTTCGAGCGAGACCCGCTCAAGCACCTTGTGCTTGCCGAACCAGGCGGAGACCCTCCGCGCCTGGAGTCCGACGAGGGGTGACCTCAAGCGGCTCGGTGTGCTGGGCTGCGATTTCAGTCATCTTGAGGGTCCTCAGTACAGGTTCGGTAGGAGGGCGGACAGGGCCTGGTACAGGTTCCAGATAATGGCCGCGAGCACTGGGATCGGTGACGATCCAGGCGGGCCAGCGGGCCCACCTGGCGGCTAGGTAGCTGCCGAGGAGCGCCGCCGCGGCCAGCGCGATCGCCCAGGCCATCGCCGGGATCAGTGCGTAGGAGTCCCGCCCGAGCGCGGCCTCGGCCGCGCTGACCTGGGGGAAGTAGCCGGACTCGGGGAACGGCGTGGACTGGGCGGTGTCCGCGACGACCGCGTCGATGAACTTCGCCTCGACCTCGATGTAGTGCGCGGGCGCGATCTTGGAGTCCGCCGTGACCAGCAGGAGCTGGTTGGGGATCTGGCTGAACGGTACCGGCTTGCTGCTATCCGATACCGCTATCACCTGGTACCTGGCCTCGCCCTGGCTGGTGATCGTGGTGATCACGGACCCCTTCTTCAGCAGCGGGAGGTTGCCGAACGGGGCGCCGAAGGTGGCCCGCCGACCGAACACCACCGAGATCCCCGCCTGCCCGGGCAGCGGGGTGTCCCGCAGGTGGCCGGGGCCGAGCGTCAGGTTCTCCGGGCGAGGTGCCCTCCACGATCACCAGGTTGGAGATGCCGATGGCCGGGATGCCGAGCACCGCCACCGGGTCGCCGGGCACCGCCGCGAGCGATGCCGGGGACGCCGGATGGCCCGGGATCACCGGCCCGGTCGGCGCGACCGCTTGGGCGAGCTCGCCCGCAGCCGTCGCGTAGAGCGTGGTCTGGGCCCGCGCCTCCTGCACCCCGGACAGGAAGTACAGGTAGCCGACGAAGCCCAGGATGACCACCGCGAGCAGGGTCAGCGCGATGCCGACGGACCTTAGGCCGCTGTCGGACGACCGAGGCTTGCTCGCCGACCGTCCATGACGCGCCTCGGCGCGCTCCGCGGCCTTGCCCGACTGCCGGGCACCCCGGCGGTCTGCGTGGTGGTCACCGGCTACCGGGCCCGTCTGCGGCGCAGGTACGCCGCCACCGAGGGCGGCGCGGCGACGGCCACGGCCACGCCGAGCGCGGTGATCACGGCGAGCAGGATGCCGTCGGCGCCGTTGCCCGGCACGGTGACCACCGATCCGGTGATGTTCGTATTCAGCGCTGCTGTCCCGCTGCCGGTGCCGCCTGCACCCGTTCCTGCTCCCGTTCCCGTCCCTGTGCCCGCTCCTGTGCCCGTTCCCGTTCCCGCCCCGGTGCCTGTTCCGGCGCCGCCCGTTGCGGCGGCGGTCGCGCCGGGCTTGGCCGAGGCCGTGCTTGACGTCGTCGGCTCCGTGCTGTCGCGGTGCAGTCCAGCGGCGAGCCGACCTTCTGGCACTTGGTCGGGTACGGGGCGTCGGCGAGCAGGATGTCCTTGCCGTTGGTGAACGTCGGGTTGTTGCAGCTGCCGTAGTTGTCGATGTTCGGCGCCCCGATAGTCCCTGGAATCTTGTTGACCTGCAGGAACGCGCCCTGGACGAGGTTGATCGGCAGCGGCGAGTAGCCGAGCGCCGCTGCCTGTTGCTGTCCTTGACAGAGGTAGAAGTCGATATACGTGGACAGTGATCTGCCGACGTTGCTATTGAAGATCGGCGGCTCCTTCGTGCCCGTCTTGGGCACGATCAGGTAGCTGTAGCTGGACAGCGGATAGGACGCGCGGGTCCGTGTAGGTGTAGACGTTGTCCAGGTTCTGCTGCAGGAAGTCGGGGCTGCTCGAGTCCTCGTTGATCTGCGCCTGGGTGAGCGCGACCGCCACGTTGGACGCCGTCGGCAGGACGTAGTAGCCGGCCGGGTTCTCCATCGCGACGACCGGCCAGTGCGCGTTCAGCGCGTAGGCGTACTCGTCGTAGCCGATGGCGCCCTCGCCATAGCTCGAGGTCACGAAGACCGAGACCGCGTTGGAACCGGACTCCAGCTTCGCGTTGCCGAACTGCGGATAGAACTCGGTCTGCGGGCACGGCAGCTTGATCCCCGGGTGGACCTTCTGGCAGAACGCGTTCCACTGGGCCGGGAACTCGTTCTCCATCCACCGGGTGAAGAAGTACGTGGCACCCGAGCCGTCGGAGCGGACGACCGGGATGATCGGCTCGTTCGGCAGCTGCGCGCCGTAGTCCTTGGTGATCTCCGGGTCGTCCCAGTTGGTGATCTGGCCGGTGAAGATCTTCATGAGCGTCTCGCCGGACAGCCGCAGGTTGGTGATCAGGTGCCCGCCCACCGTCACGTGATACATGAACGCCGTGCCGCCGCCGACGTCCGGAACGTAGGAGTAGCCGTACTGCGGGATCTCGGCGCCGGTGCCGGCCAGCTCGTCCGCGCCGTTGCGGAACGGCGGGTCGGAGGCGGCGAAGTCGACCTGGCTGCCCTCCATGAAATCGCCGCGCCCGGCGGCCGAGCCGTCCGGGTTGAAGTTGACGGTCAGGCCGTTCGGCTGCAAGGTCTTGCGCCCACTGCTGAAGCGCGACGGAGGCCCAGGACGAGCCAGAGCCGGACAGGGTCACGTACGACCCCGCCGACGCGGGGGATGTCGTGGCCAGCAGGGCGAGCAGCGCCATCGCCGCGGCGGCGGCCGCGGCGAGCGGGACCTTCCACGCGGGCCCTTCCGCCGGGCCGGGAACCTGATCATGACTTCCTCCGCCTAATGGGGCCGAACGGGGCCCTCCCGGGCCGGCCGTCGCTTGGCCGGGTTCCGGTGGGCCTACGTGGTCTGTTCTTTAGCCGGGTGCCCGCCTGCCGGATCCGGCGGGTCCCGGCGCCGATCGCGCCGCGTGCCTCGGGACTGCCGAGCATCAGCGCGGCCGGTCCGCTGATGAGGAGCACGGCGCCGGCGATGAGCAGGGCGAGCACCACCCACGACATGCCGGTGCGTGTCCGGACTGCTGAACGACACGGCGATCGAGCTGGGCGCGTGCGGGTAGCGCTGGCTGACGGGGACGCCGACGGGCTCGGGCTCTTCGTGGCCTTGGCCGACGCGGACGGGGACGGACGGTCGGCTTACGGCTTCGGCTTCGGGTTGCCGACCTGGTCGAGGACCTCGGTGGCGGCCTTGAGCGTCTGCTGGCGCAGGCTCTCCGGCAGCGGCAGGTAGCCCTCGGGCAGGTCACCCGGGCCGGCGCCGGTTGTCTGGCCGCTGGTGGCCACGAAGTCGAGGAACTTGGAGATCGCCGCGGCCTTGGCCTTGGAGATCCCGCCCGTCGGCACGACCGCGTAGATGACCATCGTCATCGGGTAGGCGGCCGGGTCCGTGGTCGTGTAGTTCGTCTGACAGGGTGCCGGCCGAGGTCTGACCGTCATGTCCTTGACCGCGGCGGCCATCGCGGCGTCGGTCGGCTCGACGTACTTGCCCGCCGCGTTCTCAAGCGCGGCCGCCGGGATGAGGAACCGCTGCGCGTCGGCCTGGTCGATGATCGACCACATGTCCCGGTCGCCGTCGGTACTGCGGCGGCAGCGAGTCGTAGTTGCCGGTCGTCGGGTCCTTGACGTCCATGGGTGCCAGGCTGCTGGTTCAGCGCCATGTCGGAGGCCAGCGTCGACAGCGGGTAGACCGGAGCATCCTGCGCTGGACACCGGAAAGTACGGGTCCATCGGCAGGAAGCCGTTGAGCGGGTACTTCAGCCCCAGGTAGTACGGTGTTGACGTGCATGCCCCACGGGTCGAACTGGCCGGCCAGGAAGCCCGCCGCGGCCTGGTTGGACGCCGATCCAGCTGGTGGTCTCCCAGGTCATGTCGCTGTTGCCGGAGAGCACGATCGGGGATCTCGAACCCGGACGGCTGGGAGGCGTTCTGCCAGACGGACGGGTTGAGCTTCTTGAACTCCGGGTCTGCGTAGAGGTTCTGCGGATTGCCGTCCACCGCGTTGTCGCAGCCGAACGCCGAGTTCCCGCCGTTGGGGCAGCGCATCATTGGTGTAGGCGTAGGAGGTGGTGAGCATCTTGAGCAGCAGCCGGGGATCGAGCTTGACGTTCGTATACGGCTGGCCGGTGTTCTGGTTGTCCACCCAGTAACCGACCGAGGTCGCCGACACGGCGACCGGCGCGTACACGTACGGGTGCTTCGTCGACCCGGACACTGGCAGCGTCGTGAACGCCACGTCTTCGGTGCCCTCGGCGAAGTAGTTCCGTGCCTCGCTCTCGTTCAGCGACCCGTTGTACTGCATCTCGATGGAGTCGCTGCCGAAGCAGAGGCCGGTCTGCCACTGCTGCATCGCGTCGGCCAGCATCGGGGAGCCACCGGCGGTAAAGTTCGCCGCGCGCAGCGGGCAGCCGTTCGGCGTGGGGGCGAAGTACAGCGGGATCACAATCCGCTTCTCCCACGAGCAGAGCCCGTTCGCCGTGAAGGACGCGCTGCTGATGGGGGTGAAGGCGTACTGCCCGAGGTCGGTACCGCCGACGTCCTCGGTGTGGTTGGTGCAGACCGGCTTGGCGAAGTCGAGGCTGTCGCCGCCCTGGCTCGGCACCACCACCAGCGAGCAGGGGGTGGTCGCGCCGCAGCCCAGGTACTGGTTCTGCACCGAGGTGAACAGCTGGATGTCCGCCTTGCCGGTGCCGTCCGACTCCGTGGTGCCGTAGGAGGTGTTGCTTGGCCCGTACTGGCCGAACGAGGCGGGCTCGCCGCCGTTGGTCGCGCCGTAGCACTGGGTCGGGTTGGTCGGGTCAAGGCCCTTGCACTCCGCGATCATCACCGGGTAATCGGTGGCGGTGTTGTCGTAGGTCAGCTCGCTGGACGGGGTGAACCCGGTCCAGCTCACCTGGACCATCTGGTTGGTCAGGTTCTTCGTCTGGCTGACCGTGACCGTGGCCCGGGTCTTGTAGCGCGCGTCGGCGGTGCCGGGGATGTACATGCGCTGCCCGCTGACGGTGGTGCCCGGGTAGTGGTGCACGGGTTTCGGCTTGGGCTTCTTCTTCGCGGGCGTCGGAGTCGGCGTCGGCTTTGCCGTCGGTGACGTGCTCGCGGTGGCGGTTGGCGTGGCGGACGGGGACGCCGTCGGCGAGGCGGTCGCGCTGGCCGACGGGGAACTGGACGCCGTGGCTGACGCGGATACCGATGACCGTCACGGACGGCGACGGTGTCGGCGACGGAGAGCTGGTCGCGAGCGCCGCGCTCGGCGCCGCGGCGATCAAGGCGATCCCCGCCGCGGTCGCCACGATGGCCAGGAGCCTTCTCATGCGCGCGTCCTTCCCCGTGCCGCTGACTGCCGCGCGATCTTGCGGCGCTGCCGCCGGGACAGCTCACCGGGCGCCCCGCCGCCGAGCCACCGGGCGATGGTGAAGAGGATGAGAACCAAGATGATCAGCGCGAAGCCGCCGCCGAAGGCCCTGATGTGGTCGTTGTTCTCCGGGCGGAGGATCTCGTTGTAGATATAGAGTCGGGAGGCTGGTCTGCCAGCCGTTGACCGGGTTCCAGTTGACGTTGTTCGCGTACCCGGCTACGAGCAGCGGCGGGGCGGTCTCCCCGATGCCGCGGGCCATCGCGAGCACGACGGCGGTGGCCAGACCGGACCTGGCGGTGGGCAGCACGATGAAGAGCACCGTGCGCCACTGGCTCCCGCCCAGCGCGTAGGACGCCTCGCGCAGCGTGCCGGGGACGATCCGCAGCACGGTCTCCGACGCCCGGGTCACGATCGGCAGCATCGTCACGGCGAGCGCCAGGGCGGCGGCGAAGCCGCTCTTCGGCAGGCCGACTGTCAGTACCAGGAACGCGAGGATGAACAGGCCCGCGATGATGTCGGGCAGCGCGGTCATCGCGTCCACCAGCGTGCGCACCGGCCGCGCGGCCCGACCGCCCACCTCGGCCAGGTAGACCGCCGCGGCGATCCCGAGCGGGACGGCGAGCAGGGTCGCCATCGTGAGTTGCTCGAGCGTGCCGATCAGCGCGTGAGCGATGCCGCCGCTCGACAGCGGGGACAGCGGCCCGGTGTCGACCATCGACTGGGTGAAGAAGGATGAGTGCTTCACCACGGTCGCGCCGCGGACCAGGGTGTAGCCCACCTGGTCGATGACGAGGGCGATGGCGAGCAGTCCGGCGGTGGTGAGGGCGACGGCGACGACCCGGTCGCGGACCGCCAGCCCGTGCCACTGGAGCGAGCCGATGGCCGCGTAGCAGACTAGGAAGAGCACGTACCAGCAGATCCAGAAGCCGAGCACGCCGCTGAAGGGCAGCACGCGCTCGAAGAGCACCCAGTCAAGGGCGAGCGCGCCGATCGCGCTGCCGCCGAGGGTCAGCATCTCCTCGGCAGTGAGCTGCCGCAGGCGCAGCGGCCGGTCGCTGGCGGGGTGGTCCAGCAGGAGGGGGGGTTCCAGTGCGGTCATCGGGTCAGCCGGTGGCCTGTCCGGACCGGGATCTGCCGATCACGATCGCTCCTAGCGTGTTGACGATGAGGGTCAGGCCGAAGAGCACGAGACCGGCGGCCATCAGCGCGGACAGGCCCATCGAGCCCGCCTCGGGGAACGAGGAGAACTCGTTGGCGATGGTCGAGGCGATCGAGTTACCGCCGGTTTCGAGCACGTGGTAGTTGAACTTGAAGGTGGCGGAGACGATCAGCGTGACGGCGATGGTCTCGCCCAGTGCCCGGCCCATGCCCAGCATGCAGGCGCCGATCACGCCGCCGCGCCCGAACGGGAGCACCACCGTGCGGATCATCCCCCAGCGGGTGGCGCCTAGCGCGTAGGCGCCTTCCCGCTCGCCCTGCGGCGCCTGCGAGAACACCTGCCGGGACAGCGACGTGATGATCGGAATGACCATCAGCGAGACGACGACGCCGGCGATGAAGGTCGAGGTCGCGTAGTTCGACGGGACCGACGTGTCGAGCCGGAAGTTGAAGAACGGTATCCATCCGACGTGCCGGCCAAGCCAGCTGTCGAAGCCGAGGATGCGCGGCTCGAGGAAGAACAGCCCCCAGATGCCGAAGATGATCGACGGGATGGCGGCCATCAGGTCGATGACCGCGATCAGCGGCTTGCGCAGCGCCAGCGGCGAGTACTCGGAGATGTACAAGGCGATCGAGATCCCGGTGGGCACCGCGATGAGCATCGCGATGGCGGCGATCAGGATGCCGAGCGGCAAGATCGCCGCGATGCCGAAGTGCTGCGGGCTGTAGGTGTACCAGTTCTGGGTGGTCAGGAAGTCAAAGCCCATGAGGTGGAAGGCCTTGGCCGCGCGCACGATCAGGAACGTGAGGATCAGTCCGACGATGACGAACACCGACCAGCCGGATACCCGCAGGATCGTGCGGAAGATCTTGTCTCCGGTGGATGGCCGAGAGACGATGGCTCGCGGCGTGTCTTCGGGAACCGTCGGCATCAGCCGGGTGGGCTCATCAGCGGGCATGGTGATATCCCCCCGTTCCTTCCTTCTGACGCCCCGCCGCTGACCCAAGGAGGCAGCGCCCGTCAATACTCGCTGATGGGCTGGACGAGCGCGATGCGGGGCAATGTACAGATCGCATGCTAAAGGTAAACAAAGAGTGAACAAATCCTATTTATGCGGTCAACAAAGACTTAGTAACAATAAGCACGACTATGCCCCCGCGGGATGCGGGGGCACAGTCACATTTGCGTTACTGTTTTCGCTGCCTACGGCCGGGCGTCAGGAAACGCTGCCACAGGTCGCGACCGTGCTGAAGCCGTAGTCTTTGAGGAGCGCGATCGCGGTCTTGTTGGAGCAGAAGTAGCCCTTGCCGCCCGAGGAACTTCTCGAGATAGGCCGGGATGTGGTCCGCCGTGCCGGCGTAGCGGACGATGTCGTAGATCGTCCGGGTGAAGCCGGTGTTCTTGAAAGCCGGGTTGATCGCCGGGGTCTTGGCGGTGGTCATCGGGGAGACGCCGGCGATCTTGCCCAGGCCAACGTAGCCGACCTGGTCGATGCCGAACTGGTTCTGCGACGCGGTCGCCTTCTTGCCGGGGAGCGGTGAGCGGTACTTCTGGGCGATGTAGTCGGCGACCGAGTAGATGAAGATCGCGTTGGGGCTGTTGAACTGCTTGGACAGGCCCTGGTTCTCCTCGAGGACCTCAGGCGCGCAGGAGCCCGGCGCGGTGAGGCCGAGCTTCTTCAGCCAGAACGAGAGCGTGCCCGAGCCCGCCTGAGGGAGGTAGGCCTTGATCGCCGGTCCTTGCCGCCGACCTGCGTCCCAGTTGGTGTACGCGCAGTCGAAGATGCGCCTTGAGCTGCGCGAGTCGTGAGGTTCGCGGGCGCGTAGGTGTCCGGGACCGTCTTCGTGCCGCCGGTGTCCCTGACCGCCCAGGTCACGGCGTCCTCGGCCAGCGCGACGTAACCGACGCCGCCGACCTTCGGTGCGGGCGAGGTGGCGGACCGGCCGCTGGAGGAGCGCGCGAAGTCGACGCAGTACACGGTCTTGTCCACGACCTGGCTCTCATCGAGAGCGGTCAGGCCGGCGCCAGAGCCGTTCGGCCGGGTGATGGTGGTGCAGCCCTTCTTTGGCACGATCGTGACCTTGGCGGTCGAGGTCGAGCCGGGCACCGTGGCGTTCCAGGAGTAGATGTACGGGTGAGCGGCGCTGTGCTCCTTCGGCGTGATCGTCTTGTCCCAGGCGCCGGACAGTGCGTTGAACAGGTTCTCGTCGGTGTTCGCCCCAACCGAGACCACGTCGACCGTACCTGGGACTACTTGCTTGCCGCCGCTCGCGGGCGGGTCCGCGAGCGCGGGCACGGCGCTGGCGACCACAGCCACCGCAGCCGCTACCGCGATCCCCGCGGCTAGCTTTCTCAGCTGGCGCATCTACTGCTCCCTCGAAACCTCGTTCATTCCGGTAGATCCGGACGCGGCTTAAGAGTCAGATATCTATCCATCTGATAGGAAAAGTCGAGATGAACGGAGGGTGAACTTACCTATCAAATCGGTCTGGAAACTAGGAGTAGTGACGAACAATACGTAATCCTACCAAGTAAAAATACAGACAT
>CAVZUX010000013.1:0-102262 GCA_963778435.1 uncultured Actinomycetota bacterium
CTGGCCGAGGCGTACACCGGCGGCGACCGGCGGCCCTGCCCCTGGTGACCGGCGGCCGGTACGGCCTGTCGTCCAAGGAGCTCACCCCCGGCATGGTCGCCGGGGTGTTCGCGGAACTGGCCCGCGAGCAGCCGCGGCGCCGGTTCACGATCGGCATCACCGATGACGTGTCCGGCACTGAGCCTGCCGTATGACGCCGTCGCTGGACATCGAGCCGCCCGGCACGGTCCGCGCGGTCTTCTTCGGCCTCGGCTCCGACGGGACCGTCGGCGCGAACAAGAACACGATCAAGATCCTCGGCGCCGAGGAGAACTGACGCGCAGGGGTACTTCGTCTACGACTCGAAGAAGTCGGGCTCGCAGACCGTCTCGCACCTGCGCTTCGGACCGCAGCCGATCCGCGCGCCCTACCTGGTGCAGCAGGCGAGCTTCGTCGGCTGCCACCAATTCGGGCTGCTCGACCGGGTCGACGTGCTCGGCCGGGCGGCACCCGGCGCGACGCTGCTGCTCAACTGCCCGCAGCCGCCGGACGAGGTCTGGGATGCGCTGCCCCGCCCGGTCCAGGAGAAGATCCTCGCCAAGCGGATCGAGCTGTACGCGATCGACGCCGGCCGGATCGCGCGCGAGGTCGGCCTCGCCGGGCGGACCAACACCGTCCTGCAGACCTGCTTCTTCGCCATCTCGGGCGTGCTGCCGCGCGAGCGAGGCGATCGCCAAGATCAAGTCGGCGATCGACAAGACCTACGGCCGCCGCGGCGCCGAGGTGGTCGCGCGGAACCACGCCGCGGTCGACCGCGCGCTCGAGGGGCTGCACCGGATCGAGGTGCCGGCCAGGGTGACCTCCGTCCGGGAGCTGCCGCGCGGTCGTGCCCGCCGGCGCGCCGGAGTTCGTCCGCACCGTCACCGCCGCGATGATGGCCGGCCGCGGCGACGACCTGCCGGTCAGCGCGCTGCCGGTGGACGGCACCTACCCGAGCGGCACCGCGGCGTACGAGAAGCGCAACATCTCCGAGCTGGTCGCGGACTGGGACCCGGACCTGTGCATCCAGTGCGGCAACTGCAGCTTCGTCTGCCCGCACAGCGTGATCCGGTCCACGCTATTACGACGAGTCGCTGCTGGCCGGGGCGCCCGACGGATTTCCGGTCGGCTCCGCTGGACGCCCGCGGGCTCCCGGACACCCGCTTCACGCTGCAGGTGTACGTCGAGGACTGCACCGGCTGCGAGCTGTGCGTCGAGGCGTGCCCGGTCGCGGGCGCCGGGGGACCCGGCGCGCAAGGCGATCAACCTCGCGCCCCGGGAGCCGCTGGTGGCCGCGGAGCGGGAGAACATCGCGTTCTTCGAGACGCTGCCGGTGGCCGACCGGTCCCGGGTGGACTTCGGCACCGTGCGCGGCACGCAGTTCCTGGAGCCGCTGTTCGAGTTCTCCGGCGCCTGCGCGGGCTGCGGCGAGACGCCGTACATCAAGCTGCTGTCGCAGTTGTTCGGCGACCGGCTGATGGTCGCCAACGCGACCGGCTGCTCCTCGATCTACGGCGGGAACCTGCCCACCACGCCGTGGACGACCGGCGCCGACGGGCGCGGCCCGGCCTGGTCGAACTCGCTGTTCGAGGACAACGCCGAGTTCGGCCTCGGGTTCCGGCTGGCCGCCGACCGGCACACCGAGCTGGCGCGGCGCCGGCTTGCCGAGCTGCGCGACGCGGTCGGCGCCGGCCTGGCGGACGATATCCTCGGCGCGCCGCAGCTCACCGAGTCGGAACTGAGCGCGCAGCGCGAGCGGGTCGCCGAGCTGAAGCGGCGGCTCGACGGCCTGGACGGCGCGGCCGCCGCCGACCTGCGCAGCGTGGTCGATCACCTGCTCCGGCGCAGCGTGTGGATCGTCGGCGGCGACGGCTGGGCCTACGACATCGGCTCCGGCGGGCTCGACCACGTGCTGGCCAGCGGGCGCAACGTGAACGTGCTGGTGCTCGACACCGAGGTCTACTCCAACACCGGCGGCCAGATCGTCGAAGGCGACGCCGCTCGGCGCCGTCGCCAAGTTCGCCGCGGCCGGCAAGACGATGCCGAAGAAGGACCTCGCGCTGCAGGCGATCGCCTACGGCTACGTGTACGTCGCCCGGGTGGCGATGGGCGCCGACCCGCAGCAGACCCTGCGCGCCTTCCGCGAGGCGGAGGCCTACGACGGGCCGTCGCTGATCATCGCCTACAGCCACTGCATCGCGCACGGCATCGAGATGCGCGACGGGCTCGGCCAGCAGTACCGCGCCGTGGCCAGCGGCTACTGGCCGCTGGTGCGCTACGACCCGATGGTGCGCGCGGCCGGCGGCAACCCGTTCCTGCTCGACTCGCCGCAGGCCGCGCATCGCGCTGGCCGACTACACCCAGCGGGAGCTGCGGTACCGCGCTCTCGCCAATACCCACCCGGCTGAGGCCGAACGGCTGGGCATCCTGGCGCAGGAAGCGGTCGACCAGCGCTGGGACACCTACGAGGAGATGGCCACCCGCGGCGCGCACCGGTTCCCGGCCGACGCCCGGAAGGACCGCTGATGGACCTTTCGACCCGCTACCTGGGCCTGGCGCTGCGGAACCCGCTCGTCGCCTCCGCGTCCCCGCTCTCGAACACCCTCGACGGCGTGCGACGGCTAGCCGACGCCGGGGTCGGCGCGGTCGTGCTGTTCTCCCTGTTCGAGGAGCAACTGCGCCGGGAAGCGGAGCGGAACGCGCGGCTCGCCGACGCCGGCGCCGACAGCTTCGCCGAATCGCTGTCCTATTTCCCGGCCGGAGCGGACGAGGACACTGGCCCGCGCCGCTACCTGAGCCTGCTCGAGCGCGCGGCCGCGGCCGTGGACATCCCGGTGATCGGCAGCCTCAACGGCGTGACGCCGCAGCGGCTGGACCGGCTACGCGCGGGCGATGCAGGACGCGGGCGCCGCGGCGATCGAGCTCAACATCTACTACATAGCCGGGTGACCCGCGCCTGACCGGCCGGGACGTCGAGCAACGCCACGTCGACATCCTGTGCCAGGTCAAAGACGCGGTCACGGTGCCGGTGGCGGTCAAGCTCGGCCCGCAGTTCAGCTCTCCCGGCGAGATCGCGCTGCGGCTGGACGAGGCCGGCGCGGACGGCCTGGTCCTCTTCAACCGGTTCCTTCAGCCCGACATCGACACGGAAACCCTCGCCGTGCTGCCCGGCGTGGACCTGTCAAGCCCGGCCGAGGCCAGGCTGCCGCGCACCTGGATCTCGCTGCTGCGCCGGCAGGTCCGCGCCTCGCTGGCGGCGACCAGCGGCGTCGAGGAACCGGCCGATGTGGTCAAGTACCTGCTGGCGGGGGCCGACGTCGTGATGACCGCGTCCGCGCTGATCCGGCACGGACCCCAGCACGCCGCCGTGCTGCTCGACGGCCTGTCGGACTGGATGGCCCGCAAGGGATACACCTCGGTCGGTGACCTGCGCGGACTGCTCGCCGTGCCCGCCGACACCGATCAGGCCGCCTACGAACGCGCGGGTTATGTCCGCGCGCTGCGCGGCGCTAACGGCGCCCCCTGGTGACGAGGGTGGGCGAGGCTAACGAGCCTGCCGTCTGCCGGGGCCGTCGCATCCGCAGGGCGCCGAGGAGAAGGGCGCCGAGGAACACGACAATGCCGATGATCAGCAGGTACAGCAGTCCCTTCGCGACGACGCCCACGATGCCCAGCGCGATCGCCACGATTATCAGTAGCAGGAAGAGGGCAATCATCTGATCCTCCGCTCAGTCGGGCGGCTCAGCGGCGGGCCAGCCGCCGCTCACCGCCGGCGCCTGGCTCGTACGCCAGGCCGTAGTGCTTAAAGATCGCCTCTTCATCGCCCGCGGGCAGCTCGCCGTCGGTGTCAATCGACGGGGCGTCCTTCACCTGCTTCTTGTCGTAGGTGACCTTGACGTACCCGGGACCCACGGTCGCGTGGTCAAGGGGCACGAACACCAGCCGGTGCCGGGTCGGCATCCCGACCCTGACCGTGCCGAACGACGGCAGATCGGTGGCAGTGTCAACGTAGACGGCCTCTAGCTCGCCGATCTTGTGGTCCTGGGCGTCGACGACGTCGTGGCCCCGCCATTCCCGGATGTTGGCAGCCTCGAACATGCCAGTCTTCTTCCCGCAGCCCCGCACTGCTATTTCACCTACAAGTCTACCCCGGTGACGTGCCGCAGGCACGACCCGCCGGACCGGCGAGACCCCGGCGCCGGACCTGCACTCACGTCGGGATGCGGAGGACCTGTCCTACGTTCGGCGGCGGCGACGAACAGATCTGATCACGGCCGGGACGTTGACCTCCCGATCCTGGCCGTTCATCCCTACCGCAGCGCAGGCGCCGGGCGTGGACTGGGAACAGGAGGCAGAGCGAAGGAGGTGGGAACGGTGAAGAAGTGGGTGGCACTAGGATCAGCGGCAGCGATGACAGCCGTAGGCGTGGCGCTGCTGGCGGGCAAGGACATATCCGCCGCTTCGCGGATGCGCACCATGTGAAAGCCTGGTGTTACCCGGCTGAGGGGCGCGCAGCCGGGTGACGCCGCGGACCCGGCTCCGTCATCACGGCGGAACCCGGTCAGGCGGTGGCCTTCTCGGTAGAGGTTCAACGAGATGGCGAGAAAGACCACGAAGATCCCGATGCACCACGCGACGGCTTGCCACAGCTCGTGGTACACGGGCCCGCCCTCGAAGAGGGCCCGCACCGAGTCGATGGTGACGGACACCGGCTGATTCCGCGCGAATGGCTGGAGCCAACCCGGCATGGTCGATACCGGAACCAGTGCGGAGCTGGCGAAGAAGAGGATGAACATCGGCAGGATGGATGTCATCTGGGCGGTCTGAGGATCCTTTACGGCAAGCCCGATGGCCGCGTACACCCAGGTGAAGGCGTAGCCGAAGCCGATGATGAGCGCAATGCCGGCCAGGCAGGCGCCGACGCTGTTGTGGAATCGGAAGCCCACGAGGAGCCCGAGGAGGATGATGAAGCGCCAGGGCCAGGACGCTCGGCACAGATCGGCGAGGGTCCGCCCGGCCAGAAAGGCTGAGCGGGCCATCGGCAGGCTTCGGAAGCGGTCGATGATTCCCGCTTGAAGATCCGTTGCCAGCGCCAACGCCGTGGTCATGCCTCCGATCAGGACGGCCTCGAGGAAGATGCCGGGGACGACGTAGTCGACGTAGTCGAGACCCGGGACGTTGATGGCGCCCCCGAGGACATAGCGGAACAGCAGCAGGATGACATGGGTTGCACGAGGGTCATGAAGAGAAGCTGGGGCGTTCGTACGATACGAAGGAGGTTGCGTTTGGTGATGCCCCTCGTGTCGCGCACGGCCAGCCGCAGGGTCAGCGTGCCGGCCGTGGGCCGTCGATCGCCTGAGCGCCTGGTCAGTCATCGGGTCGCCTCCGGTGAGCACGGTGCCGGCCGGCGTCGTCGAGGGCGGCGGCCGGATGGCCGGTGAGGGCGAGGAAGACGTCGTCGAGCGAGGGACGCCGAATGCCCAGGTCCTCGAGTGCGATGCCCTCGTTGTCTAGCGCCCGACCGGCGGCGATGAGCACCTTGGCGCCCCCTGTGATCGGCAGGCTCACCCGGTTCAGGTCGCGTCGAGACGGGGTGGCGCGCTTCCAAATCCGGCAACCGAGCGAGGCGGCCTGTCGAGATCGGCCCGGTTGGCCACCCGAACCTCCAGCACGTTGCCGCCCAACTGGTCCTTGAGCTCGTCGGCGGTCCCCTGGGCCACGATCCGCCCGGCGTCCATCACGACGATGCCGTGGGCCAGATGCTCGGCCTCCTCCATGTACTGGGTCGTGAGCAGTATCGTCGTTCCTTCTGCGACCAGCTCCTCTATGAACTCCCACAGGTCGTTTCGCGTGCGGGGGTCGAGCCCGGTGGTCGGTTCGTCGAGGAACAGAACCGGGGGCCGTCCGATGAGGCTGGCCGCAAGGTCGAGTCGGCGCCTCATCCCCCCCGAATACGTCTTGACCGGTTTGTCGCCGGCGCCGGCGAGGGACATCCGCTCGAGGGCTTCCTGTGCCCGTCGCCGGTATTCCGCCTTGTCCAGGTGATAGGGAGGCCTACGAGCTCGAGGTTCTCGCGTCCGGTGAGCAGCTCGTCGACGGTGGCGTACTGACCTGCCAGCCCGATCATCGATCGGACCGCCTTGGCGTCCTTCTGGACGTCGAGGCCCGCGACCCGGGCGCGGCCGCTGTCCGGCGTCGAGAAGCGTGGTGAGCACCCGGACAAGGTCGTCTTGCCGGCGCCGTTCGGGCCGAGGAGGGCGAGGACCTCGCCCGGCTCGACAGTGAGCGACACATCGATCAGAGCCAGCGTGGTGCCGAAACTCTTGTTCACAGCCTCAACTTCAACCTCGGCATTCATGCATCTGACCCCTTCGCTTCTTCCACTACACGCCGATCAGCGGCCTCTGGCCAGGGCCGAAGGTCCTGGCGGAAGACGGCGAAGGCAAGCCCGGGCGGTATCCCCGGGTGACGAGCGGATGTTGCGGACGGGTGACCAGGGTCCGTTCGAAAAAGAGCTTTAAAATCTTTTTCCCGAACGGACGGTGGCGACTCTCATGCCCATGCCCCTTCCTGCGGTCGGGTTAGCGCACGATCTCGCGTACCTGCTCGACCAGCTCCGCTACCGCGGCCGCCACTTCGGCGGTCAGCCCGGTGCCGAAGCCGAAGTCGCGGCCGACCACGGCGAGGACCGTGAGCCGTGCGGCAGCCGCCCGAGCGCCCGGGCCAGCTCCACCGTGTCGCCCAGGCCGATGCCGTGCGAGCTGGCGGCGCCGTCCGCCCGGCCGGCCAGGGCGTCGGGCGCGAGCCGGCAGGTGTGCCCGGGAGGCAGGGGTGCGTCCCGCACGGCGTCGATCACCACCGCGAGCCCGGCGCCTTCCCACAGGTCGATCAGCCGGCCCGGCTCCCCGTCGCTGAGCGCCAGGGTCACGCCGGACAGGCCGGCGTCGCCCGGCTGGAGGGCGCGCAGCCGGGCGATCACCGCGGGCCCGGCGCCGTCGTCGCGGCGGAACTCGTTGCCCACGCCGACCACCACCGTGCGCCGGCCGGGATCGCCGCGCCCGGTCATCCGCGGTCGACGGTGAGATCGAGGAAATGGGTCGAGCAGGAGATGCACGGGTCGTAGTTGCGGATCGCCTGCTCGCACTGACGGGTCAGCTGCTGGTCGTCGAGATCCAGCCGGTCGGCGACGAACCGGCGCAGGTCGTCTTCGATGCTGGCCTGATTCTGCGAGGTGGGCGGCACGATCCGGGCGGAGGTGATGAGTCCGTCGGCGTCGATGGCGTACCGGTGGAACAGCACGCCGCGCGGCGCCTCGGTGGCGCCGTGCCCGACGCCGGCGCGCGGCGGAACCTCCAGATAGCACGGCGCGGGCGGTTCGTACCGCTCGATCAGCCGCAGCGCCTCCTCCACCGCGTACACCACCTCGACCGCGCGGACCAGGATGCTGCGGAACGGGTTGCGGCACTCGGCGCCGAGGCCCGCCGCGTCGGCGGCCTGCCGTGCCAGCGGGGACAGCCACTGGCTGCTCAGGTTGTAGCGGGCAGTCGGGCCGGTCAGGTAGCGGCCTCGCCCGGCCAGCCGGGCGTGCAGCGCCGTCGAGTGCGGCACCTGCTCTTCGATCACGTAGTCCTCGAACTCCGCCGGTGCGAAGCTCAGCCCTGCCGGTGGAGGCGACCGTGCCCCGGTCGATGGCGTACTGCCCCGGCGTGACGAGGGCCAGCATCTCGTGGTCGTGCTGGAAGTCGGGGAACTCGAACCCGGCTGCCCAGGTCACGGTGTCGAGCGCCAGGTCAAGCGCGACGCGCAGCTGCTCGGCCAGGGCGGCCATCTCGGCCTTGGCCGGTGCCCGGTAGAAGCCGCCCACCCGGACGTTGACCGGGTGGATGGCCCGGCCGCCGATCAGTTCCATGATCGCGTTTCCGGCCTTCTTCAGCTTCAGCCCTCGCTCCACCAGTGCGGTGCCGCGGCCGTCCCGAGCGAGGTCGAGCGCGCTGGAGTAGCCGAGGAAGTCGGGCGCGTGCAGCAGGTAGATGTGCAGGGCGTGGCTTTCGATCCACTCTCCGCAGTAGAGCAGCCGGCGAAGATCGGCGACCGCGTCGGAGACCTCGATCCCGCAGGCCGCCTCGATCGCCAGGCACGCGCTCATCTGGTATGCCACCGGGCAGATCCCGCAGATGCGCGCGGTGATGTCGGGCGGCTCGGTGTGCCGCCGGCCGCGTAGCAGCGCCTCGAAGAACCGGGGCGGCTCATAGATCTCCAGCCGGACGTCCTCGACCGCGCCGCCGCGCACCCGCACGTGCATCGCGCCCTCGCCCTCAATCCGGGCCAGCGCGCGGACCGTGAGCGTGCGGTCGGCCTTGTTACTCACCCTGTCACCCCTCCGGGATGTCGCGCGGCCCGCGTCCCGGCGGCGGGCCGGCAGTGACCTGGGACAGTTCGATGAAGGCGGGCGCGCCGGCGTTGAAGGTGCGGAATGCCCGCCGCACATCGTCCTCGTCCAGGCCGGCGGCCCGCAGCAGTCCTACCTGGGCGCCCGCGTTGGGGGTCTCCATCGGCCCGAAACAGCCGTAGCAGCCGCGGTGGTGCGCCGGGCACAGGGCGCCGCATCCGGCGTGCGTCACCGGCCCGAGGCACGGCGTGCCGTGCGCGACCACCACGCACACGTTGCCGCGCTGCTTGCACTCGAAGCACACGCTGTGGGCCGGGATGTTCGGCTTGCGGCCGACGAGCAGGGCCGTGATGACCTCGAGCAGCTGGCGCCGGTCGATCGGGCAGCCGTGCAACTCGAAGTCGACGTCCACGTGCGCCGCGATCGGCGTCGACGTGGCCAGCGCGGAGACGTACTCCGGCCGGGCGTACACCACCGAGGTGAACTCCTTGACGTCGGCGAAGTTACGCAGGGCCTGGACGCCGCCGGCGGTCGCGCACGCCCCGATCGTCACCAGCGTGCGTGACATCTCGCGTACCTGCCGGATCCGCTCCGCGTCGGCCGCTGTTGTAATCGACCCCTCCACCAGGGACACGTCGTACGGGCCGGGCTGGATCTCGCTGGAGGCCTCGACGAAGTGCGCGATATTGACCCGATCGGCGATCGCCAGCAGCTCGTCCTCGCAGTCGAGCAGCGTGAGTTGGCAGCCGTCGCAGGAGGCGAACTTCCACACCGCCAAGGTGGGCACGCCCATCACAGCTCCCGCACTCTCATCAGCGCCGCGGCCCGGTCGTAGCCGACCACCGGGCCATCCCGGCAGACCAGCAGCGGCCCGAGCTGGCAGTGCCCGCACCAGCCGGCGCCGCAGCGCATGTCGCGCTCCAGTGATACGCGTATACGGGCCGCGGGAATGCCCAGTGCCGCCAGGGCGTCGGCGGTGACCCGCATCATGATGTCAGGACCGCAGATAAACGCCACGCTGTTGCCCGGCGCGAGGCCGGCCGGCTTGATGAGCGCAGTGACCAGCCCGACCTCACCGCTCCAGCCGCTCTCCGCGTGGTCGACCGTGACCGCCACCTCGACCCCGTCGCGGCGCCACCGGTCAAGCTCGCCGCCGTAAAGCAGGTCACCGGGGGTTCGCGTGCCGGCCAGGAGCACAATACGCCCGTACCGGGACCGGTCGGCGAGCGCGGTGAGGACCACCGGGCGCAGTGGAGCGAGCCCGATCCCGCCCGCCACGATCACGATGTCCCGCCCGGCCGCGGACGCCACGTCCCAGCCGGTGCCGAACGGACCGCGGACGCCGATAAGGCCGCCGGGCTGCACGGCGCACAGCGCGCGGGTGACCGCGCCCACCGCGCGCAGCGTGTGCTGCAGGCGACGGGCCCGCCCGCCGACGCTGTCGCCAAGGCCGCTCACCGAGATGGGCACCTCGCCGACGCCAAGCGCGGTCAGCATCGCGAACTGTCCCGGCGCGAAGGCCGGGACCAAACCCGCCGGCTCCGCCAGCTCCACGGTGACCGTGTCGCTGGTGTCCTCCCGGCGGGAAGCCACCCGATAAAAACAGGGCACCGAGGGCGCGGGGTAAGTAAGCGCTGGCAGGGCCGTCCCCTGGCCGGTCATGTGTCCGCTGCCTTGATCTCGTGCTGCCTAAGCTGCGACGGGGTGGCATACAGGTCCAGCAGCCGCAGGCGGGTCACCTGCAGCCGTTCGGTGATGACCGGCGTGAACGAGCGAAGGATCGCGTATCCGAAAGCCGGGTCAGCGTCGCAGCGACGGCGCACCGAGGGGCCATCGAACTCGATCGCTTCGGTGGCCACGCGAGCCACCGCGCCGAAATGCCATCGGTACGGCGGATGCAGCCACGACCAGCCGAGCACGGTGCCTGCGGCCAGCGTCTCGACGATCTGATCACCGCGGCCCGGCACCCGCAGGTCGAGCGCGATGCAGCCTTCCTCGATCAGCCAGAACTTGTCGGCGTGGCCGCCCTCATCGAAGAGGCGGTCGCCGGCCGTGAGCGTCACCGCCGCACCGTCCTCGGCCAGCGCCGCGCGCTGACCGTCGGTGAGCGCGGCGAAGAACGGGTGAGCCGAGATCCGCGCCGCAACCGTGCCCGTCATCGTCCGTCCTCGTTTTCGTCTTCGTCTGCGATCGCCGCGTCCCGCAGGCCGGCCAGCGCGGACACTTCCGCAGTGATGTCGATGCCGGCCGGGCACCAGGCGATGCACCGCCCGCAGCCCACGCATCCTGATGAGCCGAACTGGTCGTGCCAGGTGCCCAGCTTGTGCGTGATCCACTGCCGGTACCGGCTTTGCCCGCTGGTGCGGACGCTGCCGCCGTGCAGGTAGGAGAAGTCCAGCGAGTAGCAGGAGTCCCATACCCGCCACCGCTCGGCGTGATCGCCGGTCAGGTCGGTGACGTCCTCGGTTGTCGTGCAGAAGCAGGTGGGGCAGACCATGGTGCAGTTGCCGCAGGTCAGGCAGCGGGAGGCAACGTCGTCCCAGTGCGGGGATTCGCGGCTGTCGGTCAGCAGCTGCCGCAGGCCCTGGGTCGGCATAGCGCGGCCCATATGGTCGGCCGCCTCGTCCACCGCTGTGCTTGCGCGCCGGGTCGTCGCCTCGTCGGCTGCCCGGTTCGGCACGTCCGCCAGCACATCGGCGCCGGCTTGCGCGCCGGCCCGTACGACGAAGCGGTGGCCCTCGGAATCGACCAGCTCCGTCATGGCCAGGTCGAACCCGGACTCGACGCCGGGACCGCAGCCCATCGACGCGCAGAAGCACGTCGCGCCGGGCTCCGTGCACTCCACCGCGATGATAAAAGCGCCATCGCGCCGCCCGCCGTAGACAGGATCCGCATGCCGTCCGCCGGTCAGCACCTGGTCCAGGATGCCGACCGCACGCACATCACACGGGCGCACGCCGAGCAGGGCGTACCTGGGCGGCTCGGCGGCCTCGCCTGCCTCCACGCTGCCGGTGGCCCGGTCCGCCGCCCACAGCCTCGCGCGCGCCGGATGCAGCACGCTCTTCCATGACTGCGGGCCGGCCGAGTGCCCGAACGCGGCGGTATCGGCCCGTTCCCGCAGCCGGTATCTCCCCGCCTCGGCTTCCACCCCCCACCCGAACGGCAGCTCAGCGGCCGACGCCAGCTCCGCAAGCACGATCGCGCCGTCACGGACGGTCGGGCCGACCACGGTATAACCCCGGCCGCGGAGCGCCTCGAACAATGTGGGAAGCCCGCCGGCATCGACCACCACGGCCTCGCCAGACGGCTGGATTGCCGAGTCCTCGCCAGGCTGCATGACCGTCCTCCTGTAGTCGCCGTCGCCCCATTTACCTAAGGTGCCTCCTCAATCACCGCCCGCGCCAGGGACATAGGTCCTGGGTTCGTTCGTCGGCCAACGGCTCCCGCGGGCACGTCTGAGCTCATTGAGGGGGAGGGAATCACGGGTGACGGAAGTCCCGGCGGCACAGGACCTTCAGCCGTTGAGTCTTCCGTTGGCCGAGCGGAAGACTCAAAAAATGCAAAGCTCGGGCCTGGCCTTGCGGGAGAAGCGGAGGAACCCGAGCGGCTTAACCCCGATGGAGGCACCCGATGAACAGCCCCGAGCATCGGCCGCGAGTGCTGGTATCCGTGGCTTCCAAGCACGGATCGACGACCGAAATTGCCCGCGTCATCCGCGACGCGCTGGTCAGCAACCACATTGTCGTCGACATCATCCCGCCCGCCGTCGTCGATTCCATTGAAGACTATGATGCCGTGATCCTCGGCAGCGCCGTCTACAAGGGCCACTGGCTTGACCCGGCCAGAGACTTCGCGATCCGATTCCGCAACGCGCTGGCCGTCCGCCCAGTCTGGCTGTTCTCCAGCGGGCCAGTCGGCGACCGGTCCAGGAAGCTAGACCCCGTCGAAGTCAGCCGGACCCGGCAGGCCATCCCGGTCTGCGGCCACCGGATGTTCGCCGGCAAACTCGACCCGCGTGCTCTCAGCGTCATGGACCGAACCACACTCCTGGTGTCCCGCGACGACATGCGCGGAGACTTCCGTGACTGGGACATCATCACCCAATGGGCCGAAGGCATCGCGGCGAACCTGGCAGCCCCACCGCGACAGTGACCGGGCTCATGACCCCGCTATGTCACGTCGATGAAGAGCCGCGAGGCCGAACGCGGCCAGTACGACCGCGATCGCCGAAAGCCAGGCCAGCGGCGCCGCGGCGACCGCAACGCCGGGAAGTCGCGGGGCTTGCGTGAATGGCGAGAGATCCAGTACCCAGTGAGATAGCTGGAGCGTCTGGCCGAAGATGCTGAGGGCCACGACCAGGCCCAGCGCGATCCAGCCCACGGCGGCACAGGCACCCGGCACCAGGCCAAACGCTGCAGCCGCCACTCCCGCGACCACCAACGCCGGAGGAAGCTGCGCCATCGCGGCGGCGAGCATGCGGGCCGATTCAGGCCCGACGCTGCCCGCCCGGAGGCCGTAGCCGATGCCTGTGGCCATACCCGCGACCGCGAGGAGCAGCGCCATGCCGAGTGCCGCGACAAACAGGTGGCCGAGCGCCCAGCGGACCCTTCCTACTGCGCCGGAGAGGATCAGGTCTGCGCCCTGCCCGGTCTCCTGCGCGCTCAGGCGGAGCACGGTGGAGATCCCGTAGGCCGACGCGACCAGCCCGGCCAGCAGCATCAGCGCGGCCAGGTACGCGTTCACGATGGCCGCCTGCCCGCCGATCCTGGCGAACTCGTCGCGCAGCGCTCCGCTCGTGCCGAAAAGCTGCCCGATGCCCTTGGCCGCCGCCCCGCAGACCGCGAAGATGAACACGTACCCGGCCGCCCAGCCCGCGAGCGTCGTCCACTGCAGCCGCCAGGCGAGCGTCAGCGGACCGCGCAGCGCGGCCGAAGCCGACGCCCGGCCCGGCCTTATGGGCAGCAGCCCCGCCCCGAGATCGCGTCGGCCGTTGAGTTCGAACGCCGTCCAGATCCCCAGCGCGCACAGCCCGAGCGGCAGTGCCAGCACCCACCAGCGCGGCGCGCCGAACGGCCGTAGCATCTCCGTCAAGCCCAGCGGCGATGCCCAGGTCAGCCAGGCCGGGCCGCCGGCGCTGGCCGAGTCGCCGATGGCGCGCAGCAGGAAAGACAGGCCGAGTACGCCGATCGCAAGCCCGCGGGCACCCCGCGCCCCGGTTGCGAGCTGTGCGGTCACCGCGCTGACCCCGGTGAAGGCGAGGCCGCAGGTCCCGATCGCCAGTGCGAACGCGGCCGAACCCGCCGTCGGCAGCCCGATCAACGGCAGGGCCACGCACAGCAGCGCGGTGAGGGCCAGGTTGGCGGTGACCGCGACGGCGACCGCGGCCGCCAGCGGTGCCTGCCGCCCTACCCGGGCCGAGCCGATCAGTTCCAGGCGGCCTGTCTCCTCGTCCGCCCGCGTGTGCCGGGTCACGATGAAGATCGTCATCAGCACCGCGAACAGGGCCGCCCACACGCCGTACCGCCACGCGGTCAGCGCACCGACGGACGTGCCGTTCAGCCGGCCGTAGAGGAACAGCAGCGCCGGGTTGCCCTCGCCGCTCGCCGCCAACCCCGCCCGCGCCGACGACGTCTTGTAGAGCCTGGTAAACGCGTACGCGGTCTCGCAGACCCCGATCAGGATCAGGTAGATCCAGGCCGGGATCATGATCCGGTCCCGCCGCAGCGCGAACCTGGCCAGGGCCGCGCTTCCGGCAAGCGGCCGGCTCATGTCCGCGCCTTCTCCGCGGGCTGCGCCGCGTAGTGGCGGAGGAAAAGCTCCTCGAGCGTCGGCGGCCGGCAGGTCAAGGTGCTTACCCCGGTGGTGGTCAGGCGGCGGAGTACCTCATTGAGCGACGCGTTGTCCACCGTGCAGTGCAGCTGACCGCCGGTCATCACCGCGTCGTGCACGCCGGGCAGGCCTTCGAGGCTGACCGGGCCGTCGAGTTGTGCCTCCACTGTCGTGCGGGTCAGGTGACGGAGCTCGGCCAGCGTCCCGGTGTCCACGGTGCGCCCGGCGCGGATGATCGTCACGCGGTCGGCCAGTGCCTCCGCCTCGGCCAGGATGTGGCTGGACAGCAGCACGCTGCGGCCGTCGCGCCGTTCGGCCTCGATCCGCTCGCGGAAACCGGCCTCCATCAGCGGGTCGAGGCCGGCGGTCGGCTCGTCGAGCAGCAGCAGTTCCGCGTCGCTGGCGAGGGCGGCGATGAGCGCCACCTTCTGCCGGTTGCCCTTGGAGTAGGCGCGTGCCTTCTTGGCCGGGTCAAGGTCGAACGCTTCGATGAGCTCCTGCCGCCGCCTGGCGTCGCTGCCGTCGCCGCGCAGCCGGGCGAGCAGGTCGATGATCTCACCGCCGGTAAGCGACGGCCACAGCGTGACGTCGCCCGGAACGTAGGCGATCCTGGAGTGCAGCCTGGTCGCGTCCCGCCAGGGGTCGCCGCCCAGCAGGGTGACATTTCCGTCGTCCCTGCGCAGCAGGCCGAGCAGGATGCGGATGGTGGTGGTCTTCCCCGCGCCGTTCGGCCCGAGGAAGGCGTGCACTTCGCCCTCGCCGACGGTCAGATCCAGGCCGTCGAGCGCCGTCGCCGCTCCGAAGCGCTTGCGCAGCCCCGCGACCTCGATCACGTTCGTCATAACGCCAGTGTGGCGAGCCTGCGAACCGCTGGCATAGGCCCTTCGTCCCGCACGTTACGGCATTTTTCCCTGCACGCGATCAGCGGTGAAAAGGTCCGCCAATTACCCCTCGTGTACAATAGGTCACTCAAGGTTCGCATAGTTCCATGCGCACCACGATCCGGGGGAATCGGAGGTGCGGCATGAGCACTCCTCATGACGATCCCTATGGTCCCAATCCTTACGCCGACCCTGTCCAGGAACACGTCCCAGAGCAGGCCGCCTGGGCAGGCGGTCAGCAAGCGTCCTACGGCGGCTACCCGCAGGCGGGCGGCCCGCCCGGCAGCGGCTTCCCGCCGAGAGGCGGCTATACCGGCGCCGCGAGGTCGGCCTACCTGCAAGGCGCTCCGGTCGGCTTCGGCGCAGCGGTCCGCGGCGCGTTCGGCCATGTCATCACCTTTCGCGGGCGCGCATCCAGGTCGGCGTTCTGGTGGTTCGCCCTGCTCCAGGTCATCGCCTACTTGGTGATCGGCTTCATAACCAACCGGTCCTCAGTGGCCGGCACCATCCTCGATATTGTGGTCGGCGTCCCGCTGTGGCTGGCCGGCCTGTCGCTGACGGTCCGGCGGCTGCACGACGCGAACCACACCGGCTGGTGGTGGTGGATCTGCTTGGTGCCGATAGTCGGCTGGATCGTGCTGCTCGTCTTCTACCTGCTGCCGGGCACACCCGGAACCAACCGTTACAACTTCGGCCGGTAGAAGCTCGTCATCCCAGCCGGTCCTGGCTAGGCCAGCAGCTCGTAAGCAGGGTTGGTCATCGTCGGCTGGCCATCGGCACCGATGCCGACCTTGCCGTGCAGCCGGATACGGGCGGCCTGGCTCCAGGCCAGCGATCTGGGCGCGGCCGAGGAAGACCGCCGTGAGCTCCCCAGTCGAGTCGGCGACCTCGTAGGCCAGCACGCGGGATCCCGTCGGCTCACCGGTCCGGATCTCAGCGGCGCGCACACGGCCCTCGACCGTAGCCTGGCCGGACCGGCCCAGCAACCCGATGGGATCCAAGCGCGGACCGCTTTGCCACACGACCGTGACGTGCGTGCCGGGCGCGGCGGGGCCTGCGGGGCGCCGTGGCTGGCGTCGGCGCGGGGACTTTCCCCGGCCGGCCCTCTCGCTGCAGTTGCCACCATCGTGTCCTCCCGACATCGCGCTGAGAGCTAGCAAGCCGTGAGCTTCCGGCCGGGATCAGGGCCCTTGGTCCGGGACCATCGGCACCGGATAAGGGAGCTTCGTCCCTGCCCGGGCGCTTCGGGGCAGGGCAAGGCTAGGAGCAGCGACGGGAGATCCCGTTACCTGCCAGCTACCGGAGGGATGTGGTCCTGGTGCGAGTGCTCGTGGTCTACGAGTCGATGTACGGAAACACCCATGCGGTCGCCACTGACATCGCCTCCGGGCTGAGCGCCGCGCATGAGGTGACCTTGGTGCCGGTGACCCGCGCGAGCCGGGTGCTGGTCACTGGGGCCGACCTGATCGTGGCCGGCGCCCCGACGCACCGGCACGGGATGCCGACCATCGGCTCCCGGCGGACTGCGGCGGAAAAGGCCCGCGAGCCGGACAGCGGGCTGACCCTGGACCCCGACGCCGACGGGCCGGGCCTGCGCGCCTGGCTTGAGGCGCTTAACGCCGAAGGCGTGCTCGCCGCGGCGTTCGACACCCGGCTCAGCGGGATGCCCGCGCTGACCGGCCGCGCCAGCCGGCCGATCGCCCGGCTGCTGACCCGCCGCGGCTGCCGCGTGCTGCTAGCGCCGGAGAGCTTCCTCGTGGACGGGCAGAACACGCTCCTCGACGGCGAGGCCGCGCGGGCGCGGGAGTGGGGAGCGCAGGTGGGCGAAACCGCTCGCGCGGCCTTCGCCTCTAGCCAGCGGTGATGGGCTGCCGTCCGCAATTGATCACGCCGCCGCAGCTTAGCCTGCCACTAAAGCGCGGGCCAAGGGCACCAAGTCCTCCATAACGGGACCCAAAGCCCCTCTTCCCCAGCTGCCCAATGGGACAGGCTGGGGCATCAGACAGAAGGAAATCGAGGTGAGCGTGATGACCGTAAATCAGGCACACGACGCGCCTCCGGAGGCGGGCACGGGTCAATGGTCGCTGGACGGCGCCGCCAGACCCCGGCGACCTCAGCAGGCGGCTGGCGGCACGGCGCGCAGAACTGCGGCTCACCCTCAGCCAGGTGGCCACGCGGGCGCGGGTGGACCGCCGGTACCTGGCGTACCTGGAGAACTTCCCGGGCCACCCAGATGCCGCCACGCTGCGCCACCTGGCCGCAGCCCTGTGCACCACCTCGGCCGCGCTACTGGGCGCCGGGCAGGAAGCATCTCCTGGCCGTGATCCCGGGTCGGCGTGCTGGAGCTCAGCCGGGCACCTCGAGCGGCTCAGCCCGGCCGAGTGCCACCAGCTGCTCGCGCCCCGGGGGATCGGCCGGATCGCCTTCGCCACCACCTCCGGGCTGATGGTGCTGCCGGTGAATTACGCGATGACGGACGGCACCATCGTGATCCGGACCGGTGGCGGCTCAGTGATCGCCGTGCACGGCGACGGCCCGGTCTCATTCGAGGCCGACCATTTCGACCTGGAGCTCGGCCAGGGGTGGAGCGTGCTGGTCCGCGGCGACGCGCACCGGGTGCTGCAGCCGGGCGAGCTCCGGCACCTGCGCGAGGAGTGCGACCTGCGGCCGTGGCCCGCTGGAGAGCACGACCTGTTCATCAGGATCGTCCCGACCCAGCTCACGGGCCGCCGCATCAGGTCACAGTAGGAAGAGCGCGGTAACGCCGCCCGCGGAGGGGGCGGCTTTACCGCGCGTGGGAGCGGCGTTGCCGCGCCTGGCCCTGGTGTCTTGCAGCCGTCCCGCGAGTACCTGGAACATCCGCCGGGTCAGCTCGTACCCAAGGTCCGGGTCGGCAGCGCAGCGGTCCCGGACGGCCGCCGCCCTGAACTCGATCGCCCTGACCTCGGTGACGCACACCGCGCCGAACGCCCATGCAGGGACCGCTGGCCGGCCAGCGCCGATGCCGTTACCTCCATCATGCGATCACCACCTGCTGTCTTGTCAGCATGCGGCGACGGGAGCGCGGCCATTAGGGCCAAAGGGCCCGCCGGGCGGTGACGTCCGGCCGTGATGGCGCCCGCCGGTGCGGCGGAACACTCAGGTCTGACAGTTCAGCCCGAGCGGGCCGCCAGAAAGCGGCCCGCCTCACAAGGAGGCATTACGATGCGCCGCTTCTCAACCCGTACCCTGCTCGCCGCCGCGAGCGCCGCCCTGGCGGCGGTGCTGCTGATCGCCGGCGGCCTGGCGCTGTGGGGCTCGGCCTACGTGCACAACACCGTGCAGGGCCAGCTCGCCGCCCAGCAGATCTTCTTCCCCCCGGCTAGCGCGTTCGCGCACGCCAAGGCCGGCACCGAGATCACCCCGTCGATGATCCCGTCCGTCAGCCAGTACGCGGGCCAGCAGATGCTCACCGGCCAGCAGGCCGAGGCCTACGCCGACCACTTCATCGCCGTCGCACATCCAGGAACATGGCCGGCGGCAAGACCTACTCCCAGCTGTCCGCCGAGTCCCTGGCCCAGCCGAACAACACCGCGCTCGCCGCCACGGTCGAACACCGTCTTCAAGGGCGAGACGCTGCGCAGCATGCTGCTGAACGCCTACGGCTGGTGGAAGGTCTCCCAGATCGTCTACATCGTCTCGCTGGTCCTGTTCGGCCTCGGCGCCGTGGCCGGCCTCGGCTCCGCCTACCTGTTCGCCTTCGGCCGTCGGCCCAGGGGCGCCGGCCAGGTGGCGCAGCCGGGGGACACGAGACCATCACCCCGGCCACGACCGCCTAAGCAGCCCGTGACCGGCAACGCCAACCCACACCAGAAGCAGCACGAAGAGAACACGGAAAGACCCCCGGTCGGCGCCGGCCCAAGGCGCCACCCGGGGGTCATCCGGTGCAGAGCCGGCCAGGAAGAGACAAGCGAAGGAGCCAGCCGATGTTCCAGGTGCGATTCCACGGCCGCGGCGGCCAGGGCGTCGTGACCGCCGCCGAGCTGCTCGCGGCCGCCGCGTTCCGCGAGGGCCGCTACGCGCAGGCGTTCCCGAGCTTCGGCTCGGAGCGGATGGGCGCCCCGGTGATGTCATTCTGCCGGATCGACGACAAGCCGATCCGCACCCGCGAGCCGGTCACCGAGCCGGACGCGCTGCTCATCCAGGACCCGACGCTGCTGCACCAGGCGGACCTGTTCGCCGGCCTCGACGCCCGACGGCTACGTGCTCGTCAACGCCGGCCCGCGGCTTCGCCGAACTCGGCCTCGACGACCTCGCCGCCACGCACGACAGCGACCGGCTGCTCGCGGTCCCGGCCACCGAGCCTGGCGATGGCCCACCTCGGCCGCCCGCTGCCCGGCGCGCCGCTGCTCGGCGGCCTCGCCGCGCTGACCGGCGTGGTCAGCCTGGACGCGGTGCTCGCCGCGATCAGCGACCGGTTCACCGGCCAGGTCGCCGCGGGCAACGCCGCCGCCGCCGGCGCCGCCTTCGATTACGTCACCGCCGAGCGACGACTAGCCGCAACGAGGAAGGCGCTGACCGATGCTTAAGCAGATCGAGGGTTCCCGCGCGGTCGCCGAGGCGGTGGCCCTGTGCCGCCCGCAGGTGATCTGCGCCTACCCGATCACCCCGCAGACCCACATCGTCGAGGCGCTCGGCGCCCTGGTGAAGAAGGGGGAGCTGAACGCCGGCTTCCTCAACGTCGAGTCGGAGTTCGCCGCGATGTCGGCGGTCGATCGGCGCCTCCGCGGCCGGCGCCCGCACCTACACCGCGACCGCCAGCCAGGGCCTGCTGTACATGAGCGAGGCCGTCTACAACGCGGCCGGGCTCGGGCTGCCGGTCGTGATGACGGTCGCCAACCGCGCGATCGGCGCGCCGATCAACATCTGGAACGACCACAGCGACGCGATGAGCCAGCGGGACGCGGGCTGGATCCAGCTGTACGCCGAGACCAACCAGGAAGCGGCCGACCTGCACATCCAGGCGTTCCGGATCGCCGAGGAGCTGTCGCAACCCGGTGATGGTGTGCATGGACGGGTTCCTGCTCACCCACGCCAGCGAGCGGGTCGACATCCCGGCCAGGACGAGGTGGACGCGTTCCTCCCGCCGTACCAGCCGCGGCAGGTGCTCGACCCGGCGGACCCGGTGTCGATCGGGGCCATGGTCGGACCCGAGGCGTTCACCGAGGTGCGCTTCCTGGCCGACCGAGCGGATGCGGCAGGCCCTCGAGCTGATCCCGGACGTCGCCGCCGACTTCGAGCGCCAGTTCGGCCGGGAAACCGGCGGGCTCGTCCGCCCGTACCGCACCGACGACGCCGAGCTGATCGTCGTCGCCCTCGGCTCGGTGCTCGGCACGGTCAAGGACACGGTCGACGAGCTCCGCGACGACGGCATCACGGGCCGGGGCGCTCGGCATCACCAGCTTCCGCCCGTTCCCGGTCCGAGGCGGTGCGCGCGGCGCTTGGCGGCGACCGCCGCCTGCGCCGCCTGGTCGTCCTCGAGCGGGCGCTCGCGCCGGGCAGCGGCGGCATCGTCACCGCGGACCTGCGCGACGGCGCTCGCCGCCGCGGACGGCAGGCTGCCCGCGCCGCGGACGCGATCATCTCCACGGTCGTCGCGGGACTCGGCGGCCGCCCGGTCACCAGGAAGTCGCTGCGCGCGATGCTCGCTGCGCGCGGAGCGCGGCGAGCTGCCGCCGTTCAGCTTCCTCGACCTGCGGACCGGGCTGGTCGAGGCCGAGCTGGCGCGGATGCGCGCCACCCGCAGGTCCGGCCCGACGCGCGGAGAACATGCTCCGCGACCTCGGCGTCACGGCGTCCGGCGCACGCGGATTAGGAGAGCGAGCCATGCCATCCGAGCGGATCAAGTTCTACCAGACCGGCAGCTTCGCGGCCGGGAACCGGCTGCTGCCCGAAGACCTGCGCAGCGTCCAGTCAAGCGCCGCCCGCGCCAACACGCTCACCTGCGGCCACCGTGCCTGCCAGGGCTGCGGCGAGGCGCTCGGCGCGCGCTACGCGCTCGACGCGGCGATGCGCGCGACCAAGGGCAAGCTGATCGCCGTCAACGCGACCGGCTGCCTCGAGGTGTTCTCCACCCCCTTCCCGGAAACCTCCTGGCAGATTCCCTGGCTGCACTCGCTGTTCGGCAACGCGCCCGCGGTCGCCTCCGGCGTGGCCGCGGCCCTGGCGGCCATGGGCCGCACCGACATCCGGGTGGTCGCCCAGGGCGGCGACGGCGGCACGGTCGACATCGGCATGGCCTGCCTGTCGGGCATGTTCGAGCGCAACGACGACGTGCTGTACATCTGCTACGACAACCAGGCGTACATGAACACCGGCGTGCAGCGCTCCGGCGCCACCCCGCCCGCGGCGCGCACCGCGACCACCCCCGCGGTCGGCCCCGAGCCCGGGCAACACCTTCGGCCAGGGCAAGAACGTCCCGCTGATCGCCATGGCGCACGAGATCCCCTACGTGGCCACCGCCACGGTCGCCGACCTGCGCGACCTGGAGTACAAGGCCACCCGGGCGATGGACTTCCACGGCGCCCGCTACCTGCACATCCTGGTGCCCTGCCCGCTCGGCTGGGGCAGCTCGCCCGCCGACACGATCAAGGTCGCCCGGCTCGCCACCGAGTCCGGCCTGTTCCCCGTCTTCGAGGCCGAAGACGGCCGAGGTCGTCAGCTCGGCCCGGATCCGCCACCGGGTTCCGGTCACCGACTACCTGCGGCTGCAGGCCCGCTACGCGCATCTGTTCCGCGCCGCAGGAGCGGACCGACGTGATCGCGCGGCATCCAGGCCTCGGCCGACCGCAACATCGCGCGGTTCGGCCTGCTCGAAGAAGACAAAGCCAGATCATCCCGAACGGACGCGGCTGACTCCGGCCCGCGACCGCGACTCCGGACAGAGGCGGTGACCTCCCATGGACAAGCCCTTCGCCATCACCCTCGATCCCGGATCGAGCCGGGCCAACCACACCGGCGCCTGGCGCACCGAGCGCCCGGTTTACGTCGTCCGGCCTGCCGCCCTGCAACGACGCGTGCCCGGCCGGCGAGAACATCCAGCAGTGGCTCTACCACGCCGAGGAGGGCGGCTGGACCTACGAGGCCGCGTGGCGGCAGATCATGGCCGACAACCCGTTCCCCGCGATCATGGGCCGGGTCTGCTACCGGCCGTGCGAGACCGCCTGCAACCGGGCTCAGCTCGACAGCGGCGGTCGGCATCAACTCGGTCGAACGGTTCCTCGGCGACCAGGCCATCCAGCAGGGATGGCCGTGCGCCGACAATGCGCCCGTCGCGGCGGCGCCGACGGGTAAGCGGGTGCTGGTGGTAGGCGCGGGGCCGTCCGGCCTGTCGGCCGCCTACCACCTCACCCGCCTGGGCCACGCGGTCACGATCAAGGACGCGGGCAGCCAGCCCGGCGGCATGATGCGCTACGGCATACCGAAGTACCGGCTGCCCCGCGACATCCTGGACGCCGAGATCGACCGGATCCTCGCCATGGGCGTCACGCTCGAGCTCAACACGACGGTCACCGACATCCTGGCCGAGCTCGCCAGCCGCCGGCGGCCACGCGAGGCGGAAGGCGGCTTCGACGCCGCCTTCGTGGCCGTCGGCGCGCAGATCGGCAAGCGCGCCTACATCCCGGCCGGCGACTCGGCCAGGATCATGGACGCGGTGTCGCTGCTGCACTGGGTGGAGGACGGCGACGCCGCCCATGCTCGGCCGCCGGGTCGCCGTCTACGGCGGCGGGAACACCGCCATGGACGCCGCGCGCACCGCGCGCAGGCTCGGCGCGGCCGAGGCCGTCGTGGTCTACCGCCGCACCAGGGACCGGATGCCCGCCCACGACATCGAGGTGGAGGAGGCGCTGGAAGAGGGCGTCACGATGCGCTGGCTCTCCACGGTCACCGCCGCCGACGGCCGGCACGCTGACGATCGAGAAGATGCGGCTCGACGACACCGGGTTCCCGCAGCCGACCGGCGAATTCGAGGAACTGTCGGCGGACTGCCTGGTGCTCGCGCTCGGCCAGGACGCCGACCTGGCCGTCCTCGACGGCGTGCCGGGCGTGACGTTCTCCGACGGCACGGTCGACGTCGGCCAGCGACCTGATGACCGGGCACCCGGGCATCTTCGCCGGCGGCGACATGGTCCCCGCCGAGCGGACCGTCACGGTCGCCATCGGCCACGGCAAGAGGGCCGCCCGCGCCATCGACGCCTGGCTGCGCGGGACCGACTGCGGGACACCGCGCGCCCGGCACGAGCTGGCCACCTACGACAGCCTCAACACCTGGTACTACGCCGATGCCCCGGCCGCGGTACGGCCGCAGCTCGACGGCCGCCCGCCGGATCGCGCACATTCGACGAGGTGACCGGCGGCCTCGACGAGTCGACCGCGCTGTTCGAAGCCCGCCGCTGCCTGTCCTGCGGCAACTGCTTCGGCTGCGACAACTGCTACGGCGCCTGCCCGGACAACGCCGTCATCAAGCTCGGCGCCGGGCGAGCTACGAGATCGACTACGACTACTGCAAGGGCTGCGGCATCTGCGCCGCCGAATGCCCCTGCGGGGCCATCGCCATGGTGCCCGAGGAAACCTGAGCGAGCCGCGGTCAGCAATCCAGCGCGGCGGTCGGTCACCATTGGCAACGGACGACAGAAGCAGCCGGTTCGACGGTGCGGCGTGGTTATGCGGTGTACCGCCAGGGTTCCTGGAGGTAGGTGCGTCCGGTTGGGGTGGTCCACTGGTGCCAGCCTGGCTTCGGCTGGGTGACCGTCCATCCCGGCATCTGTTTGACCTGGTGGCATCTGCGGCTGCGGGCGCCTGCGTTGCAGGCGTCGGTCACCCCGCCCTTGTCGTAGGGGATGGCGTGTTCGAAATCTGACTCATGGGCGGGCCGGGAGCAGGGCGGGAAGGTGCACTCGTGGTCGCGGACCTGGACCAGGCGGCGGAGCCGGTCGCCTGGCTGGTAGGTGCTGACCTGGTAGCGGTGGTCGCAGGCGTGCGTGGGCACGACGTCGAACCGCACGGTCAGTTCCCGGCCGCCGGGCAGGGTGAGTACCCACGCGCCGTCTCGTCCCTGGCCGTCCGGGGGGCGAGCCCCCAGTCGCCCGGCGGGGCGCCGGAGCGCGGCTGGGCCGTCTGCGCCAGCTGGTGCAGGAGGGTCTCGGTTACGGTGATGTTCACCCGCGCGGGCAGCGCGCAGGGGGCGCGGGCCCGGCGGCTGCGGCTGCGTGCCGTCGCCGCGGCCCGGGCGCGCGATGCCGTGGCCGGCGGCGTAGCCCTGGCCGTCGACGATGGTGACTTCCCAGCGGGTGTAAGGGGATCGGGCCGCGGCTGCGGCGAGGTCACGGGTCATGGCCGGGTCGAGGGGGCCGAGCAGCCGGCTGTCGCCGGGCCGCTCCGCCCGTCCTTGCAGGGTGGCCAGCGGGGCCGTCACCTCGGGCAGCGCCGGCCGGCCCCCTGCTCCGCCCGGGCCGCCGTCGCCGCCCGGTCGTCGCTGGCCGGCCGAGCCGCCGCCTGGATCCCCGCCGTCGCCGTCGGGACCGTCTGCCGTCACCGTGGATCCCGTCTGTCGTCAGGACCGTGGTCGTCACCGTCTGTCGCGTCGTCGTCGTCGCTGTGGCTGTCGTCGCTGTGGCTGTCGGCGTGGCGTCGGTGCCGTCGTCGGTCGCGCCGGCGGGCGCTCGGCGCCGTCGTCGCCGTCTTCGCTCCGCGGCCGTCTTCGTCGTCTTCGTCGTCCGGCGTCCTGCCCGGGGCCGTCCGGGCGGTTCCGCGGTGGCGGCGCGGGCGAACGCGATCGCGTCCTGGGCGGTGACGCCGTTGAGCAGGTGGAGGTAGGCGAGGGCCTGCAGGCGTGCCGGCGGCCTGGCCGCCGAACGCGCCGGACGCCTGGTACTGCCCGGCGCGGGCAAGGACGTTGGCGTGGCCGGACAGGGCCTGGGCCGCGGGGAGGTCGCGGCCGGACAGGCCGACCGCGCCGGATTCCTCCCGGAACACCGTGACCCGCGCCCGCTCCCGCTCGGCCGCGGACCGCCGCCGCTCCGCCACGTCCGGGGCCACGGCCAGGGCGGCCCGCCAGGCCAGCCGCTCCACCTGGAAGTAGGTCTTGCCGGCCAGCTCGGGCAGGATCAGCGCCTCGGCGCGGGCCGCCTCGTCCTCGTCCAGGGGCTCGAAGGCCGCCGCGATGAGCTTGGCCTTCGCCTTGGTCAGGGTGCCGCCGGCGAGCAGGCGGCCGATGCCGGGCAGCCGCATGCCCAGCGTCCAGGCCAGGCCCGCGAGGTTCCCCGCCGACACCGGCCCCATCGCCAGGGCGGCGGCGATCTCGTAGTTGAGGGAGTCGTCCCACCCGCCGGGCAGGTCGCTGCGGCGGCGCAGCAGCGGCCTGCCCGCGCCGTCCTCCCGCGTCATGGCCCGCAGCGCGGCGAGCATCCCCGCTGCCGCCCACGACTCGATGGCCGCCCACTGCCGGGCGATCCCGACCAGCGCGCCCGCATCCGCGCCCTCGTACAGCCCGTCGCGGCCCGGCGGCGGCCTCCAGCGCCGCCGCGAGCCGCCGCGGACGGCGCCGCCGCAGCCCACGCGCCGCCGTGCGCGAAGCCCGCGAGCCGTCCGGGCAGGCCTCGCCCTGGCGGGGCCCCTCGCCCGGCCCGGGGTCGTCGTCGTCTGCCTGCCATCCCATGAAACCGCCCCGTTCGATCATCGAACTCCATCCGAAGCTGATAGTCGAACACTACTACGGCCCACTGACATTCCAGCCCGACACGCCGGGCGGCGGGGAGGATGGTGTTAGGTGTAATGAATGAGGCTAATGAGGTTTAAGCGAACTTACGATCGAAGATCGGGAAAGCTCTAGCCAGCAAGGGTTCGCTGCACGGCTAATGATTCAGGCGGGGCCGACGCGGCGGCCGGTGATGCGGGACGGGACGATCCGGACGAACAGCTCACGGTCTCCCGGGGCCCAGGGCTCGATCCCGCGCCGCGGGCCGCGTCCAGCTCGGCTCCGGTGACATGGTGGGCTGGCCCTGGATGAGCACGCTCCAGCCCCGCCCGGCCGCCGGGTCGATGTCGTCGATCTCGAACGCCACCTTGTAGTCGGCGTTGGCGATCCCGGTCCGCAGGTCCTCGTCCAGCGGTCCGTGCTCCGCGGTGCGGAACACGATCGCCCCGCCCTGCAGCGTGTAGTTCACCGGCAGCACGGCCGGCCCGAACCGGCCGGTGTAGGCGATCCGGCCGATCCCGCCCGGCGCTATCAGGCTCAGGCACTGGTCCTCGTCAAGCTCTTCCATCACGCGGTCAGCCATCGTGGCTGCTCCTTCCTGGCGCGGTGCTTCCTGGCCTGGGTCGGCCCATTGACGACCCTAGCCATGCGCGGCCCGCGGGGAACCAGACCTTCGGGCCGCATCGCAGGGACCTTCGGCCCCTGCCGTCCCGTTCGCGCCCGCGGCGAGGCTTGAGCGAAGCCAGACAGCGATCGGAGGCAGCCATGCATGCGCTCGTGTACCACGGTCCCGGCCAGAAGGCCTGGGAAGAAGTTCCTGACCCGGAGATCATCGACGAGGGCGACGCCATCGTCCGGGTCGACGCGACGACCATCTGCGGCACCGACCTGCACATCCTGGCCGGCGACGTGCCGGAGGTGCACGCCGGGCAGGATCCTCGGCCACGAGGCCGTGGGCACCGTGGACGAGGTCGGCGACGACGTCCACCGGCTCTCGCCGGGAGACCGCGTCCTGGTCTCCTGCATCAGCGCGTGCGGTACCTGCCAGTTCTGCCGCGAGGGACGCTACGGGCAGTGCCGCTGAAGGGGGCGGCTGGGTTCTCGGCCACCGGATCGACGGCACCCAGGCCGAGTACGTCCGCGTCCCGTACGCCGACACCTCGACCTACCGGATCCCCGACGGCGTGTCCGACGAGGACGATGCTCATGCTGGCCGACATCCTGCCGACCGGCTACGAGGTCGGCGTGCTGGCCGGCGGCGTGCGGCCGGGCGACGTGGTCGCCGTGGTGGGCGCCGGGCCGGTCGGCCTGTCCGCGATCACCTGCGCGCGGCTGTTCAGCCCCAGCCACATCGTCGCCGTCGACCTGTCCGACGCTCGCCTGGCGGCCGCCAGGACTTCGGCGCCGACGTCACCGTCAACGACTCGCGCGAAGACCCCATGGCCGTGATCAAGGGCCTGACCGGGCGTCTCGGCGCGGACGTGGCGATCGAGGCGGTCGGCACCCCGGCCACCTTCGAGCTGGCCGTGCGGCTGGCCCGGCCGGGCGGCCGGATCGCGAACATCGGCGTGCACGGCAGCGCGGCCGTGCTGCACCTGGAAGAGCAGTGGTCCAGGGACATCACCATCACCACCGGGCTGGTGGACGCCTCGTCCACGCCGACCCTGATGCGCCTGGTCGCCTCCGGCCAGCTCGACGCCGGCCGGTTCGTCACCCACCGTTTCGGCCTGAACGACTTCGACAAGGCCTACGACGTGTTCGGCGACCCCGCGGCCAGCGCCGCGCTCAAGGTGGTGCTGACCCGCGAGGAAGGAGGCGAGGGCTGAGTGAACGCCGTCGTCAAGGACGTCATGACACCCAACGTGATCACGGTCAAGCAAGGACACGCCGTTCGAGGTCGATAGCCGCCGCCCTGCGCCAGCACCGGGTCAGCGCGTTCCCGGTGCTTGACAAGGCGGCCCGGGTGATCGGCGTCGTCTCCGAGTCGGACCTGCTGGCGAAGCTGGCCCTCGGCGTCGGGGACGACGCGACGGTGCCGGGCATGATCACCGGCATCCTGCGCCGGCAGCAGCTGCAGAAGGCGCGCGCCGTCACGGCGGGCGAGCTGATGACGTCGCCCGCGTACACCGTGCTGCCCGAGGACACCGTCGAGAGGCCGCCAGGATCATGTACCTGCGCAACGTGAAGCGCCTGCCGGTTGTGGACGCCGGCGGGCGCCTGGCCGGGATCGTCAGCCGGGCCGACGTGCTCGCCGTGTACGGCCGCACCGACGCCGACATCGCCGAGGAGATCAGGACCGGCATCCTGGCCTGACCGAGACGCCCGCCGACCCCGGAATCCTGGACGTTAGCGTGACAGCCGGGGTGGCCACCATCGTCGGCAGGCCGCAAACCCGCGAACAGGGACACGCCATCGTCGGCCGGGCCCGGCACGTCCAGGGCGTCGTGGCGGTCCGCGACCGCCTTGACTACCCGTTCCCGGGCCCGGCCCCTTCGACGTCCTGGCCAGCTTCCCGATCGACTGACGCTGACCCGGATGCGGGGAAAATACTCAGTTCTGGTTAAGTATCCGGCGGCGAATTTCTTCGGAAGCGCCCGTGTCCAGTCCCGGGCGGGGTGTGGTTTCTCACCCCGCATCCGCGACGTAGCGAGGCGGAGTCGGTGCCCCACTCCGCGCAGTCGCCACGGCACGCCCCGTCAGCTTGTTTCCGCAATGTGTCTTATTTGCAATTTTGCGGAGGCTGGATCGATGGGTATGAAATGGGTGCCAAGCGGGTAGCGCTGGTGGTCAGGAACCGGCGTCGCAACCACTGCCCGAAGCCGGAAGGCCGCCCGCCCTAACCCGGAAACGGGGCCATCGTCCCAGCTCACACGACGGTTCATCTACGCTTTCGCGTATTGCCTAGCATATTGGCATTGGTTGCTGCAAACTAATTAGGACTGCCAATGTGCGCGGCGCGGGCCGGCCGGGGTGCCTTTCCCTGACGAGGCCGTCATACATCTCCGACAGCCGTGTCAGGTGACGTGAGCGTCATTGTTTGCATTTATTTCTGACCTGTGCCCAAATAGACAGGTGACAGGCGGAGGCAGGGGAAGCCGCGTAGGGAGCGGCCTGGATCAGCAGTGACACGGGGAGCACCGTCACGGCGGAGGTCTCGCTGGCGGTCGCGGCCAAGGCGTCGGCGGAGAACTTCCCCGTCGCGCTTCGCGTGCTGCCCAGGCGTTACCGCGCGCATCTCACCGCGCTCTACGGCTTCGCCCGCCTGGTCGACGACATCGGAGACGAGCCGCTGCCCGGCATGCCGCCGGACGCGACCGGGCGAAACGATCACCAGCACCCGCCTGGCGCTCCTCGACGACCTCCAGCGCGGACGTCGCGAAGATCTACGCCGACGGCAAGGGCGAGCCCGAGCTCGACGCGATCAGGGCGCTCAAGGCCACCGTCGACGAGTGCGGCATCCCGCGCCAGCCGCTCGACGACCTCATCCAGGCCAACCGCCAGGACCAGCTGGTCACGCAGGTACGAGACCTACGACGAGCTGAGGCGGTACTGCGAGCTGTCGGCGAACCCGGTCGGCGAGGTGGTGCTGTACATCATGAGCGCGGCGACGCCGGAGCGCATCCGCGCCTCCGATAGCATCTGCACTGCCCTGCAACTAATCGAGCACACCCAGGACGTGGCCGAGGACCTCGCGCAACGGCCGGATCTACCTTCCGCGCGAGGACCTGGAGCGCTTCGGCGTGACCGAGCGCGAGCTAGCCGAGCCGCGGGCAGCGGATAACGTGCGAGCAGCTGATCAAGTTCGAGGCGGACCGGGCGGAGCGACTGCTCGACGAGGGCGCCGCCGCTGATCGGCACGCTGCACGGCGCGGCCAGGATCGCCATCGCCGGCTACCTGGCCGGCGGCCGCGCCGCGCTCAAGGCGATCGCGGACAACAACTTCGACGTACTGAAAAGCACGCCCAAGCCCGGCAAGGCAGACACGCTCGCGGCCATGGCCCGCTGTTACCTGAAGGGGAGGTGACCATGAACACGGACGAGGCGTACGCAGCAGTGCGAGCAGATCACCTGGGAGCAGGCCAGGAACTTCGCCTACGGCATCAGGCTGCTGCCGCCCGCCAAGCGGCGCGCGCTTGCCGCCGTGTACGCGTTCGCCCGCCGCATCGACGACATCGGTGACGGCGACCTGCCCGCGCCGAGACCAAGGCGGCCGCAGCTCGAGCAGGCCAGAGGACCAGGTCCACGCGCTGGTGGCGGACCGGCGCGGACGCCACGCGCGTCGACGGCACCGACCCGGTGCTCGTCGCGCTGGCCGACGCCGGCACCCGCTTCGACATCCCGCTGGAAGCGTTCAACGAGCTGATCGACGGCTGCCTGGCCGACGTGAACCAGGCCACCTACAAGACCTTCGACGACCTGCTCTGGTACTGCCGCTGCGTCGCCGGCTCCATCGGCCGGCTCTCGCTCGGCATCTACGGCGCGAGCCACCCGGAGAAGCAGGCCATGATGGCCGACGACCTGGGCGTCGCGCTCCAGATCACGAACATCCTGCGCGACGTCCGCGAGGACTTCCGAACAATCGCATCTACCTCCCGGCCGAGGACCTGGCCAAGTTCGGCATCGAGTTCGCCCCGTTCGGCGAGCCCGAGCCCTTCCCGTCGGAGGCCATGCAGGCGCGGTTCGCGAGCCTGGTGGAGTTCGAGGCGGACCGCGCCCGCGAGTGGTACGGCTCCGGCCTGCGGCTGCTCGCCACGATCGACCGCCGCAGCGCCGCCTGCACCGGCGCGATGGCGGGCATCTACCGCCGGCTGCTTGACCGGATCGCGGCCAACCCGCACGCGGTGCTCGAGGCCGGATGTCCCTGCCCGGCAGCGAGAAGGCGCTGGTCGCGGTCGAGGCCCTGGCCGGCTTCGACCGCTGGAAGTACCGCAAGGGGGCCGGTCAGTGAGGGCCGTCGTGATCGGCGGGGGGCTGGCGGGCATCACCGCCGCGATCGCCCTCGCCCAGGCGGGTCACGAGGTGACGCTGCTCGAGGCCAAGCCGAGGCTGGGCGGCGCGACGATGTCGTTCACCCGCGACGGCCTGGTCATCGACACCGGCCAGCACGTGTTCCTGCGCTGCTGCACGGCTTACCGCGGCCTGCTCGACCGCCTCGGGATGGCGGCGCACGCGCCCCTGCAGCCCCGCTTCGACGTCACCGTGGTCTCGCCGGGGAAAAAGGCAAGGCTGAGAAGGCGTCGCCTTCCCGCGCCCCTCCACATGCTGCCGGCTCTGCTCGGGTATCCGTTCTTGAGTTTCCCGAACGGACCCGTCTTTCACGTGCCGCCCTCGGCGTTCAAGCGCCTCGACGAGGCGGACCCGAAGACGGACGAACTCCGCCTGGGCGACTGGCTCGAGGCCCACGGCCAGGACGAACGGACCAGGCGCGTGCTCTGGGACCTGTTCTCCATCTCCTCGCTGAACGTCCCTGGCGATGACGCCTCCCTGGCCCTGGCCGCGGTCGTGGTGAAGACCGGCCTGCTGGGCGACGCGGGCGCCGCCGACATCGGCGTGCCCGCGCTGCAGCCTGGGCGAGCTGCACGGTGCCGCCGCCGCCCGGCTGCTCGCCAAGCTGGGCGCGACCGTCCGCGCTGTCGGACGAAGGTCGCCGCGATCGAGCGGCAAGGGCGACGCCGAGTTCCCTCGTTCGGGCGGCCGATGGTCGAGGACATCCTGGCGGACGCCGTGGTGCTCGCGGTGCCGCACGAGCAGGCCGCGCGGCTGATCCCGCACGGCGCGCTGCCGGCCGAGACGGTGGACGGCTGGGCCGGCCTCGGCGCGGCCCCGATCGTCAACCTGCACGTGCGCTACGACCGCAAGGTCATGGACGTGCCGTTCGCCGCGGCGGTGGACTCCCCGGTGCAGTGGGTGTTCGACCGGACGCGGATCTCCGGGATGCACGCGCGCGGCGACGACGGCCAGTACCTGGCGGTCTCGCTGTCGGCGGCCGACGAGTACGTGAACCTGACGGTGGCCGAGCTGCGCGAGAGTTCGTCCCCGCGCTGGCGGAACTGTTCCCCGCCGCCCGCGAGGCGGAGGTGACCGAGTTCTTCGTCACCCGCGAGCGGCGGGCCACGTTCCGGCAGGTCCGGGGACGGCCAAGCTGCGCCCGCAGTCCGCGACCGCGCTGCCCGGCCTGGTACTGGCGGGCTCGTGGACCGACACCGGCTGGCCGGACACCATGGAGGGCGCCGTCCGCAGCGGCCTGAACGCGGTCATCGCCCTCCACGAACGCTGGCCCCGCCGCCGTCCCCGGCTGGGAACAAAAGAGGAAATTTCCGGATTTGTCCCTGTTCGGGGATGCCGCGTCGGGAGCTAGCGCAGTGCTTGAAGCGAACAGCGTCGAAGCTAACGAGTGGTGAAGTAACACAGTTGAAGTGGACACAGTGTCTGAAGTGGACAGAGTGTCTGAAGTGAACGTCGCTGATGAGCATGAGAGGGAGGTGCGCTCGTGACAGTTGTGATGCCTGCAGGCGTCGCCGTGGCGCGTGACCTGGTTGGCCCTGCGACGGAAGCCGTGATCAACCGGCTCAGCCCGGGCGTGCGCCGCGTCGCCGCGTACCACTACGGCCTCGCCGACGCGGAAGGCAACCCGGTGCGGGTCGGCAGCGGCAAGGCGCTGCGACCGGCGCTCGCCCTGCTTGTCCGCCCGCGCGGCGGGCGTGCCCGCCGAGCGCGGCGTGACGGCCGCGGTCGCGGTGGAGCTCGTGCACAACTTCTCCCTGCTGCACGACGACATCATGGACGGGGACACCGAGCGGCGGCACCGGCCGACCGCGTGGACCGTGTTCGGCGTCGGCGCGGCGATCCTGGCCGGCGACGCGCTGCTTGCGCTCGCCAACGACCTGGTGCTCGAGGACATAGCGCCGGGCGGCCCCTGGGCGGCGCGCTGCCTGTCCACCGCGGTGCAGCGGCTGATCACCGGCCAGAGCGAGGACCTGGCCTTCGAGACGCGCGGCGACGTGACCCTGCGCGAGTGCATCGAGATGGCCGGCGACAAGACGGCGGCGCTGATGGCCTGCGCCTGCACGATCGGCGCGGTGCACGTGGGCGCGCAGCCCGAGCTCGCGATGGGCCTGGCGGAGTTCGGCGGCCACGTCGGCCTGGCGTTCCAGCTCACCGACGACCTGCTCGGCATCTGGGGCGCGACCGAGGTGACCGGCAAACCGGTCCGCGCCGACCTGCGCGCCAGGAAGAAGTCGCTCCCGGTGGTGGCGGCGCTGTCCAGCGACACCCCGGAGGCCGCCGAGCTCAAGGCGCTGCTCGCCCGCTCCGGCGAGCTGTCGGAGGACGACCTGGTGCGCGCGGCCGACCTGATCGTCGAGGCCGGCGGCAAGGAATGGGCCGAGCAGGAGGCCGACGACCGCCTCGCGCGGGCCGCCGCGTCGCTCGACGGCATCGGCGTCCCGGCCGACGTCCGCGCCGAGTTCATCGCCATCGCCGAGTTCATCACCGCGAGGCAGTGGTAACCGATGACGACGACAACCCCGGGAGAGTGATTCACCGTCCCCCGCGGAGCATGTCCGCTGGAAAGGCGAGGTGTCGGGCAAGCGTCCGCGGGCGCCGACGCGCGGGACGGAGGCCGTGGGCGCCGGCCCGTGCGCAGGTGGCGCTGCGCGCCCCCGGGGTCATCATGATCCCGGCCCGGGCCCGCGATCCAGCCGCGAGCGTGGGCGGCGGCATCCGCGACGTCGCCGCCGCCACGCTGGCCAAGGCGCGCGACCACCTGCTCAGCCTGCAGGACCCGCGCGGCTGGTGGATCGGCGAGCTCGAGACCAACGTCACCATGGACGCCGAGGACGTGCTGCTCCGGCACTTCCTCGGCATCCTGACCGAGGTCGAGCTGGCTGAGACGGCGGGCTGGATCAGGTCACAGCAGCGCGAAGACGGCACCTGGGCCAACTTCTACGGCGGCCCGGGCGACCTGTCCACCACCGTCGAGGCCTACGTGGCGCTGCAAGCTGGCCGGCGACGCCGTCGACGCGCCGCACATGAAGCTCGCGGCCGACTGGATAACGGCCAACGGCGGTCTCACCGCGACCCGCGTCTTCACCAGGATCTGGCTCGCGATCAGCGGCCTGTGGTCCTGGGACGAGCTGCCGGTCATCCCGCCCGAGGTCATCTACCTGCCGTCCTGGGTCCCGCTGAACATCTACGACTGGGGCTGCTGGGCCAGGCAGACCATCGTCGCGCTGGCCGTGGTGTCCAGCTTCCGGCCGAGCAAGGCCGCTGCCGTTCCGGCATCGACGAGCTCTACGCCAAGGTCCGTGGCCGGCCGCCCAAGGCGGACAACAAGGACCTCTGGTCGCTGGCCTTCAACGGACTCGACAAGGTGCTGCACAAGGTCGAGCCGAGGCTGCCCAAGCGCGCCCGGGCGGCCGCGCGCAGGCGCTGCGCCGACTGGATCATCGCCCGCCAGGAGGCCGACGGCTGCTGGGGCGGCATCCAGCCGCCCTGGGTCTACTCGATCATGGCGCTGCACCTGATGGGCTACGGCCTGGACAGCCCCGTCGTCGCGAAGGCGATCGACGCGCTCGACCGGTTCACCATCAGGGAGGACGGCATCCGCCGCCTTGAGGCGTGCCAGTCCCCGGTCTGGGACACCGTGCTGTCCATGGTCGCCCTCGCGGACGCCGGCCTCGAGCCGGACCACCCGGCGCTGACCGCCAGCGCCCACTGGGTGCTGCAGCGAGGAGATCCGCCAGCCCGGCGACTGGCAGGTCCGCCGCCCGCAGACCGCCCCCGGCGGCTGGGCGTTCGAGTTCGACAACGACAACTACGCCGACACCGACGACACCGCCGAGGTGATCCTGGCGCTGCGGCGCACCGCGACCGACAACAAGGAAGCGATCAGGCGCGGCCTGCGCTGGCTCGAGGGCATGCAGTGCAAGGACGGCGGCTGGGGCGCGTTCGACGCCGACAACACCCGCGAGCTGGTCAACAAGCTGCCGTTCTGCGACTTCGGCGCGGTGATCGACCCGCCAAGCGCCGACGTCACCGCCCACATCGTCGAGGCCTTCGCCGCCGAGGGCCTGGCCCACGAGACCGCCTGCAGAAGGGGCGTCATCTGGCTGCTCAAGCACCAGGAGGAAGACGGCTCCTGGTTCGGCCGCTGGGGCGCGAACTACCTCTACGGCACCGGCGCGGTCGTTCCCGCGCTGATCGCCGCCGGGGTCAAGCCGCACAAGCCGCAGATCCGCCGCGCCGTCGCCTGGCTGGAGGAGCACCAGAACGAGGACGGCGGCTGGGGCGAGGACCTGCGCTCCTACGACGACCCGAAGACGTGGTCAGGCCGGGGCGCGTCCACCGCCTCGCAGACCGCCTGGGCGCTGCTCGCCCTGCTCGCCGCGGGCGAGCGATGAGCCGAGAGCAAGGCCGTCGAGCGCGGCATCCGCTGGCTGGCGGAGACGCAGCGCCCGGACGGCACCTGGGACGAGCCCTACTTCACCGGGACCGGCTTCCCCGGTGACTTCTACCTGAACTACCACCTGTACCGGCTGGCGTTTCCGGTCTCCGCGCTCGGCAGATACGTAAGGGGTTCACGTCATGACTGAGACCATTCCGCAGCCCCGGGTAGCCGAGGAGCGCGGCCTTCGCCGATTCCCCGGCCGTCGGCGCGGGCCTGCTCGTGTTCGCGCCGCTCCGGTTCGAGGCCAACGCGGTCCGCCGCGGCCTCACCCAGCCGACCAGCCAGCGTCCAGCGCACCGGCATGGGCGCCACCCGATCGCGGAAATCGACCGCCCAGAGCAAGCCGGGACCGTTCAGCGCGATGGTTGTGATGGGCACCGCGGCGGGGCTGGCCGCCGACCTCAGCCCGGGCGACCTGGTCGTCGCCACCGAGGTGAGCGACGGCGAGACCACCGTCGAGCTGCCCGGCGCCGACCTGCTCGCGGCCGAACTGCGCCGCGCGGGCCTGAACGCCCGCGCGGGCCGGATCAGCCAGGTCAAAAAGATCATCAATTCTTCTGAACGCACGCGGCTTGCTGCCGACGGCTTCATTGCCGCCGACATGGAGTCGGCCGCGCTGGTGGCTGCCGCCGGCGGGACGTCCGGTGGCCGTGATCCGCGCGGTCTCCGACGGCGGCTTCGGCCCCGGCATGGTCACCGGCGGGATGGCCGCGCTGCGCGCGCTGCGGGCGGCCGCGCCGGTCGCCGAGCGGTGGGCCGCCGCCTGCCGGGAGCGGACGGTGCTGCTGGCCGGGCCGCGGTCGTTCTGCGCCGGGGTGGAGCGGGCCATCGAGATCGTCGAGCGCGCCCTTGAGCTGCGCGGCGCGCCGGTCTACGTGCGCAAGCAGATCGTGCACAACACCCGGGTGGTCGCCGACCTTGAGCAGCGCGGCGCGATCTTCGTCGACGAGCTCGACGAGGTGCCCAACGGCGCGACGGTGGTGTTCTCCGCGCACGGCGTCGTCGCCCGCGGTCCGCTCCGACGCCTCGCGAGCGGTCCCTGTCGGTGATCGACGCGACCTGCCCGCTGGTGTCGAAGGTGCACGCGGAGGCGCGCCGGTTCGCCGAGAAGGGGTACACGGTCGCGCTGATCGGGCACGCCGGCCACGAGGAGGTCGAGGGCACGCTCGGCGAGGCGCCGGACTCGACGGTGCTCGTGCAGACCGCCGCCGACGTCGCGGCGCTGTCGGTCGACGGACCCGTCCAAGGTCGCCTACCTCATGCAGACCACGCTGGCCATCGACGAGGCGGCCGACGTGTGCGGGCGCGCTGCGGGAGAAGTTCCCGCAGATGCGCGCGCCGGGCAGCGACGACATCTGCTACGCGACGACCAACCGGCAGGCCGCCGTCCGCGCGGTCGCCGTCGAGGCGGACGTGGTCCTCGTCGCGGGCTCCAAGAACTCCTCCAACTCGGTGCGGCTGGTCGAGCGCTCCGAGCGGGAGGGCACGCCCGCCCACCTGATCGACGGGGCCACGGACATCGACCTGTCCTGGCTGGCCGACGCGTCGGTGGTCGGGCTCACGGCGGGGGCATCCGCGCCCCCGGCGGTAGTAAGCGAGATCATCACCGCGCTGTCCGGGCTCGGCACGGTGACGGTGACCGAGCGGGTCACCACTACCGAATCAGTACAGTTCGGCCTGCCTAGGGAGGTACGGCGCTAAATGTCTATGCCACTTCGCGTCAGCTTGCGCATCGGGACACACCTGATGAAGCAGAAGCTGTCCGGCAATAAGAAGTTCCCGTTGCTGGTCGAGCTCGAGCCGCTGTTCGCCTGCAACCTCGCGTGCAACGGCTGCGGGAAGATCCAGCACCCGGCGAACATCCTCAAGCAGCGGATGTCGGTGGAGCAGGCGGTCGGCGCGATCGAGGAGGCCAACGCGCCGATGGTCTCGATCGCCGGCGGCGAGCCGCTGATGCACCCGCAGATCGAGGTGATCGTGCAGGAGCTGATCAAGCGGAAGAAGTTCGTCTTCCTCTGCACGAACGCGCTGCTGCTGCCCAAGCACCTGCACAAGTTCAAGCCGTCGCCGTACTTCCGCTGGGTGGTGCACATCGACGGGCTGCGCGAGCGGCACGACGAGTCGGTGTCCAAGGAGGGCGTGTTCGACAAGGCGGTCGAGGCCATCAAGATGGCGAAGGCGGCCGGGTTCAAGGTCAACACCAACACCACCTTCTTCAACACCGACACCCCGCAGACCGTCATCGACGTGCTCGACTACCTCAACGACGAGCTCGAGGTCGACGACCTGCAGATCTCGCCCGGATACGCCTACGAGAAGGCCCCCGACCAGGAGCACTTCCTCGGCGTTACGGAGACGCGGGAGATGTTCAAGAAGGCGTTCGCGGACGGCCGCAGGAAGAAGTGGCGTCTCATGCACACGCCGCTCTTCCTCGACTTCCTCGAGGGCAAGGTCGAGTACGAGTGCACCGCCTGGTCGATCCCGTCCTACTCCCTGTTCGGCTGGCAGAAGCCCTGCTACCTGATGTCGGACGGCTACGTCCCGACCTACAAGGAGCTCATCGAGACGACCGAGTGGGAGAAGTACGGCCGAGGCAAGGACCCCCGCTGCGCCAACTGCATGGCCCACTGCGGCTACGAGCCCTCGGCAGTAATCGCCACCATGTCCTCCCTCAAGGAAGGCATCCGAGCCCTCCGCGAAAGCGGCGTCTAAGCCCAGGCGTCTCTAACCAGCGTGAGTCGCGGGGCGCGGTGGTGCGGTGGCGCACCACTCGCGCCCCGCTCCCACGTCCCCAGCACGACCACCGCCCACGGCTCCCACGTACACAGCGAGGAACCGGCCCCATCGTCCACAGCGAGGGAAGCACGCCTGCTTATCGCGCCCGAAATTTCGGTATATAAGCACCCAAATTGCGTCTCGCCCCGCTGCCCGACAACCGGCCACGCGTTATTGTGTGCCCTTCGGGTCGTATCCAGCCCCCAACGGCACACGATGATGGTGCGCCCGCGCCAAACGCGCGTCGGCTTACCACAGCGGGGGCGTCGGCGCCAATTGTTATCCACAGTTAAGGGAAAAGCAGGCGCGTTATCCACAGGTTGGAGGCGCGCATCGCTTCGTTAGCCCGGGATTGTCACGCTTGGGCTATGACTCTGGAAATTCCTGCAGGGGGACGTCAGCTCCTCGCTAGTCAAGATGGCGTTATCGGGCGCGCGCAAGGCGCCCAACTCGGGCTTTCCCCGTACTCGATGCGTCATCGGGTGCGGGCCGCGGACTGGCAGCGCATTCAGCGCGGGGCGTACGCAACCTTCTCGGGTGAGGTGACGCGGGAGGCGCAATTGTGGGCTGCCCTGCTGTACGGCGTGCCGAGGGAGCCGAGCTCGATGATCCATCTGACCGTTCCAGCCACGACCAACCCCGCCAAGCACGGCAGGATCCCCGGTGTTGTCGTGCATCGGTCGCGGATCATCGAGGCGACGAGGCACCCGGTGCTATCGCCGCCGCGTACCAGGATCGAGCACACGGTTCTCGATCTCATGGCGGACCTGGGTGACCCTGCGGATCGGTACGACTTGATATGCCGGGCCATCGGAAGCCAGCTGACCACGGCCGCGCGGCTACGGCAGGCGCTGGACAAGCGGAGCCGGTTCCGCGATCGGCGGGAGGCCGAATCCGCCCTGGGCGACGCCGGACAGGGGGCGAGGTCCAATCTTGAACGGTGGTACTTGCGCGGCGTTGAGCGTCGGCATGGGTTGCCGGTCGCCACGCGCCAGGCGCGCATCAGGATCGGCGACAGGAGCATCTACCTGGACAATCTGTATGAGGAGTACCTGGTCTGCGGTGACAGGGGGCCATGGGTCGGCGTGCGCTGCCGATTGGCTGGCTGCGTCGTATTAGCGGAGGAACTGGCGGCCTTTGTTTGGCGCAGGATTGCGGCGCGCTTGGGGATGGCTGAAAGTCGATGCGGGGGCGGCGCTTTTTGGGGTGTTCGCAGGAATAGCTCAGCTATCCCTCAGGTAGGGCCGACAAGATCATGGCGGTGCGGACCTCGCGCCGGGTTTGATGCGCTCCCCCAGGCGCGAGGTTCCCGCACCACCACTGTTTCTTAAGTCCGCTGAGGAGTCTGATGTTCTTCACTTACCTCTGGCGCGAGTTGCGCCGCCGGGTGCGCCAGGCCGTCTTTATAGCCATCGGGCTGGCGCTTGGGATCGGGCTGGTGATCACGGTGACCGCCGCGGCGGCCGGGGTCAAGAACGCCCAGGCTGGCGTCCTGCACTCGCTGTACGGCGTGGGCACGGACATAACCGTGACCAAGGCCCCGACCGCCGGGACCGGAGGAGGTGGGCAGTCGTTCGGGTTCGGCTTCCGTACCGGGACCAGCTCACGGCCCGCGGCGGGAACCAAGATCGACACCGAGTCGCTGCGCAGCACCAGCCTTGGCACGATCTCGTCGACGTCCGTGACCACGATCGCGTCTACCAAGGACGTTGCCGCGGCGGCGGGCGGTCTTGAGTTGACCGACGCGAAGATCTCCGGCACGATTCCGGCGATCAACACCAGCGGTGGAGGCGGCGGCTTCGGTGGTGGCGGAGGCGGCGGCGCGAGCGGTTCAGGCGGCCAGTCCTTCCACTCCACGCTCACGCAAACCTCGTTCACCGTCGACGGCGTGGACATCGCCAACGGCGAGCTCGGTCCGCTGTCGACCGGCAAGCTCTCCTCGGGCGCGACGTTCACCAGCTCGGACACGACCGCGCACGACGCGCTGGTGGACTCGAACTATGCCGCCTCGAACAAGGTCAAGGTCGGCAACACGGTCACCATCGACAAGACCAGCTTCAAGGTCATCGGCATCGTGACCGCGCCGTCCGGCGACACCCCGCCCGACTACTACATCCCGCTCACCGTGGCGCAGACCCTGGCCGGCATGAAGAACGACGTCAACGAGGTCTACGTGACGGCGACGAGCGGCCAGGACATCACCACCGTGGCCAGCGCGATCAGCAAGGCGGTGCCCGGCACGACCGTGACCGACCAGGACTCGCTGGCCAGCCAGGTCACCGGCTCGATCTCGAGCGCGGCGTCGCTGGCCAACAACCTCGGCAAGTGGCTCGCGATCGCGGTCCTCATCGCGGCGTTCCTGCTGGCCAGCCTGCTCACGATGTCGGCCGTGTCGCGGCGGATCCGTGAGTTCGGCACCCTCAAGGCGCTCGGCTGGAAGAGCCGCCGGGTGGTCTTCCAGGTGATGGGCGAGTCGATCGCGATCGGCATCGTCGGCGGCGTCATCGGCGTCGGACTCGGCTTCCTCGGCGCGGCCGCGGTCGGCAAGTTCGCCCCGCCGATGACCGCCTCGCTCAGCAGCGGCACCACCGGCACGGCGACGCCGGGCGGCGCTCGGTCGTTCGGCGGTGGCGGCGGCTTCGGCGGCGGCGGTGGCGGCGGCGGTGGCGGCGGCTTCACCGGCGGCTTCAACCACGCGGCGTCCACCGCCGCGTCCACCGTCACGGAGCACCTGAGCGCACCGGTCACCCTCGGCGCGGTGCTCGCCGCGGTGGTCCTCGCGGTCCTCGGCGGTCTGATCGCCGGGTCGTTCGGCGGCTGGCGGGCGGCGCGACTGCGCCCGGCCGCAGCCCTGTCCAAGGTCGCCTGACGGCCGGGCTGGCCCGGTCAAGGAAGCGGAGAAACTCATGTACAAGCTCACGGGCGTCAAGAAGGACTATCCCAAGGGCCGCCAGACGGTCCACGCCCTCCAGGGCGTCGACCTGGACATCGCTGACGGCGAGTGGATGGCGATCCAGGGACCGACCGGGCACGGCAAGTCCACCCTGCTGCAGATCCTCGGCGGCCTCGACCGGGCCACCTCGGGCTCGGTGGTGCTCAACGGGACTGACCTCACCAAGCTCGGCGAGGGCTCGATGACGAAGGTGCGGGCGAGCACCATCGGCTTCATCTTCCAGACGTTCAACCTCATCCCGACCCTGTCGGCGCAGGAGAACGTGGAGACGGCGCTGGTACCGCTCGGGGTCAGCGCCCAGTCGCGGAAGGCGCGGGCGGCCGAGGCGCTGACTTCGGTCGGCCTCGCCGACCGGGTCCGCCACCTGCCCTCGGAGCTCTCCGGCGGCCAGCAGCAGCGCGTCGCGATCGCCCGCGCGCTGGTGAAGGAACCCAAGGTGCTGCTCGCCGACGAGCCAACAGGCAACCTCGACGAGGACACCCGCGACGAGATCATCGTCCTGCTCGAGAAGCTCTGGCAGGACAAGGGGTTGTCCATGGTCATGGTGACCCACGACACCTCGGTCGCCCGCCGCGCCCAGCGCCTCGGCACGATGCGCAACGGCAAGCTCACGGTGAAGCAGAAGGTCTAACAGGCTTCCCGGGGCCGCTGCCCCCCCTTGCGGCCCCGGGAACTCACGTGTAAGGCCAGGCGGGCCTCCTCGACGAGGAGGCCCGCTAGCTTTTCCGGGTCCGCCGCCTGCAGGCCCCGGGCGGCGAACCACCGGGCGACGTTGGTCGCGTCCCGCTCGAGGAAGCCGCGTCCGTTCGGATGCGCGATCACGTCAACCACCTGCGGCAGGTCGATCATCACCAGGGTGGCGGAGCGGACGAGCAGGTTGTAAGGCGACAGGTCGCCGTGCGCGTACCCGCGCCTGGCGAGCGCGACCAGGGCCTCGACCAGCTGATCCCAGAGATCGGCCAGCTCCCCGTCGTCGGGCCGCGTCTCGGCCAGCCGGGGCGCGGCGGTGCCGTCGGCCTCGCCGATGAACTCGAGCAGCACCTCGGTACCGGTGATCTGCACCGGGTAGGGAACCGGCACCCTCGCCTCATAGAGCAGGGTGGACTGGTCCCAGGTGGACCAGCGTTCGCCCGGCGCCAGGCCGTCGGTCGCGTCGGCGGCGGTCTCCTCGGAAGCCAGCCGCTCGACGTGCCGCTGCCGCTTGGCGAACGTCTCCTCGTCGTCGGACCGGTTACGCTGCCGCTTGCGGTTTGTCCTAGGCCGGTCGGGGAACCGGCCGAGGGCCGGATCGTATGAATCCGCGCTGTCGCGCACTGGTGGAGCTCCTCAGGTGGTCTGCGGTCAGGAAAGGCTGGGCAGAGCCCACGACGGGCGTACTCATCAGGCCCTCCTTCCGCATGGTCGGCCGTTGCCGGCCGACACCTACCTAATGCGCTCACTGCGCGCGCTGGCAGCGTCTCACCTCGATGTGATCCGCTGCAACCGAATTATTCGGTCGGCGCGCCGGTGGAGTCGGAACCACCGGAGAACAGGTCGTGCAGTACCTTGCGCGCGCTCTCCTCGGCCTTCTTGACCGGCTCCCGCTGGCGCAGGTCGGCGATGGCGCTCTCCGCCTTCTTGCCCGCCTCGGTGCCGCGCAGGTCGTTGATGGCCGCCTCCGCCTTCTTGCCTGCTTCACCCTCGCGCAGGTCATGCAGGGCGGTCGCGGCCTTCTTGGCGGTCTCGGAGTCACGCATGTCGCGCGCCTTGGCGGCCGCCTGCTGTGCCCGCGCGGACGCCTCCCGGCGGAGGTTGGCGGTGCTCTCGTCCCGCTTCCGCCCGGCCGTCTTGGCCGAACTCGACAACCCCGCGGTGATCCGCGCCCACAGTTCCTTGATCCGACGCTCGAACTCGCTCATAATTACCTCCAGATAACAAGATATATCTTGTTGCAGCTTTCGTCCAGTTCCATGCTCTCGAGTCATCGAAGTCTCTACCCGCGCCGCCCGAGACATGCGCCGGGGATGGATGCCGGGGATGGATGCCGGGGATGGATACGGTGCAGTCGTGGATATCGCGGCGAGGCTGACCGTGCTCGGCAGCCTGAACATGGACATCTCGGTCGCAGTGCGCGCCCTTCCCGGACCCGGCGCGACGGTGCTCGGCAGCGCCGCCGTCTTCGCCCCCGGCGGGAAGGGCGCCAACCAGGCGGTGGCCGCCGCCCGGCTCGGGGGCGAAGGACTGTCCGTCGCGATGATCGGCTGCACCGGCGACGACGACTTCGGCGCGACACTGCGGGCCGCGCTCCGCGCCGAGGGGGTTGACGACAGCGCGGTGCGCACCGTGACCGGCGTCCCCACCGGGATCGCGATGATCACGGTCGACCAAGCCGGTGAGAACATCATCACGGTCGCACCGGGCGCGAATCACGAGCTCAGCGTGGCCGATATCGCCGATGTCGTCGGCAATGCGAGCCCTGCCGCGTCGGGCTCAAGCACGCCGGGCGCGGCCAGTGACGTACTGGTGATCAGCGCCGAGGTGCCGGCCCCGGTGATCAGCGCGGCGCTTGCCGTCTCGGTCGGCCGCGTGCTGCGCGTGCTTAACCTCGCGCCGGCCCCGCCGGAGGCGGCCGAACTCGTCGCCGCCGGCCCCGAGTGGCTGGTAGTGAACGAGTCGGAGGCCGCCGCCGTGCTCGGCCGGCCGGTGTCCGGCCTGACAGAAGCGGCCGCGGCGGCGGCCGATCTGGTCGCGGCCGGCGCGCGCAACGCCGTGGTCACTGCGGGCGCGGCCGGCGCGGCCTACTGCGGCCCGCCTACTGCGGGCGGCTTTGGGCAAGGCAAAACTGTCGTAGTAACGGTCCCGGGTTTCAAGGTTCAGGCCACCGACAGCGTCGGCGCGGGGGACACGTTCGTCGGGGCGCTCGCGGTGGCCCTCGCCGCCGACGTGCCGCCGGTGGACGCGGTCACCGCCGCCTCGGCGGCTGGCGCGACGGCGGCCACCCGGCCGGGCACCCAGTCGGGCATGCCGCGTCCCGCCGACATCCTCGCCGTGACCGGTCATCGCTGGCCGCTGCCGTGAACTGCGGAAACAATCTCGATTACCCGCTAAAGTAAACAAGAGGTAAACTACAAGCGAACATCATTACCACATTATGGTGAATACATGCTTAAATGAGCCTGGATTCACCATCGCCGGAAGAGGAGTTGCGCGATGACCCCTGGCCTGGCGGGTTTTATCGCCCCCGGACGTGACGATCGTTCGTGGGAACAGAGCGTTGCCGAGGCGCTCGCGGCCCTGGCGTCCGAGTTCGAGGTCGTCCCCGAGCGCGGCGGCGAGCCCGTCAACGCCGGCCGGGCAACGCTGCTCGACACCTTCGACTGGCGGCTGCACAAGGCGGGACTGACCCTTGAGTACGTGGCCAGATCCGTTGGCGGCGAGCTTCAACTGGCCGACCGCGCGGTCACCACGACAGCCCAGCCGGTGACCGGCTGGCAGGCGGCCCGCCCGCACCTCATGTGCGAACTGCCCGACGGCCCGGTGGCGTCGCGGATTGGCGATCTCGTCGAGCCGCGCGCCCTGTTGCCTGTCGTCACGGTCACCACCGCGACAACCACTCACCGGCTGCTCAACGAGGACGGCAAGACGGTCGCCCGGCTGCTGGTCGAACGCCCGGTGATCGTCGGCCAGCGGCCCCCATCCCCCCTGGCCCCACGGCTGTCGATCGCCGAGATACGGGGCTATCCGGGCCAGGCGCGCCGCGCCGCCCGCCTGGTCGGCGCGGCCTCGGGCATCAAGTACGCCGAGGTTCCGGCCTCCTCCGAGGCAATGCGCGTCCTCGGCCGTCGCCCCGGCGACTACTCCAACAAGGTCGATACCGATATCACGGCCGCCATGCCGGCCAGCCGGGCGGCCGCGACGATCCTGCTCCGCCTGCTCAACACCATCGACGCGAACGTGGGCGGCGTCCTCGCGGACACCGACACCGAGTTCCTGCACGACCTGCGCGTCTCGGTGCGGCGCACCCGCAGCGCGCTGAAGCTCTTCGGCGACGCGCTCGGCCCGGCCGGGCTGACCGGGGAGGATGTCGCGTTCTTCGCCGCCGAGTTCAGGTGGGTCGGCGACCTGACCACGCCGACCAGGGACCTGGACGTGCACCTGCTCGACTTCGACGACACGGCGCATGCGCTCAGCGCGGCCAAGCCGGACCACCTCGAGCCGTTCCGCGCGTACTTGGAGCAGCGGCGACGCAAGGAGTTCCGGGCCCTCGCCCGGGGCCTGAAGTCAGCAAGGTTCACCGAGTTGAGCAATGGCTGGCGGGCGAGGCTCACCGCGATCGAAGACGGCAATCCGGCCGCCAGAGTCACCACGGTCCGTTCAGGCCAGGGAATCCAAGCCGCAGGGGGGACCACCGGCTGCCTCGCGGCGGAGCGCACCCGCACCGCCTTTGCCAAGGTCGCCAGGCGCGGCGCGGAGATCACTCCGGGATCGCCCGCTGAATCCCTGCATGACCTGCGCAAACGCTGCAAGGAGCTGCGGTACGCGCTGGAGTTTTTTGCCCCGCTGCACGATCGGGGGGCACAGGCGAAGGTGGTCGGGGAGCTCAAGCGTCTCCAGGACTGCCTGGGGGAGTTCCAGGACACCGAGGTGCAGATCGGGGAGATCAGGGCGCTGGCGACGGCGATGCTCGCGGCAGGCGAGGCGCCGGCCGTGACGTTGCTCGCGATGGGCGAGGTGACGGCGGGGCTCGCGAGTCGGCAGCGGGCCGCGCGGGAAGACTTCGGTCGGCGGTTCGCGGCGTTCGCTGGGATCGATGGGCAACGTCTGATGTCCGCACTGCTCAGGGGGAAGCCGGGGGTTCGGTAGCTAAATGCGGATATATGCGATCTACAACATCAAGGGCGGCGTCGGTAAGACCACCACGGCGGTCAACCTCGCCTACCTCGCGGCCGAGAGCGGGCTGCGCACCGTGCTCTGGGACCTGGACCCACAGGCGGCGGCGTCCTTCATGTTCCGGGTCAAGCCTAAGGTCAAGGGCGGCGGCAAGGCGCTGATCGGGGGCAAGCGGCCGCTGGACGGCGCGATCAAGGGAACAGATTTCGACAATCTCGATCTTATCCCCGCCGATTTCACCTACCGGAACATGGACCTGCTGCTTGACGCGGCGGGCGGCGGTGCCGGCGGCGGCACGCCGGGGGGCAAGCCCGCCCGCAAGCTCTCCAAACTGCTCGCGCCACTGTCGGACGAGTACGACGCGGTCTTCCTCGACTGCCCGCCGTCCGTCTCCCTGGTATCGGAGAACGTGCTGCACGCGGCCGACGTGATCGTCGTCCCGCTCATCCCGACGACGCTTTCGGTGCGAACGCTCGAGCAGCTTGCGGACTTCGTGGCGGAATTCACGGGCCACAAACCCCAACTGCTCGCGTTCTTCTCGATGGTCGACCGGCGCAAGAAGCTGCACCGAGAAATAACGGAGAAGCTCCTCGTCGAGCGGGCCGAGGTGGCTGACACCGCCATCCCGGCGCTGTCAGTCATCGAGACTATGTCGGTGGAGCGTGCACCGGTCGACGTCTACGCGCCTAAAAGCTCGGCGGCGAAGGCCTACCGCGACCTCTGGGCGGAGCTGCGCGATTTCGGCGCGCAGCTCTCGTCCTAGCGCCGGGTCGAGGTCAGGCTCCCCGGCCGGGTGAGCGAGCGGCGCGTCTCTGCCAGGAGCTGCCCGGGCGGACGGAGCCGCTCGGGGGCGCGCAGCTTGATCGGCCGAGGCCGGGTCATGAGCCGTGGCTGGTGGCGCTCTCGGGGGATCGAGTTCGCGGTCAGCCCGGTGCGCAGCCGGTCGACGTGCGCGAGGATCTCGCCCCGCAGTGGCCACTCGGTGCTGGCGGCGAGGGTGAACACGCCGGCCCGCGGCTCGAGCAGCTCGGCGAGCCCGTCCTGCAGCTGGTGCGTCTTCGCCAGCTGGGCGGCGAGCTGGGACTCGAGCGCCTCGCTGCCCTCGGGCAGCGCTTGCAGGAGCCTGCCGTAGGTGCGGATCACCTGGCCGAGCTGGGTCAGCACGTCAGCCAGCCGGTTCCTGGTCGCGGCGTCGCGCACCGGGCTCGCGGAGCTGTCGATCGCCGTGCTGTCAAGCACCGAGCGGGCCAGCCCGCGCACCGTCAGCGCCGCGTGCTCGAGCGTTTCCAAGCCGCCGCGCAGCGACACCGTCATGTCGGTGACGGGGACCGACTCGGCCCCGACGAGCCTGCGTGGGTTGAGCTTCGCGCTGTCGGCCGCCGTGCGAAGCGCGTCATCGACCCGTTCGATCTCACCGCGCAGCGACCTGGACTTGCTCAGCCACTCCGCGATAACCGCGGGGTCGGGGTCGGCAAGCAGGTCGGCTGCCATCCGGTCGAGCAGCTCGGCGAGCCGTCCCGCCAGCCCGGCGACCGCCTCGCGGGCGGGCCTGACGCGCAGTGGCGCGAACGCCAGGCCGCCGATCAGCCCGGCGGCGGTGCCGGCCAGCGTGTCGACGACACGACCGGTGGCGGCGGCGTGCATCCCGACCGACGAGAAGATCAGCATCGCGCTGATCGGCACCTCGAGCAGGTCGTCGCCGAGCCGCAGCATCCGGCCGATGAGCAGCGCGGCCGCGATGAGCAGCGCGAGCAGCCACCAGGAGAAGCCGATGAACTCGGAGACGCCGACCGCCACCAGGACGCCGACGGTGACGCTGAGCACCTTCTTCACACCGCTGCGGATCGTCTGGTACAGGCTGGCCTGCAGCACGAGCAGCGCGGTCAGCGGCGCGAGCACCGGGCGCGAGGTCCCGGCGGGGATGAGCAGCGCCAGCAGGTAGGCGAAGGTCGCGGTGGCGGTGAGCCGGGTGATGTACGCGGCAGTGGCGCGGGTGGACTTAACCGCCAGTGCAGAACGGAAGTTGCGAATTGCGTCAAGGGTCATGAGCAGGCGCACGCGAATCTGTACGAGGTGGGTGGACGGGCGATGCTAGGGGATTGGGGAGCGGCCAGTGACGGCGGCGCATCGCACCAGATGACAACAGCTGTGACGCCTCGCTATTCCGTCGTTGTCTATGTGGCCTGCCGGTACCTGTGTGCCCTCTGTCACGTGTGTGTCACGCGGTTCCCGATGGGCGTTCGGGGCGCCGCCCGGTACGCGGATGTGCTCCAAGTCTCGCCCTCTGTTACCGGAACGTATTACTCTCTGATTCTGGGGGGAAGGGTCAAACAACTTTGGTAACGCACGGGGGACGACTGCCCGCGGAGACGTCAAGGTTCTTCGGGCGGTCCAAGGAGGCTGCCGCCATCCGGGACGCGCTGGCCAGATCGAGGCTGGTCACGTTGACCGGACCCGGCGGCGTGGGGAAGACACGGCTCGCGGTTCGGGTGGCCAATGAGTTGTCGGGGGCATTCCCCGGCGGCGTGTACCTGGTCCAGCTGTCGGCCGCGACGGACGCTGACGGCCTGGTGGCGGCGACGGCCGCCGGGCTTGGCCTGCCCGCGCCGGCGGATGGCACGTTCGCCGACCGGATCGACTGGCTGGTTAGCCGGCTGGGCGGCCGTCTGCTGCTGATCCTCGACACCTGCGAGCACCTGGTGGACGCCTGTGCCGCGCTGGCCGAGTCGGTGCTGCGCGGCACCGACCGCCCGGTGGTGCTGGTGACCGGCCGCCAGCCGCTGCACGTGCCCGGTGAGGTGGTTTTCCGGATTCCGCCGTTCGCCGTGCGCGACGACGGCGGCGCCGACGAGGCGGTCGCGCTCTTCGCCGACCGGGCCGCCGCGGCGGTGCCCGGCTTTGCCGTCACCGCCGTCACGCTGCCGAAGCTGGTGCGGCTCGGCCGCGCCCTCGACGGCATCCCGCTCGCGATCGAGTTCGCCGCGCTCCGGCTGCGCGCCGTCGGCCTTGACGAGCTGCTCACCCGGCTGCCAGGCCAGCTGCGGATGCTCGGCGGCGGCCGCCGCGCTGACAGCCGCCAGCAATCGATGCTGGCCTCGATCAGCTGGAGCTATGACCTGTGCACCCCGGCCGAACGGCTGCTGTGGACCCGTCTGTCGGTGTTCGGCGGCGAGTTCGACCTCGCCGCCGCGGAGGCCGTCTGCGCCGGCGACGGCCTGTCCGCCGCCGACGTCCTCGGCGCTCATGTCGGCCTGGTGGACAAGTCGGTCGTGCTGCGCGCCGACGTCCCAGGCGGCGAGGCGCGGTACCGGCTGCTCGAGGTGGTCAGGGAGCACGGCGCGGCGCGGGGGGACGTCGAGGACCTGGCCGCCTGCGCGGAGCGGCACCGGTTCTACTACCTGGCCGTCGCGCGCCGCCTGGCGGCGTCGTTGGCCGGCCGAGATCAGCTCGCCAACCAGTTCGCCCTGGTATCGCGGCTGGGGCGGGACGCGTCGAACCTGAGGCTCGCGCTTGACCGCAGCCTGACCGTCGGCGACACGCCGATGGCCGAGGAGCTCACCGCCGCGCTCAGCGCCGTCGACGCGGTACGCAGCGAGATCGGCGAGGCGAGCCAGGACGAGCAGCAGGCCGCGGCGGAGGCTGTGCCGTCCCAGGGCGGCGCTGCCGCGGTCCCGCCCGCCGCCGCCCCGCCTGCCCAGGCAGCGGGTCCTGGCGCGGCCGATGCGGCAGGCGGGAGGGGCGGCTGGCAGCTGCTCACCGCGCGCGAGCGCGAGGTGGCGGAGCTTGTCGCCAACGGGCTGACCAACAAGGAGATCGCCGCGCGGCTGTTCGTCTCCAAGCGGACCGTCGATGCGCACCTTGAGCACATCCTGGCCAAGCTCTCCTACGTGTCACGGGTGCAGATCGCCGCTCTCGTGACGCGTGGGCAGTAACGCCCGAGGCGCGGATCTGGGGACGGAGCCGCTAGCCGATTAGCGGTTGCCGGCCAAGTCCGTGCCCGGCGTGAACGACACGCCGCGTACCACCTGGTCGTACCGGGCGGGGACCACGGTGCGGAATCGCTCCTTGGTGTCCGGGGTGGTGGCCTTCAGCGAGTCGGTGATCTCCACTAGCTGGTTCGGGTCGGCGCCCTGGTCGCCGCCGCCGCTGACGGTCGAGGTGACCCCCCAGATGGAGACGGTGCCGTTCGGGTTGACAAGGCCGGTGATGTTCCGCAGGCCGTCGGTGGCCGGCTCCCACGGTAGCCCCGTCGCCGAGTTGATTCCGGTCGGGTAACCGCGGACGGTGTACGGCGTGCCGAGGTTAAGGCCGGTCTGCAGGGTGTACGCGAGCTGCCATTCGCCCGCGGTCGCGTTGAACACCCACTTCTGCAGGCCCGCCGTGGTTGACGCGGCGTCCGCGGTGTAGGTCCCGTTAGCGTAGGTGTTGTCGCCGGCGCCCTCGTCCGCCACGTACAGCGTGGTCGGGTTGGCGAACCATAGCCCGAACGGGTAGTCGCTGGCGTCCGTGGCGTTCTTGGCGAGCGAGGTCGGGAACCCCTTCAGGATGCACATGTTGCTGGCCAGGCCGGTCGAGGTCAGGGTGGACTCGATTCCGGTGGTCGGCAGCTTCGCGCCCGCCGCCGGGAGGCCGACGCCGTCGGGGCAGGCGGTGCCGGTGGTGTCGAGGAAGTACACCGTGTTGACGCCGTTGCTGCCGCTGCCCTTGGTGTAGTACAGGACGTTGTTGGAGAGCGTCAGGCCGCGGAAGTTGTCGTCCTTGCCGACCTTGTCCGCCTTGCCGCCGAGCTCGCTCACGTTGAAGCTGCCGACCGGCGTGGGCTGGCCGGGTGTCTGGTCCGCCTCCGGCAGGGTGGACGGCGTGATGATCTGCGTGCCCGCGCCCAGGACGACGCCGGTCGGCTGCGGGTTGGCGCCGTTGCCGGCGTTGCCCGCTGTGTAGAGATAGTCCTTGCCGTTGACGGTGGCCTCGATCGCGGCCCGGCCGTTGTTGCCGCTGTAGGCGTTGGTCTCGGTGAAGGTGAACTTCCCGTCGGCCGACAGTTGCGCGACCGCGCGGTAGTCTGCGCCGGGAACCGGGTTGGTCGAGTCGATGACGCCCGGGGTGTTGGCGTTGGACGCGTCGACCGTGTCCGGCGCGGCCACGTAGTCCATGAAGGTCACGTACTTGCCGTTGGTGGACAGGTTCAGCGCGCCCTCCGACTTCGACGAGAAGCTGGTGTTCAGCTCGCTCGACGGAACAGGAATGACGCCCTGCGGCCGGCCCGACTGGGTGATCTCGTCAAGGAAGAGCGGCGAGGTGACCCCGAAGCTTGCGTCCACGGAGTCGTTGTTGAAGACGTACGGGTAGTTGCCGTTCGCGACCGCGATGCCGCAGCCTGAGGTGCAGCCGGGGGGCAGCACGGTCGTGCCCGCCACGATGTTCGGGTCGTTGCGGTAGTAGCTGGTGCTGACCAGCAGATCGCCCGGGATCAGCCGGGTCTGCCCGTGGTCGTGCCCTGCTGCCCGGCCGGCCGGGGTGGTGCTCGCGTGTGCCGTCGTGGCACCCGCGGCCGTCGCGGCGAGCACGCCCGCGGCGGTCATGAACGTTGCGAACGCGGCAATGCCGGTTCTCGGACGCATTAGTCGCTCCTGTCGTTTCTGGACGCCTTCTGTCTGCGGACTTCCGTCGCTGGCATCCCCAGTCATCGAACCGGCGCTGGCGGTCGGAAAGTGGTCGGCCAGGTTAACGGAAGGTTCCGTTGGCGTGACTTATTGACATTTAGTTAGTTATTTGGAGCGACATACGTTAGATATGCCACGTTTCGATCGTTAGATCTCGCTGCTGAGTGATGTGCAGCGATGTCCGTCCGGCATGGCCGTCAAGGTCTGGGGTAGCTCTAACCTGCGCCACCGGTAGGCGGCAGCGCGCGCGATTTTGTGCAACCGCTGCAACCAAACGAGTCAGGATGTCGTTATATGAACATGACAGTCTGGGAATGGTTTGAGCGGCGCTCGTATCACTACCGGGACTTTGCAGGTCTCGCACTATCGGGCGATACCAGGGCGGAGATACCCTCCACGACCCTGATCTTCCCGGCCCGCAACGTCGCTGGCACTATCGGTTCCATACTCACCGTCGTCCAGCGCCTGCGGGCAAGAACCGGGCTTCCGGGCCAGGTCATCGTCGTCGACGGCGACTCACCGGACGGCACGGCGGATATCGCCCGTGCCCATGGCGCGGAGGTCTTCTCGGAGAACGCGCTCCTGCCGGGCTACGGCCCCGCGCAGGGCAAGGGCGACGCAATGTGGCGTGCGCTGTCGGCGGCGACCGGGGACATCGTCATGTTCGCCGACGCCGATACCACCGACTTCGAGGAGCACTTCGTCTACGGCACCCTCGGACCGATCCTCCTGGACCCGGCCGTCCAGTTCGTCAAGGCCGCCTACCGGCGGCCGTTCAAGCAGGGCGAGGAGCAGATTCCCGACGGCGGCGGCCGGGTCACCGAGCTGATGGCCAAGCCGCTGCTCAACCTCTTCTACCCGGAGCTGGCCGGCTTCGCGCAGCCGCTCGCCGGCGAGTTCGCCGCCCGCCGCGACCTGCTCGGTCGCGTGCCCTTCTTCACCGGCTACGGGGTGGAGATAGGCATGATGATCGACGTCTACGACCAGATCGGCCTGGACAGCATGGCCCAGGTCGATCTCGGCACCAGGCAGAACAGGCACCAGCCGCTCGCCAGCCTCACCCGGATGTCCTCGGTGGTGCTCAGAACGGTGGCCGCGCGCGAGGGCCTGGCCCGGTCCATCGACGGCGACGGCCTGGACGGGGCGGAGCCGGGCCTGTGGGAGCTCCGCCAGCCGGACACCTATCTGCACGCGGTGGGGACCAGCGACGGCCTCCGCCTCGACGAGCACCTGAACGAGCTGGTCGAGCGCCCGCCGCTCGCCCGCCTCACCGGCGGCGGCACCGCCCTCACCGCCACGGCATAACAACGCCAAGCCCCCGCAGCGGGCCAGCGCGATACCCAGGACCACCCGGGATCAGCGCTGGCCCGCTCTCACTGTCTTGGGCCGGAAATCTGTGCTGCCGCGTTAATGACATCGGTGACGTAACCCCCATGATGAGACCATGGGCACAGAGTTCGACCACATCATCGTGGGCGCGGGTTCGGCCGGCTGCGTGATCGCCCGCCGTCTGGTCGACGCCGGGCGCACCGTCGCGCTGATCGAGGCGGGCGGCCCGGACTACAACCCGGCCATCCACCAGCCCAACCGTTCCTGGGAGCTGTGGAACTCGCCCGAGGACTGGGCCTACACCACCGAGCCGCAGCGGCACTCGCTGAAGACCAGCGTCTGCTGGCCGCGCGGCAAGGTACTCGGCGGTTCGAGCGCGCTCAACGGCATGATCTACATCCGGGGCGCGAAGTCGGACTTCGACAACTGGGCCTACAACGGCGCCCCCGGCTGGTCCTACGCGGACGTCCTGCCGTACTTCAAGAAGTCCGAGGACTTCGAGGACGGCCCGAGCGACTACCACGGCGTCGGCGGCCCGCTGCCCGTCACCCGCATCAAGGCGCCCAACCCGGTCACGGTGGCGATGATCGAGGCGGCCGTCGAGCGCGGCGTCCCGGCCAACGACGACCCCAACGCCACCGACATCCTCGGCGTCGGCCTGACCCACCTGACGGTCTCCGGCGGCCGCTGGATGTCGGCCTGGACCGCGTTCGTCGAGCCCGTTATCGACAGCCCGCTGCTCACGGTCATCACCAATTCTCAGGTATTGCACCTGATCACCGACAAAGCAGGTCGCATCGTCGGCGTCCGGCTCTCCCGGCCCGGTCTGGTCTACAAGAACCGCACTGACCCAACCGACTCGACTCCCCGCCCCGCCCTGACGCCGTGGCCCGCCACGGAGCTGCGCTGCGCGGGCGACGTGGTCGTCTGCGGTGGCGTGATCGGCTCGCCCCAGCTGCTGCTGCTGTCCGGTATCGGCCCGGCCGACGACCTGCGCGGGCTCGGCATCGACGTGCTTGCCGACCTGCCCGGGGTGGGCGCGAACCTGCACGACCACGCCCTCGCCACACTCTTGTACGAGTCGTCGCAGCGGGTCCCCGAGGGCAGGGCCAACAACCTCGAGGCGCACCTGTTCGCGGCCAGCGACCCGGGGATGACCGCTCCGGACCTGCAGCCGCTGATGTCGCACTTCCCGATGCCGGTCGAGGGCTACCCGCAGCCCGCGTACGGCGACGGCTACGCGATCGTGGCCGGCCTCATCCGCCCGCTGAGCCGGGGCCGCCTCTGGCTCCGCTCGGCCGACCCGGCGCAAAGCCCGGCGCTTGACCCCCGGTACCTGTCGGAGCCCGCCGACGTGGCGGCGCTGCTCGCCAGCCTCAGGCTCTCTCGTGAGGTCGGCCAGGCCCACGCGCTGAAGGACTGGCGGGCCCGCGAGATCGCCCCGGGCCCAGACGTCCGCACCGACGAAGACCTGATCGAGTACGGGATGCGCAACCTGATCACCTACCACCACCAGGTCGGCACCTGCAAGATGGGCATCGACTCGATGGCGGTGACCACCCCGGACCTGCGCGTCCGCGGCGTGCCCGGGCTCCGCGTGGCCGACGCCTCGGTAATGCCGTCGGTCACCTCAGGCAACACCAACGCCCCCACCATCATGATCGCCGAGCGCTGCGCCGACTTCCTTCTGACTTGAACGGCCCGCCCTTAGCCGCGGGCAGCGACGGCGGGGTCAGGAAGGCCGGCGGCGCGTCCAGGTCGAGCGCGCCGAGCGGGGAGACGGCGGCGGCGTCCCGGCGGGTGAGCGAGGGGAGGTTCCACTTCTCCTCGATCAGCTTGAGCACCGAGGTGTGGTCGAGCACCTCGCTGAACACGAAGTCGGGCCGCGCGTAAGGGGATACGATCACCGCGGGCACCCGGAACCCGTACCGCTCGTAGGTCACCGGCCCGTCGTCGGCGTTCTCCAGCGATTTGAGCGACTTCGGCGACAGCACTTTCAGCAGGGTGCGCGGCCAACGGCACGCGAGCTGCCAGTTCCGCGCCTGGACGTCGTCCGGCGCGACGGCGGCAGGCGGCGGCACGTGATCGTAGTAGCCGCCGTGCTCGTCGTAGATCCACAGCAGTAGCGTCGATTCCCAGGCCGGCCCACCCATCACGGCATTGACCGCCGCGGCCGCGAAGGACTCGCCGAACTTGACGTCCTGCGGGTTCTCCTCCGAGTAGGCGCCGAAGTCCGGGTCCACGATGGAGACCGAGGGCAGCGTCCCCGCCGCGGCGTCGGCGAAGAACTGCTGCGTGGTCCGCAGGTGCCGCACGCACCGGGCGAGGCCGAGCGGGTACAAGTCGGCGGTGAACGACTTGTTGCCGCGGACGGCGTTGGTCACCCCCGGCAGCCATCGGCCAAGCTGCGCGAACCGCCGCGCCGCGACCAGGAGGCGCCCGCCGAGCAGCCGCTTGAACACCACCGAGGCGGGGTTCACGTTGTGGTAGTTCACCCAGGAGATGCCGTGGGCGGACAGCGCGTCGAAGATCGTCCCGGCGGCGGGGTAGTCCACCAGGTCCCACGGCAGGTCGTCGACGAGGCCGTGCGCGGTGCCTGCGATCAGGAACCGCCGGTTCGGGAACGTCGGACCCAGGCAGGAGCAGAACCACCGGTCCGCCACCGGGAAGACGCGCGCCAGCCCGTGGTAGAACGGCAGCTCGGACTCCGTCCAGTAGCCCATCGGCACGGCCGGGTCGCCGCCTGGCACGGTCTGCCAGACGCCGGTTGCGAACCCGCCGCAGGTGCCGTCGGCGTAGGAGATGTGACTGGCGTGCCAGGTCTGGGTGGGGTTGCCGGGGACCTGAGTGGTGGCGGTCAGGTGGTGGGCCGCGACCCGCTGCCCGTTAGGCAGCACGTTGACCGAGTCCGGCGCGCCGTCGGGGCCGGTCGGCAGGCCGTCGCCCCGGCCGGGGGGCAGCGTGCCGAGGTAGTTGTCGTAGGAGTGGTTCTCCTGCATCAGCACTACGATGTGCTTGATCGTGGGTATAAGGTCGGTGCCGTCCGGCAGGTCGGGACGTGGCCGTTCCCCCGGTCCCGGCCGCAGGCCGCGTCGCGAAATCTCCCGCTTTTCCAGACGCTCCCACATCGGATGTGCCTCCCTTAGCGGCAACCTTCGGGCGAATCATGTCACTAAGCCCGACCCGACGCCAGACAGCCGCGGCAGACCGCCGGGGCCGGGTATTCCGCGCCAAGCGAGAATTGGTTACCTTCGGTATAACGGATTTCAGGTCGATGGGCGGTCGACAGCAGCATGCGGGTCGACCGCCCCAGCACTAGCAGAGCGGGCGGGTTCTCCAGATGTCGGTGCTGACCAGCGGACGACTTCCCGTGCGGATGACGCCGCTCGTCGGCCGGGACACGGAGCTAGCCGCCATCACCAGCGCGGCCGCGCAGAGCCGCCTGCTCACGCTCATCGGACCGGGCGGTACCGGCAAGACGCGGCTCGCCCTCGCGGCAGCCGCCGCGTTGGCTGCCGGCGTCAACGACGGAGCAGTCGACGTCGCCTGGGTCGAGCTCGCGCCGCTCTACGACGCGCAGGCCGTGGCGGCGACCGTGGCCGTCAGGCTCGGTGTGCCAGAGACACCGGGCACGGACCCGGCGGAAGCCATCGCCGCCCACTTGGCCGCCCGCCGCGACCAGATGGTGCTCGTCGTCATCGACAACTGCGAGCACCTGGCCGAAGCGGTCGCTGCCCTGACCGAGTACCTGCTAGCCGAGTGCCCAGCCCTGTCCGTCCTCGCCACCAGCCGTGAGCCGCTGGGCGTTGAAGGCGAGCGGTCCTGGCCGGTACCTCCCCTCGAGCAGGAGCAGGCGGTTCAGCTCTTCAACGACAGGGCGCGTCTCGTCGCACCGAACTTCTCGGTCACCGACGGCAACAGGGCCAGGGTAGAAGAGCTTTGCCGCAAGCTTGACGGCCTGCCCCTTGCAATCGAGCTGGCCGCCGCCTGGATGCGCATCTTGTCCGTAAGACAGCTCACCGGGCGGCTTGACGACATGTTCGACGTGCTAAAAGGCGGCACCAGGTCCGCTCCGGCCAGGCACCAGGCACTACGTAAAACCCTTGACTGGTCTCACGACCTGCTCACCAACGAAGAGCGGACGGTGTTCCGTCGACTAGCGACCTTCGTCGACGGCTTCGAGCTCGCAGCCGCGGAAACCGTCGCCTCCTTCGGCGACATCAAACCCGACCAGGTGCTCGACCTGGTCGCCAGGCTCGCCGACAAGTCGCTGCTCCGGGCGGACCACGAAGCCGAGCGATATCACATGCTGGCGACGATCCGCGAATACGCGTCGGAAAAGCTAGCCGAAGCAGGAGAACGCGACCAGGCTCGCCGCGCGCACCTGGCCTACTACACCAGGTTCGCGGAGCAGGCGGGCGCGCGGCTCGAGCTAGAGCACGCAGCGGCCGCCGACCTCGAAGCCGAACTAGACGGCCTCGACGCCGAGCGCGCCAACCTCCGCGCGGCCACCGACTATGCCCGCGAGAGCGGCGACGCCGTAGCGGCCCTGAAGATCGTCGGCCAGCTCGGCCAATACGCTTACCTAAGAGGCCACTACAACGAGGTCAGGCACTGGATGGACCTGGCGGTGGCCGCGCCGGCCCCACCGCGCCGCCGCAGCTAAGAGCCAGGGCGCTGTACGGCAGCGGTCGGCTCGCGCAGCTGCAGTGCGACTACGAGCCGGCCGTGCGGCGGCTCGACGCGGCCCTGCTGCTCTACCGCGAGCTCGGCGACTCCGCCGGGATGGCGTCCTGCCTGCAGACGCTCGGCAGCGTCGCCCGCGAGCAGGGCAGGTACGTGCGGTCGGCGCAGCTGCACGTGGAGGGCCTCGAGCTGGCGAAGGCCGCGGCGGATGAGTGGGCGCAGGCGAGCGCGCACAGCTACCTCGGTTTCGTCTCCTGGCTGCAAGGTGATTTCGAGACGGCTAGCGCGCAGTGCACGGACGCGCTCGCACTGTTCCGCGCGCTGCGCGATGTGGAGGGGACCGCGTGGTCGCTGATCAGCCTCGGCGTGATCGCCCGCTATCGAGATGACCGAGACCGGGCGGCGGTGCTGCTCACCGAGTCCCTTGAGCTGTCCCGCTCGATCGGGTTCCGCGAGGGAGTCGCCTGGTGCGAGGAGCAGCTCGGCCTGGTCGCGCTTGACGGCGGCGACGTCGCCTTGGCCCGCGCCCGGCTTCGTGCCAGCTATGCCACGCATCGGCAGCTCAGGGACCGATGGCGGATGGCGAGCGTCATCGAGGACCTGGCGGCGGCCGAGCTCAAGTCGGCCGCCGACCAGCCGAGCGCAAGTCAGCTGAACGGCACCCGGGCCGCGTACCTGCTCGGAGTGGCGCAGGCGCTGCGCGAGGCGATCGGCACGGTGCTCGCGCCGTGCGAGCGCCGCGAGCATGAACGCACCGTCGCGGCGGCTCGCGCGGTGCTCGGCGTGGCGGCATTCGAGGCCGCCCGCGAGCTCGGCCTGCGGGTTCCTGACCCGGATGAGGCACTCGACGAGTCGGGTCCCTCGGTTGGCGGTGGCTCGAAGCAACGGTCCGTTCATCAGGAAAAATCTTTTGATCTTGAACGGACCGTTGCTTCGCCTCCACCCCCCACGTCGCCGCCGCTCACGGTGCGGGCGCTCGGCATGGCGCTGGTGCGGGTCGGCGATGTCGAGCTGACCGCCGCCGACTGGGGCTACGCCAAGCCCCGTGAGCTACTGTTCCTGCTGGTCACGTCCCCGCCGCAGACCAGGGAGCAGCTAGGCGCGGCGCTCTGGCCCGAGCTATCGCGCCAGCAGCTCGGCAACGCGCTGCACACCGCGCTGCGGGAGCTGCGGCGCGCGCTCGGCGATCCCCAGTGGGTCGTCTACTCCGGCGGCAGGTACGCGTTCAACCGCGCGCTGCGCCATGACTGCGACGTGGACACGTTCGAGTCGGCGCTCGCCGCCGCCAGCCGGGCCCGCCCGGCCAGCGCCGCGCTGCCCGACCTGCAGCGCGCGGTCGCCGCGTACGGCGGCGATTTCCTCGCCGGGATGGCGTCGGGGGAGTGGACGAGCACGCGCCGCGACGAGCTGCGCCGTCGATTCGAGTCGGCGCTTCTCGTGATCGGCCGACTGCATGCGGCGGCGGGGCGGTACGAGGCGTCGGTCACCGCCTTCCGCCGGGCGATCGAGCACGAGCCGCTGAACGAGGCGGCGCACCGTGAGCTGATGACCTGCTGGGCGCAGCTTGGCGAGACGGCCCGGGCGGTGCGGCATTACACCGAGCTCGTGGCGCTGCTTGCGGACCAGGTCGGGGTCCGGCCGGCTGCGGAGACGACCGCGCTGTACGAGCGGCTGGTCGGTCAGAGCTGATACCTGGCCGGGGCCTTGCGTCCCCCTGTGATTCCCCCTGAGGTGCTGGCTTCCCCCTGCTACCCGGTGTCACACTGCAATTCCTTTCGCGGCGGCGCCGTCCAGAAGTACCGCAGAGGTACGCAGGTCGGCGCTTGTTAGCGAGTGTTAGCGAGTGTCGCGACTAGGGAGAAACAGTGTCGGACCCGATCAGCCCGCCGGCCGCCCGCTGGCCGTCGCAGGCGGCAGAGTTCGTCTCCCTCGCGGTGAGCGACGGAGACCTGGGCGCCGCGGTCGCGCAGTACGAGTCGGCGGCGGCCCTGCGGCCGTGGGCCGATGACGGGGCCGACAGCGGGTCCCTGGAGCAGACGATGTCGGAGATCATGCGGCTGCGGCTCCCGCTCGACACCCGGCTGGTCGCGGTGCTGCCTGCGGACGGGCTGACGATGCTGGTCTGCGAGCGACGGATCGAAGGGCTGGGGCCGGACGGCGTCCTGGTGAGGCTGCGCGGCGTGGGTTGCACGGTGGTGAGGCCGCAGGGCGACGGGAGCTGGCGCATCGCGGCGGATGCGTGGCAGCTCTTGTCGCAAACCCCTGACGAACCACCTATAGCCCCCGGCGATTCCCCCGGAGTCAAGCAGCGAACCTGATCCGCGAGCATCACTGCGGCTGGACAACGATGTCCGGCCGCGCCTAATCAACGGGGTTACGAAGGGATCACGATCATGGGTATTTCGGACCGTTTCGCAGGCGGCATCGGCCGGGGCAAGCTGCTGTCGGCGGCGGCATCGCCGTGGTGGCGGCTGGCGCGCTGGCTGCCACCGCGTTTGCTGGGGCCGGATCGGCGCTGGCGGCGGGCAAGCCCGGCCGCCAGCCCGGCGGTAGCGGCGACGGCAGGCGGCTACCAGTTCGTCGAGATCGGCAGCCACAACGACCGCACGTTCAACCAGCTCCTCGGCATCAACAACAACGGGCGGATCGCCGGCTACTTCGGCTCCGGCGCCGTGAACCACCCGAACAAGGGCTACACGATCAATGCGCCGTACGCGCAGGGCGACTTCAGGAGCGAGAACTTCCCGGGCTCGGTCCAGACTCAGGTCACCGGTCTCAACGATGGTGGCGTCCAGGTCGGGTTCTACGCGACCCACGGACACGGCCTCGGGCGTTAACAACAACGTCGGCTGGTACTTCAACGGCTCGTTCCACGAGGTCGTCTACCCGACCGGCAACAACGACAAGCCGACGGTAGACCAACTGCTCGGCGTCAACGACCACGACATCGCGGTCGGCTTCTACCTCAACGGCTCGGGCGTCTCCCGCGGCTACACCTACAACATCAAGAACCACAAGTTCTCCCTGGTGACGGAGCCCGGCGCGCCCACCGGCGGCGCGGCGCCGAACCTGAGCGCCAACGCGATCAACAACGACGGCGACGTGGCAGGCTCCTTCACCACGAGCGGCGGCGTGACCGAGGCCTTCCTCAAGCTCACAGGCGGGGCCTTCTGAAGATCGCGGTCCCCGGCGCCTCATCGACCGCCGCGTTCGGCGTGAACGACAACAACACCGTGGTCGGCACCTACACCGACGGCTCCGGCGCCACCGCGACGACCCACGGGTTCATCTGGCGGGTCGGCGGCAGCCTCACCACCAAGGTCGATGACCCGAACGGCATCGGCACGACGTTCCTCAACGGCATCAACAACGAGGGCGACATCGTCGGCTTCTACACCGACGGCGCAGGCAACACCGACGGCATCCTCGCCTTCCCCGCCTTCTAGGTCCTTCCCCGCCTTCTAGGTCCTTCCCCGCCTTCTAGGTTCTTCCCCGCCTTCTAGGTTCTTCCCCGCCTTCTAGGTAAGGCCTCTTGTGACCCGCACGGTCTAGCCGATCAAGACCGTGCGGGTCACAATGGTCGGCATGACTAACGCCAACTGGACTGACATCCCCGCGGACGTGGCTGCCGAGCGAGCGGCGATCGAGGCCGAGATCGCGGGCTCCACGCTGCTCACCGCGTATGCGCAGACGGTCGCTGAGAACCCCGACGTGGTGGCGCACCAGTGGCTGGCTGACGGCCAATGGCGATCGCTGACCTACCAGCAGGTGTACGACCAGGTACGCGACGCCGCTCTTGGCCTGACCGCGATCGGGCTGCGGCCGGGGGATTTCGCCGTTGTCTGGTCGGGCAACAGGTCCGAGGCGACGATCTCCGACTACGCGGTGATGCACGCCGGGGGAGTCCCGGTCTTCATCTACCCCACGGTCTCCGCCGAGCAGGCCGCGTACATCGCCGGGCACTGCGAGGCGACCGTGGCGATCGTGGAGCGGGAGTACCTGGACAAGCTCGACTCGATCGCGGGTCAGCTGCCGAAGCTCCGCCAGATCGTGGTCATCGACCCCGAGGCCGACCCGGGGATCGGGGACGGGCGCCGCGCCGCGGCCGGCCTGCAGGCGGGCGCGGGCGTGATCGGCTGGTCGCGGCTGCTCGACCTCGGCCGGGCGGAGGCGGAGGTCGAGCCCGGCCTATTCGAGGAGGCCTGGCGCAAGGTCAGCCCGGACGACCTGGCCACGCTGATCTACACCTCGGGCACCACCGGCACCCCCAAGGCGGCCATGCTCACGCACCGGAACGTGCGCTACACCCAGGCCGCCTCGCTCCGGCTGCTCCCGCTGAAGGCGCGGTTCGGCGCCGATGGCGCCGGCGTGCTGGTCTCCTTCCTCCCCATGGCGCACGTCACCGGCCGCCACACCGACCACTGGTCGTCGCTGGCGCACCCGGTCACGCTCTCGTACTGCCCTGACAGCAAGCAGATCTTCACGATCGCGGCGCAGGTGCACCCGACGACGCTGATCGCCGTCCCCAGGATCTGGGAGAAGCTGTACGCGGGGCTGCGGGCGGCCGTGCCCGATCCGTCGCCCGAGGCCGTCCGTGCGCTGCCCGAGCAGGCCAGGACGTCGGTGCTGACCCTCGTGGGGCTTGACCGCTGCGCCTTCGCGGCCAGCGGCGCCGCGCCCATCGATCCTGGCATCATCGAGTTCTTCCAGGCACTCGGGCTGCCGATCGTCGAGGGCTGGGGGATGTCGGAGCTGTGCAACGCCGCGACCATCGCCGTGCCCGGCGACTCCCGCAACGGCGCGGTCGGCCGGGCCTACCCGGGCGTGGAGCTGCGGATCGCCGATGACGGCGAGGTGCTGGTCCGCGGCCCGCTGGTGATGAGCGGCTACTACCGCGACGAGGAACGGACCGCGGAGGCGGTCGACGCCGACGGCTGGATGCACACCGGTGACATCGGCGAGCTCGACGCCGCGGGCTTCCTGAAGATCACCGACCGGAAGAAGGACCTGCTCATCACCTCCGGGGGCAAGAACATCTCGCCGGCGCTAGTCGAGTACGAGCTGCAGCGGCACCCGCTGATCGGGCAGGCCTGCGCGATCGGCGACCGGCGCAAGTACGTGTCCGCGCTGCTCGTCCTCGACCCCGACGTCGCCCCGGCGTGGGCGCGCGATCGTGGCATCGAGTTCTCGACGTCGGCCGATCTCGCAGCCAACCCCGAGGTGCTCGCCGAGGTCGGGCGCGGGGTGGCGGCGGCGAACTCGCACCTGGCCAGGCCGGAGCAGGTCCGCCGATACGTCGTGCTGCCGGAGGAGTGGACCGCGCAGACCGGTGAGCTCACCCCGTCGCTCAAGCGCCGCCGCCCGGTGATCACCCAGCGGTACGCGAAGGAGATCGCCTCGCTCTACGACGAGTGACGGCGGGCTTTCGCACGTTCCGTGCGACTGTTCACTATCATGGCAGCGTGACAGGTCACCCGCTAAAGGTCTATAACTCGCTCGGACGGCGGATCGAGGAATTCACGCCGTCCGCCGATGTCGTAGGCCTGTACAGCTGTGGTCCCACCGTCTACTACTTCCCGCACCTCGGCAACATGCGCACGTACGTGTTCGCCGACACGCTCCGCCGGGCCCTGCGCTGGAAGCAGATCCCGGTCCTGCACGTCATCAACATCACCGATGTGGGCCACGCGGTGGCCGACTCCGACACCGGCGAGGACAAGCTCGAGGTGGCGGCCGCCCGCGAGGCCCGGACGGTGGCGGACATCGCCGACTTCTACACCCGCGCGTTCTTCGCCGACGTCGCCGCGCTGAACATCCTGCCCGCCGACCGGTACCCGCGCGCCAGCGAGTACGTCGAGCAGATGATCGAGTTCGCGGCGGCTCTCACCGAGCGCGGCGTCACCTACCAGATCCCGTCCGGGCTGTACTTCGACACGTCCAAGTCGCCCGGCTACGGCGCCCTCGCCCTGATGGACATCGCCGGCCAGCGCGAGGCCGCCCGGGTCGAGCACGTCGAGGGGCGCAGGAACAAGACCGACTTCGCCCTCTGGCGGGCCGAGGAGCCCGGCGTCCGCCGGATCATGCGCTGGGACTCCCCGTGGGGCTGGGGCGCGCCCGGGTGGCACCTGGAATGCTCGGTGATGTCGATGGAGCTGCTCGGTCGAGCACTTCGATCTGCACACCGGCGGCATCGACCACCGCGAGCTGCACCACGTCAACGAGATCGCCCAGTCCGAGGCCTACCTCGACGACGGCAAGCCGTGGGTCAACTACTGGCTGCACGGCGAGTTCCTGCTGCTCAACAGCGCCAAGATCGCGAAGTCGTCGGGCCCGGTGCCGCGTCTGGCCGACCTCGTCGATGATGGCTATCACCCGATGGCCTACCGGCTCTTCCTGCTCGGCGGCCACTACCGCAGCCAGCTCGACTTCACCACCGCGGCCGTCGACGGCGCCCAGACGACCCTGCGCCGCCTGGTCTCCCGCATCGAGCCGCTCCGACCGCTGCCGCCCGTCGAGACCTACCAGCAGGCGCGCGCCGCGCTCGCCGCGATTGGCGTGGTGGCCGACGGTGAGCCCGGCGACAAGGCCGCGCTGGCTTATCTGGACCAGATAGACGAGGCCATCTCCCTCGACTTGGCCACCCCCAGGCTGCTCGCCATCCTCCAGGAGTCACTCCGCGATCCCGAGATCACCCCGGCAGGCCTGCGCGTCATCGTCGCCGCCGCCGACGCCCTGCTTGGCCTGCGCCTGGCCGACCTGGACCCGGCCGCCTTGGAGCGCCGCCGCTCCGCCGCCGACCTGGGCCAGGCCGAGATCGAGACGATCGAGCGCCTCATCGCCGACCGCACCCAGGCCCGCAAGGAGAAGAACTGGCCCCGGGCCGACGAGATCCGCGCAGAGCTGGACCGACTGGACGTCCAGGTGACCGACACCCCCACCGGCCCCACCTGGCATCTCCGCTAGCCAGGACCAGCACCACCACCAGCACCAGCACCACCAGCAGCAGCAGCAGCACCACCACCACCAGCACCAGCACCAGCACCAGCACCAGCACCACCAGCACCAGCAGCAGCACCACCAGCAGCACCAGCACCAGCAGCAGCACCACCAGCAGCACCAGCACCAGCTCCAGCACCAGCACCACGATCGCAATCGCGATCGCTGAGTAAGTTCCCGGGCCGCACCGTTTGGGTGGGTGGCACATTCACGCATTCCTAGCGTGGCCGGTGATCCAAAATTGTCGAATTGATGGCTATGCGGCGAATGCCCGTGGCGTATATGTTCCGGAATGACAACTTTTGTCCTTGGAACAGGCGGGAGCCTTCATGCCGAGAGTTGCCATCCGTAGAGTCCTATTCGCCACTGCGGCGACAGCGCTCGCGGCGACGACCGCGCTCGCTGCGGCGGCGCCAGCGGCGTCGCGGTCGCGTCAGCCGCTACCGCCGCGCCAGCCATCAGCACCGGCTTCTCCGCCCTCGGCGGGCTCATCGCGGTGTCTGCGACGTCGTCGTCCAACGCGTGGGCGGTCGGCTCGGCGGCCAAGGGACCGCTCACCGTGCACTGGAACGGCACAAGCTGGACGAAGGTGCCCAGCCCCGGCCCGGCCACCGCGACGCTCACCGCAGTCGACGCGGTGTCCGCGACCGACGCGTGGGCGCTCGGCGGCACGACCAAGCCGTACATCATCCACTGGAACGGCAAGGCCTGGACGCAGACAGCTGTGCCCAGCCTGGCGGGTGCGTTCCTGGACTCCATCTCCGCGACGTCGCCGAGCAACGCCTGGGCCGTGGGCTCTTACGCGACCAGGACTGGCCAGGCGCCCAGGCGGGCCAGCCTGATCCTGCACTGGAATGGCAAGGCCTGGACGCAGTTCGCCACTCCCAACGTGGGAAACTCGGAACTGGTCGGCGTGTCCGCGCTCTCCGGGTCGGTCGCGTGGGCCGTCGGTGCGCTGGTCTCCCTGGGAGGCCCCTCAGGGGACCTAATCCTGCGCTGGAACGGCAAGGGATGGTCAAGAGTGGCTGGCGCGCCGGCAGAGGCGGACAGCGTACTGACCGGCGTCGCCGCAACCTCGGCCGGGAACGCGTGGATCGTGGGCGGTAAGGGCGAGGGCGGACCGCAAGGCGGACTGCGGCGGCTCGGCGGTCTACGCGCAGCTGCTCATGCGCTGGACCGGGAAGAACTGGCAGGTGACCGCGAACCCGGTCCCGACCGCCTACGTCACGGGCCTAGCGGTGACCTCAGCAAGTAACGCGTGGGCCGTGGGCAGCATCGAAACGACCCCAACGACCGTCAAGACGCTCATCCTCCACTGGAACGGCAAAGCCTGGAGTTAGTCGGCCTCAGGTCGACAGCTCCCGCTCCAGCGGCGTGCGGAAGCGAGGCGTGGCCCGGGCCGGCCCGAGCCACGCCTCAAGCCGTGCCGCTTCCGCGGCGACGGCCGCCGCGGCATCCGCCCCGACGTCCTCAAACAGCCGGTAGACGATCTCCCCCGACGCGCGCTGCGCCCAGCCGCCGACCACGCGGCCTGCCCACCAGACGGTCGGGCCGATGTTGCCGGTCCGGTCGAACAGCGCGGCTCGGTGCTCGCCAACGAACCAGCCCCGTTCCTGCCATCCCATCGGCGTCGGGTCGAGCGCCGGCAGCAGCGTCGCGACGGGGGCGACGTCACCGGGGAACTCAAGGTCGTCCGCCAGCGCGATGCCTGGCCCCCCGTCCAGGTTCACCTCGGCCACCGGCAGCGCGGCCAGCGCCGCCTTCGTCTGCCCGCCCGTCCACCCGGCCCACCATTGGAGGTCGGAGACCGGCGCCGGCCCGAACGAACGCAGCCACCGCCGCGCCAACTCCACCCGCGCGGCGCCACCGTCCAGCTTCGCCCCGTCTCGCGCCCCGTCTCGTGTCGCGTCGGCTGCTGCCAGCAGCCAGCTCGAGGCGGGGAACCACTCAAACTGCCCGGAAGACCAGCCGCCGCGCCGGTGTCCCCGGACCAGGTGCCCTTCGGCGGCGAGCAGCACGAGCACCCGCGACGTGATGTTCGCCGTTCCGCCATAGCTCTTCTCCAGCGCGTAGGACAGTTGGGTCCGCAGCCGCGGCTCGCTCTCGGACAACTGCGCCCCGGATGCGCCGCCGCCGCGCGCGAGCAGGGCCGCCAGCACGCCCGAGCCGACGTCCTGCAGCCACCCGGCCACGTCGCCGTCCCCAACCCCGCCGACCCCAAGGTCCTTCTCCAACTGCCGGCGGAGCCGCTTGGCGACATCATCCGTGCACGCCGCCTGCACGACCGGCATGAGATCGGCCGGCACCACGAACATCGTCCGCCGCATGCCCAGCATCCGCACCAGGACGCGCTCCTTGTAAATGGCCTCGTCCACGTCGTCCGCACCGCATCCGGTCCGCGCCCACGCCGACAGGTACACGGTCACCGGATCCGTGGCATGCAGCGCGATCATCGACTCAACCGCCTCGGCAACGGAACCCGCCGCCAGCGCCAGCCGATGCCGCGCCACCAGCCGGGCCCGCCGCTGCGTGGTGCTCACCGTGACGACCAAAGTTGCTCCAAGGATCGGTTATGACCACTTCAATGACCGGTTTCCTCAGCTGTTGGCTGTCCGGCCGGTTACGACGGTCGCGGCGGTGTCTTCGTCGGTGTGGATGACGGGGCGGAGGCCAGCGGCCGCCATCACGCCCGCCATCTCCGCTGCCTGCCGGTCGCTTGTCTCCACCAGCAGCACGCCGCCGGGCGCGAGCCAAGAGGGCGCGCCCGACGCTGCCCGGCGCAGCACCGCCAGCCCGTCAAGACCCCCGTCGAGCGCCACCAGCGGCTCGTGGTCGCGCGCCTCGGCCGGGAGGAACGCGACATCGCCGGTCGGCACGTAGGGCGCGTTGCAGACCAGGGTGCCAACCCGGCCGCGCAGGCCGTCGGGCAGCGCGCCGAACAGGTCGCTGACGTAGACGCGCCCTCCGACCGGCTCGACGTTCCGCCGCGCGCACGCCACAGCCGCCGGATCAAGGTCGGCGGAGTGCAGCTCGACCTGACCAGGCCCGCCCGCGACGGTTCCGGTCCCGCTCGCCGGCCCAGCCCCGCCCGCGCTGGCCAGGCCCGTCAGTCCAGCCGCTACCGCTAGCCCGAGCGCGCCCGTGCCACAGCACAGGTCGACGATCACCGGGATTGCGCTGCCGCCGCCCATGCGCGATCGCGCGAGCCCGACGGCGACCGAGACCAGGAACTCGCTCCGGCGCCGCGGGACGAAAACGCCGGGATCAACCCAGATCCGCAGGCCCGCGAACTCTGCCCAGCCGACCACCTGCTCAAGCGGTTCCCCGGCTGCCCGTCGTTTCACCAGGGCGTCGAGTTCCGCCGGAGACCGGGCCGTCTTGAGCAGCACCGCCGCCTCGTCCTCGGCGAAGACACAGCCGGCAGCGCGGAGACGGGCGACCACGGATGCATCGTAAACGGCAGCATCGTCGCGCATAGCACCCCACCCTACTATTAAGGCGTGTCTGAAGCGAGGTATATAAGCTGGGCGCTTGACCGGCTTAATGTGCCGTTCCCGATCGTTAAAAAAGCACGCAGCGGCGGCAACAGCACGGTATTCGAGATCGGGTCCGGTGACGCGCGCTGGTTCCTTAAAATCGGCGACCACCTGGCACCCGAATACGCGCGGCTACTAGAGTGGCTGCAAGGCAGGCTTCCGGCACCCGAGGTCGTCGCTTTTGACCCGGTTGGTGACCAGGAGGCGCTGCTCATGTCGGCCGTGCCAGGGACTAATCTAGCGGCCTTGGCGAAACGGCTAAGCTCGGACAAAATCGTTGAAATGCTCGCAGCCGGTCTCCGGGCGTTCCATTCCGTGAACGCGGGCGAGTGCCCGTTCAAGGCGGATATGCCTGGCGAATCGCTCGTGCACGGCGACGCCTGCCTGCCGAATATCATGTGCCGCGAAGGCGGCGTGGTGAGCGGATATATCGATCTGGGCGAGATGGGCGTCGGCGACGTCGAGGTCGATCTGTCGGCCGCGGTATGGAGCCTCCACTACAACCTCGGCCCCGGACTCGGCGAACGCTTCCTGCGGGCCCACGGGCTCCCAGATGCAACTGACGACAACGTCCGCCGCCTGTGGACCCTATACGCGACCAGAGACGCCTAGCCTCCGCGCGGGCCCGCGCCGTCCTCCCGTCCTCCCGTCCTCCCGTCCTCCCGTCCTCCCGTCCTCCCGTCCTCCCGTCCCCGTCCTCCCGTCCTCCCGTTCCACTCCCGCCGCCCGCGCTACTGCGCCGTTCCCCGCGACGATCAACCCGCCAATTGGGGACGCACGATGACCGTATTGCGGGTGGAGATGTCGCTGTGACGTATGTGATTCGAACATGCGGTCATTGAGATTCGGACATGAGTTGTGATCAAGCGAACAGGTGTGCTATTATCGGGGTATGTAAATCAAGCTTCTTCTCCCGATCGGGGGTGGTGTCTGGTGTCTCAGCCCGCATCCGGCGGCCCCGGGCGGGTGCCGCCGTGGGAGGCGTTCTCCGGGGGCGACGGTCCATCGCCCGGCCCGGGGCTGGCCGCGCTGCTGGGCGAGGCGGTCGCGGACCTGGGCCGGCTGGATGACGCTCAGCTCCTCGGCGCTGGTTCGGCGGCGCGGCGGCTGGCGGCGTACGCGGGGTACCTGGAGGTGATGGCGGTCGCGGAGTTCGCCCGCCGTCGCGAGGAGCAGTTCGAGGCGTCGAAGGCGCGCGGTGACAGGGTGCGGTCCAGGGACGGGGAGTACCCGGCGGAGGAGCTGGGCTTCGAGATGACCGCGACCGCCTACAGCGCCGCCGTCCTCCTCGGGATGGCGAGCAACATCGCCGGCCGGCTGCCGTGCACGCTGGCGGGGATGGCGGCGGGCCGGATCGACCGGGACCGGGCCCGCGTCATCAGCAACGCCACCGCTCACCTGCCCGGTGACCTGGCCGCGGTCGCCGACAAGGTCCTCGCCGAGGCCGCGCCGGGGATCCGGCTCGCGGACCTGCAGGCGAAGGCCGGCCGGCTCGAGGCGCACCTTGACCCCGAGGGGGTGGCGGCGCGCAAGGACGAGGCGAGGCGGGACCGGCGGGTCGAGCTGCGCCGCGAGGACTCCGGCGCGGCGTGCCTGGCGGGCCGGGAGCTCGACCCCGCCGAGGCGCTGGCGGGGAAGGCGTCGATCGACGCGGAGGCGGTGCGGCTGCGCAACGCGGGCCTGGACGGCACCCTGGCCCAGATCCGGGCGGTGATCCTGATCGACCGCATCCACCAGCGCAGCCCCTGGGACCGCCTCGCGCCTGACCCGGAACCAGAACCAGACGACGACCGCGGCTACTGCAGCTGCGGCGACAGCTGCGGCGGCGGCTGCGACGGCGGCGACGACGGCGGCTGCGATGGCGCCTGCGGCGACAGCGGCGACCCGGCCGCGAGCCCGGCCGCCAGCCAGTCCGCCAGCCAGTCCGCCGACCCGGAGACGGACGCCGGCCAGTCCCGGCCCGCCGCCCCGGACACGGAACCCGGCTTCCCCGACGACCCGCACAACCAAGACCCGCACCCGCTCCGGGATGGTCAGTTCCCCGACGCCTGTGACGACGAGGAGGAGGAGGCGGCGGCGGAAGAGGAGGATGAGGAGGAGGATGAGGGCCGCCCCGCCGGGCTCGTCGGCGGGCCGCCGCCCGGGTCGCCGTCCGACCGGGCCGGCCGCAAGACCCCGGCGCCCGCCCTGATCAACATCACGATCCCGGTCGCGACGCTGCTGGGCTGGTCGGGGACGCCGGCCGACGTCGGGACCTGGGGCCTGATGGAGGCCGCCACCGCCCGCGACCTCGTCGAGGCGGCCTCCCGCCACCCCCGGACCCGATGGTGCTACACGGTCACCGGGACAGGCGGCGAGGCCATCGCGCACGCCTGCGCACCCGGATCCCACCCCTGGGCCCCGCCCCCGCCAAGCCGCGACGGCCCCGCCGTCCCCCGGCCGGCGCAACTCGACGAGCTCCTGTCCCGGCTGAACGCCGCCCCCGAGCCGATCGCCGGGGGAACCGGCGAGCACGGCCGCCGCGAGGACCGCTACACCCCGAGCAGGAAGCTGAAGCACCTCATCCGCGCCCGCACCGCCCGCTGCTGCGCGCCCGCCTGCGGCGCCCAGGCCATCACCTCAGAGATCGACCACACCATCCCCTACCCCGCAGGCCCAACCAGCGAGGGCAACCTCGGCCCCGCGTGCGCACGGCACCACCACGCCAAGCACGCACCCGGCTGGAAGCTCGAGCAGGCCGAGCCGGGCGTCATGCGCTGGACCACGCCCTCGGGCCGCGCCTACACCACCCGCCCCACCCAATACGAAGAATAACCACGGATACTCTGGATTCCGGCTCTTCGCTAAAAGATCATGGTGTTACATCGGCGAGTCTCTATGCATCGCAATCATGTGCGACTAGAATTGATGCGGTAACCCCGGTTTCCACCCGGAAGCCAGGCCTAGGGCCGGCCGGCGCCGAGGGCGAGGCGGAACAGCCGCCGGGCGGGTGCCCGGCGGCTGTTCGCGAAACCAGCGTTATTACGAGACTCGAGCCCACTCCAGGGTGAACGGCCCCTCCGACGGCCCGTTCCCGTCTCGGTTATTGATGCCGTCGAGTTTGATGTAGAAGGTCACGTTGGTGGACGCGGGCACGACGACGACCGAGCCCGCCTCGCCGGCGGGGCAGCCGCCGCTGTTGTCGGGGCCGGGCCCCCAGGGGGTGAGGTTGCTGACAGCGCCGCCGATGAATCCCTCGATCTCCGCGTTGACGCCGGGGAAGGCGTTGCACGTGTCGAACTGGATCGTCCCGTTGAACGCAGCCGTATAGGAATACCAGACCGAGGCGCCGCCCCCGTCGTCCTGGATGGTCGGCTCGCCCGGTTCGACCGTGGCGCCAACGTTCGTCCCGACCACCGAACCCGAGGTGCCGCTGATCACCCGCGCGTTCGCGAAGTCATCGTTGGCAGGCGGTGGGCCGGAGGGCACGGACGGGACGACCGGGCCGGTCGGCTGCGAGGGCTGGCTCGTGCCGCCCGCCGCGTTGGTCGCGGTCACCGTGAACGTGTAGCTCAACCCGTTAGTCAGGCCGGAGACCAGGATCGGGCACGACGGTCCGATGGCGGTGATGCCGCCCGGGATGGACGTGACCGTGTAGGAGACGATCGCGCTGCCGCCGCTGTCCAGCGGCGGAGTGCACGACACATAGGCCTGCTCGTTGAGCGGCGCCGCGCCCGGTACCAGCGGCGGGCTCGGAGTGCCGACCGCGGCCGGCGTCACCGCGTTGGAGGGATCCGATTCCGGGCCGTTGCCCACCGCGTTGGTGGCGTGCACCGTGAAAATGTAGCTGGTCCCGATGGTCAGGCCCGTGATCTGGACACCCGTGGTTGGGGTGCCGGCGGTGGCGGTGATCCCGCCCGGTGAGGAGGTCACCGTGTAGCTGAGAATCGGCCGACCCCCGTTATCGGCGGGCGGCGTGAACGCGACGTCCACCGACCCGGTCGTCGCCCCGGCCGGGGTCGCGTTGGCCGCCACCAGGTCCGTCGGCGCGCCGGGGACGGACTGCGGGTTGAGGACCTTCGGCAGCGACTCGGGCCCGTTGCCCGCCAGGTTCGTAGCGTAGACGGTCACCGTGTAGTTGTCGCCGTTGATCAGCCCGCCGACCGTGATCGGGCTGGCAGTCCCGGTGGCGGTGATCCCCGCTCCGGTCGTGACGTTGACCCCCACCCTGGCGGTGACCGTGTAGGACGTGATCGGGTTACCGAGCCGCGTGTCCGCGCTTCCTGGCGTGAACGCGACGGTCAGCTGGCCGTCGCCCGGCGTCACGCTCTGGATGAGCGGCGGCTGCGGGATACGGTAGGGAACCACCGTGTTCGACGATGCCGAATCGGGGCCGGTGCCGATCGCGTTGGTCGCCTTGACCGTGAACGTGTAGCTCGTGCCCGGCGTCATGTTGGTAATCGTGATCGGGCTCGAGGTCCCCGTCGCCGTATGACCTCCCGGATGGGCTGTCACCGTGTAGTCCTCGACCGGCGAGCCGCCATCAAGACCCGGCGCGAAGCTGACAGTGGCCTGATTGGTGCCCGCCACGGCGGACACGCCGGTGGGTGCGGTCGGCGCGACATCGGGCGAGATGAGCAGGATGATCATGCCGTAGTTGAGGCCGCCGCCGTCACTGGTGCCCCCGCCAGTGGTGCTGGCGGGATTCGTATAGGAGGTGCCCTCGCCGCCGCCACCGCCGGAGGCGCTGTCGGTCTGCCCGGCACCCCCGCCGTGGTAGCCGCCGCCACCACCGCCGCCGCCGTAGAGGAGGCCGTTGTTGGTACCCGAGGAGCCGTTCATGCCGCCGGCGGAACCGGCCGTGCCGCCGTTGCCGTTGCCGCTGCCGCTGAGCGTTCCCGGCTCGCCGGTCTGGCCATTACCTCCGGTGGTGATGTTCCAGCCGCCGTACCCGCCGTACGCGGAGTCCGTGCCCGCGCCGGCACCGCCGCCGCCGCCGGCGATGGCCGCCAGGCCAGGGCTTGAGACTGAACTGGAGACAATCGTGATGCCGCTGGCGCCGCCGCCTCCGCCACCGTAGCTCGTGTTGCTACCGCCCTTGCCGCCGCTGGCGAACCCTGCGCCTCCGCTGCGCCCGCCGCCTGAGCAACCGGCCGTCAGCCCGAGCACGTCGCCGGAGGCGACGCTCAGGTTCGCCGCGGCCGTGCCGCCAAAGCCCGGCCCGGCACCGTTGTCGGGGTTCGCGCCCTCAGCGCCGAACAGCGCGGCCTGCACTCCCTGGGTGAGCGGCGGCACGGTGTATTGGACCTGGCTGCCGCCGTTGCAGGTGTACATCGAGATCGTCGGTGCGGTCGTGCTGTCCGGCGGGAGCGGAGCGATCAGGACGAAGCCGTCCCCTGAAGAAGCTCCACTGGCGATCTTGACATGGGTGGCCGTGGAGATCGCGTAGGAGGCGCCACCGCCGCCGCCACCACCGCCGCACGAGACGCAACCGCCGCCAGCGCCGCCACCACCGCCCGTGGGCCATCCGGCGCCGCCGCCGCCACCGCCGCCACCGCCGGCAAGGCCGTGGCCATTGCCGCCGTCCCCGCCGTTCGAGGTTCCGTTGGCGCCGCCACCGCCCCCAGGCGCGTGAGCAACGCCCTTCCCGTGGCCGCCGTCGCAGCCGGCCTGGCTACCGCAGCCGCCACCGCCGCCGTCGATCATGTCGCCGTCGCCACCGCCGCCGCCACCGCCGCCCGCCACCAGCAGGACGGTACCGAAACTGGTGCAGGAGCCATACTGATCTCCCTGGCAGACCGCAACACCGCTCGACGCGCCGCCGCCCCCGCCCGGGTCGCCGACGCCCTTCCCGTTGCCGCCACCGCCGCCCGTGCCGAACCCATCACCGTTCTCGAAAATGGCGCCGCCGGCGCAGCCTGCTTCGACGGACAGACTCTGGTTCTGCGCGACCGGGACGGTAGCGATCACCGATGCTCCGTCACCGCCGCCGGCGCCAGAAACGCCCTGCCCGGCGCCGCCCCAGGCGATGATCTCGAGGGAGGTGACGCCGGTCGGCACGTTGTATTGCTGAGCCGTGCCACCGGTGTTCGTACAGGTGTAAAGGCTGTCGTTGGGCACAGCCGCGTTCTGCGCATCGGCAAGGAAGATCTTCGCGCTATGCTCCGCGACGGGCACGGCCCGGCCCGCCGTCGCCGCGCTTGCGGCCGGCGCGGCCAAGGCGGCCGGCCCCCCGGCACCAACGCAGGCCATCAGGATCACGGCGGCGCCTGCGGCGCACATGCGTTCGGGAACGATGCGGCGAGCCAACCGCACAAGCTCCGCGCCCCATTTTTGCGACACGCTTGTACCACCCGGTGGTAGCGCGGACAATGCAACCCCCATAATGCCTGCGAACAGGCACGCAGAAAACGCCGAAACGTGGTAATGGCGGGAGCCGAGAGCAGCAGAACTATGACAGGACCAGCCTGGCCAGCTCAGTTCTGCCGGGCACCGCCATTCATAGAATCCTCCGTCGGCGACTCTTGGTCAAGAGATGACGAATCCGAGCTAATGGCAGGGGAAATGGGTGACAAGCAGGCGCCTTGGATCGAGTTGTCATGATCACCCGAAATCAAGCATCAAAGCTAAAGCCCGCGCAAATTTGGGAGATGACGATCAAAATAATTCAGTAAGTTCTCAACCATGGCAGGATCGTTTAGAGCTGGCCGACGTCGGTGATGTGGATGACCGCGGTGCCCTCTTCGTCGGAGGCGGCGAGGTCGACCGTGGCCGAGATGCCCCAGTCGTGGTCGCGGGCCGGGTCGTCGAAGATCTGCCGGACGGTCCAGGCGGTCTTGCCCTCCTCGATGATCAGCATCGACGGGCCGCGCGCGTCCGGGCCGGTGCCGATCTCGTCGTACAGCTCGAAGTAGCCGTCGAGCGCCTCCGCCCAGGCGCCCGTGTTCCAGCCGTCGCCCCCGTCGAGGTCGCCGAGGTCGCGGTACCGGCGCAGCGCGGCGAGGGTGACCCTCCGGAAAAGCCAATTCCGAACCAGCACTCGGAACGCACGCGTGTTTCTCGTGACACCCCTCGGCTCCGCCCTGACCGGCGCGGAATCGGGGTCGGGGTGGCTGAGCTTCTCCCATTCGTCGATAAGGCTGGAGTCGACCTGGCGGATGAGTTCGCCGAGCCATTCGATGAGATCCGCGAGCTCCTCGGTCTTGGCCTCGTCGGGGACGGTCTGCTTGAGCGCCTTATAGGCGTCGGCCAGGTAGCGGAGCACGATGCCCTCTGACCGGGAGAGCGCGTAGAACTGCACGTACTCGCCGAAGGTCATCGCCCGCTCGTACATGTCCCTGACGATCGCCTTGGGGGAGACCATGTAGTCCCCGACCCACGGGTGGCCGCGGCGGTAGATGTCGTAGCCGGCCTCGAGGACGTCTTCGAGCGGCTTGGGCCAGGTGACGACGTCGAGCAGCTCCATCCGCTCCTCGTACTCGATGCCCTCGGCCTTCATCTCGGCGACGGCCTCACCGCGGGCGCGGAACTGCTGGGCGGAGAGGATCTGCCGGGGGTCGTCGAGGGTGGACTCGATGACCGACAGCACGTCGAGGGCGTAGGTCTCGGACTCCCGGTCGAGCAGTTCGATTGCGGCCAGGGCGAACGGTGACAGCGGCTGGTTGAGCGCGAAGTCGAACTGAAGATCCACGGTGAGCCTGACGTAGCGGCCCTTCTCGTCCGGCTCGTCAAGGCGCTCGACGACCCCGCCGGCCAGCAGCGCGCGGTAGATCTCGATGGCGCGGTGGATGTGCTTGCGCTGCTTGGCCCGGTCCTCGTGGTTCTCTCGCAGCAGGTGCTTCATCGCCGCATACGCGTTGCCTGGGCGGTCGATGACGTTGAGCACCATCGCGTGCGTGACGGTGAAGCTTGAGGTGAGCGGCTCCGGCTCGGAGTTGACGAGGCGCTCGAACGTCGGCTTGCCCCAGGAGATCGACCCCTCGGGCGGCTTCTTCTTAACGACCCGCCGACGCGCGGCGGCCTCGTCGCCGGTCTTGGCGAGGGCCTTGGCGAAGGACCTCTCGTTATCGATGACGTGCTCGGGCGCCTGGACGACGACGCGGCCTGCGGTGTCGAAGCCGGCCCGTCCCGCCCGTCCCGCGATCTGGTGGAACTCGCGGACCTGCAGCAGCCTGGTCTTCTTGCCGTCGTATTTGGACAGCGAGGTGAAGACGACGGTGCGGATCGGAACGTTGATGCCGACGCCGAGGGTGTCGGTGCCGCAGATGACCTTGAGCAGGCCCGCCTGGGCGAGCTGCTCGACCAAGCGCCGGTATTTGGGGAGCATTCCCGCGTGGTGGACGCCGATGCCGTGCCTGACTAGTCGGGAGAGCGTCTTTCCGAAGCCGGACGCAAATCGGAACTCACCGATTAGCTCCGCTATTTTGTCCTTCTCCTGGCGCGTGCACATATTGGTCGACATCAGCGCCTGGGCCTGCTCGAGCGCGGCCGCCTGAGTAAAATGCACAACATAGGCGGGCGCCTGGTTGGTGGTGAGCAGCTCGGCCAGAGTTTCGTGCAGCGGCTGCAGGCTGAAAGCGAAGACCAGGGGGACGGGACGCTCGGCGTTCTTGACGACGGCGGTGGGCCAGCCCGTCCTTTTAGTCAGGTCCTCCTGGAACCGGGTCACGTCGCCGAGAGTGGCGGACATGAGGATGAACTGCGCCTTGGGCAGCTCTATGAGCGGGACCTGCCAGGCCCAGCCCCGGTCCGGGTCCGAATAGTAGTGGAACTCGTCCATCACGACCTGGCCGACGTCGGCGTCCGCGCCGTCCCGCAGCGCAATCGAAGCCAGGATCTCGGCGGTACAGCAGATGATCGGCGCCTTGGCGTTGACGGAGGCGTCGCCGGTCATCATGCCGACGTTGGCCGCGCCGAAAATATCGATGAGGGCGAAGAATTTCTCGCTCACCAGGGCCTTGATCGGCGCGGTGTAGTAGCTGCGCTGGCCGTTGGCGAGGGCGGCGAAGTGGGCACCCGCCGCGACCAGGGACTTTCCGGAACCGGTCGGGGTGGACAGGATCACGTTCGACCCTATGGCGACCTCGATCAGCGCCTCTTCCTGATGCGGGTAGAGGGAGAGGCCCTGGTCGGTCGCCCAGCCCGCGAACGCGCTGAAGATCGAGTCGGGGTCCGGCGGGGCATGGTCGGTCGGCCGGGGGAGCAGATCGGTGAGCGTCGTCATGGCTACTTCTATGGTGCCTTGCCCCGGCGACTGCCTGGGACGTATGCGCTCAGGCCGTGGCGGGACGCCTGCGTGTACGCAATTAACGTCATAAGTAAACACTTGATGAAGTGCGCGGCACGGCGCTGCGGGCGGTGCGCCGAAGGCTGTATAACCGAATCTCCTTCTGCGGATCGGGGGCCGGGCGGACCCGTCGAGCGGGGTCGTGGTGCGCGGTTTTACGCGCTGATTGACAGGGGGTCGCGCGTGCCGCATCATGGGGTCTCTTGCTACCGCAAGCACCACCATTCCAGGCCATTAACTTAGCACCCGGATGTCGTCTATGAATAAGCAACTCCGATTTGCCACGCTCAGCAAGTACCCGCCCTATCGGTCCGGGCACGCAAAGCAGGCTCTCTGGAACAACGCCGCGCTCGCGGCGCTTACTGGCGCGGAACAGCACCAGGTCACCTACTGCGGGGCGTCCGCGGATGCGGAGGACGACGCCGGCCCTGGAGTCCAGGTCCATCACGTCAAAGAAGTCCGCGGAAATCGCCGGGTGCCCGACGGCCACCTGCTGCACGCGGTCGCGGCCGAGCTTTTTCGCGTCGTCCTCGATAACGATATCGACGTTATCAACACGTATTATATCGACCCGCATGCGGCGCTGGCTAATAGGGCCGCGGACGCGCTCGGGCTGCTGGGCAGGCGGCCAATAGTTATCCACAGCATTGAGGGCAGCGATGTCCTCGATTCGGTATGCGAGCACCTCGGCGACGGCTCGGCCGCGCTGCTGTTCGGCGACGTCATCCGGGCGGACGTGCTGTGCACCGTGTCGGACTACACGGCGCGGCAGTTCCTGACCGGGGCCGAGGCGATCGGCGGGGCGAGGCTGGCGGATTCGCTGGCCACCTCGATCGCGCTGCGCTACCCAGGGCTACCGCCGGCCGCGTTCGCCCAGCCGTCGACGGAGACCGTCGCTGAGTTCCGGCAGCGGACCGGGCTCCGCGCGGATTCGGTGCTGATCTCGACGATCGGCCGGCTTGAGGAGGAGAAGGGGCTCGACACGATCGTCGCGATGGCGGAGTTGGCCGTGGAGCGCCGCCTGGGCTACGAGTTCGTCATCGCCGGCACCGGGTCACTCGAGGAGCGGCTGCTCGCGCAGGCCGAGGCGCTGCCGAACCTGACGTTGACGCCCAACATCAGCTCCCGCGACGCGCAGTCCCTGCGCGCGGCCACCTCCGTCGGCGTCTTCCCCACCCGGATCATCCCCGGCTTCATCGAGACGTTCTGCGTGGCGGCACTGGAATACCAGGCGCTGGGAGTCCCGGTGCTGGCCGGCGCGATCGGCGGGGTCCCCGAGGCGACCCCCGATGCCGGGTCCCTGGTTGGATCGGGCACGCCCGCCACGGACTGGCTGGACCGGATCGAGGCCACGCTGGCCAACCGGGCGGAGCGCAGCGCCGTTGCGGCCGGCTTCGCCGCGAAGTTCACCAGCGCCGTCAGCGCCGCGCGCCTGGTTCAGCTGGCCGAACTGGCCGCGGACCGCCCCGACCGGGGCGGTCCGCTGACGCGGCCCGTGGCAGACGACTACCTAGCCGGTTGGCGGAAGTAGCGCAAATAGAAGTAGCGGACGTAACAGCCTCGTGGTGGATCGCTGCCACTAGTGTCACGGTGGCGGCGGTCCACCACCTCAGGTCTCGGCGGCTCGCCGGTCAGGGCGGGTGGGGTCAGTTAAGCGCGGTCACCCGGCGGAGTACCTCGTCGCGGCCGAGCGCCTCCGCGACCTGCTCCAGGTCCGGTGACTGACGCGTCCCGGTGAGCAGCACCCGGATGACGGCCGCCGCGTCCGCGATGGAGCCTGGGTAGGCGTCCGGGTTCTTCTTGTAGTCCTTCTGCTTCAGCGCGAACCCGAGCGACCCCGCCAGGATGCGGATCTGCTCAAACCAGGCGACGTCCGGGCCCGGCGCCAGGTAGCCGGCCGCGAACCCGGACGCCATCGCGCGCACGAGGTCCGACGGGAGGCCGTTGAACCGCCCGTCAGCCGGGTCGGTGACGAGCTCGAAGATCGAGGGGAAGAAGAACCCGTACACCGCGCGGAACTCCGACCACTTGCGCAGGTCCTTGCGCGGGTTGTCGGTGCCCTCGCGCTCAATGCGCAGCGCCCGCAGCGCCAGCTCACGGTCCGACCGGAGCACCGATGCGAGGTCCTTGTCGTACTCGTCGGCCCACGGCAGCACCCGGTCGAGGATCTCGGCGCCGGTCAGGGAGGCCACGAAATCGGCGCTGACATCGTCCAGCTTGGCCATGTCGAGCAGCGGTCCGGCCACGCCGAAGTCGGCCAGCCGGAGCGGCTCGGCGAGCGCCTCGGGCAGCGGCAGCTCCGCGAGCCGCGCGTTGGCGAGGCCGCGCAGGTAGTACTGGATCGGCTCGGCCGGGATGCCGGCGTCGATGTAGTAGTTGACGCTCGCCTCGGGGTCCCTGCGCTTGGAGAGCTTCCTGCGCGACGAACCGTCCTGCTTCATCAGCGGCGCGAGGTGCCCGTACGGAATCCGAGGGAACCCGAGGGCATCGAAGAGCTGGTGGTGCAGCGGCACCGAGGAGAGCCACTCCTCGGCGCGGAGCACCAGGGTGACGCCCATCAGATGGTCGTCCACCACGTGCGCCAGATGGTAGGTGGGCAGCCGCAGTGGCTGGTCGCTGCTCTTCAGGATGACCAGGTCGTTGCGGTTGTCGTCGAAGCTGAGCTCACCGCGGATCGCGTCCGTGTAGCTGACCCGCTGCCCGCCGACCCCGGGCGACCTGAACCTGATCACGTAGGGGTCCCCGGCGTCGAGCCGCGTCCGCACCTGGTCCTCGGGCGCGTCCCGCCAGATCGCCCAGTCGCCGTAGTACCCGGGGAGGGCGCCGACCGCCTTCTGCCGGTCCGCGATCGCCTTAAGCTCCTCCCTGGTGGCAAAGCACGGGTAGGCCTTGTCCTGCCGCAGCAGCTCACGGACGTAGGTCTGGTAGATCTCCGCGCGGGCGGACTGCGTGTACGGCCCGTACGCGCCGCCGCCGCCGAAGGCCGGGTCCGACTCGTCGGCGCCGATGCCGAAGTACGCGAACCCCGCCTCGAACTGCTCGAGTGCCCCCTCCTCGAACCGCGCCTGGTCGGTGTCCTCGATGCGCAGCAGGTACCTGCCGCCGCTGTGGGAGGAAATGTCGAGGTTGATGCCGGCGGTGTAGACGGCGCCGATGTGCAGCCACCCGGTCGGGGACGGCGCGAACCGGGTCACCTGCGCCCCCGCGGGCAGCGACCGCGGCGGGTACCGCTCCGCCCAGTGCGCCGCCGACGGCAGGTCGGCGGGGAAAAGCGAATCGATCAGCTCCAGGCTCAACATGCACACAGCCTATCGGCGGAGGGGGTCTCTGACAGCGCCGCGCAAAGCGTAGCGGGCAGGTCACCGCAGATCCCTTTCTCAGCCAGCGAGATCTGGCAATATCGGTAGTATGCGTGTCCCGCGAACCCCTCCGGCCGACTCTGCCACGGTGCATCAGGCGCAGCTCCACGGCGGGGCGGTGACGTCGGTCGGCCCTGACCATTGGCCGCGGAACAGCTTCATCGACACGCTGCCGGACGCCGAGCGCGCCGCCCTGCTGCGCGCAGGGACCCCGGTCCGCTTCATCGACGACGAGATCCTGGTGCTCCAGGGCGACGTCGGCGACTTCCTCTACGTGCTGACCGAGGGCAGGGTCAAGGTGCTCGTCGCCGCCGAGAGCGGCGCCGAGACGATGTTGGCGATCAGGGCGCGCGGTGATCTCGTCGGCGAGTTCGCTCTCCTCGACGCCAAGCCGAGGACGGCCACCGCCCGCGCGATCGGCGTTGTCAGCGCCCGGCGAGTGAGCCGGGCCGAGTACACCGAATTCACCGCGGCCTACCCCGCGGTGAGCAGCCTGATCGTCACGTACGTGCTCGGCAAGATCCGCGCGGCCACCGTGCGGCGCGCGGCCGAGCGGACCTGGGGGGCCAAGGGGCTGCTCGCCCAGGAACTCTACGGCCTCGCCACGGAGTACGGGGAGCCGGGGCAGGGCGGGGTGGTGCGGGTCCCGATCACCCAGGCCGAGCTTGGCCAGCTGGCCGGGGTGGCGGTGTCCACGACGGAACGGGTGCTGAAGGAGTTCCGCGATCGCGGCATCATCGCGACTAGGTACGGCGCGACGGAAGTCAGGGACATGGCCGCCCTTGCTGCCGTCCGATTTTCCGAGGAAGACCGGTCGAACCCCTAACGAGGTGGAATGTCCGAGCCCGATGCCCGCTAAGGTTTTTTGCGGAGATGCTCCTGCGGAGGAGCGGCCAGAGCGACCGGCTCGGGGTGGTGGTCGGCCGCTCTGGCTTTTCTGCCACGGCTTTTGGGTTACCATCGTTATCAGCGAAGGGGAGTAGCTCCCTCGCCGGGACGCCGACAATCGCGGTTTGGTGGCAGGGTCACGACCCGGTCAGCTGAGCCCGGCCCCCGGGGGTCGCAGCCGGCAGCCAGTAAGGCTGACGGCAGCCGACCTGAGCGAGACTTTCGGCCGACAGTCATGTCTTCACGCCATGCTGCCGTGCCGGGATCTCGGGCCTGCCGCGGGACGCTGGCGCGGCCCGAATCACGGAGCCACCTCGCGATGAGCCCGAGCCTGAGCGAAGCGGCGGCCACCTTCCTGGCCGTTCTCCCCGCCGAGCTTCCAGACAAGACGATCCTGGCCACCCTGATCCTTTCCAGCCGGTACCGGCCCGGGTACGTGCTCTCCGGCGTCGCCGCCGCGTTCTGCCTCCAAGTGGTGATCGGCGTCGCGGCGGGCGGCGCGATCAGCCTGCTCCCGCACCGGCCGGTGGAGGGCGCTGCGGCCGGGGCCTTCGCGGTCGGCGCCTTCCTGCTCTGGCGGCACAAGGAGGAAGGGGGGAAACGGTGGGAAGGGCGGGGAGGGAGGCGAGGAGAGGACGGACGCCGATGAAGAAGGCGGCCAGGACGGCATGCGCGATGGCTTCTGGCCGGTTTTCGGCACCTCGTTCGCGGTGGTGTTCCTCGCCGAGTTCGGCGACCTGACCCAGTTCATGACCGTCAGCCTGGCCGCCAGGTTCCACAACCCGATCGCGGTCGGAGTCGGGGCGACGCTGGCGCTGTGGACCGCCGCCGTGCTTGCCGTGCTGGTCGGCTGGCGGCTGCTCAAGCTGATCCCCATGCACTGGCTGACCAGAGGCGCGGCGGCAATCATGCTTATTCTGGCTGGTACAAGCCTTTACGCGGCCCTGCGATAGCGCCGATCCGAGCGTTAGAGTCAGGGCGAGGGCATCGCGCCGCAGGATAAGGTTTGTTAATGCTCGACATTCGCAGGCTTCGCATGCTGCACGAGTTCGCGGCGCGAGGGTCCATCGCGCGGACCGCCGACGCCCTCGGCTACACCCCCAGCGCCGTCTCCCAGCAACTCGCCGTGCTGGAGAAGGAGGCTGGCACCCCGCTCCTCGACCGGACCGCCCGCAGCGCCGGCCTCACCGACGCGGGCCGTCGGCTCGCGGTGCACGCCGAGCGCATCCTGGCCATGGTGGAACAGGCCGAGGCAGACCTATCAGCGCAAGCCGCGCAGCCAAGCGGGCGGGTGGTGGTCACCGCGTTCCCGTCGGCGGCGGTGGCGTTCGCGCCCGCCCTGGCCCGCTCGCTTAGGGAGCACCCGCAGCTCACCCTGCTGCTGCGCGAGGCGGACCCCGCCGAGGGGCTCAAGCTGGCCCGGTCGGGCGAGGTCGAGGTGGCGATCGTCGATGACTGGACCGGCCGAATGTCGGCCGACCTGGAGTCGGCCGATGCGAACCACCGCGTGCTCAGCTACTACCACCTGGTCCGCGACCCCCTGGTCCTGGTGGTGAGCCGCGAGCACCAGGCCGCCGACCCGGGCAGCCCGGTCGATCTGAGAGCGCTGCGGAACGAGTCATGGCTCGCCGCCCCGTCGGGCGAGCCGTCCCGCCAGGCGGCGGACCGGCTGCTCGCCGCGGTGGGGCTGACTCCGCCGGTCCCATCGGAGTTCGAGGGCCTCGGCACCGTCGCCAACCTGGTGGCCCGCGGCCTGGGGATCGCGATCATGCCGAGGCTGGCGGTGGGGGCCTACGAGAAGCGGGTGGTGGTCCGGGAGCTCCCGGCCGGCCTTGACCTGTCCCGGGATGTGTTCGCGGTGGCGCGCACGGCGTCGGTCGGCCGCCCGTCGGTGGCGGTGATCGTCAGCGCGCTGCGCGGCGCGGCCCGCGCCATGACCCGCCAAGCGGCGACGGAAATGGCCGAGGTCGCCAAGGCCAAGTAAGTTTGCTCGCGTGGACCACGACCTTGACCTGCACCTCGAAGGCCCGGAGCTGACGGCCGCGCTCACCGATATCGCCTCGGTCAGCGGCGCGGAGGGCCCTCTCGCCGACGCGCTCGAGCACGCCCTCAGACAGCTGCCGCACCTGGCGGTGACGCGTCACGGCAACACGCTCGTCGCGCGTACCGCGCTGGGGAGAAGTGAGCGCGTGGTGCTGGCTGGTCATATCGACACGGTGCCGCATGCGGGGAACTTCCCGTCGAAATGGGATGTGGAACGGACCCGGCTTACTGGGGTAGGCACATCGGACATGAAGGCGGGGGTGGCGGTTCAGCTCCGTCTCGCGGCGACCCTGGATGCGCCCAACCGCGACGTGACCTACGTGTTTTACGAGTGCGAGGAGATCAATGCCGAGCGCAACGGGCTGTTCCTGCTGACGCGGAACGCGCCCGAGCTGCTCGATGGCTCGTTCGCAGTGCTCCTCGAGCCGAGCGGTGGCGTGGTCGAGGGCGGCTGCCAGGGCACGCTCCGCGCGTCGATCACGGTTGACGGGGCGCGAGCGCACACGGCAAGATCCTGGATGGGGAAGAACGCGATCCACGAGGCGGCTGCGGTTCTGGAGATTCTGCGCGCGTGGACCCCGAGGAAGCCGGTGGTCGACGGCCTCGAGTACCACGAGGGCCTGAACGCGGTCGCGATCTCCGGCGGCGTCGCCGGCAACGTGGTCCCCGACCGGTGCGTGGTAACGGTGAACTACCGCTTCGCCCCCGACCGCTCCGAACAGCAGGCGCGAAGGCTACATCCGCGACCTGTTCTCCCGCTGGCCGGTAGCGATGCTGGACGTGGCCCCCGGCGCCCGCCCCGGCCTGACCGCGCCCCCGGCCGCCGCGTTCGCCGCCGCCGTGGGCGGCACCCCCCGCGCCAAGCTGGGCTGGACCGATGTGGCCAGGTTCGCCGAGCTTGGCATCCCCGCGGTCAACTACGGCCCCGGCATCTCCGAGCTAGCCCACGCCCCCGGCGAGTACGTGGAGACAGCGCAGATCATCGCGGCCGAGCATCACCTCCGCACCTGGCTGGCCGGGTGAGGCCTACTTGGCCCACTCGGTCAGGGTGACGGTGGTGGTGTGCTTGGCGCCGTTCTCGTCCACATAGACGATGCTTAGCTGGCTGCCGGGCTTGGAGGCGGACATCTGGCTGGTCAGGCCGTCGGCGGTGCTGACGGTGGTGCCGTTGACCGACGTGATCACGTCACCGCCGGTCAGGCCGGCCGTGGCCGCGGGCGCACCCGGGTAGACATCGCAGACCAGCGCGCCCGAGTTCACCGCCGGGGTGTAGCCGGGCCCGCCGAACCCGTCGCCGCCGGTCCCGGTCCCGCAGTCGGACGGGCTGTTCGCGTCGGCGACGTTGACGCCCATGAAGCCCGCCAGGCCGAGGTGCACGGAGGTCGACGCCTTCCCGGCGGCTATCTCGTCGGCGATGGTGACCGCCTTGTTGATCGGGATCGCGAAGCCGGTGGTGGTCGTCGTGCCCTGTCCACTCTCGCTGGTGAGGGCCGCGGTGTCCATGCCGACGACCTGGCCGCTGCCGTTGACAAGCGGGCCGCCGGAGTCGCCCTCCTGGATCGGCGCGTTGGTCTCCAGCATGCCGTGCAGATCCTCGGTGGTGCCCGCACCTTGGTCGCTGGCCTGAATCGACTTGCTGAGCGCCTGGATGGTGCCCTGGGCGGTCGACGGGAGGCCGCCCGCGCCGCCGGCGTTGCCGAGCGCGAGCACGGCCTCGTCGACCTTGACGTTGGTTGAGTTTCCGAGGTTGACGGTCTTCAGGCCGGACGCGCCGACGAGCTGCAGCAGGGCCACGTCGTCGGTGTCGTCATAGCCGACGACCTGGGCGGTATAGGTCTTGCCCGAGACCACGAGGGTCGCAGAGACGCTGGTCGCCTCGTCGATGACGTGGTTGTTGGTCAGCACCAGGCCGTTCGAGGTGAGCACCATGCCGGTGCCCTCGGCGGTCGCGTTGCTGTACTTGAGATCCGAGATGACGTCGACCAGCCCGGGATCGACCTTGCTGGCCAGCGCGGTCGCGTTCAGCGAGCCGGTGCCGGTGTTGGTGCCGCCGGTGCCGGTGCCGGTACCGGAGTTGCCGGTCGCCCGGTGGCAAGGCGCCGTAGCCGTTCCCGGCGCCCGAGGGCAAGCCCCCGTAGCCGCCGCCGTTCCCGGTGCCGCCGTTCCCGACGCCGTTCCCCGTGCCGCCGTTTCCGGTGCTGGGAGCGATCGCGGCCGAGTTGCTCGGGCTGTGGTTGAGCGCGACGGCGGCGCCCGCGCCGGCACCGGCCGCGATCACCGCGACCGCCAGGTAAGCGAGCGTCCGGCTGAAGCCGGACCGAGGCGGAGGCGGCGGCGCGCCGTACCCGCCCCACGGGTCCTGGCCGTAACCGGGCGGACCGTAGCCGGGGCCTCCGCCGTATCCGGGGCCCGTACCGGGCCGGCGCCGTACTGCCGGCCGTACCCCGGGGGACCGTAGGGGGGACCCGCTGGGTATCCGGGGCCGTAGACCGGGCCACTGGCCGGAGCCTGACGAGCGTCGTAAACGGGGCCGCCGCCGAGGGAGATCGTGTCGCCGCTGCCCTGGCGTCGTCGTCGTCCTCGGAACTGGACGCGGGGAGCCAGGGGCTCACGTACTCCGGTGGCTGCCAGCCGCCCTGCTGTGCGCTACCGCTCTCTTCGTCCTGCATCTATCTCGCCTTCACCATGACCAGCGTACGTGGTGTCTGCCCGGCGGCGGCGTCTTGCCACCGCCGTTACTTTCTAGTAAGCCTCTCAAACCTGAAAGCAACCTGAAGGGCCGCTAAAGGGCGCAGCAGTATTCAACGGCACCTCGGCGGAGCGGAAGGACACAGTCCCGTCACACGGCCGGCGCGGAGTCGAGCCGCACGCGGGACGCGCGGGCTGGCGCCCGCCGGGCTGACCCAGGTGATCTCGACCACGCTGCCCGGACGGAAGTCGCTCACAATGGCCGTCAGCCCGTCGGGGGAGGAGACCGCCCGCCCGTCGGCCGTGATGATCACATCGCCGGCCGAGATCCCGGCGGCCTCGGCGCCGGTCCCGCAGAGCACCCCGTCCACCAGCGCACCGGAATCCACCGGCGCGACCGCAGTCGGGCACCCGGGCACCGACCTCCGTCGGAAGACAGCCGATCTGGGGTGCAGAACCAGCCGGGTCCGTTCCAAGGCTCCGTTCGTCCGCTGCCTGTGCCCGGGGCTCGGGGCAGAGCTCGACGGGATGATCACCCCGAGGAACCCTCCCACGCCGAGCGTGATGCCCGGGGCGTGGCGCCCGAGGGTGATCTGCCGCTCCGCCGCCATCGCGGCGTTGATGGGGATCGCGTAGCCCGCCTCGCCGCCGCCGGTCCCGGCCGCCGTGTCCACGCCGATCACCGCCCCGGCGGCGTCGGCGAGCGGGCCGCCGGAGTCGCCCGGCTGGATCCTGGCGGTCGTCGCGAGCATGCCGTGCAGCGTCTCGGTGAACCTGGAAGCGCCGTCGGACGCCTGGATCGTCCGGCCGATGCCGCTGATGACGCCGGGCGCGAGCACGGGCGCGCCGCCCGCGCCCGCCCGGTTGCCAATGGCGACGACGGCCGAGCCGACGGCCACCGCGGCGGAGTCGCCGAGGTGGGCCGAGGCGAGCCCGGGCAGCGGCGTGATGCGCAGCACGGCGATGTCGGCGGACGGGTCCGCGCCGACGATCCGCGCCTGATAGGTCTGCCGGTCGCGGGGATGGTGACCGTCACCGAGGTCGCGTCCCTGATCACGTGGTTGTTGGTGAGCACGAGCCCGTCCCGGGAATCGACGAAGAACCCGGTGCCCGTCGCGGTCTCGTCGTCGTAGCGCAAGGTGGCGATGACGTCGACCACGCTCGGCTCGACTCGGGCGTAGATGGCCTCGTCGGAGAGCGGCCGGTCCGCGCCCTGCGCCTGCTTAGCGGCGGCGCCGGTCGCGGTGGTCGCCAGCGCGGACGGGGTCGCCGAGCCGAACGGGGCGGTCGAGCGGAGCAGCGCGATGCCGCCCACGCCTAGGCCAAGGGCGACGACGAGCACCGTGACGAGCAGCGGGATCGACGTCCTGCTGCTGCGCGATCGAGGCTCATGCGGCGTCACCTCACGGATTTTTCCCGCTCTGAAGATCGGGTCATTCCTGTCATGACCAGGCAAGATGCCTGACTGGGAGGTTTAGCCGACGCCGCTGGCGTTCTGGTCGGCCTGCGGGAGCGCCGTTAGGTTGGGCAGCGGGGTGGCGTCACCGGTGGACTTCTTCGCGGCATTCCAGATGGCGTCGATGGTGGCCCGCTGCGCGTTGAGCTTCGTGAGCGCCGGGGAGATCAACGCCTCGGCCTGAGCGCGGGTCGGCGCATTCGAGGCGTCCAGCACCGCGAGCAGGTCCTGCTGGTAGGCCGTGGCGTCGAACGCCCAGGTGATGACGTCGTTGTCGGCGGCGTCGAGGTGGAGCGAGTCGAGCGACTCCGTCACCTGGTAGTTGGCGAAGTCCGAGAGCGACTCGTTGGTTGCCACCTGGCAGTTGGACGCGTTGTAAGCCACGATGGACTTGGCGGTGCCAAGCTCAGCCGTGTCGCCGCCCATGACCGCCTCGTAGGACGTCATGGAGTCGCGGACCCCGGCCGCGCAAGATCCGACCCCGGTGCTCACGTCGCCGAAGTACCCCCGCAGGTCGGAGGCCCGCTCCGACTGCGACGGCCGGACCGACAGGGCCACGAGGAACCCGGCGACGGCCACCACGAGGAGGGCGCCGAAGACCCACAGCGGGGTGCGCTTGGTGGCCCAGCCGGAGTGCCGTAGCGGGACGAACGGCGGCTCCGTCTGCGTGGGAGCAGTCATGATGGTTGGATCACTTTCTCACTGGGCGTCTGCGCGGCGTCCATCAGGCGAACCCCCTCGGCCAGGTCGGCCTTGGTTATCGCGCCGAGCACATGCAAGACGATGCGGTGCTGCGCGTTGAGGAAGTACGTCTGCGGCAGCCCGTCGATGTTGTACGCGTTGGCCACGTTCATGAGCGGGTCGGACCCGAGCGTGTAGGTGACCCCCTTGGCGTGAGCGAATGCCAGCGCTGCCGAGGCGGCGTTGTTCTCGTCCAGCCCAAGCAGGGCGATCTTGCCGTCCTCCTGCTTGTACCAGCTGGCCAGCAGCGGGGTCTCCGACTCGCAGGGTGCGCACCAGGAGGCCCAGAAGTTCAAGATGACCGGCTTGCCCTGATACTGGGTGAGCGATACGTTGCCCGGCGCGCCGAGCGCCGCGACCGTGAACCCCTTGGCCACGGGGGCGGGCGGCGGGGCGGCGGAGGACGAGGTGGCGAGGCTCACCGCGATGATCGCGGCCGCGAACACCGCGATGCTGCCTGATACCACCTTGTGCCGCCCGGCCAGCCGGGCCGTCCAACGGGCCGCGCTCGGTACGCTCATCGCCTGATGCTCTCTTCCTCGATGTTCGGCTATCAGGGTTGTCCTCGTCGTCAGTTCCGGCGGCGGCCAGCGTCGGCCGCGCTCGTCGGCGTCGGCAGCGTCAGCTCGAACTCGCTGCCCTTGCCCATCGCGCTGCTGACGGTCACGTTACCGCCATGGGCGCGGGCCACCGCGCGCACCAGGGGGAGTCCCAGGCCGGTCCCCCGGGGCTGCCCGTCCTCACCGGTGCTGAACCGGTCGAAGATGAGCGGCACCTTGTCCGTCGGGATGCCGCTGCCGGTATCGGCGACGATGATCCGGGCTGGCATCCCTGGGTAGTCCCGGATGACAGACAACTGTATGACATCGTTGCTGCTGGTGTGCCTGACGGCGTTCTCGAGCAGCGCGTCGAGCGCCAGGCCGAGCCGCTCCCGGTCGGCGGGCACGGTCACCTGGTCGAGCTGGGCGATCCGCCATGACCTGTCGGCGGCGGGCCGCCAGCGGCGGATCAGCTCCGCGATCAGCTGGTCAAGCGCGACGGGCTCCGGGTGGAGGAATGCCGGGTCGGCGGCGGCGGCGATGACGAGCAGCCGCTCGGAGATCCGCCGAAGCCGGCTCAGCTCGCCGATGACGACGTCGATGTCCTCGGCCTCCTGCTGGCCGTCGACGGCGGTTGCGAGCAGCTCGGCGTGGCCGAGCGCGATCGTGATCGGGGTTCGCAGCTGGTGCGCCGCGTCCTGCAGGAACCGCCGCTGGTCGGCGAGGAGCCTGGCATTGTGCTCGCTGATCAGGTGGTGCGACCGGTCGGCGGCCAGTTTTCTGCGGGCGTGCCAGGCCATCGCCAGGAACATGAGGGCGAGCAGCGGGTCCTCCGCGAGCTCGGTGGCCGGCTCGGCGCCGGCGGCGACGTCAACGGTGATGCCGACCGCGGTCAGCACCAGGATCGCGCTGCCCACCCAGAGGGTGGGGCCAAGGCTCCAGGTGCGGAACCCGTAGATGAGCGTGAGGCTCGCCCAGATGAGGTGGAAGGGGACGGTCTCCCAGTTGGGAAACATGAACATCAGGTCGAGGTTGACCAAGGCGAAGACCATCCACACGCAGTCGATCACGCGGGGTGGGTACGGCCAGCTGAGGCGGGGCAGCTTCCGCGCGAGCTCACTGGGCGACGAGTTGATAACCCTCACCCCGTACGGTCTTAATCAGGTCGAAGCTGAGCTTGGAGCGGAGCCGGCGGACGCACACGTCGACGACGTTGGACCCGGGGTCGAACTCGTAGCCCCAGACGGTGGCGAGCAGTTCGCCCTTGGAGACCGCGTGCCCCGCGTGCTCCGCGAGCTCGCGCAGCAGCAGGAACTCCAGCCGGGTGAGATGCACCGGGCCGTCGCCGATGTCCGCCATTAGCCTGGCCACGTCGAGGGTGACCTCGCCTGCCCTGATGACCTCGCTGCGCAGCCGGACCCGGACCCGGGCGAGCAGTTCGGCGAGGGAGAACGGCTTGGTCAGGTAGTCCTGGGCGCCGCGCTCGAGCAGATCGACCTTGGCGGCCACGTCGGCGACGCAGGAGAGCACGATGACGGCCTGGTCGGGGCGGGCGGCGAGCAGCTTGCCGAGCACCTGCCTGCCGTCCAGGTCGGGCATCACCAGGTCGAGGATGACCAGGTCGTAACGGGTCTCCAGGGCACTCGCCAGGGCGTCGGCGCCGTTGCCGGAGAAGTCGGTGGCATACCCCGCGGTGGCGAGGGCGCGCCCGATGAACGACCGGATCTTGGGTTCGTCATCGACGATGAGGATGCGCCCCAGGTGTGACACGTTCGCCTGCCCTGCCGTATGTGTTTGATCTTGATGGTGTACGTGGGGCTTTCCCTGGTCTGCCAATGCCGTTCGACCTGGCAAAAATGTTACTCCACGCTGCGCAAACGATTGTAAACCTTTTATAACTGAACAGTCCCTGAAGGATCAGTAGCTAAAAGTAGTCAGATTGTGACTGATAGTGGCAGATGTGTGAGGCGGTGTGATTGCATGACAATTTTGTCATTCAGGGGTCCTGCGGTTGCGGCGAAGGCGTCCAACCGCCACGATCATGGTCGTAAGCGGTCAAACCGGCCTGCGACTCTTCGCGATGCCGCCGACCCACGGGCTTGAATCAGCACGGCCTTGAACGGCACTTTTTTTGAACAGCATGGCGCAGGCGCGCAGCGCGCTGCGCAGGAACGAGGTGGTATCCGGTGTCTCTACCGGCACGGGTGGTGACCCTGGTGGTCGCTTTCCTGGCGGTCGTCGCGGGCGTGGTGTTCGTCGCCTTTGAGTTCATCGGCGCGCAGCCGGCCGTTGAGAACTACACGCCGTATGCAAGCGGTGGTGCAGGTGAACGTCACCATGATGACCGCCGCCCAGACGACAGTGACCAACAAGCCAGACTGGGTGTCCTACTTCATTAAGAACCCGTCCACTGGCAACTTTGACCACACGACGTACTTTGCGGTCCCCGCGAACACTCGGGTCAACATGACCATCTACGGCTACGACGGGTGCACGCCGCTCCGCAACCCGCTCTGGGGCAAGGTCGCGGGGACGATCGGCGACGTCGAGGACGTCTCGTTCTTCAACGGCAAGACGTACACGCCGTCCGCGCCGCTGACGACCTTCGACAGCTGGGCGAACTGCTCGGTGCAGCACACCTTCGCGATCCCCGGCATCGGCCTCAACGTGCCGATCGCGTCGGTGACGACATACGACGAGAACTCGAACCTGTGCGGCACGTCGCCGTGCACGGCGGCCGACCAGGACGCGAACGCTCCGCACACGGTCGTCAAGTTCAGCTTCATGACCCCCAAGACCGGCGGGACCTACCGCTGGCAGTGCTTCGTGCCCTGCGGCCTCGGCTACGTCGACGGCAACGGCGGCCCGATGGCCACGCCGGGTTACATGATGGGCGAGATGGAGGTGCAGGCCTGATGGCCGCCGAGTCCCCCACCGACCGCAGGAACTGAGACCGGCAGACGCCGCGACGGCTTGTTGCTGCTGGTCCTGTGGATAGTGCTGTCCATCATCGGCTGCCTGCTGGTGGCGCTGGTCTGGGGCCCGCACATGCCGCCGGGCGCCCAGTCGAGCTCCGCGGCCAGCCAGCAGATCGACTTCACCGTGCTCGGCACGATCGCCACCCCGGTCGTGGTCGGCGTGCTGCTCTACTTCGGCTGGGCGCTGACCTTCTGGCGGCAGAAGCCGGGCGACGAGACCGACGCGGCGCCGATCCACGGCAACACCAAGATCCAGACGACCTGGATCATCGGGACCGCGGTGATCGTGCTCTCGCTGGCGGCCTTCGGGACCGTCGAGCTCATCGGCCCGGCCGGCGCGGGCGCCGGCGAGGGGCCGCAGCCGATCTGGAAGCCGGCCGGCACCACCACCTCCTCGATCACCTCATGGACCCCGGGCACCAGCAACATCCTGCAGGTCCAGGTGATCGGCCAGCAGTGGGCGTGGACCTACCGGTACCCGCAGTTCGGCGGGTTCGAGACCACGCAGCTCATGCTGCCGGTCGGCGAGCCGGTGCAGTTCAACGTCACCTCGCTCGACGTGATCCACAGCTTCTGGGCCTACACGCTCGGCGTGAAGGCCGACGCCAACCCCGGCCTGAACAACGTCGCCTACACCACGCCGGAGCACACCGGCTAGTTCCAGGTCCGCTGCGCCGAGCTGTGCGGCATCTGGCACGGCTCGATGTACGACACCGGCGATGTCGTGTCGGTGTCGGCCTTCCTGAAGTGGACGCAGACCACGAAGGCGTGCGCTCGCGGACGTGACCAAGCTGCTGCCGCCGTACGCGGCCAGCCTACGACCCGACCAAGGTCAGCACCATGGGCGCGGTCAACACCAAGCTCGGCCTGACCGGCGCGGGCGGCGGTTACTACAACCCGGCGGACCCGGAACAGCCGTAGGAAAGGAGCGAGTTACCTCATGGCTATCGAAACCCAGCCGGAGAGCGCCCAGGCGCCCGGCGGCGGCGACCCGGGTGCCACGCCGAAGCAACGGAACTTCTGGCTGAGCCCTGGTATCCACACCGCGGTCATCGGCGCGATCATCGGCTACATCTTCGGCCACTGGCTCGGCAACTTCATCGGCAGCCAGTACCAGCAGGTCGGGACCTCCGATGACAACGACTTCGCGATCGTGCTCGGCTTCTCCTTCCTGATCCTCGGCTGGCTGATCGGGCTCGGCGTCTTCAACGACCTGGTCCGGCAGATGCTCGGCAGGCCGATCAGGACGCGACCACAAGGCCCAACGGGCCCGGCATGGCCAAGTACTTCAGGTACACCCTCGACCACAAGGTCGTCGGCCTGCAGTACCTGGTCGGCATGCTGATCTACTTCTTCACCGGCGGCCTGCTGGCGATCGCGATCAGGACCGAGCTGCTCTCGCCGAGCTATCACATCATGAGCCCCACGACTTACCTCGAGGTCGTCGGTGAGCACGGGACCATGATGATGATGATGATGACCTCGGTCATCCTCGGCCCGTTCGGCAACTATCTCGTGCCCTTGATGATCGGCTCGAAGCGGGTCGCGTTCCCGAGAATCGAGGCGCTGTCGTTCTGGCTCACCCCCTGCGCCTTCCTGATCCTGCTGTCCAGCTTCCTGCTCGGCGGGTTCCCCACCGGCTGGACCGGCTACGCGCCGCTGTCCATCCAGGCGGGCGAGGGGATGGACTCCTACGCGGTCGCGTTCGGCCTGATGGGCATCTCGATCATCATGGCCGGGTTCAACATCGTGGTCACGATCATCTGCTACCGGGCGCCTGGCATGCGCTGGTCCCGGCTGCCGATGTTCGTCTGGTCGATGCTCGCGACCGGGTTCCTGCTGGTGCTCGCCGCCCCGGTGCTGGTCGGCGGCATGTACATGATCATCACCGACCGCACGGCGCAGACGGCGTTCTTCATCGAACAGCTCGGCGGCAGCTCCTACCTCTATGAGGACCTGTTCTGGTTCTTCGGCCACCCCGAGGTCTACATCCTGGCGCTGCCGGGGTTCGGCATCGTGTGCGAGCTCCTCCCGGTCTTCACCAGGAAGCCGCTGTTCGGCTACAAGATCGCCGCGGCGGGCATGTTCGGCGTCGCGATCCTGTCGTTCTTCGTCTGGCAGCACCACCTGTTCGAGTCCGGCATGGACCCGGACATGCGGCCGCTGTTCATGCTGACGACGGAGCTGATCTCGATCCCGACGGGGTTCATCTTCCTGGTGGCGATGGGCACCTTCTGGCAGGCGAAGATCCGGCTGACGACCCCGATGCTGTTCGCCATCGGGTTCTTCGTCAACTTCCTGATCGGCGGCATCTCGGGCGTGTTCCTGTCGGACGTGCCCGCGGACACCACCGCGCACGGCAGCTTCTTCGTGATGGCGCACTTCCACTACACGATCATGGGCGGCCTGATCTTCGCGTTCTTCGGCGGCATCTACTACTGGCTGCCGAAGGTCATGGGGATCACGCTGAACGAGACGGCTGGGCAAGATCCACTTCTGGACGATGTTCATCGCGTTCAACTCCACGTTCATGCCGCTGTTCGCGGTCGGCCTGCTCGGCCAGCCGCGCCGGGTCTGGGAGTACGCGGCCAACCTGCAGACGCTGAACGACTGGGTGTCGATCTCCGCGTTCTGCCTGGGCGGCTCGATGTGCATCTTCATCTTCAACTTCGTGATGTCCACGGTCATCTGGCGCAAGCGCGCACCGCAGAACCCGTGGAACGCCCGCGGCCTGGAATGGCAGGTCTCCTCGCCGCCGCCGGCCGACAACTTCGCGCACATCCCGGTGGTCCTGGCCGGCCCGTACGAGTACGGCGACCCGGACGCGCTGCCGGTGGCGGACCTGCACCCGCCGGCCGGCGTGATCGGCGGCGCCCTGCGCTCAGCCCGGTCAGCGTCGGAAGCACAGGAACGGAGGCGTAACGGCGCCATGACGGAGATCACCCAACCGGGTGGCGGCGAGGCCGCCACCCGGGCCACCGAGGAGGCGGCCTTCTACCACGAGGCCGCGCTCAACGCGAACTGGACGGGCTCCAGGCTGGCGATCGGCTCGCTGTCGTTCCTGTTCGGCGCGTTCGCGTTCGCCTACTTCTACCTCCAGTCGTCGGACGGGCACTCCAAGTGGCTGCCCAGCTCGACGACCCCGCCGCAGGCCGGGTACGGCGCCGCGATCATGGCCCTGGTCGTGGTCAGCGCGCTGCTCAACACCGTCGGCCTGCAGCGGATCAAGGCGGGCAGCAAGGGCGCGTGGATGATCGCCGGCCTTGTCGCCCTGATCGCCGGCCTCGCCGCGGTGGCGCTCACGGTCTGGCAGCTGCTCAACCTGCCGTTCCAGCCCGGCCAGTCCGGCTTCGCCAGCGTCTTCGTCGGGTTCTACCCGGTGGCGCTCGCGGTCTGGTTCGGCGCGATGATCTGGCTGGAGATCCTGCTCGCCCGGGCTAGGAACATCCCGGCCATCTCCTTCGTGGAACAGCCGCCCACCTACGCGCAGGCGTACGAGGTGCAGCGGTTCCAGTCGGCGCTGAGTGCCTTCACCACCGTGTGGAACTACCTCGCCATCGTCGCGTTCATATTCTGGCTGCTGTTCTACGTGCGCTGACCCGGCGGCTTGGAGGAATTGACTGCTGTGTTTGCTCTACACCACCGCTCGCGGATGGACCCGCGATGTATTTCGGCAGCACGATCATGACGTTCGCGCTCCCGTTCGGGGCGTTCATCGTGGCCGCCATCGCGCTGTTCTTCCTCTTCAGGGCCACGCATTCCGGCCCAAGGCTGAGGTGGTCCGGTGACGGCGCCGCCCAGGTCTCCTCGGTGACCACCCGGGAGCCGGGCCCCGCGCCGGCGCCCGAGGTGACCCGTCCGGCTCCGACGTCGGCTGGGCTCCTCGCGGAGCAGCGTCTGCGGACTCCGCTCCCGAGGAGGCTGCCCCGCCGACCGAGACGGCAGCAGAAGAGACGGAAGGCAAGGACGGCGGGGAGGGGTGACCTCCTCTCCAACCGCGCTCCCGGTGACGGTGAACGTGGCGGCAGCGGGCGATGTCGGCCCGCTGCCGCCGGCCGTCACCCGAACTCCCCGGGCGGTCGCGGGCGCGCTCGTCGCGCTGACCAAGCCCCGCATCATCGAGCTGCTCCTGGTGACCACGGTCCCCACGATGCTGCTCGCCCAGCGGGGCCTCCCGTCACTCGAGCTCGTCCTGGTCACGCTGATCGGCGGCACGCTCGCCGCCGGGAGCGCCAACACGATCAACTGCTACATCGACCGCGACATCGACGCGGTGATGAAGCGCACCTCCCGCCGCCCGCTCGTCAACAAGCAGGGCATGATAACGCCCGCCGAGGCGCTGGCCTGGGGCGTCGCGCTCGGCGTCGCCGCGACCCTGCTGCTCGGCCTGCTCGCCAACTGGCTGGCCGCCTCGCTGGCCGACGCCGCGATCCTCTTCTACGTCTTCGTCTACACCCTGCTGCTCAAGCGCCGCTCCCCGTCGAACATCGTGATCGGCGGCGCGGCCGGCTGCTTCCCCGTCCTGGTCGGCTGGGCGGCCGTCAGGGGAACGATCGCGATCCCGGCGATCCTGCTGTTCCTGGTGATCTTCCTCTGGACCCCGCCGCATTTCTGGGCCCTGGCGATGAAGTTCAAGGACGACTACGCCCGCGCGAACGTCCCGATGCTCCCGGTGGTGGCCGCGCCCGCGCGGTGACCCGCAAGATCGTCACCTACTCCTACGCGATGGTCGCCGCGACCCTGGCGCTGGCCCCGTACGCGGGCTGGCTCTACACCGCCGCCGCCGCTCGGCCTCGGCGGCTGGTTCCTGGTCGAGGCGCACCGCCTGCACGCCCAGGTCCGTGCGGACGGCGGAAAAGCCGTTCCCCATGCGCCTGTTCCACCTCTCCATCGCCTACCTCACCCTGCTGTTCGTCGTGGTGGCGATCGCCGCGCTCCTCCCGTTCGGCCGGTGGTAAGCGGTCAGCCCGTCGCCGACCCGTTAAGAAAGGACTCAAGCGGAAGCGTCGCCGCGCCGAGCGCGACCACCCCGGGGCCGAGCCGCCCGAGCTCGATCGACGTGGCCGCGAACGGATGCCGCAGCGAGTGCTGCCGCGCCGACTCGCGGATGTCCGGCAGCAGCCGTCCGCCGAGCAGCAGGCCGCCCCAGCCGCCGAGGATGACGCGTTCCGGATTGAACAGATTGATCAGCGTGCCGATCCCGGCGCCCAGGTACTGGGCGGTCTCGTCCAGGATGGCGGCCGCGAGCGGCGACGTGCCGGCGGCGTCGATCAGCTCGGCGAGCGCCAGCTCCTGGTCGTCGGCCGCCATCGGCCGCCCGTACCGCTCGAGGATGGCCTCGGCGCCCGCGTACGCCTCCAGGCAGCCGGTTGACCCGCAACGGCACTTCCTGCCGCCGACGACGACGGTGACGTGCCCGAACTCGGCCGCGCTGGAGGTGGCCCCCTGGTAGGTGGCGCCGCCGGAGATCAGCGACGCGCCCACGCCCGAGCCGATCAGCACCACGACGGCGTTGCGCGCGCCCTTGCCCGCCCCGAACCACAGCTCTGCCTGGCCCATCGTCTTCGCCCCGTTGTCGAAGCGCAGCGGCAGGTCGGTGTGCGCGCGCAGCAGGCGCTCAAGCGGCACCGCGTCCCAGCCGTAGGTCTGGCCGTGCACCAGCACCTCGGATCCCTGCTCGATGATTCCCGGCACGCCGACGCCGACGCCGAGGATCGCGTCCTGGTCGATGCCGCTGTCGCGGAGCACCGTGCTCAGCCCGGACACGATCTGCCCGACGACCACGTCCACGTCGTGCTCGGCGGACCGATCCAGGGGGTACTCCGCCTTGGCCCGCTCGGTCATGGTGAGGTCGAAGAGCTCGACCCGCGTCCGGGTCTCGCCGATGTCGACCCCGATGACGTAGCCGTACCCAGGGTTCATCCCGAGCATCGCCCGCGGCCGTCCGCCGTCGGACTCGGCCAGCCCGGTCTCGATGACGATGCCCTCGTCGATCAGCTCGCGGATCACGTTCGTCACCGAGGCGGCGCTGAGGCCGGTCGCCGCGCTCAGCTCGTGACGGCTGCACGACTGGCTCAGGTAGAGCGACCACAAGACCGCGGCCCGGTTCTCGCGTCGCAAGTCACGGACCGTGCCCCGCTTTCGGTCCTTCATGCGGCCTCCAAGCTACAGCCGTGTAATTAACGATTTATACCGCTATTTATGTCGCTTCTTCAGTTCATGCCTATTGACCCAAAGTTTCGATAGCGTTACGTTCCGGCTTGAAATAAGTCACAGCTGAAGAACCCGATCCATCCGCCGTCCTGCCCGGGCGCTCACGGTCCCTGTCAGCGAGGGGCGAAAACGGGTTCATCGCGACACCATCCGGAGGTCAAAGGTGAACGTACGGAACCTGCTTCGAAGATCACGCCGGAGGCGCGTCAGGCGAGCGCCCGCCTCCCGCCGCGCGGCGGTAAGCCTGCTGGCTTTCGCCGCGCTCGTCGTATCCGTCCTGGTTTCCGGGGTGGGCGCGGCGGCACCCAAGGCGTCGGCCGCGACCGGCGGGGTTGACAACTGCGCGGGCGGCCCGGCGGCGGCGCCGTTCGTGGCCGACGAGGACTACACCGGCGGCGCGACCGCGGCCACCACCAACGCGATCACCACCACCGGCGTCGACCTACCCGGCACCGCAGTCGGTCTACCAGCACGACCGCTACGGCAACTTCACCTACACCATCCCCGGCCTGACCGCGGGGGCGAGCTACAACGTGCGGCTCGACTTCGCCGAGACGTACTGGACGACCGCCGGGTCGCAGACCTTCAACGTCCTCGATCAACGGCACCCAGGTCCTGACCAGTCGACATCTTCGCCACCGCCGGCGGGGAGTACAAGGCGGTCGCCGAGTCGTTCACCGCGACGGCCAGCAGCGCCGGGGCGGTCACCATCCAGTTCGTCACCGTCAAGGACGACGCCCAGGTCAACGGCATCCAGGTCTGCCGGCCAGCGGCGGCGGCACCGGGAGCGGCGGGGTTGACATCTCGGCCGGCGGCCCGGCGGCGGCGCCGTTCGTGGCCGACGAGGACTACACCGGCGGCGCGACCGCGGCCACCACCAACGCGATCACCACCACCGGCGTCACCAACCCGGCACCGCAGTCGGTCTACCAGCACAACCGCTACGGCAACTTCACCTACACCATCCCCGGCCTGACCGCAGGGGCGAACTACACCGTGCGGCTCGACTTCGCCGAGACGTACTGGACCACCGCCGGGTCGCGGACCTTCAACGTCCTCATCAACGGGACCCAGGTGCTGACCAGCTTCGACATCTTCGCCACCGCCGGCGGGGAGTACAAGGCGGTCGCCGAGTCGTTCACCGCGACGGCCAGCAGCGCCGGGGCGGTCACCATCCAGTTCGTCACCGTCAAGGACAACGCCCAAGTCAACGGCATCGAGGTCTCGCCGGTCAGCGGCGGCGGCGGCACCGGGAACACGGTGACGGTGACCAACCCGGGCGCCGAGACCTGGACCGTCGGGCACCGCGGCGAGCCTGCAGATCGCGGCCAGTGATTCGGCGTCGGGGCAGACGCTGACCTACTCCGCGACCGGGCTGCCGGCCGGGCTGTCGATCAACTCCACGACCGGGCTGATCTCCGGGACCCCGACCGCGGCCGGTACCGGCAGCGCCACGGTGACCGTCAAGGACACCACCGGCGCGTCCGGCTCGGCCACGTTCAGCTGGACCGTCAACGCCCAGGCGGCCGGCTGCGTCGGCGGGTCGAACCAGCCGAACTTCGGGCCGAACGTGTACATCTTCAACCCGAGCGAGTCGGCCACGACCATCAACAACACGCTGAACACCGTCTTCAACACGCAGAAGGTCAACCAGTTCGGCACCCAGCGCTACGCCGAGCTGTTCGATCCGGGCACCTACACCGGCATCGAGGACAACGTCGGCTACTACACGTCGGTCCAGGGCCTCGGGCAGAACCCCAGCTCGGTCGCACTGAACGACAGCGACGTCACCGTTGACTCCTTCGACGGCACCGGCAACGCCACCGACAACTTCTGGCGCAGCGCCGAAAACATGGAGATCACCCCCTCCGCCGGCAGCGACCGCTGGGCTGTCGCCCAGGCCGGGCCGTTCGAGCGGATGGACGTCAACGGCGGGCTCGAGCTCTACCCGGCCAGCTACGGTTACGCCAGCGGCGGCTACATCGCCGACAGCATCGTCACCGGCCAGGCGTCAAGCGTCTCCCAGCAGCAGTACTACACCAAGGACAGCACCCTCGGCAGCTGGGCCGGCTCGGTGTGGAACATGGTGTTCTCCGGCGTGAACGGCGCGCCCGCGCAGAGCTACCCCACCCCGCCGATGACCACGCTGGCCACCACCCCGGTCGCCCGCGACATCCCCTACCTCTACGTCGACAGCAGTGGCAACTACCACGTGTTCGAGCCGAGCCTGCGGACCAACGCGGTCGGCCCGAGCTGGTCGCCCAGCAGCAACACCCCCGGCACCAGCGTGCCGATGAGCACGTTCTTCGTCGCCACCCCGTCCAACACCGCCGCGCAGATCAACGCCGCCCTCGCCGAGGGCTGCAACCTGCTCTTCACCCCCGGCGTTTACTCCATCAACCAGACGCTCAACGTCAACAACCCGAACACCGTCGTGCTCGGCCTCGGCTTCCCGACCCTGATCCCGACCGGCGGCGTGGACACCATGCATGTCGCTGACGTGGATGGCGTGCGGCTCCAGGGCCTGCTGTTCGACGCCGGCACCACCAACTCCAACACGCTGCTCCAGATCGGCCCGGCCGGCTCGAGCGCAAGCCACGCGAGCAACCCGATCTCGGTCCAGGACGTCTTCTTCCGGATCGGCGGCGACATCGCCGGCCAGGCAACCAACAGCCTGGTCGTGAACTCCAACAACACGCTCGTCGATGACATCTGGGCCTGGCGCGCCGACCACGGCAACGCGGGCACCGTCGGCTGGACCGTCAACACGGCTCAGCACGGCCTCGTCGTCAACGGCAACAACGTCCTGGCGACCGGCCTGTTCGTCGAGCACTACCAGAACTACGACGTCCAGTGGTTCGGCAACGGCGGCGAGACGATCTTCTTCCAGAACGAGATGCCCTACGATCCGCCTAACCAGGCGGCCTGGATGAACGGCACGTCCGACGGGTACGCGGCCTACGAGGTCGGCCCGAACGTCACCACCCATCAGGCGTACGGGCTCGGCAGTTACTGTTACTTCGACGTCAATACGGCGGTGGTCGCCGACCACGCCTTTGAGGCGCCCGACGTTCCAGGCGTCCAGTTCCACGACCTCCTCACCGTGTCCCTTGGCGACGTCGGCCGATCGAGCACGTCATCAACGAAACCGGCGCGGCAACCCCGACCAACACGACCCCGTCCACCGTCACGAGCTACCCGTAACGCTCGCGCCGGACCCAACGTGACGAGTACCCGTAACCCGGTCGTGCTCGCCACAAAACCCACACCCCTATCCCGAACGAGTGAGTGCCCCCGCCTCCCGCGCCTCATTGCCCCTCTCTGAGCGTGGCGGAGCGCGGGGCGCCACTCCGCCCCTGTCGCCCCTGCGGCTCCCGACACCCCCACGGGAGCCGCAGGGGCGGCCCCTTCTATGGCTCGACGGCGGGAAGGCGGACGACGGCGCGCAGGCCGGACTCGGGACGGGGCTGGCCTCCAGATGGGCGGTGCCGCCGTAGGACTGCGCCGTTGCGCGGACGATGGCCAGGCCGAGCCCGGCCCCGCCGGCATCGTCGCCGCAACGGGTGCGAGCGTCATCAAGGCGGGCGAACCGGTCGAAGGCCCGCTCCCGGTCGGCCTCTGGATCCCCGGGCCGTCGTCGGTGACGGTGAGCTCGACCCACGAGCCCGAACCGCCGACCGAGACCGTGACCGACGACTTCGCGTAGCGCACTGCGTTATCGATCAGGTTAACCAGCATTCGGTCGAGCCGGTCCCGGTTCCCGGCCACCGGCAGACTATCCGCCGGACGGCCCCCATCGCAGCCGGCGAGGTCTGCGCTGGCCGGACCGGCCGCGGCCCGCTGAGTCATCCCCTCAGGCTCCGCATGCCCGCGCCGCCTTTCAGAGGGGCCACCGTCTCGAGGGACCGGGGAATCCGCGTAGCGGGCGACCACGGCGCAGGCCAGCCCGCCAATGTCGACCGGTTCGCTGTGCCGCCCGGCGTCG
>CAVZUX010000014.1:0-34456 GCA_963778435.1 uncultured Actinomycetota bacterium
AAGGCGCGAATGTCCGCTTTAAAACTACATACGCTGGGCACATCGATTACAGAGCGCCGTCTTAGAGGCGGCGAAATCGGTACGCTGAGATGGTGAGATGGATGGCTTGGCCCCGAAGCAACAACTCCAGGTCATCAGCGCAGCCGGGAACGCAGCCTCACAATGGCGTGCAGGCCACTGTTACACCGGCACCTGACGCTGATCCGCCCCCCGGCAGCGGTCAGAACGCCGGGATCGCCGGCACCACGCACGCCGTGGCCGACAACCAGGGCACAGAGGCCCGGTTCCCCCGGCACGACCGAACCGCCAGCCGGCGTCTCGGCCCGATCAGGTACGCGCACTCCGGGGTGGACGACACGCCCGCGACCGGCGGCCCGGTCGACGAGACCCCGAACCCGAACCATCCCGCGCCGCAGCCGGCCCACTTGGCTGAGCCGCCGGACGAGGGCATTTCCATCTTCGGCAACATCGCGACCACCGAGGTGACCGAGGAAGAGGAACCCACCCTGGACTTCAGGTCGTTCGGCCGGTCCCCCGCAGCCGAACCGCCCGCAGAACCGCCCGCCGACCCCGCGCCGGCCGCGCCGGAGCAGCCGTCAGGCACGGGGTGGAACCAGCAGATCACGCCCGCCCCGCAGCCGGTCGGGTCGGCGGCGGAGAATAAGCCGCGTCCGTTCAGAATGAAGATTGGCGATCTTCGATCTCCCGCACCGGACCCCGACGGCCAGCCGCGAATCGGCATTCGCGATCTTCCCCCGGATGTGCAACTGCGGTTCTGGCGGCTGCGCGGCACCATCATGATCGTGGTCGGCCTGCTATTCGGAATTCTCACAATGAGCTGGGTGATCGGTCTCACTCTGGCCATTTTGGCCGGGATCGTCGACACCCTCTACCGGTCGCGGACCGCAGCCGATCATGTCAACGGCGCGAGCCAGTCCGGGGCCCAGCGGCGCACCCGCTGGCAGCTGCGGCGGATGCGGCGCGCCGGGTACTTCGCGCTCGACGCGCGGCCCATCCCGAACAGCCGGGAGTACATCGACCACCTCGTCGTCGGGCCCACCGGCGTCTACGCGATCGACTCGGAGAAATGGCACTCCAAGGTGCCCGTCAGAACCGCGAACAGCAAGATCCTCTACCGCGGCCCCGAGTCGCAGAAGGAGCGGCTCGAGCACGCGGTCTGGGAGGCGGGCAAGGCCAGCGAGATCCTGTCGGCGGCGCTCGGCACCGAGATCACCGTCCGGCCGGCGCTCGCCATCTACGGGCCGAGGATCCCCTGGGACGTCGCCACCATCAGGGGCGTCGACGTGTTCACCGGGAAGACGCTGCGCAAGTACCTCAAGCGACGCGGCCAGGCTGCGCGATGGCGTGCCCAAGCTCACCCGCGAGGAAGTCAGAACGATCTACGAGACGGCCGCGAGGATGCTGCCCGACGTCGCGCCGGCCAGGACGGCCACGCCTGTAGGCTGAACCCCTCTTGCCTTAATGCCGCAGTCACGAGGGGAGTTCGGCGATGCCGCCGTTGAGGTCACGCACGGTCACGCACGGTCGAAACATGGCGGGGGCGCGAGCTCTGCTGCGTGCCACCGGGGTAGCGTCCGAGGACTTCGGCAAGCCGATCATCGCGGTTGCCAACAGCTTCACCGAGTTCGTCCCCGGGCACGTCCACCTGGCCGATGTCGGCCGCGTCATCGCGGACGCGGTCCGTTCCGCCGGCGCGATCCCGCGCGAGTTCAACACGATCGCGGTCGATGACGGCATCGCGATGGGCCACGGCGGGATGCTCTACTCGCTGCCGTCGCGCGAGCTGATCGCCGACTCGGTCGAGTTCATGGTCAACGCGCACTGCGCCGACGCGCTCATCTGCGTCTCCAACTGCGACAAGATCACGCCGGGCATGCTGATCGCCGCGATGCGGCTCAACATCCCGACGGTGTTCGTGTCGGGCGGCCCCATGGAGGCCGGAAAGGTCATAGCGAAGACCGATATTTCGAACGGTCCCGTGACTTCGTCTGGTGTCCGCAAGCTGGACCTGATCGACTCGATGGTCGCCGCGGCCGATCCTTCGGTGTCGGAGTCGGAGCTGCTGTCGCTTGAGGAGGCGGCCTGCCCGACGTGCGGCTCCTGCTCGGGGATGTTCACCGCCAACTCGATGAACTGCCTGACCGAGGCGATCGGGCTCGCGCTGCCGGGCAACGGGACGACGCTGGCGACCCATGTCGCGCGGCGCGAGCTGTTCGTCCGGGCGGCTGCGGTGGCGGTGGATATCACCAAGCGGCACTACTTCGACGACGACGAGTCGGTGCTGCCCCGCTCGATCGCTTCCCGGGAGGCGTTCGAGAACGCGATGGCGCTCGACGTGGCGATGGGCGGCTCCACCAACACGGTGCTGCACCTGCTGGCCGCCGCGCACGAGGCCGGCGTGGACTTCGGGCTCAAGGAGATCGACGAGCTGTCGCGGCGGGTGCCGTGCATCTGCAAGGTCGCGCCGAGCGGGTCGTACCACGTCGAGGACGTGCACCGGGCGGGCGGCATCTACACCATCCTCGGGGAGCTTGACCGGGCGGGGCTGCTTAACCGGGCGGTGCACACGGTGCACGGCGCGCCGATCTCCGCGTGGGACCTCCGCTCCTCCTCGGTGCTGCCGGAGGCGGTGGAGCTCTACCACGCGGCGCCCGGCGGGGTGCGGACGGTCAAGGGGTACTCGCAGTCGGCGACGTGGGAGTCGCTTGGACCGCGACGCAGCCGACGGGTGCATCCGGGACGTTGCGCACGCCTACACCGCCGACGGCGGGCTCTGCATGCTCTACGGGAACATCGCCCCGGAGGGAGCGGTGGTGAAGACCGCGGGCGTGCCCGAGGAGCTGTGGACGTTCTCCGGGCCTGCGAAGGTGTTCGAGTCGCAGGAGGATGCCGTCGCCGGGATCCTCGGCGGCGGTGTGGTCGCCGGGGACGTCGTCGTGATCCGCTACGAGGGGCCGCGCGGCGGGCCTGGGATGCAGGAGATGCTGTACCCGACCAGCTTCCTTAAGGGCAAGGGGCTCGGGCGGGCCTGCGCGCTCGTCACCGACGGGCGGTTCTCCGGCGGCACCTCCGGGCTGTCGATCGGGCACATCTCCCCCGAGGCGGCAAGCGGCGGTGCGCTCGCGCTGGTCAACGAGGGGGACACCGTCGTGATCGACATCCCGCGGCGGGAGCTGAGGCTTGACGTGCCCGACGGTGAGCTGGCGTCGCGGCGCGCGGCGTTGCTTGCCTCGCTCGGCGGTTACCGGCCCGTGGCCCGGGAGCGTGCGGTGAGCGCGGCCCTTCAGGTGTACGCGGCGCTGGCCACGTCGGCGTCGACCGGCGCGGCACGCGACATCTCGGCGCTGGCGCGGCTGGCGCCGGAGGCGCAGTGACCGTCTCTCCTGTGGGCGGGTTGGGGTGACCGCTGGGTTCGTACGGTCCGCGCGGGCGTCCGACGCCGCCGGGCTCGCGCGGGTGCAGGTCGCGAGCTGGCGGTCGACGATGGCCTCGCTGGTGCCGGGCGAGGTGCTGGCCGAGTTGACCAGCGACGCGGCGCTCGACGGGTGGGCGCAGCGGTGGCTCGATGCGATCGTCAACCCGCCCACGTCCAGGCACCGGGTGCATGTCGCCGTCCCCTCGCCGGGGTCGGCTGAGGTGGCAGGGTTCGCGGCGGCCGGGCCGGCCACCGATGAGGACCTGTGGCCGGGGACCGACGCGGAACTGTATGAGCTGCATGTTGTGCCGGAGCATGCCTCCGACGACGGCGGGGACGCCGGCCGGCTGCTGAACGCGGTCGCGGACACGTTCGCCGAGGACGGGTTCTCGACGGCGTACGCGTGGGCGCTGGCCGACGATGCCGCGCGGATCGAGTTCCTGGCGGCGGCCGGGTGGGGGCTGGACGGCACCCGGTCGAACCTGGACATGGGCGTCAAGGTCCCCGTGGTGCGCCTGCACACCCGGCTCTCTCCTCGGCAGGCTCCCCCTCAAGCGTAGGATCTGCCGGTGGCTAGCGCGCGTGAGTGGGTGGCGGGGACGCGGGTGCGGACCCTGCCGGCGGCCGTGGTGCCGGTGCTGATCGGGTCCGGTGTGGCGGCGGGATATGGGAAGTTCTCGCTCTGGCGGGCGGTGCTCGCGCTGCTCGTGGCGCTCGCGCTGCAGATCGGGGTGAACTACGCCAACGATTACAGCGACGGCGTGCGCGGCACCGACGCGGCCGGGCGGCGCGCCGGGCCGATGCGGCTGGTCGGATCGGGGGCGGCGACGCCGCGGGCGGTGAAATACGCCGCTTTTTCGTGCTTTTTCGTGGCCTGCTGCCTCGGGCTGGTGCTGGCGGCCTTTACCTCGTGGTGGATCGTGGCCGTCGGGGCGCTGCTGCGTGCTCGCGGCGTGGTTCTACACCGGCGGGTCGCGGCCGTACGGGTACCGCGGGCTCGGCGAGGTATCGGTATTCGTGTTCTTCGGCGTCGCCGCCGTTGCCGGGCACCGCGTTCGTGCAGATGGAGCGGCTGTCGTGGCTCGGCCTCGCGGCGTCGGTGCCCGCCGGGCTGCTGTCCTGCGCGCTGCTGATGATCAACAACCTGCGGGACATCGGGTCCGACGCGTCGTCGGGCAAGCGGACGCTGGCCGTGCGGGTCGGGGACGCGCGGGCGCGGGGCGTGTACCTGGTGTTCCTGCTGCTGCCGTTCGCGCTCGCCGCGCTGATCGGCGTCTACCGGCCGTTCGCGCTGCTCGCGCTGCTGGCGGTGCCGCTGTGCGGTGCGCGCCGGTCCGGGCGGTGCGCGGCGGCGTGTCCGGGCCGGGGCTGATCGCGACGCTGGGCCAGACCGGGCGACTGCAACTCGCCTTCGGCCTCGCATTCACCGTGGGCCTCGCCATTCACGGCTGACCGACCGCGGTCGTTTTCGTAATCAGACCGTAGCGGACAGCGCCAAACATAACCGCAAGAACTGACTCCGCTGCGAAATCGTGCCATCTAAAAGTAGTGGCGTTGCCGGTTGCGGGCCCATGTGACGCGATAACCTGCGGATGAATCCCGGGTTGGGGATACACGGGTGGCGCGCGCGGGGGACGCGGCCTCCGCAGTCCAACGGGTCCAGCGTTCTGATGGATTCAGGGGAGGGATGCGTGCGTGGAGCATCGTCAGGTGGAAGCGCTGCAAACGACGGCCTGCCGATCGTCGGGGGACGATTCGGCACGGTTCCTGAAGGAGTTGCGCCAGCTCAGAGATGGCGCCGGTCTTGGGCAGGCCGAACTCGCGGCGCGCGCGCACTACCCCTATGACCGCATCGCAGCCGCCGAGGCCGGGCCGGCGCTGCCTGACCTGCCGGTGCTATCCGCCTACGTCCGGGGGTGCGGCGGCACCACCGAGGAGTGGGAGGAGCGGTGGCGCTCGCTGACCAGCGCGCCCACCCTGCCGCTGCTGGCCGCGCGGCCCGCCGGGTCCTCGACCGCGGCTTCCGCCGGGGCGCGCATCGGCTCGCTTAGCCCGGCCGCCGATTCCCCGGACCCGTCGATCATCATGGCGGCGCTCGACCGGGTGGCCGAGGGGATGGCGGTTCCGGCCATGTGGGAGACCACGACGGGGACCGCGTGGGAAACCGCCGCGGCACCGACCGCGTGGGAGACCGACCAGACAGCGGCCGACGCCGAATCGGCGACCGGCGAGGCCGAGGTAACAACCGGGGCGAGCGCGATGCCGGCCGTGGCCGACGTGCATGCCAGCGCGAGCGTCTGGACGGCTGCGTCCGGTCGGGTCGTCGGCGCTAGGGTGGCTCTCCCGCTGCCGAGGACCACGATCCTGGCTGCAATCGCGGTCGTGATCTGCGTTCTCGTCGCGGTGCTGGCGATCTTCGCCTGACTCAGGCAGGCTTTGCGCCGCGTCCCGTTGGGCGACGTCACATCGTCAGTGGCCGTGTCGTGGACCGGCTCCTGCTGCTCCGGGATTGCCATCGGCGCCAGCGCCGCCAGGGCGGCGACCGCAGCGGACGGGACGACCGGGGCGGCGGCTGAGTCAGTGGCCGGCTGCGGCGTGTTCCGATCGGCCGGGCTGCCGGACGCCGTGCCACCTGCCGCCGATGTCGCTCGTCGCGCCGCTGAAGGCGGAGGTCACCGCCTTCAGCGCGGTGGTCACCTCGCCCGGTATCACCCAGAACGTGTTGCCAGGCCCGTTGGCGATCTGCGGCAGCGTCTGCAGGTACTGGTAGGCGAGCAGCTTCGGGTCGGGATCGTTGTCGTGGATCGCCTGGAAGACGTGCGAGATCGCCTCCGCCTCGACCCTCGGCCCGCAGGATCGCGCCTTGCCTGTCGCCCTCGGCCCGCAGGATCTCGCTCTGCTTGTCGCCCTCGGCGGTCAGGATCTTCGACTGGCGGACGCCCTCGGCGGTAAGAATCGCGGCGCGCTTCTCCCGCTCGGCCCTCATCTGCTTCTCCATCGCGTCCTTGACGGACTTGGGCGGGTCGATCGCCTTGATCTCCACCCGGGTGACGCGGATGCCCCACTTGCCCGACGCGTCGTCAAGCACGCCGCGCAGCAGCGTATTGATCTTGTCCCGGGAGGTCAGCGTCTGCTCCAGGTCCATGGACCCGATGACCGAGCGGAGCATGGTCGCGGTGATCTGCTCGATCGCCCCGATGTAGTCGACGATCTCGTAGTCCGCTGCCTTCGGGTCGGTCACCTGGAAGAACAGCACGGTGTTGATGACTACCACCAGGTTGTCCTCGGTGATCACCGACTGGCCCTCGAACGAGACGACCTGCTCGCGCAGGTCGATCGTCGGGCTTGACCCGGTCGACGAACGGGATGATGAAGGCCATCCCCGGCTCCAGGGTCTTGCGGTACCGGCCGAACCGCTCGACGTTCCGCGCCCGCGCCTGCGGGATGATCCGCACCGAGCGAACCACCGTCAGCAGGACGGCGATGCCGATCACCACCGCAATGACGATCTCCGCGATGACCATGGCTACTCCCGTGGGTAAACGAGGGCGGTGGCGCCCTCGATCTGCATGACGTCGACGGCGGAGCCGGCCGGGATGACCAGCGTCTCGTCGTAGGAGCGGGCCGACCACACCTCGCCGCCGATGCGGACACGGCCGCCGTACCTGGTGACCTCTTCGAGCACTTGCGCCGACCGGCCGACCAGGGCGGCGGGGCCGGTCCGCAGCAGTGGCGGCTGCCTCAGGTGCCGCCGGGCGATGGGGAGCACGAAGCCGAGGCCCGCCGCCGAGGCGATCACGAACGCGAGGAGCTGGAACGGCAGGCCCAGGTGGGCGGCGCCGACGAGGGCGGCGACGAGCGCCCCGACCGCGATGATGCCGAGCGCGAACGTGGTCGTGGCCAACTCCGCGACGCCGAGCACGGCCGCCACGATCAGCCAGACGATCCATGCCACCATGGCCGCTCCGCATGCGTTGCGATCCTCTTGCTGCGCCTAAGCGCCGCAAGCCGTGGCGCGGGCGAAATGCTCGTGCCCTAAACCCCAGGGTAACCCCGCGAACGTGCGCAGAACACCTGCAGTCAAAGACGCTGCCCGATGAAATAAAAAAGCGTCGAATCAGGGCAATTGTGCGTCAGCCATGTCCGGGCGGCCCGCCCGCTCTACACTCGGTTCCGGGGCGAGTGCCGCAGGCTGGCCAGGCGCTGCACGGCGGACACGCAGGAGGTACCGGGTGAATCGTCAGGGCGGCTCATTTGCCGCGCCCCGCCCAAGCCGTGGCGCGCGTGGCTGGGCCGCCGAAGCCGCCTACGGCGGCGGCTATCCGCAGGACGCTCAACTGCTTGGCCCCGCCCTGGACACGGGCGCCTACCCGGTTGACCCCGGCTACCGAGGCCGCACCAGCGATGGGCCCCGGCCGGCCGACATGCCGCCGGGCCCGTCACACACCCGTCCGGAGCGCGGCATGCCCCCTCGGCCCGGGTTCCCGCCCAGGCCGTCCCGGCAGGCGCCACGCAACCCGGGCGCGGCGAACCGCCCATGGCCACGGCCCGAGGAGGCAGCACCGCAGCCAGCCGGAGGCCGCCCACGGCCACGGCCCGGGCGGGGCCAAGCAGACGGCCGAGGCCCGGTAACCGAGCGGCCCCGACCCCAGGCGGCCGGCCGCAGCCGTCCGACGGCGGAGGAGACCATCATGTCGAACGGGCGGCGGGTTCCCCCTAACGGTTCCCCGACTCCCCCGCGCGCCCCGCGGCCCGCAGGGTTCTACGATCGCGGAACAGATTACGACCCGACGCCGGGCGGCCCGCACGCCGACGGCCGTAGCCGAGGGCAGGCCGGCCGCAATGGCCGGGCCGGGCAGCCCGGCCCGCAGTACGGGCAGCAGTACGGAGCAGTACGGGCAGCAGTACGGGCAGCAGTACTACGGGCCGGGGGAAGATCAGTACGGCCAGACCGCGCAGGGGCAGGACTACGGGCAGGCGCCTGCGGGTGGACGGGCTCGCCAGGGGCACGACCAGTACGGCGGGGCGCGCCGGCCCCTACGGACACGGGCAACCGCGGGCCGACCAATACGGACCGCGGCAGCCTGGGCCGTCGACGGGGCGGCCCGGCCCCGGCCAGCCCGGGCAGGCGACGTCCGAACCCCGCCAGCCCAGGTACGGGGCGGAGTACCCGGGCGCCGCGCCTGGCCCGTTCCGGTCAACCGGGTACGGGCCGCCCGGGCGTCCGGGTCAGGGCCAGTACGGGCCGAGCCAGTACGAGCAGGCCCAGTACGAGCAGGCCCAGTACGAGCAGGCCCAGTACGGGCCGAACCCGCAGGCGCCGGGGGAGTTCGGCCAGCGCCCGCGGAACACCGGGTCATGGCAGGCCGCGGGCCCCACTGGACCCGCTGCGGGCCAGAGCTGGGCGGGCGGCCAGGGGCAGTACACCCAAGACCCTCGGAACACCGGATCCTGGCAGGCCGCGCCGGGACAGGGCTGGGCGGGTGGTCACGGACAGCCGAGCCCGGGCGTCCGGCACACCGGGTCTTGGCAGGCGGCAGGCCCGGATCAGGGACACCCGACGCCCACGCCTGGCAGGCGGCCGACCCGGGTCACGGGCAGGCTTGGACGGCAGAGCCCGGGCAATACGGCCCATGGCAGGCCGCAGGACCCGAGTACGGGCACAACTGGGCGGCGGGTCACGGAGAGTACGCTCAGGACCCGCGTAACACGGGGTCGTGGCAGGCCGCCGGGCCCACACCGGGCCAGACCTGGGCCGCAGGGCCGGGGCAGCCCGGTCCGGGGCAGCCGGGCCCCGGCGTCCACCACCCGGGCTCGTGGCAGGGCGCCGGGCAACAGCAGGGACCGGGCCGGGCGGGCCAAGAACAGTTTGGCTCGCCGTTCCAGGACGCAGGGTCCTGGCAGGCCGCCGGGGCGACGCCAGGTCAGAGCTGGCCTGGCCCAGGTCAGCCACCATTCCACGGGCAGCCGTACCCGGGACACCCGTACCCCGGTCAAGCACCGGAGGGGGGCCGACTCGGCGACCCGCTCCACAGCGCTGCCCCGAGCGGTGCCGGTCCCGGCATGCGCACCACCGGCTCGTTCGGCCGAGTTGGCGGTCCGGTCATCAGGCAACGGGACAGCGCGCTGCCCGATCCTCCGCAGGGCAGCAAGGGAGTGATCGCGGCCATCGAGACCGACCACATCGCGGCCTTCGCGCGCGACCTTCGGGTGCTGCGCGCCAAGGCCGGACTCGACTACCCCGACATGGCGGAGAAGTCGCACTACACGATGCGGACGCTGGCTTCGGCGGCCGGCGGGCTCAGGCTGCCGACGTTGCCGGTGCTCATCGCCTACGTGAACGCCTGCGGCGGCGACGTCACCGAGTGGGAAGAGCGCTGGGATCGGCTGATGAAGTCGGGGAAGAAGGGCAGCATCGCGCTGCCGACCGCCGGCCCGGACGGCGGTGAGCCCGGGGCCACCGAAGGCGGCCGCAGCCAGATCCCTCCGGAGGCGCGGCGCACCGGCGAGATCTACGTCATCACCTCGGCCAAGGACCGCGACGACCGCTGGTAAGCGCCTCACCGATAGTATTGCCAGCGTGCTGCCTGTGGACAATCACGTACATACGGAGTGGTCGTACGACACTCCGGCGGATGCGTCGATGACGCGCAGTTGCGAGCAGGCCGTGGCTATCGGGCTGCCGGCAATCGCGTTCACCGAGCATCTGGAGTTCACCGCCTGCGCTCCGGGCGACTCGATCGTCGAGGTTGCCACCGATCATCGCTGGTGGAGCCGGATCAGGCCGTTGGACGTCACCGGGTACATGGCGTCGATCGACGACTGCCGGCAGCGCTTCCCCGGCCTGCGCATCCTGGCCGGCGTGGAGGCGGGAGAGCCGCACCTGTTCGCCGCGAGCGCGGGCGCGATCGTGCACGGGCACGCCTTCGAGCGCGTCCTCGGCTCGCTTCACGCGGTCCCCTACAAGGGGAAGCTCGTCGCGGCCGACGTGCTCTTCGGGGACATGCCAGACGACGCGGTGATGCGCTACTACTTCGCCGAGCTGGTGACGCTGATCGAGGGCAGCGACCTCTTCCAGGTCCTCGCCCACCTGGACTTCCCCCGCCGCTACTGGCCGAAGGGCGCGCACCTGTACCGGGAGCAGGAGTTCGAGGAGGAGTACCGCACCGTGCTCCGCGCGCTCGCGTCCTCCGGCCGTGTCCTCGAGGTCAACACCAAGTCACCGCTCGCCTCCGTCGATCAGATCCGCTGGTGGCGCGAGGAGGGCGGGACGGCGGTCTCTTTCGGTAGCGACGCGCACCTCCCCCGCCGGGTCGGCGACCGCTTCAAGCTGGCCGTCGACGTCGTCGAATCGGCCGGATTCAAGGCCGGTCGCGACCCCTACGACTTCTGGCGCGCCTAAAACCCTCGCCGCCTCCGAACTCGCCGAGGCCGAACTCGCCGACGCCCACGCAGCCCGCGCCCGACGGTCGAACTCCTCATTGAGCTCCCAGAACCGCTCGGTCAGCTCCTGCAGTTCCTCGCGCACGCGCGTGCGCTCGGCCAGGAAGTCCGGGTCGCTCATCGCCGCGAAATCGCCGCCGTCGCTCATGGCTTTTCCCTTTGCATTGGTGGTCCGTCCCGCGCAGTGTGAGGGCCGCGGCCAGCGATGAATGCCTGGCCGACGGCCCCGTATATCAGGGCGAAAGACCCCCCGCGGTGGTCGCGGGGGGCCTTTCGCTGTCCCACCAGGAGCGGCTAGCTCGAGAAAGCCTCGAACTCGGAGATCTGGGGGGCACCCTGGGCGGTGTTGTTACTGATGTCCAGGCGGAGGTAGCTCACCGTGGTGGATGGGAAGGTGATGGTGACGACGTTGTTGCCGTCAGTGTTGGTGGCGCTGAACAGGTAGGTCGCCGACGCGGACCAGGGTGGTCCAGGTCGAGCCGTCGGTGCTGCCGTCGACCTCGATGGTCTGGTCGCGGTCGCCCCAGCCCTGCGGCAGCTCCAGCACGACCCGGTCGACCGGAGCGGGCTTGGCCAGCGCCAGCGACAAGTCGCCGGTGCTGTTGGCCGCCTGCCAGTAGGTGGCCTGGTTGCCGTCGTTGGCGTTGCTCGCCGGGAACCCGGCGAGGGTGTTGTCGGCCGACGCGGTGGCGGTCACCGCGAGGTTGCCGTTCGGGTTGTAGACGGCAGCGCTCAGGCTGACCACATACGGCGCGAACGGGTTATTGAGCGGGTTGGCGTCGAACACCAGGCTGCCCAGGTACTGCTGCACGGCCGTGGGCGTGACGGTGACCGTGGCGGTGCAGCTGGCCCCGACGGCGAGCGTCGCCGGGCAGTTGTTGGTCTCAGCGAATCCACCGGTCGCGTAGACGCTGGAGATCGGCGCCGCGTCCGGTCCCGGGTTGGTGATGGTGACCGACTGCGACGGGCTCTGGGTGTTCAGGTCGACTAGTCCGAAGCCCAGCGACGAGGTGGACGTGCTGAGGATGTCGAACGGCGGGAACGTGCACTCCGAGCCGCTCCACCCGGTGTTGCCCGATCCGTAGGTGGGCGTGATGCCGTAGCCGCAGGCCATCGTCCCGTCTAGGCCGACGGTCCCGGTGGAGACCACGTTGGAGATGGCGACCGACCCGGCGGACTGGAGCTGGAACACGAACGTGCCGACGTTGTGGACGATGTTGTCGTTGATGTTGACGTTGGTGATCGCGTAGGCGGGCGGGGTGGCGTTGGGGATGTAGTCGCCGACGAAGCCGAACGCGTCGTACGGGCTATCGAGCGATCGTGTTGTGTTCGACGTTGATCGTGCCCGTCATGTTCTCGCCGTCGGAGGCGTAGAACCAGATCGCGCCCACGCCGAACTTCCAGTTCGGGTCAAGCGTGCCGGTACGGACCAGCGTGTTGTTTTCGATGGTGGTCGTGCCGGCCAGTGGTACGGCAGCGAACCGGTTGCCGACCTGGATGCCGCCGCCCTGGGTGACCGTGTCAGTTCCGTAGTCGTTGACGATGGAGTTGTCGCTGCCGCCGTAGATGGCGAAGTTGTTCGCCAGGACGGGGGCCACGACCGTGTCGTGCGAGATGACGTCATTGGCGTCGGCCACACCGTTGGACCACAGCGCGATGCCGTCGTCGCCGGTGTTGCGGATGTAGGTGTTGGTGACGGAGGAGTCGGTGATGCCGCCGTCGAAGTTGATCCCGTCGGCGACCGTGTCCTGGATCCGCACGTTGCTGATCTTGAGGTTAGTGAACGGGCCGGTCATCCAGATGCCCGCCTGGACGTGCTGGATCCACACGTTGCTGATGGTGGAGTTTTGCAGCGCGCCGCCGATGCCCATGAAGTTCTCGGAGTCGACCCGGGCGTTGACCTGGCCGAAGATGGCGAAGTTCGACAGGTGCACGTTGGTGCTTGGGTTGGGGGGCATGTTGCCGAAGACGCCGACGCCATTGCCTCCAAGCACCGAGTACCACTCGCCCGCGCCGGTCAGCGTCACGTTGTTGACGATCAGGTGCGAGGTGACGGTGAAGTTGCCCGGCGGGATGTAGACCGCCTTGCCTGCGGCGCTACCGGCGTTGATCGCGTTCTGTATGGCCGTTGTCGAGTCCGTCTGGCCGGTCGGGTCCGCCCCGTAGGACAGCACCGAGATCGAGCCCCGTGGCTGCGGCGCGGGCGGCGCGACCTGCTCGAAGTCCGCGACGTTGATCGTGACCGGGATCGACGGGTTGGCGATCTCGAACCGGACCTGCGTCCCGGCCGGCAGGGTCCCGCCGAGCTGGGTCCGCACGTCGTCGTACATGTGGTGACCGCCCAGGTCGGCCGGGTCGTTGGTGAACGGGTAGCTCCCGTAGAACCAGTCGTACATCGAGGAGAGGGTCAGGTCAGGCCGCTCGCTGGCCGTTCACGAACACCTTAAGCGGCGTCGTCAGCCCGGTGCCGTCGGCCGAGTCGGGGATGGAGTAGTGGAGGTCGACCGCGTTCGCCGCCTTGGCGAGGGTGAAGTCGACGTACTGGCCGGCCCCGCTGAGCGTGACCGCAGTGCGGCCCACGGCCTCGGCAGCCAGCGTGTAGAGGTTGTCAGACGGGCCGATCACGGTGCCGTTGGACTTCGCCCCGACAGCCGAGTACTCGGTGAACGGTACGGCAGCACCCCTGCCTTGATCGGAGGTCGGCACCACAGCGGAGCTGGAGTTGCCGGGATCCGGTGCGACAGAGGCGCTGGCAGCAGCCGCCCCCGCAAAGCTTGCCAATGATACGAGCGTAGCCACGGCCACGCTGCTGGTGAGTCTTCGTGCGAACACGCCCACCCCTTCCAGTCAGGACTCGAGTGAGCGCGATGGACCACTGTGTCGTGAAAATTCCGCGCTCATCGGTCATCTAACACCGAGGCATCACTTCTTGCAATGATTAGTTGGTTTCTTGCTTCTAACAGCCCACACTATGCGCGTAGACATGGATTCATTGCGGCTGTTTGTCACGTTCACGTCGAAGGCCTCCTGTCCCCCTGCGTCTGACAGCGGCCTTCGACGGCTGAACCGCGGGGGCTGCGCCTCCGCGAGGTGGCGCGCGAGAGTCGAAAACGTTCAGCAGCTAACTGATGGTGGTGGTTTGATGAACGCCTAATCAAGCATCTGCGCAACATCTCCACCATCTGCTGACGAGCGCTGTTGATGTCCGATTTCCGCTAGTGCTGACGGCGTCGTGGTGGTTGAGTGGGACCGTGATGGACGACGAGCAGCGGTACCAGGCCGCGGTCAGCAAGGATCCCCGGTTTGACGGGGTATTCTTCACCGCCGTGCGGACCACCGGGATCTACTGCCGGCCGTCCTGCCCGGCGATCACGCCGAAACGGTCGAACGTAACGTTCTACCCGACGGCGGCAGCGGCGCAACAGACCGGGTATCGCGCCTGCAAGCGGTGCCGGCCGGACGCCTCGCCCGGGTCGCCCGAATGGAACGTCCGCTCCGACGTGGCCGCGCGCGCCATGCGACTGATCGCGGACGGAATCGTGGACCGGGACGGTGTGCCCGGGCTGGCGGCCCGGCTTGGCTATTCGCCGCGCCAGGTCGGCCGCGTTCTCGCCGCCGAGGTCGGCGCCGGGCCGCTCGCGCTCGCCCGCGCGCAGCGAGCGCGGACCGCGCGGGTTCTGGTCGATACCACGGCGCTTGCGATGGGGGACATCGCGTTCGCGGCCGGGTTCGCCTCGATCCGGCAGTTCAACGCGACAATGCTCGAGGTGTACGACACGCCGCCCAGCGTGCTCCGGGAACGCGCCATGCGCCGTAGCGTCCGCGGCGGTGTGGGCACGGCAGGCGCTATCAAGACGGCGGGCGCGCTGTGCCTGCGGCTGCCGTTCCGGCCGCCGATCGACCTGGCGCGGGTGTTCGGGTTCCTCGCGGCGCGGGCCGTGCCCGGGGTTGAGGTGGTCACGGCGACCGAGTACGGCAGAACAATCAGTCTTCCGAACGGTCCCGGGGTTGCCCGCCTCCGCATCGTTCCCGACGAGAACTGGGTGGAGTGCTCGCTGGCCCTGGCCGACCTGCGCGATGTGACCGCCGCGGTGCAGCGCTGCCGACGCCTGCTTGACCTGGACGCGGACCCGCTGGCGATCTCCGGTTTCCTGGCCTCCGACCCGGTGATCGGGCCGCTGGCGCGGGCCTGCCCGGGACGTCGCGCGGTCGGCGCTGTCGATGGCGACGAGATCGCGCTGCGCGCCGTGCTCGGCCAGCAGGTTTCGGTCGCGGCGGCGCGACGGCTGGCGGGACAACTCGCCGCCCTGGGCGGCAGGCCGCTGCCGCGAACGACTCCGGCCGGCAACGCGGACGCGGCGGATGCGGTTGCCGGGTCCGCCGGGTCCGGGCCAGCCGAGCCTGCCGATGTGGTCGGCGATGACGACACCTTGACGCATGTCTTTCCTGATGCGGCGACGGTCGCTGGACTTGACCCGGAAACGCTGCCGATGCCGCGTTCACGGGCACGGGCGCTGGTGGGCCTGGCCGATGCGCTCGCCTCCGGCGCGGTCTACCTGGACCCGGGGGCCGACCGCGAGGAGGCGGCGGCACGGCTGCTTGCCCTTCCGGGCATCGGGCCGTGGACCGTCGGCTACATCCGCATGCGCGCGCTCTCCGATCCTGATGCGTTCCCAGTCGGGGACGTCGGCGTCCTGCGGGCGCTGCGGCTCCTCGGGGACCATGCGGGCGCCGGATCGGCTTCGGAAGCCGCGCAGTCCTGGCGGCCCTGGAGCTCGTACGCGGTCCATCATCTGTGGGCAACGCTCGAAGCTGAACCTAAAACCGAGGAGATCGCGTCATGACCGGCCCATTCATGTCTCCTGAGCCGAATCAGCGGACCTGGTACGACATCGTTGACTCACCGGTGGGCCGACTGCTGCTGACCGGAGATGAGCGGGCGATCAGCGGGCTGTTCATGATGGACACCGGGGGGCACTCCATGACGCCGACACCGGAGTGGACGCGACGGCCGGGTGCCTCCGGGATCGCGGCGGACCAGCTCACGGATTATTTCGCGGGCTCGCGGACCGAGTTTGACCTGCCCCTCGCACCGCACGGTACCCCGTTCCAGCTGGCCGTCTGGGCGGAACTCACCCGGATCCCCTTCGGCGTGACGGCCAGCTACGGCGCGGTGGCCGCCGCGCTCGGCAAGTCGCTGCTCGCCTCCCGCGCGGTCGGTCTCGCCAACGGCCGCAACCCGATCTCGATCATCGTGCCCTGCCACCGGGTGATCGGCGCAGACGGGTCACTGACCGGCTACGGCGGCGGCCTGGATCGTAAGGAGTGGCTGCTGCGACACGAGGGAGCTCCGTTCGGCACCGGCGGCGGAAGGAGTGGCAGAGCGCCCTCCCCCGAATCCCAGCCCGCGCTCTGGTAGCGCTGCTGGCCATTCCTCGCTGCTGACGGTGCTAGGTTTCGTAGACGGTGGGGGTGGTGGTGTGAGTGCGGCCGGAGGGCAGGGTCCAGCGCATCACGCCTGGTTCCGGTTGTTCGAGGTGCCAGCCGGGGGCTTGCTTCGCGCGGTGGTGGCGACGGCATTTGGGGCCGAGGTTGCATTCGTCGGTGGGGCCGTCGGGGTGCGGGGTGGTGTGGTCGAGGTCGGCGTAGACGGCTTGGGCGGCGCAGCCGGGGGCGTCGCAGGTGTTGGTGCGGGCGCGGATGAGGTGGCTGAGCTTGCGGCTGGGGGTGTAGCGGTCCTCGGCGTGGCGGTGGTCGCAAGTCTGCCGGGCGATGGGCTCGATTGGGATCTTGAGCTGGCGGAGGAGGTCGCGCAGCTGCGCTGCCTGGGCGGCGTCGGGTCCGGGGGGCGCTGTTGCGGGGCTGTCGGGGTGGTTTTCCGGGTGCCAGGGGTGCTGGCCGGGTGAGCAGCCGTGGGCGAGCGCTGTTCCGTCTTGTCCGGTGAGCGTCGCGCACCAGCGAGTTCGGGGGTCGAGGGAGGCGGCGGCGACGATGTTCTTGGTGTCGGCGGGGTCCAGCAGGCCCCACGTTCCTGCTTGGGAGGGGGCCGTGGACCAGCCGAGCAGGGTGCCGATCGGGACGATCAGGTTGATGACCGCGGGGAACGGCGCTGGCTTAACGGGGTTAGCGGGAGGCGCTGGAGTGCCAGGAGACGCGGGTCCGCCGGTCCCGCCCCGGGGGTCGGACCCGTCCTCGTCGTCCCAGTCGTCGTTTTCTGACCAGCTGTCATCGTCGTTCCGTGACTGGCCGTCTTCGTCGTCCCTGCCGTCGTTTGGCGTGCGGGCAGAGCCAGCGGAGGCGTCGTGCGCGGTCGCGTCGTGCGCGGTCGCGTCGGGCCTAGTGCTGTCGGGTGGCGGGGTGGTGTCGCCGGGGGCGGGGTTGGCGGGGGGTGGGGTGATGCGGTCGAGGGGGTTGCGGCCGGAGGTGAGGTCGGCCATGACGCGGGCGCGGAGGGCGTCGAGGGGGCCGTCGAGGCCGCCCCGGCGGAGGCGGAGGGCGAGGGCGCTGATGTGGGCCTTGGAGGCCATGACGTCGGCGGTGTCGAGCTCGCGGCCTGACAGGGAGGCGTTGCCGGACAGCTCGCGGCGGGCCTCGACCCGCTGCCGGGTGTCGCGGGCGTGCTCCTTGCGGATGCGGGCGGCGTCGGGGTCGAGTTTCATCTCCAGGGCGGCGGCCTTGCGGGCGAGGGCGTCCTCGCGCAGGCCGGGGGCGGCGGCGGCGAGGATCTGGTCGGCGGTGGCGGCGTCGGCGCCGGACAGCGAGCCGGCGTAGAACGCGATCGTGCGGGCGCGGCCGGCGCTGATGGCCCCGGCGGCCATCCCGGCGAGGGTGGCCGGGAGCCGTCCGGCCAGCTCCCGGGCGGCGTCGATGAGGCAGCTCGCCTGGTTGCCGGTGATGAGCAGCTCGGCGGCGAGCTCGTCGGCGGGGAACTCGCCGCGGCGCTGCCCGGCGGGGGCCTTGCGGGCCTTGGCGTCGGCGAGCTGGGCGTCGCGGCGGCGGGCGAACTCGGCGACCGCGACGGTCTGCTGCCAGCTGATGCGGTTCTCCAGCCGCCGGGCGGCCTGCAGGACGCCCATCAGCTGGTCGTCGGTCAGCGCTGCGACGTCCGTGACCGCCTGCTCGGTCAGCGCCGCGAGGACCGGGCCGGGGCGGAGCGCGTCGGCGCCCTGGTCCTGGCCGAACTGCGGGCCGAGGGCGCCGCCGAGGCCGTCCGGGCCGCAGATGGCGGCCAGCAGCGCCGGGTCCAGGTCCGCGGCGTCGCCCAGGCTGATCGACGCCGCCGGGCCCTCGATCTCCCACTCCTCGGGCACCCGGTCATCCCAGGACGGGCCGCCCTCGTCTGCTGCTGGCTTCCTCCGCGCTGGCTTCGTCCGCGCCGCCGTCCGGGAGAGATGCGGGCGGCTCAGGCACGCCCGGGAGCGGCCCGCCCGGCGGCGTCGGCTCGTCTGCCTGCTCGTCCATAGTCGCCCCCCTTTCCGGATGATCAGCGGCTACCAGATGTTCATGCGAACATTCTATCGCGTGTACCATGATCAACTCAAGTCAGGAGGCAATTTTCCAAAGATCTTTTCGACTCGTGATCATGGGTGATTATTGGAACCACGGGGTGGAAGTGGATCCCGGGGTGCGGGGTGCGGGGTGCGGGGTGCGGGGTGCGGGGTGCGGGGTGCGGGGTGCGGGGTGCGGGGTGCGGGGTGCGGGGTGCGGGGTGCGGGGTGCGGGGTGCGGGGTGCGGGCGCAAACGTCATATGCCGCCTGGTCAGCGGACGCGGTAGATCCGACGACGGCCGAGCACTCTGGGCCACGAATCACTGGTCAACGATCTAGCCCTGCGGCCGACGGGGCCAGGTCGTCCTCGGTGGCAGCGGCCCGGCGGCAGGCGTGACGAACACGGAGGGGTCGTCGGGGCCCAGCCAGGGCGGCGGGTACAACTGCTCCTGCAGGCGCACGATCGCGGCGGCGGCTCGCATCAGGTCGAGCGAGTCGTCGCGGTGCTTGTGGTAGGCCTCCGTGGTGGTCCGGCCGAAGCTGTTTCTGTTGCAGGCCATCGCCAACTCGGTCGCGGCGAGCTGGTATTGCGCCATCGCGCGCTTGCCGTCGAGGCCGAGGTTCAGCCGGGCCCACTGCCGGCCGAGGCGGCGCATCCGGAGGCTGGCGAGCATGCGGACGTCCGTCACCATGACCACTTCTGGGTGCTCAAAATCGGGAAGGAACATGGTGATCATCGCGACCACGCGCTGCCGGTCGATGACCACCACGACGATCACGCCGATCAGTGCGGCGATAAGGATGATGTAGGTCACCAGCAGACCCGTCCCGCCTACGGGAACGGAATGATTCCAGAGCGCGTCAAGGGCGACGGCGGCGATCCAGCCGGCGCCGATCGCCAGGTATCCCCCCGAGCGGCGGGAGGCCGCATAGGCGATGCCAAGCCCGATCATCGAGGTAAACAGCGCCTGGAAGAGGGGGCCGAATATCCCGCGCCGCGTGAACTCCTCGACCAGCGCGGAGGCGCCGGCGCTCCACGCCTCGGAATACGCGTAGAGGTTGACCACGAGCGCGAAGCCGAGTCCGGTCATCGACGCGTAGACCACGCCGTCGTGAGCCCCGTCAATCTCGGTGCGGCGCGAGGCCAGCAGCGCCAGCAGGACCGCGCCGTTGAGGGTCTCCGTGACGAGGGCGCCGCCGATCGCCGCGCCGACCGTGATGCCGACCACGCGCCCCGCGTGCGGCCCCAGTTCCGGCGGGGTGATCACGCCGGTGTCGAGTGCGCGGCCAAGCAGGGCCGTGATCACCGCCATGCCCGCGCCCGCGCCGAACATCGCCGCAAGCAGCGCACGAGGTTCCGGCTCAAGCCGGTCCAGGTACAGAATCAGCGCCACGAGCAGCGGGATCGGCAGGACCGCCAGGCATAGGCCGACGAGCGCCGGCGCCGGGCCACGCTGCATCACGACAATCACCAGCGCCACGATCGCGATCAGGCAGCAGGCGGCGAGCACGAGAAGGAACTGGACCGGCGTGCGCCCAAATCGCGCGGAATCGAGCACTGGCCGACGCGATCGGAGCGACATATTTGAAGCGTAACTGGTGCATCAACGTCGATACCAGACGCTAACGGAAGGCGGCGCGCTGACGTACCTTGCCGACCGCCGACCGTTACGACTGCTTCAGCTGCTGATCAGCGGGAACGGGCGGCAGGTTCCCTTCCTCGTCCAGGTCGAACTCGCCGTCCTTGACACCGAGCACGAACGCGTCCCACTCGGCCTCGGTGAAGTAAAGCTTTCCCGCCTCCGGCTTGGCGGCGTCATACATCACGTAAAGCAGCGGCTCGCCGGCCTTGTGCGGCGCGCCGGACGTGTCGGTGGTGACATACACCTCGACCCGGCTCTCGGTCTCCTCCATGGACGATAGGCTACCGCGCACGCGAACCGGTGTCCGCCTTCTCAGTGACCGCGGTCAGCGGTCAGCCGGCCCCGCCCTGGTAGCCGGGCTGCCCTGGAGTACTGACCTGGTAGCCGCAGGCGTGACCGGGATAGAGCTCACCGGAGGGGACGACCCGGACACCGAGCGGCAGCAGCGAGATTGGGATCAGCTTGAAGTTCGCAAGCCCGAGCGGGATGCCGATGATCGTCAGGCAGAGCAGGATTCCGCTCGTCAGGTGGCCGAGCGCCAGCTCCCAGCCGACGAGCACAATCCAGATGATGTTACCGATCAGCGCGCCCGCCCCGAAGTCCCGGCGCATGACAACCGACCGCCCGAACGGCCAGAGCACGTAGCCCGCGATCCGGAAGGCGGCTATGCCGAACGGGATCGTGATGATCAAGATAAAACAGATAATCCCGGCCAGAGCGTACAGAATGGCCATCCACCACCCGCACAGTACCAGCCAGATCACGTTCAGTATCACCCTCATGACTGACTACTACCCGCTATAACTCGTCACAGTCTGATGTAGTTGCAGCAAATGGGTGGTAAGGGCTAGGGCGTCCTCGCATGGTGGTGCACTTCGAGTGACTCCAAGAGCCGGGCAGTCGCGCCCGCGATCTCATCCACGGCGGCGTCGAAGGCGGCGGCGTTGCGGGCGGCAGGGGCTCGGAAGCCGCTGATCTTCCGCACGTACTGGAGCGCGGCGGCCCGCATGTCCTCTTCGGTTACGACCTCGGCGTAAGGCGGGCGCAAGGTCTTGATGCTGCGACACATAACGCTAGCGTACGCGGGACCCTCAAAAAAATTAGTCGAGGCCGAGCAGCGGCTCGATCCCTACATCGAGTCCCGCCGGCAGCGTTGCCACGCCGCGGACCGCGATTAGCACGCCGGGCATGAAGGAGGCTCGGTCCAGCGAATCGTGGCGGATGGTCAGCGTCTCTCCGTGCCCGCCGAACAACACTTCCTGGTGCGCCACCAAGCCCGCGAGCCGGACCGAGTGCACGCGGACATCGTCCACGCTCGCGCCCCGCGCTCCCGGCAGCTCCTGCTTGGTGGCGTCCGGAGAAGCGCCGAGCCCGGCCTTGGCCCGGGCCTCGCCGATCAGTCCAGCAGTGCGCAGTGCCGTCCCCGATGGCGCGTCCATCTTGTTCGCGTGATGCAGCTCGATGACCTCGGCGGAGTCGAAGAAGCGCGCCGCCTGCGCGGCGAACCGCATCATGAGCACCGCGCCCACCGAGAAGTTCGGCGCGACGAGCACCCGGACGGACGGGGCCGACTCCAGCCACGTCCGTACCTCGGCTAGGCGTTCATCACCGAAACCAGAGGTGCCAACCACGACGTTCAGCCCGTGCTCGACACACCAGCGCAGGTTGTCCATCACCACGCCGACGTGGGTGAAGTCCACCGCCACGTCGCAGCCGATCAGGGCGTCAAGTGGGTCGCCCTGATCGACCTGCGCGGCAAGCTCGGTATCGCCGGCCCCTTCGATGGTCTCGCACACCGCGCGCCCCATCCGCCCGCGAGCACCGAGCACCCCAACCTTGATCATCGAGCTCCCCGCTACGACTTGTACGAGTTGTTCGAGTTATTCGAGTTGTTCGAACTAAGGAAATACAGCACCGAAGGCGTCGGGGTCGTCGTACGGTCCCACGACCGCCAGCACCTTCGGACGGGTGAGGACCTCGGCCGCGATCGCCTTGATGTCGTCGTGGGTTACCGCGTCGATCGCCGCCAGAACCTCATCGACCGGCTCGAGGCCGGGGTAGACGAGCTCCGACTTGCCCAGCCGCGTCATCCGCGAGGACGGGTCCTCGAGGCTGAGCACGATGCCGCCGCGGACCTGGCCCTTGCCCCGGTCAAGCTCGGCGTCGGTGAGCCCGGACTCGACCACCTTCGCGACCTCGGCTGAGGCGATCTTCAGCACCTCGTCCGCCTTCGACGGCAGGCAGCCGACGTAGACGCCCCACAGGCCGGTGTCGGCATGCTGGGAGGAGAAGCTGTAGACCGAGTACGCCAGCCCGCGCTTCTCGCGGACCTCCTGGAACAGCCGCGACGACATTCCGCCGCCGAGCGCCGCGTTCAGCACACCGAGCGCGAACCGACGGTCGTCGGTACGGGACAGCCCTTCGCAGCCGAGCACCAGGTTGGCCTGCTCGATCGGCCGGGAGATCAGGTTCACACCTGACCCGGCCGCCGTGCCGTATCCGTCCCACAGACCGCCGGCGTCACGGAGCCGAGGACCGGCCGGCACAGCCGTGCCGAAGTCCGCGAGCACCGGGGCGAACGCCGCTTGCACGCCCGCCACCACCGTGTCGTGGTCGAGGTTGCCCGCCGCCGCCACCACGATGTGCGGCGGCGTGTACCGGGCCCGGTAGTGCTCGAAGATCTGATCCCGGGTGATCGCGTTGATCGAGTCCACCGTGCCGAGGATCGGCCGGCCGAGCGGCGTGTCGCCGAAAAGCCGCGTGGTGAACGCCTCGTGCACGGTGTCGCCCGGGTCGTCCTCGTTCATCGCGATCTCTTCGAGCACCACGTTCCGCTCGGCGTCCACGTCCTTCGGCTCGATCAGCGAGTCGGTGACCATGTCGGAGAGCACCTCGATCGCCAGCGGCAGGTCCGCGTCTAGCACCCGCGCGTAGTAGCAGGTGTACTCCTTGGCGGTGAACGCGTTCAGCTCACCGCCAACCGCGTCCATCGCGGCCGAGATGTCGAGCGCGGTGCGCTTGCGCGTCCCCTTGAACAGCAGGTGCTCAAGGTAGTGGGTCGCGCCCGCGTGCGTCTCGTCCTCGTCCCTGGAGCCGACGCCAACCCAGATGCCGAGCGCCACCGACCGCACGGCCGGCAGGAACTCGGTGACCACGCGCAGGCCGCCCGGGAGGACGGTCCTGCGCACGGTGGAATCGGCTGCGGTCACCGGGGAACCAACGGTACGTTCCTCACTCATTTAGTCGCGCTGCCCGCCACGAGAGCGCTGCCGGGGGCGACGGTCGCCGCCACCCTCGCTACTGCGCTCGCGTTGCGGCCGGTCGCGCTCGCTGCGCTCGCTGCGGATCCCTGGCCGGTCCTCGTGCGACTCGCCGCCGCCGAGGTCCTCGCCGGCTGCCTCACGCTCGATCACCTCGACCGGGACGAGCGACAGCTTGCCGCGGTCGTCGATCTCGCGGATCTCGACCTGGATCTTGTCGCCGATGTGGATGACCTCGTCGACGTTCTCGATCCGGCGGCCGCCGTGCAGCTTGCGGATCTGTGTGACGTGCAGCAGTCCGTCCTTGCCGGGCAGCAGCGAGACGAACGCGCCGAACGTGGTCGTCTTCACCACGGTGCCGAGGAACCGCTCGCCCACCTCGGGCATGTGCGGGTTGGCGATCGCGTTGATAACGTCCCGCGCCGCGTCGGCGGACGGGCCGTCGGTCGCGCCGACGTAGATGGTGCCGTCGTCCTCGATGGTGATCTCGGCGCCGGTGTCGTCCTGGATCGAGTTGATCATCTTGCCCTTTGGGCCGATGACCTCGCCGATCTTGTCAACCGGGATATGGAGCGTGATGATCCGGGGCGCGTAAGGCGACATCTCGCCCGGCGCGGAGATCGCCTCGCGCATCACGCCGAGGATCGTCATCCGCGCGCCACGGGCCTGCTTGAGCGCGGCGCCGAGCACCGAGGCGGGAATGCCGTCGAGCTTGGTGTCGAGCTGCAGCGCGGTGATCACCTGCTCCGTGCCCGCCACCTTGAAGTCCATGTCGCCGAACGCGTCCTCGGCGCCCAGGATGTCGGTGAGCGTGACGTAAGTGCCGCCCTCGTAGATCAGGCCCATCGCGATGCCGGAGACCATGCCCTTGAGCGGCACGCCCGCGTTGAGCAGCGCCATCGTCGAGGCGCAGACCGACCCCATCGAGGTCGAGCCGTTGGAGCTGATCGCCTCGGAGACCTGGCGGATCGCGTAGGGGAACTCGTCGCGGGCCGGCAGCACCGGGACGAGCGCCCGCTCGGCCAGCGCGCCGTGGCCGATCTCGCGGCGCTTGGGCGAGCCCACCCGGCCAGTCTCACCGGTCGAGTACGGCGGCATGTTGTAGTTGTGCATGTAGCGCTTGGTGCGCTCCGGGTTGAGCGTGTCGATCATCTGCTCCATGCGGAGCATGTTCAGCGTGGTGACGCCGAGGATTTGGGTCTCGCCGCGCTCGAACAGCGCCGAGCCGTGCACCCGGGGAAGCACGCCGACCTCGGCCGAGAGCGGCCGGATGTCGGTGAGGCCGCGACCGTCGATGCGGAGCCCGTCGTTGACGACCCGCTGGCGGACCAGCTTCTTGGTCAGCGACCGGATGGCGGCGCTGATCTCCTTCTCGCGACCCTCGAACTTCTCCGCCAGCCGCTCCTGCGCGAGGGCCTTGACCCGGTCCTCCTCGGCCGCCCGCTCCTTCTTGCCGGCGATGGTCAGTGCCTTGGCAAGCTCGTCGGAAACCGAGCCGGCGACCGCCTCGAAGATGTCCTCGCCGTAATCGGCGAAGATCGGGAACTCGGCGGTGCTAGCCGGGGCCAGTCCGGCCTCGACCGCCGCGGCGGCCAGGATCTTCTGCGCCTCGCACAGCGCGGCGATGAACGGCTTGGCGGCCTCAAGGCCCTCGGCCACGGTCTCCTCGTCCGGCGCGACCGCGCCGGTGGTCTCCGCATCGGCGAGCAGCTTCAGGGTCTGCGGCGTGGACTCGGCCTCGACCATCATGATCGCGACGTCGCCGTCGTCGAGCATCCGGCCGGCGACAACCATGTCGAACGTCGCGAGCTCAAGCTGCGGGTGCGTCGGGAACGCGACCCACTGGTCCTTGATCAGGGCGACGCGGACGCCGCCGATCGGGCCTGCGAACGGCAGCCCGGCGAGCTGGGTCGACATCGAAGCGGCGTTAATCGCCACCACGTCGTACAGGTGCTCGGGGTGGAGCGAGAGGATCGTCTCCACGATCTGGATCTCGTTGCGCAGGCCCTTGACAAAGGACGGGCGCAGCGGCCGGTCGATCAGGCGGCAGGTGAGGATCGCGTCCTCGGATGGGCGGCCCTCGCGACGGAAGAACGAACCGGGAATGCGCCCGGCCGCGTACATCCGCTCCTCGACGTCCACCGTCAGCGGGAAGAAGTCGAGGTTCTCCTTCGGGTGCTTGGACGCGGAGGTCGCGGAGAGGACGACGGTCTCGTCGTCAAGCACAACAAGCGCGGAACCGGACGCCTGGCGAGCCAGGCGACCGGTCTCAAATCTAATTTTGCGTACGCCAAACTCGCCGTTATCGATAACGGCTTCAGCGCTTTTCACACCCTTCATACGGGTGAGACCTCCTTGCGGTAGATCCCGCACCCACCCGCCGCCGTGCCATGGTCGGCTCTGGCGTACACGCTTGCCTTCAAGCGGGGCAGCCGGCCGGTCTTCGATCGAAGTCCTCGGGGAGCTTTAGCTTTAACCCGGGAACCACTACCGAGGACCGGCCCAGGCGCTCGGGCCGGGGGCTACGGGATGTGTCGTTCTGCTTTTGTTCTGTTATCGCGCGGGCCGGAAGCCAACGTTACCGGCCCGGTGCCACCGGGTCCAGTCTCCGGCCCGGCGACGACGGGCCTTGCTAGCGGCGCAGGCCAAGGCGTTCGATCAGGGTGCGGTACCGGGTGATGTCGGTGTTCCGCAGGTAGGTCAGCAGGCGGCGGCGGCGGCCGACGAGCAGCAGCAGGCCGCGGCGGCTGTGGTGATCGTGCTGATGCACCTTGAGGTGCTCGTTCAGGTCGTTGATCCTGCGGGTCATCAGCGCGATCTGGACCTCCGGCGAACCGGTGTCACCCTCAGTGGTCGCGTACTCCGCAAAGATCTGCTTCTTAACTTCGGCTTCGAGCGGCACGTGGCTCCCTAATGATTAAAGATTCGAGTCCCCGTACGACGGCCGCCATGAGGGTGCAGCACGCCTGGGCTGAGACCGGTATTTCACCGGTAGCGTTTCACAGTACCACGTGCGATGGGGGCCTCTGTCCCAGTCACGGATACCGCCCAGGTCAGGGCGCCGCCAGGGTCAAAGACTGAAAAATCACCATTTGGAACGGACCGTGGTTACTGCCGAACCGTATGCGCAGATCTCTCTGGTTTGAGCGAGTCTAGGTGCATCTGCTCCACCACGGCACGATGGAGTCGAACCGGCCCCGCTACCAGTCACTGAGCTGGCCTTGGCTGGCCCACAGGGTCGCGAGGGAAGCCGCGATGCCTGCGGCGGCGAGGACGGCCAGAAGGCGACGGGCGGGGCGGCCCGCAGACCAGCGCAGGCCGATGGCGGCGGTTCGCCGGGCCAGCCCGGCGATGACGTAGAGGGACCCGGCGGCCGTCAGGGCGGCCAGCGCGACCCCGATGGCGTCAATTGCGGCTGCCGCGTAGTGCTGGGCCGTGAGCGCTGCGGATGCCTGGTGGGCCTGCACGTCAGTGGAGCGCCAGAGCGCCCGGTCGATCTGTGGGAGGCGCAGCAGGAGGTAGCCGACGCCGAGCGTGAGCAGCGGGATCACGCAGACCACCCAGCCGGTCACCACGATCCGCGCGCTGCGGCGCAGGCCGGTGACGCGCGGGTCCCGGCGGCCCCTGGCCAGGACGCTGTTGATGATGGGGACGGCCCGCGCGAACAGGTCCGGGACGCCGACCATGTCGCTGAGGATGAAGTAGCCGTCGAAGCGGACGAACGGGAGCAGTTGCTGCAGCATCTCCAGGTGCGTGACGGCGATGACGAGGAGGAGGATCTCGGCCGACGTCGCCTCGTAGAGTCCGGCCAGGGCCAAGATGAAGATGAGGTTGAAGTACAGGCCGCCGAGGTCGGTGCGGATGCGGGCGGCACGGCCGAGCCGGTAGGAGTCGGTGACGTTGGTGAAGAACGAGGGCCAGACCAGGTAGATGCCGACGCCGATCGCGCCGGGGCGCGCGCCGCCGTAGCGGCAGGCGGTTGCGTGCCCGCACTCGTGGAACGCCGCAGAGGCCACCGACAGGGCGAACACGATGAGCAGGCTCGCCGGGTCCTGCAGCACCTGCCCGAGCCCGGCGGCCGGCCCGCGGGTGGCGAACAGCCAGTAGTCCACGGCGGCGACGCTCACCACGACCGCCAGCACGGCGGGCCACCGGAACAGGGGCCGCAGGAGCGCCGCGACGGCGTTGGCGGCGCGTTCGGGGAGGAGCGTGCCGCGGGCCCGCAGAGCGAGGAGCGGGCTGGCCTTGGGCGGGGCGGCGGGAGCGCCGGGGCCGGCGATGAGGCCGAGCGGCAGCAGTTTGGCGCTAATGAGGTAGCGGACCTGCTCGGCCCCGAGGGACCGGCCGAGGTCCTCGCTGACCAGTTCGGCGATGGCGTTCGCGCTGCGGGCGCCGTCGATCTGGGCGGCCACCAGGTACAGCAGCCGGGACATCTGGATGACCTGGCCGTCGGGCCGGCGCGCCAGGAACGGCGGCGGGCTGTAGCCGGAGTTCTTGAACTCGCCCAGCAGCTCGACCCCCAGAGCCAGCCGGGGAACGTCAGGTGCCGGGAGCAGGGAAAGAGACGTGGACGCAGAGGAGGGCCGTCCGGCTCGGCCGGACGGCCCAACTCCTGCGCCACCCCGCAGGTCTTCACTCATCGCAGGTCAGCGCCACCAGTCAGGCCTACAGGAGGTTGCCGGACCCGAGGCTGAGGATGTTGTCGAAGCTGCCGTTCGCGATGGAGACGTTGCCGAACCCGGACTGGGCGGTGTTCCCGTACCCGAACTGGGTGAAGCTGTAGCCCGAGTGGTAGCTGCCACCGGAGCACAGCGTCTCCCGGTTAGGGAGCAGTTCGGCGCGCTCGAGCTCGAGTTCCTGCATCGTCACGGGTGATGCGGACATTGGAGCCTCCTTGAAAGATCCGTTTACCGGAATCTGCTATTGGATTGAATCTCGTGTACGCTTGATAACGTACAAACTGTACGGTTATAACCGTACAGCAGGATCACGGATCGGTCAAGGCCCAGAATCGCGGCCGGTCCCTCCAGGCGGCGGCTGATCTTTTCAGGCGAGGGCGCGTTAGGTTGGTGGGCATGAGGGCGCATACGGCGGCGGATGACGGGGGTGGTCTGCCCCGAGTCCGCCCCGCTGACGCCGCGGCGGCGGATGACGGGGGCGGTGTTCCCGGAGGCCGCCCGGCGGTTGTCGCGGCGACGCCGGAGGGGGCGGGCAACCCGCTGCAGCGGCTGATCGGGCGGCGACTGCGCGAGCGAGGGTGGTCCTACGGCGAGGTCGCCCGCCGGGGCGGGCTGCCCCGGTCGACCGTCTACACCCTGGCCACCACGCGGAACCTGGTCCGGCCGCCGCGGCCAGCGACCATCGACGGGCTCGCCCGGGGGCTCGACGTGCCGGTCTCCGCGGTCCGGGCGGCGGCCGCGGAGTCGACCGGGCTGCACTATTACGACGAGCCCCCGGCCGGGGCGGCCGGGGCGGGGCCGGGCGATCAGGAGCGGGAGCTTCTGATCGCCAGCATCGACGAGCTGTCGCCGGAGGACCGGCGGCATGTCGCCGCCTTGGTGGAGTCGCTGCGGAACCGGGACGCCCCGCCTGCCGGCCGCTAGCGGCCCCGCACCCGCCGGCCGCACCCGCCGGCCGCTGGCGCTTTCCGCTGGCGACGCGCACCCGGCTTCCGCTGGCGACGCGCACCCGGCCGCTCCCGCCGGGCCTGGCCGCTGGCGCTTCCGCTGGCGACGCCACCGGGTCACTCGCGCCGCCGGCGCCTGGCCGCCCCGAGGTGCCCGGCCAGCTCCTCGTAGCGGTCCTGGGCCAGGACCAGGCGGGCCGCGAGCAGGATCACCTCGGGGTCGGCGCCGGGCGGGCGCAGCACGCAGACCGTGCCATCGGGACCGCTTGAGGTCACGACGAGCCGGTCGTAGTCGGCCAGCACGATCCGCGCCTCCTCCGCCGCCGGGCAGGCGGCCGGGCGGGCGCCCTGGCGGTCGGCTGGTCGGGCGGCCTGCCGGCATCGGCGGGCGATCGCCAGCACTGGCTCGGCGAGGAACGCGGTCCCGATGAGCAGGCCGGCCACCAGCAGCACGATCTCCAGCCACCGCGGCAGGCCGGCCACGGCCGGTGCCCTCGCCGATGCCGGCGACCGGGCATATGCCGGCTGCGCTGCGCGCTGGCCGTGCCTGCGCTGCGTGCCGTTGCCGGCGCCTGCGCCGGTGCCGACGCTGGTGCCGATGCCGGCGGCCTTGCCGGGCGGCGGCCCGGGCGCGGCGCAGGCGACGCCGACGTCGGTGCCGGTGCCGGTGGGGCCGGACGCGGGATCGTGAGCACGGTGCCGGGGCGGATCGCATTCGGGTCGGGGCCGATGGCGCGGCGGTTGGCCGCGTAGAGCGCCGGCCAGCCGCCGCGGGTGCCGACTGCGGCGGCGATGCCCGACAAGGTGTCCCCGGGCGCGACCATGTAGCGGGCCGACGTTGCCCGGCCGGGCAACGCCAGGGCGGTGCCGGGGCGGATGAGGTCCGGGTCGGGGCCGACGGCCGCCCGGTTGGCCGCGTAGAGCGCCGGCCAGCCGCCGCGGGTGTCGACCGCGGCGGCGATCCCGGAAAGCGTGTCGCCGGGCTGCACGACGTAGGTGCCTGTGCCTATCGGCGTACCCGTGTCTGCCGGCGCTGCCCGCCGGGGGGCGGGGCGCGCCGCCGAGGGCGACGCCGGCGCCACGGCGGCGGCGGCGGCGTCCAGCCGGCCGGACGGACTGCCGACCAGCCTGCTGGTCAGCCTGCTGGTCAGGGTGACCTGGATGGTGTTGCTGATGGTGCTGCCCGCGATGCGGGTGTTCGCCTGGGCCGGGCGGCAGGGCCCCTTCGAGCCGACCGCCACGACGGTGAGCAGGATGCCCCAGGCGAGCACGACGCACGCGGACTGGTCCGCACGCGCATGGTGCCGTCACTTTCCTTCCACAGAAATCAGCGCTGAACGCGCTGGCCCGGCGCCGAGCGCGCGAAGCCAGCAGGGAAGGAAGGGAGTTAGGCCGGCGGTACCTCAGGCAGCGGGGAGCGCCACACCGCCGCGGCGGCGGGACGGCGCGCCAGCCGCAACAGGATCAGGGTCAGCAACGCGATCAGCGCGGCGCGCACAGCCCCCTGCGCCCCGCCCCCGCCGTTGCCGCCGCCGGAGCTCGCCGACCCGGCCGAGCCGCCCGCGCCGCCGCCCGGCGCGGCCGCCGGCCGCGGCAGCCCCGGCGACGCCGGGGTCCCGCCTGCGTTCCCCCGCCGCGAGAGCGCGCCGGAACTGCGCGCCGCCGACGCCGCGGCGTCGGCCGCCGGCGAGCCCGCGGCCTGACGTGATCGGGGCGCGCTTTGCGCGTCGGCGCCCGGCCTGCTCGCCGTGCGCTTACCGAGCTCCCGCGGCGGGACCGAGGTCACGCTGACCGGGGCCACCGTGTGGGTCACGGGCGCGCGAGCGCCGACCGGGGTCACAACGAGGGTCACAGGCACCGGCGTCCTGGCGACCGTGGTCACCACCGGGGAGACGGCGCCCGTGACGGGGGCCAGCGTCTTCGCCGCCGTCGTCACCACCGGGGCCACCGCCCCCGTCACCGGCGCCAGCGTCCTGACGACCGTGGCCACCACCGGGGCCACCACGCCCGTCACGGGGGCCAGCGTCCTGGCGACCGTGGCCACCACCGGGGCCACCACGCCCGTCACGGGGGCCAGCGTCTTCGCCACCGTCGTCACGACCACCGGGGCCACCACGCCGGTCACGGGGGCCAGCGTCTTCACCGTCGTCGTCACCACCGGGGCCACCACGCCGGTCACGGGGGCCAGCGTCTTCGCCACCGTCGTCGTCACCACCGGGGCCACCACGCCCGTCACCGGCGCCAGCGTCCTGGCGACCGTGGTCACCACCGGGGCCACCACGCCCGTGACGGGGGCCAGCGTCTTCACCGTCGTCGTCACCACCGGGGCCACCACGCCGGTCACCGGTCCGAGAGTCCGGGCCGTCGTCGTGACGGGGGTCGCGGTGGTGGTGACGGGCGCCAGGGTCTTGGCGACCGGAGTGGTGACCGTGGCGGCTGCGGGCGCCACCGTCTTGGCGGCACCAGGCACGACCGGGCCGGCGTGGTGACGGAAGAGGCCGGGGCCGGCATGCCGCCGGCAGCCGAGGCGGCCGGGCAGGCCGATGGCGTTCCCGTTGCCGCGAACTGGCTGGGCGCTGCGGGCTGGCTAGGGTCGGCCGACGGCGCCGGGCCGGTGGTGCCTGAACCGACGCCGGCTGCGCCGACGGGAGTGCTGGAGGGCGCCGAGGCAGCCGGCGACGCGGTCGAGCTGACGGTCGAGGTGACGGACGACGCGGCGGAAGTGACCGCCGAGGCGACCGGCGACGCGGCCGAAGTGACCGCCGAGGCGACGGGCGACGCGGCCGAGCTGACGGTCGAGGTGACCGCCGAGGCGATCGGCGGTGCGGCGGAAGTGACCGTCGAGGCCGTGGACGCCTGCGTCGGCGTGAGGGGAGGCAGCGCCGCGGCGGCCGCGTGCGCCGGCCGCGAGAACATCAGCATGATCGCCAGGATCCCGGCAGCCGCGAGCGCAACCTGCACCGCTACGACAGCGATGCGACGCGCAACCGGCTGCGGCATGAGCAGCTCCCACTCGACGAGAACCGGGCCGCTCGCCTACCCTGCGGCGGCGGCGGCAAACCTCGCGTGCCCGGACTTGCTGTTCGGTCACCACCGTACAGCGTCATCGCGGACGGGGCAAGGGCGAGACCTTCCGCAAAGGGCCCGAGCCAGCAGCGACCGCCTACCTGACCCCCGCGCCCGGGGCTCGTCTTAGCGGCAGAGCTCTCTCGTCTGGGCGACGTCGCGGTGCATCTGCTCCACCAGGGCCTCGATCGAGTCGAACCGGAGGGTGCCGCGCAGCCGGGCGCCGAAGTCGATCGCGGCATGCAGCCCGTACAGGTCGAGGTCATGCGGGGCGAGCGCGTACGCCTCCACCGTCCGGCACGGTGCCGTCGAACGTCGGGTTGGCGCCGATCGAGATCGCGGCGGGCCAGCGGCGGGTCTCGCCGCCGAACTCGTCCAGGGTGGCGAGCCAGCCCGCGTAGATGCCGTCGGCGGGGATCGCGGTGTGCGGCGGTGATTCCACATTCGCGGTCGGGAAGCCGAGCTGGCGACCGCGCTGGTGGCCGCGGACCACGACCCCCTCGACCCGGTGCGGGCGGCCGAGCAGCTTCGCCGCCTCGGCCACGTCGCCGGCCTCGAGCATCCGCCTGATCTCGGTCGAGGAGACCGTCACGCCGTCGAGGACGAGCAGCGGCAGCCCGTCGATGGTGTAGTCGTACTTCTCGCCGAGCTTGGCGAGCAGCGCCACGTCGCCGGCCGCCTTGTGGCCGAACCTGAAGTCCTCCCCCTCAACGACCGCCGCCGCGTGGAACCGCTCGACGAGCACCGCGCGGACGAACTCGTCCGGATCGAGCCGGGAGAAGTCGAGCGTGAAGGGGAGCACGCACACCGCGTCCGCGCCGAGTCCGGCGAGCAGCTCGGCGCGACGCCGGGCGGAGCAGAGGAACGGCGGGTGGCTGCCCGGCCTGATCACCTCGTCGGGATGCGGGTCAAAGGTCACCGCCACCACCGGCAGGCCGAGCTCCCGGCCGAGCTGGGCCGCCCGATCGACGATGCGCCGATGACCCAGGTGCACGCCGTCGAACTCGCCGATCGTGACGACGGACTCGCCCCATCCTGCGGGCACTTCATCAAGGCCCTGCCAGCGGTACACGACTCTTCGGCCCTCCTGTTAGCTCGCCACAAGCCTAGCCATTCCGTATGGGCCGGCGTGCCACGCCCTTGGCCAACCGCCCGACGACGCCGTCTTCCACCCCACCGGGCATGTCCTACTCGAACGACACCGCGCCTAAGGGGACACGATCATGAGATGAAGACGGCCAGCGAGCGGATGCAACCGGAATCGGCGGTCACCAGGGCAACCAGCGTGTCGTCGGGGGCGAAGGCGGCCATCGGGGCTCCTGGGATCGGCCAGGTTTTGGCGTCAGTTCGCGGTGTCTGCGGGGTCTGGCTTGGCTCTGCTTGCGGATGGGGCGGGAGGGGGAGGCGTGCACCCTGGGCCAACCGGCGGGCCTCGTCCGCGGTCAGGTCGAACCGGGGGAAGGCCGCCACGGCGGCCTCTGCGAGCGGCGTTATCCACGCGATGGGCCCGGCAACGTGGCTGGAAGGGGCCGCGGGAGCCGAAGGGGCCGCGGGAGCGGATGTGGGGGGCGGAGTAACCCCGGTCCGTTCGAGATCGAGGTTTTGGTGGTTTTGATTTTCCAGTTCTTCCAGGGTGCGGGCCTGGTCGAGACGGTAGGGGCCGACGGCGGTGCGGCGGAGCGCGGTCAGATGGCCGCCGGTGCCGAGCGTGGCGCCCAGGTCACGGGCCAGAGCGCGGATGTAGGTGCCGCTTGAGCAGCGGATCACCGCTTCCACGTCCAGGAAATCGCCGGTTTGCGAATGCCGGTGACGGTGAACTCGTAGACGGTCACCGGGCGGGCGGCCAGCTCAGGCGCGGCGCCAGCGCGGGTGAGCTTGTAGGCGCGCTGGCCGTTCACCTTGATCGCGCTCACACCGGGCGGAACCTGCCAGATGTCGCCGGTCAGCTCGGCGATCTCGGCGTCGAGCGCGCCGGGGGCGAGATCGGTCGCTGGGCTGCCGCCGGTTGGCTCCCCTTCGGCGTCGTCGGTGCTGGTCGACTGGCCGAGGCGATCGTCGCGACGTAGGTCTTCTCGGTGAGCGTCAGGTAGCCGAGCAGCCTGGTCGCCTTCTCCACGCCGACGACGAGCACGCCGGTCGCCATCGGGTCTAGTGTCCCCGCGTGCCCGACGCGGCGGGTCCCGGCCAGGCGGCGGACCCGTGCCACCACGTCGTGGGAGGTCATGCCGCTCGGCTTATCGACGATGACCAGGCCGCTTGGCGCGGTCATTCGGCGTCTTCGTCCTCGTCGTCCTTGAGGTGGACGGCGTCCTCATCGTCCCAGTCGTCGTCTTCGTCCTCGGCCGGCTTCTTGTACGGGTCGGGGTGGCCTGCCCACTGGGCGCCCTCGCGGACCTGGGCGAGTTCCTCGTCTGCCTGGCGGGCCGCGGCGACCAGGTCGTCGATCCGGCGGGCGCTGTCGGGCAGCGCGTCGGTGATGAACTCAATCGACGGA
>CAVZUX010000015.1:0-85606 GCA_963778435.1 uncultured Actinomycetota bacterium
GTGACGCCGGGTTGGCGTTGATCTTGTCCGCGAAGTCGGACAGGGACGCGCCTCGGCTGAGGCGGATTACCTGGCCGTTGCCACGCGGAACCGACACGCCGCCAATCGACGGGGCCTGCATGTTGTCGAACTCTTGCCGCCGCTGCCGCTTCGACTTGCGGGCACGCCCCGGCTTGCCGCCGGGACGCCCGAAGGCGCCCGCAGTACCGCCAGACCGGCCCCGGCCGCCGCCGGGACGCGCGCCGCCGCCGCCGGCCGGAGGGCCGCCGCCACCGGGACGCGGACCGCCGCCGCCGCCGCCGGGAGCGCCGCCACCGGGACGCGGACCGCCACCGGCACCAGCCGGACGGCCTGCGCCGCCGCCGCCACCGGGACGCGGGCCGCTGAAGCCGCCGCCTGCGCCGCCGGGACGCGGGCCACGGCCAGCGCCCGGACCACCGGGACGCGGGCCGCCGCCTTGGCCGCCGGGACCGCCCGTGCCCACCGGGCGGGACGGCATGCTCATCGGACTGGGACGCGGGCCACCGGGACGCGGGCCACCGGGACCAGCCGGGCGGGGACCGCCCGGACGGGGGCCGCCGTCGCCGTGCGTGGGCGCGCCGGGACGAGCGCCGTAGCCGGCACCGCCGCCGTCGGGACGCGGGCCACCGGGACGGGGGCCACGGTCACCGGTACGGGGAGCGCCGGGGCCGGTCGCGCCGGGCGCGCCGGGGCGCGCCGGGGCGCGGTCGCTGCGCTCAGGCCGGTCGCTGCGCTCGGGCCGATCGGGCCGGTCAGGCCGGTCGGCGAAGCCTGGGCGAGCGGCCGGAGCCGAGCCCATGCCGGTCGCCGTCGAGCTGAACGGGTTGTTACCTGGCCTGGGACCAGGACGCGGGCCGCGCTGGCTGGGCGAACCCGGCCTCGGCGCGTTGCCGGAACGCGGAGCACCAGGACCACCAGGACCACCAGGACCTGGGCGCGGCGCGCCGGACGGGCCGCCCTGCGCGGCGTCCGGGGCGCTGCTTGGCGCGCCGGCCTCAGGCGCCTGCGGGCTCTGCGGACCTTGCGGGCCGCCGGGACGCGGGGCACCGGGACGGGGTGAATTCGGGCGCGGGTTTGGCGTGCCGGTGTAGCCACCCTGACCGGGCGTGGCCGGGCGCGACTCAGGGGCGGGGCGGGCGGGAGCCGACGGCGCGGCGGAGGCCGCTACAGGCGCCGGGGCGACGGGAGCTGCCGGGACGACCGGCGCAGCCGGAGTTTCTGCCGCGGCCGGTCCACCAGACGCGGGAACGCCGGGCGCCGTGACGCCAGGCACAGACGGGACAGGACGCGGCGGACCGGGACGCGGTCCCGGCCTGGGACCAGCGCCAGGGACTCCTGCGCCAGGGACTGATCCGCCGACGGCGGGGGCTGCGGGCGCGCTTGGCACTCCTGCCGTCGCGGCGGCCGAGCCGCCACCGGCCGCCCTGGCGCCGTCAGGCACCCGAGCCGCCGGGCCTCGGTCGTTACGCTGGCCGCCCTGGTCACGGCGGCCCTGGTCACGGCCACCCGGCACCGGACGCTGCTCACCGCCCCCGTTGCGGCCGGGCTTCGCCGAACCGCTATTAAGCGACTCCTTGAGCTTGCGCACCACCGGCGCCTCGATCGTCGAGGACGCCGAACGCACGAACTCGCCCATCTCCTCGAGCTTGGCCATGACGACCTTGCTCTCTACCCCGAACTCTTTCGCGAGTTCGTAAACCCGGACCTTCGCCACTATGCTCCTCTGCTTCGGCCCTTCCCAGGGGCCTTAAAACCGGATCATCAGCCGATCCGGCGCATAGCGTGCTTGCTCCGGGTCGGCGTCAGTTCGTGCCGTTCATCGCCTTGTGCTCATCGAGCGCTCATCAGCTTCTCGACCTGCTTTCCTTACAGGTTTCCGTCTTGTCTAGCTTGCTTCCCGTCACCATTGATCGTCCCGCTCCCGTTGCCGTCAGCTATGTTATGCCCGGCTGTCGGCCAGGGAAAGGTACGAAGCAAGCGGTGTGGCGCTGAGCGAACCCGGGACGCGCAGTGCGCGGGAGAACGCCCGACGCCGCTGCGCCAGTTCGAGGCAGGCCAGACTGGGATGCAGGTACGCTCCCCGGCCGGGCCGCCGCGCTTGGGGGTCGGGCACGATGCCGTCCCCGTCCACCACTAGGCGAAGCAGGCTTGACTTCGCCGCGCGCGCTTTACAGCCAACACAGGTCCGTACCGGGGGATTCCCCGACTCAGGCAGCTCAGCTCGCGCGGTCATTGCTAGCCTAGTCTACTCGGTTTTCGGCGCTTCTCTCCGGGCGCTCGGAACCCCTGCCGTTGATCGCTCGGAACCCCTGCCGCACCCCCTCGGGGCGCTGCGTCAGGAATCGCCGTCGGCGGCCTCGCGGCCTGGGGCTCGTGAGCCGGATGCCGCGCCGGCGGGCGGGGCGGTCGTCACGCCATCGGACCGGATGTCGATCCGCCAGCCGGTGAGCCGGGCGGCAAGTCGAGCGTTCTGCCCTTCCTTCCCGATGGCGAGGGAGAGCTGGTAGTCGGGGACTGTCACCCGCGCCTCCATCGCCTCGCCGTCGACGACCTCCACGTGGGTGACCCGCGCCGGGGAGAGCGCGTTCGCGACGAACTCGGCCGGGTCGTCGGAGTAGTCGACGATGTCGATCTTCTCGCCGTGCAGCTCGGCCATCACGTTTCGCACCCGGCTGCCGACCGGACCGATGCAGGCACCCTTGGCGTTCACGCCCTGCTGGTGGGACTGCACGGCGATCTTGGTCCGGTGCCCGGCCTCGCGCGCGATCTTGACGATCTCGACCGCGCCGCTCGCGATCTCGGGGACCTCCAGCGCGAACAGCTTGCGCACCAGGTCCGGGTGGGTGCGAGACAGCGTCACCGACGGGCCCTTGTGCCCCTTGCGGACCCGCCACACGTAGCACCTGATCCGCTCGCCGTGAATGTAGCGCTCACCCGGCACCTGCTCCGCGGGGGGCAGCACGGCCTCGATCTTGCCGAGATCGACGAGCACCGTGCGCGGGTCCCTGCCCTGCTGGATCACGCCCGCCACAATGTCGCCCTCGTGCCCGGCGTACTCGCCGAAGGTGATCTCATCCTCGACGTCGCGCAGCCGCTGCAGGATCACCTGCCGCGCGGTCGTCGCCGCGATCCGGCCGAACCCGGCCGGGGTGTCGTCATACTCCCGACCCACCACACCGTCCGCACCCCCTTCTCCGGCCGCCCCGTCCATGCGCGCCCAGACGGTGACATGGCCGGTCGTCCTGTTCACCTCGACACGCGACGCAGGATTAGCGCCCTCGGTCTTGTGATACGCCATCAGCAGCGCGTCCTCGATCGCCTTGATGGCCGTTTCTGACGAGATGTCTTTCTCGTTCTCGAGACTGCGCAGCACGCTCAGGTCAATGTCCATCGCCGCCAGCTCCAAGGTCGGTGTTGTTTTCAAGCACCGTGTCGTCAAGCTCCGGATCTGCAAACTCTTCGAGTTCGGCATCCGGAATCCGCCCGAACTCGATCTGGACGCTCCCCGCGCCCAGCTCCCCGTACCCGAGTCGACGCGACTCCCCGGCCAGGTCAACCGTGACGCCGTCGGCATCCGCCGCGAGCACCCGGACCACCACCGCGCCCTCGCCCGTCACCTTCACCTTGACGAGCCGGCCCGCCGCGCGCCGCCAGTGCCTCGGCTCGGTCAGCGGGCGATCCACGCCGGGCGAGGAGACCTCGAGCGTGTAGGGAACGTCGCCGAGCGCGTTGGACTCTTCGAGCACGGCGGAGACCTCGCGGCTCACGTCGGCCGCGTCGTCCAGGCTCACTCCGTGGTCGCTGTCCACCACGATGCGGAGCAGCCGTCGCCGACCCGCAACGGTCATCCGCACGGACTCCAGGTCCATCCCGACCCCGGCTATGACAGGCTCGATCAGTCCCGCGAGCCGCCTGTCCTCCACCGGGCCGACTGCCGAACGGGGGCCACTGGCCATCTCGACCTCCTCGTCTGCGGGTCCGGAGAACCTATGGTTGTGCTGAGTTATATTTTCGCAGGTCCAGCCTATAGGGCACGGACGCAGCGCGTCGCCACGGACGCGAAGCGACACGTAAGCCGCCCGCGCCGCCCACGACGCTGCCAGCCGCGAGTGCGTGGCATGCTTAGAGCCTATGCTGTCAAGGCGTCAGTTGCTCGCCGCGTCGCCCACGACGCTTCCCTTGTTTCTCGCGCTGAGCGCTTGCACGGGACCGGCCGTGCTCAGCGGGCCGCCGCCGGTGGCCGCCCAGACCCGGATGCTGCTGGACGCCGTGACCGCCGAGCAGAACCTGATCTGGATATACAACAGGGCCGTGACCGGGTATTCCGCGCTCCGGCCGACGCTCGCCCCGCTGCTGGCCGAGCACCAGGCGCACCTGGCACAGCTCACCGCCCGGGTCGTAGAGCCGCCGGGCAAGAAGGTCCCCGACACCGTGACGGCCCGGCCCGCGCTCGCCGCCACCGCCGACGCCGCTCTGGTCCAGCTCCGCGCCGCCGAGCAGGCCGCGGTCGCGAGGCTGCTTGGCCGCAGCCTGCTCGGCAGCGCGCAAGCGTCGCTCGCCCAGCTTTACGCGTCGGTCGCTGCCTCAGAGGCAACCCACGTGACCATGCTGACCAGCCGGATCGAGCAGAGCGGTATGGGTTCGTGATGTCGGCCAAGGCATCGGCAAGTGCAAGCGAGATATCCGCGCTGCAGGCGGCCCTGGCCGCCGAGCATGCGGCGATCTACGGCTACGGCGTCGTGGGCGCCATGCTCGCCAACGGCCTGCAGTCCCAGGCGCGCGCTTACTGGGTCGCCCACCAGGAGGCAAGGGACACGCTTGAGGCGATGCTGGTGAAGCTCGGCGCGACCCCCGCGGCCGCGAGCCCCGCTTACCAGCTGCCGTTCGCCGTCGCGGGCCAGGCCTCGGCCGTGCGGCTCGCCGTGCTTCTCGAGGACAGCGTCGTCCAGGCCTACCTGGGCGTCGTCGCCGTAACCGACGTGGCGCTGAGAACATTCGGCGCACTGGCCATGCAGCCGCCCGCGAACCAGGCCGTCGTCTGGCGCGGCAGCACCGTCGCCTTCCCCGGAATGCCCGCAGCGCCAACCACCGCGTAATCACAGTCCCAACCGCACTGGAGAGCCCCAACCCCGGCCACCACAAGCCTTAACCCCAGCCACCACAAACCCCGGGGTGCCCGCGGTTTCTGCGGGTACCCCCAGGGGGCTTGGGGGGCGGGAGCCCCCCAAATCGGGGGGTCACCGGGGGGTCGTCCCCGGGGGAGATTAGGTCACCGGGGGGTCGTCCCCCGGGGGAGACACAGCACGCGGGTGATTGCGGTTGCGGTTGCGTCGAGGTCGTCGGCGATGGAGATGCGCTCCGCCCAGGACCACCAGAACCACCAGAGGCCGTCCTTGCCCCGGTCGGCGTAGACGTTCTCCTCGAGCGCCCGTGCGGCGGGGTTCGTGATGTACACGCTCGGAACCCGTCCCGGGGGCGCCATCAGCCAGGCATCAAGGCCTCGATTGGTAAGCTCCTCGGCCAGTTTGTCGAGGTAGACAGTTGCCGTAGCGTGGTTACCCTTGGCTTCCACCGAACACCACCATAATTACTGATCGTAGTTTTCCCGGAAATTGAGCGCTGGGTCGGGATGCCGCTACCCACTGAGCGTGCAGCACGCCTGCCGGAAATGCCGGGGTAGGCCTCGATAACCGGGATAGGCCTCGATAAGTAGGCCCACTTCATGGTACGTAACCTCGGCTCGGCAGGTTCATGGTTCGTAACAAAAGCTCGGCCGGCAGCGGTTCGGAGTGAAATACCGTGAGCCGCGACACCGCCCGGGTGAGCGCGACGTAAAGCCGCCGCAGGCCATAGGCCTCGCCCGTTGCGATCCGGCCGGGCTCGACCAGCACGACGTGGTCGAACTCAAGTCCCTTGGCCAGGGTCACCGGCACGATCGTCAAGCGACCATCACCCGAAATTCCGGAGTCGGAATTGTCCGATGAGGACAATTCGGTTGCGCCTAGCACCTCGAAGGCGAGTCCGGCCGCGGTGAGCGCCGCGGCTACCTCCGTCGTCTGGGCGTCCGCGCAGATCACCGCGACAGAACCCGGCCGCTCCAGCGCGGTCGCGCAGCCTGCGGCAACCCGCGCGCCGAGCTTGTCCGGAGCCACGGCGACCACGGCGAGCGAGTCGGCATCCGCGCGCAGCGACCTGGCCGGCCCGAGGCCGGGGGCGATCACGGGCAGCAGCCGGGAGGCGTAGTCGAGGATCTGCCGGGGCACCCGGTAGCCCACGTCGAGCTCGCGCACCGCGGCCCCGGGCTTGCCCAGGTGCGTCAGGAGCTCCGGCCACGAGGTCGCCGCCCACGGGGTGGTGCCCTGCGCGATGTCGCCGAGCACGGTCGCGGCCCCGGTCGCGCAGCGACGCCCGATCGCCCGCATTTCCATCGGCGACAGGTCCTGCGCCTCGTCCACCACCACGTGCGCGATCGACGGCGTGCGCTCGATGAGATCGGCCGCCTCGTCGATCAGCACCTGGTCGGCGCGGGTCCAGGGAGCGCTGCCAAGTCCGCGCGGGACCTTCTGCCAGATGATGGCGCTCAATTCTGCCGGAGAGAGCAACCCCGGTTCGTTACCCATTGTCGGATTTTGATCTGAAAGCACGCTGAAGACCAGCCGCTTCGGATCTACCTTCGGCCACACCTCGTCCACGCACTTGCGGACCGGCGCCGAGCGCCTGACCGAGTCGTGGGTGCGGTCGTCGCAGGTCTCCCCCGCCGCCTCGAGCTGGAGCAGGATCACGTGCGCGATCCGGTGCGCGAGCAGCTCGCGGCCAGTTCCGTAGCGGACGCCGCGGTCGCGCAGTTCCTGGGCCAGCGCCTCGATTTCGTGCGCGGGCACCCGCAGCCGGCGCGAACCTCGGCTGAGGACCAGCGCCTGCGCAGGGGGCTTGATCGACACCCAGAGCGCGCGGCGCAGCACCTCGGCCATCCGCGCGTCGCCCTTGACCTTGGCCGCCTCGTCGGTGTCGGCGCCGCGGATGGGTGTGCTCGCGACCAGATCGGCGACCGTGGTCTGCGTGACGTCGAGCTCTCCGAGCGCGGGCAGCACGTTCCTGATGTAGGAGAGAAAGGCGAGGTTCGGGCCGACGACGGTCACCCCGCGCCTGGTCACCTGCTCCTTGTGCGCGTACAGCAGGTACGCCACCCGGTGCAGGCCGACCGCGGTCTTCCCGGTGCCGGGCGCGCCCTGGACGCACACGGTGGTGGCCGCGTCCGCTCGGACGATGTCGTCCTGCTCCGGCTGGATCGTGGCGACGATGTCGCGCATGGGGCCGGAGCGCGGCCGCTCGATCTCGGTGATCAGCAGGTTGCTCGGGGATTCGACTTCAGATTTTCCTGAACGGACCGGGGTTGCTGCGGCTACCCCATTGCCCGCAGGCTTGGCAAACCGTTCGTCTTCGTACGCGGTGAGCGCTCCCCCGGCGAACCCGAACCTTCTCCGCAGGCTCAGGCCCAGCGGGTCGGACTGGCTAGCGCGGTAGAAGGGCCTTGATACCGGGGCCCGCCAGTCGAGCACGACCGGGGTGCCGTCCTGATCGTGCACGTGCCGTCGGCCGATGTGGAAGTCGGCGCCCGCGAAGTCCTCGTCTTGCCTGGCCAGCTCGCTGTAGTCCAGGCGGCCGAAGAACAAGGGCGCGTCCGGTAGGTCCTTCAGCGCCTCGGCGCGGCGGTACAGGTCAGCCTTCAGGTACTCAAGGGAGACGCGGTCGCCAGCCATCGGGTTCTTGGCCAGCTCAAGGGCGTTCTCGCGCATCAGGTGGAGGAGCGCCCGGGAGCGGGCCAGGTGGGCGCGCTCGGACGCAATGACGCTGTCGGTGGAGTCGTTGGTGTTAGTGGTCTTGTCTTCGAACTTCGCTGCGGCCGCTGGCCCGGCGTCGGCGGGCATGCTTGAACCCCCTGGTGGGCGGATGAGTTCTGGGCGCGAAATGTTTTAGCGCTTTAGCCTTTTTAGCGCGAAGCTCAAAACCCTAGCACTGGGTCGCCGAGGCGTCACACGGTTTTCCCCGTGGCGTTCCTTTCATCGAGACGGCCTGACCTGATCAGATGGGTGCATGGGCTCACTGATTCGCCGCGCGGGAACCTGGACGATCGATGACATGATGGCCTCGCCGCTGCATTACCTTCCGGTCGAGGTCGCGCCGGGGACGGCGGCCCTGCGGGTGACGCTGTCTTACGCGCGCGACAGCGGGGCGGTGCTCGACCTCGGCTGCTTCGGGCCGTCGGGTTTTCGTGGCTGGTCGGGGGGCGCGCGGTCGTCGTTTGTCATCTCGGCAGCGGGCGCGACGCCCGGGTACCTGCCCGGGGAGGTCGTGGCCGGATTGTGGCAGGTGGCCATCGGGCTGTACCGGGTGCCGGCCGAGGGGGTCGGGTACGAGGTGACGGCGGAGCAAATCAGCGGGGCGGAGGCGGCGGGCTGGCTGGCAGGGGCGCTGGCGGACGACGGGGTGGTGCTGGCGGACAGTGCGGGAACGGGCGGGTCTGCGGGATTTGCGGGGCTTACGGGGCTTACGGGGCTTGTTGGGTCTTTTGGCCCGCCGGTGGTCCCGGTGCCTGGGGAGCGGCCCGGGCGGCGAGGGCTGCCTGCCGCCCCGGGCCGGACATGGCTGGCCGGGGACCTGCACGCGCACACGGTCCACTCCGACGGGGCGATGACCGTGCCGGAGCTCGCGGCGCACGCGGTCTCGCGTGGACTGGACTTCGTCGCGGTCACCGACCACAACACGGTCAGCCACCATCGCGAACTTGGCTGGGCGTCCGCCGCTTACGGGGTCACACTGGTACCAGGGCAGGAGGTGACGACCCCCTGCGGCCACGCCGGGGTGCTCGGCGACACCGGGTGGATCGACTTCAGGACATCGGCCGAGGAGTGGCTCGACGCCGCCGAGCGGGGCGGCGGGCTGATGTCGATCAACCACCCGTTCGCCGGGGATGTGAGCTGGCTGCACCCGATGACGCGCCGCCCGCCACTGCTCGAGGTCTGGCACTGGTCCTGGCTCGACCCGACCTGGACCACGCCGCTTTCCTGGTGGCAGGCGTGGGACCCGTCGGCCATCCCGGTTGGGGGCAGCGACTGGCACCGGCCGGGCTCGGACTCGCCGCTGGGCACGCCAACGACCTGGGTGGAGTGCGAAGACGCCGGGGTTGACGGTGTGCTAGAAGGGCTGCGCGGGGGGCGCGTGGCGATCACCGCCTCGCGTAACGGGCCGGTACTGCTGCGGCACGATGGCGGGTTCGCGGCCGTCGGGGCGGACGGCCTGCTGCTAGCCGATCCAGAGGGCCCGTACCACCGGGTCGCGGGCGACGACGCGCACCTGCCGGGCCGACCCGGCTACCACCGCCTCCTCACCACGTCCGGCGCAACCGTCGCGCTAACCCCGTAATGCCTCAGACGGAACAGCGTGGCTTTCCTGGTTTTCCTGGCTTTCCCGGAAACCCGCCAGCTTCCTATCACTTCTGACCACTATTTTTCGCCTTCCTATCAGTTCTGACCACTTTCATGTCCGTTTTCTCATGATTTGTCCGACAAGAATTGATAGGAAGGTGAATCGCGCGGTCAGAACTGACAGCAGGTGTGGGCAGGCGAGGCAGCGGGACCGGGCGAGGAGTGGCGCGGGGCGCAGGGATGACTCAGGAGGTAGCCAAGCGGCGGGACCGGGCGAGGAGTGGCGCGGGGCGCAGGGACGACTCACGAGGTAGCCAAGCGGCGGAACCGGGCGAGGAGTGATGTGAGATGTACCTGGGGGCCGCCGGGCGGTCTTGGCGCGGCTGGGGCTCGGGGTGGGACGAGACGAGGCGTCAGGCGGTGGCTAGGTAGCGGACGCGGGCGCGGAGGAGGGCACGGTGGGCGGTCAGGTCGTCTACCTCGTCGGGCTTGCCCGGGCACTCGCCGGCGGCGACGGCCCTCTCCAGGCGGGTGCGGGCGTCGGCCGCCTGGATCGGCTCGAACACAACGAGCGGGTCGTTCTCGGCGGCCATCCAGGTCTTGTCGAGCAGGCCGTCGGCGCTGTCCACCCACGCGTCCTTGATCTTGCCCCCCTGCCCGTGGTCGATCAGCACCGACAGGGCGTGCTCGGCGTCGCCGTAGCCGAAGCTCACCGTGACCGACTCCTGCCGACCGCCGACATCGCCGTAGTGCCAGCACCGGCCGACCGTGGGCGCGCCGATCCGGGCGGCCCAGTCCGGGTCGGTCACGCCGCTCGCGGTCACCCGCTCCGCCGCCTCGGTTGCCGCCGTCTTGAGCGCGGGCGACCCGATCGCGGCGAGTATCCGCAGCAGCGCGAGCGCCTCGGGCGCGGCGCTCTCCTCGGCGGCGGGAACCAGGGAAGCGGTCAGTTCCGTCATGACGTCCGTGCCGTCGGTACCGTCACCGGACAGCGCGCCGATCATGTCAGAGCCCCACAGCTCCGCGTCGACCGGATTGTCGATATGGGCGAGAACCTCGCGCGCCTCGCGGAGCACGACGTCGGACGCCTGCGCCGGCCGCAACGGCGCGAACAGCGCGGCAATGTCAGGATCTGCCTGGGCCATGCGGGGTATTCTGGCACGCCTCGTGCGATTTCGTGCCGTTACTGATGCGATTCCGTGCTGTTACTGATTTGAATCAATATCGATGCCGCGAGCGAAGCAGGCCGCCAGGTGGTCGTTGACCAGGCCGCAGGCCTGCATCGAGGCGTAGACGGTGACCGGGCCGGTGAAGACGAAGCCTGCGGACCGCAGCTCCTTGGCCAACTGTTTCGAGGCGGGTGTCTGCGCTGGGACCTCGGCCAGCGTTTCCGGCGCCGACGCGGGGGCGGCGTCGAGGTGACTCCAGAACAGGTCGCTCAGCCCTTCCTCGAGCTCAAGGGCGGCGCGGGCGTTGGTAATCGCGGCGTTGATCTTGGCCCGGTTCCTGACGATGCCCGCGTCGGCGAGCAGCCGCGCCACGTCGTCACTGCCGAACGCGGCGACCGCCTCGATGTCGAACCCAGCGAACGCGGCCCTGAAGTTCTCCCGCTTGCGCAGGATCGTCAGCCAGGACAGGCCGGACTGGAAAGCCTCAAGGCAGAGCCGCTCGAAGATCTCCTGGTCGCCCCGGACCGGGCGGCCCCACTCGGTGTCGTGGTAGGCCACGTACTCGGGCGCGCTCAGCCCCCACGGGCAGCGCAGCCGGCCGTCGGGGCCGGCCACTGGTCCTTTCCCCGCCCCCGTCGCCGCCCCGGCCCCCGGCCCGGCAGCCGCCCCGGAGTGGACGTCAGTCATGCGACTGCTCCGGTGGTGGCGGGGGTTCAAGGGGCGCGCGGCGGTGCCGGGGCGCCCCGTAGGGGCTGCTGAGCGGGGGCGCGGCCGGTTCCCTAGTCAGGTCGGTGACCAGCTGCTCCAGCGCCACGATGCGAACGTCTCGCTCCCTGATCGACGCGGCGATCCGCTCCATCGCCTCATCGGTCACCTGCATGCTGTACCCCCACATCGTCATCGGCGGCCGCAGCAGCGCGACGTCCGTCGCGGACACCGGACCCAGCTCAAGCTCGAGATAGTCACTCCGCTCGGTGGATAGCTCGCCGCCATGCCCCCTTGCGGCAAGCACCACGACAGCCACGACGACGAGGGCGGCAATCACCATGAGAACAGGCACATACGAATCGTGCCACGAACTCGGGCCCGCGTCGCGCCCGGCCACCCGGAATTACCGGTCGAATGCGCAATCGACCGGGTAGAGCGGCGCCCGCGAGCCAAAGGGCGCGCCCCTGTTCTCAGGACCGACGAGGGAGGGAGCGAGGAGGGAGCGAGTCGAGGGAAGGGGGAGGGAGGGAGGGAGGGAGGGAGGAGGGAGCGAGTCGAGGGAGGGAAGGAGGGAGGGCCGAGGGAGGGAGAGAGGGACCGATCGACCGACGAGGGAGAAGGCAGGGGTCCCGAGCGCCCGGCGGCGAGCGGGAAAGCACAGACCTTATTTCAGTGACATGCCGGCGTGGGCGGTCATTTCAGTGACATGCCGGCGTGGGCGGTCGTGATGATCTTGAGGATCTCGGCCGGGTCGTCGGCGACCTGGAACAGCTCCAGCTCCTCGGGGCCGATGTTGCCCTCGGCCAGCATCGTCTCCTTGAGCCAGCCGAGCAGGCCGTTCCAGTAGGCGCTGCCGACCAGGACGATGGGGAACTTGGTGATCTTCCCGGTGGCGACGAGCGTGAGCGCCTCGAACAGCTCGTCCATCGTGCCGAAGCCGCCGGGGAGCACCACGAAGGCCTGCGAGTACTTGATGAAGACGGTCTTGCGGACGAAAAAGTAGCGGAACTCCACGCCCACGTTCACGTACTCGTTGAGGCCGGATTCCATCGGCAGCTCGATGCCGAGGCCGACGGAGACGCCGCCCGCCTCGGCGGCGCCCTTGTTCGCCGCCTCCATGATCCCCGGGCCGCCGCCGGTGATCACGGCGTAGCCGGCCTTGACCAGCCCGGAGGCGATGTCGCCGGCCATCCGGTACTCGGCCGCGTCCCGCTTGGTCCTGGCCGACCCGAAGATCGACACGGCCATGCCGAGCTCGGCGAGCAGGCCGAACCCCTCCACGAACTCCGCCTGGATGCGCATCACCCGCCAGGGGTCGGTGTGCACCCAGTCGGAGTGGCCTCGGCTATCGAGCAGCCGCTGGTCGGTTGTGGTCGCCGGAATCTGCTTATCGCGCAACGTCACGGGCCCCTGGCGGCGGACCCTACGCGCGTTACTTCCACCCATAGTCCTATACACGGTAGCCACCAACCGTCGGTGCTATGGCGGAAACACACGCCGCACATGAGGCAAACGGTCAGGATGCGGCCAACGGGGGGACTCAGCCGTTGACGCCGTGGTCTCGCAGGATCGCGTTGAGCTCGCTTTTGTCGTGACGGCTGCCCGTTGGCAGCCGGCGGAGCATGAGCAGGCAGGGCATGCCGTACTCGCCACCCGCGAACTTCCGCATCCGGGTACCGCCGACGCAGACCGACCAGGCCGGCGCCTCCCCCGGCGTCAGTTCGTCGCCGGTCTCCACGTCGATGACGTGCGTGGTCTTGGTCAAGATAGAGCCGGCCCCGAGCACTGCGCCCTCGCGCACCCGGGCACCATCCACAACCATCGACCGGGAGCCGATCAGGCACTCGTCCTCGACGACGACGGGGATCGCGTTCGGCGGCTCGAGCACCCCGCCGATCCCGACCCCGCCGGACAGGTGGACGTTCTTCCCGATCTGGGCGCAGGAGCCCACGGTCGCCCAGGTATCGACCATCGTGCCCGCGTCCACGTACGCGCCCACGTTGACGAACGACGGCATCAGCACCGTTCCCGGGGCGATGTAGGCGCCCCAGCGGGCGATCGCACCCGGCACCACCCGCACCCCGTCGAGCCGGGTCTTCAGCGGCACCCGATCGTGCTGGCGGAAGTCGCCGACCTGCGACTGCACCATCGGCAGCAGCCGGAAGGCCAGCAGGATCGCTCGCTTGGCCCGCTCGTCCACCACGACCTCGTCGGTTCGCGCATCGAGGAAGGCGACCCGGGCCCTGCCCGCGTCGATCTCGTCCACCGCGGCCACGACCTCGGCGCGGGCGGCGGAGTTTCCCGGACTCAGCTCGGCGCGCTGCTCCCACAGGTCGTCGATGGCCGGTGCTAGCGGAGACGTCTGCTCACTCATGGCCAGCGACTCTACCGTGAGGCCGCGGCTGCATACCTGTAACTCCAGCCACAGCGACATGCCGTTAACTCCAGCCACGGTGACGCGGATGCGGGTACCGTCTGGATGTGCGGACGACCACTTCGGGGCGCGATGCGCTATACAGCTATCAACGCCCCTCCTGGCGCCGTCCGCTCATCGTGCTCGGCGTGGTCATCGTGATCCTGGGGCTGATCGCCGTCGGCGCCTACACCGCTTATAACGCCTACCATCGCTACGTCCAGCGGCTGCTGGTCGTGCCCGGCTGCCAGGCCGGCACCGGCGCGAGCGCGCTCGGGCTCGACTTCGGGCAGGCGGCGGACGCGGCGACCATCGCCGGCGTCGCCGCCCGTGACCGGCCTGCGCGCGAGGCGCTGACCGTGGCCTACGCCACCGCGATGCAGGAATCCAAGCTGGAGAACCTGGACTACGGCGACCGGGACTCGGTCGGCATCTTCCAGCAGCGCCCCTCGCAGGGGTGGGGCACTACGGCCGAGATCGAGGACCCGGCCTACGCGGCGGGCGCGTTCTTCCAGCGCGCTGGTCAAGATCCCCGACTACGCGAAGCTGCCGGTCGATGTGGCCGCGCAGGACGTGCAGCAGAGCGCGGACGGCGCGGCCTACGAGCAGTACGCCCGGACGGGTAAGGCGCTCGCGGCCGACTTCACGGCCACCCCGCACGCGGTCACCTGCTGGTACAACCCGGCCACGCAGGCCGCGAGCGACGGCGTGTCCGCCAAGCTGAACCTCGACGCCGCCCTGCGCGAACTCAGCGACGTGTTCGGCCGGCCAGGGGACGACGGCGCGCTGACCGCAGTCAGCCGGGCCCGTTCCGGCGGGTCCGCAGTGATCACAGCGACGCGGGGTGACGGCTGGACGGTGGCCAACTGGCTCGTAGGCAATGCCAGCACCTACGGAATCACCCAGGTCAGCTACGGTGGGTACCAGTGGACTGCAGGACTGTTCGAAACAACCTGGCAGGCAGAGTCCGGGCCGGTTAGAGCCGGTATTGTCACCAGCTAGAAGGGCGAACCACCATACTGTGTGGTAGCTCAAGTGGGTTATGAACGTTAAAGAGGAGCTCCCGTGACCTACGTCATCACACTGCCATGCGTTGATGTGCTCGACAAGGCGTGCATCGAAGAATGCCCCGTGGACTGCATCTACGAGGGCGACCGCATGCTCTACATCCACCCGGACGAGTGCGTGGACTGCGGCGCCTGCGAGCCCGTGTGCCCGGTTGAGGCCATCTACTACGAGGACGACGTGCCCGAGCAGTGGAAGGACTACTACAAGGTCAACGTCGACTTCTTCGAGGAGCTCGGCTCCCCGGGCGGCGCGTCCAAGGTCGGGAAGATCGGCAAGGACCATGCCACGGTGGCGGCCCTGCCGCCGCAGGCCGCGGCAGAGTGACCCTCGCCTCACGGCTGCCCGAATACCCCTGGGACGAGCTCGCCCCGATCGCGGAGAAGGCCCGAGCCTTCCCCGGCGGGGCAGTCGACCTGTCCGTGGGCACCCCGGTTGACCCGGTGCCCGCGATCATTCAGGACGCGCTCATCGCGGCCGCCAACGCGCCCGGCTACCCGCTGACCGCGGGTACCCCCGAGCTGCGTTCGGCGGCCGCCGGGTGGCTCGCCCGCTCACTCGACGTGCACGTCGATCCGGCCAGCGTGCTGCCGGTGATCGGGACCAAGGAGTTCATCGCCTGGCTGCCGGTCATGCTCGGCCTTGGGCCGGCCGACACGGTGGTTTACCCGTCTTTCGCCTACCCGACGTACGACATCGGCGCGCGGCTGGCCGGGGCCGCTTCGGTGGCGGCCGACGTCCTCGACGAGGCGCCGTCGTCCACGCGGCTGCTCTGGGTGAACTCGCCGTCCAACCCGACCGGCCGGGTGCTGCCCGCGCCCGCGCTGCAAGACGCGGTCGCATGGGCCCGCTCCCGCGACTGCGTGGTCGCCTCCGACGAGTGCTATATCGAGCTCGGCTGGACGGCCACGCCGGTCTCCGTGCTGCATAAGCTCGGTGCGCGGCGGCTCCCTTGACGGCCTGCTCGCCGTGTTCTCGCTCTCCAAGCGATCCAACCTGGCCGGCTACCGTGCCGGGTTCGTGACCGGCGACCCCGCGCTGATGAAGCAGCTGCTGCTCGTCTGCCGTCAGGCCGGGCTTATCATGCCCGCGCCCGGTGCAGGCCGCCATGACCGCCGCGCTCTCCGACGACGCGCACGCCGTCGAGCAGAAGGCCCGCTACGCGGCGCGGCGCTCGGTGCTCGCCGCCGGGCTGACCGCCGCCGGGTTCCGCATCGACCACTCCGAGGCCGGGCTCTACCTGTGGGCGACCAAGCCGGGGCTCGACTGCTGGTCGGCCTGCGAGCTGCTCGCCGCCCAGTGCGGCATCCTCGCCGGTCCGGGCTCCATGTACGGGTCGGCCGGGGACGCGTACATCCGGGTCGCGCTGACCGCGACCGACGAGCGCGTCGCCACCGCTGGCGAGCGCCTTGCCAGGCTCGCGCGCTGATCGACGCAATGAATCTGCTGTCGGTGGCGGGAAAACGCAATAGATCGCCACTTGGACGCATAATCACTCTCTGTTACTAGAGCGGTCGCGCTTCGTATCCTTAAGCATGACCAACGACTTGATCAGCCGGACCACCACCCCTAGGTCCTACCTGATGTGCCCGCCCGAGCATTTCGACGTGACGTATGCGATCAATCCATGGATGCGGCCGGACGCGCCGGTCGATCCGGCGCTGGCGATGCGGCAGTGGGAGACGCTAAAGCAGACTTATGAGTCACTCGGGCACTCGGTCTCGACCATCGAGCCCGTCGTCGGGCTGCCGGACATGGTGTTCGCCGCCAACGGCGCGACGGTGATCGACGGCGCCGTGCTCGGCGTGCGGTTCCGGTACCCCCAGCGGGCCGCCGAGGCCGAGGCGTACCTGAACTGGTTCAGGTCGAACGGCTGGCCGTCGGTGCACGAGGCCGAGCACGTGAACGAGGGCGAGGGCGACATCCTCATCGCCGGGGACGGGGCGATTCTCGCCGGGTACGGGTTCAGGTCCGATTTCGAGGCGGGCGAGGAGCTGGCGGCGACGTTCGGACGGCGGGTCGTGTCGCTGCGCCTGGTTGACCCGCGGTTCTACCACCTGGACACAGCGCTGTGCGTGCTCGACGAGTCGACCGCGATGTACTACCCGGCGGCTTTCGACGACGCGGGCCAGGCGGCCCTGGCGTCGACGTTCGCCGAGCTCATCGAGGCCAAGGACGAGGACGCCGAGGTGCTCGGGCTCAACGCGGTCTCGGACGGGCACCACGTCGTGCTCGCCGCCGCGGCAACCGGGCTGGCGCGCTCGCTGCGCTCGCGGGGGTTTGAGGTCGTGCCGGTGGACATGTCCGAGCTGCTCAAGGCGGGCGGCGGCGCTAAGTGCTGCACGCTGGAACTGAGGCACTGACATGACCGCCGACACCGATCTTTTCGACCTGTCCGCCCTGACCCGCGAGTACAGCGCGCACAACTACCATCCGCTCTCGGTCGTCGCGGCGTCGGCGTCGGGCGTATGGGTGACCGACACCGAAGGGAAGCGGTACCTGGACATGCTCGCCGGCTACTCGGCGCTGAACTTCGGGCACCGTCACCCGCAGCTGATCGCCGCGGCGATGCGGCAGCTCGAGCGGGTGACGCTGGTCAGCCGGGCGTTCGACCACGACCAGTTCGGGCCGTTCTGCGCCGAGCTCGCCGACTTGTGCGGCATGGAGATGGTGCTGCCGATGAACACCGGCGCGGAGGCGGTCGAGACGGCGATCAAGGTCGCCCGCAAATGGGGGTACGTCACCCGCGGCGTGCCCGCCGATCAGGCGATCATCGTCGTGTTCGACGGGAACTTCCACGGGCGGACGACGACCATCGTGTCGTTCTCCTCCGACCCGGACGCGCGGGCCGACTTCGGCCCCTACACGCCCGGGTTCGTGTCCGTCCCCTACGGGGATCTGCCTGCTCTACTTGAGGTATTCGGCCGGTTCGGGTCGCGGGTCGTCGGGGCGCTGGTCGAGCCGATCCAGGGCGAGGCGGGCGTGGTCGTGCCGCCGCCCGGATTCCTCGCCGGGGTGCGGTCGTTGTGCACGTCGACGGGCGCGCTCATGATCGCCGACGAGATCCAGTCCGGGCTCGGCCGGGTCGGATCCACGTTCGCGTGCGAGGCCGACGGCGTGAGGCCGGACGCCTACCTGCTCGGCAAGGCGCTGGGCGGCGGGATCTTGCCGGTCTCGGCGATGGTCTCCTCGCGGTCGGTGCTCGGCGTGCTCAAGCCGGGGCAGCACGGGTCCACGTTCGGCGGCAACCCCCTCGCCTGCGCGGTGGCGCGGGAGGTCATCGCGATGCTGCGCACCGGCGAGTACCAGGCACGGTCGGCCGCGCTTGGCGCCGTGCTGCACGAGCGGCTGGGCTCGCTGCCGGCCTCCGCGGTGACATCGGTCACCGGCCGGGGTCTGTGGGCCGGGGTGACGTTCGCGTCGCTAGACGGGCGCGCGGTCTGCGAGCGGCTCGCCTCGCTGGGCGTGCTCGCCAAGGAGACGCACGGCACCACGATCCGGCTCGCTCCGCCGCTGGTGATCACGGAAGGCGAGCTCGACTGGGGCCTTGAGCGCTTCAGCGAGGCGATCGCAGCCACGTGAGCGTCCACCGCGCTGGATTCAGGCCGGAAGTTTCCTACGACCGGCCCAGACGAAGGACGACGTGGCGGCGCCGACCGCCGCTGCCAGCGCGCCGCCGTACAGGTACCACTCGCCTGCCGCCGTGGCCTCGATGACGACGCTGCCGTTCGGCCTCGGCATCGCCAGGATGAACGAGGCAATGACCCAGCCGAGGGCCGGGAGGATGCCTGCGCTGTGGGTACGCAGTCCCCACCCCGCAAGCACGCAGGTCGCGAAGAGGATCAGGACGAGAACGATCGCGATCAGCGGCGCCGGGCTGCTGCTGTACTGGAAGCTGCCGATCAGGCCCTGCACCGCGCCGAGCACGAAGAGAGCCAGGTAGCCGATGGCCGTCAGCGCGCGCGGCGAGGTCCCCATGAGCCAGCAGGCTACCTTGCGAAAAGGTCGCGTTCGAACGGGCCGCCCGGACGACGGAGGCCGCGGTCGCGGTCGGACGGGACGGAAGGACCGGCGAGCAGCGTGTAGTACTCGGTGCCGAGCGCTCGCTGGCCGATCTCGTTGGAAAGGGCGAAGAACTCGCCGTCCATGGTGATCTGCGTCTCGTGCGCGGCCATCGCCGCCAGCTTGGCGGCCAGGTACGGCGTCGCGTCGATCTCCGTCGAGACCTGGTCGTCGGGAACGCTCACCGACAGGTTTTCGCTCCGCGCGAACCAGGAGTCGTCCGGCAGCTCAAGCGCGGCCGCGAGGACGGAGCGCGGCATCGCGGTGGCGTAGAACTTCGCGCCCCCGCCGGTCAGCTCACGCGCCCGCCACGCCACCCGGTGCGCCTTGATGTGATCCGGATGGCCGTAGAAACCTTTGGCGTCGTAGGTCACGATGACGTCCGCCGCGACCTCGTCGATGATCTTCGCCAGCTCCGCCGCAGCCTCCTCGACGGACGCCTGCCAGAAGCAGCGCGGGTCGTCAATGTCCGGCAGCCCCGCCATCCCCGAGTCGCGGTACTTGCCCTCGCCGCCGAGAAACCGATGGTCTTCCACGCCGAGCGCCCGGCACGCGCGGTCCAGCTCGCCGATCCGGTGCTGGCCGAGCTCGTCGGGGAGCAGATGGCCAAGATCAGGCGGGATGATCTCGCCAAGCTCGCCGAGCGTGCAGGTCACCAGGGTGACCCGGGCGCCCTCGGCGGCGTACTTGGCCATCGTCGCCCCGGTGAAGATCGACTCATCATCGGGATGCGCATGTACGAGCAGCAGGCTTTCCACCAGGCGATTATCTATCTCCCCGGCGGTTCCGCGCGCGCGATGGCGGTTTGTGCCATCGGGCGCGCATCGGGGGGTACGGGGGTCGTCCCCCCGGGCGGGTCCGGATGCGCGCCCGATATGATGGCGGGTTTTGCCATCGGGCGCGCATCCGGCATGATTCGGAGGCATGACCGAGAGCTTTCCCAGGCAGCAGGCGCGGACGCGCGGATTCCGGCTCGGGGTGCCCCGAGCCTTCCAGGTATCAGCGGACGGGGAACGGATCACGTTCCTGCGCTCCAAGGCGGGCGACGACCCGGTGACCTGCCTGTGGGAGGCCGACGCCGCCACCGGCGCCGAGCGGCTCGTCGCTGATCCCGGGACGCTCGGCGCGGGCGAGGAGGACCTACCGCCGGAGGAACGCGCCCGGCGGGAGCGGGCACGCGAGACTGCCGCCGGGATCGTGGCCTACGCCACCGATAAGGCGAGCACGCTCGCTGTCTTCGCGCTCTCCGGCCAGGTATACGCGGCGCCGCTTGGCGACCCCGCGCAACCGCCTCGGCTGGTCCCCGCCAAGACGCCCGCGCTCGACCCCCGACCCGACCCGACCGGGACCTGGGTCGCCTACGTGCACGACGACGCGCTGCGCGTCATCCACCTCGCGACGGGCGATGACTCGGTCGTCGCGAGCGAAGACGGCGTCACCTTCGGCCTGGCGGAGTTCGTCGCGGCCGAGGAGATGGACCGCTCGCGCGGCTACTGGTGGTCCCCCGACGGCGGCCAGCTCCTCGTTGCCCGGGTCGACGAATCCCCCGTCAGGCGCTGGTACATCGCCGACCCCGCCAACCCGGGCAAGGCGCCCGCCGAGGTCGCGTACCCGGCCGCCGGCACCCCCAACGCCGACGTGTCGCTGCTGCTGGCCACGCTCCCCGGCCTGGCGCCGGGAAGGCTGCGGAGGGCGAGAAGGGCGAGAAGGGTGCGGAGGGCGAGACCCGAACCAAGCTCGCCGAGGTGGCCGGCTGGGACCGGGAGACGTATCCATACCTGGTCACCGCGGCCTGGGCCAACGCGCCGCTCATCGTCGTGCAGACCCGCGACCAGAAGACCATGCAGCTGATCAACGCAGCCACCGGCGAGATGCTCCGCGAGGACAGCGACCCGTACTGGACCGACATCATCGACGGCGTTCCCGCCCAGGCTCGGCAACGGCGACATCGTCTGGACCGGGGTCAGCGGCGACACCCGAGGGCTCGTCATCGCCCCGGCGGCCGAGCTCGCCACCGCCCAGCCGGTCACCCCAGCCGGGCCTGCAGGTCCGCGCCGTTCTCGGCACCGATGGCGATGACGTGCTGTTCGCCGGCGCGTCCGAGTCCACCGAGCTCGGCGTCTGGCGCTACGGCCCGGCCGGCCTGCCCCAGTCGCCACCGAGCCCGGCGTGCACGGCGCCCTGGTCGGCGGCGGCACAACCGTGGTGACCAGCAGGACCCTGGCAAGCAGCAAGGTCACGGCGGCGATCCGGCGGAACGGGGCAGCCGACGCGCAGATCGCGTCGCTGGCGGAGACGCCGAACCTGCCGCACCCGCAGCCGCGCTTCCTCAACGCGGGCCCGTCCGCGATCCGCACCGCCGTCCTGCTCCCGTCCTGGCACCAGCCGGGCACGAAGCTGCCGGTGCTGCTTGACCCGTATGGCGGTCCCGGCGCCCAGCGGGTGATCAAGGCGGCCACCATGTACCTAGCCCCGCAGTGGTTCGCCGAGCAGGGGTTCGCGGTGGTGGTGGCGGACGGCCGGGGCACGCCGGGGCGCGGCCCTGCCTGGGACCGCATGATCGCCGGGGACTTCGCCACCGGCGTGCTCGAGGACCAGGTCACAGCCCTGCACGCGGCGGCGGAGGCGTTCGCCGACCTCGACAGGGAACGCGTCGCGATCCGCGGCTGGTCGTTCGGCGGCTACCTGTCCGCGCTCGCCGTGCTGCGCCGCCCCGACGTGTTCCACGCGGCGGTCGCGGGCGCGCCGGTCACCGACTGGCGGCTCTACGACACCCATTACACCGAGCGCTACCTGGGTGACCCGGCGCGGGACGCTGCCGCCTACGAGCAGAGCTCGATAACCAATGATCCGGAACGGACCGGGGCTGCTGCGGCCCGGCCATTGCTCATCATCCACGGGCTGGCGGACGACAACGTGGTGGTCGCGCACTCGCTGCGGCTCTCCTCAGCGCTGCTGGCCGCCGGGTACCCGCACTCGGTCCTCCCGCTGTCCGGCGTCACCCACATGACCCCGCAGGAGGTTGTCGCTGAGAACCTGCTGCTGCTCCAGGTCGCGTTCCTCAAGCAGGCCCTGGGGATCGCGTCAGCGCAGACCGGGTGACGGAAGAGCACGGCAACTGGGCGGCGGCGCGAAGTCCACGGTCCGTTCCAAGTCCTTGGTGTTGACTGTGAACCTGCTCACGCGGCTGCACGAATAGGCAGTAAGAGCAGGGAGTGTATCGAGGCTCACATCCTGGAACCGCCCCCTGATGCGGCATCCTGAGACTAACTGGAATAAGTTCGTGGGCATCGCATGCGCTCCCGCTCTGTCTCGCCTCAACTCGGTGGAGGGCTCCCCGGCTGCGCGTCGCGGACACGATCACGCACGAGGCAGCGAGGACGCTGGATGACACAAGTTTCTGATGCGCCGGTAAGCAGAACGCGGGCGCAGATCGCTGAGCGGACGCTCCGCAAGGACCCCTGGTACAACCGGGGGCGCGTGGTCGCGACCCTGCTGACCATCTGGGTGGCCTACGCGACCGTCCGCGTGTTCACCGGGCACTGGTACTACGTGCCCCAGTATCACTACCTGACGCCGTTCTACTCGCCCTGCGTGAGCGGCGAGTGCGTGCCTGGATCGTCGGCGCTCGGCCAGTGGATCCCGGCCATCCCGCCGATCATTCCCTACGCGTTCGTCTCGCTGCCGTTCGTCCTCGGCTTCCGGCTGACCTGCTACTACTACCGGGGCGCCTACTACCGGGCGTTCTGGCGCTCACCCGCCGCCTGCGCCGTTCGCGAGCCGCACGCGAAGTACTCCGGCGAGACCAAGGTGCCGCTGATCGCGCAGAACTTGCACCGCTACTTCTTCTACGCCGCGTTCCTGATCGCGATCCTGCTCACCTAGGACGTGGTGCAGGCGTTCCGCGGGCCGAACGGCGACTTCGGTTTCGGGCTCGGTTCGATCATCATGCTCATCAACGTGGTGGCGGTCTGGGCGTACTCGTTCTCCTGCCACTCCTGCCGGCACATCACCGGCGGGCGGCTCAAGAACTTCTCCAAGCACCCGGTGCGCTACTGGGCCTGGACCCAGGTCTCGAAGCTGAACCGGCACCACATGGCTTTCGCGTGGATCTCGCTGACCACGCTGGCGCTCACTGACCTCTACATCATGCTGGTCGCGAGCGGTGCGTTCAGCGACCCGCGCTTCTTCAACTGATCCCGGAACGGGCGAAAAGGCTTATGTCTACCTCCGATTCAGCTTCGACCTCGACCGAGATCGAGCGATACACCTACGACGTCGTAGTGATCGGCGCTGGCGGGTCCGGGCTGCGCGCGGCCATCGAGGCCCGCGCGCGCGGGCTGCGGACGGCGATCATCTCCAAGTCACTGTTCGGCAAGGCGCACACGGTCATGGCCGAGGGCGGCGCGGCCGCCGCTATGGGCAACGTGAACCCCAATGACAACTGGATGGTCCACTTCCGCGACACCATGCGCGGCGGGAAGTTCCTCAACAACCCGCGGATGGCCGAGCTGCATGCCAAGGAGGCCCCGGACCGGGTCTGGGAGCTCGAGGCGTGGGGCGCGATCTTCGACCGGACGCCCGAGGGGCAAGATCTCGCAGCGGAACTTCGGCGGGCACGAGTACCCGCGGCTGGCGCACGTGGGCGACCGGACCGGCCTGGAGATGATCCGCACGCTGCAGCAGCGGGTGGTGGCGCTGCAGCAGGCGGACTCCTACGAGTTCGGCGACCCGGAGTCGCGAGATCCGCGTGTTCGCGGAGACGACGATCACGCGGCTGCTGAAGGACGAGGCCGGGCGGATCGCCGGAGCCTTCGGGTACATCCGCGACACCGGGCGGTTTGTCCTGTTCGAGGCGCCCACCGTGATCCTCGCCACCGGCGGCATCGGGCGGACCTTCAAGGTCACGTCGAACTCCTGGGAGTACAGCGGCGACGGGCACGCGCTCGCGCTGCTGGCGGGCGCGTCGCTGATGAACATGGAGTTCGTCCAGTTCCACCCGACCGGCATGGTCTGGCCGCTGTCGGTGAAGGGCCTGCTCGTCACCGAGTCGGTCCGCGGCGACGGCGGGGTGCTGCGCAACTCCGAGGGCAAGCGGTTCATGTTCAACTACGTGCCCGACGTGTTCCGCGCGCAGTACGCGGAGACCGAGGAGGAGGCCGACCGCTGGTACACCGACCCAGACCACAACCGGCGTCCGCCGGAGCTGCTGCCGCGGGACGAGGTCGCGCGGTCGATCAACGCCGAGGTCAAGGCCGGGCGCGGGACACCGCACGGCGGCGTTTTCCTCGACATCGCCTCCCGGCGGCCCGCCGAGTACATTCTCACCCGGCTGCCGTCCATGTACCACCAGTTCAAGGAGCTGGCGGACGTGGACATCACCAAGGAGCCGATGGAGATCGGGCCGACTTGCCACTACGTGATGGGCGGGGTCGAGGTCGACCCGGACACGGCCGCTTCCTCGGTCCCTGGCCTGTTCGCGGTAGGCGAGGTGTCCGGCGGGATGCACGGGTCCAACCGGCTCGGCGGCAACTCGCTGTCCGACCTGCTGGTGTTCGGCAAGCGGGCCGGCGACGGCGCGGCGGACTACCTCGAGACGCTCGGTGCCGCCAAGCCGGCCGTGTCTTCTGCTGACCTGGATGCAGCCGTGGCCGAGGCGCTCGAGCCCTTCTCGCGGGAGGTCGGCGAGTCGCCCTACGCGGTGCACGCCGAGCTGCAGCAGACGATGAACGACCTGGTCGGCATCATCCGCCGGGAGGGCGAACTGAAGGACGCGCTCGCTGCCCTTGAGAAGTTCAAGGAGCGGGCCGAGACCCTGTCGGTGCCGGGCGAGCGAGCCTACAACCCGGGCTGGCACTACGCCCAGGACGTTCGGAACATGCTGCTGGTGGGCGAGTGCGTGGCGATGGCCGCGCTGGAGCGGGAGGAGTCGCGCGGCGGGCATACCCGCGAGGACCACCCGGAGATGTCGCCCGAGTGGCGCAAGGTCAACCTGATCCTCACGCTCGACGGCGACAAGATCGACATGGTCCACAAGCCGCTGCCGAAGATCAGGCAGGACCTGCTCGAGCTGTTCGAGGTATCCGAGCTCAAGAAGTACATGACCGCTGAAGAACTGACGGGGCTGCCTGCGTCGGCGTCGGCTGAGTCGAAGGAAGGCCACTGATGGGATACAAGGCTTCGCTGAAGGTCTGGCGCGGTGACGCCGGGTCGGGCGCGCTCGCCGACTACGAGGTCGAGGTCAACGAGGGCGAGGTCGTCCTCGACGTGCTGCACCGGCTGCAGGCCACGCAGGCGTCCGACCTGGCCATCCGGTGGAACTGCAAGGCCGGCAAGTGCGGCTCCTGTTCCATGGAGATCAACGGCATGCCGCGCCTTGGCTGCATGACCAGGATGTCGACGTTCTCGCCCTCCGAGACGCTGACGATCACGCCGATGCGGACCTTCCCCGTCATCCGCGATCTGGTCACCGACGTGTCGTTCAACTACGCGAAGGCGCGGGAGATCCCGTCGTTCACGCCCGACCCGTCGATCAAGCCGGGCGAGTTCCGGATGCAGCAGGAGGACGTGGACCGGTCGCAGGAGTTCCGCAAGTGCATCGAGTGCTTCCTGTGCCAGAACACCTGCCACGTGATCCGTGACCACACGGAAAACGAGAACGCGTTCTCCGGCCCGCGGTTCCTGATGCGCATCGCCGAGCTTGAGATGCACCCGGCCGACGAGGCGGACCGGCGCAACATCGCGCAGGACGACTTCGGCCTCGGGTACTGCAACATCACCAAGTGCTGCACCGAGGTCTGCCCCGAGCACATCAAGATCACCGACAACGCGATCATCCCGATGAAGGAGCGCGTCGCCGGGCGGCGGTTCGACCCGCTGGTCTGGCTCGGCTCGAAGATCTCCCGGCGTCCGGAGCGGCCGGGCACGCCGGCGGTGCCCGGCAAGCGGTAGCTCGCCGCCTCGTGTCTGGGTTTTAACGCACCCAAAGCGCCCGTAATCGGAAATTTCGGTTACGGGCGCTTTTCGTATTCGCTGCTATAGGGGGTTATTGGACCTGGATTCGATCACTAAAAGATCTTCCTATACATGGTGAAATGATCTTGCTACCGGTGGTAGCATCGGCTTATGAGCGAGATTCCGCTTGAGGGACCGGAAATCTCCCTCGATCAGATAGAGGCGCTGAGCACGCTGGAGAAGGCGTTCGAGGAGACAGTGTCCCAGGTCCCCCTTCCGTACGTGCTATCCCGGATCATCGCCATGTTCCCCAAAACCATGCCCCCGCAGACCACCATCGAGATCGACCGCAACCAGCTGGCCCGGTTCCACGGGCGCGTCCAGAAGGTGAGCGTCTCCATGCCAGAAGACCTGGCCACGGCCATCCGCGAGCGCACCGGCCCCGGCGGTTTCAGCCGGTACGTGACCGAGGCCGTCGAGCGGAGGTTCTCCCATGACCGGCTCGGTGACCTGCTTGACGAGCTCGACGCCGAGTTCGGCCCGGTATCCCCCGAGGTACTCGAATGGGCGCAACGGCAATGGCCAGATCACGACGAGCAGTAGATGGCGCCTTGGTCCTTGATGCGCAGGGACTGGTGAAACTCGCAACCGGCGACCCCGCCGTCCGCGCGCTGGTGCAGACGGCGCACCAAAGGTACGACCAAGTGGTCACCGCCGCGTCCACGCTGGCCGAAGTGCTCCGGGGCGGCGGCGCAGACGCGCGGATTCATCGCATCCTACAGCGCGTTACCGTCGCGAACATCGACAAGGAAGCGGGGCGCAAGGCCGGAGAACTACTTGGTGCCACCGGTCTCTCAGGCCATCGCTGCACCGTAGACGCGATGCTCGCGGTGGTGGCGCTCGCTCAGCCGCGTCCGGCCCTGCTGCTCACTAGCGACCCTGATGACATGGCCCGCCTCACCGAGGAACCCGGCCGCAGAAAGGCCGAGCGGATCACGGTCATCAAAATATGACCGCCCGGAGGGGGTTACTCGAGGTGCCAGGTGGTCGCGGGGGCGTTGCCGCAGGCGGCGATGACCAGCCGGGTGCCGCTTGCGGGGGCGCTGGCGCATAGCCCGGACGCCGTGTTGACCATTTCGGTGGCGATCGGGCCGGCCGAGACCAGTTTCCACTTGGTGAGCGTTTGCCCGGAACAGCGGGCAAGCGAGAGCGGGAAGCCGACGGTGGTTCCCGGATCGGCCAGGCACTGGCCGTCGGCCCGGACGGTGCCGTCTGGTTGCGGCTGCCAGTGCTGGGCGGTGGTGTTCGCGCAGGTGGCAAGCACCACGGCGGTGCCCGATGCCGCGACGCACTTGCCCGACAGGCCGGACGCGATGGCGGCGGCCGGGCGGAGCCAGTGCTGGTTCGGCTGGGTGGCCGAGTTGGCGCAGGGCTCGATCACCGGCTGGGTGCCGTTGGCGGCGCTGGCGGCCGGGACGTCTAGGCATTTGCCCGACTGCGGGTTGACGAGCTGGCCGTCGGTGGCGGCCTGCCAGAGCTGTGCGCCGTCTCGGGAATTGCACGTCTCAAGAACGAGCTTGGCGCCGCTTGACCGGCTGTCGCCGGCCGTGGACAGGCACTTGCCGCCGGTCCTGAGCGTGCCGTCCTGGACGACGGTCCAGCGCTGGTTCGATTTGCCTGTGCAGCTCCACAGGTTGATGTGGGTGCCGTTCGCGGTCACGTCTGCCGGGTCGTTCAGGCACTTGCCGCTGCCGCCGACCTGCCTGATCTGGCCCGCGGTGCCGCTATCGGAGGCCGCCTTGATGGTCCAGGTGAACGACGCTGACCCGGCTCCGCCGAGGGCATCGGCGGCGGTGACCGCCAGCTTGTAGGTCCCTGGCCTGGTGGGCCAGCCAGTGATCACTCCGGTGGAGGTCATCTCCAGGCCCGGAGGCAGGCCGGTCGCTCTGAGCGTCGGGGCGAAGCCGACGTTCTGGTCGGGACCGGAGGTGGTGACCCTCAGCGAGACCGGAGCGCCTGCCGTGGACGAACGGTTGGCGGTGGACAGGGCGACTGTCCCGTGCACCCTGAGGGTGGCCGACACCGAGGAGGGAATCACCATCACCGGGGTGGTGGCCGTGCTCGTCGGGGTGATCGTCACCGAGTGCATCCCGACCGGGGTGGACGACGACCAGCGCAGGAGACCCGTGGCGCCCAGCGAGAGGTACGACGGCAGCGACGCTGCGTAGGACACTCGCTGGCCCGCGAGGGAGTTCAGCGTCTCGATCTGGACCGACCCACTGGCGCCCGAAGCGGCCGTGACGGTTGGCGGGGCGCCCTGCATCAGGTCACGGTCGGCCTGGCCATTGATCCCGTTGACGGTGGCGGTGTCCGAGTCCTGCCAGAACGCGTAGCCGGCCCAGCCGGGCGGGATGGCGGGACTGGCGACGCCGTAGTCGGCGATCCAGAGCGGAGGATCGCTGGCCGCGAAGGCCGTGGTGTTGCCGGTGCAGGCCTGCCACCAGTTCGGGTTCGAGTAGATGACGGGGAGCACGTGCGTCTGGGCCTTCGCCGCGGCGATGAAATCGCCGATCCAGGTCACCATGTTGCGTCTTGGTGAGGCCGTAGCAGGCCTCGGGAGGTGACCAGCGGCTGGCTCTCCATGTCCAGGGTGATCGGCAGGTACTGGCCGCCGGTCGCGTAGGGCGCGGCGGCGATCGAATTGATCACGGGCCAGGCGTCGGTGAACTGCTTCCCGCCCGTCGCGACCTTGAGCGGGTCGGCGACGACGTAGGGCATGACGAAGAGCCCCGCGCTCAGCGCCCCGGTGACCTGAGAGTTGTAGACGGTGCGATTGGAAACGGTCGCGCCGTCGAAGGCAAAGACGCCGACGAAGGACATTCCGGCGGCTTTCACATCCGGCCAGTTCACCGGCTGCGCAGGCGTTCGTCTGGTTAGAAACGTCTGTGCCCTGGACGCTTGGCTGCGTCGTCGACGCGAGCGCCGCCGGTTCCTGGACTGCGGTCCGCGCCGCGACCGCGACCGCCAGCCCGGCGATGATGATGAGCGTGGTTCCCGCGATGCCGCTACGACGCCTTAGCCGATTCACGCGCCGGAGCCTATCAACGATGATGGTGCGAATAAGCGGGAATCTGGTGATTTGTAGCTGATTTCTGATTCAGACGTCATCACCCCTTTTTTGCGTTTCGGCGCTGGCTTGTGCTTGCGCTTGTCCTTAGTCCCGCCCTTCCGCGGCGGCTTGGACCGATGCTCATTCTTGTCTTTCCGCAGGTGCTTCGGCTGCGGCTTGTCCTTCGACTGCCGCTTGTGCCCCGACTGGCGCTTGTGGCTTGGTTTTGGCCTGGCTGCCGGGCGGAGCGATCGGAGGTCGGTAACCGGTTGGTAGTAGTCGAGGTCGGTCCAGCCGATCCCGGGAAGGAAGCCTTCGTCGGTGTACTGCCAGAACGCCCACCGACCCCAGGTGCGCGGCGCACTCGGCCGGCGGCGTTGTAGTCCGCCAGCCAGAGCGGGTCCGCGCCGAACCGGCCAGTCGATCGCGTGCACTGCTTCCACCAGGCGTCCGTGGTGTAGATGATTGGCCACACTCCGGTCAGCGCCCTGGTTCGGGTGGTGAACCCAGCGATCCAGGCGACCATCCGCCTGCTGCCAAGCCAGTAGCAGTTGCTTCTCGAGTAGGGGTCGTTCTCCAGATCAACGACCAGCGGCAACACTGCGCTGCCGCGCCTATAACGCGCGGCGCGAAGGGCGAAGCTTGCCGTGGCCGCGCCGCCGGCCGCACCCGGGTTGGCGAACACGTACGGCATCACCGCCAGTCCCGCCCGCGCTGCGCCCCGGTCGTCCGACCAGTAGTACGGGTTGGTGTAGTAGGTGCCTTCCGTGACCTTGATCGCGACGAACCGGATGCCGTGGCGAGCAAGCAACCGCCAGTTGACGGGCCCGTCCGCGTGCTGATAGGCCGAGATGTCAATCCCGCGCAAGGGACGCCCGGCGGAACTGGTTGTCGCCGCGTCAGCCATCGGCGCTGCGGCCAGCGAAACCGCCGCGGCCAGACTGCTTGCGACCGTCACGGCCCACGCCCGGCGCCAGTTTCGGCCGCGCCGACGCCGCAGAACAGTTACTCTCCGCAACTTATTCATGTACGGAACGTAATCATTGCAGCTCAGGAACTTCAAGGAGCAACACCATGACACGCCGACGCGCTCCGTGCCGGCGGAATCGGAATCGGGCCGATGACGCCCGCCTCGTGCCACGCCGCCTGACGGCGGACGGCGGACCATGCCTCGATCGGTGCGGCATTTCCCCCGGTGAGGGTCTGTCGGCGTAATTCTCGCAAGTTTCGGTAAATTACATTATTTACATTTCGCCACTACTTGAACATTTCATTTCTCTTACGGAATGCTGTCGTGGTGATCAGCCCTCGTGGTCCGCTGGCGATACGCCGGATGACCGCTCACTGGGTGGTGCTTGCCGCCGCCGCGCTGACGATTCTGGTCGCGGCCACCGTGGCCGCCGCGCTCACGGTCTTCACGGGCCAGACACTGCCGCAGGCGGTCAGGCACGACCTCGGTGTGGCGCCGGGCACCGCACTGTCGATCACCGCGCTGGTGAGCGCCCCCAGCCAGGCGGTCAAGGGGACCGCGGCGCTGCGGTCGCAGATCGCCGAGGCAATGCCGGGCATCCCGTTCAGCTTCCAGGAGGCACTCTGGTCAGATTCGCTTGGGCTCGTCCCTGGGGCACTTCCGGCGTCGCCGCCGAGCGTCGGCAAGGGCAACACGGCGCTCCTCGAAGCAGCCGCAATGAGCGGGATCGCCAGCCATGCCTCGCTCGTGGCCGGCCAATGGCCGACGGCCCCGGACGCCGGCCAACGGCAGGCGATCCCTGCCGCCTTGCCCGCCTCGGCGGCGGCACTGCTTCATGTCTCCCCGGGCGACGTCCTTCGGCTGCGCGACACGAGCACTAACGCGCTGGTGAGCTTCGGTATAACCGGCATTTTTGTGCCGCGCCAAGTGGCCGCCAAGGCGGATTCGTACTGGGAGCTCAGCTACATCCCCGCCAGCGGCGAGTCGGCCAGCTTCGAGTCCGCCACGTACGGCCCCCTTGTCGTGAGCCAGGCGGCATTCGGGCCTGCGCTGAGGATGCTCAGCGGGTCGTGGGTGGCGCAGCCCGACTTGTCGGCGTTCCAGGGGGGAAACCTCGGCCCGGTACTGGCGAGCGTCTCCGCCCTCGCGGCGTCGCTGCCGAACTCGAGCTTCCTGCCTGGCGCTCAGACGGTCACGAACCTGCCGTCCGTACTCGCCGAGGCGGAGAGCAACCTGTCCGTCGCCCGGTCGCTGCTGGTAATCAGCGCCCTGGAACTTCTCGCCCTCGCCATCGCGGCGCTGCTCGCGGTGGCGCGGCTACTGACGACCCAGCGAGAGGGGGAGACCGCGCTGCTGGTCGCGCGCGGCGCGACCAGGTCCCAGCTCACCTGGCTCACGGCGGCCGAGGTGATCCCGTTGTCGGCGCTGGTGTCCGTCGCCGGCGCGTTCGCTGGAATCAGGCTCGCCGACGTGCTGATGGCCGCGGGGCCGCTGGGCAGGGCCGGCATCCGGCTCACGGGCCAATCGGGAATCTGGCCCGACGCACTCGCGGCGGCAGTCGTCGTCACGGTCATCGCCGCGGCCTCGCTGCTCGCTCCTGGGCTCACTCCCAGTCCAGGTGCCGCGCGGGCCCGGCGCGGCAGGCAGGCCGTGGTGACGGGGGTGGCGCGGGCCGGCCTGGACATCGCCATGGTGGTACTGGCGGTGCTGGCCGGCTGGCAACTGCGGCACTACTCCGCGGCGAGCAACGGCGGGACGGGGGCCATCGACCCGGTGCTCGCGCTGGCCCCCGCGCTCGCGCTGGCCGCCGGAAGCGTCGTCACGCTGCGCCTGCTTCCGGCGGCCGCCCGGACGGCGGACTGGCTGGCCATCCGGGGCAGGAGGCTCACCATGGCGCTGGCCTCCTGGCAGATCAGCAGGATGCCCATCCGCCAGGGTGGCACGGCGCTGCTGCTCACCATGGCGGTCGCCACGGGAACGCTCGCGCTCGCGCAGCACGCGAGCTGGCTCACGTCGGCCTCCGACCAAGCTGCCTTCGCCAACGGGGGCGACGTCCAGGTCGACCTGCCCGCGCCGCTCGACTCGGGCGGTGCGGGCGCCCTCACCGCCGCGCGGGGCGTTACGCACGCGATGGCGGTGACCGAGTACTCGGGCAATCCCGGCGAGGTGCTCGCGATCGACGCGACCCAGGCATCCCAGGCCGTCCGGCTGCGCGGCGACGAGTCGCCGCTGCCGGCCGCCAGCCTGTTCCGCGCCATCACGCCTGGCGGTCTGCCGGGGGCAGTGCTGGCGGCGCCCCAGCCCGGCGCGCGGGCCGGCACGATCGCGCTCACCGCCACGCTCGGGCCGGCCACGGCGGCGCCTACGGGACCGCTGCCCGGGCCGGTCACCGTGACCCTCACTATCCTCGACCGGACGGGCACCGCGTACCAGATCGCCGCCGGGACACTGGTCGCCGACGGCCGCCCCCACCTGCTCGCCGCGCATCTTGGCGGCGAGCGGGCGCTCTACCCGCTGCGGGTGGCCGCGATCACGGCTACGTTCCTGCTGCCGCCGAGCAAAGGTCCGTCACTCGCCCTCACCCTGAGCGGCCCGTCGCTGGCCGGCTGGATTGAGGAGGCAAGCGCGTTCGTCCCGTCGGACCTGCAGCCAGATGCAGTCGCGCAGCCAAGTGACGGACCAACGCATTTCACGAGAGATTCCGCGACCTTCACCTTTGCCACAGGCTGGGCGGATACCTCCATGCTGGACGTCTCGCCGCCGCCTCCGTCGACGCCGGTCCCCGGGCAGTTGGTGCTGCTTCCCCGGGCTCCCCAGGTGGGCGCGATCCCGGCCATCGCGACGAGGGCGTTCATGGACGCGAACAGCCTGGCGATCGGCGCCGTGGTGTCCGAGTTCGTGGCCGGAGCGCAGGTCCCGATGCGAATCGTGGCCGAGGTGGCCTCGTTCCCGACCGTTACGGCGCCGGCCGGCGCGCTCATCACCGATCTCGGCAGTCTTCAGGAGCAGCTGGCCCGGCGGTCGTTCCCCCCGCTGCCGGTCACTCAATGGTGGCTGGCCACGGCCGACGGCGGCATCCCGGCCTCTTTGACCGCCGCGGTTCCCGCGGGGACCGGCCTCAGCAGCGCGGCGGCACTAGCCACGGCCACCTCGAGCGACCCGCTGTCCGCCGCGCCGCAGCAGGCGCTGCTGGCGATGGCCGCGGCCGCGGCGATGCTGGCCATCACGGGGTTCTGGGTATCGATCGCGGCCGATGTGCGCCGCCGCCGCGCGGAGATGGCGCTGCTGGCAGCGCTGGGCGTGACCCGACGCGAGGCAGCCTTGCAGCTATGCCTGGAGAAACTGCTGCTCAGCCTGCCGTCCGCCGTTCTTGGGGTGCTGCTGGGCACGCTGGTGGCCTGGCTGCTTGTGCCCGCGGTCACGCTCACCTCGGCGGCGCAGCTGCCGACGCCGCCCGCCGTCACGGTGGATGACCTGCGGCTGGTCATCGGGTTCGCGCTGGCGGTGGCGGTGCTGCCCGCAGTGGCCGCCGCGCTCGCCGCCACCCGTCGGCCCGATCCCGCCGCCGAACTTCGAGCCGCGGAAGACGCGTGAGGAAGCGCATGGACTCCGGACGTGACATGGGAGGCGGGAAGGGCGTGAGCGTCCTGCGCCGGGTGACCGGCATGCGGAGCGCGGGCAGTCTCGCGCTCGCGCTGCTGGCCGGAGGGTGCGTGCTGGCCGCCACCGTTGGACCAAGGCAGGCCCAGGCCACGGGGGTGCGAGCGCTGCAGCAGACGCTGGCCGGGGCGGCGTCGACCGAGAAGACCTTCGTGGCCACGAGCGACTGGGGCCTGGTCAACACCACCATCCAGGCAACGACAGGGAACGTGCTCGCCCAGAACCTGAACGAGGCCGACGTCAACAACGTCACCACCCAGTTGCGCCGTGACTTCAGCGCGGGTCCGCTACCGCTAACCCCGCCATCGACGGACTGGTTCGGCATGAACGCCGGCGTCTCCTACGTGCCAGCGCCGCTGCCCAGCCTCCACGGGATCCCCGGCAAGCTGGAGGTTACCTACCGGTACCCGACGGCCGGCAACCTGCTGCTGGTGGCCGGCAGCATGCCGGATACCGCGCCGCAACCGACGGTGCACGGTACCGAGACGATTTTCAACGTCCAGGTCGTGGTCACCCCGCAAACGGCCAGCAGGTTCGGGCTGCGACCCGGCTCCGCGCTGACTATCGCCGCCCCGTTGGACATGATGCTGCCGGGAGAGCATGCCTCAGTCCAACTCGACGTCACCGGGATCGTCGAGCCCGCCGATCCCGGTTCTTCGTTCTGGAACGCCGATCCCCTCCTGCCGGCACCGGAGCTGTCTGTGACAGCCGGGGGCAAGGAGTGGGACGGCGCGGTCATCGCGGACCCCGGCGAGCTTGACATGGTCCAGCGGATCTACGGCGAGTCGGATTTGCTCTTGCAGTGGGAGCTTCCGACCGACGCAACCGGGGTGCACGGCCAGGCCGGGGCCCTGTACAACCAGGTGAACCGGATCGTCAACCAGACTCCCCAGCTGACCGGGCAGTTGGCGCCGATGACCAACGCGCTGAGCGTGACGTCTGGCCTGCTTCAGCCGCTGGCCGCCTTCGTCCAGACCTCGAACAACGTGAACGTCCTGGTCTGGATCGTCTATGCGGGCCTGGCAGCGGCGGGCATCGTGACGCTGCTCCTCGCGGCCCGGATGATCGCGGCCCGGCGGTCCGCCGAACTGGCCCTGCGCCGGGCCCGCGGAGCGTCGCTGTGGCAGCTGTTCCGGCTCGCGGCGGGCGGCGCGGCGGTGGCCTGCGTGCCCGCGGCCGCCCTGGCCTGGGCGGCCGCCGTGCTCCTGGTCCCCGGCGCCTCCCCGGCCGGCCCGGCCGCCTGGTGGCCGGGCATCGCCACGCTGGCCATCGCCGCGATGGGCCCGGGGCTGGTCGCGGCCTGGCAGAACCGCTTGCCACGCCGCCGAAACGCGCGGCGGCGCAGGTCCTGGCTGCCCCGGGTGGTACTCGAGGTGACCGCCTGCGCCGCGGCCATCGGCGGCATCGCTGTTTTCCGCGCGCAGACGGGTGCCACCGACCTGTTCACGAGCACGGCGCCGGTGCTCGTGGCCGTTCCGGCGGTGATCGTGGCGCTGCGGCTGTACCAGGTGCTGCTGCGCGGTCTCGCGCGGGCATCGGCTCGGCGACGCGGCGTCATCGGGTTCCTCGCGCTCAGCCGGGCGGCGCAGGCCCCGGTCATGCTCGTGCTCCCCGCCATGACCCTCGTCCTCGCGCTCACCGTGGCGGCGTTCACCGGCATGGTCCAGGCCGCTGTGCTCGCGGCTGAGACCGCCGCGTCGTGGCAGGCGACCGGAGCCGATGTGGTCGTCGCGGCCCCCACTCAGCTCGGCCTGAGCCCCTCGGCCGTGCGTGCGATCGCCGCGGTGCCAGGGGTCGAGCATGCCGCGCCGGCTTCCACGGTCGTGGTGACTGTCGCTGCCGGGGTGCAGCGGTTGACCGCCATCGTCGTCGACCCGGCCAGCTACGCGGCGCTGGTCGCCTCGACCGAGGGTTTCTCCCCGGTCCGTCCCGCCCTGCTCGCCCAGACCCGCGGTCAGGGGGCCATCCCGGTGCTGGCGTCTCCGCAAGCCGCCGCTTACCTCGGCGGGCGAGCAGGCTTTACCATCCTCGCGCAGCAGGGGCTTCCCACGCTGCGCGTCCGGGTCTCGGGCGAACTGCAGTCCACCCCGGCACTGCCGGGCGGCGGAGCGTTCATCGTGCTGCCGATGTCGGCGATTCGCGGCGCCAGCGCGCCGCCGGTGAACCTGATGCTCCTGAGCGGGCCGTCAATCAACATGACCAGGCTCAATGCCGCGGTGCAGGCGACCATGCCTGGTGCGGAAGCCCCGGCCATCACCACCAGGGCCGCCGCGCTGCATGGGCTGATCGAGGCGCCGCTCCAGCAGGGCACATTTCTTCTCTTTACCCTGGCCATCGCCTTCGCCGCCGCGCTGGCGCTCGCGGTGATGCTGCTTCAACTGGCGCTCGGCGCGGCGGACCGGGAGCTGACGACGGCGCGGCTGGCCACGATGGGGCTGACGGAAGGGCAGCGCGTCCGACTGGTGGCGCTTGAGGTGGTTCCCTCGATCGCCGCCTCGGCGGTGGCGGCGGCGGCCTGCGCCATCGCGCTGCCGAGGCTCGTGGCCCCGGCGATTGACCTCTCGGTGTTCACGCAATCCCAGACCCCGACGCCGCTGCGACCAGACTTCGCGTCGTTCATGCTCCCGCTGGCGGCGCTGGTTGCGATCACCATCATCGCGCTGGCCTACGAGGTCAGGTCGGGACGCGGGCGCGGCGTCGCCGTTACGATGCGGACATAAGGAGAACGAGTTGAGCGATTCGATGGCGGCCGCCTCGCTTGAGGAACTGCACACCGAGGCCCCGCAGGGCAGGGACGCCGACTACGGCGCGGACGCGCTGGTGGCCTGCGACCGGCTGGTCCGCATCTACCAGGCCGAAGGCATCGAGGTGCAGGCGCTTCAGGGCCTTGACCTCGTGGTTGAGCGCGGTGAGCTGACCGCACTGGTCGGGGCCTCCGGCAGCGGGAAGTCGACGCTGGTGAACATCCTGGCCGGGCTTGACGCGCCGACGGCCGGGTCGGTCCAGGTGGACGGGCATGACCTAGCCACCATGTCCGCCAAGCAGCGGCTCGTCTACCGGCGGCGCACCGTGGGGTTCATCTGGCAGCAGACGTCGCGGAACCTACTCCCCTACCTGACGGCGGCGCAGAACGTGGACCTGCCGATGAAGCTGGCGGGCAGCGGAAGGAAAACTCGTAACGTCCGAACGGCCGAGCTTCTTGAGACGCTGGGCGTGGGGCACTGCGCGCGGCGCCGCCCGGATCAGATGTCGGGCGGCGAGCAGCAGCGGGTCGCGATTGCCACCGCGATCGCGAACGCGCCGAGCCTTCTCCTCGCGGACGAGCCAACGGGGGAGCTGGACAGCGTGACCGCCGACTCGGTGTTCACCGCGCTCAAGACGGCCAACACCGAGCTGGGGGTGACCGTCCTGGTCGTGACGCACGACCCCGAGGTCTCGTCGAAGGTGCGGCGGGTCATCGCGATCAGGGACGGCCGGACCAGCACCGAGACCTTGCGGCAGGACGGCGGCGACGGGTCGGCCCTTGGGCACGCCATCGAGTACGCCGTGCTCGACCGGGCGGGACGGCTCCAGCTCCCGCGCGATATGACCGACGCGCTTGGCATGCGCGACCGCGTCCGGCTGGAACTGGAGCCCGACCATATCGGCGTCTGGGCCGACCAGCGATCCAACGGCCGGGCCGACTCCGGGCCGGCCGATCTCCCCGCGGCTGACACGTGACGACGATCATCGAGCTGAAGGACGTGACCCGTACCTACGGGAACGGCCCGGCCGCCACCGCCGCCCTGCGGGGCGTCAGCCTCACCGTGGGCGAGGGCCAGCTCGTCGCCCTGCGCGGCCGATCCGGGTCGGGGAAAACCACGCTGGTCAACATTGAAGGCTCGCGAGGAGCGCGTCGCCACGATGCTCACGCTCGTCGGCCTGGCCGACCACTCCCGGCACCGGCCAGGCGAACTCTCCGATCCGAGCGGGTGCTGCGCCATGACGGCAAGGCGCTGGTGCTGCGTGCGGGAGGCCGCGACTGCCCGGCCGGCCAGCGATGAGCACCGGAACCGGAAGCGGCCAGCGCCGCCGGCGCCGCGTGCAGCTGACCCCGATGCGGCCGGTCCCGGTCGAGTTCACCGGGGAGCGGGCCGGCGAGGGACCGCTCACCCTGGGCCAGCTCAATATCTACAACTGGCTGAGCCAGGCCCCCGACCACGCCCACGCGATCCTGTGCGCTGAGCTCCCGGTGCCGGCGGTGGTGTCCGTCGATGACGTGGCCGAGGCGGTCGCGGTGCTGATCGCGCGGCACGAGAGCCTGCGCACCACCTACATGCCCGGCGAGCAGCCGCGCCAGCGGGTCGCGGCGTCCGGCGTCCAGATGCTGGAGGCCTGCTCGCTCGGCGAGGCGCAGTGGGGACCGCGGGACCGCCCCGTGGTGGCCGAGGCGCTTGTCCAGTGGCTGCGCGAGTCACCCGACCCGGCGCGGAGCCCGGTGCGCATGGCGGTGGCCATCGTCCCCGGCGCGGGCGATCAGGTCATCGCGTGCGCCGCCGCGTTCTCGCACATGGACGTGGACTTCGGCGCGATCGAGATCCTCAAGCGCGACTTCGCCGGCCTCCTCGGCGATCCCGCGCGACGGCAGGCCGGCCGGCCCGGCCACCAGCCACTGGACCAGGCCGGGCTGGAGGCGACGCCGGCCGAGCGGCGCAAGGCCGACACGGCACTGGACTACCTGCGGGAGCAGTCGTGGCGGTTCCCCCACCACCCGTACGCTTTGCCTGGCGCCCGGACCAGCGGCGGGTCGCTGGCGGTGGAGCTGTCGTCGGTGGCTGCCGCGATGGCCGTGCGGCGGGTCGCGGCGCGCACCCGGGCCAGCCGGTCCAGCGTCGTGCTCGCGGCCATCTGCGCCGTGGTCGCCCGCCGCGCCGGCTACCGGGAGCTGGTGCTCCCCCTGTTGTCCAGCAACCGTTTCGAGCGCCACCTGGTGAACTACGTCGGCTCCCTGGCCCAGGCCACCATCGCCACCGTCGAGCTCGGCGAAAGAGGTTTCGACGAGCTGGTCCGCCACACCTGGACGAGGGTGGTGGAAGCGAGCCGGCACGCCAGTTACGACGCGGCCAAGCTGGCCGCCATGGACGAACTGATCGGGCACGAGCGGGGCCTGCGCTTCAACTTCGGCCCGTTGTTCAACAGCCTCGTCCCTGAGTCGTGGTCCGGGCTCACCGCGGGCGTCGGGGTCCAGCCCGAGGTGATCGACGTCGCGCTCGCCCGGACCGAGCTGCGGTGGCGCCCGGTGCCATTCATCGACGCGCCGATCCAGTTCCGCCTCAACCAGGTCGGTGGCTGCCTCCGGCTGGACGTGTGGAGCGGTGACGCCGGCCTGGTCCCGCGGGCCGAGCTGGAGTCGGTGCTGCTGGCCGTCGAGCGCCTGCTGGCGGCCGCCGCGCACGGCGACGTGCCCCGCGGCCGGATGCCCGAGGTCATCGGGCTGGAGCCCATCGCCGGCACCCCGGACCGGATACTGGTCGACCACTGCTGGGTGGAGGTAGCCGACGTGCAGCGCCTGGTGGACGACGCCGTCGCGCCCGCGGTGGCCCACGTCTTCGCCTCGGCCGGCGGCCGCCCGCTGGTCGCCTGCCTGACCGCCACCTACGCCGTCCGCACGCCGGAACAGGCGCACGCCCGCTGCATGGCCGCCCTCGCCCGCCACCCCACGGCCATCACCCCGCGCCACTACATCATCTGCCGCACCGCACCGCCCGACCCGGCCGACCCCACCGCCTGGCCCCCGCCCCTGGCCGCCGGCACCGGTCGTACCTGACACCACTAAGCGGTGCCTGAGCTTGCGGGCCCGTCGACTGTCACCCACACGATTGTCACGGGTCCCGTGCCGAGTGCCTGGACTGTTCAGTTCCCAGGGTCCCATGTCAATCAGGACTTGTACGGCGTCGGAGCCTGCGCGATCTGTGCTAAATAGACCCACCAGACGCCGCAGAATCGTCGCGCGACGGACGGTGGAGTTGGGGTCATTGGGTGTTCGCCTTCGGTAAGGCGATCCCGCTCGTTCGGATAATCGACTCTGAAATTGCGCGCGGCGAAATTTACCAGTAGTTGGCATCGGGGTTACGCCAGTCCCCCGGGTCGATGCCACGGTAGTAAACCTCGGTAGAACCGGGGTCCTGCGAGTAGCCTGCGGCGCCGGTCGGGCTGGCCAAACCAGCGGAGCCAGTGCCGGCGGAGGCTGTGGTGAAGGTGGAGGCTGTGGTGTAGGTGGGCTGCTGCGCGGTCTGGTTCTGGCGGGCGTGCGGCGGGACGCGCATCGCGTCGGCTCGGCCCTTCGCGACTATCCACCCGATGACCAGAACTATGAGGAAAACCAGGATCTTCGGGATGGAATTGACCACCATCTTGAGAAGATTCTGGAAAGACTGGCTTACATCAATAGAAACCGGCCGCTGACTCATAGCGCCCCCTTTTACCGCTTCGCCGAGTTGCGGAATCGCTTTCTGCGGCAATCTCCGGTTCTGCATACCCTAACAAGTTCCCTTTATTCATAGGGCATTTTATGCATTACGCACCGTAAGGGACGGCGGCAGCGCGACTCCCCCATGTGGAGGCCCCGTAGCGCTGCCGCCGCGCCACTGCGCTTCCCGCCGCGAGTTGCGGGCGGTCCGCCTCTGCTTTGCCGACGCACGCCCCTGAACTGCGCCGACGCTTTCCCCTCTACGCACCGAAGCACTTCCCCGGTGTGCTTCGGCATGCGTAGGTATCTTATGCGGCGGAAGGAATGCAACCTATACCGATCCCGGAGATATGGGTATACCGATATCCGAAATTTCGGCACACGTACCCCGCAGCGCCGTCCCGTAATTGGCGAACATATCGCCAAAAACTGCGCTAAATGAGCGAATTACCCCTGCTCGCGCGAGACACGGCCACGCATTCGGCCGCGCTCCTTGCCGTCAAGCACCACTTTCCGAAGCCGGACCGCAGTCGGGGTCACCTCGACGCACTCGTCGTCGGCGCAGAACTCGAGCGCCTGCTCCAGGCTGAGCAGTCGCGGCGGGACAAGCCGCTCGAGCTCCTCGGCGTTGGACTGGCGGATGTTGGTGACCTTCTTCTCCTTGGTGATGTTCACGTCCATCTCGTCCGCCCGCGAATTCTCACCGACGATCATGCCCTCGTAGACCTCAGTGGCGGGTGAGAGGAACAGCGACCCGCGCTCCTGGATGTTGAACATCGCGTACGCGGCGGAGTTGCCGGCCCGGTCGGCCACCAGCGACCCGTTCGCGCGGCCCTTGATCACCCCGGCCCACGGCTCGTAACCCTCGAAGACGTGGTGCGCGATGCCGGTGCCCCTGGTCTCGGTGAGGAACTGGGTGCGGAACCCGATCAGGCCACGGGACGGGACGACGAAGGTCAGCCGGACCCAGCCGGTGCCGTGGTTGGTCATCGTATCCATCCGGCCGCGGCGCACCGAGACCAGCTGGGTGACCGCGCCGAGGAACTCCTCGGGCACGTCGATGGAGAGCCGCTCGACCGGCTCGTGCACCTTGCCGTTGATCTCCCTGGTCACGGCGGTCGGGCGGCCGACGGTCAGCTCGTAGCCCTCGCGGCGCATGGTCTCCACGAGGATGGCGAGCGCCAGCTCGCCGCGGCCGCGGACTTCCCAGGCGTCCGGGCGCTCGGTCGGTATCACCTGCAGGGACACGTTGCCGACGAGCTCGCGGTCAAGACGGTCCTTGACCAGGCGGGCGGTCACCTTGGTGCCCTTTTCGCGTCCGGCGAGGGGAGAGGTGTTCGTGCCGATCGTCATCGAGATCGCGGGCTCGTCCACCGTGATCAGCGGGAGCGGATGCGGGTCGTTCGGGTCGGCCAGGGTCTCGCCGATCATGATCTCGGGAATGCCGGCGATCGCGATGATGTCACCGGGACCCGCGCTCTCGGCAGGCACGCGCTCTAGGGCCTCGGTCCGGAGCAGCTCGGTGATCTTCACCCGCTGGATGGAGCCGTCGGTCTTGCACCAGGCGGCCTGCTGGCCCCGACGGATCGTGCCGTTGTGGATCCGGCAGAGTGCGATGCGGCCCAGGTAGGCGGACGCGTCGAGGTTGGTGACGTGCGCCTGCAGCGACGCTTCCGGATCGTAGACCGGCGCGGGGACCGTCTCGCGGATCACGTCGAACAGCGGCTCAAGGTTCTCGCTGTCCGGCATCCCGCCGTCCTGCGGCCGGTTGATCGAGGCACGGCCCGCCCTCGCCGAGGCGTAGACGATCGGGAACTCGATCTGCTCCTCGCTGGCGTCAAGGTCGATGAACAGCTCGTAGCAGGCGTCGATGACCTCGGCGATACGCGCGTCGGGACGGTCCACCTTGTTGATGACCAAAATGACGGGGAGGTTCGCCTCCAGGGTCTTGCGCAGCACGAACCGGGTCTGCGGCAGCGGCCCCTCGCTCGCGTCGACCAGCAGCACCACGCCGTCGACCATGGAGAGGCCGCGCTCGACCTCGCCGCCGAAGTCCGCGTGGCCGGGCGTGTCGATGATGTTGATCGTCAGGCCGCCGTGCTGGACCGCGGTGTTCTTGGCGAGGATCGTGATCCCCTTCTCACGCTCCAGGTCGTTGGAGTCCATGACTCGCTCGTTGACGTGAGCGTGCGCGCCGAACGCGCCCGACTGCCAGAGCATCGCGTCCACAAGCGTGGTCTTGCCGTGGTCAACGTGTGCCACGATTGCCACGTTACGCAGGTCGTCGCGGGTCGCAAGCCGTGTCGCGCTCGTCATGGTGGTCTCGTGCGGTGCGGGCATGGCTATCTTGTCTCGCTCATTCGGCGTCGGGAACCGCGCCACGCGACTGCGTGGCCGCGCCACGACGATGCCGTGGCCGCTTTCAGTCTATTGCCTGGCGCGAGGCCGTTCGGTTTCGCCGGCTAATACGACGATGGGCGGTGGCCGGTGAAACCACGGTCCGTTCAAGATGATGGATGTTCCCGGACGCCAACTGCAGCGGGCCGCGGAGCTCAGCCTGCGCATGGCTGCGGTGACTGCCCGCGTAATCTTTGAATAGGCGTGGGCGCTGCGGCCGACCGGTCCCGGGCCGGTCGCGGCGTCCGCGCCCCCCGCGGCGCGCTCGGCGGGCGCGCACTGCGCGTCAGGGACCTAGACCGACTTGCTGATGACCTCGTCGGTTACCCAGCGGGCGACGTCTTCCGGGTACGGGGCGGGCAGGCTCAAGACAAAGTGCCGGAAGCCGGCGCCGACGGCCGCAGCGATCGCGTCCCGGGTGCGGCCGGGCTCGTCGTAGGAGACCGGCAGGACGAGGGACCGGGTGATCGAGGCGGGGTCGCGTCCGATCTCGGCGCAGATGCGGTCAAGCACGGTGCCGCGGCGGACGGCGGCCTCGACGTCACCGCCGGGGAAGTTCCACACGTCGGCGTGCTCTGCGACCACGCGCAGCGTCGCGGTGGCCTGCCCGCCCATGACGATGGGCGGGCCGGGGCGCTGGACGGGCTTGGGGTTGCAGAACGCCCCGGTGAGGTCGTAGTAGCTGCCGTGGAAGTCGAACGGCTTGTCCTCGGTCCACAGCCGCCGGATCACCGTGCACGCCTCCGCGAGGCTGCCCACCGCGTAGGCGGCGTCGTGGTAGGGCAGGCCGTAGGCGTCGTACTCGCGCCGGGCCCACGGGATGTCGGTTCGTGAGCCCGCGCCGATGCCGAACTCGAGCCGTCCACGCGAGACGATGTCGACGGTCGCGGCTATCTTGGCCAGCAGCGCGGGCGGCCGGATGCGGTTGCTGGTCACCAACAGGCCAAGCCGCAGCCGGGTGGTCTGCGCGGCGAGGGCCGACAGCAGGGTCCAGCCTTCGAAGATCGGGCCGTCTTTGTCGCCGCCGATCGGCAAGAGGTGGTCGAACGCCCAGGCATGCTCGATCTGCGGGATCGTGTCAGCTTCCTGCCAGACCCGCAGCAGGTCGTCGTAGCTGACCTGCTGCGGCGCGGTCGCGATCCCGAAACTGGGCGGGGTGGTGTGTGTCATGGGCCGTTTCCTTCCGGCATGCGGTCAGCGGCGGCGCAGGGCCGGGTCGAGGAGGGCGGGCGGGGTGTCGTACTTCTCGTCCGGGGCGAGGTCGGTGCCGGGAGCGACGATCGCGTCGATCGCGTCGAGTACGTCGGCGGACAGCACGGTGTCCGCGGCGGCCAGCTGCGAATGCAAGTGGTCCAGCGTCCGCGGGCCGATGATGGCGCTGGTCACGCCGGGGTGCGCGGTCACGAAGCCGAGGGCGAGCGGCGATCATCGTCAGGCCGGCCTCGTCGGCGACCTTGGCCAGCTGCTCGACGGCGTCCATCCGGGCCTGGTTGGCGGGGATCGTGGTGTCGAAGCGCTGCGGCATAACCACGGAGCGGTGCGTGGTGACCGGCTGGCCCTCGCGGACCGCGCCCGACAGCCAGCCCGAGGCCAGCGGGCTCCAGGCCAGCACGCCGAGGCCGTACTCCTGCGTCACGGGCAGGACGTGGGTCTCGATCCCGCGCTGCAGGATGGAGTAGCTGGGCTGCTCGGTGACGTAGCGGCTCAGGTGATTCTCGCGGGCCGCCCACTGGGCCTGGGCGATGCGGTAGGCGGGGAAGGTCGAGGAGCCGAAGTAGCGGATCTTCCCTGCCCGCTGCAGGTCGGTCAGCGCCGACAGCGTCTCCTCGTCGCTGGTGGCCGGGTCCCAGCGGTGGATCTGGTAGAGATCGACGTGGTCGACGCCGAGACGGCGCAGGCTGTTGTCCAGCTCGGTGACCAGCCAGCGGCGTGAGCTGCCCCGGTGGTTGCGCTCGTCGCCCATCGGCATGGCCGCCTTCGTGGCCAGCACGATGTCGTCGCGTCGGCCGGCGATCGCCTTGCCGACCATCTCCTCCGACTCGCCGTTGCCGTACATGTCGGCGGTGTCGATCAGGTTGATTCCAGACTCGAGAGCGGCGTCGACGATGGCCGTGATCTCGTCCTGGGTCGTGCGCCCGATAGCGCCGAAATTCATCGCGCCGAGCACAAGGGAACTGACCTGGACTCCGGTGCGGCCCAAGGTGCGGTACTGCATGAGCTGTCTCCTCCATCGCTGGTGGGCGGGCGGGGGTGAGCCGTCGATGCCACGGCCGACTGGCCACGCTGGCCGCGGTTGTCGGCATCACGACAAGCGGAACAACGCTCCGTTCAACATACGGAACACTATTCCGTTTGTCAACCGCCGCGACTCAGCGGTGGGCCGCTTCCCGACGAAAGCTCTTGCGCGACGCCATCGGCGGGTGATAGTAATGTTCCACTAAGGGATTAGTTATTTCCTCTATTAGTGGAAGGGTGGTCGTGATCGAGTTCCAGCTCGATGCCGGTTCCGGCGTCGCCACGTACCTGCAGCTGGTTCAGCAGGTACATCAGGCCCTGCAGCTCGGGCTGCTCAAGCCGGGCGACCAGCTGCCGACGGCCCAGCAGGTGGTCGCCAGGCTGGCGATCAACCCGAACACGGTGCTCAAGGCCTACCGGGACCTTGAGCGCGAGGGCCTGGTGCGCGCCCGGCCGGGCCAGGGCACATTCGTCGTCAGGACGCTCCCCCGGACCGACCCCGCCGCCCAGGCGCGGTTCCTCGCCTCGATGACCGACTGGCTGCGCTCGGCGCGCTCGGCGGGCCTTGGCCCCGACGACATCGAGGCGATCTACCGCACCGCCTTCCGCAACTGCTTCGCGGAGGGCGTCGCATGAACGCGATACTCCAGACCAGCGCGGCCGGCAAGAAATACGGCCGGCGGTGGGCGCTGCGGGACTGCACCCTGACCATCCCCGCAGGGAAGGTCGTCGGTCTCGTCGGCCCGAACGGCGCGGGAAAGTCGACCCTGCTGCAGCTGGCCGCCGGGCTGCTCACGCCGACGTCGGGCACGATCACGGTCCTCGGCGGCCAGCCCGGCACCAGTCCCGCGCAGCTCGCGAAGGTCGGCTTCGTCGCGCAGGACGCGCCCGTGTACGGGCGGCTGTCGGTCGCCGGGCACCTGCGGATGGGCGCCTGGCTCAACCCGGGCTGGGACGGCGAGGTCGCCGAACGCCGGATCGCAGCAGCTCGGCCTCGAGCCGCGTCAGCGAGCCGGATCGCTGTCCGGCGGCCAGCGGGCCCAGCTCGCCCTCACCATGGCGGTCGCGAAACGGCCCGAGCTCCTCCTCCTCGATGAGCCGGTGGCCAGCCTTGACCCGCTCGCCCGGCGCGAGTTCCTGCAGAGCCTGATGGAGGTCGTCGCCGAACACGGGACCAGCGTCGTGCTCTCCTCGCACCTGATCGCCGACCTCGAGCGGGTCTGCGACTACCTCGTCGTGCTCGCCGCCTCCCGGGTTCAGCTCGCCGGAGACGTAAGCGAGCTGCTCGCGTCGCACCACCGCCTCTCCGGGCCGCGCAGGGACCCGGGCAGCCTCCCGGCGAGCCAGAAGGTCATCGAGGCCAGCCACACCGACCGGCAGAGCACCCTCCTTATCCGCAGTGACGGCCCGGTCCTCGACCCGGCCTGGACCGTCAGGCCGGTCACCCTGGACGATCTCGTCCTCGCCTACATGAGCCGGGCCCGCGACACGAAGACCAGCCGCCGACCCGGATTGGAAGTCGTTCGATGATCAGGTTCGCCTGGGTTGCAGGCCCGCGCGCAGACGGCGGTGGCCGTGGCCGCGCTGGCGGCCGCCGCGATACTCGCGGCGATCACCGGCCCGCGCCTGCTCCACCTCTACGACACGGTCGTCGCCACCTGCGGGTCGCGCAATGACTGCGCGTCGGCCACCACCGCCTTCCTGTCCAGTTACCGGTTGGTGCAGGTGGCCCTGCCCCCGGTGCTGCTCGTCCTGCCCGCCCTCATCGGCGCCTTCTGGGGCGCGCCGCTCGTCGCCCGCGAGCTTGAGACCGGTACCTTCCGCCTCGCCTGGACCCAGAGCGTCACCAGGCAACGCTGGCTCGCCGTCAAGCTCGCCCTCGGCGGCCTCGCGAGCATGGCCGTCGCCGGGCTCCTCAGCCTCATCCTCACCTGGTGGTTCAGCCCGATCGACCGGGTCCAGATGAACCAGCTCACCCCGTCGATCTTCGGCGTCCGCGGCATCACCCCGGTCGGCTACGCCGCCTTCGCCTTCGCTCTCGGGGTCACCGCCGGCGTCTTCATCCGTCGCACGATTCCCGCCATGGCCGCCACCATCGTCGCCTTCACCGGCGTCCGGCTGGCGTTCGCCTTGTGGGTGCGGCCCTACCTCATCACGCCGCTGCAGGTCACCTCGGGACTTGTGATGCCCGCTGCAAGCGGCCCGGCACCGACCGCCGGCGGCGGCGCGGTCAAGGCCCGGCGACCTGGTTATCTCCAACCAGGTCATCAACGCGGCCGGACGGGTCATCGGGCAGAACGGCGGGATCGGCCCTAACGGCGATATTGCCATTCAGGTGATTCACGGAACGCCGAGCCTGGCGGGCGTGGGCGCCTGCCCCAATAAGTTTCCCCCTCTGGGCGGCGGACTACGCGGCAGCGGGGGGCAACCGCCCGCGGACTTCAACGCGGCGGTACAGGAATGCATCAACAGGCTCGGAATCCGGGAGGTGGTCACGTACCAGCCGCTGAGCCGCTACTGGCCACTCCAGTGGGACGAGACGCTGATCTTCATCGGACTCGCCATCGTCTTGGCCGGACTCTGCTTCTGGCGGGTCCGCCGCAGTCTCACCTGACCCGCAGCGGCGCCTTCCAGGACCAGGCCCTGACCGCTATCCCCGGCCGGCCGTGCCGCCAACTCACCGGAACGATCCACGGCCTGCGGATACGTAAAATCTCATTCGACCTGCCCGGCATCACCGCGATCGACGCCTGAGCAACTGCACGCCCAACCGTCGCTCCTTCAGGAAACGCCGCCCTCCGGCACCATCAGCAGCATCTTCAATGCCGGAGCCGGCTGGAGGCACCGGGCGCGGCTGCTCAGCCGTGCACGGTGTCGGTGTGATGGCAGAAGTGCACCCGAGACGGGGTCATCGACCGGACGCGCCCGATCGAGGTCTCCCAGGACGGCCGGTCGGCGGCCTGGCCGGGCGGCAACTGCTGGTCCAGCGGGCCGGTGTACTCGCGCGGCGTGTAGGCGGCGTCCCCGATCAGCAGGTCGGTCGAGCCGTCGCCGGCCGCGACCACGACGCATTGGTGGCCGACGGTGTGGCCGGGGGTCGTGATCACCGACAGGCCGGGCAGGATCTCGGTGTCGCCGTCAAGCACCTCGAACCGCGCGCCCATGAAGTCGAACCAGCCGGACAGATCGGGCGACTCGCGGCGGGCGCGGTCGAGTTCGGCTCGCTGGACGTAGAACGGGGCGTGCTTGAACACCGCGTTCTGGCCGCAGTGGTCGAAGTGCAGGTGGGTGTTGATCACCAGCGAGATGTCGGCCGGGGACATGTCCAGCTCGGCCAGGGCGTCGGCCGCCGAGACGTTGACCACGCGCCAGTCATTGAGCAGGTCCTCCGGGCCGCCCACGCCGGTGTCGACCAGGACCGCGCCGCCCGGGTGGGTGATCACGAAGCCGTGAACCGGCCACTGCCCCCGCTCGCCGCCGGGCGGGCTCAGCTTGGCCAGGTGCAACCGCTTGATCTCCAGCGACATCGGCGCGCCTCCCGCGTTCGTGTTCCCGTCCAAAGTCCGATCCTGGACTTGTCAGCGCCGTAGGCATTACTTCTCAGCCGGACAGCAATTGCACCTTACTCTCGCGTTGACGAAGTGCTACGAAGATGCGCTCTGTCGGCAGCCCCCGCGGCGGTTGTCGATGTGGCGGCGTTCAGGACTTGCCGCTTGAGACGCGCCACAGGTAGGTGCTGCCGTTACCGTCTCCGACGGCAAGGGTGTCGTCCGGCCCGAACGCCACGCTATTTGGAGGCTCGCCTTCAGGGGAGGGGATGGTGGCGACGACACTCCTGGTGGCGGTATTCCACAGGTAGGTGCTGCCGGGCGCCTCACCACAAGCCGCCTCGAAGCAGGCAAAGTCCCCGACGGCAAGGATGCCGTCCGGGCTGAACGCCACGCCTGTCGGATGTTCGCCATGAGGAGGGCTGAGGGTGGCGATGACACTCCTGGTGTTGGTGTTCCACAGGTAGGTGCTGCCGCCGCTCACATCTGTGACCGCCAAGGTATCGTCCGGCCCGAACGCCAGACTCATCGGGGCAGCGCCCTCGGGAGCGGGCAGGGTGGCGATGAGGCTGCCGGTGCCGGTGTTCCACAGGTAGGTGCCGCCGCTGAAGTCCGCATCGGCAGCCGGCCCGACTTGGTTGTAGTCCGCGACGGCAAGGGTGCCGTCCGGCCCGAACGCCATGTCCCGAACGCTTCCGCCGTCGGGGTCGGTGAGAGTGGCGAGAAGGTTGCCGGTGGTGGTGTTCCACAGGTAGGTGCTGCCGTTGCCATCTCCGACGGCAAGACTGCCGTCCGGCCCGAACGCCACCGAATCCGCCGATTTGCCGTTGGGGTCAGTGAAGGTGGCGATGACGCTGCTAATGGTGGTATTCCACAGGTAAGTGCTGCCGTTGCCATCTCCGACGGCAAGGGTGCCGTCCGGCCCGAACGCCACCGAGTCCACCCCGCCGCTGCCGTTGGGATCGGGGAGGGTGGCAATAAGGCTGCCGGTGGCAGTGTTCCACAAGTAGGTGCTGCCGTTGCCATCGCCGCTGGCCAGTGTGTCGTCCGGCCCGAACGCCACCGAGTCCACCCATTCGCCGTTGGGGTCGGTGAGGGTGGCGAGGAGCGAGGTCGTCACCGGCCCGGCGGGTGCCGACGTGCTGGCGTGCTGGCCGGTCGAGGTAATTGTGGGGGTTGGCGTGCCGGCCTGCTGGCCGGTCAGGGGGCGAGTGGATGATGACGCGGTGCCTGGCGAATGGCTGCCGCTGGTGAGAAGCGCGGCGCCTGCTCCTGTCAGGGCCGTGAGAACCGCCGCGGCGGAGAGGATGACGACCGGCAGGCGCCACCGCCGTTGCCTGGCAGGCACAGGACGGCTCAGCGGCTGTGAGATGAGCGCCGGCTCAGGATGGGGCGCGGATGGCCACTCCATGCCGGGGAAACTCGGGTGCCTGGCTTCGATCGGGGGCGGCTTAGTTGCGCTGGCCTCCCCGCTGCCCTCCGTCCGGCGATTGCCGCCGGTGACGGTGTCGAGGAACCAGGGCTCCTGTGGCCTGGCGGGCTGGGATGGCGCTCCTCCCCTGGCTACGGTGGGTGTCGGCTGGAGGCTGGCAGCCGGGTCACGGACGGCCTCGCCAGCGCGGCAGGCGGCCAGCGCGCGGGCTGCGGCCCGGGCATCGGGGCGCCGGGCGGGATCCTTGGCCAGCAGGCCTGCCACCGCCTCCGCCAGCGGCACGTCCGCATGCCGGAGACGGGGATGCGTCTTCGTCAGGATCGCCGTGATCAGCGACGTCATCGTGGCGCCGGCGAACGGCGGGGTGCCTTCCACCGCCGTGTACAAGGTGGCGCCCAGCGCCCACAGATCCGCGGCCGGCCCGGCATCGCCGCCGTCCAGTTGCTCCGGGGCCATGTAGGCCGGGGTTCCGACCAGCATGCCGGTGCTCGTCAGACGGGTGGCGGAGTCCATGATCCGGGCGATTCCGAAGTCGGTCACGATGACACGGCGGCCGGAAAGCAGGATGTTGTCCGGCTTCAGGTCCCGGTGCACGATCCGCGCCGCGTGCGCCACGGCGAGGGCCTCGGCGACCTGCCCGCCAATGTCCGCCACTTCCTGCGAGGGCAGGCGGCCTTCGCGCTCGATCCGGGCCCGCAGCGACGTGCCGGCCACGAACTGCATCACGATCCAGGGAGAGCCGTCATGCTCCACCACGTCATGAATGGTGATCACGCCTGGATGGTCGAGCCGGGCCGCGGCCCGCGCCTCCCGCATCGTCCGCGCCAGCAGCTCGGCGCGCCCCTCCGGGGTCTGCGACGGCAGGATGACCTCCTTGACCGCCACCACCCGGTCCAGAAGCTGGTCGTGACCGCGCCACACCCGCCCCATGCCGCCCTGCCCGACGGCCTCGGCCAGCAAGTACCGGCCCGCGACAAGCGTCCCCACCCCACCACGCATATCAGGATAATACTGGAAAAACATAACAAAGCGCCCAGATCCACCAGGTCGCTTATCTCCATTCGCGGGGAAAGCGCTCCCTGGTGGCTTCGAGATAGGCATTCTCGGTCCAGCGAGAATGCCTGCGGTACGCCTGCCGCAGCCACCTGCCGAAAAGGCGGTACATCGGATCCCGCTCATCCGCGGGCAGATCCCTGGCAGACGCCATCCCCCGCACCCAGACGGCTACCGCTCCCGCGACGTCCCCTGCGGCGAGCAGCACCGCGCCGCGCACCCCGAAGGACGCGGCAGCATCGGCATAATAGGCGGCGTAATGGCTCTTAACGAGCGCGCGGTACGCATCTACGGCTTGCCGGGAGATGCCGAGGGCTTCCTGGTGCCGCCCTGATTCAGCGAGCCGGACAGTCTGGTCGTACAGCGACCTGGCGTGACGGGAGACGCTCGCGTCGCGGTCGCCCGCGGCGAATTCGCGGCGGGCGTCAAGGGCTTGCAGGGAGAAAAGGATCGCTTCGTCGTCGCGCCCGGCCTCAGCGAGCCTCTCGGCCCGGCCGTCCAGGGCTCGGGCGAGATCGGGGAGGTAGGTGCCACGGTCGCTGGCGGCAAGTTCACGGTAAGCGTCAACGGCCTGCCCGGAGACCTCAAGTGCCTCCGCCCGCTGCCCGGCTGCGTCTAGCCGGAGGGCGTGGTTGTGCAAAGATGCGGATAGGTCAGGCAGGTAGGTGGCGCGGTCGCTGGCGGCCAGCTCGCGGCAGGCCTCGGCGGCCTGCCCGGAGAACTCAAGAGCCTCCGCCTTCCGCCCGGCCCCGTCGAGCCGGAGGGCGTGGTTGTTCAAAGACCGGGCCAGGTCAGGCAGGTAAGTGGCGCGGTCACGGGCGGCCAGCTCGCGGCGGGCGTCGACGGTCTGCCCGGAGACCTCAAGAGCCTCCGCCCCCTGCCCGGCTGCGGCTAGCCGGACGGCGTGGCCGTGCAAAGATGCGGCTAGGTCAGGCAGGTAAGTGGCGCGGTCACGGGCGGCCAGCTCGCGGCAGGCGTCGACGGCCTGCCCGGAGAACTCAAGAGCTTCCGCGCTCCGCCCGGCCCTGACGAGTTGGAGAGCGTGGCCGTGCAAAGATGCGGCTAGGTCAGGCAGGTAGGTGGCGCGGTCGCTGGCGGCCAGCTCGCGGCAGGCGTCGACGGCCTGCCCGGAGAACTCAAGAGCCTCGGCCCCCTGCCCGGCTGTGCCTAGCCGGACGGCGTGGGTGCGCAAAGATCGGGCCAGGTCAGGCAGGTAAGTGGCGCGGTCACGGGCGACCAGCTCGCGGCGGGCGTCGATGGCCTGCCCGGAGAACTCAAGAGCCTCCGCCTTCCGCCCGGCCCCGTCGAGCCAGAGGGCGTGGTTGTTCAAAGACCGGGCTAGGTCAGGCAGGTACGCGACGCGGTCACGGGCGACCAGCTCGCGGCGGGCCTCAACTGCGCTCTGAGAGGTGCTGAGTGCTTCTTCCGGTCGTCCGCTGCGTGCTATGGCACGCGCGCGGACATGCTGGGCCGGGCGAGGACGGGGAGATGGGTGTCGCGGTCACGTGCGGCTAGCTCGGTGGCGGCGGCTAGCGCCTCCTGCGAGGCGTCGAAGGCCTCCTCGGGCCGTCCGGCTTCGGTGAGCGCGGCGACATGGGTGCTGCGGGTTTCTGCCAGGCCTGGCAGGTGCGTGGCGCGGTCGCCGGCGACGAGTTTGGCGAAGATCTCCACAGCCCGCGTGGAGGCGGCGATGGCCTCGGTGTGCTGCTTGGCGCGGGTGAGCAGCCTGGCGTGGGCGGACAGGAACCTGCCGAGGTCTGGAAGGTACGCGTCGCCGTCGCGCTCGGCGAGGCGCTCGGCCACCAGGGTCAGCTCGTGGCTCGCCCGCGTGGCCAGGCTGCGCTCGACCGCGTCCAGGGCAGTGCTCCCCAGGGCGTCCAGGGCCGGTTCGGCGGCTGCCGCGAGGGCTTCCCGGTCGTACTGGCCCAAGGCGATCAGCGCCCTGCGAAGAGGAACGGAAGTCTCCGCGTAGCTGGCGACCGCGAGCGCGGCGGGGACGGCGCGCTGCGGGTCTGCGGTGACGATGCGGGCGATCCAGTCGAAGGTGCGCGGGTCGTGCTCGGTGGCACGGGTGAGGATAAGCAGCGCGCGGGTGAGGCCGGCCTGGTCGGACTGACGCGCCAGCGACCGGAGCAGTTCGCGCGTGACGTCGCCTGGCGGCTCCTGCACGGCGAGCAGGCGGACTGCGAAGATCTCGCCTAGGAGGTCCGGGCTGACGCGCCCCCAGTACTGCGGGGCGTCGCCGGGCATCCTTGCCTCGGGCGGGTAGAGGTCCGCGATCCAGGCGGCGATGCCGGGCTGACGCGACGGTGCTACGAGTTCTCCGGTCGCGGCTGCTACTAGCTCGCGTGCCGCGCTTGCAGCCTCCTGACCGCCCTGGCCGCGCGCGCCGAACAAGACAGCGCCCGTGACCGCACGGTCCCGGACGCCGGGCAGGTCGCCGAGGCCGTTGCGGTCGGCGAGCCGGTCACGATGCGACTGCTCGTGGCGGAGCAGCGAGTCTTCCGCGTGCCCGCCTTCCGCGGTTGGGCCGGCGGGCAGATCAGACGACATCCTGGCCGTGTTCCCATCTGGCCCGGCGGCTATCGCAGGGTCCATGCCAACGGCGTCAAGCAGCGCGGCGAGCGCGGCCATCTGCACGGACAGAACGTTCCCCGTCCTGGCCACGTCAGGGGCCGGCACCAGTTCCGCTGCCAGCTTCTCTAGCTCAGCCGCCGGGCGTTCGGTTCTCCGGGCCACGGCCGGCGCCATTCCCGCGGCGGCCGCCCTGAACATGGCGACCGGGTCGGCCGGTCCCGCGCCCATGGCGAGCAGCGGTCGTAGCGGCTGCAGCAGCGCGCGGTGCGCGGGCTCGCCAGCCGCGGACAGGTCGGGCAGGTCGTAGGACAGCGCGGACCGCAGGGCGGCCCACCAGCCCTCCTGGCTAACGCCGGGAACGGGCTGCCCCCCCGTACGGGCAAGCAGCAGCAGCCGCACGGGAACCTGGGGCCGGGCCCGCGCGATAGCGCCGGCCAGGGCCGCTATCTCAGCCGCGCGGGTAGCCGCGTCGTCAATGACGAGGAGCAACGGCCGGTCGGGGTGCGTAAGGGCCGTCGGCGGTTCCCCTGTCGCGGGGACGGCGCGTGCCGCCAGGCAGCCGCCGACCCACCCGTCACGCTCGCTCTGCTTCACCAGCTCGAGCGCGAGCCGGGTCTTGCCCTCGCCTGCCTTGCCGGTGATGAGCAGCACCCGCACGTCCGGGCCGGCTTGCGTGCGATCGTCACGCCAGCGTTCAAGCTCGGCCAGTTCGGCCTTGCGTCCGGCGAACCCGATCAGGCCAGCGTCGGGCCGCAGCAGCGAACCCAGCGAACGGACCCTGTTAGCCATCACCTCAAGGTCGCGCCGAGTGGGTCGGCTGCCTGCCGCAACCGGCGCAGTCTCCGCGTAGTTCGGCGTTCCGGGACCGGAGACCGGGAACGCCGGTGCTCGCTGCTCTTCCGGCGGAGTTGATGCGGATGGTCGGTGAGGCAGGTCCGAGGCCGTCCCGCGCGTCGGTGGCAGCGGCTGGACCGCTGCTGCCTGGCCGGCCCGGCAGGCGGCCAGGGCGTTGGCCGCGGCCTGCGCGTCAAGGCGCTGGGCGGGGTTCTTGTCCAGCAGCCCGGCGAGCACCCTCAGCAACGGGTCGGCGTGCTGCGGGCGGGCCGGGGTCTTCGTCAAGATCGCCGCGATCAGCGCGCCCATGGTCGCGCCGGTGAACGGCGGGACGCCCTCCGCGGCGGCGTACAGGGTCGCGCCCAGCGCCCACATGTCGGAGGCAGGGCCGACGGCACTGCCTTCCAGGTACTCCGGGGCCATGTAGGCCGGGGTGCCAATGCGGACGCCGGTGCCGGTCAGCTGGGTTGTTGCGTCGAGGATCCGGGCGATTCCGAAGTCGGTCACGATTGGCCGGGAGCCGGACAGCAGGATGTTGTCCGGCTTCAGGTCGCGGTGCACGATCCCAGCCGCGTGCGCCGCCGCCAGCGCCTCAGCGACCTGCTCCCCGATGCTTGCCACCTGCTGCCACGGCAGCCGGCCGACCCTGTCGATCTCGGCGCGCAGCGATGCCCCGGCGATGAACCGCATCACGATCCACAGCGCACCATCGTGCTCCACCACGTCGTGGATCGTCACCACACTCGGATGATCGAGCCGGGCCGCAGCCCGCGCCTCTCGCATCGTCCGGGCAAGCAACTCCGCATGCTCGCCAGGCGACTGCGGCGGGAGGACGACCTCCTTGACCGCGACCACGCGGTCCAGGAACTGATCGTGGCCACGCCACACCCGCCCCATGCCCCCCTGGCCGACCGCCTCGGCCAGCAGGTAACGCCCTGCGACCAGCATCCCCGCTCCACCACCCCGCACAACAGGATAATAGCGACATAATGCCAGCTAATTCCCAGAGGCCGGCTCGTGGGGAGGGACCGCGATCCAATACCACATTCCTCAAGGGCGCACCATGCTGATGCAGAACCTGCACATGCAAGCGACGCACCTGCGATCCCGAGCCCAACGTAGAGAATGTTTCGGCCCAAGTTCTCCTTGCACGCGAACGAAGACGGTCCTAATGGTCATCGAATTCTGCCAAGCGCGCCTCGACCCGCTCGGCGTCGGGCATACCGAGTCGCCGAAAAATTGCCAGGGCTTGGTTCAGGCGCACGGCGGCCTCATGAGGGTCCCCGATGCGCAGGAGGCATTCGCCGATTCCCTCGAGGGCGAGGGCCTCGTCGTCGGGCTGGTGAACTTCGCGGGCCAAGTGCCCAGCATCACGGTAGAGGGACAGAGCCCGTTCCGGATCTCCTGCGTCCATGACGGCGGCGGCGTAGTGATTCAGCGCCCATGCCTCGTTACCGCGGGCGCCGATCTCGCGGAACAGTTCCAGAGCCGCTTCCAGGTCCCGAGCTGCGCCGGCGTGGTCGCCGGTCACGTGCCGTACCCTCCCCAGCTGGGTCAGGGCGCCGGCCTGGCCGTTCCGGTCGCCTAGGCCCCGGAACAGGTCCAGGGCCGCTTCCTGATCCCGAGCTGAGCCCGGCAGGTCGCCGGTCGTCCGCCGCACGTCTCCCAGCATGTTCAGGGCGTGGGCTTGACCGCGCCGGTCATCCAGGTCCCGGAACAGCTGCAGGGCAGCCTCCAAGTCCTGGGCCGCGCCGGCGTGGTCGCCGGTCACGTGCCGTACCGTCCCCAGCTGGCGCAGGGCGCCAGCCTGGCCGCCCCGGTCGTCCAGGTCCCGGAACAGGTGCAGGGACGTGTCCAGGTCCCGGATCGCGCTGGCATGGTCGCCGGTCATCGCTCGTACCATCCCCAGCTGAGCCAGGACGGCAGCCAAGCCGCGCTGGTCATCCAGGTCTCGGAACAGTCCCAGGGCGGCCTCCTGGTCCCGGATTGCGTCGGGAAGATCGCCGGTCATCGCTCGTACGCTCCCCAACTCGACGAGGGTGCCGGCCTGGCCGAGCTGGTCGTCCAGGTCCCGGAACAGGTGCAGGGCAGCCTCCAGGTCCTGGGCCGCGCCGACGTGGTCGCCGGTCACCCGCCGCATGATCCCCAGCTCGAGCAGGGTGCAGGCCTGGCCGAGCTGGTCGTGCAGGCGCCGCGCGGCAGCCAGAGCGGCAGTGTGCAGGGCCTGGGCCTGGGTCCATGGTCCGTCGGTGCGCAGCAGGCCGACCAGGCCTGCAGTGAGCGCGACCACTAGCTCGTCCCGGCCTAGGCCAGCGGCGTAGTCAAGGGCGGCTTCGAGGTTGGCGCGCTCGGTACGCTGCCAGGCCCGCGCGGTGTCCACGTCGGGCAGGTCCGGGACGTGGGCCGGGGCGGGGCCGACCGGTTCCGATCGGTTGCGCCGGCCGATACGAGCCTCGGCCCGGCCGGCGGTGTGCCGGTAGTAGTCCAGCAGCCGGTCTGCGGCCCTGTCACGCTGGTCGGCGGGGTCGCGGCCGACCAGCGTGCGGGCGTGCAGCCGAAGAAGGTCGTGCATCCGGTAGCGGCCCGGAGGCGACTCGGTCAGCAGGCTATGGTCGACTAGGTCCTGCAGCAGGCCTTCGGCGCTGGCCGGGTCGGTGTCCAGCAGGGCAGCAGCGGAGTAGGCGTCCGCCTCCGGCCCCGGGACCAGACCGAGGCTGCGGAACAGTTCCTGCTGGCTGGCGGTCAGGACCTGGTAGGACAGGTCGAACACCGCCACAAGGTCCCGGTCTCCGTCGGTGAACCCCTGCAAGTTTGACCTGGCCTGGCGCAACCGATCCGCCAGGCGCGTCAAGCTCCAGGCGGGCCGGTGGCGGATGAGGGCGGCGGCGATGCGCAGCGCCAGCGGCAAGCGCCCGCACAGGTCGACAACCTCTTCCAGCAGCCCGGCGTCGGTCTCGGCGCTGGCGCGGCTGGCCACGGCGAGGAACAAAGCGACGGCGTCCGGCATCGGCAGTACGTCCAGCGCCAGGGTGTGCGCGTCGTCCAGGGCTTTGAGGCGCCGACGGCTGGTGACCAACACCAGGCACCGGCTCTCGGCGGGTATCAGGGGCCGGATCTGCCCTTCGGCGGCCGCGTTGTCGAGCACCACCAGGGTGCGGGTGCCGGCCAGTCGCTCGCGGAACAGCGCTGCGCGCGCCTCCAGATCCGCCGGGATTTTCTGGGGCGGTACGTCGAAGGCATGCAGGAAGACGGCCAGGACGTCGGCCGGGTCGCGCGGGGTCAGGCCGCGGGTATAGCCGTGCAGGTCAATGAACAGCTGCCCGTCCGGGAAGCGGTCGGCTAGGAGATGCCCGGCGTGGACGGCCAAGGCGGTCTTCCCGATCCCGGCCATCCCGTCGATCGCTGAGATCACCACGGTGCCTGGGGCGTCTCCAACACCAGCCATGTCGGCCAGCGCCAGCAGCTGCGCGAGCTCGTCCTCTCGGCCGGTGAATGCCGGGGTGGTAGCTGGAAGCAACCGCAGCGAGCTGCCCGCCCGTGGTTGCCCGGCTGCTGTCAGCTCAGCCAAGCCGCCGGGTGTGTCCGGCAGTCCAATCAGGTTGGCCAGCTCGGCGATCTGTTCGGCAGTCAACTGATTGTGCCAGTGATCGATTCGGTAGGCGGTCAGCGTGCCGAGCCCGTCGCCGCGGTAGTGCTTGCCGATCACACCGATCAGGTATTCGCCGCTGAACAATGCTGCCCCGGACATACCCTCCCACGGCGAGCGGTCGTGCTTGGGGTCGCGCTCGGGGGCGCCGACCCTGACCGACATTGTGCCGTCGCGCAAACCCGACCACGAGGTGACCGTACCGATGGCATGCTCGGAGTTGCGGTACCGCGACGGACGGTCGTTCGCGCTCAGCCGCGACGAGTCTTCACGCAGCTTGAACAGCGGAAACCCCAGCGCCTCGCAGTCCACCGGTGGCCGCGCGATGCGCCCAAAGCGTACCCGGGCCGCCGCAGGCGCCGCCCTCGGCGGGACGATCGAGGATTCCAGGATGCCCAGGACCGCGATGTCCAGATCCGGGTCCGACCACGTCGTCTCGGCCTGCGCACTCCATTCTCCGGCCTGGTCGGCATTGAACCGCACCCGGACCTCAACCGCGTCGGTCAGGACGTGCGCGGCGGTCAGCACCTGCCGACTCGTCACCAGGTAGCCGGAGCCACGCCCTTTTGTGCCCGCAGCCCGGTCGGTGATCACCTCCGCCGCCCGCTGCGGATCCAAACCGGACATCCTGCCTGGCACCCGGCTCATCGCTCTTGCGGCACGGCGTCGCCCGACACCAGCGGGCTCGTACCGGCGGGACTGACCCGAGGCGTGAGAATGAGCTTGATCCGCTGAGCCGAGGTGTGGTCCACGTTGCCCTGCGCCCCGAGCTCCACAACCCAGAACCGGGCCTTCGCGCCAGCTTGTGCTCCCGCCTCGATCGCGACCGACACCTCCAGTTCGATCGGCCCGAGTTCGAAGCGCAAAGCCTCGCCCTCACCCGCGGCGATCGCCCGCCCGAGCTCATCGCGCAGATCCCTGATCACGCTGGCCAATTCGATCATTCGCTGAACCTCCCTATAACAGCCGAGCTACTTCTAGTGTAGAAAGCGGACAACCCAGGAGATAGGGCGAAAAGGTGTTACGAGTGCCGGTGGTTGCCTGAGTGGCGGGCTGTCTGGTTGGGCGGGCAGAGCCGGCCGTCGTCCGTTGCTGGCGATCCGGCCGGGAGTGTGTTGCTGAAGGACGGGCTTGGTCAGCCTGGTAACGGAGCCGCGACAAGGGGCCAGTTATCGTTTAACGACCCTATGGCCCATTAATCCCTGGTTGTCCGCGGCCTGCCAGTGCACCCGGGAATTCAGTGGGAAGCCGCCCGGCCACCCGGTAGCGTGCCGTCTTATGGTTCATGAGCGTCAAGCCCCGGCCGCCGGGCAGGGCCGGGAAGCACCAGCGCCTTCCGCCGACGAGCCCGATGGCTCCGGCCGGGTGACCCTGCGTCCGGCCACCAGCGGTGACGAATCCGAGTTCCTCGACCTCGTGCGCGCAAGTGCCCGCTTGCATCATCCGTGGATGTCACTGCCGGCCACCCCGGAGGACTTCCAGGCTTACATCAGGCGATACGAGCAGCGCTGCGAGGAGTCGCTGCTGATATGCCTGCGCAGTACCGGCGCCGTCGCCGGGATGGTGAACATCAACAGCATCATCCGGGGACGTTTCCAGTGCGGTTCGCTCGGCTACGCCGCCTTCGCGCCTACCGCGGGCAAGGGGTACATGACCGAGGGGCTCGGCCTGGTAGTGAGGTACGCCTTTGCGCGGTTGCGGCTTCACCGGCTCGATGCCAACATCCAGCCCGGCAATCACGCCTCGCTCAACCTGGTCCGGCGCCTTGGCTTCCGCCGCGAGGGCTACTCCCCGGAAATGCTGTTCATTGACGGGGCCTGGCGAGACCACGAGCGGTGGGCCATCACTGCCACCATGACCGGCACCGAGGCAGAGCCTCACCCCAGCCTGCCCGGACGCTGACTAACCCGTGGTGACAGTTCGCCTGGCCAGGTGACAACTAACGCGGCCCGGCACAGTTGCTGCCCGGAAACTAAACGATCACGGTGACAGATAGCGCCGGGGCGTGACGACCATCGCTGGGAGTTACAACCCCTGTGACTCCCAGCGGTAACCGACACCATGGCAGCCGGGTGACCAGCGTTCGGCCGCCCGGTTCCCAGCCGTAGTTGTCACAGGTTCCTATCGCTGGGAATCACAACCCCACTGCGGTGTTCGTGACGGGCAGACCGGGAGGTGTTGATCGAATTGCCGTTCGATGTCGTGTTATGCTGCGGTTATGGCTACGTACATACCGCCGGGCTGGCCGACCGGAGTGCATCCGCCGGACAGCGGGGACTTCGAAGCGACTGCGGTCGCATGGCTACTCGACGTCGTCCCGCCCGACTTCCGGCTGCACGGCGTGCTCCGCCGGCACCCGGCCGCGCTCGCCGCGATGGCGCGTCACCATACACAGGCCTGCGTCGAGGGCGCCCGGGCCGGCTACCGCACGACGCGCACCGAGCTCGGCGAGGCGATCCCGCCGCACGCGGTCGATGCCGTGCTCGCGGCCTACCGGACGGAGGGCCGCCGGCTCGCGGCCACCGCGCGGGCCGTCGCCCTGGTCGAGCGTGCGCTGCACGGGGAGAGCTTCGCGCCCAAGCTCTAGAGGCCGATTCTCTAGATACCGATTCTCAAGGCACCGACCCTCTAGGCACCGCTTGATGCGCAATTGGGGTTGCGCGAAAAACTGATATCAGTATGATAGGTAACTGGTATCAGAGAATCTCTCCTGGAGGTGGGCAATGTCAGCCCCGACTCAGATTACGGCCGCCACTCCCCTCTACACCCCCGCCGCGCCGATGCACGAGCACCAGGCCTGGTACATCCGCGGCGTCGTGCTGCTCCTGATCGATGTCGTCCTGCTGGCCGCGACGGTCGTCGTGTTCTGGCAGAGCGCGGTCCACGCGGGTGGCTTGAAGGCCGTGCTCATCGTCGTGGGCATCGTGCTCGCCATCAGCGTCAGCTTCGTGCAGCGCGGCCTTACCGTTGTCGCGCCGGGACGCGCGCACGTCGTGCAGCTGTTCGGCAAGTACAAGGGCACCGTCCGCGAGCCCGGCATGCAGTGGGTGAACCCGTTCGCCATCCGCATCCCGGTCTCCACTCGGATCAGGAACCTGGAGTCGGCGCAGGCCAAGGTGAACGACGCCGACGGGAACCCGATCGAGATCGCCGCCGTGATCGTCTGGCAGGTGCAGGACACCGCGCAGGCCACCTACTCGGTCGATGACTACGGGAAGTTCGTCGCCATTCAGGCCGAGACCGCCGTCAGGCACATCGCGTCCAGATACCCCTACGACAGCCGGGGCACCGACGCGATGTCGCTGCGGGGGAACGCCGACGAGATCACCCAGCAGCTCAGTGCCGAACTCACCGACCGGGTGGCGGCGGCCGGCGTGCGTGTCATCGAGACCCGCCTCACCCGGCTCTCCTACGCGCCGGAGATCGCCCAGGCGATGCTCCGCCAGCAGGCGGCGAGCGCGGTCGTCGGCGCCAGGGCCAAGATCGTCGAGGGCGCGGTCGGCATGGTCAAAATGGCTCTGGAGCGCCTCGACGAGGAGAACGTCGTCGAGCTCGACGAAGAGCGCAAGGCCGCCATGGTCTCCAACCTGCTGGTGGTGCTCTGCAGCGAGCAGGCCACCCAGCAGGTGGTGAACACCGGCTCCCTGTATTCTTAACAGCCCCATGGCAGAACGTAAAAGCATCCTGCTCAGGCTCGATCCGGCCGTCCACGACGCCTTGGCCAAGTGGGCGGCCGACGAGATGCGGTCCACCAACGCCCAGATCGAGTTCATGCTCCGCCGCGCCCTCAGTGAGGCCGGCCGGCTGCCGCGCGAGGCCCGCGCGATGCGCCGCCCCGGGCGTCCGCGCTCCGACGATCAGACCGACTAAGAGGCAGATTCGAGATAGCGCCGGGCGTTCGGGCGTTCACAGCAGACACACTCCCAGCGCTATTGGGGCCTTTGCTCGGGCGGCTGGCGTGGAAGCCACGGTCCGTTCCATATCTGAAGAATTTTTTTATTGCGAAGCGCCGTTACGGGGAAGCTTTCTCTCATCAAGAGCGCGTCGGCAAGCTGCCAGACTTGGGACTATCACACCCTTGCCGTCCGGAGAACGACGCTCGGAGGCGGACCCCATGGCACACCAGGCGAAGATCCTGATCGTCGATGACCGCGCCGAGAACCTCATCGCGATCGAGACCGTCCTGGCGTCGCTGGGCCAGGAGCTCGTCTGCGTTCGCTCCGGCGAGGCGGCCCTGGAGGCGCTGCGCGCCGATGAGTTCGCGATCATCCTGCTCGACGTGGTCATGCCGGGCATGGACGGCTTCGAGACCGCGGCGCACATCAAGCGCCGAGCCGACCTGCAGGACGTGCCGATCATCTTCCTGACCGCGGCCGACCTCGACCAGGAACTCGCCTTCCGCGGCTACGCGGCGGGCGCCGCCGACTTCATCAGCAAGCCGTTCGACCCTGGGGTGCTGCGCTCGAAGGTCGCCGTCTTCATCGACTTGTACCTGCTGAAGGTCAGGGAACTGCGCGTTGCGGCGGAACTGTCCGCCCGGCTGGCGGCGGTCGAGGGGGCTGCGGCGCGTCTTGGCGACCTGCCGGCCATGCGGGCCGATCCTGCGGTCGCGGCCGGGCTGGCGTCGCTTGTGCGGGACATCGGGAGTCTGCGCGGCACCGTGGACGAGCTCGGAACCTTACCCGATGCTTTTTCTCGGGCACTGGTTCTCGGGCCACTGGTTCTCGGGCCCCGCTCTAAGGCCGGGGCCTTGGGGGACAGCCAGCCTGCGTCGGTGTGCTCGCGGATGATCCGGGCGGGGACGCCCGCCACCACGCACCGGTCGGGGATCACGCCCCGGACCACCGAGCCGGCCGCGATCACCACGTTCCGGCCGATCCGCGCGCCGGGCAAGATGATCGCGCCAGCGCCGAGCCACGAGCCACTGCCGATGCTGACCGGGCGGTTCACCGGGAACTGGCGGCCGATCGGGGTGTCCGGGTCCTCGTAGCCGTGGTTCTGGTCGGTGATGTAGACATAGGGCCCGGTCCACACGTCATCGCCGATCTCGACGCTCTCGTGCGCGACGATGTGACTGCCCCGGCCGATCACGCAGCGGTCACCGACCCGCAGCACCGCTTGCGGGCCGAGATCCTGGCCGGGGACGATGCCCGCCGACAGCGTGACCTGCGCGCCGAACAGAGTGTCTTCACCGATCTCGATCCAGCCCTCGCCGAAGACCGACCCGGCGGGGAACGCCATCAGCGAGCCCCGGCCGAACCGGGCGAAGGCCCTGCCTGCGGGGGTTTCCGCGGTCACCATGCCGGCCTTCTGGAACTCCCGCCAGCCCCAGTGCACGGCACGCCAGACCAGCTCACGCCGTTTGGTGCCAACTTGCCGCTCGAGCCTCTTCCACCACGTCACTACGGCATTGTCCCCCTAGCGGGGGTCGGGCGGAGGCGGGAGGGTCGGGCGGGCGGGCGGAGGCAGTCTAGGCGAGCGGGAGGAGCGGGGTGCCGGTACGGCGGGCGGGGCCGACGGAGCGGCCGGTGACGGTGGCGGCGAGCTGGCCGCAGGCGCCGTCAATCTCACGGCCCCGGGTGTCGCGGACGGTGACCGGGACGCCGTGATCGGCGATCCGGCGGACGAACTCCTCCTGGACGCCCGGCCGGGAGGCCGTCCACTTCGAGCCGGGAGTCGGGTTGAGCGGGATCAGGTTCACGTGCACCAGGTGGCCCCGCAGCAGCTCGCCGAGGAGGTCGGCCCGCCACGGCTGGTCGTTGATGTCCCTGATCAGCGCGTACTCGATCGAGATGCGGCGGCCGGTCGCGGCCGCGTAATCCCAGGCGGCGTCGAGAACCTCGGCGACCTTCCAGCGGCGGTTCACCGGGACGAGCTCGTCCCTGGCCTCGTCGTCGGGCGCGTGCAGCGAGACCGCGAGCCGCACCGTCAGCTTCTCCTCCGTCAGCCGCCGGATCGCCGGGACAAGGCCGACGGTTGAGACGGTCAGCGAGCGCTGCGAGATGCCCAGCCCGGCCGGGACCGGGTCGGACAGGCGGCGGACCGCGCCGATGACGTTCTTGTAGTTGGCGAGCGGCTCCCCCATGCCCATGAACACAACGTTGGAGACCCGAGAGGTGCTTGTCGCGTTGGCGTTCGCGCTGGGGTTATTGGCCAGCAGGGCGCGCTCGCCCGCCACGACCTGGGCGACGATCTCGGCGGTGGACAGGTTCCGCGTCAGGCCGGCCTGGCCCGTCGCGCAGAACGGGCAGCCCATCCCGCAGCCGGCCTGCGACGACACGCACATCGTGACCCGGTCGGTGTACTTCATCAGCACCGACTCGACCAGCGCCCCGTCGTGCAGCCGCCACAGCATCTTCCTGGTCGCGTCGTTGTCACAGGTCAGCTCGCGCTCGGAGGTCAACAGCCGGGGCAGCAGCTGCTCGGTCAGCGCGGCGCGGACGTCGGCCGGCAGGTCCGTCATGTCCTCGGGCGAGTCGGTGTACCGTGCGAAGTAATGCCGGGATAGCTGGTCCGCCCGGAACGCACGCTCGCCGAGCTCCGAGACAGCCTCCCGCCGCTCGGCCAGCTCGAGATCGGCGAGGTGGCGAGGTGGTCGAGACACTGCGACTCCGTTCGGACGGCATTCCGGCGACATTCAGGGCGATAATACTCTACGTGAGTACTTGATTGCGGAGGGCAAACAGGGCGATAGTGGGAATATGGCGATTATGCTGTCCGGTCCCGATCCGTTCCCGTCGGCCGTCACGCTGCTTGACAGCGTGAGCCCGTACGGGTCCAGGCGGCTGACGGTCGAGTTCGACGGCGCCACGACTGCGGCATACCTCCGTGACGAAACGACGGTGATCGTCGCCACCTGGCTAGCTAACCACGTCCGCGCACCGCGCACTACCGACCCGGACAGGGTCAACGCCGGGCAGGCCCCGGTTATGCCCGAGGGCCGGACCAGGCACCCGCGCGGCAGGCCTCCGCTCGATCCGGCCACCCTGCAGGCGCTCTGGTTCGAGGAAGGCGACGGCGTCGCCCTGCTGGAACGCGGCACCCTGCTCGCCGTCATCCCCGGCTGGGCGGACTCCACCAGGGGCATGCCCGGCTACAGCCGGGACGTGATCGGCCAGACCCCGTTCGCCTGGGACCTGGACGAGGCGATCGAGGGGCTTGGGCCCCGAGTGGAACGGGCCGCCGAGTTCTGGCAGTGGCGCGATTCCGCTGGCGGCTGGGCGCAGTTCCAGTCGGCCGCGCTCGGGCACCTCACGTCGCGATTCGGGCCCGGCGCGCACTACTGGGACGGCGCGCCAGGCAAGCACCCGGCGATCGCCATCTCCGAGCGCCCCCCGGGGCCCGGCAGGCCGTACACCGTGCTGTCCACGATCGGGATGAGCGCGCAGCGGATGCCGGTGGTCGAGCAGGTCGTCGAGGATCCCGCCGGGTACGGGCGGATCGAACTCGCCGTCGCGACCACGCTGCCGTCCGGGGTCGCGGCGCTGATCTTCCTCTGGCTGGCCGGATACCCCTGGCGCGCGGTGACGTGGTTCGGTCCCGGGCACAGCATCCGGTGGTACGACAAGCCGGGGACCTTTCCCCTCGGCGGGGGGTACGAGGGGGTGCTCCTCCTCGATGACCCGTCCGGGCTGACCGGGCCGCTCGCGCCCGACCTGTCCGGGTTCTCCGTCGACGGCGATCCCGTCCGGTGGCTCTGGATCATCCCCATCACCGAGCGCTCCCGGCAACTCGCCAAGGAGTACGGCTCCGCCAGCCTGGTCAATCGGCTGGGCGCCCAGGGGCGCAGTTGGATCGTGCAGCCGCCCAGCGGGCCCGCCCGCTAGCCCCAATCAGCCATGGACGTGCAGGTTGACGCCGAGCAGCACCAGCCACCAGAGGAATATCGCGAGGAGGGCGCTGGCCACCGCGCGGAGCCAGCTCAGGTTGATGTAGTGGTGGTCCCACGCGATGAACCCGCCGATGACGATGTACAGAAAGAGGAAGACCCTACTGAACCGACCGAACATGTCCGACGACTCCGTTCTGGAATCTCACGCGAATTGCCGACGGTCAACTTCCTTGAAAAGCGGCGGCCAAACATCGTTCGCGTGCGATCGAGCGGATTAGGTGAAACACGGGACCGTTCAGAAGACCTCGTCTTTTGCTTCTCTTGCTTCTCTCTCTTTACTTTACGAAGACCGCGAGCAGCAGCCATACGACGGGGGCGCAGGCCAGCAGCGAATCGATGCGGTCCAGGACGCCACCGTGGCCGGGGAGCAGCGAGCCCATGTCCTTGATCGCCAGGTCCCGCTTGATCATCGACTCGGCCAGGTCGCCGAAGACCGCGGCGGCGACCGCGGCGATGCCCGTGATGATCCCCTGCCACCAGTGGCCGTGCAGCAGGGCCGGCACCAGGATGGCGCCGGCGACGATGGCGAGGAACGCTGAGCCTGCCAGGCCCTCCCACGTCTTCTTGGGGGAGATGACCGGGGCCATCTTGTGGCCGCCGGTGAGCGGGGTGAGGGTGATGCCCGCGAAGTAGCCGCCGATGTCGCTGCAGATCGCGAGGACAACGAAGATCAGGACGCGTTTGCCGCCATTGTGATCGGCCAGCATCGCCGCGACCGTGGCGCCGAGCAGCGGCAGGTACGCGGTCGCGAACATGCCCGCCGTGACGTCCCTGACGTAGCCCTCCGTGCCGCTGAACATGCGGGCGATCAGCACCCCGAGAACCGTGAGCGCGAATATCGCCGCGACCGCGCCGCCGGCGGCCCAGTAGGCGGCGAGCAGCATCGCGGCGCCGCCGGCGACGACCGGGATCAGCGGGATCTTGATGCCCTTGGTTTTGAAGGCGGTGTCGAGTTCCTTGAGCGCGATCAGCAGGGCGACGCCCATGTAGATCAGGAACGTCGCCTTGACCGTCAGCAGGGTCAGCAGCGCGAGGCCGCCGAGGACGACACCGACGGCGATCGCGGCGGGGAGGTTGCGGCCGGTCTTGATGCCGCCGGTCTTCGGCCCCTCGGCGGGCTCGGTAGCGTCGGCGCTCGTGGGGTCTGGCGCGGGCTCGGGCGCGGGGTTGGGCGCGGCGTTTGCGGTGCTCACGGTGGGATTCGGCTGCGGTCGGCGCGGACTGCGCTCAGACTTCGAGCAGCTCGGCTTCCTTGTGTTTGAGCAGCTCGTCGATCTTCGCGACGTAGGTGTCGGTGAGCTCCTGCAGCTCGCGCTCGGCGCGGCGCGCGTCGTCCTCGCCGACCTCGCTGTTCTTCACCATCTTGTCGAGGGCGTCCTTGGCGTGCCGCCTGACGTTGCGGATGGAGACGCGGGAGTCCTCGGCCTTGGAGCGGGCGGTCTTGATGTACTCGCGCCTGCGCTCCTCGGTCAGCTCGGGGAAGATGACGCGGATGAGCACGCCGTCGTTGGACGGGTTCACCCCGAGGTCGCTGTTCCTTATCGCCTTCTCGATCGCGCCCAGCGAGCCCTTGTCGTGCGGCTTCACCATGATCATCCGCGGCTCGGGCACGTGGAAGGAGGCGAGCTGGTCCAGCGGGGTCTGCGTGCCGTAGTACTCGGCTGTGATCTTGGAGAAGACGGCGGGGTGAACGCGGCCGGTGCGGATGTTGCTGAAGTCTTCCTTGGCGACCGTGACGGCCTTGTCCATCTTCTCCTCGGCTTCGAGGAGGGTGTCATCGATCATTGTGCTTCAGCTCCTGTGCACACGCGTCCGTGGGCTGTGCGTGAACGCCGGCATTGACGGCGTTCACCACACTACCGGTCTGGACGGCGCCCAGACACTCCGCCTGAGCGCCCCGCTTACGCTCGCGCCGCTTATGGGTGGCCGATTATGCCTGGCCGACCCGGAAACGGGCGAAGGCCAGCACGTTGACCTGGCCGGCCGCGAGGACCGACTTGATGGTCTGCTTCTGGTCCTTCACGCTCGCCTGCTCGACGAGCACGATGTCCTTGAAGAAGGCACCGAGCCGACCCTCGACGATCTTCGGGATCGCCTGCTCCGGCTTGCCCTCCGCGCGGGTGATCTCCTCGGCGATCCGGCGCTCCTTCTCGACCAGCTCGGCGGGCACCTCGTCACGGGTGACGTACTGCGCCGGGGTCGCCGCGATCTGCTGCGCGAGATCCTTGGCGACCGTCTCGTTGGCCGAGTCGAGCTGGACGAGCACGCCGAGGGTCGGCGGCAGGTCCCGGTCGGAGCGGTGCAGGTAGGTCGTCACGTAGCCGCCCTCGAAGGCGGGCGTACCGGCCGAGCTCGAGCTTCTCCTTGATGGCGGAGCTGGCATCCTCGATGAGCTGCTCGACGCTCTTGCCGTCGGCCGTCACCGTGGCGAGGAGGGCGAGCCGGTCGGCGACCTTGTTCTCGAGCGCAGCCTTGGCGATCTTGGCGGCCAGCTCCTGGAACTGCTCGTTCTTGGCCACGAAGTCGGTCTCGCAGTTCAGCTCGACCAGGACGCCCGCTTCGTTGCCGTCAAGCTGGGCCGTGACCAGCCCGTTGGCTGCGGTGCGGTCGGCCCGCTTGCCGGCGTCCTTGACGCCCTTCTTGCGCAGGTTCTCGATGGCCAGCTCGAAGTCGCCGTCGGCCTCGGCCAGGGCGTTCTTGCAGTCCATCATCCCGGCGCCGCTCTGCTCACGCAGCCGCTTCACGTCAGCGGCGGAAATATTCGCCATGTCTGTTCGTTCCTTGCTCGTCGTGGTTCTCGACGTAGTCGTTCGCGTGGTGACCGGGCGCTCCGCGTCGCTTTACTCGACGACAGCGGCGTCCGCGGCGTCAGCGTCAGCGGCGGCGTCCTCGGCGGCGGCCTCAGCGGCCTCCGGAGTCTGCCTCAGCGGCGGCGGCCGCAGCGATCTCGGCGCTGTCGGGGGCGACCGCAGCGATCTCGGCGTCGGCCTCGGCCGGGTCGCTGACCGCGGACTCCTGGACTTCCTGCGGTCTCGGTAGCGTCGGCGTCGGCGTCTGCGTCGGCCGGAGCGGCGCTGCCGGCCAGCAGGTCGCGCTCCCACTCGGGCAGCGGCTCGTCCACGCTCGTCGAGAACTTGTCGTCGACCGGCTTCTCGTCGGCCACGGACGCGCCCGCGCGGGCCATCAGCCCGTCCGCCACCGCGTCGGCGACCACCCGGGTCAGCAGCGCCACGCTGCGGATCGCGTCGTCGTTACCCGGGATCGGGTAGGTCACCTCGTCCGGGTCGCAGTTCGTGTCAAGGATCGCGACGACCGGGATGCCCAGCTTGCGCGCCTCGTTGATCGCGATGTGCTCCTTCTTGGTGTCCACCACCCAGACGGCGCTCGGCACCCGGGCCATGTCCCTGATACCGCCGAGGGTCTTGTCCAGCTTGTCCTTCTCGCGCTTGAGCCGGAGCAGCTCCTTCTTGGTCATGCCGGAGCCCGGCGACGTCGTTGAAGTCGATCTCCTCGAGCTCCTTCAGCCGCTGCAGGCGCTTGTAGACGGTGGAGAAGTTGGTGAGCATGCCGCCCAGCCAGCGCTGGTTCACGTACGGCATGCCGACCCGGCGCGCCTGCTCGGCGATCGCCTCCTGGGCCTGCTTCTTCGTGCCGACGTAGAGGATCGTGCCGCCGTGCGCGACCGTCTCCCTGATGAACTCGTACGCGCGGTCGATGTAGGCGAGCGACTGCTGAAGGTCGATGATGTAGATGCCGTTACGCTCGGTGAAGATGTAGCGCTTCATCTTCGGGTTCCAGCGCCGGGTCTGGTGCCCGAAGTGGACGCCGCTCTCGAGGAGCTGCCTCATCGTGACGACCGTGCCATGGCTGCGGTCCTTCCTATCGTGCGCGCGGTGCTCGGCGGCCCGGCAGTGCCGCCTGGGCGGCGATGGCTGCCGTGGCCGAGGCCGCGCGCGGCTCGGTTATTTCCTGGTGCCCGCTGGTTGTCCGATCACGCCATGCCGCCAACCGTTGACCGGAGACTGCCGGCGGCTGTCGCCGGGGCCTGCCGATTACGGTTATTGGACCGAGTGGCGCGTCCCGCGTGGGTAACACGCGGCATGCGGGCACGCGAATTGTGGCCTCCTCCAGGGCACCGCTGCGGGTGCTTGACTGATGTGACCACTTCCAAGGTTACTAGAAGTTCAGGGCGCGCCGTGGTCCCTGACTGTCGATGGCCGACTTACACTGCCGCCGGCCGGTGGCTGTGGCGCCGTGGCTCAGGCGCGGGGGTGGGCCTGGCGGTAGCTCGCCTTCAGCCGCTCGGCTGAGACATGGGTGTAGATCTGCGTGGTCGCGGGCGAGGAGTGGCCGAGGATCTCCTGCACGCTGCGCAGGTCGGCGCCGCCCTCCAGCAGGTGCGTGGCCGCCGTGTGCCTGATCGCGTGCGGCCCCGCGTCCTTGACGGCGCGGGCGTCGCTCGCCGCAGCGTCTCCGGCGGCTCCGGCGGCTCCGCCGGCTGGGGCCGCCGCCGCGGTCCGGCCGACCGCGCGCAGCCGGGCATGCACGATGCGCCGCGCGGTCCGGGGATCGAGGCGACCGCCGCGGGCGCCCAGGAAAAGGGCGGCGCCGCTCCGCTCGTTGGCGAGGACCGGGCGCCCCGCCTCCGCCCAGCGCGCCACCGCCCGCAGCGCGGGCACGCCGACCGGGACGACCCGCTCCTTCCCGCCCTTGCCGAACACCCGGACCGTCCGCCGGCCCGCGTCAAGGCCGCCCAGGTCGAGCTCGCACAGCTCGCTGACCCGGATGGCCGACGCGTAGAGCAGTTCCAGAACGGCGACGTCACGCATGGCCAGGGCCGCGGCGTCGCGCTCGCCCGAGGCGGACTCGCGCAGCGCCCGGTCCTCGCACTGCGCCAGGACCCGGTTCATCTCGTCCCTGCGCAGCACCTGGGGCAGCACCCGGCGGGCCTTGGGGGTGCCGAGCTGCTGCCCCGGGTCGACGGCGAGCCAGCCCTGGCGGTGCGCGAAAGCGGTGAAGGCGCGCGCGGCGGCGCCCCGGCGGGCCAGCGTCGCCCGGGCCGCGCCCGCCTGGTGCTGGTCGGCCAGCCAGCCCCGCAGCGTGGTCAGGTCGAGCGAGCCGGGGTCCCCGATGCCGGACCGCGCCGCGTACTCAAGGAGGGACTGGATGTCCCCGTTGTAGGCGCGCACGGTGTGCCGGGAGAGGGCACGCTCGGCGGCAAGGTGGCGGCAGAATTCCGTCAGCGCCGCGCTCAGCGCGGGCGGCAGGGGTTCGATCGGGTCATCCGCGTCGGCTGGTACGCCCATGGGCAAAGTTTGCACCGGGCCGGGCCGGTTGGGAACGACCTCGGCCATGTTGATGTGCGGTTCATGTGCTGCGTCTACGCGCGGGGCAGCCGCCAGCCCTCCTCGCAGCGCTCGATGAACCCGGCCGAGGCAAGTCGGCCTAGGCAGCCGATCACCGTCCTGGGAGTCAGGCCCGCCCGTTTCGCGATCCGCGCCGTCCCCATCCCGCCGCGCCCCGGCATCGCGTCGAGTACCTGGGCCGACTCAAGGTCCAAGTCGTCGCGGCCGAGGCCGGCCGGGCCAGCCGCCGGCTCGCCGGGCGCCGCTGGGCCTGCGGTCGCGCGGCCGCGCTCTCGCGCCAGGGCCGCCGCGGGCAGCAACGCCTGCGGCTCGCCGATCGGAGACAGGTGCTCGACGACGTCGGCCGCGCTGGTGACGAGCATGCCCTGCCAGTCCCTGATGATCTGGTGGCATCCGGCCGAGATGTCCGAGGTGACCGGTCCTGGCACCGCCATCAGCCGCCGGCCGAGGTCCCGGGCGTGCCGGGCGGTGTTGAGCGCCCCGCTGCGCTCGCCCGCCTCCACCACCAGCGTCCCGGTCGCGAGCGCGGCGATCACCCGGTTTCTGACCAGGAACCTGAGCCTGCTCACCGGTCGGCCCGGCGGCCACTCGCTGGCGATCACCCCCTGGGCCGCGACCGCGTCGAGCAGCTCCGTGTGGGCGGCCGGGTAGGCCAGGTCCACCCCGCACGCCAGCACCGCCACCGTCACGCCGTCGGCGCCGAGCGCGCCTCGGTGCGCCGACGCGTCGACGCCGTAGGCGCCGCCGGAGACCACCGCCCAGCCGCGGGCGGCGACCGACGCGGCGAACTCGGCCGCCACGTAGCGAGCCGTAGGCGGTGGCCGCCCGCGACCCGACGATCGCCACCGAGCGCAGGCAGCTGAACCGCAGATCCGCGTTGCCGCGCAGCCACAGCGCGTAGGGCTGCTCGTCGCCGAGGTCGGCCAACTGCCCCGGCCACTCCGGGTCACCGGGCAGATGAGCCTGATCCCCGATCGGCGGAAGCCGATCACGTCATCCGGCGTCGGCAGCTCGTCCAGCCGCACCCGCCAGCGCTCCATGGCCCGCTGCATGGTCCGCCCGGCGTCGGGCAAGCGGCCTGCCCTGATCGCGTCGAGCGCCAGTGGCCGCGCCGTGCACCCGGACCAGCTCGCTGAGCCAGCGGTCGGCCGGCTCGGCCAGGTAGGTCAGCGCCGCCCGCGCGTACGACTCGTCGTCAAGGTCGCCGTTCACTGCGCCACCCCCAGCCACAGCCCCATCGCGAGGTTGACCTCATCGGTTCCGGGCCGGTCCTTGCCCGCCAGGTCGGCCAGGGACCAGGCGACCCGGACGATCTTGTCGGTCGCCCCGGGCGGAGACCTGGCCGAGCTCCATCGCCCGTTCCAGCGACTTCAGCGACCCCGGCGCCGGGGGAACGCCCGGCGCAGCTGCGCGCCGGGGATCTCCGCGTTCAGCCGCCACGGCGTCCCCGCCAGCCGCGCCGCGCAGCGCTCCCGCGCCGCCGCGACCCGCGCGGCGACCACGGCGCGACGGCTCGGCGAACTTGCGGTCGTAGAGCATGTCGCTGCCGGCTCACCGGCTGCAGCGCGACCTTCACGTCCACCCGGTCCATCAGCGGGCCCGACAGCCGGCCCAGGTACCGCCGCCGCGCCGCCGGGGAGCACCGGCACCCCGACCCGCCCGGCGCGGCCGCCCGCGCGCACGGGCACGGGTTGGCCGCGAGCACCAGCGTGAACCTCGCAGGGAACGGTCGCCTGCGCCGCCGCCCGGGCGATCATCACCTCCCCCGACTCCAGCGGCTGGCGCAGCGCGTCCAGCGACGTCCCGGCGGAACTCCGGCGCCTCGTCGAGGAACAGGACGCCCCGGTGCGCCAGCGACGCCGCCCCCGGCCGGATCACGCTCGCCCCGCCGCCGACGATCGCCGCCTTCGACGCCGTGTGGTGCGGGGCGCAGAACGGCGGCGCGGTCACCAGCCCCGTCCCCGGCGCCAGGGCCCCGGCGACCGAGTGGATCGACGTCACCTCGAGCGCCGCCGCCGTCTCCAGCCGGGGCAGGATCGTCGGCAGCCGCTCGGCCAGCATCGTCTTGCCCGCTCCCGGCGGGCCGAGCAGCGACAGGTTATGCCCGCCCGCCGCGCAGATCTCCACCGCCATCCGCGCCTCGGCCTGCCCGAGCACCTCCGCCAGGTCCAGCTTCCTGGCCTGGCGAGCGCGAGCGCGGGCGCGGGATCGTCCGGCTCGGGCCCGGCGTCCGGCAGCGTCGGCGGCGGGCCGCCGCGCAGCCACATGACCACCTCGGCGAGGCTGCACGCCCCGATCACCTCGAGGCCGGGTACCAGGGCGGCCTCCGCCACGTTCTGCGCGGCCACCACGACGGTGTCCACGCCCTGCGTCGGCCGCGGCGACCGCGGGCAGGACCCCGGGCACCGGGCGCAGCCGCCCGTCCAGGCCGAGCTCGGCAGGAACATCTTCCCCGCCGGGGCGGTCAGCGGCAGGCCGTCGGACGGCGGCGAGGATCGCGATCGCGATCGCGAGGTCGAAGCCGCTGCCGCGCTTGGGCAGGGCAGCCGGCGAGAGGCCGACGGTGATCTTCGAGTTCGGCCAGCTCTCACCGCTGTTGACGATCGCCGCCCGGATCCGGTCCCGCGCCTCGCGCAGCGCCGTGTCCGGCAGCCCCACCAGGATCGTCGCGGGCAGCCCGTTGGCGATGTCCGCCTCCACCTCGATCAGGTGCCCCTTGACACCCACCAGCGCCACCGAGAACGTGCGGGCCAGCGTCATCTAGCCCACTCCCCGGACATGCTCGATGGTGAAGCCCTCGCCGCCATCGCGGAGCAGTCCCACCACATCGATGCGGATCTGGTCGAACCGGATGCCGTGCGCGGCGAGCCACTGGGCCGCGAGCCTGCGCAGCCGTTTACGCTTCGCGCGACCGACCGCGTCCAGAGGCGTGCCGAACCGCGTCCCTGACCGGGTCTTCACCTCGCAGACAACAAACGTGTACCGTTCGACCGCGACGATGTCGATCTCACCGTCGGCCGACCGCCAGTTCCGGTCCAGGATCCGGAACCCGCAACCCTCCAGGTAGCTGACCGCGGCCTGTTCGCCTTCCCGGCCGAGGACGTCCTTCGCACTCATCGCCACCACCTCCACCATCGACGATGGCGGCGGCAGGCACTACGCGCAGCAGTGAATTCGCGGCTGTGGGCGAACCTTTTAGCAACAGGCAAATTGTGGATAACTCATGCCGAATGACCGTCAAATGTCAGTGGCACCTGTTCTAATGCGGAGGGGCTTCATGCACCTGTGGCCGCGTCGGGAAGTGATCGGGAAGTAACTTGTCTCTGCCGGGCCGCGCGGGTCCCGATCTGGTGATAGAGGTGATCCTGTTGCCTGAGCGCTTTCCGGAACTTCCTTTAATCGGCACCTCATGATCATCTATTAGAAATCCATGGCGAAACCGTCGCCGTAGTGACGGAAATGCCAAGTATCTTTTCGATCTTCACCACGAAATGATAATATTTCGGGCATTTCGCCGCGACGGCACGGTCGAAATGACCGCAATGCGGATGAAACCCTAGCTTCCGCCGCCGCCGCGGTCGCCGTGAGGCTTCGGAGCGCGGCCGGGTGGCTGGGTCGGGGACGGTAGCTGCTTGGGCTGCGAGATCTCGCGGGTCACCTTCTCCCGGCCGATCGTCAGCGGGTGACCATGGTGGGTGATGGGCAGCGGGTCCCCGGAGATCAGCTCGTAGCTGGCCTCGTGGTGGCGTACGTGCACGCGGATGACCCGCCCCTGGTAGCGCATGCGGAACGTCAGTCCCGCGAGGCCCGGGGGCAGCCTGGGCCAGAACGACAGGCCGTCGGATCCGGCGCGTGCCCCGCCGAATCCGCCGACGAGGGCGGTATAGGCGCCGGCCAGGGACGCGATGTGCAGGCCGTCCTTGGTGTTGTGCTCGCGGTCCTGGAGGTCCATGAAGGCGGCCTCGGCGAGGTAGTCGTGGGCGAGCTCGAGGTGGCCGACCTCGGCCGCCATGACGGCCTGGGTGCAGGCGGACAGGGATGAGTCCCTGACCGTGAGGGACTCGTAGTAGTCGAAGTTGCGCAGCTTCTGGGCCTGGGTGAAGGCGTCGCCTCGCACCTGCATGGCCAAGACGACGTCGGCCTGCTTGACGACCTGCTTGCGGTACAGCTGGAAGTAGGGGTAGTGCAGCAGCAGCGGGTAGTGGTCGGGCGGGGTGGCGGCGAAGTCCCAGCGGGCGTAGTTCGTGAAGCCGTCATGCTGCGGGTGGACGCCGAGCCGCTCGTCGTAGGGGATGAACATGTCCGCCGCGGCGTCGCGCCAGGCGGCGGTTTCCTCCGTGGTGACGTCGAGCGCGCGGGCCTCGTCCATGAGCTTGGCGGCGAGGTCGGCGGCGGCGGCGAGGTTGGCCTGCGCCATGAGGTTGGTGTAGACGTTGTTGTCCTTGATCGCGCTGTACTCGTCGGGCCCGGTGACGCCCTCGATGCGGAACTTGCCGCCGGCGTCGTGCTGGCCGAGGGAGCGCCAGAGGCGGGCGGTTTCGACGAGGAGGGGCAGGCCGATTTCGCGCTCGAAGTCGGCGTCGTTGGTGGCGTCGATATATCTCGTGACAGCAGCTGCTATATCGGCGTTTATGTGGAAGGCGGCGGTGCCGGCCGGCCAGTACCCGGAGCACTCCTCCCCGTGGATCGTCCGCCACGGGAACGCGGCGCCCTGCAGGCCGAGTTCTTTCGCGTGCTCCTTGGCAATCGGCAAGATGCTGTGCCGCCAGCGGAGCGCGTCGGCCGCCGCGTCGGGTTGGGTATAGGTCAGCACCGGCAAGACGAACATCTCGGTGTCCCAGAACGTGTGGCCGTCGTAGCCGGTGCCGGTCAGGCCCTTGGCGGGAATCGGCCGGAGCTCGGCGCGAGCGCCTGCCTGCAGGATGTGGAAGAGACCGAACCTGACGGCCTGCTGGATCTCCACGTCGCCGTCGACCTCGACGTCCGCGCCCTCCCAGAAGTTGTCGAGATACGCGCGCTGCTCGTCGAGCAGGCCCTGCCAGCCGGTCAGTTCAGCCGCCGCCACCGCGCCGCTCACCTGGTCCACCAGGGCAGGCCGTGACCGCGTGGCGGACCAGCCGTAAGCGAGGTACTTGACCAGGCGCAGCTCTTCGCCGGCCGGCACCTCGGCCGCGACCATCAGCCGGCCCAGGTCGGGGAACGACTCGGACTGGACGGCCTTGCGGTCAGGACCGTAGATTTCATGGGTCATCGCGACGGCGAGCCGAAGCTTGCTCGACCGGGTGGAGTGCACAAGCACGGCGCGCGGGCGCCCGCCGTCCACTGCCATGTGCTCCTCGCTGACCAGCGGCTGGGCCAGCATCGCGGCCGCGCGCGGGTCGGCCGCGGTGACCGAGATCTCCTCGTTCGCGACTGCCTCCGACATCACCACGAGGCGGAGCGGCTCGTCGACGGGCGTGACCGTGTAGGAGATCGCCGCGACCGCGCGCTGGGTCAGCGAGACGAGCCGGACCGACGTGACGTTGACGGTGTGCCCGGCTGGCGACGTCCAGGTCACGTTTCTCGTCAACGTGCCCGCCCGCATATCAAGCGTGCGAGTGTGCTTGCGCAGCGTGCCGTACCTGATGTCAAACGGCTCGTCATCAACCAGCAGCCTGATGATCTTGCCGTTGGTGATGTTGATGAGGGTCTGGCCGACATCGGGAAACCCGTACCCCGCCTCTGCGTACGGCAGCGGCCTGTCCTCGTACACCGAGTTGAGGTACGTGCCGGGCAGCCCGCTCGGCTCGCCCTCGTCCAGGTTGCCGCGGAGCCCGATGTGCCCGTTGGAGAGCGCGAAGACCGACTCGCTCTGCGCGAGCAGGTTCAGGTCGAGGCAGGACTCGTTGAGGGTCCACGGCTCCGCGCCGTACGGCTCATCCTTGATCATCGGTGCACCTCCGCGTCCGGCGCCTGCGGCTACCGAGCGCCATGACATCGCCGACCCTGACTGGCACTTACCGACACTACTGGAACGCTCTGGTAACAGCAGGTCCGCCAGGTCCTTCACCACCACGTCGGCACCGTGCTCGCGCAGTTCGTCCGCCTGCCCCACCCGGTCCACGCCCACCACGAACCCGAACTTGCCGGCCCGGCCGGCCGCGACCCCGACCAGCGCGTCCTCGAAGACGGCGGCGTTCGCCGCGTCCACACCGAGCATCCGCGCCGCCTCAAGGAAGGTGTCAGGCGCCGGCTTGCCGTGCAGCCCTCGTTCGGTCGCGACGTTGGCGTCGACCCGGACGTCGAACAGGTCCGCCACTTCGCCGGCCTTGAGCACGGCCTCGGTGTTCGCGCTCGACGAGACGATGGCCGTCTTGAGGCCCGCGCTGCGGACGGCGGCGATGTACGCTGACGAGCCGCCGTAGACCTCGACGCCGTCGCGGTGGAGCACCTCGAGCACCAGTTCGTTCTTCCTGTTGCTGAGGCCCTGCACGGTGGCCGTGCCCGGCGGGTCGGAGGGCGACCCGGGCGGGAGCTCGAATCTGCCTCGATTGCAGGAAGGACGCCGTGCCCTCGAGCCGCGGCTTGCCGTCGACGTACTCGTCGTAGTCACGCACCGGGTCGAAGGGTACGAATTCGCGGCCGTTGCGGGCGGACCAGACGCGCAGGAACTCGTCGAACATCTGCTTCCAGGCGGCGGCATGCACCACCGCCGTCTTGGTCACCACCCCGTCCATGTCGAACAGGCAGGCGGTCACGTCATCGGGCAGCCCTAGCATGCCATCACAAATCCTGATCTATCCGGAAAAGCCCGGCTTCCCGTTCTCGTCGGCGGGCAGTTCGAGGTCACTCTTCGCCAGCTCCTCGATATTGACGTCTTTAAAGGTCACTACCCGGACGTTCTTGACGAAACGCGCCGGGCGATACATGTCCCATACCCAGGCGTCATGCATCGTGACCTCGAAGAAGACTTCCCCATTGTCCGCGGCCCGCACCTTCAGGTCCACGTCGTTGGTCAAGTAGAATCGGCGCTCCGTCTCCACCACGTGCGTGAACAGGCCGACGACATCGCGGTACTCGCGGTAGAGCTGCAGCTCCATCTCCGCTTCGTACTTCTCCAGGTCTTCCGCGCTCATGTCTCCTATTCTCCCTCCGCCTGTCCAGTGCCGGGCACACACCGAAACGATCGGCGGTGGACCGGCGACGCCCCGTGCTCCGCCAGCGCCCGCAGGTGCTCCACGGTTACATACCCCTTGTGACGGCAGAAGCCATATTGCGGATAGCGCTCGTCCAGCTCGCGCATCATCCGGTCCCTGGTCACCTTGGCCACGATTGAGGCGGCGGCCACCGACGCGGCTACCCGGTCGCCCTTCCACATCGCCAGCGCCGGGGCACCGAGCCCGCTCACCGGGAAGCCGTCGGTCAGCACGTACCCGGGGCGGCTGGTCAGCCCGGCGCACGCGCGGCGCATGCCCTCCACGTTACACACGTGCAGCCCGATGCTGTCGATCTCGGCGGGCGGGATCACCACCGCGTGCCAGTCCACCGCCTTCTTCGTGATCTGCGCGTACAGGTCCTCGCGGACGGCCGGCGTGAGCAGCTTGGAGTCGGCCAGGCCGGGCATCCGCTTGATCGCGATCTGGTCGAGGACCACGGCAGCCACGACGAGGGGTCCGGCGCACGCTCCGCGCCCGGCCTCATCAATGCCCGCGACCGGCGCGAGCCCGGCGCGCGCGAGCACGTTCTCATACGCGGCGAGGCCGGCGCTGCGCCGCGGCGTGTAGGTGGGGGCAGCCATCACAGGCAGCGTACGCCAACCGCGCCGCAACCGCGCCCGGCTACGCCTTGCGGCGGGCGCGGCGGGCCTTTAGGCGGCGGCGGGCGGTGCGCTGCAGCAGGGTGAGCGGGACCGCGCCGACAAGGCCGAGGGTGAGCGGGAGGGCGGACCCAGCCGCCTGGATCGGGGTGCCGTTGTCCATCGCGGCGACCATCGCCGCGGTTGACCCGCCGGCTGCGGCGTTGGAGGCGTTCAGCTTCGGCTGTTCGAATGTCGCCGGGATATCGAGGAAGCCCCACCGGCTCGGCGGCCAGATGATCACGAAGGCGCGGCCGAGTACCGCGCTCTCCGGGATCGTCCCGCCACCGGGGTCGCCCATGTGGCCTCGGGAGTCATAGGAGACGGAACGATGGTCGCCCTCCACCCACAGCCTGCCCGCCGGGACCCTGACACTGAACGTCCCGTCGCACGGCGCGTTCCCCGGGTACAAGTAGGAGCTCTCGGACAGCGGCACCCCGTTGACGGTCAGGTCGCCGCCCGCGGTGAGGCAGGCCACGGTGTCGCCAGGCAGCCCGATGACGCGCTTGATGTAGATCGAGGAATCGTGGCTGATGCCGACGATGCCCTCGAGCTCGCTGAGCCCCTTGCTGAAGATGTTCGAGCTGGCCGGCGGGTTGTCGAAGTCCCAGGAGCCGGAGCCGTCGAACACGATGATGTCGCCCCGGTGGATGGGCCGCAGGTGATAGACGACCTTGCTGATGAGCACCCGGTCGCCGATCTCGAGGGTGTTCTCCATCGAGGCGGACGGGATGTAGAAGGCCTGGATCAGGAAGGACTTGATGACCAGCGCGAGCACCAGCGCGACCACGATGAGCACGGGAAGCTCTCGCCAGAAGCTGCGGCGTTGCTTGGTGGGCTTGCCAGCCCGGGTCTGCGTCGGCCTTCTTCGCCCGCCCCTGCGCGCTGCCGCCGTCCGTGGCGTCGCGGCCGTCGCTTTCCAGTCCGACGGCGCCAACGTCATCGCGCGTGCCGCCGAACGCGCTCCACGCCTGCCCGGAGCGGGAATCGCCGTACCTTCCCTGCTCCTGCCAAGCGCCTGCGCCGTCACCCGGCCCGAAGGCCGCGCCGACTCGCCCCGCCGGTTCGGCCGGTCCCGGGACCGTGCCAAGACCCGGAATCGCCTGGGTGTCCTCGATGTCAGGAACCGGATCGGCCGGGTCCCAGGGCGGCAATCCGTAGCCGTCCCGCGCGCCCGAACCGCTCATCCGCGCTCCCTCTGTTCCGTCACGCCCGGCCGCGTCCTCGTCGCTCACCACTGCGAGCGTATCGCCACTTCCGCCAGACGCAACCCAGCCCACCGTGTTGTTCTTGGCACAAGCCCGGCATTGGCCGTGCGAGGCTAGCCAAATTATTAACGATACCGTTAACAATTTGGCTAACCGACGATCTCAGCGGTGCCGACGGCGGCGCCACGCGAGCGTGCCGGCGGCCAGAGCAGCGACGCCACCGCCCACGGCGGCCGGTGGCGCGGTGGCGACCGCGGCCGCCGTGCGCAGCCCCGCCTGCTGGAAGGTATTGGGGATGGGCAGATCGGTGAGGCGGGAGAGCGGCCAGATGATCAGGAATGCCCGGCCCACGACCGCGCTCTCCGGGATGGTCCCGCTGCCGGGCTCGCTCGGTCCGGTAACGGGAGTCGTCGGAGTCCGCCCGGTTGTCCCCCATCACCCAGAGCCTGCCGGTCGGCACGATGATGTTGAACCGTATCTGCGACGGCACGGCACCCGGGTAGATGTAGGACTTCTCGCTCAGCGCCACGCCGTTGACGGTGACCTGGCCGAGCGAGTTGCAGCAGACCACGTGGTCGCCGGGGACGCCGATCACGCGCTTGACGTAGTCGGTTCCCGGCCCGGCGATGCCGACCAGGTCCTTCGCGTCGTCGAGGAAACGGACGACCGGGTTGCTCGGCGCCGGCGTCACGGGGTCCCAGGACCCGGACCCGCTGAACACGACGATGTCGCCCCGCTCGATGGGACGGAACCGGTAGACCACCTTGTTCACCAAGATCCGGTCACCGGGGAGCAAGGTGTTCTCCATCGACCCGGAGGGGATGGAGAACACCTGGACCACGAACGCCTTCAGCAGGATCGTCAGCACCAGCGCCGCGACGCACGATGACGGCGAGATCCCGCCCGAAGCGCCGCTTGGTGTTCTTCCCGCTTTTCGGCCTTTGTCCGCTGAAACCTGCTCGTCCGCTACCTCCGCGCCGGATTCAGCATCGGGCGCTGGCGTAGCAGGATCGGGGGTCACCCGGAATCAGTCGTCAGTCGACGTCAGCTAGCGACGGTCTCCCGCCGCTCCTTGATCCGGGCGGCCTTGCCGCGCAGGTCGCGGAGGTAGTAGAGCTTGGCCCGGCGGACCCGGCCGCGGGTGACCGCCTCGATCTTGTCGATCGACGGGCTGTGCACCGGGAAGGTCCGCTCGACGCCCACGCCGTAGCTCACCTTGCGCACGGTGAAGGTCTCGCGCAGGCCGCCGCCCTGGCGACGGATCACTATCCCCTGGAAGACCTGGATGCGGGAGCGGGTACCTTCCGTCACCTTGACGTGCACCTTAAGGGTGTCACCAGGGTTGAAGGCCGGGACGTCATCCCGAAGCTGGGCCTGCTCAAGCTCGGCGATCGCGGTGTGCATGATGGAAGTTCCTCAGTCCTGGTGGAAATGCGCGGCAGCGCGCATCCGGGTGTAAGCCTGCGTTAGCCAGGGAAGCACCCCGGCGGAGTCAAAGCCCAAAAAAGGGGGCAGCGCTCCCGGTGTTGTTGCAACTTAGTGTGCCATACTTTCGCCGTCAACCGGAAAACCAGCCTCGGCGAGCACCTGGCGGTCCCGCTTGTCGAGACCGTCGGCCGCTGTCGCGAGACGGCGGATCAGGTCCGGCCGGTTGGCCGCGGTGCGGCGCAGCGCCTCATCCCGCCGCCAGCGGGCTATGGCCCTGTGATGACCAGACAGTAGCACGTCAGGCACCTCCAGGCCGCGCCATGAGCGCGGCCGGGTATAGACCGGACCCTCGAGCAGCCCGCTCATCGCGCCTCCGGCCCCGCCGAACGAGTCGTCCGCGGCCGACTGCTCGTTCCCGAGCACCCCGGGCAGCAGCCGGCACACGGCCTCCACGATCACCGCGACGGCGGCTTCTCCCCCGGCAAGCACGTAATCGCCGATGCTGACCTCGTCCACGACCATCCGCGTCCGGGCATCGGCTACCACCCGCGAGTCGATCCCCTCATACCGCCCGCACGCGAAGACGAGGTGGCTCTCGGCCGCGTAGGCGACCGCCAGCTCCTGCGTGAACGGCATCCCGCTGGGCGCGGGCACCACCAACCGCGCGGGCCCGGCCGAGGACCAGGCGCTCGGGTCGCCTCGCCGAGCACGACGTCCAGGGCCGCGCCCCAGACGTCGGGCTTCATGACCATGCCGGGGCCGCCGCCGAAGGGTGTGTCATCGACCGTGTGGTGGATGTCGGGGGCCCAGTGGCGCAGGTCGTGGACGCGGAAGTCGATGTCGCCGCGCGCGCCGGCCTTGCCGATCAGTGAGACGCCGAGCGGGCCGGACGCCCCACCCGGCCGCCGGAGTCGACCGGTCCGAAGTAATCCGGAAATATCGTGACAATGTCGATGCGCATCGCGAGATCAGGTGGCGTCTTCCAGGTTGAGCAGGCCCTCGGGCGGGTCGATGACCAGGACGCCGCCGGCGATGTCCACCTCGGGGACGATCGCCTTGACGAACGGGACCAGGATCTGCCCGGCGCCCGCGCTGGGTTGGATCGCCAGGATGTCCTGGCCGTGGTGGAGCACGTCGGTCACGGTTCCCACGACGGTGCCATCCACCGTGCGCACGGAAAGGCCGACGAGGTCGCCGTCGCGGAACACGTCGGGGTCGTCGAGGGCGGCGAACGTAGCCGAATCGGCCATCAGCCAGGTGCCGCCCAGTTCGGCCGCGGCGGTCCGGTCGCTGATGCCCTCGAACCGGACGAGCAGGTCCCCCGAGTGCCAGCGGTCGCCGGCCACGGTGAGCGGGCCAACGCTGACAGGGTCGGTGTCCAGCCGCGAGCCCGGAGCGAACCTCAGCTCGGGCTCATCGGTACGGACACCGACCACCACGTCACCACGAACCCCGTGCGGACGGCCTATTCGGCCGACGGTGACCTGCATCAGGCGCTAGCGGACTTCGCCGGTCTCAAGCAGGTCGATGCGGACGTGCCGGTTCCCGGCCAGGGAGCCGACAACCGTCCGCAGCGCCCGCGCGGTCCGCCCGCCCCGGCCGATGACCTTCCCGAGGTCATCGGGGTGCACGCGTACCTCAAGGACATTGCCTCGGCGGAGCATCCTGCTCATCACCTGGACGTCGTCCGGGTGGGTCACGATGCCACGGATCAGGTGCTCGAGGGCCTCCTCAAGCACGTCAGGCCTCGCTGCCACCGTCGCCGGCCGCGCTGGATTCGGCGGCCGGGCTGTCGGCGGCCGTGGCCTCCGCAACCGTGGCCTCGGCTGGCTGGGCCTCGACTGGCTTGGCCTCGACGGCCTCAGCGGCGCGGCCTCGGCGGCGCGGCCTCGGCGGGCGCAGCCTCGGCGGCAGGCGCAGCCTCGGCCTTCTTGGCGCGTCCCGCTTCGGCGCGGAGGACCTGGCCGGCTTGGCCGCGGCCTTGGCCTCCTTCGCCGCGAAGGACTCCTTCACGAGCTCCTCGTAGCGGTCCTTCTTGTCGGCCTTCGGCTCGGAGGTCCGCAGGGTGCCCTCGGCACCGGGCAGGCCCTTGAACTTCTGCCAGTCACCGGTGATGGTCAGCAGGCGCTGGACCGGCTCGGTCGGCTGCGCGCCGACGGAGAGCCAGTACTGCGCCCGCTCGGAGTCGATCTGGATGAGCGACGGCTCCAGCTTCGGGTGGTACTTGCCGATCTCCTCGATCGCGCGCCCGTCCCGCTTGGTGCGCGAGTCGGCGACGACGATCCGGTAGTACGGTTCCCGGATCTTGCCCAGGCGCTTTAGCTTGATCTTGACAGCCACGGCTGTGCTCTTCTCCCAGCATTTAGGTACGTGTGTCGGGCACCTGCCAGCGGGGAATGGCCGGCCGGACCGAGCGAAGGCGCGAGACCGGGCGGACGGAGAGAGGGCGCCACGCGGCCAAGCATCGAAAGACCATTGTGCCAGATGACGAAGGCTTAGGGGTAATCCTGCGACAGCGGCCCGGAATCGGCCCGCCACCCCGCCGACCGTCACTCACAGTGACCAATCTCCCCCGACTCGCCAGCGGCGCATCCTTGAACATTCAAAGCCATCCCGGGTGGATGAAACAGTTACATAACGCGCGATGCCTTCCTGCTGCAACGGCGGCGCAGGCCGTGGAAACCTCGCTACAAGAGCCACATACAGGCACAGTACCCCCACATATGGGACTGGCGTGATGTTAGCCTCTGAGAACCTCGCCGGCGGTGCACGCGCTCGCCTCGGGTTTCGCAACGCTAAGTCACAAGTCACTGTTCCCAGAGCACGTGGTCACGTGCCTGGACATGGATGCGCACTTATAAAGGAGAGATCCAGAACCATGACTGACCAGACTGCCCAGCCGGACAACTCCGGCAGCCAGTCGGCCGCCGGCGGCATTTCCCGGCGTAGCCTGTTCCGCACGGCCGGCGTTGGCGCGGCCGTCGTGGGCGGCGGCAGCCTCCTCGAGGCCTGCAGCTCAGGCATTCAAGGGTGCCTCTACCAGCACGCACCAGCCACAGCTCGGGCAGCCCATGCCAGCAGCAAGGAAATCACGATCGGCTGGATCCACCCGATGACCGGATCCCTGTCCGGGTTCGGCTACCCGGACGCCTGGGTCATCGCAGCAGGTCATGGCGACCTCGCCGTACAAGAACGGGTTCAAGATCGGCGGCACGACCTACAAGGTCAACATCAAGTCCTACGACACGCCAGTCGAGCGTGACCAGGGCCGGCACCTGGCCAAGCAGGCGATCCAGAGCGACAACGTGGACCTGCTGTTCGCCTCCTCCACGCCCGGAGACGGTCAACGCGGTGGCCACCCAGGCCGAGACCCTCGGCACCCCGCTCATCTGCTCGAACATCCCGTGGGAGTCGTGGTACGCCAACCTCGGCGGCAACCCGCACCGGCAAGTCGACGCTCAAGCCCAAGTACACGGTCATGTACTTCCTCGGCGCGGAGCACCTGGTCGAGTGCTTCATCCCGATGTGGAACCGGATCGGCGAGAAGTACGGCAACAACCACATCGTCGCCGCCGCGTTCCCGAACGACTCCGACGGCAACGCGTTCCGCGCCGTGTTCCCGCCCATCGCCAAGGGCGCCGGGCTACACGATCGACCTGTCGACGCCGTACGCCGACGGGCTCACCAACTACTCCTCGATGATCTCGCCGTTCAAGTCGGCTCAGGCGCCGACTTCTTCACCAACGTCCCGCTGCCGCCCGACTTCGCCACCATGTGGAAGCAGGCGCTACAGCAGGGCTTCAAGCCGAAGCTCGCCACCGTGGCCAAGGTGCTGCTGTTCCCGAGCGACGCCTACTCGATGGGCTCTGAGGCCTACAACGTCGCCACCGACAGCTGGTGGGTGCCGTCCCTGCCGTGGACCTCGTCCTTCACCGGGCAGACCTGCCAGCAGCTGGCGGACGCTCTACACCGCGGCGGGCAACGGGCAGCCGAACGCGAACATCAGCAACTACACCCTCTTCGAGATCGCGTACAAGGCGCTCACCCGGTGAGCGACCCGCACAACAAGGCAGAGGTCGCGGCGGCGCTGTTCAAGGTCAACTTCCGCAGGCCGTGGCCGGCCCGATCGACTACACCTTGAGCACCAACCCCG